>CAVSJE010000013.1:0-714987 GCA_963728115.1 uncultured Gemmatimonadaceae bacterium
TCAAACCGGCTCGACGGCCCGGGGCGCCATCATCGGGGCGGTCGTGGGCGGGGCCGCGGGCGCGATCATCGGGCACCAGATGGATCAGCAGGCCAAGGAACTGCAGCAGAATATTCCCGGTGCCACGGTGACGCGCGTTGGCGAGGGCATTGCCGTGACGTTCGCTTCCGGGTTGCTGTACGACTTCGACTCCGACGTCGTACGCGCCGACGCTGCCCAGAATCTGCGCAGCCTGGCGGCGAGTCTGGAGAAGTATCCGAACACCAATCTCCTGATCGTCGGGCACACGGACGCGGTTGGATCGAGCGAGTACAATCAGGCGCTTTCACAGCGACGGGCGACGGCCGCGGCCAACTACCTTGCCGGTCAGGGGGTGGCATCGAGCCGCCTTCAGGCTGTGGGGCGCGGCGAAACGGAGCCGATCGCGACGAACGACACGGAGGCCGGCCGGCAGTTGAACCGGCGGGTTGAGATTGCGATCTACGCCAGCGCGGCTGCGCACAACCCGTAGTCGGGCGGACCCTGCGTGGGCCCGCGGAAGGATCTGACGTCCAGACGGAGGGGCGCGGAGCACGGCACGCAACACGGCGGGCATGCTCACGCGTCTGCCGCCCGGTGGAACCATCGATGGTTCCGGGTGCGGGGTGACGCCCGGGAACCGAGGTGCGCCATGATCGGGATTGCCGTCATCGAGGACAATCGTCTCGTGCGTGAGGGCATCACCAGCATGTTGGAGGAGCTGCCCGACGTGACGGTCGTGCTGGCGGATTCCGGACTCGAGCCCGCGCGGCTCCGGGAGACCGGGCCCCGCGTCGTCCTGCTCGATGGGGGGTTACCGGGTAACCGCACGCTGCGCCTGGCGACTACCGTCAAGCGAACGATGGCGGAGGCAGAGATCATCGTCATGGACCTGCCCCCGGGGCATGACGACCTCGTGCAATTCGTCGGCGCGGGGGTTGCTGGCTTCATTTTGAAGGATGCGACCTTCGACGAACTCGTAAGCACGATTCGTTCCGTGGCCGCCGGCGGGCGCGTGCTGCCGTCCCGGATGACGGGGACGCTGTTCACCCGGATCGCGGAGGCGACCGAGATCGCCGGGTGCGCGGGACCGCCAGCATCGGCACATCTCACACCGCGGGAGCGAGAGGTGGTGGCGTTGCTGGTGGCGGGGATGAGCAACAAGGAGATCGCGCAGCGGCTCGACATCGCGCTGTACACCGTCAAGAGCCACATCCGCAACATCATGGACAAGTTGGCACTGCGCAGTCGCTTGCAGATCGCCGCCTATGCGCACAACCACGAGGAGTAGCCGCCGGTCGGGCCGATTGACGGCTGGTCCGCCCGCTGGATCGCTCGAAAGACCTACTCCTCCGTCATCCATTCTGGCGATACGCGCCCGGCCCGGCGTTCGCTACTGTCAACCAGACCCCTTCTGACACGGAGGAACTGACCATGCTGATGACCATTGCGATCATTCTGATCGTACTCTGGGCGCTCGGCTTGCTGACGTCGTACACGATGGGCGGGTTGATTCACATTCTGCTGGTGGTTGCGATCATCGTCTTGTTGGTACGGGTGATCCAGGGGCGGAAGGTCCTGTGACCCCATCGACGGAGACGCAAGGATGAACCCGATCAAGACGGCGGGCATCGTGCTGATCGTGGCCGGCGCCCTCGGGCTGGCGTACGGTGGCTTCACGTATACGCGAAGCACCCACAGGACGGAGATGGGCCCGTTCTCGATGACGGTGAAGGACCGGCAGACGGTCACGGTTCCGCTCTGGGCCGGTCTCGGGGCGGTGCTGGTTGGCGGCGTGCTGTTGCTGATCCCGGCCAAGAAGGGGTAGTGCGCGCCGGGTCGGAGCTCGCGGCGCTGATGCTGGCGGCGATCGCCCCGGCCGCGGCGCAACGCGCACCACCGGGTCACGGCTGCAATGGCGAGACGATTTCGGCGATCGACATCCGGTCGTCGCCGCCGCCGGTGCGCGGCGTCGCCCGATCGTGGCGCGGCCTGGCCGACGTGGCCGGCCTGCACTTCACGGTGACGCGGCCGCGCGTGATCCGCGCCTATCTCCAGCTCACGGTCGGCCGACCGTGCACGGAGCGCAGCCGGAGCGAGTCGGAGCGGCTGCTGCGTCTGCAGCCGTATCTGGCGTCGGCGGTGGTCCGCGCCGTTCCCGACGGTCCGGGCCGCGTGCGCATCGTGGTGGAAACGGTGGACGAAGTGCCGGTGATCGTCGGCGCGCGCCTCAGGGGCCTCGCGCCCGTCCGCCTGACGGTCGGAAGCGAGAACGTGTCGGGCAGTGCCGTGGCGGTGGCGCTGAGCGGCGAGCGCGGGTTCGCCTACCGATCGGGCTTCGGCGTGCGCGTGGCGCAGTATGGAGCGTTCGGACGTCCGTATACCGTCGTCGCGAACGCGCAGCGCTATCCGCTGGGCGGCGAGTGGTCGCTGGCGTTCGCGCATCCGTTCCTCACGGATCTGGAGCGCACCGCGTTTCACGTGGGCGCCGACGAATCGCGCGTGTACTATCCCGTGATCCGGCCGGCGGGCGAGGATCTCGCCCTGTCCGTGCATCGCTCGTCGTACGACGCAGGCGCGGTGACGCGGGTGGGCCAGGGGCGGGTGGTCGGGTTGTTGGGCGCCGTGCTCATCAGCGAGAACGTGCGCACCGCGGCCGGCCCGGTGATCATCTCCGACTCGGGGCTCGTCGACGTTCCGTTGGACACGGCGCTCGGCGGGCGGTTTCCGGCGTTTCGCGTGATGCGGCTGGCGGCGATCGGAGGCGTACGCGCGCTGCGCTTCCTGACCGTGCGGCGGTTCGACGCACTCACCGCAGCCCAGGACGTCGGCGTGGGCGTGCAATTCGGCGCGCTGGCCGGCCCGAGCATGTTCTCCTCGACGCTGAAGAGCGACATCTTTCTCTCGACGGATGTGTACGCCGGCTTCGGACGGCCTTCCTCGTTTCTGTTGGCACGGGTCACCGGCGAGGGACGCGCCGACCGCGCGTCGCATCGGTGGCAGGGAATGGTGGGCGATGCGCGCCTGGCCTGGTATGCCACCCCGAACGCGCAGTACACGCAGATCGCAAGCCTCGAACTCTCGGGCATCCAGCGGCTGGCCTATCCATTCCAGCTCACGTTCCGCGATCACGACGGCGGGGTGCGGGGCTTCCCCGACGCGACCTTCGCCGGGGGCCGGCGGGCGGTGATGCGTCTCGAGGAGCGCCGCCTGCTGCCGTCGCTGAGCCGGCGCGCCGACCTGGCCGTGGCGGGGTTCGTCGATGCGGGAAAGTTGTGGGCCGGCGACGTACCCTACGGCGTCACGAGCAACGTCCGGGCCGCGGTTGGGGTCTCGCTGCTGGGCGCATTTCCGTCCGGCGGCAAGCGCAGCTACCGGCTCGACCTCGCGGTGCCGCTCAATCCCGCGCCCGCCGGGACGCGATGGGAGCTGCGGTTCAGCTCGGCCGATCGGACCCAGCTGCTGTGGCGCGAGCCGGCCGACATCGCACGCGTTCGGGCAGGCGCGGCGCCGTCGAACCTGTTGAGCTGGTCGGCGCGATGAGGCGCGCGGTCGCGGCGGCGCTGGCCGGTGTCGTCTTCGGGCTCGCCGGCTGCGGCGGCCGCGCCGCGCCGTCGTCCGCGGGCATCGATGCGCGCGAACCGCCGCCCCCGGTCCTGCCGCTCTCGCGGTTCGACGTGCCGCTCACCTACGACATCACGAAGGTCCTGGGCAAGGTGGACCGCGCCGTTCCCACGGAGTTCGGATCGCTGGACAGCGTGCATCAGGTGGGCGACGACGACCGCAAGCACTACGCGTTCCACGCGACGCGCGGCCCGTTCACGGCATTCGGTCGCGGAACGGAGTTCCACCTCCGCGCCACCCTCGAGTACGAAGCGCGGGGGTTCTTCAAGTTCGGGTTCACGCCGACCGTGAGCGCCGGATGCGGCACGTCCACCGAACGGCCGCCGCGCCTGGTGGTGGAACTGGCCACGCCCCTGTCCCTGTCCGCCGATTGGCACCTCGTGTCGCACGTGCGACTGGTGCGCGCGGGCCCGGCGTCGAGGGCCGACCGCGACCGGTGTTCGGTGCGGTTGCTGCATTACGACGTCACCGACCGAATCGTCGATGCCGCCCGTGGGGCGCTGGGAGACCGGTTGGCCACGATCGACAGCACGATCGGCGCCGTCGACCTGACCGATCAGGTGACCGAATGGTGGGGGGCGCTCAACCGGCCGATCCGGTTGACCGACGGCGTGTGGCTGTTGCTGGGGCCTACGCAACTGCGAGTGGGCGACGTCCGCGGCGACGGCCATGCGCTGATCGTGCATGTGGGGCTCGACGCACGGCCGCGGATCGTGACGGCCGACTCGGAGCCTGTCGTGGTGGCGCTGCCGCTGCCGCCCCTGGCCGCGGATACGGGCGCCCATGGGTTCCACATCCTGATGGAGGGTGTGGTGGACTACGGAACGGCGTCGCAGGTGTTGAGCGACGCGGTGCGCGACGCCGAGGTGACCGAGCAGGGGCACACGGTGCGCATCGACTCGGTGCTGGTGTCGGCGGAATCCGGCGGGCGGCTCGGCCTGGCGGTGGCGTTTCACGGCGACGCGCAGGGGACGCTCTTTCTGGTGGGCGTGCCGCGCCACGATGCGATCCGGCACGGCATCGTGATGCCGGACCTCGACTACGATCTCCACACCGCGAGCGCGCTGATCAATGCGTATTCCTGGCTGGCGTCGCCGGCGTTGCGGCTGTTGGTGCGGGAGCGGGCGATGCTCCCCGAGGGGCCGGTGCTCGATCGGGGCCGGACGCTGCTGCTCGACGGCCTGAACCGGAAGATCGGCGACGCGATGACGTTGGCCGCGGACATCGACTCCGTGGCGGCCCGCGGGGTGTACGTCACGCGGCGGGGGCTGGTGCTGCGGGCCGAGGCCATGGGGCACGCGACGGCGGCGGTGAAGGAACGATGAGCGAGGCGGCCAGATCGGACGTCCGGCGGGAGTCGTCCGCCGCGTCCGTCGCGATCGTGACGCTGCTGGTGGTGGCGGCGCTCCGGCTGGGGCGCACGTTCGTGCTCCCGGTGGTGATTTCGTTGCTCCTGACGCTGATGCTGAGTGCGCCGATGCGGTGGCTGCAGAAGCTCCACCTCCCGCGCCGGGTCGCGGCGGCGCTGGTCGTCTTCGGCGCCCTGGGGATGGGCCTCGGGGCCGGGTCACTGCTGGTCTCGCCGGCGATCGCGTGGGTGGCGTCGGCGCCGGCGACGATGCAGCGCCTCGAGACCAGGGTGCGGCGCATCGCCAAGCCGCTGTCGGCGCTCGTGCAGTCCGCCGACCGGATGCAGCAGGCCACCGAATCCCCGACGGCCGAGCCGCCGAAGACCGTGCATCTGGCGACTCCCGGGCTCTTCGCCACGGCATCCCTCAATACGCTGGCGCTGATTCCGGTGACACTGGCGGTGGTGTTCCTCACCTATTTTCTGCTCGCCAACGGCCCGCTGTTCCGGCGCAAACTGGCGGGGCTGTTGCCGGGCCGCGATCAGCTGAAGTCGCGCGAGCATCTGTTGGCGCAGATCGAGTTGGCGACGTCGCACTTTCTGCTCACCGTCGCCGTGATCAACGTCGGCGTGGGGATGTTGACCGCGCTGGCCGTGTGGGCCGTGGGCGTGCCGAACCCGCTGCTGTGGGGCGGGATCGCGGCGGTGTTGAACTTCGTCCCGTACCTTGGCCCGATCGCCACGGCGGCGATCATCGCATTCGCGGCGCTGTCGAGCATCGACAACCCGGCGCGGGCGCTGCTGGCGCCGGCCGTGTTTCTGCTCGTGCACCTGGCGGAGTCGAACGTCGTGACGCCGACGCTGTTGGGGCGGCATCTGCCGGTGAACACGGTGGCGATCTTCCTGGGGCTGATCTTCTTCGGCTGGTTGTGGGGACTGCCCGGGGCCGTCCTCGCCGTACCGCTCACCGTGTGCGCCAAGCTGGTATGCGACCATGTGCCGGCGATGGCACGGGTGGGGGAGTTGCTGGATCGGTAGTAGGCCCTTCATGCGACGTCACTTCTCGGCTCTTTGAGCGATGGAGCGCGGGGGCAGTGGTACCGTAGATTCGAGAGCGATCGGTCGTCAGCCGTCGAGATATCCCGACGCGTATGCCGCCGACGCCCTGCCGTCATGGTCGATCGCGCAGGCAGAGACTCGCGACGTTTCCACGGAGAGGGCCGGATCCATGCTCGAGAGGGTCAGGGCGCTATTGAAGTACCAGCGGATCAGCCGGCATGCGGGTGTCGGCCGGGTGGACTCGTTGTACTTCGACCGGCACTGGGTGGTTCGGTTCCTGGTCGCCGATACGGGCACATGGCTCACCGGCCGCCAGGTCATGCGCTATCCGTATGCCCCGCACGCGGCCAATCGCAACATGCAGGACATTGCCGGGTCGTCGGCGAAGCAGCCGCTTGCGGACCGTCCGCGCCCGGGCGGCGACGGGCCGAGACCTCGCGTCGAGGAGCCGTACCACGGGTACCTGTGGCCGCAACACTGGAGCGGGATGTACACGGGCGATTCGTATCTCGAGGTTGCTCGCGAACTCGATCACACGTGCGAGACCTCGATGGAAGAGCCCTCGTGCGACAGTCACCTGCACAGCACCAGCGATGTGAGCGGCTATCACCTGCAAGGTACCGACGGCGAGATCGGCCACGTCGAGGACTTCATCTTCGACGACGATACGTGGGCGATCCGCTATCTGGTGATCGATACGGGTAACGGGCGACCGGGGCGCAAGGTGCTGGTAGCGCCCCAGTGGGCGGATCGGGTGAGTTGGGCGGACGCCCAGGTGTATGTGCCGCTTTCGCGGGCCGCGACGCAGGCGTCGCCGGCGTACGCCGAGGAAACGGCGCTCACGCGAGACTACGAAATCAGCCTGCACGGACACTACGGCCGCCCCGGGTACTGGGTTGGGGAACGCGGCGCCGTCGCCGGTGGTTGACCATCCCGCGCCGCCTGGTCGGGGATGACGCGGCGGCGGACCGGCGGCAGTAGTCCATTGGGGCGATGGTTCCGTGTACGCGGCCTGGCTACTCATTCACGACTGCCAGGCGGCATACGCGGCTTCTGCATCCGAGGGTCGTACCGCCCGGAGCAACCACCTCCAGAGGCGACATGACATCCAAACGAAATACGGTCAACGACCGGATCGACCGGATGGCCGATACGGCCAAGCGCGCGGCGGCCAAGGTTTCCGCCGCCAAGGAACGCGCCGCGGCGGTCACGGCGAAACAGATGCACGACGCGGGCCAGCAGCTCAAGGACGCCGGCGAGAAGATCATGAAGCAGGCCGACAAGCGATGAAACGGGCGCTGGCGGTCATCGGGTTCCTGCTCCTGGCGGGAACGGGTTCCACGGCATGCGCGCAGGGCGGCGGCCTGGGCATCAAGGGCGGACTGTCGTTCGGCAACATCTCCCACGGCGGCGCGTTCCCCGGTGCCGTGGCGCAGCGATCGGGGTTCGCCATCGGGTTGAGCGCGAACACGGGGGGCATGATCGGGCTCGGCATCGAGGGCTTGTACGCCCAGCGGGGCTTCGACAATTCGATTGCCGCTGACGCGCGCCACCTGGACTACATCGATGTGCCGGTCTATGTGCGGGTGGCGGCGCCGCTGGGCACGTTTGCCCCGTTTGCGTACGCGGGACCGCAGGCTTCGTTCGAAATCAACTGCGGCACCGACAGCGGCAATTGCCCGGACTCGGGCCGGCCGAAAGTGACGTATGCGGGGGTGATCGGCGCCGGCGTGGCGTTCGACATGCTCCACGGGCTGTCGATCGAAGGCCGGTACGTCTACGGGCTGTCGAACCTCAAGCTGAACACGATCACGACGACCACCAGCTACAAGACGCGGTCGTTTCTCGTGCTGGTTGGGTTCGGCTTCTAGTCGGCGAAGTCAGGGCCCGTCTGCGCGTCGCACCGGCCGGCCACGCCCCAGGGCGTGGCCGGCCGATGTTCGTGTCGGGGGTCCCGTCTGCTCGCCGGTCCGGGCGGCGGCGCGGATCACACGCGTTGCGCATGATGGCGAATCATCGGACCACGATCCCACCGGCCGCTCTATGGGCGCGGCGGCGGGAGTTCGACGAGCTCGAACCAGTAGCGTCCCATGACTTGCAACGCGTCCACGAGGCCGGTGAAGGTGACGGGTTTGGAGATGAAGGAATTGACGCCCAGTTGGTAGCTCCGCGCGATATCCTCCTCCTCGCGGGAGGTGGACAGGACGACGACCGGGATGTCCCGCAGGTCGTCGTCCGCCTTGATTTCCCGCAGGCACTCGCGCCCGTCCTTCTTGGGCATGTTGAGGTCGAGCAGAATCAGTCCCGGTCGCGGCGCCCGGCCGTCCTGTCCGGCGTATCGTCCCTGGCGGCGGAGGTAGTCCATCAACTCCTCACCGTCCTCGACGAACCGGACGTCGTTGGACAAGTGGGCTTCCTCGAGCGCCTGCCGGGTGAGCAGCCGATCGTCCTCATCGTCGTCGGCGATGAGAATCATCACGGGAATTGCATTTCCCTGGAGCATGGTCAGAGGTCCACCGGTGTGGGTTGGCGGCTGGGCACGACGACGGTGAAGGTTGCGCCCGCGTCCGGCGTGCCGGCGGCACTGATCGTGCCGCCGTGGTGTTCGACGATGCTGCGGCAGATGGCGAGGCCGATGCCGGACCCTTCATATTCCGCGCGCCCGTGGAGCCGTTCGAACATGCCGAAAATACGTTCCGCGTACTGTGCGCCGAAGCCGATGCCGTTATCCGCCACGGTGAGTGCGTACTGATCGCCGGGGCCGGCGCGGGCATCGATCCGCACGACCGCCGGTCGTTCAGTGCTACGGTACTTCAGCGCGTTGCCGAGCAGGTTCTGCAGCAACTGGCGCATCTGCAGCGGATCGGCGTCGATGACCGGCAGGTCCCCGACGTGCACCGTTGCGCCGGCTTCGGCAATCGACGTTTCCAGGTCCGTCATGACGTCGCGGACGAGGCGCCCGAGATCGACCGGTTCGAACGGCTGCGCGCGGGTGGTGACGCGCGCGTACAGCAGCAGATCGGCGATCAGGGTTCGCATGCGGGTGGCGGCGTTGCGCATGCGATCGAGGTAGCCGCGGGCGTCGGTATCGAGCGTCGGACCGGCGTTGGCCTCGAGGCGCTCACCGAACGCGAGGATCTTGCGCAGCGGTTCCTGCAGATCGTGCGAGGCGACCGCGGCAAACGCCTCGAGCGCCGCATTCGATCGGAGCAGTTCCCGGTGTTGGACCGCCAGCCGGTGTTCGGCGCGCCGCCGGTCGGTGACGTCCTCGATGGCGAGGAGGATCATCCGCGGGTTGGTGGCGCCGGAAGCTACGAGGCGCGCATTGAGCAGCATCACCTTGCGCCCGATGCCCGGGAAGACGTGGTCCACGTCGTAGTCGTCGAGCTGGGCCTGCACCGGCAACGTGTCGCGCAGCAGCGTGTGCAGCGGTGGAATGTCCCACTGGCCGTTGCCGAGCGTGAAGATCACTTGGCCGATGGTCTCTTCCGGCGTGACCTGGAAGGTGTTGAAGAAGGAACGATTGGCGTGCGTCACGCGGAAAGCGGGGTCGAGCACGAGGAGGGGTTCCCGCACCGTGTCGACGATGTCGGCGAGCAGCCCGAGGGCCGCGTATACGTCTGCGACCGATTCGCCCATGGGCGCTGACTCCACCACGTCGGTGCTGCGGACCACGGCACTTCCCCTTGAGACGATGCAATACCAACACGGCGGCCGCTGCATCGCACGACCGCGCTCTCCACTCCATGATGGAGCGTAGTACGCATCGGGCCCGTATGATAGGTGCCGGGTGCAGATATCCCGATCGGCGAGGAAGTAGCTCTTTGGTGTGATGGATCGGCGTCGGTACCGGCGCTACACATCAAGGGCCTCTCGCAACGGTCGAGAGTGCCCGGTTGGCGACGCGGGTCCATGTAGACCGCGCACAACCGGTTGTTCATCCCTCGACGTCCGGAGCGCCTGTCATGCTTACCCATTCCCGATTCTTCCTGCTCGCCGCCGCCTTGATGGTCGCGGCACCGCTGGCGGCTCAGCAGACATCGTTGGACTCCACGTCGCGCGCCGTCGCGCCCGTTACCGTCAGCGCTCCGGCCGTGCAGTCCGCGGTCGCGCCGCCGGTCGGCCCGATGCTCCAGCCGTCCGCCGTCGGGTCCCGCGCAGTAGCCACGACGACCGGATCGGCGATCGTCGTCATGCCGGCGAATGGCGAGAACTCGCAGAACGTCGCACTCATGCTGGTGGGCGGCGCCGGGCTCATCGTGGGCGCCGTGATCGGCGGGCGATCGGGCACGATCGTGATGTTGGGCGGCGGCATCCTCGGCCTCGTCGGCCTGTTCCGCTATCTGCAGTAGTACCAACGCGACTGGCCGGCCTCCTTCCATCGAGGACCAATGATGGAAGGAGTCGCGAAGCCTCGCGGGCTAGCAATTCGGGCGGAAGTCGCAGACATTCCACATCATGCCTTCATCGTCGTGGCTCACGGGTTCGCATCTACTCCGCTGCCAACGGGTCGTCCGCTGCCGACGGATCGATAGCACCGGAGCGGGTGCCGCGTGATCACCGTCGCGATCATCGAGGACAATCGCCTGGTGCGCGAGGGCATGACCAGCATGCTCAACGACCTGCCGGACGTGAACGTGGTGCTGGCGGCGACGAGCCTCGAGACCGCGAAGTTGAAGGATGCCAATCCACGCGTGGTGCTGCTCGATGTGGGCCTCCAGGACAAGAGCAGCCTCCGGCTGGCAGAAACCGTGCGGACGGAGATGGCGGAATCACGGGTGATCGTGATGGATCTGCTGCCCGTGCACGAGGAGATCGCCCAGTTCGTGAATGCCGGCGTGGCGGGCTTCATTCTCAAGGACGCGACGTTTGACGACTTCGTGGCCACGATTCGATCGGTGGCCGACGGGATCCGGGTGCTGCCGCCCCCGATGACGGGAACGTTGTTCTCGCAGATCGCGAAAGCCGCGGTGCAGCGAGGTGGCGCGGCGGCCATGGAATCGGTGCGGATGACGCAGCGCGAGCGCGAAGTGATCGGGCTGATCGCGGCGGGGATGAGCAACAAGGAGATCGCCCAGCGTCTCAACATCGCCACCCACACGGTGAAGAGCCACGTGCGCAACATCATGGACAAGTTGGCCCTGCACACGCGTCTGCAGATCGCCGCGTACGCGCACGACCAGGACGACGACTAGCCGTCGCTCGGCGCCGGCGCCCACCGGCCCCCAAGCCAACCCCTGCATCGCCCGGTCCCCCGAAGGGACTACTCCCTCATTCACCTGATCAGGCGATACGGGGCGGAAGCCGGACGGCCTAAGCTCAAGACATCTCCCCCGGTGACGTGAAAGGTCGCGGATGAGCTGGGTGTTCCGGCGTGGCCGGTGGCCCGTGTGTCTCTTCTTCGCGGCCACTGCGCCGAGGCCCCCATGTCCCGATCCCTCCTTGCCGGACTGTTCGCGTTCGGTCTCCTCGCATGCGCCGGCGCCGAGAGCAAAGACCTGGCCGGCAAGCCGGTGCCGCCGCTTCCTCGCCCCGGGTGCTGTCCAGTGGCGCCGCCGTGGCGGTCACGATTCAGGACGCGATCTCGTCGCGCACCAATACCGTCGGCCAGCACGTGAACGGCGTGGTGAGCAGCGACGTGATGGATGACGCCGGTCTGGTGGTCATTCCGAGCGGTTCGCCCGTGGTGCTGACAATCACGGAGCTGGGACCGGCCCTGAATTCGGGCCAGAAGGACGGGGCCATCGCGCTCCGCGGCACGTCGGTGACGGTTGCCGGCACCACCTATGAGCTGGGCGCGACCGTTGGTGCGGTGCCGCACACGCTCGAAGGGCGCGGCATCACCAAGAGCGCGGTCGGGAACGTGGCCGTCGGTACCGCGGTCGGCGCGGCGGTCGGCCAGGCGATCGGCAAGAACCAGAAGAGCACGATCATCGGCGGCGCCATCGGTGCCGTAGCCGGCGGAGCGCGCGCGGCAACCCTGGCCGACCGGGACGTCGTCGTGGCGTCGGGCACCAGGATCGCGCTCACGCTCACGCAGTCGTTGACGATTTCCTCGAACTAGGACGCCTCCGCGTCCGTTCCCACCTGAAACCAGAAATCGGGGCGCCCCATGCTCATGACGCTTGTGATCATCCTCGTGGTGCTGTGGCTCCTGGGGATGGTCACCGCATACACGATGGGCGGACTGATTCACATCCTGCTCGTCGTCGCCATCATCGTCGTCCTGGTGCGGGTGATCCAGGGCCGGAAGGTACTGTAGGACTCCCGTTTCATGAGGCCCAAATGAACACGCCGCACACACGATTCACCCATCGCACGATACCGCAAGCCGCGGTGCTACTGGCACTCGCCACGATCCTGTCGGCATGCGCAATGCTGAACAAGAAAGGAAACGGCGCGTTGATCGGCGCCGGGGCCGGGGCGGGCGTCGGCGCCGTGATCGGAAATCAGACCGGATCCACGGCCCGCGGCGCCATCATCGGGGCCGTGGTCGGCGGGGTCGCCGGCACGATCATCGGGAATCAGATGGACCAGCAGGCCAAGGGCATCAAGCAGACGGTAGACGGCGCGACGGTGGAACGGGTCGGCGAGGGCATCCAGGTGACGTTCGCGTCGGGGCTGTTGTTCGCCTTCGACGCCTCGCAGGTGCTGCCGACTGCGGCGACGAATCTGCGCAGCCTGGCCGCCAGTCTGAACCAGTACCCGAATACCAATGTCTTGATCGTCGGGCACACCGACGCTTCCGGCGCCAGCGACTACAATCAGGCGCTGTCGGAGCGCCGGGCGCAGGCGGCGGCGGACTACCTGGTGTCCCAGGGCGTGAGTGCGTCACGACTACGCACGACGGGCCGGGGCGAGCTGGAGCCGGTCGCGAGCAACGCGACGGACGCCGGCATGGCCCTCAACCGGCGCGTGGAAGTGGCGATCTACGCGAACGCGGCCGCGATCACGGCGGCGGGCGGACAGCAGTAGCGTCCAACCGGCTGTCGATTTGAGCCTTGCCGCGGCGTCATGGGGGGGAAGACATTCCACTCACGACCCGAGGAGGCCCCATGCGTTACACCCTGATGCTCCACTACCAGGAAATGACCGCCGGCGACATCGGCGAGGAAGCGATCGAGAACGGGAAGCGGGCATTCAACGACTACGCCAGGGCGCTGCACGACGCCGGCGTACTCGCGTCCGCGGAGGTGCTCCAGCCCTCCACCACCACGACCACGTTGCGCGTCCGCGACGGCGGCCTCCGCATTCAGGACGGCCCGTACGCCGACACGAAGGAACAGGTGGGGGGAACGTTCGTGCTCGACGTGCCGGATCTCGACGCGGCGATCGCCTGGGCCGAGAAGTGCCCGGTGGCCCACTGGGGCGCGATCGAGATCCGGCCGTCGGCGGTGCGGGTGGTCGACGGGGAGTGGATTCCGGTTTCGTGAGCGCCGGCGAGCCGCGGCCCCCTGCTCCAGCCGACCCGGAGGTCCGTGCCCGGGTGGAGCAGGTGGCCCGTGCGTCGTACGGCCGCCTGCTGGCGATCCTTGCCGGCAATTCGGGAGACATCGAACTGGCCGAGGATGCGCTGGCCGACGCGTTCGCGAAGGCGCTCACCGCGTGGGCGAAGACCGGCGTGCCCGAAAATCCCGAGGCCTGGCTGCTCACCGCGGCCCGGAACAGGCGCCGCGACGTGCTCCGGTCCGCGGCGCGCCACACGGTCGTCCCGCTCGTCGACATGGCCGCGCCGGATCTGGCCGGGGCGATCGACGACGTCGATCCCGACGCGATTCCCGACCGGCGTCTGGCGCTGCTCTTCGTGTGCGCGCACCCGGCGATCGATGCCTCGGTGCGCATGCCGCTCATGCTGCAGACCGTGCTCGGGTTCGACGCGGCGCACATCGCCCGGGCGCTGGCCATGCCGACGGCGACGCTCGCGCAGCGGTTGGTGCGCGCCAAATGCCGCATCCGCGACGCCCGCATTCCGTTCGTCGTGCCCGAACGGCCGGCGATGCAAGAGCGACTTCCATTCGTGCTCGAGGCGATCTACGGCGCCTACGCCATCGAATGGCAGCGGGTCTCGGGAACGACCGTCCGCGATTCCACCGCCGGTGAAGCGCTCTTTCTCGCCGACCTGCTGGCCGCCCTCCTGCCGGAAGAGCCGGAAGCGCTCGGGCTCGCCGCCCTGCTGTCGTTCTCCCTCGCCCGTGCCGCCGCTCGCGGTTCCGTGGAGGTGTTCGTGCCGCTGGACGAGCAGGATCCGGCGCACTGGGACGCCGGGCTCATCGCGCGCGGGGAGCGGCACCTGTCGCGGGCGCACGCGCTGGGACGGGTGGGCCGGTTTCAGATCGAGGCCGCGATCCAGTCCGTCCACTGCGCGCGGATGACCACGGGGGTCACGGACTGGGACGCCCTGCGAACGCTCTACGTCGCGCTGGTGGCCATCGCGCCGACGCTCGGGGGCCGGGTGGCGCTCGCGGCGACGGTCGGCCGGATCGAGGGACCGGCCGCGGGGCTGGCGGCACTCGACGCGATCGACGACCCCGGCATCGCGCGTTTCCAGCCGGCGTGGGCGACACGGGCGCACCTGCTGACCGACGCCCACCGCCTCGACGAAGCGCGGGCGGCATTCACGAAGGCCATCTCGCTCACGGCCGACGTCGGGGTACGGAGGTATCTCGAACGGAGGGTCCGGGAATTCGGGTGAACGCCTGCGCCGATGGCCGGGCGCGATTGAGATCTAGTTGCGTCGCCACCGAGGCCATCGCGTCCGTGACGGTAGCCTTTCCGCCGCCGTTTCGACGCCTACTGTGGCGCCTGGACGAAGTTACGAATGAGGTAGACGTCCCGGGTTGTGTGCACCACGTCGCCGACCCACCGGCGCCCGTCGCTCGACATGAAGCACTGGCAGCGATCGGGGGCGAACGGCAGCGCGCTCTCGCGCTCGGGAACGCCGCCGGAGGCGCGGACCCGGTACAGGCTCCCCTCCTGGTCACTTGCCGTCTGCAGCGCGACATGAATCCAACCGTCGCTGGTCCACCCCAGGGTGGGACGCATGTCGAGTCCCCGGAGTTGCGCTACCAGCGTGATCTGTCCGGTGGTGAGGGACACGCGGTACAAGCGGAGCTCGAGATTGCCATCGTCCCCCGATTCGCTTGGCGGGTAGGTCACGAACGCCATGTCCCTGGCGGTCGGCGAGGACACCAGGGGTGTGGCCACGTTTCCGATCGAGTCGGGAAGCGAGATGCGGCGGCGCAGGGCACCCGCGCCGTCGAGGACGAAGAGCGTATCGTTCGTTGCGCTCACCCCGACCAGGCCATCCGGACCGGCCTCCCAGACGTTGTCGTGGGCGGACGGGAGTTCTCCCATCGGCGTCGCGTGTCCAGAGGCAACGTCGTAAGCCGTCAGCCTCCCGCGTCCTTCCGCCGATGGATTCACCACCACGAGCCGACGGTCATCCAGCGTCGGATTCCAGTACGCCACGTTGACCAGCGGCGGCGTCACGGCCCGGCCGGCACCGCCGTCGAACGCCCCAGCGTACACTTCGAACACCGGGCGATCGCCGACCGCCTGCCGCACGGCGTAGAAGATGGTCTGCCCGTCCTTGGAGATGTATCCGCCGATCGGAAGCGTCGACGAGAATACCCGTCGGAGCGGACGCAACGGTCCACCCGGCACGGAACGCTCGAGGGTCCAAAGTACGTGTTCGCCCGAGTGCAACGATGTGTAGACGAGCGATTGTCCATCCGCGGTGACATCGTATTCGGGCGCTGTGTCGCTGGGTCCCAGGACGACGGTATCCTGAATTCCGAAGTGCCCCTGATCGACCCGCACCCGCCACAGCGCCGCGCCCTGCGCGACCGCGATCGGCTCCAGGAGCGCTCCGCCGTTCCCGAGCCACCGCAACGGGCCGTTACTCCCTGGCACTTCGACGCTATCGACGAGACGCGCGGCACGATCGTAAAGGGCCAGGGTGAGGCGCGATGTGTGGTTGCTGAGGTAGGTGATCGCCATCCACCGACCATCCGGTGAGACGCGCAACGCGGGCAGCGCTTCCGCCCCCCTGGGCGGAACGAGGGCGATGCTATCCACCGCCTGCGTTGCGGGCAGTGGGATCGCCCGCAACCAGAGTGGATGCGTGGCGCCGAACTCGGAGGCCACGAGAACGGTGTCTCCCCCGGGCACGAAGTCACCGGCGCCGAGGCCCATCCAGAGTAGCGGCCCTCCCAGCCGTGACACGGCGTACCCGCCGAGCGGACGCCCCGGTGGATTGGCACCGAGCAGCAGCCACGAACCGCTCTGGCTCCATCGGTCGAGCTGCACCCAAGCCGAGCCCATGTCGACCACCGGACGTTCCACGTTGGTGACCATATCGTGCATGATGATGCGGTGGCGGCAGCCGCCGTCGTCCGCGCACTCCCGATAGGAATACGCCAACTGCGTCCCGTCCGGCGACAAGATCGGGTCCGCGGCGCGACCGGAGAACGTCACCTGCGTTCGATCGAACATGCGAGCGATGGCTGGCCGCTGCGGCCGGTACAGGAGGAACAGCCCCGCGAGACCAGCGGCAATCCCGGCGACCGCCACCGCGGCGCGTCGCCGACGATGGGAACCGGCGGCGCCCGGAGTCCCGGCGCCCAGCGCCGACACGAACGACGGAACGTCGACAAAACGGTCGGCGGGAAGCTTCGCAAGCGCCCTCGCCACGGCCTGCTCGACCTCGACGGGCACGTCCTTTCGCACCACACGCAGCTTGGCAGGTCGCTCGGTCAGCACCTTCGCCAGCAGCGCCTGTGCGGTCGCCCCGGCGTGGGGCGGACTTCCGGCCAGCATTTCGTAGAGCACGGCCGCAAGGCTGTACTCGTCGCTTCGCGCGTCGATCTGAGGATCGCCCGTGGCCTGCTCCGGGCTCATATATTGCGGCGTTCCGAGACTCACTCCCGACTGGGTGAGTCGAGTGCCGCCGGCTTCGCGCACCGCCAGGGCGATCCCGAAATCGGCCAGCATCGCCTCCCCCTCCTGCAGGAGGATGTTTTCCGGCTTGATGTCGCGATGCACCACCCCCTGCCGATGCGCATAATCCAGCGCCGCCGCAACCTGCCGCGTAATCGACAACGCACGTTCGACGCCGAGTCGCCCCTCGCGGACGAGGGTCTCCCTCAGCGATTCGCCGCGCACGTACGGCAGGACGTAGTAGAGCAGCCCGTCCGCCGCCCCCGAATCGATCAGCGTGAGGATGTGGGGATGGTCGAGCCTCGCCGCGATACGAATTTCCTGAAGAAAGCGATCACTTCCCAATACGGCGCCAAGTTCCGGGTGCAACACCTTGAGCGCTACCGCCCGATCGTGTTTGAGATCGGTGGCCAGGTAGACCGTTGCCATGCCCCCGGTTCCGATTTCGCGTTCAAACCGGTAACGGTCGGCGAGGGCGGCCGAGATGCGGGTCAGGAGTTCGTGGTTCGGCACCCTCTAGTATGAACATGTGTGGTCGGACTATCCAGAGCGGACCGGCGACGAACTGGTCCGCAGCGGGCCTCGCGACGCGAGCAGGCAGTATACTTGGATCACGTGCCAGACGAACGCGCCAACAACGATCAGTGGTGAAGCGAGCCCCATGGAAGAGAAATTCGAAGTCAACGCCGGAGACATCGCGTCGGAGTCGGCGACGTTCAGGGAAGCGGCCACGCGCAGCCAGGCCGTGTGGGACGACCTGCCGCGCCATCCCGACCGATACCGGGTCCTCACCGGCGAGCGGCCCACGGGGCCGCTGCACATCGGGCATCTGTTCGGCACCGTGGCCAACCGCGTGCGCATCCAGAACCTCGGCGCCACCACGTTCATCGTGATCGCCGACTACCAGGTGCTCACCGACCGGGACACCGCCGATGCCGTGGGAACCAACGTGCACGAGGCGCTGCTGGACTACCTCGCCGCGGGCCTCGACCCCGAGACCGGCCGCACGTTCTTCTTCAGCCACAGCCACATCCCGGAGCTGAACCAGCTGCTGCTGCCGTTCATGTCGCTCGTGACCACCGCCGAACTCGATCGCAATCCGACGGTCAAGGAAGAGATCCGCGCGGCCGGCCTGCGGCAGGTGAACGCGCTGATGTACACCTATCCCATCCACCAGGCCGCCGACATTCTCTTCTGCAAGGGGAACGTGGTGCCGGTGGGGCGCGACCAGCTTCCGCATCTCGAACTCACCCGCAAGATCGCCCGGCGCTTCAACGAGCGGTTCTCGCCCGATGCGCCCATCTTCCCCGAGCCGGACGGGCTGCTCAGCGAGCTGCCGGTGGTCCTCGGCACCGACGGGCAGAAGATGAGCAAGAGCCGCGGCAACGCGATTCTGCTCAAGATGACCGCCGACGAAACGGCGAGGACGATCAAGGGGGCGAAGACCGACGCCGATCGCCGCATCACCTACGATCCGCAGCACCGGCCCGAGGTCGCCAATCTGCTGCGCCTGCTCGCCATCTGCACCGGGGAGTCACCCGATGCGGCCGCCGAACGGATCGGCGATGGAGGCGGCGGCAAGCTCAAGGCCCTGCTCACCGAAGCGCTGAACGCGCACCTGGCGCCCCTGCGGGAGCGCCGCGCACGCTATGCCCGCGATCCGGCGTACGTGCAGGACGTGCTCGCCAAGGGCGTGGCGCGCGCGCGCGAGGAGGGGGTTGCCACGCTCACGCAGGTGCGCAAGGCGATGCACATGGATCACGGGCTCGACTGAAATCTCCGGCGGAGCCGCTCGCGCTAACCCGGCGGGATCGACACCACCAGGGCGATCGCGATCGTTTCGATGAGCAGCGCCAGCCCGCCGACGAGCAGCAGCGTCCTCCCGAGCTGGAGCTTCCGCTCGCGGTGCGCGGCGACGGCGTCGGCCGGCACCAGCGCGATCCGGCCCGACTCACCGGGCACGGCGCCGGTGGCGGTGCTCAGCTCGCCCAGACGAATGGCCAGTGTATCGCCTGCGCTGCGTACGGTGCCGTGTACCTCCACGACATCAGGATAGCTCCGGCGGGCGCCGTCTCCACCATCGGGCACTGTCTCCACGGCTGCACCGGGCCGGAGAACGATCCGCACGTGGGCGCCGGGCGCCGGCGGGGCCGCGGCAGGCCGGTACGTGAAGCAGGCAGCGGCAACGAGGACGAGCGCGACGAGCACCGTTCGGACGGACGCACGCATTATGATTGCCTCGGTCGGGGGTGGGACCCGCACGTACGGCGTTCAACCAATCCATCTGCATTTGGATATGCGCCGTCCGAGGCGCCGGCGCAATGAGGCCCCCGAATTTCCGGTCCCCGCCCCCTACGGCACGTCCATCGTGCGCAGCCGCCGCGTGGACAGCACGAGGAATCCCGCACACACGACGACGGTCACCACCGCGGCCGCCGTCAGCCCGACGTGGGGCTCGCCCACGAACCGCCGCGGGTCGAGCCCGTGCACGAGCGCCACGGAATAGTGGCGGATGCTGAAGAAGCGGATTCCCGATACATAGCCGGAGAAGAACCCTTCCCAGAGCACGATGTACAGCAGCCCCACGCCGATCGCCTGCCGCGTGACCAGCCCCAGCCAGACGAACGCCGAGGCGTACATCACGAGGCCGGCCAACGCACCCAAGGTCACCGCCGTCACCGCTCGCAGGTCGTGGTTGTAGGCGATCCAGCTGGTGACGAACGCACTGCCGAGAATGAACGGGGCCGCCACGGTGACCGAGGCCGCGAGCTTGGGAAGCACGATCTGCCACCGCGGGATGGGGGCCAGGGTCAGGTTCGCGAGGGTGTTGTCCTCCACCTCGTTGCCGAACGCGACGCTGGCGATGGCGACGATGATGAGCGGCGAGATGGAGCCCGCGAGCATCGTGCTGAGCACGATGGTCTCGAACTCGTCGACGAAGGGCGTCGACCCCGAGCGCACCACCAGCGCCGTGAACACCACCGGCAGCAGCGCCAGCACGGTCATGATGGCCAGGCGCCAGCGTCCCGAGAGCTGCCGGAGCGTGAGCGCGTAGACGGAGCCCATCGTCAGCCCTCCACCAGGTAGCCGAACACGCTCTCGAGCGAATCGTCCAACGGCTCGACGCGCCGCAGGCTGATGCCCGCCTGCTGCGCCAGCCTCGGCAGTTCCATCTGCAGCGCCCGCACCTTCCGGCTGAGCACGATGAGGGCGCCGTCCGGATCGACGTTCACGGCATCCACGGCGTCGAGCCGCACCACGGCCGCGGCCAGATCCCGCGGCCGGTCGGCCACCACGCGCACGTGATAGGGCCGCTCGTCCAGGGCCGCCCGAATGGCCCGGAAGCCGCCCGACGCCGCCAGCTTTCCATTGATGATCAGGAGCACGGTCTCGGCGAGCAGCTCCACTTCCTCGAGGATGTGCGACGAGAGCACGATGGTGCGGCCCGCGGCCGCCAGCTTCCGCAACAACGCCTGGAAGTGCACGCGCTGGCGAGGGTCGGCGCCGTTGAGCGGTTCGTCGAGAATGAGCACGTCGGGATCGTGCACGAGCGTGCCCGCCAGCCGCATGCGCTGGCGCATGCCGCGGGAGTAGGTGCCCATGGGCAGGTGCGCGGCGTGCTCCAGTTCCACGAGCGCGATGGCACGGTCGGTGGCCGCGTCGGCGTCGGCCACCCCCCGCAGCTTCGCCATCATGCGCACGAACTCCCGCCCCTTCATGAACGGGTACACGGTCTCGTGCTCGGACATGACGCCGATGCGCCGGTAGAGCGGCGGGTTGTCGCGCACGGGTTCGCCGAACATGGTCACCGTGCCGTCGGACACTTCGGCGAGCCCGGTGATCATGCGCAGCAGCGTGGTCTTCCCCGCTCCGTTGGGGCCGAGCAGGCCCGTGATGCCGGGACCGATGTCGAACGTCACGTCGCTCACGGCCACCACGCTGCCGAACCAGCGCGACACCTGGTCCACCCGAATCACCGCGCCGTTTCCCGCACCGTCGGCGCTCACGGCGACAACCGCCGGTACCGTCCCCACAACACGCCGCCGGGAACGATCACCCACAGGAAGTACCAGGCCACCCGCAGCCATGCGGGCAGGTCCCGGGCCGGCGCGCCGCGGGTAATGCCGCTCACGTCGTTGAAGATAAGGTCGTTCACGTGGACGGGGATGTTGGTGAGGTTGAACATCGAGATCCACTGTCCCGCCGTGCCGCCGATCTCCCGCGCCAGCCCCGTGGTGAAGGGGGTGGTGATGACGAACAATCCCACCAGGAAGACCGACGCATACGCCCGCCGCGTGGTGAACGCCGCGACGAGCATGCCCAGCGTGGTGGTGTACACGGCGAACGCCGCGCCCGACGCCAGGATGCGCGGGATGTCGAGCCAGTTGGACTTCAGGTAGCCGCCGGGGTCGGGATTGCCCATCACGCGCCCCACCAGGAGCACGAATTGCGGAAGCCAGGCCACCCCGAGCGAGACCGCCAGGAACGCCAGCCAGCGCGCCGCGATGTAATCCGACCCGGTGAGCGGCCGCACGAGGTACAGGTTGATGACCCCGTCGCGCCGGTCGGGGCAGAGCAGCTCGGGGGCGACCACGGCCGAGAAGACGAACAGGAAGATGGAGGTGATGCCGTAGAAGTCGGAGTGGGACGGAATGCGCGCCGCGGCCTCGGGCCCACCGAGTCGAAGCGCCGCTCCGGTGACGAGGGCGATGATGAACGCGACGGTCACGAGCAGGATGATGAACGTCCACGGGAGCACCTTCGCCCGGCCGCCGCGGCCGAGCCCGAGAGCGGTGCGCACGCCGTCCTTGAAGACGCCCAGCCGCGCGCGGCGCCTCCCCTCGCGGGGGCCGTCGTAGCTCCGGTAGCCGATGTCGAAGACGGTTCCGGCGCGCCCCGCCGCGCCGGAGGCATCGGGCCCGGCTGCCGCGTCGCCGGCGGGCGGGGGCGATCACGGCGCCACCTCCTCGCCCTCGTGCATGAACAACTCCGCCAGCGCGCGCCGCTGCGGCGCCATCCGCCGCAGCGGCGCGTTGGCAGCCACCACGGCGTCGCGCACCAGGTCGTAGATCGATGCGTCGGCGCCGTCGATGTGCAGTCCGCTCCGGTCCGCGCGTACCGTCACCCCGCGGGCTTCGAGTTCGGCCACCACGGCGTCGCGTCCCTCGTCGACCTCGATGAACACGCGCTCGGTCTCGGCGATGAACCCGCTGACCTCACCGGACTGGGCCAGGCGCCCGCCCTGCAGCACGAGGATCCGGTCGCAGGTGCGTTCGACGTCGGCCATCAGGTGCGACGAGAGCAGAATGCTGATGCCGAACTCGCGGTGCGTCTTGCGCACGAGGTCGAGCATCTCCTCGCGGCCGGCCGGATCGAGGCCGGCGGTGGGCTCGTCCAGAAAGACCATCCGCGGATCGTGCACCAGCGCCTGGGCGAGCTTCACCCGTTGCTTCATGCCGGTGGAGTAGCCGCCGATGGGGCGGTAGCGCTCCTCGAAGAGCCCGGCGTGGCGCAGCGTGTCGGCCGCTCGCGTGCGGGCCCGCGAGGGTGGGAGTCCGCTCACCTCCGCCAGGTGCGTCAGCAGCTCCGCCGCCGACACGTTGCGCGGCAGACAGTCGTGCTCGGGCATGTATCCCAGCCGCGCGCGGACCATCACGCTGTGGCTGGCATCTTCCCCGAGCACCACGGCGCGCCCCGACGTGGGGCGGAGCAGTCCGAGAAAGATCTTGATGGCGGTGCTCTTGCCGGCGCCGTTCTCGCCGAGGATGCCGGTGATCCCGTCCGAGATTCCGAACGAAACGCCGTCGAGGGCGATGACGTCGCCGTAGTGTTTCGTCAGGTTGTCGGCGGTGACGAGGGGGTCCACTGGGTCAGCCTCCGCGGCGCGAGCGAGTGGGAAACATGGGCATCAGGACCGCTTCCTGCACGCTTCGGTATATCCGAGCGCGCAGGCCCGGTAGAAGAACGCCGACGCCCGCCCGAGATTGCGCTCCACGCCCGTCGCGTTCGCGTACATGTTGCCAAGGCGGTAGCAGCTCTCGGCGACGGGGTCCGAACCTCCGTTCCGGGTGCGCGTACCGGAGCACGCCTTCCGGTACAGCTTCACGGCGCGGTCGTAGTCCTGGGTCACCCCGGTGCCGTGCTCGAGCAGCCCCGCGAGGTCGAAACAGCCGGTCATCTCGGTCTCGCAGGCTTTCTCGAAGAGCGCGGAGGCCCGGGTCGGGTCGGCACGAACGCCGGCACCGGCGACGTATGCCTCGCCGAGGTGGGCGCAGCCGAGCTGGTAGCCAGAACCGCAGGCACGTTCGTAGAATCGCGCCGCGCGCATCGGGTCTGCCGGCATGCCCGTGCCGGTCCGGCTGGCGTCTCCCAGGCGGTCGCAGCCGTCCCGGCCATCGCCGTCGCAGGCCCGGCGAAAGAGCGCAATGGCGCGCGGGATGTCCTGCAGGGGACCGGTGACCTTCGCGTTCTTCACCACCGTGTCCTTCTGCAGGTACATATCGCCCAGCGTGACGCACCCCGGCATGCTGCCGAGGTCGCATCCCCGGTTGAGGAGGCCCACGGCCAGCATGGAGTCCAGCGCGATGCCGTGGTCCCCGGCGTCATCGCGGAGGTGCAGCCCGGCGAGCCGGACGCAGGCGGCGCCATCGTTTCCGTCGCAGGCCCGTTGGTACAGCGAGTCGGCGCGCCGCCAGTCGCGCAGCACATGGTCTCCGCGGGCCACCTGCTGCGCCAGGGTGTCGCAGGCGGCCGCCGAGCCGGCGGCGCACGATGCCTGCAGGCGTCTGGCGGCCGCGGCTCCGGGATTGCACGCGGAGGCGAACAGGGTGAGCGCGACGAGCGCGAGCGAAGTCGTGCGGCCTCCCGGCAGGGTATCCTCCTTGTGCGTGGTTGGCGCCGCGGTGGGGTCGGGTCCCTTACGGCGGGTGGCGCGGGGAAGATTCCGGCGGGCGGATTTCTGCGGGAAAGGGCTACGGCGAGCCGGGGGGGCCGGGCCGACGGCGGCGAGCGCGCCGGGTTGGATCAGGGCGCGACGTCGTGCAGCGTCACGTCCTGCTCGTGCTCCAGCGCCCACCGCATCTGCCATTCGCTGTCGAACAGGAGCAACGGCTGGCTCTTGGCATCATATAGAAGGGTCCGTCCGGAATCGCGCGCCGCGCGCTCGATGGCCTTCGGGGTGCCGGTGACCCATCGCGGATAGCGCGCCGAGATCCGTTCGAGCCGTGCCTCGACCCCGTACTCGTGGGCGAGCCGGTGCATCATGACGTCGAACTGCAGCTGTCCCACGGCGCCGACGATGGGCGTGGGGCTGGTGGTGTCGGTACCGGAGGTGAAGAACACCTGCGCCGCCCCCTCCTCGGTGAGCTGGCGCAGGCCGGCATCGAGCTGCTTCCGGCGCATCGGGTCGGTGAGGATGACGCGTGCGAAATGCTCGGGCGCGAACCGCGGGATGTCGTCGAAGGCGACGCCGCCATCGGAGGACAGGGTATCGCCGATGCGCAGTGCGCGGCGGTCCATGACGCCCACGATGTCGCCGGGCCAGGCGTCCTCCACGGCCGTGCGTTCGCGGGCCATGAAGGTCTGCGGCGCCGCCAGCCGCATCGGCTTGCCCGTGCGCTCGTGGATCACCTGCATGCCGGTTTCGAAGCGGCCGGAGACGACCCGCAGGAAGGCCACGCGGTCGCGATGCTTGGGATCCATGTTCGCCTGGATCTTGAACACGAAACCGGAGAAGCCGTCGCGTGCCGGATCGATGACCGCCGGGCCGGCGGTGCGAGGGGACGGGGGCGGCGCCAGTTCGAGGAACTCCCGCAGAAACGGTTCGACCCCGAAGTTGTTGAGCGCGCTGCCGAAGAACACCGGCGAGAGTTCGCCGGCGAGTACGCGCTGCTCGTCGAAGGGGTGGCCGGCCTCGTCGAGCAGCGCGATGTCGTGCACCAGCCGTTCGTGCGTGACCGGGCCGAGCAGTTCGCGCGCCTCGGCTCCGTCGAGTCGCCCCACACGGGCCACGGAACGGCGTGCGCCCCGGTGGCTGTCCTTCTCGAACAGGTGGATCTGTTTGAGCCGGCGGTCGTACACCCCGACGAACCCCGCGGCGAGGTCCTCGGCGCTGAAGATCGGCCAGGTGATCGGGTGGCAGTCGATGCCAAGGTCGGCCTCGACGTCGCTGATCAGCTTGAGCGGGTCCTCGCCCCACCGGTCGCATTTGTTGACGAAGGTGAAGATGGGGGTGCGCCGCCGCTTGCAGACCGCAAACAGTTGACGCGTGCGCTCCTCCACGCCCTTCCGGTTGTCCAGCAGCATGACGGCGCTGTCGGCGGCGACGAGGGTGCGGTACGTGTCCTCGGAGAAGTCCTCGTGGCCGGGCGTGTCGAGCAGGTTGATGACGTAGCCGTCGTACTCGAACTGCATCACGCTGGACGTGACGGAGATGCCGCGCTCCTGCTCCATCTGCATCCAGTCGGAGGTGGCATGGCGATCGGCCCGACGGGCCTTGACCGACCCGGCCAGATGGATGGCGCCCCCATAGAGCAAGAGCTTCTCGGTGAGCGTGGTCTTGCCGGCGTCGGGGTGGCTGATGATCGCGAAGGTACGCCGCCGGCGGATGGCGGCGGCGAGGCGGTCGTGATCGATGGCCGGGGAGGTCATCGGCGCCTCCCGCCCTTCGCCGCCAGGACCGCGGCGGCGCGTGCGCGGAGGATCGTGGCGAGCATGTGGGGCCAGTCTAGCGCGTCGCCGGGCGAGCGCCAAGGGGCCGCACCCCGGGGCGGCATGGCCGGAGTGCGCCGTACATCACAAACGCGGTGTGCGAAAACCATAGCATTTCAGCGCCGGACCGGCGTATCTTACGCCACGAAATTGGCGAACCCCGCGGCGGAACGCTGGCGAAGGTCTCCAGCCAACACTTCTGCACACCAACACCAGCAAGTCCGAGGAGGGACATGATGGTGCGTCGGGTTCTTGCACTGGCGGCGCTCGGGGTCGTCCTGACCGGCTGTGGAGGGTCGGGCGACGCCGGGGCTACCTCACCCGACACCCGGGTGCTCACCACCGTGACGGTGACGCTTTCCGCACCCACGGCGTACACCGGGTCGACCGTATCGGCCTCGGCGGCAGGCACCGATCAACATGGAGTCTCGATCGCCACCGGAGCGGTCGTCTGGTCGACCACCGACCCCGCCGTCGCCTCGGTGTCGAACGCCGGCATGGTGACGGCACTGACCGCCGGCACGACCCACGTGATCGCGACCGTGGGATCCAAGCAGGGCCAGGCCACGCTGACCGTCAGGCAGCTCCCGGTGGCACGGGTCGCCATACTGCCCGATTCGGTGGTGATCACCCGCGGCGCCACGCAACAGCTCACCGTGGCGACGCTCGATTCCAACGGCAACACGCTCGTCGGCCGGTCCGTGACGTGGGCGTCAGCCGACCCGGCCGTGGCCACCGTGGACAGCACGGGTCTGGTGACCGGACTCGCCGTCGGAACCACGACGATCACCGCGACGAGCGAGGGAATCGTGGGGTCGGCCGCGATGGGCGTCGCTGCTCCGCCGCCCCCGGGTATGGCGCCGACCATCCTGTCGGTGGCGCCGAGCGTCCTCACGCCGGGCGTCACGATGACGATCACCGGCACGGAGTTCAGCACGACGAAGACGTCGAACGCGATCACGGTGGACGGCACGACGGCGTTCGTGACGACCGCGTCGTCGACCCGCCTCACGGCGATCGTGCCGGTGTCGCTTCCCTGCACGCCAACGCACGGCGCGAGCATTCAACTGGCGGTGGGCGGCCAGTCGGTCAGCCGGGTGCAGACGCTGCAAACCGGCACGCTGCAGTCGGTGGCGGTGGGCCAGGCGGTGGTCGTCACGTCGTCGTCCGCCCGCGCCTGCCTGGAACTGCCGAAGGCGGATGGCGGGTACGTGGTGAGTGTATTCAGCGACCTGCAGGTGCCGACCGCTACCACACCCTTCCGGTTGGTGGGTGCCTCCATTCCGGCGGCTACCGAACGCGCGGCCGCCGATCGCGCGGCCCCGCTTACACTGCGCCAGGCCGTGGCCCGGCCGAGGTCCGGCCCGTCGCTGCCGTCCGACGTCTCCGGATTGCCGCAGGACCCCGCGATGCACCTGCGGGTGTTGGAGGCGAGCCGGGACGCCTACGCAATGCTCAGGGGGCGGCGCACGACCGGCCCCGCGATGTCGCGGATCGAGGCGGGGAACCAGCCGGCGCTCGCGACCACTCCGACGGTCGGCGCGACCCGGACGTTCCGGGTGAATCAGTTCTCGACCACGTCGCGATCCACCGGAACCTGCGGGTCGTACAAGGAGATCACGGCCCGGGCGGTGTACATCGGCACGCGGAGCATTCTGTGGGAGGACGTGGCGGCACCGCTCGCCGGGCAGATGGACGCGTACTTCGTACGGCTGGGCCGGGAGTTCGACACGACGATGTACCGGAGCGACTCGGCGTACTTCGGCGATCCGCTGATCACCGATCCCTCCACGGACGACGACCATCACGTGGACATGGTGTTCACGCCGTCGGTGCCGTCGGGACTCGCCGGCTTCGTGGTGTCGTGCGACCTGTTCGCGCGCGACTCGACGAACAATCCGTCGAGCAACTTCGGCGAGTTCTTCTATGCCGTGGTGCCGACGGTGGCCGGCCCCGGCTACAACGGGAACACGGCGGACGCCTGGCTCCGGAACATCCGGACCACGGTGGTCCACGAGGTCAAGCACATCGCCTCGATGGGCGCGCGGCTCACCAACAACGCGACGACGTTCGAAGAGAGCTGGCTGGAAGAGGGCATGGCGCGCGAGGCGGAATCGGTGTGGTTGCGCAACAACATCTACCATGCGCCGTGGAAGGGGGAGGCGACGTATGCCGCGACGCTGTTCTGCGACGTTCGCCCCACGTACTCGCAGTGCGCGGACAATCCGTACGGCGCGTTCGAACACTTTCTCACGCTGTATACGGTGCTCGGCGATCCCGGGGCGTCATCGCTGTTCGGGCGTGTGAACGGCAGTGACTTCAACTTCTACGCGCTCGCCTGGTCGTTCTCACGCTGGGCCGACGACCGGTACGCGCTTTCCGACACCGCCTTCCTGCGCGGTGTCACGCAGGCCACGACCACGAGCGGCATGGCGACGATCGCGGCGCTCACCGGCCAGTCGACGGACCAGTTGCTCGGCCGCTGGGTGCTGTCGCTGGATCTCGACGGGCAGGCGATGTTCGCGTCGAACGCGGACGTGCAGTTCCCGACCTGGAATACGCGGGACATCTACGCGGGGATGGCCGCGGACTTTCCGAGCTTCTTCCCCAATGCGTTCCCGCTGATGCCGCCGCAGCTGCCGGCCGGCGACTTCGTGGTGGACAACGCGGGTATCCACGGCGGCGCCTTCGCCACCTACGATCTCACGACGAGCGCGGGCCTGGGGCAGACGATCGCCCTGCAGGGCGCCGGCGGCTTCGGCCCGGCCGGGTTCAGTCTGCGCATCGCCATCGCGAGAAGGCAGTGATCCGCCGGCGGATCGTCCTCGCCGCGCTCCTCCTTGCAACGGCGGCCGCGGGGGCGTGCAGGCCGCGACGTCCCGACCCGCCGGCCACGCCGGCGGCCCAGGGCGGCGACACCCTCCGCGGCACGTTCGTGCTCGAGGGCAGCGACCCGATGCCGGCCGCCGTGCTCCGGACGGCCACCGGCCGCGTGGTGCTCGATGCCGTACCGCCGGCCATGCGCGCACTCGTGCAGCTCGATCTCCGGGTGCAGGGCACGGCCGAGGGCGCCGGCCGGTTCCGCGTCGATTCGTTCCTCGTGCGCGCCGCCGGTGGGCAGGCGGCGTGGGACGGCACGCTGCAGCGCGAGGACGACGGCTTTGCGCTCCGGTTGGCCGACGGATCGCTGCACCCGCTGCGCGGAGCACCGGATGCGTTCGGAGGCCTGGTGGGCCGGCGCCTGTGGATCACGGAGACCGCGGCGCAGACCGTGTCGTCGTACGGCGTGATCGACTAGCGGACCCGCGGATTCGCCGCGCTACCCCGTGGCGGCGAGCGCGGCGCTCCGGTGCGCCGCTCCGATCGCGCGCGTCCGGTCGGCCGGTACCGCGGCCGCGCGCGCGAACCGCGGCCAGTCGCGCACGGCGTCGAGCACCTGGTCGATCACCCCCGCTCCGTCGCGTTTCACACCCAGCGACCGCCCGAGGGCGAGGAGGTCGCCACGGTCGAAGTCGCCGGTCTTGCCGTTGAGCGTGAGTTGATGCCGGCGCGTGAACCCCCCACCCTGTGCGTACGTGAGGTCGAACGCCGGGGCCAGCGACCAGCGCCCGTCGCGGTTCATGAGGAACCCGAAGTTCTTCACGTGGTCGTCCTGGTTGACGGCCGCGACGTTGAACACGGCGCGCCGGAACGCCTCGTCCAGTTCGGCGGGCGGGAGCCCCAGTTCGCGGCAGACCAGCAGGTACTGCTCGTAGGAATAGCTGCCCGGCGCGTTGTAGTCGGCATGGTCGAGTCCGCCGAGGCTGTGGTAATGGAGCCGTCCCGTCGGGTCGCGGTCGAATCGCTTCACGAGCAGGTGGTGCAGCCGCCGGTCGGGGAGCAATTCCACCTCGACCGTGGCGAGTCCGGCCGCCCGGGCCATGTGCGTGTAGGCGTACTCGATGCGCGTGTACGGCTGGGGGTGGGGATCGGGGGCGTCCAGTTCGCCGACGCCGTCGAACTTGAGCATCCACGGCTCGTCGCCCTCGCGGGGGCTGGCGAATCCGCTCCGCACTTCGTTGGTCTGCCGATTCCAGAGGATGAGGGCCTTGGGGCGGGCGCCGCCGGCCGAGGTGCCCATCCGCATCATCTCCGGCACCGCGACCTCGAACCGGCCCTGCACCACGGTGCGGGCCTCGTCCACGAGGTGCTTGAGCTGGATGATCTCCTCGACGGCGGGGCCGACTTCGAGCGCGGGGAGAAATTCCAGGGCGCCCATGGCCCGGCGGCCCACGTACAACAGGCGCTGGATGGGCCGGTCGGCGCGCTCCGGCGTTCCCTGCCGGGTGAAGTACTGCCGGATCAGGGCGCTGCCGAAGCGGTCGGGCAGTCCGTCGGCGAGCACGCCCGGCAGCCCCATGAACGCCTCGAGTTGCCGGAGCGCCGGAAAGGTGACGGGCGCACCAAGGGAGAGGGGCAGGTGGCGCGGCGAGATCTCGAGTCCGCTGCGGCGGAAGGCCGGGTCGTACTGGAAGACGACCTGGCCGGACGGCTCCTCGGCCACGGCGCCGACGGTGCGATCCCAGAGCACGATGCGGGCGGCCACGCGGTCAGCCATCGACGGTGGCCTCGTCGATCAGATCGAGGGGTGACCGGGGCACGGGGGGCAGCATCGCGTCGAGCTGCTCGAGCCGGTCGAGGGTGCGCAGGATCCGGAGCAGCGTGCGCATGGTGAAGTTTCCTCCATGCTCGGCTTTGTGAATGGTGAGCGCGGAGAGCCCGCTCCGTTGGGCGAGTTCGTCGAGCGAGAGGCTGTGGGCCTTGCGGTACGCCTGCAGCCGGGCGCCGAGGACCTCCAGGATCTGGGGGTCGGAAAGGGCCCGGCGAATGGGGGTGGCAGGCGATTGCATGACTTATATTATAGCATAAGATACAGCGTATCAAGTGCCGTATTTTATATTATAATATACCTACATGACTCCTTTCGTCGCCATCAACGGCCGGCCGCGTCATCGAGCACGCCGCGGATGGCGGCGACGAGGCCTTCCACGGTGAACGGCTTCTCGATGAACGGGGCGGTGTGGTCCGCCACCTGGTGGTGCAGGAGCACGTCGGCCGTGTAGCCGGACATGAACAGCGCCCTGATCTTTGGGAAGCGCTGCTGTACCTGCTCCACCAGTTCCCGCCCGTTCTGGCCGGGCATGACGACGTCGGTGACGATCACCTGAATGCGGTCGCCGTGCTCGGCGGCCACCGCGAGGGCGCTCGCCGCGCAGTCGGCTTCGAGCACGGTGAATCCGCGTTCGGTGAGCGCGCGATTGGCGAGTTGCCGCACGATGGGCTCGTCCTCGACGAGGAGAACGGTTTCGGTTCCGCGAAGGCCGGTCGCGGCCGGCCGCGTGGTCGTCGCCTCGTCGGGCTGGGTGCCGGCGCTCGGCAGGAAGAGACGGAACGTCGTGCCGACGCCGGGTTCACTGTACACCACGATGTGTCCGCCGGCCTGCTTGACGATGCCGAACACGGTGGCGAGTCCGAGGCCGGTGCCCTTGCCCGACTCCTTGGTGGTGAAAAAGGGTTCGAAGATGCGGGTCTGGATGGCGCTGCTCATCCCCACGCCGGTGTCGCTCACGGTGAGCGCCACGTAGTCGCCGGCCACCAGTCCCGGATGCACGGCGGCGTCGGCTTCGTCGAACCGGGCGTGTGCCGTGGCGATACCGAGCCGTCCCCCGCGCGGCATGGCGTCGCGCGCATTCACCGCCAGGTTGACGAGCGCCTGCTCCAACTGGCCGGGGTCGATGTAGGCCGACGGCGCGTCGTCGGCGAGATTCAGTTGCAGCGCGATGTCCTCGCCGAGCAGGCGCAGGAACATCTTCTCGGCGTCGATGACCAGGGCGTTGATGTCGACGCGGCGCGGGCGGACCACCTGGCTGCGGCTGAAGGTCAGCAACTGGCGGGTGAGGGCAGCGCCACGATCGGCCGCCCGCTTGATCTGCATCGCGTCCTGCCAGGCCGGATCGCTCTCCGCGCGATCAGCGATGAGGAATTCCGCGCAGCCCCCGATGACGGTGAGCAGGTTGTTGAAGTCGTGCGCGACGCCGCCGGCCAGCCGCCCCACGGCCTCCATCTTCTGCGATTGCAGCAGCTGCACCTCGAGCTGCTTGCGCTCCGTGATGTCGGTGCCCACGTAGACGAACACCGTCTTCCCGTCGGTGGAGCGGCGGATGGGATTGATGCTGCCGAGCCGCCAGATGGGACGGACGGTCTTGCTCGGCGAGAGTTCGACGGTCGTCGATTCGCCCCGATCGCGGCAACTGCGCAGGATGCCGAGAAACCAGTCGACGCGGTCGCCGGGAATGCCGAGATCGCGGGCGCTGGTGCCGGCGAACTCGCGGGCCGAGAATCCGTAGCTGGCGGCGAACGGCGTGTTGGGCACGGCGAAGATGAAGTCGTCGTGCTCGTCGTCGATCTCGAGGATACAGGCGTACACGCCTTCGGCGTCGAAGAAGCCGCGCAGCGTCTCCTCGCTGGACCGTCGTTCGACTTCGGCCCGCTGGCGCTCGGAGAGTTCGGCGCGCACCGTGGCATACAGTTCGGCGTTCTGAATGGCCACCGCCGCGCGCCCGGCGACGGCCATGGCGCAGTCCAGTTCGTACTGGCCCAGCGAGCGCCGGGAGTCGAGGACCGCGAAGGTCATCGCGCCCAGCACCTCACCGCGCGCGATGAGCGGGACCATGAGCAGCGAACGCAACCCGGCCTCGCGCATGATCTCGGCGAGCCGGCGGTCGTGCTGCGCGATCCGGCCGATGAACGTCTCGGCCACGACCGGCATCAACAGGGGCTGCCGCGATTCGATCACGCGTCCGAGCAGGAACGGATCGGGCGCGATCGTGGAGCGCGCCAGCATCTCGTCGATGAGGGCACGCTGCCAGGGCTCCACGCAATCGGCGGCGATCCGGCGCTCGCGGCGCTCGCCGGATATCAGGTCCAGCAGACAGACGTCGCCGAGCAACGGGACCCCGAGCCCCGCCAGGCGCTCCAGCAGTTCGTCGATCTCGAGGGAGCCGGCGAGCAGCGCGCTCGCGTCGGCTTCGAGGCGCAGGCTGCGCTCGGCGTTGCGGCGGTCGGTGATGTCGACCAGGCTGCCGGAGAAGCCGAGGAATTCACCGTCCGCCGAGAACCGCGGCGCGCCGACGTCGAGCACCCATCGCCACTCCCCGTCGTAGCGGCGCACGCGCATCTCGGCCACGAAGTCGCGGCGTTCACGTACCGACCTCTCGTATGCCGCCGCCACATGCCCGGCGTCGGCGGGGTGGATGTAGCTCACCCAGGTCTCGCCGAGTTCGGTGGCATCGATGCCCAGAAAGTCGGCGAACCGGCGATTGATGAAGACGTTGGGGTCCACCGGCGACGACATCCACAGCATGGCCGGCGTTTCGTTGGCCACGCGCAGGAACGCGATATCGTTCTCCTCCACGCGGCGTCCGGACCCGGTGTCGACGGAGCGGAGGGCCCAGACGACGATTCCGCCTTCCTGGCGCCCGACGAGTTCGACCAGTCCGCGGCGGCCGTCGCGATGCCGGAGCCCGGCCACCAGCCGCCCGCGCGGTCCGTCGGTGGGCTGCACGCCCAGCAGCCGCTGCGCGAAGTCGGGCATCTCCACTTCGAGCAGCTCGGTCCACGCCGAGAGCTCGCCCAGCTGCTCACGCGTGTATCCCGTGAGTTGCTCGGCGGCGCTGTTCGCGTAGACATGTTTCGGCGTGACGCACAGCACCGCCACCGGCAGCGCGTCGAAATGCGCGCAAACCGGGGGGCGGTCGCCGTGCGGCTCGTCCCGGATTCCAACGTCGGTCATAACGGTCATTGGGCGTACGTGAAATGCGTCCAGTCCCCAGTGTCGTCACGACCGGTGGAACGCTTAACGTTGGCGCGACGCCGCCGTGTGTTTACCGGCCCCCGTGGGCGGCTGGGGCCGGCTGGTTCTCGGCCAGGAGCGCATCGAGCGCTGCCTGCGCGATCCGGTCCAGCGGCTGCACCTCGTTCACGCCGCCGAGCTCCACGGCTTCCCTGGGCATGCCGTAGACGACGCAGGTGGCCTCATCCTGGGCGATCGTCCAGGCGCCGGCGTCGTACATGGCCCGCATGCCCTTCGCGCCGTCGGCGCCCATACCGGTGAGGATCACCCCCACCGCGTTGCGGCCGGCGGCGCGCGCCACCGACTGAAAGAGCACGTCCACCGCGGGGCACTGGTGATGGACGGCCGGACCCTCCTTGAGCCGGGCGACGAACTGCGCCCCGCTGCGCTGCACCACCATGTGGATGCTGCCCGGGGCGATGAGCACGAGCCCGGGGACCACGAGGTCGCCGTCCTGCGCTTCGCGTACTTCCATGGCGCACAGGGTGTCGAGGCGCTGGGCGAAGGAGCGGGTGAAGCCGGCCGGCATGTGCTGCACGATCACGGTGCCCGGCGCGCTCGCCGGGAGCGCGCGCAGCACTTCCTCGATGGCCTTCGTTCCGCCGGTGGACGCGCCGACGGCGAGGATGCGATTGGTGGTGCGGAGGCCGTGGAGCGCGGCAGACGCGGGGACGGCCGGGGTCACGGCGCGCGGGGTGGCGCGCACCGCCGTCGGGGCCGCGAGCCGGGCGCGCGACGCGGCCCGAATGGCCTGGATGAGGCGCTGTCCGACCTCGGGCACGGAGTAGGCGGAGCCGGGCTTGGACACCACTTCCACGGCGCCCAGCGAGAGCGCCCGCAGGGCCGCCTCGCTGTGTTCGGGCGTGAGCGAGCTGACGATGACCACGGGAATCGGGTGGTAGCGCATGAGCCGCTCCAGGAACGACAGGCCGTCCATGCGCGGCATCTCGACGTCCAGGGTCACGACGTCCGGCTTCAGTTCGAGAATGCGGTCGCGGGCCACGAACGGGTCGGAGGCGGTGCCCACGACGTCGATATCGGGATACCGGCGCAACTCCTCGGAGAGCACGCCGCGCACGAGCGCTGAGTCGTCGACGACGAGCACGCGGATCACGCCGGCACCGCCGTCGGAACGGGTTCGAGGACGAGCCGGACCTCGACGCGACCGCCTTCCACGCCGAGTTCCACACGGGTCTCGGCCTCGGGGGCGGGCGCGAGGGCGACCGCCGCCGGCGCTTCGAGCCGGTAGATGTCGTCGGGCGCGGCGAGCGACGGGACGAGGTTCCCGCAGATCACGTTCGCCAACTCGGCCAGCGCGTCGAAATAGAGATCGGGCGCCGCGCCGTCGTCGGCCAGCATGTTGCGCGCGGCGGCGGCGACCACGCCCTCCGAGGCGCGCAGATCGACGTATCCGCAGCGGGGCCCGGCGAAGGCGACGCGTGCCGCGTGACTGAACGGGGGCGGCGGCGCCTCGGGGTCGAGCGCCGGCTCCCGGAGGAGCAGGGCCAGATCCTCAAAAGTCGAGATCGCCACCCGCCGGAGCGGGGGCAGCAGCGTTGACGTCATGGGGGTGTCCCGTCACGGAGTGGATGGTGTCCCGCAGCATCTCGGGAGTGAACGGCTTGTGGACGAACGACGCGCCCTTGCCGCGCAGGCGTTCCACGCGATGGGCGCTGCTCTCGGTGGAGACGATGATGACCGGGAGTTGCGCCGTGCGCGGGTCGGCGCGGACGCAGTCGAGAAACTGCTCGCCGTCCATCACCGGCATGTTGATGTCCACGAGCGCGAGGTCGACAGGCTGGGCAGCGAGCACGTCGAGCGCCTGCCGCCCGTCGCCGGCGGCGACGACGTTCCCCAGGGGAACCCCGCTGAGCTGCAGAGTGCGGGCGATCATCTTCCGCATCACGGCGCTGTCGTCGACGAGCAGAACGTTGAGTGACATGAATACTCCGGTGCTTTCCGAGTCAGAGGGGACGGTCGACGCCGTTGACGCGCAGATGCACGTCTCCGGTGGCCACATGCAGCGTCATCGTGCGGGCCGTCTGGCAGCCCCCGACGTCCTCGGCACGGATGAGGACGCCGTTCTTCCAGAACAGGCGGCGCAGGGCAACGAGATTCCGCTTGCCGATCTGGAAGTGGTCGTCGTCCGGCGTCGGGCCGGCGAAGGCACCACCGGCCACCTTCACCGTCATGCGCTCCTTGCGCGCGCCGTGCCGGTAGCATTCGCGGAACAACGCCGGTACGCCGGTATCGATGTACTTGGCGGGCTGGTGCTGGCCCGCATCGGGGTCGATGGTCGAGTCGGGGAGCATGGCGTGCAGGAGACCGGCCACGCCGGCCACCGGATCGTGCACGGCGAGCCCGATGCAGCTGCCGAGCGCAAACGTGATCAGCCGTTCGTCCTGCGCGGACGAGACGGCCATGTCACCGACGCCGACGATGCGTTGGGAAGCCACGGCCGTCATGTGGGCTTCCGGTAGACGGCGGGCTGCACGTACTGCAGGTCGTGGTCCAGGGCGGTGAGGCTCTCCGAATGGCCCACGAACAGCCACCCGCCGGGGGCGAGCAGCCGGGCGTACCGCGCCACCAGCTTCTGCTGGGTTTCCCGGTTGAAGTAGATCATCACGTTGCGGCAGAAGATGGCGTCGAACGGACCGCGCATGGGCCAATCGCCCATCAGATTCAATCGCGCGAACTGCACGAGCGCGCGCGTCTGGTCGGCCACGCGCTGGGCGTCCGGGGAACCGGGCGCGCGCACGAAGTGGCGGTGCGCCAGGGCGGGTGGGACGTCGGCGATGTCCTGATCGCGGTAGACGGCTTCGCGCGCCCGGCGCAGCACCCGCGTGGACAGGTCGGTGGCGAGGATCCGCACGCCGTCGGCGCCGGCGCCCAGCACTTCGCGGGCGACGATGGCGATGGTGTACGGTTCCTCGCCCGACGAACAGCCGGCGCTCCAGATGCGGGCGCGCTGCCCGCGCGCCGCAATGGACGGAAAGATCTCCCGCTGCAGGAGCCGGAAGTGCTCCGGCTCCCGGAAGAAACTCGTCTTGTTGGTGGTGATGACGTCGAGGAAGTGCACGAACTCGACGCCCGAAGCATCGCGATCCAGGTACTCCAGATACGCATCGAAATCGGTGAGACCGAGCGCCCGCAGCCTGGGGGCCAGGCGCGACCGCACCAGCCCCTCCTTGCCGGCGGCCAGATGGATGCCCGTGACCTGATGCACCAACTCGCGGACCGCCCTGAACTGGCGGTCCGCGAGCACCGGGCCGGCGAGCGCCGATGGGTCGGCCGGCCCCGACCGGGAGTCGGGGGCCGGCGTTCCCACGGCGTCAGAAGTCTGCGAGAACGTCATCGTCTCCGTCGTCATGTAGTGGAATGGCCGCTTCGGCGGCGGCCGGCGTGAGCCGGCTCGCCCGGGCGGGAGCGCCCCGCGACACGGCGGCGTCGGCCTTGCGCTTGGCCTGCCGGACCGGCGCCGGCCGGTCCGCCGCCGGCCGCGCGGTGCGGCGTTCGACGGTGGACAGCGTGAACGCGCCGACCATCGACCGCATGCGTTCGGCCTGGCTCGACAGCTCCTCGGACGAGGAGGCCGATTCTTCCGAGTTGGCGGCCACCTGCTGCGTGATCGAATTCATCTGATCGACCGCGGTATTGATCTGGCCGATGCCCTGCATCTGCTGCTCGCTGGCGGCGGCCACCTCGCCCATCACCTCGGCCACCTTGGTGACCCGCTGCTCGATGTCGGAGAGGCTCGCCGCGACTTCGTCGCTCACCGCGACACCCTGCTCCGCGTTCTTCACCGAGTCCTCGATGAGCGAGGCCGTGTTCTTGGCGGCTTCGGCAGAGCGCATGGCGAGGTTGCGGACCTCCTCGGCGACGACGGCGAAGCCCTTGCCGGCATCGCCGGCCCGGGCCGCTTCGACGGCGGCGTTGAGGGCGAGGAGGTTGGTCTGGAAGGCGATCTCGTCGATCGTCTTCACGATCTTGGCAGTGGCAGCGGACGAGTCCTTGATCTTGTCCATGGCGCCCGAGAGCCGCTGGACGCTCTCGCTTCCGGAGCGGGTGCTGGTGCGCGCACCGTCGGACAGGCCGCGGGCTTCCTTGGCATTGGCGGCGCTCTGCTTGGCCATCGAGGCCATTTCCTGCAGGCTCGACGACACCTCTTCGATGGCGCTGGCCTGCTCGGAGGCGCCCTGGGCCAGGGCCTGGCTGCCGGCGCTGATCTGGTCGCCGGCCGAGGCCACCTGCTCGCTGGCCACCGACACTTCGGAGAGCGCGCGGTCGAGGTTCGTGATCGCGGTGTTGAGGGCGTTCTTGATGCGGGCGTGATCGCCCGCATAGTCGCCGTTCACGCGGGCACTGAGGTCGCGTTCGGCCACGCGGTCGAGCACGGTCGCGGCCTCGTTGATCGGGCTGAGCACGGCGTCGAGCGTGTCGTTCACCCCGCTGACGATGGCGCGGAAGCTGCCCTCGAAGGCGCCGGCGTTGCCGCGCGTGGTGAGCGCTCCGTCCTTCGCGGCGGCGGTCAGCCGGCGGGTCTCCGCATCCAGCGCGCGGACGACTTCCTGGGCTTCGGCGAAGGCGGCGATCGTTGCCTGCGTGGCGGTGATCATCCCGTCCACGGTGCGCGACATCTCGCCGATCTCGTCGCCGGCCGTGCTGCCGATGGGCTTGGTGGACGCGACGGGGGTGACGGAGAGGTCGCCGTGGGTGAGGGCGGCGATGCCGCGGTTGAGGTCGGCCACGCACACACTGCGCAACCGTTCGGCGCGCTCGGCGACCACGGCCACCGGGCGTACCACGGCGCGGGCCGTGAACCACCCGAGGGTGACGGCGAGGGCGATGGCGAGCGTGACCACGATTGCGAATTCGATGTTGCCGCGCTGCCGGTGGCTGATGGCCTCGGCATGGTTCTGCCTGGCTTCGTCGCCGAGGGCCGCGGCGAGCGCGGTGAGCGGCGCCTCGACGCTGTCGAACACCGTGAGCGTGCCGTCGATCAACTCGTTGCCGCGCCGCAGGTCGCCGGTGGCGATCACGGGCATCGCGGCGTCGAGCTGCGCCTTGTACTGGGCGTAGTGCTCGTTGAACTCCGTCCAGAGGGAATCCTGTTTGGCGGACCGCGGGATCTGTTCGTACTGGTGCCGCCCGGCGTCGACCTCGTCGGCGATGATCCGGGCGTACTCGGCGCTGAGCGAGTTCACGCGCTGCGGCTGATTGTGCGAATGCGCGATGTAGATGCCGAGTTCATAGCGGCGGGCATCGCTGATACCGGCGGCCAGGCGATTGATGCCGGCGGTGGCCGGAATCTGCTTCGTGGCGATGTTGTCGAGATTGCCGGCCATGTTCCGCATGACGAGCATGCCGACCGTGCCGACGACCGCGCAGAGCGCGGCAATCGCGAGAAAGCCTCCGATGATCTTGGTGCCGATTCTCACCTTGCTGAACATCGATACCTCCGGCGTTTCCGCCTCATCTATGTAGAGCCGCCATCAGCGCCCCCGAGGGGGCGGCCGCCGCCGGCGGCTAGGCGGCAACGGGGGATTCCCTCTGGGGCAGTTCTGATGCCGCTTCCGGCGCGAGCACTCCATCGATGTCGAGCAGGAGCCGCACCCGGCCGTCCGTCTTGGCGAGGCCGAGCAGGTAGCCGGTATCGACCTCTTGGCCGAAGTCGGGCGCCGGTTCGATGTCGGCGGCCGGGATGTCCAGGACTTCCGACACCCGGTCCACCACGATGCCGATCTGCACGCGACGGACCTGCACCACGATGATGCAGGTCTCCTCGGTTCCGTCGTGGGACATGCGGAACTTCGAGCGTAGATCGACGATCGGAATGACCTTGCCGCGCAGATTGATCACGCCCCGCACGGCATCGGGCGTTCTGGGCACGCGCGTGACCGGCAGCATGCCCATGATCTCGTGCACCTTCAGAATCTCGAGGCCGTATTCCTCGCCTGCGAGAAAGAACGTCAGGAACTTGCCGGCGCGAACCGCCGCCGTGGTTGCGACTGCTTCATCCCCGATACTCATGGTCGTGCCTCCGGTCGGGATCGGGGCGCGGTATCGCTCGATGCCGTGCCCGACTCTCAGGATCGGCCCCGACCGGGATTTCTTGAGATTCGGAGATTCGGTCAGAACTCCGCGAGCACGTCGTCGTCCCCGTCGTCGTGCATGGGGATCAGCGCCTCGGCATCGCGGGGGCTGACGCGTCCGGCCGCGGCGGAAACGGCCGCCCGCGGAGCGGGGGCCGGCGCTGCGGGAGGGGCCTTCCGGGCCGCCGCACGGGGCGCCTCACCCGGCCTGCCGGGCGTCCGCCGTCCCTGCACGGTGCTGAGGGTGAACTCGGCCACCATGGTGCGCATGCGGTCGGCCTGGCTCGACAGCTCCTCGGACGAGGAGGCCGATTCTTCCGAGTTGGCGGCCACCTGCTGCGTGATCGAATTCATCTGGTCCACGGCGGTGTTGATCTGGCCGATGCCCTGCGTCTGCTGTTCGCTGGCGGCGGCCACCTCGTCCATGACCTCGGCCACCTTGGTGACCTGCTGTTCGATGTCGGTGAGGCTCTGCTGCACCTCGCCGCTCACCGACACGCCCTGTTCGGCGTTGCGGACGGACTCCTCGATGAGGGAGGCGGTGTTCTTCGCGGCCTCGGCCGAGCGCATGGCGAGGTTGCGGACCTCCTCGGCGACGACGGCGAAGCCCTTGCCGGCATCGCCGGCCCGGGCCGCTTCGACGGCGGCGTTGAGGGCCAGGAGGTTGGTCTGGAAGGCGATCTCGTCGATCGTCTTCACGATCTTGGCAGTGGAGGCGGACGAGTCCTTGATCCGGTTCATGGCGTCGGCCAGGCGGTGCACGCTCTCGACGCCGGTCTGCGTTCCGGCGCGGGCGCCGGCGGAGAGGCCGCGGGCTTCCTTGGCGTTGGCGGCGCTCTGCTTGGCCATCGAGGCCATTTCCTGCAGACTCGACGACACCTCTTCGATGGCGCTGGCCTGCTCGGAGGCGCCCTGGGCCAGGGCCTGGCTGCCGGCGCTGATCTGGTCGCCGGCCGAGGCCACCTGCTCGCTAGCCACCGACACTTCGGAGAGCGCGCGGTCGAGGTTCGTGATCGCGGTGTTGAGGGCATCCTTGATGCGGGCGTGATCGCCCGCATAGTCGCCGTTCACGCGGGCGCTGAGGTCGCGGGCCGCCACGCGGTCGAGCACGGCCGCGGCCTCGTTGACTGGCCGGATGACCGCATCGAGCGTGTCGTTGATGCCGAGCACGATCTCACGGAAGCTGCCGTCGAACGTGGCGGCGTCGCCGCGGGTGGAGAGGGCCCCGTCCCGGGCCGCGACGGTGAGGCGGTTGGTCTCGGCGGCGAGCGAGCGCACGACGTCCTGGGACTGCACGAAGGCAGCGATCGTCGCCTTCGTGGCGCTGATCATGCCGTCGATGGTACGCGACATGTCGCCGATCTCGTCGCCGACCGTGCTGCCGATGGGCTCCGTGCTCGGCACGGGCGTGACCGACAGATCGCCGCGCGCCAGCGCATTGATGGCCCGGCTGAGATCGGTAATGCACACCGCGCGCAGGCGTTCCGCGCGCTCGGCGACGACGGCCACCGGGCGCACGATGCCCCGGGTGATGAGGACGCCGAGTCCGATCGCGAGCAGGATGGCGACGAGCACCCCGAACCCGAGGGCGAGGCGCCCGCTCCGGTGCGCCGCCGCGGCGGCCGCGGAATTCTGCGCGGCAAACGCATCCTGCAGCCGCTGCAGCGTATCCATCTGGGACTTGGCGGCCATGAACAAGACCAGGCCGCTCTGCATGATGGCGTCGCCGTCGCGAATGCTGCCCGTGGCCAGCGTCGGGATCGCGGTGGTGAGGTGCTGTTTCAGCGCGTCGAGCCGGGTACTGGCTGCCCGCCACAGGCTGTCTTCGAGCGCGGTGCGCGGGAGCGGCGCATACTGCTTGATGCCGGCTTCGAGTTCGTCCTGCAGGGTCGTGGTGTACGCGTCCTGCAGCGCCGAGACCTCGATGTTCTCGCGGGCCTGACGGGCGGCAAAGATGCCGAACTCGATGCGGCTGAGGTCGGAGATCCCGACGTCGATGTTCGCCAGCGCTTCGAGCGATGGCACCTGGTTGGTGGCGATTTCGGAGGTTCGCGCCCAGATCCGGCTCATCGCCATGATCCCGACGCCTCCGACCGCCGCGCAGAGCAGGGCGACGGCGAGGAACCCGCCAATCAACTTCTTTCCGATACCGAGGTTCTTGAACATCACGGTCTCCGTAAACAGCGCGCGCGCGCGGCGGCGCCCAACCAGGGGTGAGTGCGTCTGTGGGGTGAAGAAGGCGTCAGCGCGCTTCCGCAGGGGTTTCGGTGTTCGCGATCTCGGCGATCTCGTCGCGCGACAGCACGCAATCGATATCGAGGAGGAGGCGAACACGATTGTCGGACTTGGCGAGTCCCAGCAGGTACCGGGTATCGACGTCGGCGCCGAATTCGGGGGCCGGTTCGATCTCGGCGGCCGGGATGTCGCGGACCTCGGACACGGTGTCCACGACGATACCGATCTGAATGCCGCGCACCTCGACGACGATGATGCACGTTTCCTCGGTGCCGTCGTGCGGCATGCGGAACTTCCGGCGCAGGTCGACGATGGGGATGACCTTTCCGCGCAGGTTGATCACGCCGCGCACGGACTCGGGCGTCCGGGGCACACGGGTGATGGGCAGCATGCCCATGATCTCGTGCACCTTCAGGATCTCGAGGCCGTACTCCTCGCCCGCGAGGTTGAAGGTGAGAAACTTCCCGGCGCGCGGAACCGCATGCGGCGCGACCGCCGCAGTACCAATCGTCATCGTCCGTTCTCCTGATCGTGGTCGACGGGCGACGCCGGTTGGCGCCGCTTCATGGGATCAGGATCGGACGATTCGGCGATTTCTTGAGTTCACCCCGCGCGCCGAATCAGGCGACGAGGCCTTCCGGCGCATCGCAGGCCGCGGAACGCGAGACCTTCACGACTTCGTGCACGTCGAGGATGAGCCCGACGCGTCCGTCGCCGAGGATGGCGCCACCCGATACCCCGGGCGCCCGGCCCACTCCCTCGCCAAGGGACTTGGCCACCAGCTGCTGCTGGCCGAGCAGTTCGTCCACGAGGAGCGCGACGCGTTTGCTGCCGTCGCCGACCACCATTACCAGTGCGCGCGACGGATCCTCCTCGGCGCCACTGATGTTGAACACCCGGTGCAACCGGACCAGCGGGAGCACGTCGCCCCGCAGGGTCACGATCTCCCCGCGGCCGGCGATCGTGGAGAGCGCCGACGGGTCGGGGCGGAAGCTGACCTGGATGTTGACGGTGGGGACGATGTACCGCTCGCTCCCCACGCGCACGAGCATGCCGTCGGTGATGGCGAGCGTGAGCGGCAGGCGAATCACGAAGCGCGTGCCCTGGCCGGGGTTCGAGTCGATCTCGATACGGCCGCGCATGCCCTCGACGTTCCGGCGGACGACGTCCATGCCGACGCCGCGTCCCGAAATGTCGGTGACGGCATCGGCGGTCGAGAAGCCCGGTGCGAAGATGAGATCGTACACCTCGCGATCGGAGATCGTCGCGCCGGCGGGCACGAGCCCCGCGGCCACCGCCTTGCGCAGGATCTTCTCGCGGTTCAACCCACGGCCGTCGTCGCGGATCTCGACGACGACGTTCCCGCCGGCGTGGTAGGCGGAGATGTCGAGGCGCCCCGCCGCCGGCTTGCCCGCGGCCACCCGTTCGTCCGTCGTCTCGAGTCCGTGGTCGACGGCGTTGCGCACCATGTGCACGAGGGGGTCCGAGAGCACGTCGACGAGGTTGCGGTCGATCTCGGTGTCCTCGCCCTCGATCACCACGTCCACCTGCTTGGCGGAGCGGTGGCCGAGGTCGCGGGCCAGCCGCATCACCTTCTGGAACGGGCCCTTGAGCGGCACCATTCGCATACCCATGCTGAGGTCCTGCAGCTCGCGCACGATCTTCGTGGCGTGCGACACCTTGCGGGTGAGTTCATGAAACGCGGTGTCCTGCAGGAGTTCGTCCTCGGCGATCATCGAGTGCGCGATCACCAATTCGCCGATCATGTCCACCAGCCGGTCCAGGCGCTCGGTGCGCACGCGCACGCTCGCCTCGGTGCGATCGGAGCGGCGCTCCGTGGGCACGACGGGCGAAGCGGCGGCTCCGGGCGCGGCCGCGTCGACGACAGCCGGTGCCGGGGCCGCCGGAGCGGACGTCCCGTCGGCGTCGAGATTCTCGAGGGCCGCGAGCAGGTCGGCGTAGTCGCCGCCGGGTGCGCCGCCCGCGGGGTTCGGCGACGAGACCTCGTCGAGCAGCGCTTTCAGAACGTCCACCGAACGCAGCGACAGCTCGGCGTACGTCCCGCCGTACTGGATCTCGCGGTCGCGGATCCGGCTGAGCAGCGATTCCGCCTGGTGGGCCAGCGACGTGATGGCGTCGAGGCCCAGGAAGCCGGACGTCCCCTTGATCGTGTGGAAGGCCCGGAAGACGGTGTTGATCGACTCGGTGTCGTCGGGATTGGTTTCGAGGTAGAGCAGCGCGGCTTCCGCGCCGTCGAGGTACTCGAACGCCTCGGTGACGAAATCGCCGACGAGCGCAGCGTCGATGGCCAGCGCCGGGGCGACGGGCTGTTCGGCCGGGGGTTCCATGAGCGACGCGGCGGAGGTGACGAGCCGCTTCACGTCGTCCAGGGCGCCCCGCGCCGCCGCCTGCGCGGCGGAGATGAGCACCGGGCGCGCCGATTCGGGCACCGCTGGATCGGCGGCCAGGCTCGCGAGCAGCTGCTTCAACTCGCGCAGCGTGGCGTCGTCCCCGGGCTCCGCCTGCATCAGCAGCGCGACGGCGTCATCTATGGTATGGGCCATGACGGTTCGGAATCCCTGGTAGCGGCGTCGGGGTTCGGTTCAGCCGGTCCGGCGCGGATCGCCGAAGATTGCGTCGGCCACAGCCTGGCGCACGTCGGCATTCTCCGTGGACGCGGCGGGATCGAAGGCGCCGGTCGGCGTCGTGGGATCGGCCGTGGCGACACCGAATGCCGCCGGGTCGAAGATCCGGGCGAGCTGCGACATGCGCTCTTCCATCTCGACGAGGACGGCCGACGCGTAGCTGAGCTGCTGGGCGGTGATGTCCTGGAACTGCATCGTGCCCATCATCGCGAACAGCTCGTCGCGCAGTTCGGCGGCGGCGTCGGACCGCGCCGGATGGTCGTCGCCCTCGAGCGCGTCGACCAGGCTGACCGCCTTCTCGAGCCGGTTCAGGATGTCCGTGGCGGCCACCTCGGTGGCGCTCGAGACTTCCTTCAGCTTGTCGTGCGTGTGGTGCAGCCGGCTGACGGCGGCATCCTCGAGCATGGCGCGGCTCTCGCGCAGGTTCCTGAGCACGCTCGTGATCTCGGCGTAGGCCCGGATCAGGATCCGGGACAGGCCGAGCAGGCCGACCGAGGCCACCTGGTCGGCGGTCTCACCGTCCGCGCCGGCCTCGTCGTCGCGCAGCTCGGACAACGCCGCGTCGACCAGGCGCAGGGCGGCCTGGGAGTCGTAGTAGGAGTCTTCCGCGTGGGAGCTGGCCATGATCATGCCGCCGTGGCCGGCGCACCGGTGAGCAGGGCGTCGATCTTTTCCTTCAGCACCTGCGGCGTGAACGGCTTCACGACGTAGTTGTTCACGCCGGCCTCCACGGCCGCGACGATGTCGTCCCGCACGCTGCGCGTGGTGACCATCAGCACGTGCACGGACTTGCCATCGTCGCGCGCCCGCAGGGCCCGCACGAAATCCACGCCCGTCATGTTCGGCATGTTCCAGTCGGTAATGATGAACCCGATGTCCGCCGAGAAGTGGGCGAGCGCTTCGGCACCGTCCGCCGCTTCGACGCAGTCGTTGTACCCGATGCGCTGAAGGGAATTGACGATGATCCGGCGCATGGTGGCCGAATCGTCCACGACGAGGAATTTCATGACAGGCGTTCTCCCGAATAGACGGTTCAGGCGTCGCCGCTGTTCAGGATGCGGCGGGCCGTGTTGCCGAGCACTTCCACCGAGTCGTATGCACCGTCGAGAATGCGCTGGCGGATTTCGTGCACCCGATCGGGCGACAGCGAGGGTTCGACGCCTGCGGCTTTGGCGCGGCCCGCGTCCGAGATCTGAACCGAATCACGGGGGACAGCACCCTGACCGCGGCGGCGCGAGTCAGTACCGACCGACGGGTCCGGGGTCTCACGCGCGACGCGCGCGGCGGGCTCGGTCGGATTCTTGGGGTTGATACGCATGGAATCTCCGTTGAATCTGTTGTTCGGTATCGTCACGGCGAACGGAGACTTGACCCGGCAGATTCTGCCGGACGGGCGAAACCACCGGGCCGGCCGGGGGTCCGGGGCCGGAGCGGCCGGGAGCGCCCGGCCGCCGGGTCAGACCGATCGGGCGGCGTACCGGCCGGCGGGGGCGGGGTTCGCCGTCCGGCGATACCCGGCCACGGCGGTGCGGCCGCGGGCGGCGCGGTCGAGCGCCTCCTGAATGTCGTCGCGGAGCCGGCGCACGCACGACACCAGCTTGGCTTCGAGGACCTCGAAGGCCCGGATGCGGCGGGCGAGCAACTCCATGGACGGATCCTGTGCTTCGCCGCCACCGGGAGCGCCGAGATTTGCGAGCACGCGTTCCAGTTCGACCAGGATCTCGCCCCGCTGTTCGACGACGGTCTCCAGCCGGGCCACGTCCTCCTGGGCGCAGGCGTCGAAGGCCACGGTGGTGAAGGCGTGGAGCCGGTCGAGCAGCCGTCCCGCCGCGTCGGCGGGGGAGCGGTCGACGTTCGCCGCACTGGGGCGCGGCACGAACACGGTGGCCATCATGACACCAGGCTCCCGGCGCCGGACGCCGCGCCGTCGAACGCCTGGCGCAGGTCGAGCACCACACGCCCGAGGCGTTCGAGGCGCGGAATGTCTTCCTTGCCGCCAATCGACATCAACTCGCCGAGCAGGAAGGCATAAAGGGCCACGAGCTGCCGGGCGATCGCGCCGCCCCGCTCCTCGTCCACCGTACACAGGAGTTCGCCCACCGCCTGGCGGGAGCGGTCGAGGGCGTGGCACCGCAGCTCGAGATCGTCGCGTTCGAGCGCGATCCGGGCCCGGTTGAGGTTGGTGGTCAGGTAATCGAAGACGATGAGCAGGAGCTGCGCCGGTGTGGCGGAGTGGACCTGCGCCTCGCGGTACCGTTCGGCCTGGGATGCGTAGGACATGAGCGTGGGGGTTAGCCGGTGGAGCCGGAGGACGATCCGGAGGTCGAGCCGCTGGACGCGGTGCCCAGCATCAGCCCCACCTGGGAGGCGAGAAAACTTCCCTGGGACTGGAGTTGGGCGAGCACGGTTTCCATTCGCGTGAACTGCGCCGTGAGGGCGGCCTTCTTGGCATCGAGGCGCGTCTGGACGGCCGCGATGCGCGTGTCGAGCGACGACGCGGCGTTGGTGAGCAGGGTGACCTGGGTGGCGATCACCCCTTCGCCCGCGCGCACGATCGAGTTGGTCACGCGCTGGACACTGCCGGCCACGCCGAGCACGAAGGCGATGGTGCCGACGTCACCGGTGGTGTCGCCGGTGTAGCGCACCACCAGGCCATCGGCGGCGGTGCCGGCGGCGCCGGTGAGGTACTGGCCGCTGCCGGTGGCCGCGTAGCTCACGGGATTCCCGTCGGCGTCGGTGCCGGTGTAGCTGCCCTGGATATCGGTGCCGGCGTAGCCCTGCTCGGCGATGCCGAGCTGCGACGCGATCGTGGGGTCGGAGTAGGACACGTCGAAGCCGGCGCCGGACCCGTAGGCGGTACCGGCGAGCGACAGCGCGCCGCCGTCGTTGGACGCCACGACGTTCAGCTTCTGGGCCTGGAACTGGGCGTTGAGGTTCGCCACGATGGTGTCCAGGCTGTCGCCGTCGGCGAGGGAAACCGACACCGAGTGTCCGCTCGTGCCGTCGTCGATCGTGATCGCGTCCGTGCCGCCGACGGCGGCGTAGGCGCCGGCGAGCACGCTGCCGGTGGTCGCCGCGACGGTGGCCGCCTGCGTCACATGGGCGGTGTACGTCCCGGGCTTCGTCTGCTGCGACCAGAGCGGCGACGCGAGGGTGTCGGCGGAAGTCGTCGCGGTGGTGGAGAAGAGCCGGGCGACATCGGCCGGGTCGACGGCGAGCGCGTCCTGAAACACCGCCGTATCCAGTTGCATGTGGCCCGTCTTGTCGAGCGAGAGGCCCGCGACCACGGAATTCGTGTATGTGCCGCTGGTGCCGGCCACGTTGGCGAGGAACGCGTTGGTGATGCTCTGCATCGTGCTGCGCAGCGCCGCGTTGTTGGCCAGGGGGTTGCCGGAGGCCATCTGCTGCGCGGTGGCGTCGACGGCCGCGTTGTACGCGGAGACGAAGCTCTGCACGGCCTGGGTGGCGCCCGCCGAGTCGCGTGCGATGGTGAGGGTCACCGGCGACCCGACCTCGGCCGCCTTCAGGTTCAGGGTGACGCCGGCGAGGGCGTCGCTGACCGTGTTGGTGGACCGCTGGACGAGGACGCCGTCGATGCGCACCTGCGCGTCGGCGCCCGAGACGACCTCGCGCAGCCGGCCAAGGCTGTCGGTGTCGGTGCCGCCGAAGGTGAGCGTGCCGCCGCCCTGGTTGTCGGCCGACAGCGTGAACGCGAGTTGCGAGTCGCCGCCCGCAGTGTCGGTAAGGCGGATCTGGCCGCCGTCGAGGGTGGCGGAGACGGGGCGGCTCGCGGTTCCGAACGCCGAGGACAGCGCCGACAGCAGGTCGTTGACCGAGGACGAACCGCTGACGGTGAACGTCGTATCGACGGCGCTGCCGTCGGCGCGGGAACCGCGAATCGTGAACGTGTCGCCCACCTGGACCCCGGCGGCGGCGCCGTTCCCGAGATCCGTGACGAGCGTGGAGGTGTCGATGGCCGAGCCGTCGGTCTTCGTGAGCGCGGTATCGGTGACGGCGGACTGTTGGACCGACGATCGCGTGCCGCGCACGAGCCCGAGCAGCTCGAGCGCGCGCTGGCCGTCGGAGGTGGACGCCGAAACGGCGCCCGACGCGTTGAGATAGTTCTCGGTGGTGCCGCCGACGGTGGCCGAGGTGATGGCCGCCTTGCCGCCCGCCGCATTGATCTTGCTGACGATGGAGGAGAGCGAGTCGACGCTGAGATCCACCGAGATCGTGACGCCGCCGACGGTGATGCTGCTGGGGGGCGGCACGGTGACGCCGAGCGATGCCGCGATCGCCTGGGTGGTGGACGAGACGCCGTAGCTCTGGGCGCGGCCGTCGGCCGCCGTGTGCACGGCGGTGGCGCCGTCGGTGAAGCCGAGTTGCGAGAGGACGCCGGTCTGTTCCGAACTGCCGTCGACCAGTTGAATGCCGGCGGCGCCGGTGTTCTGGCTGGTCAGGATGAGCCGGGCGGCCCCGTCGTTGCTGGTCAGGATGGTGGCGCTCACGCCCGACGGCGTGGTGCCGGTGTTGACGGCGTTGATCTTGTCGCGGACGGCGGCGAGGGTGTCGCCGGCCGCGATGGTGACCGCGTGGCCGTTGACCGAAAAGGTGCCGGCCAGGCCGAGGGCCGTGGTGGCCCCGGAGTCGACGATGTTGCCGCTCAACTTCTCGGCGGTGGCCAGGGCGTCGACTTCGATATTGTAGGACCCGGGGGTGGCGCTCGACGTGGCGCCGGCGGTGAGGAGCGAACGCCCCGACGCGCTGGTGCCCACCGAGGTCGAGAGCGACGCCAGGGCGGTGCTCTTGGCGAGCGCCTGGGCGGAGGTGTCGACGGCGGTGATGATGTTCTGATACGACGACCACGCGCTGGCCGCAGACTGATCGTTGGTCTGCTGCGTCTGGAGCGGCGTGAGCTGCCGTTGCGTATCGAGTTGTACGAGCTGGTCGACGAGACTGCTCCACTGAATGCCGCTCGCCAGACCGCTGACGGAACTAACCGGGTCCATGGTACCCTTCCTGCGTGTACGCTACTGCGAGAAGACGACGAACGTCCCGGGAGCAGGCGCCCCCGGGAACGTCGCCGTTTGGAACATCAGCCGCCGCGGATCAGGGTGATCACGCTCTGCGCGCTCTGGTTGGCCTGGGCCAGCATCGCCGTGCCGGCCTGCGCCAGGATCTGGTTCGAGGAGAACTTGGTCATTTCCTCGGCCATGTCGACGTCCTTGATGACCGACTCGGCCGCCGAGAAGTTGTCGGCCGTGGTCTTGGCGTTGCTCATCGCGTAGTTGATACGGTTCTGAGCCGCACCGATCGTACCCAGCGCGCTGTTGACCGTGCTGAGCGCCGAGTCGACGCCGGAGATCGCGTTCTGCCACTCCGTGGCGGTGCCGTTGCCGGTCAGCGTGATGCTGCCGGAATCGATGCCCAGGGTGGTGGTGCGAAGATCGACGTTGCTGATGCTGACGAGGTCGGCACCGGTGTAGTCGCCGCTGGAGCGGACGAGGAACGAGCCGCCGCTGGTGCCGGCGTTGACCTTCACGGTCGCGCCGTCGGCCGAGCTGGCGCTGCCGCCGGCCGCGGTGAAGTTGGTGTCGAGCTGCAGCGTGACGCCGAAGTTGTCGAACGCCACCGACTGCTTGCCATCGGACGCCACGTCAACCGTCTGGGAAACGCCGGAGCCGTTGGTCAGGGTGAGCTTGCCCGCGACCGAACCGTCGATCGTGTAGGTGTCGGCCGCCGTGCCGCTGATCGTGGCGGCGTAGACGCCGGTGCCGGCCGCGAACGCGGTGCTGTTCGCCGCGGCGGTGTCGACGGAGTTTCCGAACCCGCCGTCCAGCAGGGTCTTGTCCTGGAACTTCGTGGTCGACGCGGTGGCGCCGATTTCGCTCACCAGCTGATCCCACTCGGCCTTGATCTGCGCGCGGCCGTTGTCGTCAACGTTGTCGGAGCCGGCCTGCGTGGCCAGTTCCTTCATACGCTGCAGCATGTCGGTGATCGTGCTCGTGGCACCTTCCGCGACCTGCAGCATCGCGTTCGCCTGCTCGGCGTTGCGCGAGGCCTGCGTGAGCGCGCGGGTGTCGGCCTGCAGCGTGTTCGCGATGCCGAGTCCGGCTGCGTCGTCCGCCGCGTGGTTGATCCGGAAGCCCGACGAGAGCTTCTCCATGGAGCTCTGGATCGCCGACTGCACGTTCCCGAGCGAGCGCTGCGCGCCCAAGGCAGCGACGTTGGTGTTGATGCGCATCTGGGTGTTCCTCCCTTAACGATTCTTGGAGCGTCCGTGCTCCGTGCAACAACCGGATTTGGTCATCGCTGGCACACCGTATCGGAGGAAGCCGGAGGCGACTTTAGGGGTCTGGCCACCCGTCAGACGGCGCAACGAGTCAGATTGACCGGCGTCCGCACGCCGAACCGGGACTCGGGCAGCACGAGCTGCTTGCCGATGCCGGCGCGCAGGTTGATGGCCACCGGCCCCTGCAGATTGGCCGTGCACGATTCGCCCTCGACGCGCGGGAGCGTGACGATGGCGAGCACCATGACGTCGGAGGGGCCGGCCGCCGCGAGATCGTGACGATCGATGTCGCTCAGATCGACCAGATAGCCGTCGACCACCACGAAGGGATCGACGAGCAGGAACACCAGGCCGCCGTGCTCCACCGACTGCAGCCAGTACAGGCCCGGGCGCTCGGCCACGGCCAGCAGGGCGAACCGGCGGCATTCGGGAAACCCGAGCAACCCCTGGGGAAAGGTCCGCACGTCGGCCGGCGCGATGCGCAGCGGTCCGAGTACGTGGGAGTCGACGTCGATCGTGAGGTCCTGCTCCTGCACCACTGCCGGCCCGGTACTCGGCGTCATCGCAGATAGTCTGTGAAGGTGAGGCTCATGATGCGCGACGTGGCGAGCATCGCGGCCTGATAGGTGTTCTGCCGGCTGAGCAACTCGGTCATCGACTGCTCCATGTCGGCGTCGGAAAGGTTGGATTTGAAGGCCGTGACGTTGGCGCTGAGCGCGTCGATGTTCGACGACGCCACCTGGAAGCTGTTCTGCCAGGCGCCGACGTCTCCCAACAGGCGTTGCACCCCGTCGAACGCGGTGCTGATCGTCCCGATGGACTGCTGGATGGCCGTCGCATCGTTGGACCCGAGCGCCGTGGAGAGATCGGAGAGGGCCTGCAACACCCCCGTATCCACGAACACCTGCTGCCCGTCGTGCGTGGCGGCGGAATACTGGCCGGGCCCGATTTCGGTCTGCGTCTGACCGGCGGGGGGCGAGGGGTTGGTGAAGGGCGGGGTCGTGGACGGGAAGGGCAGCGTCTTGGAGTCGTAGCCGCCGAACAGATAGCTGTTCTCGAACTGGGTGTTGCCCAGCGAGCGGGCCTCGTCGAGGAGCTGATCGACCTCCGACTTGGTGGTGAGCCGCGTCCCCGCGTCGGCGGTGTCGCTGGCCTGCGAGATGGCCAGCTCCCTGGCACGGGTGAGGAGGTCGGTGAGCGAGTTGAGCGAGGTCTCTTCGGCCTGCGACCGTGCCGTGCCCGACTGGATGTTGCGCTTGTACTGCGCCAGGGCCCGGAGCGTCCCGTTGGCCTGCATGACCTGCGATGCGGCGCCGGGATCGTCGGACATCGACTGGATCCGGAGGCCGGTCGAGACCTGCTGCTGCGACACCTGCATCTGCGACAGGGTCTGCTGCAGCGTGAAGATCGACGCGCCGGCCATCATATTTGAGGTAACGCGCATGCCAACTCCTGAGGCGGGTCGACCCGGGCACGCGCATGACGCTGCGCCGGAGGGCAACCCCGTTGTCTTGGTTTTTCGGATGATCGGGGCAATACTTTAGTCGGCCCCGCCAGTCCTCCGCCCGGGCCGTTCGACTCCCTGGACCCGTGAAATGGCCACGATCCTCTGTCTAGACGACGACGACGCAATCCGGCAGCTGCTGGAGCGGATGCTGGTGCGCGCCGGCCACGAGGCCCTGCTCGCCGGCAGCGTGATCGAGGCGCTCCAGGTGCTGGCCCGCCAGACGGTGGATCTCATCATCTCCGACTACCGGCTTCCGGGGCTCAGCGGCCTCGAGTTTCTGGGGTTGCTGCGTGACGAGGGTTACGAGATTCCACTCATCGTGCTCACGGGCTACGGCAGCATCGAGCACGCCGTCACGGCCATCAAGGCCGGGGCCGTGGACTACATCACCAAGCCGGTGCGCGCCGAGCAGGTGGAGTTGGCGGTGGAGCAGGCGCTGGAGGTGGTGCGGCTCCGCCGGGAGAACGATGCCCTGCGCGAAGAGGTGATGGGGCTGCGCAACGCCAAACAGATCATCGGCGACAGCGTGGCCATCCGCCGGGTGCTGCAGGCGGTGTCGATGGCCGCTCCCAGCCGCGCCACGGTCCTGCTCCAGGGGGAGAGCGGCACCGGCAAGGAGCTGTTCGCCCGCGCCATCCATGACCAGAGCGAACGCCGGGACAAGCCGTTCATCAAGCTGAACTGCGCCGCGCTGCCGGAAGGGTTGGTGGAGAGCGCCCTGTTCGGGCACGAGAAGGGCGCCTTCACGGGTGCCATCAAGCGGGTCGAGGGCGCGTTCGAACGGGCCAACGGCGGCACCCTGCTCCTCGACGAGATCTCGGAAATGCGCCTGGATCTGCAGGCCAAGTTGTTGCGGGTGTTGCAGGAACAGGAATTCGAGCGGGTGGGCGGCACGACGCCGATCAAGGTGAACGTGCGCATCATCGCGACCACGAACCGCGACCTCGCCGAAGAGGTGACGGCTGGCCGGTTCCGGCAGGACCTCTACTATAGATTGAGCGTGCTGCCGCTCTTCCTGCCGCCGCTGCGGGAGCGCCCGGACGACGTCCCGCTGCTGGCGCTGCGCTTCGCCATGCAGACGGCGCAGGAGATGAACAAGGAGATCAGCTCCATCGCGCCCGACGCCCTCGATCTGCTGCAACAGTACGACTGGCCCGGCAACGTCCGCGAGCTGCAGCACGCCGTGGAACGCGGCGTGATCCTGTCGACGGGGCCGGTGCTGCAGCGCGGGAGCTTCGAGCTGGCGGAGAACCGGCCGCGGCTGCTGCCGTCGGCGATGCGGGCCACGTCATCGTACAACGGCGCCACCACGGTGTCGGAGGTCACACCGGCAGGCGCGGCGCCGGCGCCGGGCGACGTGGTGCTCCCTTCATTGAATGTCGCCGATGCCGAACGCGTGCTCATCGAACAGGCGCTGGCGCGCACCGGTCAGAACCGCACCCAGGCCGCGAAGCTGCTCGGCATGAGCGTGCGGACGCTGCGATCCAAGCTCAACACGCCGCGCGACTCGCAGGACGGCGACGAGAGCTGAGCACCCGCGCACGGCAGCTTTCGCCGGACGCGTCCGGATGATCTCGCCGAGTGGGCGAGGACTGCCGACGCGCGACGACCGTTGCTCTGCCGCCACAGGCGGCCGGCGGCCGGACCTATAAAGAACCGTCATACAACGCGTTGCGATGCTTTCACGGCGCCGCTTTCCAACCGGAAAGCGGCGCCGGTCGCGTGATGGCACATGGTCCGGAGCTTGCCTCTACTCCCGTTCGCCGGCGGCGGGGGTCGTGATGACCACCGCCCACGAATCGACTCCTTCAACGCTCACACGTACCATGTTCTTCGGCTTCATCGACAGGGTGTCCAACGCATCGACGCTTCGCGAGGCACTGGATGCCAGCAGCGCGCGATCGCGTGCGATCGCCAGCCGCGTGGCCAACGCCACGGAGAACGGCGGGACCGGATTCGCGCTCCCCGACGATCCCGGCGCGCCGGGCGGCGGCCAGGTGAATCTGGAAGCGGAGATGACGTCGCTGGCCGACGAGCAGCTCCGCTACAGCGCCTCGGCGTCGCTGCTGCAGAAGACGTACGAGCAGATCCGCATCGGCCTGCAAGACCACTAACCCATGGCCGACGTCTCGATGCCGGGCGCCGTACCGCTGCTCCCCTTCGCCAACGACTCGGCGGCTCCCACGCCGCCGGGCATGTTCCGCACGCTGGCCATTTCCGCCAGTGGGCTGACGGCGCAGCGCGTCCGCATGGAACTGGCGGCCAACAACATCGCGAACGCCGAGACCACGCACGGTCCCGACGGCCGCCCGTACCAGCGTCAGGTCGCGACGATCCAGCCGGAACAGGGCGCGCTGCCGACAGCCACGATTCCGGAACTGCTGCCGCTGGGCGCGAACCCCGTGGACTTTGCGGCGGCGGCGCGCCAGGCGATGGCGGCGCCGGCGGCCGTCGATCCCACGACCCCACCGGGCGCCCGCGTGACCGCGGTCACCCAGGACCCGACCCCGGGCCCGCTCGTGTACGACCCGGGCCATCCCGACGCCGACGCGCACGGCTACGTGCGCTATCCGAACGTCCAGATCACCACCGAGATGGTGGAGATCATGGACGCTCGCCGCGTCTACGAAGCCAACGCGACCGCGTTCCAGGCTGGCAAGGCGATGTTGCGGCGCGCCATCGACATCTGATCAGGGAGAGGAACGCTCGCATGAGTCTCAATGGAATTGGCAATCTGCCCCCCGGCATCGTCGGCGGCGCGGCTCTCACGAATCGACCGGGCACGATCGACCGCCAGCGGACGAACGGCGACGCCGCGATTCCCGCGCCGGCGGCGAACCCGGCGCCGGCCACCGGTCGGCCCCAGGCGGTGGCGGCGGGCCAGGGCAGTCTGTCCACCGAAGCGCCGCCGGGCACCGATCCGAACCTGTGGAAGATCCTCACCACGGAAGAGCGTCACCACTTCGCGAAGGCCGGTGCCCGCGGGCCGCTCACCTATGGCTACCTCGCGCGCGCCCAGGCGCCGCAGGACCAGCCGGTGTCGCGCGGCGTGCGGCTCGACCTCAAGGCGTGAGATGAGCGATCCCATCGGCGCCATCGCGCTCCGCGCGATCCAGCAATCGCAGGGCCTCGACGGCCGTCGCGCGATCACGCTCGACGCCGGCGCGAACGGCCCGTCGTTCGGCGATCAATTGAGGAAGGTGCTCAACGAGGCCTCGGCCACCCAGGACAAGGCCACGGACTACATCCAGAAGTTCGTGAACGGCGAGCCCGTGGAATTGCACGACGTGATGGCAGCCACCGAAGAAGCCGGCATCACGCTGGACCTGCTCGTGCAGCTGCGCAACAAGCTGACCGACGCGTATCGCACCATCGTCAACATGCAGAGCTGACGCGAACCGATGCCAGATCAACTGCAGCAATTCATGGAGCGCGTCGGCGGCACGCGGCGCATCATCGCCCTGGCCGTCACGCTGGGGGCGGTGGTCGCGATCATCACCCTGGCGCGCTGGGTGTCGCGGCCGGAGATGCTGCCGGTGGTGAGCGGCCTGCCGCTGGAGAGCGTGGGTCAGCTGACCAGCCATCTCGACCAGGCGGGGATCAAGTACGAGCTGGACGGCACCGGGACGGAGATTCTCGTCGCGTCGCCCGACCTCGCGCGGGCCCGCGTCGCGCTGGCCGCCGACGGCGGCATCCCCGAAGGCGGCCGGCCCGGCCTCGAACTGTTCGACCAGCCCTCGTGGTCGATGACGGATTTCACGCAGCGCATCAACTACCGGCGCGCCCTCGAAGGCGAACTCGAGCGCACGATCGGCAAGATGCGCGGCATCGCCGCCGTGCAGGTGCACCTGGCCATCAACGAGACGGCGACCTACGCGTCCGGCGGATCGCCCAAGGAGGCGTCGGTGGTGCTCAAGACGACCGACGGGACGCCGAGCGGCGACGTGGTCACGGGCATCGCCCACCTCGTGGCGAGCAGCGTGGACGGCCTGCAGAGCGATCACGTGACGATCGTCGACGACGCCGGGCACCTGTTGTCCGAAGCGGCGGAGGCGAACTCGAGCCTGTCGCTCACGAGCCAGCAGCTGCGCGTGGAGGAGGAGGTCGAATCGTATCTCCGTGGCAAGGCCACGACGCTGCTCGCCCAACTCGTGGGCCCGGGCAATGCCCGCGTCCAGGTCTCGGCGAACATGAACTTCGATCAGCTGCAGCGCACCACGCAGACGGTGGACCCGTCCAAGCAGGCCGTGGCGACGGAGCAGAAGGCCGAGATCATCCCCGGCGCGCAGGGCGGCGCCGGTTCGACCAACCAGGCCACCAGCTACGAGAATACGAAGAGCACCGAGACCTTCACGCCGGCCGCCGGCAGCGTCAAGCGGCTCACCGTGGCCGTGCTCGTCAACGAACGGCAGACCGGCACCCCGGACCACCCGAAGTTCGAGGCGCGCAGTCCGCGGGAACTGGCGAGCATCGATTCGCTGGTCCGGACGGCGGTGGGCATCGATACCGCGCGGGGTGACATCGTTTCCGTGGTGAGCCTGCCGTTCAACGATGCGGTGGTCCCGGTCCCCGTGGCGGCGCCCTCCCCGACGGTGATCAGCCTCGTGCACGAATACCAGCAGCCGGCGCTCGGGGCGCTCGGGTTGCTGCTGGCCTTCATCGTGGCCCTGCTTGCCGTCAACGCGCTGCGCGCCAACCCCAGGCCGCAGCCGCAGCCGCGGCTGGCCGCGGCGTCGCTCGACATGGAACCGGCCGCCGGCAGCGCGCTCACCGAGGCGGCGCTCAACGCGAGCATGGTGGCGCGCAACCGCGTGGCCTCGGCCGTCGACTCGCGTCCCGAAGACGCGGCGCGCCTGATGCGCGCCTGGCTCAAGGAGAGCTGACGGTATGAGCACGTCCGTGGCGCGTCTCCCCATTGCCGACACGATGACCGGCCGCCAGAAGGCCGCCGTGCTCTGTCTGGTGCTGGGCACCGAAGCCGCCGCCAAGGTCACCCAGCGGCTGGCGCCCGAAGAAGTGGAAGCGCTGAGTTTCGAGATCGCGCGCCTGGAGCGGGTGGACAGCCAGGCCGTGGAGACGATCGTCGAGGAGTGGCTGGCCGAGTTCATGGCCGCCGAATCGCTCGCCTCCGGCGGCATCGAGGCGGCGCGGGAGATTCTCGAGAAGGCGCTGGGATCGCGCAAGGCCCAGCAGGTGCTCGAACGCGTGCAGAGCCAACTGGCGGATACGGCAGGGCTGCACAAACTGCGCAACGCCGATCCCCAGCAACTGGGGACGATGCTTCGCGGGGAACACCCGCAGACGACGACGCTCATTCTCGCGCATCTCGACGCCCCGCAGACGGCGGCCGTGCTCAAGGAGCTGGAGCCCGCCGTCGGCGCCGAAGTCGTGTATCGCATGGCCCGTATGGAGCGCGTGGCGCCGGATCTGTTGCAGCTTATCGAACGCTCGATCGCCGACGAGACCGATCTCGCCGTGTCCGAGGGCATGAGCACCTCGGGCGGTCCGGCGGCGGTGGCGTCGGTACTCAACCTGGTGCCGGGGTCGCTGGAGAAGACGCTGCTCGATGCCGTGTCGGACCGCGATCCGGCGCTCTGCGTGGAAATCAAGAATCTGATGTTCGTGTTCGAGGACATCGGCACGCTCGACGACCGGTCGCTGCAGCGTCTGCTGCGCGACGTGAACGTGAAGGCGCTGGCGCTGAGCATGAAGGCGGCGAGCGCCGAGCTGAAGGCCAAGGTCACGGGCTCGATGAGCCAGCGCGCCGTGGCCGCCCTCAACGAAGAGATCGAGATGCTCGGGCCGGTGCGCATGCGCGACGTGGAAGCCGCGCAGGCGAGCATCGTGGCCCAGGTCCGCGAGCTGGAAGAGGCGGGCGAAATCGTGGTCAACGGAGCGGAAGATGTCGTGGTCGTCTGAATTTCCCTTCACCGCGGAACCGTCGTTCGTGGCGGCGCCCGACGCGTGGCAGCTGGCCGACCTCTCGTACATTCCCGAGGTCGTCGCCGCCCAGGGCGCGGAGCCGCAGCAGGAAGCGGCCCTCGCGCGCGCGGCATCGGATGCCTACGCCCGGGGGTTCGAGGAGGGCCGGCTGGCCGGCGAACAGGCGGAGGGCGCCCGGTTGCGCAGCGCGTTCGAGGCCGCCAACGACGCGCTCTGCACGCTGACCACGAACCAGAGCAAATGGGCGGCGTCGTTCGAGGACAACGTCTGCGCCCTGGCCACGGCCATCGCCCGCAACCTCATGGAGCGCGAACTGCGCGCCGACCCGATGTTGCTGCGCGCGCTCGTGAAGCGCGCGACGGTGGACTTCGCCATCGGTGAACCGGTGCGCGTGCTCGTGAACCCCACCGATCTGTCGGCGCTCTCGATCGCCGCCGAGATGCGGGGCGACGTGGAGCCGCTGAGCCACTGGGCGCCCGATCCCACCATCGCGCCGGGCGGCTGCGTGATCGAAGGCCAGGAACGCATCGTGGACGGACGCGTGGAGACGGCGCTCGAACGCCTGTACCGCCGGGTGACCCAGTATGACCTGTAACGTCGCGCTCCGGGCCATCCACGACACGCCGCGGTTCGCGGCCTACGGCCGCGTGGTGCGGGTGGTCGGACTGGTGATCGAGGCCGTCGGCCTCGAACTCGGCATGGGCGAACTCTGCCGCGTGAAGAGCCTCACCGGCGATCGGTCGGTGCTTGCCGAGGTCGTGGGGTTCCACGAACGCGGCGTGCTGCTGATGCCGCTCGGGGAACTCGAGGGGCTTCACCCGGGGTCGTCGGTGCAGCCGCTGGGCCGGCAGTCGGGCGCCGAAGTGGGGCCGGGCATGCTGGGCCGCGTCCTCGACGGACTGGGACGTCCGATCGACGGCAAGGGCAAGCTCGAAGTGGAGGAGCGCGTTCCCCTGCTCTGCGATCCGCCCAACCCGCTGCAGCGCCAGCTCGTGGACCGGCCGCTCGAAACCGGCGTGCGGGCCATCGACGGCATGCTCACGGTGGGCCGCGGCCAGCGCATCGGCATCTTCGCGGGCTCGGGGGTCGGGAAGAGCACCCTGCTCGGCATGATCGCGCGCCGCGCCAAGGCCGACGTGAACGTGATCGCGCTGCTCGGAGAACGCGGCCGCGAAGTGCGCGACTTCATCGAGAATTCGCTGGGCGCCGACGGGCTCGCCCGGTCGGTGCTGATCGTCGCCACCGGCGACCAGGCGGCGCTGGTGCGCGCCCGCGGTGCGTTGGTGGCCACGGCGATCGCCGAATACTTCCGCGACCAGGGCAAGCACGTGCTGCTGATGGTGGACTCGGTGACCCGGGTGGCCATGGCCTGGCGCGAGATCGGACTCGCCGTCGGCGAGCCGCCGACGACCAAGGGCTACCCGCCCTCGGTGTTCGCATCGCTCCCGCGGCTGCTCGAACGCGCCGGGCCGGCGAGCGTCGGCGCCATCACGGGCGTGTACACGGTGCTCGTGGACGGCGACGACTTCAACGAACCGGTGGCCGACGCGGCGCGATCGATTCTGGACGGCCACATCGTGCTGAGCCGGAAACTCGCCTCGGCGGGCCACTTCCCGTCCATCGACGTGCTCGAGAGCAAGAGCCGCGTTCGCGACCAGGTCGCGGACGCGGAGCTGCGCCGGGCCGCCGACCGGCTGCTGTCCCTCGAATCGGCCTATCGGGAAACCGAAGACCTCATTCTCGTGGGGGCCTATCAGCGGGGCAGCCGGCCCCAGGTGGACATCTCCCTGCAACTGCGGGATCCGATGCTGAATCTCCTGCGCCAGCGGCCCGACGAAGCGTCGACGCTGGACCAGACGCGGGACGCCTTCACGAGCGTGGCCAAGCGCGCCGACGCTCTCGCCTCAAGCCCTCTCGCATCGTGAAGAAATTCGCTCTCAAGCGCGTGCGCGAACTGCGCACCAGCCACGCCGAGCGCGTGGCCGCCGATCTGGCGCACGCCAACCACGCGGCCGACGCGGCCGACGCCACCCATGACGCCGTACTCGACGCCCGCGTGTCCGGCGAGCAGCAGATTGCCGATCTTGCGCGCCACGGCGCGTCGGTGGGTGAACTCCATGCGCTCTCGTCGGTGCTCGACGCGATCGACGTGCGCCTGGCCGACGCCCAGGCCGCCATGCACAACGCTCGCGAAGCCGCCGACCGGGCGCAGGAACTGCACAACGTCGCCGCCCGCGAACAGCGCGTGCTCGACCGGCTGTACGAACGCCACCTCGAACTCGTCAGACTCAGCGAGGCGGCGCAGGACCGGTCGACGATGGACGCTGCCGCTCTCACGCGGTTCACGCACCGCGATCTGGCGGCGCCGGGAGCGGTGGGCCGATGAAACGACTGATCATCTTCGGCGTCGTCGGCCTCGTCATCGGCGTCGGCGGAGGCACCGGTGTGAGCGTCATGCTCGGACGGGCGGCCGCCAAGCGAGCCGCGGCCGCTGCCGCCGATTCGGCCGCCAAAAAGGACAGCCTCCCATCGGTGGCATCGACGCCCGACTCGGCGCCGCGCCCGGTCACGCCCGAAACGGCGCTCACCGACTCCGCCGCCGGCGACTCGGCACACCACGCCGTGGCCCAGGCGCCGACCGCGCGCCCCGATTCGGCGCCGCAGAGACCGGTGGCGCCGGCCAACGAGGCGCTGACGGTCGCCAATGGCACGGCGGCCGCCGAGGGGAGCGGTGAAGGTGCCGGGATCATCACCGCCACCGTGCCGAAGAACGCAGCGAGCCAGGTGGATACCGTGCGCGTGGGCCGGCTGGCGCGGTTGTTCTCGGCGATGCCGGCGCGCGACGCGGCCAAGGTGCTGCTCCAACTCGACGACAGCGACGCCCAGCTCGTGTTGTCGGCCATGGACAACCGGCACGCCGCCGAGGTCCTCGCGAACTTCCCGCCGGATCGCGCGGCGACGATGAGCCGTCTCACCCTGCGCCCGCGACATCCATGACGATTCCCTTCGTGTTTCCGATCGCCGTAACGGCGGGCGGCGCCTCGGCGCCCTCCGCCGCGCCGCCGGGATCGGGGCGTGCCGCCGATACGCCGGCGCCCCCGGCCGACGGCAACGGCGCAGCCACGGGCATCGCTCCGCAGTTCGCGGCGGCGTTGGCCAACTTCATGATGCCGGCGCCCACGATGGCGCCAGCCGCCGAGCCCGTAGCGACCGGCGGCGAGCAGACGTCGCCGGACGGACGATTCCCAACGGCGGACGCGGTCCGGACCGCGCTCGCTCACCGGATCGGGCGCCCCCGATGGCTACGTGCCACTCGCGTCGCTGTTCGACGCCGAACCGCTGCAGGGGCTCGAGCTCGGCGACGTGACCATCGAGTCGGCCACGGCGCAACCCGCAACGGCGTGGGCCGCACCGACGATGTTCGCATCGGCCACCGGAGTCCGCCTCGAGCAGATGATGGCGGTGCCCGATCCCGCGGCCGGATTGTTCCCCGACGCTTCGAGCACGGCGCGGCGAATTGCGCCGGCGGCGTCATCGACATCGTTGGCCCCAACGGCACCGGCGGCACCAACCGGACCAGCGATGCCGGCGGCGGTGACGGTACCAACGGCACCAGCGGCGGCCCCCGCGGCTGCCGCACCGGCGACCGCGAGTGCCATCGACCGCTCGCTCTCGACGCTCCAGCCGGAGTTCCGCCAGAAGTTGCAGGCGGTCATCACGCGCATGCAGACCGAGTACGGGTATCAGGTGGACGTCAACGAGACCTATCGCTCGCAGGCGCGCCAGGACCAGCTGTTCGCACAGGGGCGCACCGCTCCCGGTCCAGTGGTGACGTGGACGGAGCACTCGCTCCACTCGCAGGGACTCGCGGCCGATCTCACGATCACCGGCGGTTCGCCGGACGATCCCACGGGGGCCGACCGGCAGTTGGCGGTGGTGGCCCAACAGGAAGGGCTGCGGACGCTCGGACCGCGCGATCCCGACCACGTAGAGCTGGTGCGCGATTCATCGTCGCCCCCGCCGCGCGTGGTCGTGGCGCGCTCGGCGCCGGTAGTCTACACCGGCCTGCGCACCGCGGCCGCGCCGGACGTCGCCGTGTCCGCACCGGCGCCGATGGCGCCGATGGCGTCGGTGACCGGGCCGGCATCGGTGGCGCGTGTGGCGCCGGTGGCATCGGTCGCGCGCGTGGCCACGGTGGCGCAGGTTGCGGCGGTCGCCCGTGTGGCCGTGCCGGGTGCTCCGGCGCCCATACGCGCACCGGCGGTTTCCGCCGGCCCCGCCGGCACCGGGCAGTCGGGGACCGCTGTCCCGTCCGCTGCCGTGCCACCGGCCGCGGGCACGCCCGCGCGCGATCAGCAGGCGCCGTCGCACGACGACGCCCGACAGCGCGATGGGAATGCCGACGGTCGCGACCAGGGCGCGACCGACGCCGTGAAGGCCGCCGCGCCCGCGCCCTCGCCATCGACGTCCGCTCCCGCGTTCTCTCCGACGAGCGCGACAGCGCCGGCGCCCGCCGCCATCGCACCGACCGTGACGCATGAACACACATCCATCGGCGCGCAGATTGCGCGCGTGGATGCGGCGAACGCCGCGGCCGCGGCGCAGCCGATGTCGCAGGTGGTGCTGCGGTTCGACAATGCGTCGGGCGGCACCGACCGGATCCGGGTGGGCCTCCGCGATGGATCGGTCCAGGCCGACGTCGGGACCGGTGACGCGGCGCTCTCGCAGCGCCTCACCGACGACCTTGGCCAGCTGCGGGACACCCTGCAGCAACAGGGTCTCGACGTCGGTGCGCTTCGCGTGCACTCGGATGTCGCGGGCATGCACGCCGACATCGCTGCGAGCCACTCCGTGGCGGCGGCGGACGCGGCGCTCTCGACGGCGTCCGCCGGCACTTCATCGAACGGGGATCCGTCGCGCAACGCCCCCAACCGTTGGTCGGGCGGTTCGCCCTCCGACCAGGCGCGCCGCCAGGGGGGCAACCCCGGCCGGCGCCAGCAACAACATCAGAGAGGAGATCAGGCTTCATGACCGCACCCGTCGGCTCCACCACCTCCACCGGCACGAAGGATCCTTCATCCAGCGTGACGCTTCCCGCGACATCGTCGCTGGATCAGGACGCGTTCCTGAAGCTGCTCGTGGCCCAGATGAAGAATCAGGATCCCACGAATCCGATGCAGGCCCAGGACCTCGCGGCCCAGCTCGCGCAGTTCTCAAGCCTCAACCAGCTCATCAACGTGAACTCGAACCTGGCGGCGCAGAATTCGTCGTCGCAGAGCATCGAGCAGGCCGTGTCGATGAACACGGCGGCGGCGACCCTGGGTCGCACCGTCACCGCTATCGGCAATCAGGTTGCGATCACCAACGGTACGGCGCCGGACGTCACGTTCGACGTCGGCGGCACCGGCGGCGACGCGACCGTGCACGTGTACAATGCCTCCGGCACCGAAGTCGCCACCGAGCATCTCGGTGGGCTGGCCGGCGGGCGGCATACGATGTCCCTCGGCGCCACCGGTGCCGGGCTTTCCACCGGCGCCTACACCTACGCCGTTGACGTCACCGACTCGAGCGGGAATCCGGTGACCGTGACCACGTACACCGTGGGCAAGATCGATTCCCTGCAAGCCACCGCCACCGGGCCCGTGCTCGGCAGCGGTTCGCTCACCATCCCGTTCGGCTCGGTGGTCGCGATCAGCGACCGCTGACCCACTCTCTCAGGAGACCTCTCCACATGATGCGTTCCCTCTTCTCGGCCGTGTCGGGCTTGCAGGAAAACCAGACCCGCATGGACGTCATCGGCAACAACATCGCCAACGTGAACACCGTGGCCTTCAAGTCCGGCCGCGTCACGTTCAAGGAAGCGTTCGCCCAGCTGCTCCAGGACGCCAGCCGTCCGCCCGGACAGACCGGCGGTACCGACCCCATTCAGCTCGGCCTGGGCTCGGCGATCGGCAGCATCGATACGCTGTTCAACCAGGGCAACATCGAGACCACCGGCATCAACACCGACCTCGCCATCCAGGGCAACGCGTTCTTCGTCGTCGCCAAGGGCGCCCAGCACTACTACACCCGCGCCGGCAACTTCCAGGTGGACGCCGACGGACGCCTCGTGTCGCCGACCAACGGCTTCGTCGTCCAGGGCCAGCTCGCCGTGAACGGCCAGCTGACCGATACGGTCCAGGACATCAAGCTGCCGTTCGGCCAGAAGACCGCCGCGCAGGCCACCACCAAGGTCACCCTGTCGGGTAATCTCGACGCCAGCGCGCCGATCTTCACCGGCAACATCAACACGCCCGCCGATCTGGCCAATCCGGCCAACGAGGGCGCGTTCATCGACACCACCATCTCCACCTTCGACTCGCTGGGCAACCAGCACGACCTCAAGGTCACCGCGTGGCACACCGCGGCGGATACGTGGAACTGGCAGGTCGACCCGACGAACCTGAACTACGACAACCTGCAGCCGTCCAACTTCAGCGGCGGCACCTTCGTGTTCAAGAACGACGGGACGTTGGACACCACCAACTCCACCATTCCCGACATCACGTTCACCCCGCCGGGCGCCCAGGCCATGGACATCAAGCTCGACGCCGGCGACGGCACGGTGAGCGGCCTCTCCGGCTTCGCGGGCAGCACGACCGCGGTGCTCAGCAATCAGGACGGATTCACCGCCGGCACGCTCGAGAACTTCTCGATCGACCGCACGGGGCTGATCACCGGCGCCTTCACCAACGGCGTCACGCAGCCCCTGGGCCAGATCGTGCTCGCCGACTTCAACAACCCGGGCGGTCTGCTGCGTTCGGGCGACAACATGTACGAAGCCACCGGCAACTCGGGCTCGGCCGTGCTCGGCCTCCCGTTGCAAGGCAGCCAGTCGTCGCTCACCAGCGGCGCGCTGGAAGGCTCGAACGTGGATCTGGCCACGGAATTCACGAACATGATCGTGGCCGAGCGCGGCTTTCAGGCCAACAGCCGCGTGATCACGACCAGCGATCAGATGTTGCAGGAGGTCGTGAATCTGAAGCAGTAGGACACCGGATTCACCGACGGAACTCCCCTGCGGGGCCGGGCGTCTGCCCGGCCCCGCACTGCGTTTCCGGGAGCCGCCGCCGGCCTCCCGGCAGAGTGCGCCGGGCGCACTGGGCAGATGTTGCCGCTGGGCAGAAGACGCCCGCCTCTCTGCCCGTCTGTGGCGCCCACACCACAGCACGCAAGTGTCTATTTGACAAAGAGTTGGTTCAGTACCGCCGGGCCAGGAACGGGGGCGTCTCATGGTACGCCGTGTGCCATATGGGGGGCGCAGAACGGCACCAATCGACACCCGAGACCGAACACTCCCGGTGATGCGCAATGGCTGAAGAAGAAACGACGCCCCCGCAGGACACTCCGGCTCAGGCCAAACCCAGGAAGGGTCTGGCGCTCATCATCGCCGCGGTCGCCGTCCTGCTCGGCGGCGGGATCGGCGCCAGGATGGTGGGCCCGTCGATCGTGAAGCGGTCGACCGCCGCGGCGGCGTCGCACGACTCGGCCCTGGCCGCCGACAAGAAGGCCAGCGATCCCGGCGTGATGCACGTCATCGAGAACCTGGTGCTGAATCCGGCGGGCACCGGGGGCACCCGGTTCCTGATGGTCTCGGTGGCCATCGAGACGCGCAACGCCGCGACGAACGAGGAGATGAACAACCGGGACGCCGAGGTGCGGGATCTGACGCTCCGGCTGCTCGGGGGCAAGACGGTGGAGCAGCTCGCCGACGTGACGCAGCGCGACGCGCTCCGCCAGGAACTGAAGAACCGGTTGGGCAAGCTGTTCGAGCCCGGCGCCATCCGGCAGATCTACTTCCCGCAATTCGTCATTCAATGAGCGGCCGCGTCATCAAAGAGGCGCTCACCCAGAATCAGATCGACTCCCTGTTCCGGCAGGGAGGCACAGCCGCGGCGGAGCCCACGCCGGCGGCGCAGGCGGTGGCCGCACGTCCCATGGGGGCGGACGCCCAACTGTACGACTTCCGGCGTCCCTACCGGGTGTCGAAGGACAAGCTGCGCACGCTGGAAGCGATGTACGAACGGCTCGCCAAGTCGCTGGAAGGCTGGCTGTTGGGACGCGTGCGCAGCCAGGTCGATCTCCGGCTGCAGAGCGTCGAACAGTACAGCTTCGGCGAGTTCGTGCTCTCGCTTCCGACGCCGTGCGCGGCCTACACGTTCGATATCGCCCAGAGCGGTGGATTGCAGGGCGTGATCGACGTCGGCTCCGAGTTCGCGTTCTTCCTGGTGGACCGGTTGTTCGGAGGCAGCGGCACACCGCTCATTCCGCAGCGGCCGATGACCCCGATCGAGCGGATGGCCGTGCGCACGCTGGCCGACCGGGCGGTGCACCACCTGGCCGAGGTCTGGCACGACCACGTCGACCTCGAGCTCGAACTGAGCGGGTTCGAATCGATTCCCGAAATCCTGCGCGCCGCGAACCGCGAGGACCCGGTGCTCGTGGCGAACATCGAAGTCACGGCCGCCGAGCGCACGAGCCTGCTCGTGATCTGCCTGCCGTACATGGTGATCGAGAAGTTCTTCTCCAGCACGACCACGCGGCGCATCATCACCGCCGGCGGCGCCGACGAACAGGCCACGAACCGCGAGCACACGGAGCAGTCGCTCCGGGCGTCGCGGGTTTCGATGGCGGCGCGGCTTCCCGGGTTCCGGCTCCCGCTGCGCGAGCTGCAGACGCTGGCGCCGGGCACCGTCGTGGCCACCGGCATTCCCCGCGATGCCGAACTCCAGCTGTTCGTGGGCACGGTCGCCCGCTTTGCCGGCAAGGCAGGCCGGGTGAACGGCCACCTCGGCGTCCAGATCACCGGGCGCGTGGACAGCATGGACACGTCCGGCGGCCCCGGCCACGACTCCGCCCCGACTTCACGCCCTTCCTGACTTTCGACATGACGAATTCGACAACCGCAACACCAACCGAGCTGGACGATCTGGCGCAGCAGGCGCCCACCGAGGGTCAACTGCCCCTCGCGGCGCTCATGGACCTCACGCTTCCGGTGGCCATCGAACTCGGCCGCACCTCGATGTCGGTCCAGGAGATTCTTCGCCTGGGACGCGGCTCCGTGGTGCAGCTCGAACGCCTGGCCGGCGAGCCGGTGGACATCTATGTAGGCGACCGGCGCTTCGCCGAAGGCGAAGTGGTGGTGCTCGGCGAGAACTTCGGGGTGCGCATCACGCGCATCCTGGTCAGTGCCCGCGGCGCGACCGTCACGCCATGACCTTCGCCGGCGTGGTGGGCATCGGGCTCACGCTCGTCTTCGTGCTCTCGCTCGCGGCCATCGCGCTGCGCGTGCTGCGCCGCTATGTGGTCACTCCCACGGGCAGCGGCGCCGTGCCGCTCCAGGTCGTGCAACGCATCGGCCTCGGTCCCCGCCAGGGCATGGCGGTGGTGCGGGTGGGCGAGCGGCATCTCGTGGTCTCGGTGGGCGACGGCGGCGTGCGAACGCTGCTCGAGTTGGCCAGCGGCGAGGTGGCGGTCACGCCGGGCGCGGCGCCCCGGGTCGGGCCGGACTTCAAGGCGCTGCTGGCGGCGGGCCTGCGGCGTACGCGCGGCCTCGGCCGGTCGGCCGCCACGCTGCTGCTCGCCGTCGCGCTGCTGGTTCCCGCCACGGCGCGCGCCCAGGGCGCGGCGGTGGCGCGGCCCGATACCGGCAGGGCGGGGGCGGCGGCGACGCCCGCCACGCCGGCGCCGGCAGCGGCCGCGCGGGCGACCGCCCCGGCCCCGGGTGCGACGATCAACGCCATCGCGCACGCGATGCCGCAGATCGATCTGAAACTGAACGGCCCCGCGAGCGATCCCAACGGCCTCCATCTCAGCGGCACGGTGGGCGTGATCGTGCTCATGGGGTTGCTCACCCTCCTGCCCACGCTGCTGCTCCTGATGACGAGCTTCACGCGAATCCTCGTCGTCCTGAACTTCCTGCGCCAGGCGATCGGCGCGCAGGCCACCCCGCCGGCCCACCTGGTCTCGGCGCTCGCCCTGCTGCTCACCGGCGTCGTGATGGCGCCCACGTTGACGGCGGTGAACCGCACGGCGCTCACGCCGTGGCTCGCCGGCCAGATCGACCAGGGCGCGATGATCACGACGGCGGTGAAGCCGTTCCGCGAGTTCATGCTGCGCCAGACCCGGCAGTCGGATCTGCAGGTGTTCGTGGAGATGAGCCGCGAGGAGCCGCCGAAGACGGTGGACGACATTCCCACCGTCACGCTGATGTCGGCGTTCGTGGTGAGCGAACTGCGGACGGCGTTCCAGATCGGCTTCGCGCTGTATCTGCCCTTCATCATCATCGACATCGTCGTCGCCGCCGTGCTCATGAGCATGGGCATGATGATGCTGCCGCCGGTCATGATCTCGCTGCCGTTCAAACTCCTGCTGTTCGTGCTCGTCGACGGCTGGTCCCTGGTCATCCAGGGCCTCGTGCACAGCTTCCACTGAGCCGGCGATGCCCTACGCCCTCGTCGTCGACCTGGCCCGGCACGCGATCTTCACCGCGGTGCTGCTCGCCGCTCCGCTGCTGCTCACGGCGCTCATCGTCGGGCTGCTCGTGAGCATCGGCCAGGCGCTCACGCAGATCCAGGAACAGACGATCTCGTTCGTGCCCAAGCTGCTCGCGGTCGCGGTGGTGTTCCTCATCGCGCTGCCGTGGATGCTGCAGGTCATCGTGCGCTATGCCGCCGAGTTGTTCCGCGGCATTCCGGGGCTCGTCTCCTGATGGCGGCCGGGTTCGACGTGTTCGCGCCGGGCGCGGCAACGGTGCTCGTGCTCGTGGCCGCCCGCGTGGGTGGCGTCGTGCTCACGGCGCCGGTGTTCAGCGCGCACACCATTCCGATGCCGGTGCGCACGCTGCTCGTGGTGCTGATCTCGGTGCTGCTGGCGCCCGTGGCGGCGTCGTCGCACACCGGCGTGCCGGCGCTGACCCCCGCCGCGGTGGCGGCGGAGACGGTGATCGGGCTCGCCATCGGGTTCGGGGCGGCGATGATCGTCGGCGCCGCCGAGGCGGCGGGCGAGATCCTCGGGGTGCAGATCGGTCTCTCGGGGGCCGCCCTGCTCGACCCCCTGAGCCAGAGCCAGAGCTCCGCGCTCGGCCAGTTCACCAGCCTGTTCACGATCACCCTGCTGCTGTCGCTCAACCTGCATCTGGTGATGCTGCAGGCGCTGGCGGCGAGCTTCGACCGTGTCCCGGTGGGCGCGGCGGTTCACCTCGACGCCGGTCTGTCGGTGCTCGTGGGGTTAGGCACGCGGCTCTTCATCTTCGGCGTCCGCTTCGCGTCGCCGGTGATCGCGGCGGTGATGGTCGTGAACGCCATGCTCGCCGTGCTCGGCCGCGTGGCGCCGCAGATGAACCTGCTGGCGATCTCGTTCCCGGCCCAGATCGCGGTGGGCGTGTTCACGCTGGCCGCGGCGCTGCCCTTCATTGCCGCCTGGCTGCACGGCTGGCGGATCGAGTACGACACGACGCTCACCCATACCTTCAACGCGCTCGCGGGCGCGGCGGGACACTGACGTGGCCGAGTCCTCCGATCTGGAACGCACCGAAGCGCCCACGCCGCGCCGACGCCAACAGGCGTTCGACGACGGGCAGGTGGCGCGCAGTCAGGACCTGACCACGGTAGCGCTGCTGCTCGGCTCGGCGCTGGTGGTGACGACGCTCGGCCCGGCGCTCGCCCGGTCGCTGGCCGCAGTACTCGGCTCGGGTCTCGCCGCCGCCGGCCACACCGGTCTCGACGCGAACGGCTCCGTCATGCTCATCCGGGCGCTCGGCTGGCGCGCCCTCGGCATGCTCGCCCTCTGGCTGGCGGCGTTGATGCTGATCGCGGTGGCCGTGGCCGGCGTGCAGGCGCGGGGCATGTTGTCGGTCAAGCCGCTGCGGCCCCAGGTGGCGCGCATCAATCCGCTCGAGAACGGCAAGCGGCTGTTCGGAACGCAGGGCGTGGCTGAACTGCTCAAGGCGGTGCTCAAGCTCACCGTGATCGGTCTCGCGATGCGGGCCACGATCCGGGCGGCGTGGGGCGACATCACCACGCTGCCCGAGCAATCGGTGATGACGCTCGGCACGGTGATCGTGCGCCGCTCGGTGCAGCTGTTCACCACGGCTGGCGCCAGCTACCTGGCGCTGGCCGGCGCCGACTACCTGTGGCAGGTGTGGCAGCACGAACGCCGGCTGCGCATGACCAAGGAAGACCTGCGCCAGGAAGCGCGCGACACCGAAGGCAATCCGCTCATCAAGCAGCGGTTGCGCAGCATGGGTCGCGCGATGGCCCGCCGGCAGATGTTCCGCGCCATTCCCACGGCCGACGTCGTGATCACCAACCCCACGCACATCGCCGTGGCGCTGCAGTACGATCCCGCCGCCGCGCCGGCGCCGATCGTCGTCGCCATGGGGCAGCGCAAGGTGGCCGAACGGATCAAGGCGATCGCCCGCGAGTCGGGCGTGCCGATGGTCGAGAACAAGCCGCTGGCCCGCGCCCTGCTCGCGTCGGCGCGTGTGGGCACGATGATCCCCGCCGATCTGTACGTCGCCGTCGCCGAGATCCTCGCGTTCGTGATCCGCCGCCGCATCGTCCGCGGATCCCGGCTGCAGGAGGTGCTCGCGTGAGTACCGCCGTCCTGCCGGTCGATCAGGGGCAGCAGCGCCGCGGCGCCGAGTACGGACTGGCGGCCGCCGTCGTCTTCGTCATCGCGCTGCTGGTGGTGCCGCTGCCGCCGTTCCTGCTCGACCTGTTCCTGGCCACGAGCATCGGGGCGTCGCTGGCGATGCTGCTCACGGTGCTGCAGACCACGGACGCGCTGGAGTTCAGCTCGTTCCCGGCGCTGCTTCTGCTGTTCACGCTGTTCCGGCTGGCGCTCAACGTGTGCAGCACCCGGCTCATCCTCGGCCGCGGCGAAGCGGGCAGCGTGATCCACGCCTTCGGCCAGTTCGTGATCGGGGGCAACTACGCCGTGGGCGTGGTGCTCTTCCTGATTCTGGTCGGCATCAACTTCATCGTCATCACCAAGGGCGCCGGCCGCGTGGCCGAGGTCTCGGCCCGGTTCACGCTCGACGCGATGCCCGGCAAGCAGATGGCCATCGACGCCGATCTCAGCGCCGGGCTGATCGACGAGCGCGAAGCGCGCCGCCGCCGCGACGAGATCGCGCGCCAGGCCGACTTCTACGGCGCCATGGACGGTGCCTCCAAGTTCGTGAAGGGCGACGCCATCGCCGGGTTGCTGATTACGGCCATCAACATCGTCGGCGGAATCGTCGTCGGCGTGCTGCAGCGCGGCATGCCGATGAGCCGCGCCGCCTCGACCTACACCCTGCTCACCGTCGGCGACGGCCTCGTGACGCAGATCCCGGCGCTCATCGTCAGCACGGCCGCCGGCATCATGGTCACGCGCGCCTCGGGCGGCGCCCGCATGGGCGCCCAGGTGGCGGCCCAGCTCGGCAACTCCCGCGCTCTGGCCATGGCGGCCGGCGTGCTCGGGGCCTTCGGCCTCGTGCCGGGGCTGCCGGCGCTTCCGTTCATGGCGCTGGCCGCCCTGATGGCCGTCGCCGCGCGCGCCGCCCGCGGCGAGGAGCACCGACGCGCCGACCGGGCCCGGCAGTCCGCGACGACCACGGCGCCGGTGCCGACCGCCGATCCGCTGAACGACCTGCTCCAGATCGACGCCATCGAGCTCGAAGTCGGCTACGCGCTGATTCCGCTGGTGGACGAGAAGCAGGGGGGCGACCTGCTGGAACGCATCCAGCTCCTGCGCAAGCAGGCGGCGCTCGAGGTGGGCATCCTGATTCCGCCCATCCGCATCCGCGACGACATCCGGCTGCCGGCCAACGAATACGTCCTGAAGCTCCGCGGCTCGCAGATTGCGCGCGCCGAGGTGATGCCGCGCTACCTGCTGGCGCTGGACACCGGATCGGTGCTGCAGCGCGTGGAGGGCATCGAGACCATCGATCCGTCGTTCGGCATGGCGGCGCGCTGGATCGCACCGGCCCGGCGTGTGGAGGCCGAGAGCAACGGCTATGTGGTGGTCGAGCCGACCACGGTCATCGCCACGCACCTCATGGAGTCGCTCAAGGCGAACGCCGCCGAGCTGCTCGGCCGCCAGGACGTACAGGGGATGATCGAGACGCTCAAGCGTTCGCACGCCGCGTTGGTGGAGGAAGTAACGCCGGCCAAGGTGCCGCTGGCGGTCCTGCACCGCGTGCTGCAGCGGCTGCTGCGCGAGCGGGTGCCGATTCGCGACCTCGTCACGATTCTCGAAGCCCTGGGCGACGCCGCCGACCAGACCAAGGACGTCGAGCTGCTCACCGAGTATGCCCGGCGTGCGCTCACCAACGTCATCGCGCGGCTGCACGCCACGCCCGACGGGGAGATCTCCGCGCTCACCATCGGCCCGGCGCTCGAAACGGCGCTCATGAATCTGCTCAGTCCCCGGGCCGGTGCCCAGGCGTCGGCGCTCACGCCCGATACGCTGAGCGCCGCCCTGCGCGACCTCGAACGCCTGGCGACGCGATTCGCCAGCGAGGGCCGGATGCCGCCGCTGATCACGCCGCCGGCGCTGCGGGTGGGCGTCCGTCGCCTGCTGGAACCCGTGATGCCCGGCCTGTCGGTGCTCTCGCTGTCCGAGTTGCCGCCGTCCATCAAGCTCAACGCCCTCGCCACCTGGGAGCTTCCCCGTGCGAAGTGAACTGTTCTCCGGATCCAACCTGCGCGACGTGTTCGACCATGCCCGGGCCGCGCTCGGGGAAGACGTCGTGATCCTGCGCACCGACGTCTCGCGCCGGGACGGCGCGTCGACGTTCCAGGTGGTGGCCGCGCCCGCCGACGAGGTCGAGGGATTGCGGCGCCGGCTCGACGGCCCGGCCCAGGGCCGCCGTCGCGGTCCCTTCGGCCGCGGTGACATCGGCCCCCTCGTCGTCGCCCTCGTGGGCCCGACGGGCGTCGGCAAGACGACGACCGTGGCCAAGCTCGCGCTCGCCGCCGCCGGCTTCCGCCGCCAGACGGTCGGAGTGCTGACGCTCGACACCTTTCGCGTGGGCGCGCTGGAACAGATCAGCGAACTGACCGGCCTCGCCGATCTGGCGCTGGAAGTCGCCTACGAGCCGGCGGACGTCCCGCGGGCGCTCGCGCGTCTCGACCGGTGCGACGTCGTGGTCGTCGACACGCCGGGGCGCAGCCCGCGGTCGGAACGAATCAACGCCAAATGGCGCGCCATGCTCCAGGCGGCGAGCCCCGACGAGGTGCATCTGATGATCCCGGCCGCGCTGCGCCCGTCGCTGCTCGCGCCGTTGTGCGCCGAGTACGCGTCGTGCCATCCCACGCACGCGCTGTTCGCCAAGGCGGACGAATTGGGTGACGACGATCTCCTGCTCGAACTCACCGGGCTCGCCGAACTTCCGGTTCGCTGGGTGACCAGCGGGCAGGATGTGCGCCAGGATCTGGAGATCGCCCACGGCCGCGTCCTCTCGGCCCTGTCGGGCCGCGCCACCTCGCGCCCGGTCGCCGCCTGATGCAGCCGCACCGCCCGTCCCGTGGCCGCGTCGCGACGCCCACCCAGGCGTCCACGCCCCTGCCGTCCGTGGTCGTCGTCGCGGGGGGCAAGATCGGCGTCGGGACGTCCACCATCGCCGCCGCCCTGGCGACGGCGTTCTCGACGTCGTCGAACACGCTGCTCGTGGACGCCGACGAGGGGGCGAACACCTTGCACACGATCCTCGGCGTCTCGGCGCCCCGGACCGTGGACGACCTGCTGCGGGGCGCGCCGGCGGACCGTGTGCTCACCGCCGCCGCGCCGCGTCTGACGCTGCTGGCGGGCCGCGATCCGTCGCTCCCGCCGCTGTCGTCATCCCAGCGCGCCATGCTCTTCCAACGCTTCGCGCAGCTCTACGCGCGATTCGAGACCGTCGTCGTGGACGCCGGGGCGCGCGCGGCGAGCGTGCTCGCCGCCTGCTCGGCGGCTCCCGTCCAGGCGTTCATCGTGACCACCGGCGACCGCATCGCGGCGGCCGGCGCGTACGCCATGGAGAAGTTGCTGCACCTGGAGTTTCCCGAAGTGCCGGTCGACGTGATCGGCAACCTGCAGGACGACGCCGAGTCGTTCGCGACGCGCGAGTTGTTGCACGGCGCGACGCAGCAGTTCCTCGGCCGTCCGCTCGAGTACGCCGGCACCGTGCCGGCGGATCCCGCCCTCATCGCGCTGCTCGGGGGACGGACGCCCGACGCACCCGCCGGGGATCCGCACTTCTCGCCGGCGCTCATGGCAATCACCGAGATCGGTACCCGGGCGCTGGCCGCGTCCGGCGGGCCGGTCCTTGGCTCCGAATCTTCCCCCTCCACCGTCAGGACCCCTCATGGAACACGTTAGACTCTGGAAACAGTTCGGTCGCGGAGACCAGGCGGCGCGCGATGCGCTGCTCGAAGCGCATCTCACGCTGGTCTATCATGTGGCGCAGCAGGTCTGCGGGTTGCTGTCGACGCGCCACGAATTGGACGAGCTGGTGAGCTACGGTACGCTGGGGCTCATCTCGGCGCTCGACAGCTTCGACACCAGCCGCGGGCTCGCGTTCAGCACCTACGCGGTGCCGCGGATCCGGGGCGCGATTCTCGACGAACTGCGCCGCCAGGATCACGTCCCGCGTTCCGTCCGCCGCAAGATGCGGGCGATGGCGAGCGCGCGCGAAACGCTGTCGCAGCAGAACGGCCGCCAGGCCAGCGACCACGAAGTCGCCGAGTTCCTGGGCATGGACGACGCCACGATGTGCCGGTGGACGGCCTCGGCCACGCAGGCCGGCCAGCTGTCCATCGAGGAGTCGCTGACCACCGAGGACGGCGAACTGGCCGGCGGCTTCGACGAGCTGAGCACGGCGGGGAGCGTGACGATCGAGGACGAGATGACCCGCGATCAGGAGATCCGGATCATGACCGAGGCGCTGAAGGAGCTCAAGGCCCAGGAGCGCCACGTCCTCGTGTTGTACTACCACGAGGAACTGAAGATGCACGAGGTGGCGAGCGTGCTGGGCGTCACCGAATCGCGCGTGTCGCAGATTCGCACACGCGCCCTGGCCAAGCTGCGCGAACGCATGGCCCCGGTTCGCGGCGCCGCGGCGCTGGAGCGTGCGGGATGACGCCGGTGACGATGCTGATGGCCGCGGCCCTCGGAAAGGCCCGGACCGCCCGGACATCGGCGCGCCGGTCCGCCCCGCGGTCCACGGGCAGTGTGACGTCGGCGCTCCCGCCCTTCGCGCGGCGCGGGGCGATCACGGCCTACGCCGCCGCCGGGATGTCGCGCGACGAAATCGTGCGTCGCACACGGCTGCCCTACGACGCCGTGGCGCTGCTCGTGCCCGAGGTCGTGCGTCGCACCGGAGGTCGTGCATGAAACCGCCCGATGCGATGAGCAGCGCCGTCTCGGCGCTCTACTACTGGGAGCGGCGCCAGGAAGTGCTGAGCAACAACCTGGCCAACGCCGACACCACCGGCTTCAAGGGGGAACGCGTGTTCGGCGAGCTGCTGGCCAACGGCACCACGGCCCCGGTGGCGGAAACCGACATGTCCGCGGGCGCGCTCACCCCGACGGGGAACCCGCTCGATCTCGCCATGGGGAACGGCAACTTCTTCGTGGTCGACACCCCGCAGGGGGAGCGGCTCTCGCGCGGCGGCTCCTTCCAGCTGGATGGCGCCGGCTACCTGTCGGATGCCGACGGCCACCACGTGCTCGGCGAGTCGGGACCGATCCGGCTGTTCGGGGGCACGGTGACCATCGACAAGACCGGCACCATGTTCGCCGATGGGCAGGCGGTCGCCGCCCTGCGCGTCGCGACCGTGCCCGCCGACACGGCGCCGGCCCACGCGGGCGAATCGTTGTTCGTGCCCCCCGCCGGCACGACCGCGGCCGCGCCCACGGAGCGCCACGTCGTGCAGGGCTCCATCGAGCAGAGCAACGTCAACACGATCAGCAGCATGGTCGACATGATCACGGTCCAGCGGGCCTACGCAGCCGTACAGAAGGCCGTCGTCACGATGGACGATGTGAACGGCACGATCAGCAACGAACTCGCGAAACCGGTCTGAGATCGGCCACCGAGCTCCTTCACCACTTCACTCAGGACTGAACATGGATCCCGCACTTCTCACCTCGGCCACCGGCATGATGGCGCAGCAGACGCGCACCGACGTCATCGCCAACAACCTGGCGAACGTGAACACGACGGCGTTCAAGCGGAGCCGCGCCGACTTCGAAGACCTGCTCTACCAGACCGTGCAGAACGGCGCCGTGATCGGCGCGCCGGACAGCGAGATGGCACCCGCCATCCAGATCGGCCGCGGGACGCGGCTCGCCGGCGTCCAGCGGCTGGACACCCAGGGCAACCTGGAGCAGACGGGCCGCAATCTCGACGTGGCCGTGGAGGGCGCCGGCTACTTCCAGGTGGCGATGCCCAGCGGGGAACTCGCCTACACGCGGGACGGCAGCTTCAACGTGTCCGATCAGGGCGTGCTCGTCACCCAGGACGGCTACGCCGTGGTGCCGAACATCAAGGTGCCGCAGGATGCCACCGGCATCACCATCTCGCGCAGCGGCGAGGTGACGGCGCTGCGCGGCGGGTCGACGACGCCGGTCGATCTCGGCCGCCTCGAACTGGCGACGTTCGCCAACCCGGCCGGACTCCTCGCCGATGGCCAGAACCTCTTCTCGGCCACCGCGGCCTCGGGCGAGCCCGTGTGCGGCTATCCGGGGGAGAACGGCGTCGGCCAGCTGCTCCAGGGCAGTCTCGAAGGCAGCAACGTCGAGGTGGTGCAGGAGATGGTCGACATGATCACCGCCATGCGCGCCTACGAGATCAACTCGAAGGCGATCACCAACGCCGATCAGATGCAGCAGATCGCGGACAACCTGATCCGTTGATGCCCGCCCGCTGCCGGTTTCCGTCCGTCGCCATCGCCGCCGCGCTGCTCGCGGCGCCGCCGGCGCGCGCGCAGGTGCCGGCGCCGATCGCCGGGCGGGTGGCCACGCTGGTCGCCGACCGGTGGCGCGTGAGCGCCGACCGGGTGCGCCTGGAATGGAAGGGCGTATCGGAGGCGGACCTGGTGGATACCACCGGCGCCCGGGTCGAGCTGCTCGGCGACCGCGGCGGGTGGTTCACGCTGGTGCTCCCCGCCGCCCGCGGCCCGAACGTCTATCGCTGGTCGGTGCGGGCAGGCGTGGCCGAATCGACGCTCGTCGCCGCCCACGCGCTCCCACGACAGACCGTCGTCGGCGCGTCCGACGTGGTCGACAGCGTGGTCGTGCGCTGGGGCCGCCCGCCCGCCCGCCGCCCCGGCCGCATCGGCTGGGTCACCCGCCGGCCCGTGAACGCCGGTGAACCACTGGACGAACCGACCGTGGAACCGCCGCCGGTGATCGCCAGCGGCGACCCCGTGCAATTCATATGGCAGCGCGGCCAGATCCAACTGACGCTGACCGGTGTGGCCGTCGGCCAGACCGACGCGCCCGGCGGTCCGGCCCGGGTCCGCCTCTCCAACGGACGCCTGCTCTCCGGAATCGCCATCGGCCCGCACCGCGTGCGCGCCATCACCAACTAAAACCACGAGCCATGACTTTCCCATCTCTCTCCCGCCGCTCGCTGCTCGCCACGATGTTCGTGTGCGCGCTCGCAGGCACGGTGGGCGCGCAGCAGACCCCGCCGCCGGCAACACCGCCCGCCAGACCGGCGGCCGCCCAGGGCCGGCAGAGCTGGACGGCCGATCGCATGCCGCTGGCCGTCGGCGACATCATCACGATCAACGTGGACGAGCATCTGCTCGCCACCGCCGACCGCCGGAACGCGGCCGACGACCAGCGCAGCCGCAACATGGGACTCGACGTCTCGCAGGCCGGGTCGGCGGGCACCAGCATCGGCATCAACAGCCAGAACAACGGCCACTCACAGGACGAGGGACAGGCGTCGCGGACCAACGACTTCGTGGGCGCCGTCACGGCGCGCGTCGTCGGGGTCTCGCCCACCGGTCTGCTGCAGATCAAGGGCAGCAAGGTCGTGGTGCTCGACAAGTCGTCCGAGGAGGTCACGATCTCGGGCTGGATTCGCTCCGACGACGTGACCTCGCAGAACACCATCGACTCCTGGCGCATTGCCGACGCCCAGCTGGCCTACCACGCCACCGGCGACATGAACAAGCCGAAGGGACACCTGCTGCTTCGCATTCTCGGAGCGCTCTGGCCATGAAGCGTCTCGTCATCATCGGGCTTCTCCTGGCGGGGGTCGCCGGCACGTCGGTGGCCCAGCAGGTGCCCGTTCGCGACCTCGTGATCGCCGATCAGGCGGTCCCGGTCCGGCTCATGGGCTACGGCCTCGTGGTGGGATTGCCGAACACCGGCGATCGCGCCTCGGTGCGCGGTTCCCAGGAAACCGTTCAGTCGGTGGCCAACATTCTGCGCCGCTTCAACGTGCAGGTGCCGCCCGAGTGGCTGAGCACGCGCAACGTCGCGGCAGTGCTGGTGACGGCGGAGGTCTCGCCCTACCTGCGCCCCGGCGGGCGGTTCGACGTCCAGGTCTCGTCGATCGGCGATGCCCGGTCGCTGCGCGGGGGCACGCTCTGGATGACCCCCCTCGTGACCGACGTCGGCGGCGCTCCGGTGGGGAGCGCGCAGGGCGCGCTCCTGGTGAATCTCGGTGAGACCCCGGCCACCGCCGGCCCCTGGCGGACTGCCTGGGGCGGCGGTCGCGCGACCCAGAACGAGACCAGCGCCAACGTGCCGGCGGGCGGCCTGGTGGAGGGCGATCTGCCCCGGGCGGCCCCCAACACGTCCGACTCCACCCGCCTGATCCTGCGGCATCCCGACCTCGGCACCGCCACGCTCATCGCCGCCGCCATCAACAAGGAACTGGCGGACAGCGTGGCCCAGGTGGACGATCCCGGCCAGATCACGCTGCAGGTCAAGGGGCCGGCTGCCGCCCGGGCGGCCACGCTGGCCCGGATCGCCGCGGTCAGGGTGGACCCCGTGCGGAGCGGCCGGATCGTGATCGATGCCCGGTCGGGTGCCGTCGTCGCCGGCGGCGACCTCACGGTGGGCGAGGGCGTGGCCAGTTCCGGCGACATAGCGCTAAGGATCGGCGCCCCCGCGTCCGATACTGCCAGGCTGCAGGGCCAGGTCGACCTGCCGGCGGGCAGCAGCGTGCAGACGCTGGTGGCCGCGCTGCATGCCGTGGCGGCACCTCCGGCGCAGATCGCCGCGCTCTTCGAGGCGCTGCACGATGTGGGCGCGATCACCGCCGAAGTGATCGTCCGGTGACGCGCGTGAACGGGAGTCCGCCCCCGGGCGCGGCGCCGGCAACCGGTCCGGAGGCGGCGCTGCGCCGGACGGCGCAGCAGCTCGAGGGCGTGTTCGTGGAGCAGCTGTTCAAAGCGATGCGGGAAACGGTTCATCACGACGGATACGTGGACGGCGGTGCGGGGGAGGACATGTTCACCGGATTGTTCGATGAGAAAATCGCCGAGTCGGCGCCCCAGCAGTGGCACGACGGATTGGCGGCCAGCATCTACCGCCAGCTGCAGGGCAAACTGTCGGCACCAAGACCGGGGAGCGATGCCGCCCTCGATGCATCGATTCTCGCACCCGATTCTTCGACGAGGCGTTGATCCGTCATGACCGCCATGCCCGCCCATCAGATCACCCCCGGCTCCAACGCTCCCGCGGCGGCCGTCGATGCCATCCTCGATGTGCTCGATACGGAACGCCGGCTGGTGTCCGATCTCACGGAGATCGTGGAGCGCCAGCGCACGGCGCTGGCCGACGACGATCTGGACGGCGTCGACCGCACGTCGCACGCCATGCAGCGGGTGCTGTTCACGCTCAACGAAGCCCGCACGCGCCGCCGCGGCATCGGCCGCCTGCTCGGCGGCCGCGACGTGCCGATCCGCGAGATCGAGGACTTTCTGGGCGACCGGATGAACGACGCCGTGCGCGATGCCCGGGCCAACCTGCGCCAGGCCGCCCGCCGGCTGTCCGACGCCATCGAGGTCAACCGGCGCGTCCTGCGCACCGCCCTCGCGGCCAGCGACGCCTACGCGGCCCGGATCACCGGCGCTCCGCCGGCGCTGACCTACCACGAGTCTCCGGCGTGCGCCAGTGGCCGCGGCGGCGTGCTCATCAATCGCTGCGGCTGAGGAGACGCTCATGTCATCGTCCATTACCGGCATCCTGAGCATCGCCAGCAGCGCCGCCCGCGCGCAGCAGGCCGCCATGCAGGTCGTCGCCCAGAACGTCGGCAACGCGTCGACCGACGGGTACTCGCGCCAGCGGGTCGACCTGCTGGCGTCGCCGCCGCTCGTCACGCCGCAGGGCGTGTTCGGCACGGGTGTGTCCGTGGCCGGCGTCACGCGGGCGCGCGACAGCCTGCTCGATACCACCTTCCGCGAACAGACGGCGAACAGCTCGGGCGCCTCGGTGCACACCGATCTCCTCACCGGCATCCAGACGATCTTCAACGAGCCGTCGGATACCGGGCTGGCCGCCTCGCTCGACGCCTTCTGGTCGTCGTGGTCCGATCTGTCCAACAATCCCGGCGATCCCTCCGCGCAGAGCGTGGTGCGGTCCCGCGGGACGCAGGTGGCGAACCTGCTCAACGGCTACGCGCAGCAACTCGACAGCGCGCAGACCAACGCCGCGGCGCAGCTCACGCAGTCGGTGAGCGCCTTCAACCAGCTCACCCGCCAGATCGGGGACCTCACGCAGCAGATCACCTCGATCCAGTCGGGCGGGCAACAGGCTCCCGATCTGCTCGACCAGCGCGACCGACTGCTGGACCAGCTCTCGCAGATCGCGCCGGTGCGGGTGTTCGACGGCACCAACGGCAGCATCAATGTGGTTCTTGGCGGCATCTCCGTGGTCAATGGACCCAACGCCAAGGCGCTGAGCCTCGGCGGCACCGCCGATGCTCCGGTGCTCACCGTGGCCGGCGACAGCACCCCGATCACGCAGGTGGGCGGTACGCTGGGCACGCTCGTCAACTTTCTGCAGAACGAGCTGCCGTCGGTGCGCACCCAACTCGACACCCTCACCCAGGGGGTCGTGAACGGCGTCAACACGATCATGCGCACCGGCTATACGGCATCGGGCGAGGCGCTGGGAAACGGAAACTGGGCCCCGTCGCTCGGCCCCACCGGCAGCAACGTCGACTTCTTCGACCCCGCCGGCACCACGGCGGGTTCGATCCGACTCTCGGCGGCCGTCCAGGCCGACAGCTCGGTCATCGCCGCCGGCACCACATCCACCGGCGACAACTCGGTGGCGCTCGCCATCGCGTCGTTGCGCGACAGTTCCGGCGCCGCGGCCCTCAGCGCCCGCATGGGCTCGGCGGCCTTCGACGCCCAGATCGGCCTGCCGCCGAACACGTCGTTCGGCGACCGCTACCAGTCGCTGGTCTCCGAGCTCGGCTCGAGCGTGGCAAGCGCCGGTCGCGACGCTTCGGCCTACCAGACGCTCGCCCAGCAGTCGGATACCCGCCGCCAGTCGGTGAGCGGCGTATCGGTGGACGAGGAACTGACCCGGATGATGCAGTACCAGCAGGGCTACGCCGCCGCCGCCAAGATCGTCCAGGTGGCCAACGAGATGGCGCAGGACATCCTCGACATGGTGCGCTAGATGTTGATCCTCAGCCGCCGGGCCGGCGAAGCGATCGTGGTCGGATCGAACATCCGCATCGTGCTGCTCGCCTGCGATCGCGGCGGGGCGCGCATCGGCATCCAGGCACCGGCCGACGTCGGCATCCAGCGCGAGGAAATCGTGATCGAGATCGCCGAGGAGAACCACCGCGCCACGGCCGGCAGCGACTGGGCCACGATTCTCGACCCCGCCAACTCACGCAAGTCGGCCTAGCACCGCACGTTGGGCGCTTCTGCGCCGGAGTGGTCCAGTTCGCCGGGCCACCGGTCGATACTCATCGCCGGAGAGTTCTCTTTCGGACCCTGATCCCCGGCGTGTCCCGTGACGGTTCTTATCGGTGTCGTCATAGTCATTGGCAGCATTCTGTTCGGCTACACCATGCACGATGGCAAGGTGGCCGTCCTGCTGCAGATATCCGAGTTCATCATCATCGGTGGCGCCGGGCTCGGCGCGATGGTGATCGGCAACCCGCCGTCGGTGCTCAAGGCCATCGTGCGGGACGTGCTGGGACTGTTGAAGCCCAGCCATTTCTCGGAACATGCGTACGCCGAGTTGCTGCAGATGCTGTTCGAGGTGTTCCAGACGGCGCGCAAGGACGGGTTGATCGCCCTGGAAACCCACGTCGAGGATCCCCAGGCCAGCCTGCTGTTCCGGAAGTACCCCATCTTCCGGTCCCACGAACACGCCGTCCGCCTGCTCTGCGACACGCTCAAGGTGATGCTCAGCGGCACCGTCGAGGACCACCACCTCTCGGAGATCCTGGACCTCGATCTCGAACGGCACCATGAGGAGGCCTCGGTCGTGCCGGGGGCGCTGACGCGTGCCGGCGACGCGATGCCCGGGTTCGGCATCGTGGCCGCCGTGCTCGGCGTGGTGGTCACCATGCAGTCGATCAACGGCACGGCGGCGGAAATCGGTTCCAAGGTGGCCGCGGCGCTCGTCGGCACCTTCCTCGGCATCCTGTTGTCGTACGGGTTCTTCGCGCCGATCGCGCAGGCCATCGAAACGCGGGTGCGCGGCGAGGGCGCCTACCTGGCCTGCATCCGCACCGCGCTGCTCTCATTCTCCCGCGGCGACGCCCCGATGACCTGCGTGGAATTCGCGCGCCGCAACATCGAGCCGGTGCATCGTCCCTCCTTCGAGGAGCTGGAGACCCTGACCCGGCGCAAGGCGGCCTAGGATGCGGGACGGAGCCAGAGAGCGGCCGGTCGTCATCCGGATCGTCAAGAAGAAGCGCGCCCATGCGGCCCATCACGGCGGCTCGTGGAAGGTGGCTTACGCGGACTTCGTCACCGCCCTCATGGCGTTCTTTCTGGTCATGTGGATCGTGGGCATGGACCAGAACGTCAAGCGGGCGGTGGAGGGCTACTTCTCCAATCCGGTGGGATACAAGCATGGCTACGGCAGCGGGCGCAGTCCGATATCCAGCGGCAACGCCCCCGCCGCCATGCACGCCAACGTCTTCCGCACCGTGGCCTACATGCGCGAGCAGCAGCAGTTCGCGGTCGCCCAGGGCGAGATCCGAAGCGCGCTGCAGAATTCGCCGGCTCTGCGCTCAATCGCGTCGCACGTGGAGATCGTGGTCACCCAACGCGGGCTCCGCATCGAACTCGTGGAGGCGGACTCCGGCGACACCTTCTTCTCCCGGGGATCGGCCGTGCTCACCCCGATCGGCCGCTTGGTGGTGAGTACCATCGGCCGTGAACTGGCGCAGCTCTCGAACCCGATCGAGGTCGAGGGCCACACCGACGCCGCGCCGTACGGCACGGGGAGCTACACCAACTGGGAACTCTCCGCCGACCGCGCCAACGCGGCCCGGCGGGTGGTCGAGGCGGCCGGCGTCCCCGAGGCGAGAATCGCCGAGGTGAAGGGCATGGCCGATCGTGACCTGCGCGACCCGCAGCACCCGCTGAGCACCGCGAACCGCCGGGTGAGCATCGTGCTCCCGTTCGAGCACCCGATGCCCGAGCCGCCGGACACCGATCCCGGGCCCAACGGCCCGTCCACGGGGCTCCCGGGCTCCGGGATGTAGCGTCGGCCCCGCTCGCGGCCGCGTCTCAAGTCAACGGGGGTTCACGCCGATACCTGAAGCTGCGGAGGAGGCCGTGCGAGCCACCTGCGACTTCCCCCTACAAGTATCGTCATGGCTACCAGCGTCGCGCCCTCGGGCGCCGATTATCGAATTTCATTTTCGCGGCGCCATCGCCGGCGCATTCTGCTGACGTCGACGTTGCTCGCGGCCGCCCTCATCGGCGGCGTCGGAGCGGTGATGCACGGCGACCCGCTCGTGGTCGTCGCCACCGGTCTGCTCGCCGGCGTGGCCGGGTTTCTCGCGCGCGGAGCGGGCGCGCCGGTGTCGCCCGCCCCCGCCCCCGCCCCCGCCGAGCCGGTCCCGCAGGGGCGCGATGAGCGACTCGAAGAATTGCGGCGCCTCGAGACCGTGGGCCAGCTGGCCGGCGGGGTGGCCCACGACTTCAACAACATCCTCACCGTCATCGGCATCCACAGCGAATTCCTGCTCTCCGGGCTCGATCCGTCGGCCCCGCAGCGCGCCGACGCCGATCAGATCCACGAGGCGACCAAGCGGGCGTCGATGCTCACCAAGCAGCTCCTCGCGTTCAGCCGGCGTCAGGTGCTGGAAATGACGCCGGTGAGCCTCAACGATATCGTCCGCGACATGACGCCGATGCTGCAGCGGCTGATCGGCGAGGACCTGGGCGTGGAGGTCGCCCTGGATCCGTCCATCGGCATCGTGCTCGCCGACATCGGGCAGATGCAGCAGGTGATCATGAATCTCGTCGTCAACGCGCGGGACGCGATGTCGAACGGGGGGATGGTGACGATCAGCACCGCCAACGTGGAACTCGACGCGACCTACGTGCTCGACCACACCGCGGTGACGCCGGGCGACTACGTGATGCTCACGGTGAGCGATACGGGCAGTGGGATGACGCCGGAGGTGCGGGCCCGGATCTTCGAACCGTTCTTCACCACCAAGCCGCCCGGCCTCGGCACGGGACTCGGGCTCGCTACCGTATTCGGCATCGTGCGCCAGAGCGGCGGATACGTCTGGGTCTACAGCGAACCCGGGCAGGGGTCGTCGTTCAAGATCTACCTGCCGGTGGCCGCCGGCTTCGGGCACCCGGTCCGCGACACCGACCTTCCGATCGGTGCCCGCGGCGAGGAAACCATTCTGCTCGTGGAGGATGAAGGGACCGTCCGCGAGGCCACGCGGCGCATTCTCGCCGGCCACGGCTACCGCGTGGTCGAGGCGGCCAACGGATCGGAGGCGCTCGCCGTCGCCGAGCGCATGGACCGCGAGATCGGCCTGCTGCTCACCGACGTCGTCATGCCGGAAGCGCATGGGCCCTGGCTCGTCGAACGCATCGCGGCCCGCCACCCGGGCGCGCGCATTCTCTACATGTCGGGATACACCGACGCCGACATCACGCGGCGCGGCCTCGGCACGGCGACCAACACGCTGGAGAAGCCGTTCTCGTCACGCACGCTGCTGCGCGCCGTGCGAACGGCGTTGGACGGCGAATCGCGGCGTCAACCGGCAGTGCTCTCCGCGTCCGCGGTCAGGTAACGGTGCCCCGTGACTGACGTCCTCATCGCGCGCCAGCCGATCTTCGACGCCCACAATCAGCTGGACGGCTACGAGCTGCTGTACCGGCAAACGGGCGGGAGCGACGGTGGCCGCACCGATGCCCGGGCGCTGATCGGCGGCCTGCTCGCGGTGGGCCTCGACCAGTTGGTGGGCGACACGCATGCCTACATTCCGCTCTCGCACGACCTCCTGGTGGAGGAGGCGTTCGGATTGCTCGACCCGTCGCAGGTGACCATCGAGCTCCGCGACGCACTGCCCCACGACGCGAATACGATCGCCGCGCTCAGCGCCCTGCGCGAGCGCGGGTTCACGCTGGCACTCGGCGACTTCGCCGCGGCGCCCGAACAGCGCGACCTGCTGCAACTGGCCACCGTCGTCCGAGTGGACGTGGAGCGCCGGTCGGAAGAGGAGCTGCTGGCCATCGTGGAGCAACTGCGCGCGCCGCACCTCCGGCTGTTGGCGACGAACGTCGACGACGGGCGGATGGCGCAGCACTGCGCCTCCCTCGGCTTCGCGCTCTTCCAGGGGCAGAACTACAGCCGGTCGCAGATCGTCAAGCGCCGCGATCTCCCCACCGGCATGACGGGCATCGCCCGCCTGATGAACATCGTGCTCGACCAGAACGTGAGCGACCGGGATGTGGAGCAGGCGTTCCGGAGCGATCCGGGGCTGAGCATCAAGCTGCTCCGGATCGTCAATTCGGCGGCCATCGGCGGCCGGGACATCGAATCCATCCAGCACGCCATTCGCCTCATCGGGCGCGCCCCGCTGCACCGGTGGCTGTCGCTGTTGCTCACCGCGGCGTTGCCGCGCACCAACGACGTCGAGGAGGAACTGATCGTGGGCGGGCTGGCGCGCGGCCGGCTGTGCGAGCTGCTGGCCCTCAATTCGGGACGGGAGCGCGCGGCGCCATCCGTCTTCCTCACCGGGCTGCTGTCCAGCTTCGACGCGATTCTCGGTCTCTCCATCCGGCAGCTCCTCCAACAGGTGCGGGTGGCGCCGGAAGTGGAATCGGCTCTGCTCGACGAGGACGGTCCGTACACGCCGTACCTCGAACTCGCCAAGCTGTATGCCAGCGGGTCGTGGGACGAAGCGCTGGTGCTGGCCTCGGAGCTGGGCGTGGAGGACGACCTGCCGATCTGGTACGCCCAGGCCGGCGGATGGGCGAGAAACGTCCTCGCCCGCTGAGCGCTGCCGCCATGTCCGACGTCTTCATCGCCCGTCAGCCGATCTTCGATCAGCGGCTGAACCTCGTCGGATACGAACTGCTCTACCGGGGAGCGCCCACCGCCACGGCGGCGAGCGGCGCATCGCCGCTCACCATGTCCTGCTCGACGCTCGTCACCGGCCTCCTCACCATCGGGCTCGACCAACTCACCGGCGGCGCCCGGGCGTTCGTGAACTTTCCCCGCGAGATGCTGGTACGCGGCGCATTCGAGTTGCTCGATCCGCGGATGGTCACCATCGAACTCCTGGAAACGGTCTCCTGCGACGACGAGTCGGTGGCGGCGGTGGAGGGACTGCGGGCGAACGGTTTCGAAGTCGCATTGGACGACTTCGCGGGCGGCGAGGACTATCATCGGCTGCTGCAATTGGCGCAGATCGTGAAGGTCGACGTGCTGGGCGCCACCGTTGAAACGTTGGAGCCGCTGGTTCAGCGGCTGCGGGCGTATCCGGTGCGTCTGCTCGCCGAGCGCGTGGAGGATCGCGCGATGCTCGGTCTCTGCGAGACGTTGGGGTTCACGCTCTTTCAGGGGTATCACTTCCAGCGCCCCGAGACGGTGGGCGGGCGCGATCTCCCGCCCGGCATCGTGGCCATCGTGCGTCTGATGAACCTGGTGAGCGATCCGCAGGCCAGCGACCGCGACCTGGAGGCCGCGTTCCGGAGCGACCCCGCGCTCAGCTTCAAGCTGCTCCAGATCGTGAACTCGGCGGCGATCGGCGGTCTGGGCATCGACTCCATCCAGCACGCGGTGCAGTTGGTGGGCCGGAGTACGCTGCACCGCTGGCTGTCGCTGCTGCTGGTGAGCGCGGCGCCGGCGAACTCCGGTGTCCAGCGGGAACTGGTGCTGGAGGCCCTGGAGCGGGGGCGGATGTGCGAACTGCTCGCCGAAGAGGCCGGGCAGCGCCGTTCGGCCGCGTCGGCGTTTCTCGCCGGCCTGCTCTCCAAGTTCGACGCGATCCTCGGCGTCGCCATGCCCGATCTGCTCCAGCACCTGCGCGTTTCGGCCGACGTACGGTCGGCGTTGCTCCAGGCGAGCGGGCCGCTCACCCCGTATCTGGCCGTGGCGTCGCGCTACGCGCAGGGCGATTGGGAACCGACGATTCGCATGGCGACCGAACTCGGTGTGCTCGACGATCTGCTGGCCCGCTACAGCGACGCGGGGACGTGGGCCCGGGCCGTACTCAACGTCGCCTGAGGCCCGGACGGGGCGGGGACGGTGATCGCTCCTGATGAGTATCGGCACACCCGCGCCGGAAGTTGAATGACCGCCGGGCCCCAGCGGGCGCTAATGCCGCGCTGCCGGTGTGCCGACACTGGACAGCACGAACCGGGATGGTCCCTCCACCCGGGCAACGCGCGGCGCGCGTTTGCCATCACATCACTCGAGGATTCACTCATGACGCACCCGCATGTGCGCCGTTTCTTCAAGCTCGTGCTCATTGCCGCGACGCTGGTCGCGCCCACCGCCGCCCACGCCCAGGATCTGGGCGACCGGTTCGCCTTCCACGGCTCGCTGGTGTGGGGCTATGGCAAGTCGGACGGCCTGCCGGTGTTCGGCGTGAACAAGGACGGCACCACGGACTATCGCGCCGTGGCGCTGCAGTTCCGCTATTCGGTGAGCCAGAACGACCAGTTCGTCACCCAGCTGCTGAGCCGTTCCATCGGCACCAGCCCGCTCGATTCGGTCGAGCCGTCGGTGTTCCCGGTGTGGGCGTACTACCAGCACCGCTCGGGCGCCTGGACGTTCAAGCTCGGCCGCGATCCGCTCCCGCGCGGCATCTTCAATGAAGTGCGGTTCATCGGCACCCTGCTGCCGTTCTACCGGGTCGGCTCCGACGTGTACGGCGAGACGCTCGAGTATCTCGACGGCGCGGTGGCGGGCCGGAGCTGGGAGCTGGGCCGTGGGTGGGGCGCGGAGACGCACTTCTTCGCCGGTGGCACGGACCTCAAGGCGCTGCTCCCGTCGAACAGCGGGGTGGGCGTGGTCAAGTTCCGGATGGAGAACATTCTCGGCACGCAGCTCTGGCTGAACACCCCCATCGAGGGGCTGCGGGCGGGCGCGTTCCTGGCCGGCTATCAGCCGGAACCGTCCTACCAGCAGACGAACCCGTCGGGGCGCCAGCTCACGACCCTCTACTCGCTGGACGGCAACTTCGATCGCTTCTTCGCGCGCGGCGAGTTCACGGAGTTCTCGGGCAAGAAGCCGACCAAGTCGGACTACACAGCGTGGTACGGACAGGGCGGCGTCAGGGTCAACGAAAAGGTGACCGTGGCCGGCCAGTTCATGCAGATGCACCGCTATATCGAATTCGGCGCGCCGATTCCGCCGGTCACCGTCAAGCTCGACCAGGACCTGGCCGGCAGCATCGCATACGCGCCGAGCGCCAACGTGATGTTCAAGCTGGAAGGGCATCACACCACCGGCTATTCGTTCGACGCCAACGTGCCGACGTTCGTCCCCCCGGCCGGCCCCCCGTTCGTCATGGGCATCGCGCCGGCGTCGAAGGCCAACTACATGATCGCGTCCGTCGCGGTCAGCTTCTAAGCGAGGACCCCACCAATGCGTACCCAGAAGTCGATCCGGACGCCGTGGCTCCTCCTCGCACTGCTCGTGGCAGCGCTCGGCCTCGCCGCGCGTCCCGCGGCGGCCCAGGAGTTCAAGGTGATCGTGAACGCGGCCAACCCGGCGAGCGCGCTGCCGGCCGACGTCGTCGCCAAGTTGTTCCTCAAGCAGAGCACCAGCTTTCCCGGCGGCGCGGCGGCGACACCCGTCGAGCCGGCCAAGAACTCGCCGGCCCGGGCCGCATTCGCCCAGGCCGTCCTCGGGCGGTCGGTGCAGAAGCTCGACACCTACTGGCAGCAGCAGATCTTCTCCGGCAAGGACATTCCGCCGGTGAGCAAGTCCACGGACGATGAAGTGGTCGCGTTCGTGAAGGCCAATCCGGGCGCCATCGGCCTGGTGAGCGGGAGCGCCGCGACCGCCGGCGTGAAGGTGATCGCGGTCAAGTAGTCCAGTTCACAGGGAAGGGGAAGGCGGCCGGACCGTGGGTGCTGACGCACCGGCGGTCCGGTCGTCGTTTGCGCCCGCTTGCCGGCGCTCACGGCCGTCTCACTAGCCATTCTCGACCGGCGTCGACAGTCTTAGAGTGCCGGGCGCCGCCGACCGCGGGTCCTTCCGGCACCCATGTCCGCTTCGCAGCCTCCACGCAGGGGCGAAACGCTGAAGAAACGCCTCGGGCACCTCCTCCTGTTCGGCGTTCTCTACGCCGCCGTGGTACAGCTGAGTCTCGCGTACGTCGTGCAGCCCGAGGGGGTCTCCGTCATCTGGCTGCCGGCGGGCGTGATGCTCGGCGTGCTGTTGCGTCGTCCCGTGGGCGAGTGGGCGGAATTCGTCGCCGTGGCGATGGCGATCGGCGTGGCGGGCAACCTCCGCACCGAGTCGTGGGCGATCGCGCTCCTGTTCAACGGCGCGAACATGGTCGAGAGCGTCATCTCGGCGGGCCTGATGCGCGCCACGATCGGCGAGCACCCGCAGCTCGACCGCCTGCGTGAGGTCTTCGCCCTGGCGCTCATTCCCGCGCTCGCCGGGGAACCGATCTCGGCGGCGATCGCCGCCGTCGGGCAGCACGCCCTCCTCGGTACGCGCGACCTCTGGCACGTCTGGGACATCTGGTGGTCGTCGGCGACGCTGGGCGAACTGGTCGTCACACCGGTGGTGCTCACGCTGCCGGGCGCCCACTGGCGTCCCGTCGGCCAGACGAAACGACGGGTCGGGGAACTGCTGCTGTTCACGGCCGCCACCGCCGGGATCACCGCGTTCATTTTTTCCCGGCCGATGTCGGCGCAGAACGGACCGCCGCTGGGCTGGATCACCTTCCCACTCATCGCCTTCTCGGCCGTGCGCCTGGGCCCCATCGGCGCTGCCGTGCCGTCGGCCGTGTACGGGCTGATCAGCGGCTGGGCCACGGTGCACGGGCGCGGCCCGTTCGCCTTTCTTGGCTCCGAGGCCGGTGATCGCGCCCTCTGGTTGAACCTGTTCGTCGGGTTCGCCGTGTTGACCGCGCTCACCCTGGCGGCCGCCGACGCCGAGTATCGCCGCGCCGTGGTCGCGCTCCGCGAGAGCGAACAGAAGTACCGAAGCATCTTCGAGAACGCCCTCGACGCGATCTTCCGCACGACGCCGGATGGGCGATACGCTGACGCCAATCCGGCCACGGCGCGTGTGCTGGGCTACGACTCCGTGGAGCAGCTCACCAGCGAAGTGCATCACGTCGCGGACCTGTACGCCGATCCGGAACAACGTGAGGACATCCTCAATCGCCTGCGGACGGACGGGGTCATTCCGGCGGTGGAGGTGGCCGTCCGCCGGCGCGACGGCTCCACCGGCTGGCTCTCGATGAGCCTGCGCGTGGTGCGCGACGCCGCCGGCGCGACGCGCTACGTGGAGGGCGTCGCCGAGGACGTGACGGCGCGCAAGGAGCGTGAGGAGGAGGCGGCATACCTGCAACGCCAGCTCCAGCAGGCCCAGAAGATGGAATCGCTCGGCACGCTGGCCGGCGGCATCGCCCACGACTTCAACAACATTCTCGCCGTCATCGTCGGCATGGTCGATCTCGCCCGGATGGCGCTCCCCGAGGATCATCCGGCTCGCGAACACATTCGCGACGCGATGCGGGCGGCCGAGCGGGCGAGCGAGCTGGTGCAGCAAGTGCTCACGTTCAGCCAGCGGCAGACGGAGGAGCGATGGTCGCAGCATCTGGCGCCCATCGCCACCGAAGCGGCGCGCTTCATGCGCGCCGCGCTCCCGGCGTCGGTGGCCATCCATACGCACGTGTCTCCCGACCTGCCGCCCGTCCTCGCCAACGCCACGCAGATCCGGCAGGTGCTGGTGAATCTGATGACCAACGCCGGTCAGGCCATGCGTGCCACGGGAGGCGAGCTCGGGTTGCGGCTCGATGCCATGACTCCCGACGCGCAACTCCGCACCGAACGACCGGCGTTGCGCGATGTGCCGTACGTGCGCATCACCGTATCGGACACCGGGCACGGGATGGATGCCCGCACGATCAGCCGCATCTTCGAGCCGTTCTTCACCACCAAGCAACCGGGGGAGGGCACGGGCCTGGGACTGGCCATGGTTCACGGAATCGTGGAACAGCACGACGGCGTGGTGGCCGTGGAGAGCCAGCTGGGTGAGGGCACGACCTTCCGCGTGTACCTGCCGGCGCTGGAGGACCAGGCCGCCCCCGAGTCCCCGGCCGAGGATGCGGCCGTCCGTGGCAACGGCGAGCGGGTGTTGTTCGTGGATGACGAACCGATGCTGGCTCGCGTCGGCCAGATGTTCCTCACCGATCTTGGCTATCACGTCACCGCGTTCAAGGCCGCGGCGGATGCCCTGGCCGCCTTCCAGGCCGATCCCGAGGCGTTCGATGTGGTGGTCACGGATCTGACGATGCCGAACGCGTCGGGATTGGAACTCGCCGACGAAGTGCGTGCCATCCGCCCCGAGATGACCGTCGTGCTGACGACGGGATTTCGCGGCTCGCTCACCAACGAGATCATCCGCGAACACGGCATTTCCGAAGTGCTCATCAAGCCGTATTCGGGGACACACCTCGCGGCGGCGCTGCGGCGCGCGCTCGAACTCGCGGGCTAGCGGCGGTTCGCCCCCAGGGCCGCCAGGGCATCGATGATGGTTGCCCGTTCCGCCTGCAACTCGAGATGTGCCAAGGCCTGATCCAGTTCGCGGAACACGCCGAAGACCCGGCCGTCACCGTCACTCAGCACCTGGTACATCCGGCTGAGCCCGAACGCCACGTCACTGCTCGCCACCAGCGCCCGCCGCGCCGTCGGCGCGAACGGGTGCCGCGTGGCCATGTGCCGAAGCGTGTCGGAGCTCACCTCGAATTCCGCGACCTCGCGCATGTCGATGAGCTGCCGCATGGTCGGCCGCACGCGCGAATCCTGCCGGAGCTCGACCTGCTCCCGCACCAGCTCATCGCCCTTGAGCACACCCCATCCCTTCACGAGCACCAGGGAATGGGTGGGGAGAATCTCAAACACGATCGGCACGAGTCCCTCCTGACTGCGGCGCGCCGGTCATGCCGGCGGCGTCCGATACGGGAGCGCATCGCACCGGCACGCGTTGCGCCCGCCCTGGCAGTATGGCAGGGATGGCGCCGGGCCGCCACCGCGCGGGCGGCTCGGCCCCGCACCCGGTGCCCCCGGCCCGCTGCCGTTGACGGGCTCCGTGTCGCGGGATAATTCCGACCAGATGCCCGACCTTTCCCACCCGTTGACCCCGGACCCGCTCGTGCTCACTCAACGCTTCCACGCGAACGCTCGCGTCGTTGCCAGCGGCCTTCTCGCGACCGCCCTCTCGTTCCTGCCGGCCGTGGCCCGCGCCCAGGCCTCCCCGGGCCCGTTCCGCGAGCTCGACCTGCGCGCCATCGGCCCGGCCGTGATGGGCGGCCGAATCCATGACGTCCAGGCGCTGCCCGGCGACCCGTCCACGGTGTACGTCGCCTCCGCCACCGGCGGACTCTGGAAGTCCACCAACCACGGCACGACCTGGACGCCCATCTTCGATCACGAGGGGACGTCCACCTTCGGCGTGATCGCCATTGCGCCCTCCGATCCCGACGTTCTCTGGGCCGGCACCGGCGAACAGAACAACCGGCAGAGCAGCTCGTGGGGCAACGGCGTGTACCGCTCCACCGACGGCGGCGCCACCTGGACGCACGTCGGGCTCGACAGCACACGCGCCATCGGCCGCATCGTCGTCGACCCGCACGACCCCGCCGTCGCCTACGTGGCGGCGCTGGGCAACCTGTGGAAGCCGTCGCCCGATCGCGGGGTGTACAAGACCACCGACGGCGGACGCACGTGGACGAGAAGTCTGTTCGTGGACACGCTCACCGGCGCCGTGGACCTGGTCATGGATCCCGACAGCAGCCACACGCTGTACGCCGCCACCTACCAACGCCTCCGCACGCCCTGCTGTTTCAACGGCGGCGGGGCCGGCAGCGGGATCTTCCGGAGCACCGACGGCGGCGCCACCTGGCAGCGGCTCGCGGGCGGGCTCCCCACCGGCGACACCGGACGCATCGGACTCGCCATCTCGCGCACCAACGGGCGGCGCGTGTATGCGGTCATCGAGCATCCCACCGGGGGCGGCGTGTACCGCACCGACGATGGCGGCGACCGCTGGACGCACCTCACCACTCTCGACCCCCGGCCCATGTATTACAGTGCGATCGCCGTCGACCCCACCGACGACCGCCGGGTCTACATGATGGCGCGCTATTTCTACCGGAGTGACGACGCCGGCGCCCACTGGCGCATCATGCCCACCGAACCCACCTACGACGTGGGGCTGAAGGGCGACTATCACGCCATGTGGATCGACCCCGGCAACCCCAGCCACTTTTTCCTGGCCGGCGACGGCGGGTTGTATCAGAGCTGGGACATGGGCGCCACCTACATCCGCATCAACAACATTCCCATCGGCCAGTTCTACGGCTTCGGGCTCGACGACGAGTCGCCCTACCATATCTACGGCGGCATGCAGGACGACCATTCGTGGTTCGGCCCCAGCGCCACGCGCCACTACCTGGGCATCGTGGGCGACGATTGGCGCGAGATCGGATTCAACGACGGCGTGTCGTCCACCGTCGACAAGGACGGCCGCCACTACGTGTACAGCAATGCCGTGGACGGCGATCTCACGCGCGTCGACACCTACACCGGCGACCGGGCCGACATCCATCCCCAGGCGCCGGCCGGCCAGCCGCCCTACCGGTTCGAATGGATCACCCCCGGGCTCGCCTCGCGCCATGCGGCCGGCGTGTACTACTACGGCGGCAACCGGCTGTTCATCACCGACGATCGCGGGCTCACCTGGCGCGCCACCAAGGACCTCACACGTGAGGTGGACCGCGACACGGTGACGGTGATGGGAGTGCTGGACGCGAAGATCGTGAACTCGCGCAACGACGGACAGACGGCGTTCAGCGCGCTCTCGGCCATCGACGAGTCACCGCTCGATGCCCGCATCCTGTGGGTGGGCACCGACGACGGCAACGTGCAGCTGTCCCGGGACGGCGGCCGCTCCTGGACCGAGGTGGGGCACAACGCGCACGGCGTGCCGGACGGTACCTATGTCAGCCGCGTGTCGGCGTCTGGCAGCGCGCCCGGCGAGGCCTACGTGGCATTCGACAATCACCGGCGCGGCGACTTCCACCCGTACGCCTATCACACCACCGATTTCGGCCGCACGTGGACCTCGATCACCGCCGGCCTGCCCGACGACGGCTCGGTGCGCACGGTCTCGGCGTACCCCGGTCACGCCAACGTGGTGTTCCTCGGCACCGAACATGCCCTGTGGGTGTCCACGGATCACGGCGCGCACTGGAGCACGATCGGCGGCAACCTGCCCACCACGCTGTACATGGATGTCCAGGTGCAACCGGGTACGGGCGACCTCGTGGTCGGCACGCACGGGCGCAGCCTCTGGATTCTCGATCACGCGAGCGCGCTGGCCGACTGGTCGCCGGCCGTGGCCGCCGAGCCGGCGCACCTGTTCCGCATCGCGCCCGCCACCATCTTTCAGTACTGGGAGGACTACTCGTATCGCGGCCAGGACTTCTACGCCGGCGAGAATCCGCCCGACGGCGCGATTCTCGACTACTCGCTGGGGCGCGCCGCAGACAGCGTGACGATCACCGTGCGCAACGCACGCGGCGACCTGATCCGCACGCTGGATGGCCCGCGCAGCGCCGGCGTCGTGCACCGCGTGGTATGGGACCTGCGCCACACGCCGCCGCCGTCGACCCCCGACACCAACAGCTACAACCTGCAGGCGCTCCCGCGCCCGCCGCGCTCCCTGGCCCCGGCGGGGCCGTTCGTCTCCCCGGGTACGTACACCGTGGCCCTCACCGCCAACGGGAGCACCGTCGCGCGCACCGTACAGGTGAAACCCGATCCCAACATGCCGCTCACCCTCGCGCAGTATCGCGACCGCGAAGCGTTTCTCGTCGAGCTGCTCGGGGTACAGCAGCGGTCGTACGCGCTGGCCCGGGAGCCGGGACCGAACGCGCGGACGGCGTTGCGCGTGCAACGTCGAGCGTACGCGCTGGCCGGCGACTTCAACGGGAGCGGCGCGCGCTCGGGCACGCTGTATCCGCCCACGCTCCAGCAACGGCGCGAACTCGCCGACCTCGAAACCGAACTCGCCCGCCTCGGCGGGGGCTGACCCGGTCGACGCGGCGGGCGCCGCATGCGCCCGGATGCAGCGAACCCTCGTCGTCGGCTTCGCTGCCTCGGACGAGGGTTCTGACCCGCTGGCGGTTGCCGGTCGGTCGTTTCGGCATCGCCTGAACGATGACGCATTGGCCATGCGCGCAAGCGATCTGGCCGGCAATCTCTCCCGCCCCGGACGGGACCGATGCGGGGTGCCCCTTGGATCTCGGGGCCTCGGTTGTGTCCAGCGACCTCACAACCCGCGCGCATGGGGTCGAAAACCCACCGCGCCACCGACCGACGGTATCCCGCGGGCCGGCTCCGTTCGCGGTTTTCCCGTCCGCGAACACGATCTGAACTTCGCCCCCTTCTCGACACCTGCCAATTCAGGGAAACCCTGAACCTCCGCCTGCTGCCGGCGGACGCCGCGTAGGGAGAAGCGACCAAACGGAGAGGGGTGAGGGAACGGCCTACAGTTCCGTCGCTCCAACCTGATACCAGGCGATCCGGAATGCGCGCATCCTCCAGTGTCCATCCACGAGGGACCCATGGGTACGCCATCCTCCCTGGTCGAAGACGCGTCCTCGCCGGCCGCCGCCCCAATGCCCGCGACCGACGTCGACCACATTCCGCACGCCAAGGGACGCCCCGAAGATTACGGTCCGGAGATGATCGCGGCGCGCCAGCAGTACGTGGCCCAGACGTGCGGGGTGGCACTCGAGCACGTCGGCTCGTACTCCATCCCGCCCGGGGAGACGCGCGGCAACATCGAGAACTTCACGGGCGTCGCCCAGGTGCCGCTGGGCATCGCGGGTCCGCTCTACATCGACGGCGAACACGCCCGCGGCGAGTTCCTGATCCCGCTCGCCACCACCGAGGGCTCGCTCGTGGCGTCGTACAGCCGGGGCATGAAGGTGGTGAGTCTGGCCGGCGGTGTGCGGACCACGATCTCGGGCGACGGCATGCAGCGGGCGCCCGTGTTCATCTTCGAATCGGCCCGCGAGGCCCGCGATTTCCTGGGCTGGATCGACGAACACATCGACGAGATCCGCGCCGTCGCCCAGGCGACGTCGCACGTGGCCAGGCTCAGCCACATCGAACCGTTCCTCTCCAACAAGTTCGCCTTCCTGCGCTTCAGCTTCACCACGGGAGACGCCGCGGGTCAGAACATGGTGGGCAAGGCCACGTACGCCGCCTACCAGTGGATTCTACGCGCCAACCGTACCGTCCGTCGCGCGTATCTCGAATCGAACTTCGCCACCGACAAGAAGGCGTCGCGCGTCAACATGCTGCATCCGCGCGGCAAGCGCGTGACGGCCGAAGCCACGATTCCGCACGATCTGCTCCGCACGCATCTCCACGCCGAGCCCGAGCAGCTGGCGTATCACTGGGGGGTGGCCAACGTCGGGGCGCTGCTCGCGGGCGCCAACAACAACGGGCTGCACTCGGCCAACGCGATCACGGCCATGTTCATCGCCACCGGTCAGGACGTGGCCAACGTGACCGAGGGCGCCGCGGCGACGACCTACACCGAGATCACGCGGGATGGGAGTCTGTACTTCTCGATCACCATCCCGAGTCTGATCGTGGCCACGCACGGCGGCGGCACGCACCTGCCCACGCAGCGCGAGTGCCTCCAGATGCTCGGCTGCCGGGGACCGGGGAACGTGGACAAGCTGGCCGAGATCGTGGCCGCCACCGTGCTGGCGGGGGAACTCTCCCTCGCCGCGGCCATCTCGTCGCTGGAGTGGGTGTCGGCGCACGAGCAACTGGGGCGGAACCGGTGACGGCGCGCGCGACGGTACGAACGCGGCCGCCGCCCCGCCGGCGGCAGGCCCCCGGGCGGGAGCGGCTGCTCCCGGTCGAGCCGGCGACCGTTCGTCGGGCGCCGGGAATCGTTCGTCGCGCCATGGGCGCCAATCGCCATCTGCTCGGCCTGCTGTTCGGCGCCATCGTGGCCTGGACGCGGGCGCAGCGGGAGGCCCCCACCGCCAGGGGGGTCAAGTATCTGCTGGCACGGGTGGTCGCCACCGTCGCGCATCCGCTGTTGCGTCGCGATCTGGTGGACGCGCCCTTCCCGCAGCAGTTCCGCCGCCGCCTGGAGCTGCTGGGGCCCACCTACATCAAGCTCGGGCAGATTCTGAGCCTGCGCGAGGACATCCTGCCGCACGCGGTGACGAGCGAGTTGCGCAATCTGCTCAACCGGCTGCCCGTGATTCCGTTCGCGCAGTTCACGGCGTTGGTGGAGCAGGACCTCGGCCGCCCCGTCGACCGCCTGTACTCCTGGATCGATCCCGAGCCGCTGGCGTCGGCGTCGATCGCCCAGATCCACCGGGCGACGACGCTCACCGGCGAAGATGTGGTGATCAAGGCGGTGAAGCCGGGCGTGGCCGAGACCCTCAAGCGCGACGCACGCCTGCTCCGCGTGCTCGGCACCGCCCTGCAGGTCGTGATTCCGCAGTACCAGCCGCGGCGCATCATCGCCGAGTTCTGCGAGTACACGCTGCGCGAAGTGGATCTGCGGCGTGAGGCCGACAACGCGGAGAGCTTTGCCGGCAACTTCCGCGATATGCGGGATATCGTGTTTCCGACCGTCGACCGACACCGCAGCGGCGCCCGGGTGCTCACCATGCAGTATCTGGACGGCGTACGGCCGGATTCGCCGGAAGCGCTGGCCCTGAGCGAGGAGGAACGGGAGCACCTGGTGGACCTCGGTTCGGAATCGATCATCCGCATGCTCTACCGGGACGGCTTCTTTCACGCCGACCTGCACCCCGGAAACCTGCTCGTGCTGCCCGGCGCGCGGGTGGGGTTCATCGATCTCGGGATGGTGGGGCGCTTCGAGAGCGACCTGCGGCGGGCGCTGCTGTACTACTACTACTCGCTCGTCACCGGCGATCACGAGAACGCGGCCCGCTATCTGGCGGCGGTCGCCGAGCCGGGCCGGGATGGCGATCCGGCCGGGTTCCGGCGCGACGTGTCGGAGATCTCGGCGCGTTGGCACCGGGCGTCGAGCTTCGAATCGTTCTCGCTGGCGCAGCTCGTGCTGGAGTCCGTGTCGCGCGGCGCCCAGTATCGCATGTACTTCCCGGTGGAGCTGGTGCTGATGGTCAAGGCGCTGGTGACGTTCGAGGGCGTCGGGCACGTGCTGCTTCCGGACTTCGACGTGGCCGACGTCTCCCGGCGCCACATCCGCGCCGTGTTCCTTGAGCAGTTCAGCCCGCTGCGGTTCATGCACGAAGGGCTGCGCGGCGCGCCGGAACTCATCGACGCCGTGGTGAAGCTGCCGTCGCTGGTGACGGAGGGAGTGCGGGTACTCGAACGCAGCACGCGGCCCCCGGCGGAGAACCCGCTCAAGGGCGTACGGGCCACGCTGCTGGCGGGGTTCTGCCTCGTCGCCGGCGCGATCATCATGGCGTTCGGCGGCGCCTGGCCTCTCTGGGCCGCGCTGTTCGCGAGCGCGCTGCTGCTGGCGTTCCGGCGCGGCGGGTGACGCATCATGCCCACTCTCGCCACCAAGCCCGCCGGGTCCACACCGGTCGCCGCCGCCGAATACGAGCCGTTCGATCCCGCGTACTGTCGTGATCTGCTGACGCACGCCATCGCGCCGCTCTCCGACTTCTATTTCCGGGCGCGCGTGATCGGGGCCGAGAAGCTGCCGGCCCGGGGGCCGGCCGTGATCGCCACCAACCACAGCGGCACGGCGTTCCCCTACGACGCGATCGTGTTCGACTTCGCGCTCTGGCGGCGCGACGGCCTGCGGCCCGAGGCCAAGTGCCGGTCGGTGTTCGAGAAGGAGCTGACGCTGGCCTGGTGGATGCGGCCGTTCGGGGTGGACAACCTCTGGCGGCGCGGCGGAGGCGTGGACATGACGTTCGACAACTTCGAACGGCTGCTCGAGCGCGGCGACCGCGTGATCTACTATCCGGAGGGCGTCCCCGGCATCGGCAAGGGCTTTCCGCATCGCTATCAACTGCAGCGCTTCCGCACGAGCTTCGTGCGCCTCGCGGCGCGCCACGACGTGCCCATCTACCCGGTGTCGGTAGTGAACGCGGAATGGGTGATGCCCTTCCACGTCACCTTCCCGCCCCTGGACCGGCTGATGCAGCGCTACTTCCACGTTCCCTTCCTGCCGCTGCCGGCCGGAGTGCTGGCGCTCATCTTTCCGTGGATGTGGTACCTGGCGCTGCCGGCGCGCATGACGTTCGTGATCGGCGACCCGATCGACGTGTGGTCGGTGCTCCGCGAGGTGGGGGTGGCGGATCACGAAGAGCCGGACCGCAACGCGCTCGATCGCGCCGCGCACCGCTTCCGGAAACGCATGCAGGCGCAGCTGGACGCCCATGTGGCCACGTACGGGCACCGGCCGTACAACTGGCGGTCACTTGCTCCACGGACTTCGGAAGGCCGGCGCACGCGGCATCCTGCGGCGGGTGCTGCCCACCGGATGGCCGGTGACGTTCATCCGCAACGACCGCGACCGCCGGCGTCCGCCGGCCCGCAACCAACTGCTCGCCTGGTTGCGCGACTTCGACCTGCTGGCGTTCTATCTCCCGCTGGGATGGCCGCTGCTGTCCCTGGCCCGCCGGCTGCGCCGCCCGCCGTACGGCTATCGCGGACTCACCCGGGAGGAGAGCCGGGAGGCGCAGGGCACGTTCATCTGGCGGCTGTGCGAGCGGCCGTTGCCGCCTCGACGCGATCCAGAGCGCGGCTGAGCGCGTCGACCACGCCATGCGTCGCCAGGCGCGGCGGCCGGTCGGGTTCGAGCCCCGCGCTGCTCCACAGATCGCGCGCCTCGTCGTCGAGAATGTCATCCCGCAGCCCGAGCCCGTGTGAGGCGAGCACGGGTTCGAGTTCGTCGTACCGCCGCCGGAGCACCCGCCGCGTGGCGTCGTACCCGCTCCGGCAGATGTGGCGGCGCGACCGGAAGCTGAACACGTTGGCGAAGAACAGTTCGAACTCGGCCGCGTCCGGCTCCAGGAGCACCACGTCCGCGTCGGGGTAGCGTGCCGAATAGCGTGCGAATCCCACCCGCAGCCGCGAGTGGATGAGCGTGCGGAAGGTCTGCGACAACACCGCCGGCAGCCCCGACTGCACCACCACGTCTCGGGGAAGCCGTCCCGCGTCGGCCGCCGCGGCGGCGTCGATGGGGACGATGGGGTTGATGCAGAACAACAGGTCGGCACCCTGTTCGAGCGCCACCGAGGCGTGCACCGTCTTGAGCAGCACGCCGTCCACACACTGACGCCCCTCGATGCACACCGGCGGGTAGATGCCCGGTACGGCCGTACTCGCCTGCACGGCGACGGAGATCGGCACGTGGTCCCACCCCGGACTGCCGAATCGGATGGCCTTTCCCGAATCCAGATCGGCCGAGACCACGGTGAGGCGGCCGCCGAGCTTCCGAAAATCGTCGGTGCGGCCCTCCATCGAAAAGATCTCGTGCATGTACGCGCGGATCGGCTCATTGTCGAACACGCCCACCGGAAGCGCCTGCATGAGCAGATTCATCACCGACCCCACGCCCTGCGACCCGGGCCGGCGGAGCATCTCGCCAATCGATGCGACCACCAGGCGCGGCAGCTTGAAGCCCCGCCGGACGAATTCCCGATACGCCGGTGTGAAGAAGATTTCCGGGCGCAACGGATTCACGCCGGGCTCATCGCGGAGCGCGGCGCGGAGCATCTGCGTAGTGCTGAGCCCGTTGGCCAGGCACGCGGCGATGAATGAACCCGCGCTCACCCCGACGTAGCTGTGCACGCGATTCAGATCCAGCCCGTCCACCGCTTCTTCGAGCGCGCGGAGGGCGCCGATCTCGTACATCGCGCCCACCGGACCGCCGCCGGCCAATGCGAGACCGATCCTGGGCGTGCGAGTGGAGGACATGCGTGGCTCCGGGTTCGTGCGGCGCGTGACACAGCGAAACGGCGGTCCGGTGGACCGGCGGGGCCCGGGCCGCTTCCGACCTCCGGACCCCCCGGCCGACCGGCAGCGTCGGTCAGACCGTCGCCGTCGCCCGCCGCCGTTTGGCCGGCGCACGACTCGCGCGCTTCACCGGCTTTTCCTCGAGCGCCTTCGTGAGCCGATCGACCCGCTTGCCCAGCGCATCGATCTCCTTCTTGCTGGGAAGACCCAGACGGCCGAGGACGCCGTTCACGCCGTCGTCCAGGTTGTCCGTGATTCGGGTCATCGTCGTAGCCGCGGCTTTGCGCAGATCGAGCGCATCCCGCACGCTGTTCAGCCGGTCCTTCGTCGAGGCTTCGAAGGTCTTGCCACGCTTCACCAGCGTCTTGAAGATCTTCCCGCTCTCGTCCTCGGCCATGGACAGTGCGCCCAGTCCGGCGAGCCAGATCTGGTACGCGGTACCGCCAAGGGCGGGGAATTGCGGGGATTTGATGAGGGTTTTCGACATGGTCCAGTCCTCCTGTCGGATAGCTCGCTTCGAGGGGACCGTTCAATTCCCTCGCGCGGGAACGTTGATGCGCACGCCGCATGACGGTGTGCACCTGGAAAGCTCGTCGAATTGGAAGACCGGTTCTGTAAGGAGGGCGATGATGCGGGGTAGGGGAAGCGACTGCATTTTCGACGGACCCGCGGGTCCGTGGGTTGTCCAGCCCAACCCCGGCGCCGCGACCCGGCCCGCGGACCTATGGCGCGGGGGCGGCGCGATCCAGAATTCTCCCCGCCGCGTACTCGGCCAGCGCCGCAATCGTGAGGCTCGGATTCACCCCCGGATTCGCCGGCACGATGGATCCATCCACCACGAACAGCCCCGGGTAGCCATGCACCGCACAATCGAGATCCACCACGCCACTGCTCGCGTCGCGCCCCATCGGGCAGCCGCCAAGGATGTGAGCTGTCATCGGCACGCCGAACAACCCCTCGTTGATCGACCCGGTGAGCACGCCGTCGGTCCGCTCGGCGAAAGTGCGTGCCACGGCCCGCCCGAGCGCCGGCGACCCGCTCGTCTCGCTCCCCGCGTCGGGGCGGCTCACCAGGCCGCGGCGAAATCCCGTCAGCAGCCCGCGGCCCAGGCGCAGGCGCATCCGGTTGTCCACCGTCTGCATCACCAGCAGCACGGTGGCGCGCTCGGCCCATCCGGGCACCACGTGCGTGCGGAGGAAGTCCGCCGGCCGGATGACGATCTGGCCCAGTGAGCGGAGGGCGCGCCCGACGAAGGTCCTGCCCCCGGTGAGCGGTCCGCTCAGGAAGCGCATGAGCGACGAGCCGGCGGGATACCGCACGGGTTCGACCGTGGTCACCGGGTCGACGTTGATGATCGACGTGATCGCGATGCCCTTCGAGTAGTCGACGTCGCGCGGCCGGCTCACGCTGCCCAGGATGCTCTCGCTGTTGGTGCGCACGGAATCGCCGAGGCGCGAGGAAAGGGCGGGGAGCGAACGGGTCACGTCGCGGCAACGGAACAGCAGGCGCAGCGTGCCGAGCGCGCCGGCCGCCACGATCACGTGGCGGGCGCGGATCGACGTCGGGCGCCCACCGGTCAGCGCCGTCGACCGCCGGTACGTCACCACATAGCGCGCGCCGTCGCCCTGGACGCCGCTGCACGGGCGGATATCCCGCACCAGGCACTCGGCGCGGATCTCCGCCCCATGTTGCTCGGCGAAGAACAGATAGTTCTTGGGCAGCGTGTTCTTGGCGTTGTGCCGGCAGCCCACCATGCATCCGCCGCAATGAATGCAGCCGCGACGGCTGGGACCGGCGCCGTCGAAGTACGGGTCGTCCACCTCCTCGCCCTCGCAGCCGGGCTCGCCGAAGAACGCGCCCACCGGCGTGGGCGAGAAGCTGTCGCCCGTGCCGAGGTCTTTGGCGATCTGCTTGAGCACGCGGTCGGCCGGCCAGAGCCGCGGGTTGGGCGCCACGCCGAGCATCCGCTTTGCCGTGGCAAAATGGGGCGTGAGAATGGTCTTCCAGTCGGCGAGATCGCGCCACGCCGGCGCATCGAACAGGGCGTCGGTGGGCTGCATCAGCACGTTGGCGTATCCGAGACTTCCGCCCCCGACCCCACAGCCGTGCAGCACCCACACGTCCCGGAACGGGCTGACCTGCAGGATGCCGAAGCAGCGGAGCGCGGGCGCCCACAGATACCGGCGGGCGTTCCAGGTGGAGCGCGCGAAATCCTCGTCGCGGAACCGCTTGCCGCGCTCGAGCACCAGCACCCGGTGGCCGCGTTCGGCGAGCCGCAGAGCCGTGACGCTGCCGCCGAAGCCCGATCCGATGATCACGAAGTCGTACGCGCGCTCGGACATGGGCGTGGGACTGAATGTCGATGGCTGCATTGCCGGTGCTCCCCGATGAGTGAGGATCGCGGAGTTGGCGGGTCCGGTCCAGTAGGCCGTATCCCTACCCACATGATCCAAATGCCCTACAGACGCCGGGGAGATGCCTCGGCACCGTGAAGATCGGGAGCGGAGCGATCGTGCATTCATGGGGGCGGACATGCGGGAAGAACGGACGAAGGTGCTGAGTCAGGGGCTCCTGGCCGGGCTGATCGGATACGGCGTCGTGGCTCTCGTGTTCGGGGTCGCCAATCTGATCGCGGGCCGGTCGATCTTCTACACGGCGGCGCTGCTCGGCGGGTCGCTGTTCTACGGCGTCCACGACCCGGCCAGGATCACCGTCACGGCCGAGTACGTGTTCGCGTACAACGGGGCCCACCTGCTGGTGTTCCTGATGTTCGGGCTCGTCAGCGCGTGGCTGGCGTCGGTATCGGAGCGGCTCACGCAGTTCTGGTACGTGGGGCTCGTCATGTTCTTCTTCGTCGCCTTCCACATCGTCGCGGCCATGCAGGTGGTGGCCATTCCGGTGCAGCACCTGATCTCGGGGTGGGCCATCTGGACCGCCGGCGCCGCGGCCGCCGCCGCGATGGCGGCGTACCTCCTGTCGGTGCACCCGCGAATCAGACTGGGCGAGAGCTGGGAAGGCTGACGCGGGTCAGAAGAAGATGCTGAAGGCGCCGTAGCCGGTCACTGGCACCGGTCCGTACTCGGAACGCGGCCCGCCGAACGCACCACGCGCCGGCCCGGTGGGGAGATAGACCCCGAGCCGGATCGAACTCTCGTCGCTCAGGGAGATGGCCGCCGCGGGCGCGAACAGCGCGCTGCCGTCGCGGAGGTTCCAGAGTGCGAGCCACTCCGCGGAAACGAGCGGGTGCACCTGGTAGGTGAACTGGACCGCCGACTCGTCGCGCCCCAGTACCTGCAACTCGCGCCGCCCGGCCGCGCGCGACATCGCGACCGCGCCGAGATCCGTTGCCCGCGCGGCGCCGAACGGGTCGTGCTGATACTCCACCACCGCGTAGAGGTCACGGTCGAACAGGCTGAACCGCCGGTCCACTCCGGTGGCCACCCGCGCCACCGCCCCGCCGGTGGAGTCGCGCCGGAACTCGGCTTCGGCGCGCACCGCCGAGCCGGCGACGGTCCGGGTGACGCCGAACGCACCGCCGGGGGCGTCGTGGATCGCCCCGCCCCAGGCGGACAGCTCCCATCCGGCCACGTCGGTCTTGGCGCGGGCGAGGGCGGTGATCGTTCGCCCGTCCGGCGTGTCGGCCGGCCGCACGACGAAGTCCACGGTGGTGAAGGGCCCCGCGAACCACTGCACCCGCGCCGCGTCGATGCCGGAGCGATATTCCCGAAACGGGTCGGACGGATCGAAGGGCACGAACGGATCGGCGGGTGTGAGAAAGAGCGTCGTCGCCCACGACACCGCCTGCCGGCCGACGGTCGCCGTCACGTGTCCCCGCGTGTAGGAGAGGCTCAGCCGGTCGAACCGCTGCTCCCAGTCCACGCGATCGCCATCGTGAACGGTCCACCCGAGGTGCAGCCAGTCCCCACCGCTCCGTGTGCTCGACAGCAGACCGCCGCCAACCCCGGCCGACGCCGAGCTGCGCCACCAGAGCGTGTGCTCGTATGCCGCGTCGAGCGACCAGCCGCCGGCGGACGGCATCCACATCAGGCGGGCCCGCTGCGCGTCGAGCGCGGCGGCGCCCACGCCGGGGCTCGCCGCCACGCCGATGCCGACGTTCTGGTAGTAGCCGGACGCGGCCGGCAGTTGCGCCCGCGCCGGCGTCAGCGGCGCGGCGGCGAGTTGCAGCCCGCCGCCGGCCACCAGCGCGCCCACCGCCCTCGCCCACCACTCACGCCGCATGCTGCGGTCGTGCGTCGCCGGCAATCTGCCCGTCCACCAGCTGAACGAGTCGCCGCGCCCGGTCCATCACGCGCTGGTCGTGGGTGGAGAACACGAACGTGGTGCCCTCCTCACGATTGAGCTGCTCCATCACGTCGAGCAGCGCCTCGCTGGTCACCGAATCCAGGTTGGCCGTGGGTTCATCGGCCAACACCAGCGCCGGGCGCCCGACCACCGCCCGGGCGACGGCCACGCGCTGTTGCTGGCCGCCGGAGAGCTTGCCGGGGCGCCGGTCCTCCAGGCCCGACATGCCGATGCGGTCGAACAGCGCCCGCACGCGCTGCCGGCGCTCGTGCGCCGGTACGCCGCGCAGGAGCAGCGTGAACTCGGCGTTCTCCAGCGCCGTGAGCACGGGGAGCAGATTGTAGGCCTGGAACACGTACCCGATGCGCTCCAGGCGCAGGTGCGTGAGCTGGCGATCGGTGAGGCCGGTGATCTCCTGGCCGTCGATCCAGATGTGCCCTTTCGTGGCGTGCGTCAGCCCGCCGAACAGGTTGAGCAGGGTCGTCTTGCCGGAACCGGAGGGGCCGGCGAAGGCGACGAAGTCCCCGCGCGCGATCTCGAGCGTCACCCCGCGCACGGCCTGCACGGGCGCCGACTCCTGCGGGTAGACCTTCCACAGGTCTTCGGTACGAACGGCTGGTGTATTCGTATTGGCGTCGGTCATTGTTCGTTCTGCATGGCATCGGCCACGTCGATACGCGCCGCCTGCCACATGGGGTAGAGGGAGGACAGAATGCCGAGGGCGAGCACGACGAGCGTGCCTTCCCACGCGCGGACCAGGCGGACCGCGGGGTGCACGATGGGGCTGACGATGGCGCCGGAGAAGGAGAACTGATCGCCGATCATCGCCGTGAGATCGAGGCCGGTGCGGCCCAGAATCGAAACGATGCCGAAACCGAGTCCCATGCCCACGGCGCCGCTGAGCACGGCGAGCGTGATCCCTTCGGCAAGGACCACCAGCGACGTCTCCCGCGACGTGAGGCCCAAGGCGTGGAGCAGCCCGAACTCGCGCCGGCGGTGCAGCACCGACACGAGCAGTGCCTCGAGCACGGCCAGGGTGATGATGCCGAGAAGAATGCCGTTGAACAGGTAGTTGCCGAAGTTGTCCACGCGGATGGCGGCATCGAGCGCCGGCGCGGTTTCACGCCAGGTGAAGGCATGCGCGGCCGGGGGAAGCAGCGCGCGCAGCGCGTCCACCGTGGCGCCGACGTCCCCGCCGTCGGTGAGGAGAATGGCGTCGGAGGTCGACGCACCCGGCGCGCCCAGCCAGTGGCGTGCGGTCTCCAGCGGCAGGTCGACCACCCCCTCGTCCACGGCACGGATGCCGGTGTGGAAGATGCCGGTGACGTGGACGAGTTGCTCCTGCACGTCACCGCGGGCGGTCTGCGCCGTGAGCACGAAGCGCGATCCGAGCGCGAGTCCCAAGCGGTCGACTAGTCCCTGCCCCACGACGGCCGCCGTCCCGTCGCTGTCGGCCAACCAACGCCCCGCCGTCAGTTTGCCCGCAAGCTGGGAGAAGCGCGCCTCGGTACTCGGGGCGACTCCGAACGCGCGCACCGCCACCGCCGACGCCGCCGAACTGGCGAGCGCGCTCACGACGAGCCTGGGCGCGGCGACCTTCACGTACCGGGCCACCGACGGATCGGCGACCGCGCGGGCCACCCGCGACGTGGCCGACGAGTCGAGCCGGTCGTCGAGACTGCTGCTGTGACGGAACGCCGGCGACTCGACGGCCACGTGTCCGTCCGCCAACCGGACGCCGCTGTCGATCCACTGGGCGTGCATGCTGTCGCCGAGCGCGAGGAAGAAGATGAGCACGGCGACACCGAGGACCATCGCCGTCGCGATCAGCACACTGCGCCGGCGCTGGCGCCGGACGTTGCGCGCCGCCAGGCGAAGGAGTGTGGTGGTATGGGTCATTCCCGGCCTCCGAGCGCATCGGCGGGTGGAATGCGCGTCACCCGCCACGCCGGGTAGAGCGCGGCCAGCAACGACGTCACGAGCAACGCGCCCCCGGCGGCCAGCGGCGCGCTCCACGACGGATCGGTGCGGAACCGCGGCCGGAAGAGGGCGCCGGACACCGTCATGTTGCCCACGAACGCACTCATGTCGAGCGGCGCGACGTGCCACCAGTAGAGCAGGGGCGCGGCCAACGCCGCGCCGGCAATGAGCGACACCACGCCGAGCACCAGCCCTTCGTAGACGATCGTGCGCGCCAGCGTGGGCGCGTCGACGCCCAGGGCCTGCTCCACCGCGATCTCGCGCCGTCGCTCGAAGGTGCTCATGAGCAGGGTGTTGGTGACGCCGAAGATCGCCATCACGAAGACGATCGCGATCACGAAGCCGTTGTATCCCTTGGCGAGGTTCGCGTAGGCCGCCAGTTCGGGGTTGAACTGCATCCACGGCTCGACGGCCACGCCCAGCGAGGCGAACGTCGGCGCCGCCCCGATCGAATCGGCCAGCGCGGCGGCGTGCCACGGATCGCCCACGGCCACCGCGATCTCGTGGATCCGTCCCGGCGGCAGCGCCAACAGCGATTGCAGGGCGCCGATGGGCAGCACGCCCATGCCGGCGTCGAGCTCGGCGAGCCCGGTGTGGTACACCCCGCTCACGGCGTAGAGGTCGTTGCCGAGCGACCCGTCGGCGGCCGGCGCGACGACGACGATCGTGTCGCCGACGGTCACGTGCAGCCGCCGGGCCGTCTCGTCGCCGAGCACGATGTCGTGCGTGCCGGCGCGGGGCGCATGGCCGCTGACCATGGCGCTCAGGAAAGCACTCACGTGCGGCTCTCGCACCGGGTCGATGCCGAGCAGCACGCCGGCCTCCGTGTGGTCGCCCGCGCTCAGCAGGCCGCCCCCGTAGACTCGCGGCGCGGCGGCCGTGACCCCGGGTTCCGCGTCGACGGCGGCCAGAACCCGTGTGACGTCGGCGCCGTCCTTTCCGCCGATCGTCGCCCAGGTGTGACGCGCCGGCAGGTAGTCGCGGGCGTGGATCTGAATCTGCCCGGCCAGCGAACGGGTCCCGTTGTCCACGAGGTCGGCGGTGATGCCGTCGGAGAGCGCCACCATGAGCACCGCCGCCGCAAACCCGAACGCCAGCGCGCCGGCGGCGAGCACCGTGCGTTTGCGATTCCGCCCCAGGTTCCGGAGGGCGATGCGCCACCAGATGCCGTGCATGCGCGCTACTTCCGCTTGAGGTTCTGCAGCGAGAAGAAGCCGGGCTGGAGTCCGACGTCGAATTCCAGCCGTCGATAGGTGAGCACGGTGTGCTCGTCGGGCTTGTCGGCCGGCGTCACCGTGAGCGTGGCGGGCACCTTGCGCCCGCCCATCACGGCGTAGTCCGAGAACGTGATCGTGCGCGCCAGCTGGCCGGCGTCATCGTAGTAGCGTTCCCACGTCGGCATCAGGTCCGCCTGCCGCACCTGCATTTCGAGATGCCCCCACACCACCGCCGCGCCGGGCTTGGGGGTGAGCGTGAATTCCCAGACCTTCGTGCCGTCGCGCACCCCGTCGAAACTCAGCGCGATGTCGTAGTCCACCACCAGCCGGCTCTCCTTCACCAGGTCGTCGTTGGTGAAGTGCGAGCCCATCCAGGCGCCGGCCATGAGCGAGGGGGGAATGCGGATCGTGCGATCGACGCGCGGCAGGTAGTTCCACACGTCGTTCTTCACCTTGAGCGTGGCCGTCCCCGCTTCCTTCGCCGGGGCGGTGACGCGCACGAGCGCGTATTCGGTGCCGAGCGACCAGATGTCCATGTCGAGCGTGCGCGACCATTGGCGGGTGACGATCTGCATCGACACCGCGCCGCGGCTCGAGGCACCGCGCAGCAGCTTGTCCACGCGGTCGACGACATCGTGGGGGTCGGGCTTCTGTGCCGCGGCGAGATCGGGGGCGGCGGCGACGAGCAGCAGCGCGGCGAGCACCGCGCGTTTCAGCGTGATCATGTGCGTTTCGGTTCGAGCAATCGATGAAAGGCGTCGAGCTCGGCGTCGAGCGTCTGCTGGCGTTCGTCCGGCGTCATGTCGTGCCAGCGCGTGAGCAGCCACCGGTCTCCGGTCTCGCCGATGGCAAGCGTGAGCTCGACGAGGAACGGGAGGGGCAGGTCGTCGCGGACGACGCCGAGTTGTTGGCCGCGTTGGAGGATCTTCGTGGTCCACGTGCCGATCCAGTCGAACACGCGCTTGGTGGCTTTGCGTCCGCTGGAACCGCGCATTCTATAGAAGGAGCGGCCGAGCCGGACGAACCATTCGTTCCGCTGCATATAGTCGGCGGACCGCCGCACGGCGCCCTCGAACTGGGGCCAGAACGACTCGGCGGTGAGCTCGTCGAGCGAGAAGCCGCCCACGAGCTTGACCACGGCGGCGGTGGCCCGTTCGACCACCGTCGCGTAGAGGTCGCTCTTGTCGTTGAAGTAGTAGTAGAGCGAGCCCTTGCTCATCCCGGCGCGGTCGATGATCCGGTTGAGCGAGGCGGCTTCGAACCCGTGGTCGCTGAACTCGTCGGCGGCCGCCTCGAAGAGGCGCTCCTGCTTGTCGGGGTCGAGGTTGTCGAATCGATCGCGGACCATTGGTAGACCAGTTATATAGACCAAGTGGTCTAAAACGTAATCGACAGGTGCGCCGATGTGAAGGGGGGTGAACCCCGACCGTGATTCTGGCGACCAACCTGCCCCGGGCCTATATCTGCTCCGACTCCTCGACCATCGGACCAGCTCTCATGCGACTTGCCCCGCTGATTCTCGCCTTCGCGCTCCCCGCCGCCGCCGCCGCGCAGCAGGCGCCCAGCCTCGGCTACTACCGCTACCCCTCCATCTCCGGCAACACGGTGGTCTTCACCGCCGAAGGCGATCTCTGGCGCGTGCCGGTCACCGGGGGCACCGCCCAACGGCTCACCAGCGCCCTGGGCGAGGAGACCAACGCCGCGATCTCGCCCGACGGAAAGCAGGTCGCCTTCTCCGCCGCCTACGAGGGGCCGACCGAGGTCTACGTCATGCCCATCGACGGCGGTCCGCCCAAGCGCCTCACCTACGAGGGCAGCGTCGCCACCGTCGTGGGCTGGAGTCCGGACGGGAACGTGCTCTACTCCACCCGCGTCTACGCCACGCTGCCCGACGCCGAAGTCGGTTGGGTGAATCCGGGGGACGACTCGCACGGGCTGATTCCCCTGGCGCAGGCGGCCGACGGCGCCTACGACGGCAGCGGAACGTTCTTCTTCACCCGCTATCCCTTCCAGGGCAGCTATACCAAACGCTACAAGGGGGGCACCGCCCAGAACATCTGGCGGTTCGCGAAGAACGGAACCGAGGCGCAACCGCTCACCGGCGACTACACGGGCACCAGCAAGGAGCCGATGCCGTGGAAGGGACGCATCTACTTCCTGAGCGATCGCGACGGCATCATGAACCTCTGGTCCATGGACGATGCCGGCCACGACCTCAAGCAGCTCACGCACCATCCGGTCTATGACATCCAGTCGGCGTCCCTCAGCGACGGCCGGATCGTCTACCAACTCGGCGCCGACCTCCGTGTGTACGACATCGCGTCGGGCCGGGACGCGCCGATTCCGATCCGGTTGCTCTCCGACTTCGATCAGACGCGCGAGAAATGGGACACCGATCCGATGGCGCTGCTCACGTCGGCGCACCTGTCCCCCACCGGCGACCGCTTGGTGCTCGACGCGCGCGGGCAGGTGTTCGTCGCCCCCACGGGCGACGCCGGCGGGCGGCTGGCGCAGGTCACCCACGATCAGGGCGTGCGCTACCGCATCGCGCGGTTCATGCCCGACGGCAAGTCGCTGCTCACGCTCTCGGACAAGAGCGGCGAGGTCGAGTTCTGGAACGTGCCCGTGAACGGCGGCGCCGGCAAACAGATCACCACCGGCGCCACGGAACTGCGATGGGACGGCCTGCCCTCGCCCGACGGGAAGTACCTGGCCCACTCCGACAAGAACGAGCGGCTCTGGCTGCTCGAGCTGGCCACCGGGCACGAGACGCTGATTGCCGAAGACAGCGTGAGTCAGATCATGGACTATGCCTGGTCGCCCGACAGCAAATGGATCGCCTATACCGCGTCGGCCGCCAACCAGCTCGACCAGATCCGGATCTACGCCATCGCCGGCGGCCGGAACGTGCGGGTGACCAGCGATCGCTACAGCAGCAGCAGCCCCACCTGGAGCGCCGACGGGAAGTGGCTGTACTTCCTCTCCGACCGCCACTTCCAGAGTTCGGTCGGCGCCCCGTGGGGCGAGCGGCAGCCGGAACCGTATTTCGAGCATCGGACCGAGATGTTCGGGCTCGCGCTCGAGCCCGGTGCGCGCTCGCCGTTCGCGCCCGACAACGAGATCACGAATCCCCCGCGCTCGCTCGCCGCGGCCGACAGCACGCCGGCCCGCGCCGAATCGGGGGCGGAGACGGCGAACGGTGGCCGGGGGGCGCGCGGCGCCCGGGGCGCCGCGATGCGCGCGCCGGCGACGGTGAGCATCGACTTCGACGGGATCCAGCAGCGGCTGGTCCAGCTTCCCGTCGCGCCCGGCGACTACAGCGACCTGTCCACGGACGGCCGGCGGCTCTACTTCATCGAGCGCGGCGTTGGCGGCGGGCGGGGCGGCGGCGGCGGAGCCCGCCTCATGACCCTTCCCATCGACAACACGCCGGCCCGTCCCACGCCGTTCGCGACGGGGGTGCGCCAGTACGAACTGTCGATGGACGGACGGAAGGTCATGGTCCGCCGCGGCAACCAGTTCTTCGTGTACGATGCCGGCGCCAAGGCACCCAACGACAGCGGCAAGTACCGGGTGGACCTGAGCCACTGGGCCATTCGCATCGTCCCCCGCGACGAATGGCACGAGGAGTTCGTCGACGCCTGGCGCCTGGAGCGCGACTACTTCTACAACCCGGCCATGAACGGCGTGGACTGGGCGCTCATCCGGCGGCGCTACGAGCCGCTCGTCGACCGCGTGACCGACCGCTCGGAACTGAACAACCTGCTCTCGCAGACGATGGGCGAGCTGTCCACCCTGCACACCTTCGTGCGTGGGGGCGACATGCGCACCCCCGACGACTCGATCCACCCGGCGGCGCTCGGCGCCGAGTTCGAACGCGACGCTGCGGCGGGTGGATATCGCGTGCAGCACATCTACCGCAACGATCCCGATTCGCCCGACGACCTGTCGCCGCTCGCTCGCTATGGGGTGGACGTGCACGAGGGCGACGTGATCACCGCCGTCAATCACGTGGCCGCGCTGTCGGCGCCGGACCTCGGCGCGCTGCTGCGCAACCAGGCGGGACGCCAGATGCTGCTGTCCGTGAAGCCGGGTGGCAACGGCGCCGAACGCGAGGTGGTGGTCGAGCCGATCACCCAGCGGCAGGAATCGGACCTGCAGTACTCGGAGTGGGAGTACACGCGACGGCTCGCCGTCGACTCCGCGGTCCACGACTCCATCGGATACCTGCACCTGCGCGCCATGGGCACGGCCGACATCAACCAGTGGGAGCGCGATTTCTATCCGGTATTCAACCGCCCGGGCCTCATCATCGACGACCGGCACAACCGCGGCGGGAACATCGACAGCTGGATTCTGGAGAAGCTGATCCGGAAGGCGTGGTTTTACTTCAAGTCACGCGTGGGCGACCCGACCTGGAACATGCAGTACGCCTATCGCGGACACATCGTGCTGCTGACCGATGCCCACACGGCGTCGGACGGTGAGGCGTTCGCGGCCGGCTTCCGGGCGCTTGGGCTGGGGAAGATCATCGGCGTGAGGACGTGGGGCGGGGAGATCTGGCTGAGCCAGAACAACGTCCAGGTGGACCGCGGCATCGCCAGCGCCGCCGAGATGGGGACGTACACCCCGGATCGCCAGTGGCTCATCGAGGGGCACGGCGTGGATCCGGACACGGTGGTGGACAACCTCCCCCATGCGACCTTCGAGGGCCGGGACGTCCAACTCGAGGCGGCGATCCGGGAGTTGCGGGCGGAGATCAAGGCCGATCCGCGGCCCGTGCCGCCACCGCCGCCGTATCCGGACAAGTCGTTCCACAACAACGGCAGAGGCGGCAGCGGGGGAGGGCGCTGAGCCGGGAGGGGCCCTCAACGATGGGCGGCGGAGTCCGCGGCTGCCGTGCGGAACCGCGCCGCTTCGTCACGCTGCCCCAGCGCCTCATAGTCGTCGGCGATTTCACGGCGCGCCGTTTCCACCCAGTCGCGCGGCGGCGACGCCTGCGCCGTCAGGATGCGGTAGCCTGCGCGGCTCTCGGTCAGCGCATCGGCATCGCGGTGCTCGTCGCGGAGCACGCTCCCGAGCCGTACCCGGGCGATCCCCATGAGTTGGTGCTCCGGACTCAGTACCTCGGTGTATAGCCGAATCACCTGCCGGAAGAGCTGTTCCGCCCGGGCGTACTGCTTCCGGCGCTGCTCGACCCCCGCCAGGTTGGAGAGCGCGATCCCCAGCAGATAGTGGTGACCCCCATATACGCGGCGGTAGATGTCGGCCATCCGGCGGAAGTCGGCGGCGGCTCCGTCGAGATCACCGCGCTGCTCCGCCACCTTGCCCAACTCGTTCAGTGCGGACGCGACCCGTGGATGTACCGGGCCGTATACTCGTTCCTGAATGGCCAGCGCCCGCTGCAGGATCTCGTCCGCCTCGTCGTAGCGCTTCTGACCCACCATGACGCGCCCCAGCATGGTGAGCACCGATGCCGTTTCCGGGTTGTCGCTGCCGTACCAGGCGCTCAGGATATCGACCGCCTGGCGGTAGAACTCCTCCGCCTGGACGGATCGTCCCGCCTCTGCGTCGATGGCGCCGAGGTTGACCAGGTCCTCACCGACATTCGGGTGGCGCGGGCCGTACAGGCGGCGATCCATGGCGAGCACCAGCCGGTTCAGGCTGTCGGCTACGCCGTAGTGGCCGGCGTAAAAGTGGGTGTTGGCCAGGTCGGTGAGTGCCGTGGACAGGTCGGTTCCACTGTCTGCGGAGAGCAACCGGACCGACCCTTCGAGCAGCGGGATGGCGGCGTCATAGTCGCCGCGCGCCTGGAGCACTTCGCCCAGCGCGGTCTCCGCCCGGGCGACGGCAGCGCCGTCCAGCGGCGAGATTCGCTGCTGCATCGCCAGACCTTGCCGGATCAGCCGCTCGCTCTCCTCGTATTCGGCCTGAGCCTGCCGGAGCAGGCCGAGGGCGACCAGGCTCTGCGCTGTCTCGTGACTGTCGCCTCGGTAGAACGCCCGCCGTTCGGCCAGGGCGGCCTGGAGCAGGGTGTCGGCTCGCCCGAGCTTGCCCAGCTGCTGGTAGACCCCGCCCAGGGTCTCGTAGAGCTGCGCCTGCGTCGATGTATCTCCCTCCAGGGCCTTGGCCTCTCGCAGTCCCCGGTCTACCAGCGTGATCACCCGAAGCGTGTCGGCGGGTCCGACATCGGCCTCGCCACCGCTGAACAGGCTCAGCATGAATTCCTGAATCCGCGTGGTGCGGGCCGCTTCGGTCACCGCGGCGTTGCGGGCAGACGCGAGACGATACGTATAGAAGGCCACCAGTCCGACCACCATCGTCAACACGATTCCGGCAGCCGCCAGCGCTCGCCAGTTGCGCCGCGAGAATTTTCCGAGCCGGTAGCTCCAGGTATCCGGGCGCGCCTCCAACGGCTCGCCGGCCATGAAATGGTCCAGGTCGCGAATCAGCGCTTCCACCGAACGGTACCGGCGGGCGGGATCCTTGTGCATGGCGGTGAGGCAGAGCACGTCGAGGTCGGCCCAGGCCGAGCGGCCGGCCGAGACCGCGCCGCGGGCCTCGCCCTGCAGGCGGCGCATGCGCAACGCTGCCGCCGAGGGGCGTTCCGGCTCACGCTCCGTGATCGTGCGCTCCACATCGGCCAGCGTTCGGTGGGAGAAATCGAATGGCAGGCGCCCGACGAGGAGTTCGTAGAGAATCACGCCGAGCGAGTAGATGTCGGTGTGCACGCCAACCGGCTCACCACGAATCTGTTCGGGTGCCGCGTAGGCCGGCGTCATGAAGCGGATGTCCGTCCGCGTCTGATCAGCCGGATCGTCCAGTGCGTCGAGCTGCTTGGCAATGCCAAAATCCAGCAGCTTGAGGCTCCCGTCCGCCTTGACCACCACGTTGGAGGGTTTCAGGTCGCGATGAATGACGAGGTGCTGGTGCGCGTGCTGTACGGCATCGCACACGGCGCGGAAGAGCCGGAGACGCTCGGCCACGGAAGCGGCGTGGTGGGCGCAGTAGTCGGTGAGCGTGGATCCATCCACGTACTCCATGACGAACCAGGGCGTGCCGTCCGGAAGGGTGTTCGCGTCGTAGAGTTGTGCGATGGACGGGTGGTTCAACCGCGCGAGCGTCCGTTGTTCCGCGGCAAAGCGCTCGCGGCGGGCCGGTGAGAGCCACGCGTCCCGGAGGATCTTGATCGCCGCCAGGCTTCCGAGATCGTCCCGCCGGGCCAGGTACACCACGCCCATCCCGCCTTCGCCCAGCACCCGCACGATGCGCCACGGTCCGAACCGCTGGTCGAGCAGGGCCGGTGGTATTCCGGGCTCCAGGGTGCGTTCGGCAACGACGGCGAGCTCCTCGTCCAGGATCGTACCGTCGCGGTCATCCTCGGCCAGCAGGGCCAGCACTTCCGCCAGGAGGTCCTGGTCGTCGCCGCAGGCGGTGCGGAGCCAGGCCTCGCGCTCGGCCCGGGAAAGGTCGGCTGCAGCGTGAAACAACTCCTGGATTCGTTCCCACCGATGCGCGTCCACGGGGTCAGGAGTTACGGAGTTCGCGGGCGAGCCAGGCGCGGGCCAGCCGCCAGTCACGCAGGACGGTGGCGTCGGAGATATCGAGCAACTCGGCGGTTTCCGCCACGCTCAGCCCGCCGAAGAAGCGCTGCTCGACGATGGTGGCCTGCCGCGGGCTGATCTGGTTCAGTGCGTCGAGCGCCGCGTCGAGCCCGAGCAGGTCGCGGGCCGTGCTCGCCGGCGCGTCGAGCGATTCGTCGAACGTCACGAGCGCCGAGCCCGCGCCCCGTTTCTGGGAATGACGGCGGCGCGCGGCCTCCACCAGCACCTGGCGCATGGCGCGAGCGGCAATGCGGCGGAAGTGCAGACGCGACTCGAACCCGACGTTGGGGCTCGCGGCCAGCTTGAGCCACGCTTCGTTGACCAGTGTGGTGGGCGTGAGCGTGGCACCGGGATCGTCGGAGCGCACCCGCGCGGCCAGGCGCCGCAGCTCTTCATAGGTCGCGCTGAAGAGCTGATCCAGACCCTCCCGATCGTCGGCGGGCGGAAGCGACGGAGCTGCTCCCGGCTGGGGATGCGCCGCAGGTGGCATGACGGTTTTTCCGGAGGTTCTGCGCAATGCGGGGTGGTTCACCAGCACCCGAGTTGGAGCGGTGTGTCCCCAAGATGTGTCCCCGTCCCGCGCCCGCCAAGCGGAACGGCTGCGGACCACGGTTCCCCACCATCTCATATGGAGGACAAGTTCATGCAGCGCAAGCTCATCCGGCTGACTGTGTCGGCCGGACTCTTCCTGCTGGCCGCGTGTGGCGGCAGCAGCACCACAGGCCCCTCGAGCGGCGGCAACGGGGGCGTCAGCGCCGATATCGACGGCGCCCACTGGACCGCGGTAGCCAGCACCGTGACGTCCTCCAACGGTGTCGTGGCGATCGGCTCGGCCGATGCCTCGGGCGTGGCCATCGGCATGGCGTTCCCCGACCAGGGACCCGGCACGTACGCCATCTCGTCGCAGCAGGTCATCACCAACTTCTCCCTGTCGCAGAGCGGGGGACAGAGCGGAGTGCAGAGCTGGTCGGCCAGTGCGGTTCAGGGCAGTGGGTCGGTGGTCATCACGTCCCGCACGGCGAATCACATCGTGGGCACGTTCAGCTTCAGCGCGCCCGGGTTCACCGGAACGCCGGTGCCCACGACCACGAAGGTCGTCACCAACGGCAAGATCGACATCACCTATTGAGGGAGGCTCCCATGGAACTCGCGTGCCCCAAGTGCACCTCCGCCGAGGTACGGAAGCTGTCGATGATCTACAAAGAAGGGCTGTCCATCATCAACACCACCACGCAGTCGTCGGGATCGGGAATGGCGTTCAGCGGTGGCGGGGTGGGCTTCGGCACCAGCCGCGGCACGGCGTCCACCACCGGGAGGCAGCAGACTGCGCTCTCTAAAGAAGCGTCGCCTCCAGGCAAGAAGCACGCGATCCTGTGGAGCATCGCGGCCGTGATCATGGGAATCTGGACGCTCACCAGCTTCTTTCCCATTTCCCTCGGAAGCCTGTTGTTACTGGGCGCCACGGTGCTGGCCGGGCGCTTCGCGCTCAAGGGCTTTCAGTGGAACAAGGAGGAGTATCCCGGGCTCTACGCTCGCTGGGAGCACTCGTTCATGTGTAATCGGTGTGGGGAGGTGTTCGTTCTGGCATGAACCGGTCTGAGGCCCGATCCGGCCACGGCGTTCGGGGTGGAGGGGGTTGAGATTCTCACGGCTTCGCAGGGAAACCTCATCCGCCCGGAACGCCGCGGTCGTGGGCAGGCCGCCGGACCCGGAAATCCAGCCATCCATCGCGAATGGCGCCCCGCGTCAGGGATCTCCCTACGCCCCCGTAGTCGTCCCCACCATCCGTTTCCTCCATCCCCCGACACCGTCCGGGCCCCCTCTTTGGCATTCTGTCCCCGTCCGGCGGCAACACGCTGTCTGACATCGGGTTATTCACCGAGGAGAGGGGTCAGATGCACCCACATCAGGGCCATGGCAACGGGCATCCCGCCGGAAAGGGGCGCGCCGGCATCGCCGACTTCGACTTCAACAAGTCACCCTTCGTGGTGATCTGGGAAACGACCCGCGCCTGCGACCTGGCCTGCCGCCACTGTCGCGCCGAAGCCGTGCCGTATCGGAATCCCGCCGAGCTCAGCACCGACGAGGCCAAGGCGATGCTCCGCAAGATCCGCGAATTCGGCAACGTGGTGTTCGTGATGAGCGGCGGCGACTGCCTCAAGCGCCCCGACGTGTTCGAGTTGGTGAAGTACGGGTTCGAGCTGGGTCTTCGCATGGGGGTCACCCCGGCGACGACGCCACTCGCGACGCCCGAAGCGATCATGAACTTCAAGGACGCGGGGATCTCCCGCCTGGCTGTGAGTCTCGACGGATCGACCCCCGCGATCCACGACGCCTTCCGGCGTGTCGACGGCTCCTTCGACTGGGGTATCCGCATCCTTGAAGAGTGCCGGCGCCTGGGCATCTCCACGCAGGTGAACACGGTCATCGCGCGCCACAACATCGACGACTTCGACAACCTGGCCGCCCTCATGGAGCGGTTGGGCATCGTCTTCTGGGAGGTCTTCTTCCTCGTCCCCACGGGCCGCGCCAAGCCGGGCGACGTGGCCAGCGCCGAGGAGTACGAGCGGGTCTTCAACCAGATGTACGACCTGTCGAAGACTGCCTCGTTCGACATCAAGGCGACCGCCGCGCCGCAGTACTCGCGCGTGATCATGGAACGCCAGGTCGCCGAGCGGCGCGCCGGTTCGCGCGACGAAGCCCCCGATGTGATGACCGGCGGCGTGATGTTCTCGCTCTCCGACGGCATCGGCCGCGCCCGCAGCGTGAACGACGGCGACGGCTTCATGTTCATCAGCCACACCGGCGAGATCATGCCCTCGGGCTTCCTGCCCATCGTGGCCGGCAACATCCGGAACGACGATCTGACGCAGGTGTATCGCGAATCTCCGATCTTCACGCAGCTCCGCCGGCGCCAGGACATCAAGGGCAAGTGCGGTGTCTGCGAATATCTCAAGGTCTGCGGCGGCAGCCGCGCGCGGGCCTACGGCATGACCGGCGACTTCATGGAATCAGAACCGTTCTGCGCGCACATCCCGAAGAAGTACGCGGCGATGGTCGAGCGCGGCGAGGCGGAACCGGTGAGCGAATACTTCGAGAAGCGGTATCGGCGCACCCTTCCGGTGGCCGAAGTGGAGGCATTCGTGAGCGGGAGCGCCGCATGAGCGCCACCGCCCTGCACGAACCGGACGTCCGCGACGGCGATCCCGGCACGGAGCAGCCGGAGAGCGGCGAACGGGCCCCCGGCGCCGGGCGCAGCCACCCCGCCGCCGGCGCCGTGGTGTGCGTCGGCATCTCGTTCCGTACGGCGCCCCTGGCGCTGCGCGAGCGGCTGGCGATTCCCGAGTCCGCCATCGAAACGGCGCTGTCGCGCTTCGGCTGCGGCGACGGCGCGCGTCCCTCGGCGATCAGTGAGCTCGTCATCCTCTCCACCTGCAACCGGCTGGAGCTGTACGCCGCCGGCGGCAAGCAGGCCGACCAGGCGCTGTTCGACCTCATCGAAGACGCCACGGGCGTGCCGACCGCCGAAGTCGAGGCCGCGGCCTACGTGCTCTCGGGCGAGGACGCCGTGCGCCACCTGTGCCGCACGACGGCCGGTCTGGAGTCGATGGTCATCGGCGAGCCCCAGATTCTGGGGCAGGTTTCGGAAGCCTTCGCCGGCGCGTCGGCGCATGGAGCCGCCGGCCACATGATGTCGACGCTCTTCCGCGGCGCCATTCGCGCCGGCCGGCGCGCGCGCTCGGAGACCGGCATCAGCCGCAACCCCACGACGGTGAGCTCGGTGGCCGTGCAGTTGGCCGGCGCCTCGTTCCCCGACCTCGCCTCGGCTGCAGTGGTCGTGGTGGGCGCCGGTGAGATGGCGGAATTGGCGGTGTCGGCGCTACACTACCGGGGAGTGAACGATATCTCCGTCGTGAGCCGCACCCGTGAGCACGCCGAGCGCCTCAGCACGCGCGTCGGCGGCCGCCCGGTTCCGCTCGAACGCCTGCAGGACGCCCTCGACGGCGCCGATGTGGTGATCACCTCCACGTCCGCCCCGCACCACGTCATCACCCGCGACATGATCTCCACCTCGATGTCGTGCCGTCCCGACCGGCAGATGCTGATCATCGACATCGCCGTGCCTCGCGACGTCGATCCGGCGGTGGAGACGGTGCCCAACGTCTGCTACGCGGATCTCGACGTGCTCGAACGACGCATCGAGGCAGGACTCCACGAGCGCGAAACCGAAGTGCCGCGCGTGGAAGCCGTGGTCGAGGAGGAGGCCGGGCACTGCATCGCCGCCCTGCAGCAACTCGACGTGCAGCCCCTGATCGCCGACCTGCGCGGCCACACCGATGCCGTACGCCGGGCGGCGCTCGACAATGCGCGCCGGCACTTTGCGCACCTCGGTGACGACGACCGCCGCCACCTCGAGGCGTTCTCCCAGTCGTTGGTCAACCGGCTCTTCCACGAGCCCATGCAGCGGCTGCGCCAGGAGGCGCGCAACGGACAGGTGGCCGGCTATGCGATGGCCGTGCGCCACCTCTTCGGACTGAATCAATGACGGCTCGCGTCGCCATCATCGGCGGCGGCATCAGCGGGCTGACGGCGCTGGAGCAACTCACCCGGGTTGCCCCGTCGGTGCAGGTCACGCTCCTCGAGGCGTCGCCACGCCTCGGCGGCCATATTCGCACCGAGCGCTCCGGTGGCTTCCTCATGGAAGCCGGTCCCGACGTCATCCTCGCCGCCAAGCCGGCGGCCGTCGAACTCGCGCGCCGCGTCGGACTCGGCGATCGTCTCCACGGGACGAACCCGGCCGTGAAGGGCTCGTACATTCTGAGCGGCAAGCGCCTGCTCCCGATGCCCGATGGACTCACCGGGCTCGTGCCGTCGCGCTTCGCCCCCTTCGCCACCACCCCGCTCGTCTCTCCGCTGGGCAAGCTTCGCGTGGGGATGGAGTACTTCATTCCGCCCCGCCGAAACGCGCCGGACGAGTCGATCGAGAGCTTCGTGACGCGCCGCCTGGGCCGCGAGATGTACGAGCGGCTGGTGGAACCCCTGCTCAGCGGCATCTCGGCCGGCGACGGCGCAAAGCTGAGCATGGAAGCGATGTTCCCGCAACTCCGCGCCTACGAGCGCGAGCAGGGCGGACTGGTCAAGGGCATGCTGGCGACCAAGCGCAGGCAGCGAGCCATGAAACGGAGCGCGGCGGCGGGCGCCTCCGGCGCCGGCGCGGCCACGCCGCCGCGGCAACCCGCGTTCGGCTTCCTGTCGCTTCCCGGCGGTCTCGGAGAACTCGTGGACGGCGTGGAGCGCGAGGTACGCCGCCGCGATCCGGCGGGGAAGCGGGCCGTGTTTCGCACCGGCGTTCGCGCCGAGCGCGTGGAACGCGTCGGCACCGGGCACGACAGCGCGCCCGAGTTCGCGATCACGCTGGCCAATGGCGAGCAACTCATGGTCGACGCCGTGATCATCGCCACGCCGGCATATCACACGGCGGCGATCGTCCGGCCGGTGGACGAGGCCCTGGCTGCGGCCCTCCGGGGCATCGAGTACGCGTCCACGGTCACGGTCTCCGTGGCCTATCCGGACTCCGCCGTGCCCCGGGCGCTCGACGCCTCGGGGTACGTGGTTCCCCGGGTGCAGCAGCGGCCGGTGCTCGCCTGCACCTGGGTTTCGAGTAAATTCGAGGGCAGGTCGCCCGCCGGCCATGCGCTGTTCCGGCTGTTTCTGGGCGGCGCCGGGCGCGGATCGTTCGTCGAGCGGACGGACGACGAGTTGCTCCAGGTCGTGAGCGGCGAGATGCGCGAGGTCATGGGCATCACCGCCGAGCCGGAATTGATGCGGATCAACCGCTTCGACCGGGCGATGCCGCAATACCATGTGGGACATCTCGATCGGGCAGCCGCGATTCGAGCGCAGGCGGAGCGGAATCCCGGCCTCGTACTGGCCGGTGCTGCCTACGGCGGCGTGGGCATTCCCGACTGTGTGAAGTCGGGCGTGCGCGCGGCAGACGAGGTGCTGGCACTGCTGGGCCAGCGGCATCCAACCGAATTGGGGAACGCGAATTGACGATCGAGTCCACGGTGTTCATGCGCGCCGCCCGGCACCAGCCGGCGGAGCGTACGCCGGTCTGGTTCATGCGCCAGGCCGGCCGCGTGCTGCCCGAGTACCGGGCCATCCGCGAGAAGTACTCGCTCATCGAGATCACCAAGCGGCCCGAGGTGTGCACCGAGGTGACGCTGCAGCCGGTGCGGCGCCTGGGTGTGGACGCGGCCATCCTGTTCGCCGACATCATGCATCCGCTCATCGGCGCCGGCGTGCCGCTCGACATCGTGGACGGCGTCGGACCGGTGATCGAGACGCCGGTTCGCACCGACGCCGACGTGCGCGCGCTGCGGCCCCTCGATCCGGAGACCGGATTGCCGTACGTGCTCGAGACGATCCGGATGCTCAAGGGCGAACTCGGCGACCGGACCCCGCTCATCGGATTCACCGGCGCGCCGTTCACGCTCGCCGCCTATCTGATCGAGGGCCGCGCCTCACGGGAGTTCCTGCGCACCAAGTCCATGATGTACTCGGCGCCCGATACCTGGCACGAGTTGATGACCCGCCTCAGCGACATGGTGATCGGGTTCCTGACCGCACAGCGCGCCGCCGGCGCCGATGCGCTCCAGCTGTTCGACAGCTGGGTGGGCGCGCTGTCGCGCAACGACTATGTACGCTACGTGCAGCCGTACGCGCGCCGCATCTTCGCCGCGCTCGCGCCGCTGGGCGCGCCGCTCATCCACTTCGGCGTCAACACCGCCACCCTGCTCGACGCGATGGCCACCGACGGCGGCACGATCATCGGCGCCGACTGGCGCATTCCGCTCGATCGCGCCTGGGACGTCATCGGTCACGAGAAGGGCATTCAGGGGAACCTCGACCCCGCCGTGCTGCTCGGCACCCCCGCCGTCATCGAGCGCGAAGTGAACGACGTGCTCGATCGCGCCGCCGGACGGCCCGGCCACATCTTCAACCTCGGCCATGGACTGCTGCCCGACACGCCCGTGGCCAACATCGAACGTGCCATCGCCACCGTGCGCGCCCGAACGCGTCGCGCTGCTGGCGAGCATCCCGCCCCCACCTCCTCCGACCCCGGGGCATCACCCGCAACGGCCGGAGGCCGCTAGATGGAGAACGACAACGCAGTACTGGTGCTCGCGTACGGCACCCCCGGTACCCTCGACGACGTCGAGGCGTACTTCACCCACATCCGCCACGGGCGCACGCCACCGCCGGCGGCGGTGGCCAACCTGAAGGCGCGCTACGAGCGCGTGGGCGGCTCCACGCCGCTGCTCAAGCTCACCGAGGACGTCCGCGACGCGCTCGCGAACAAGCTCTCGGCGTCGGGCGACACGCGAAAGGTGTACATGGGGATGAAGCACTGGCATCCGTACATCGCCGAAGCGTTGCAGACCATGTACGACGACGGGATCCGCAAGTTCACCGCGTTCGTGCTCGCGCCCCACTACTCGAAGATGAGCATCGGCCAGTACCGCCACGCCATCGACGAGAAGCAGGCCGAGCTGGGCAATCCGTTCGAGTTCACCTTCGTGGACCACTGGTACGAGCGGCCGGATTTCGTGCGGTTCATGGCCGATACGGTGAAGCAGGGGCTCACGCAGTTCCCCGAGAAGGATCGCGGGTCGGTGACGGTCGTCTTCACGGCCCACAGCCTTCCCGAACGCATCCGGACGTGGAACGACCCCTACGAATCGCAGCTCCAGGAGAGCGCCGAGCTGGTGGCCAGGGCCGCCGGCCTCCCCGGCTTCCGCCGTGCCTGGCAGAGCGCCGGCGGCACCGGCGAGCCCTGGATCGGTCCCGACATTCTGGACTACCTCGACACGCTGAAGGCGGAAGGGGTGAAGAACGTACTCCAGGTGCCCATCGGATTCGTCAGCGATCACCTGGAAGTACTGTTCGACATCGACATCGAAGCCAGGGACAAGGCCCGGGAACTGGGCATGACCCTGCACCGCACCGAACTGCCCAATGCGAAGCCGGCATTCATCGACGTGATAGCGGGCATCGTCGGGGGGTGAGGCGGTGAGGAAGTAGAATTTCGAAGGGGCGGGGCGATCACACACGATCGCTCCGCCCCTTCGTCGCCGGCACGCCCCGATGGCCGCCGTCCCGGCCCGGGGCCGGTGGGGCGCTGCTCAGTTCCGAATGCCGTACTTCTCGAGGCGGTACCGCAGGGTGTCCCGCGACAGTCCCAGGAGCCGGGCGGCCTTGGTCTTGTTCCCGGCTGCGCGATCCAGCGCCTGGCTGATGAATTCGCGCTCGATCTCCTCCAGGTTGAAGCCTGCCGCCGGCAGCACGAACGACTTGCCGCGCTGTGGGGCGAGCCCCTGGAACTCCGGCGGCAGGTGCTCCAGGCGAAGCAGCGAGTCGTCCTCGAGCAGCAGCACCCGCTCGAGCACGTTCTCCAGTTCGCGCGCGTTGCCCGGCCAGGCGTAGTGTTCCAGCGCCGAGAGCGCCTCGGCGGCGATCTCCCGCATCGGCTGTCCCAGCTCCCGGCTCAGGATCTCCACGAAGTGCGTGGCCAGCGGCGCAATGTCCTCCGGCCGCTCGCGGAGCGGGGGGATCGTGACCGGAAGCACGTTGAGCCGGTAGAACAGGTCTTCGCGGAATTCGCCCTTCGCCACCGCATCCTCGAGGTCACGGTTGGTGGCGGTGAGCACGTGGACGTCGACTTCCATGCTGCGCGTTCCGCCCACGCGACGGAACTCGTGGGTCTCGAGGAAGTGCAGCAGCTTGGCCTGCATCGGCTTCGGCATGTCGCCGACCTCGTCGAGGAAGATCGTGCCCCGGTGCGCGATCTCGAACAGCCCGCGCTTCAGCTCGCGCGCGTCGGTGTAGGCGCCGGCCTCGTGTCCGAACAGCTCACTCTCCACCAGCTGGTCGGGCAGCGACGTGCAGTTCACGCTCATGAACGGCTGGTGGCGCCGTGGGCCGCGGGCGTGGATGGCGCGCGCGATCAGCCCCTTGCCGGTGCCGCTCTCGCCGCGCACGAGCACGTTCACCGTGCTCCCCTTGGCGGCGACCCGGGTGATGAGGTCGGCGATCCGCCGGAGCGCCGCGGAGCGGCCAACCAGCGTCACGTCGGCGAACTGCCACCGGCAGCCGTCGCGGTAGCGCTCGGCGTCGGCGCGCAGCTGGCGTGTTTCCAGCGCCTGCTGGATCAGCAGAATCAGTTCGGAGAGCACGATCGGCTTTTCCAGAAAGTGGTGCGCGCCGGCCCGGACTGCCGAGACCGCCGTTTCCACCTCGCCGTACGCCGTCATCATGATCACCGGCAGTGTGGGGTCCAGCTCCTTGGCCTGCCGGAGGAAGTCCATGCCGGAACCGTCGGGCAGCCGGAGGTCGAGCAGCACCAGGTCGGCGGGCTCGCGCCGCAGCGCGGCCAGCAGCGCCGTCCCATCGGGCGCTTCCTCGGTCCGCATGCCGGCGTCAGCCAGGTGTTCGGTCAGCCAGAGGCGGATGAGCATCTCATCGTCGCATACCACGATGCGCGGCTTGTTCATTCGGACGTCACCTCGCGACGGGCCGGCGCGGCGTCGCTGTTCTGGAGGGGGAGCCGCAGCGTGATCGTCGTGCCGACGTTGACGCGGCTCGTCAGCGCGACGGTGCCGCCATGGCGCTGAATGATCTGGCGCGTGATCGGCAATCCGAGCCCCGTGCCCGTGTGCCGGGTCGTATAGAAGGGGCGGAACACGAATTCGACGTGCTCCGGCGATATGCCCGATCCGGTGTCGGCGATCTCGATCTCGATGCCGTCGCCCGAGCGACGCGTCGCCACCGTGACCAGTCCGCCCGGGGCCGTGGCCTGGAGGGCGTTCATGAGTACGTTCACCAGCGCCTGGTGCAGCATGTCCTCGTCGGCCATGAACCGTGGCAGCAACGGATCGAGGTGCACCTCCACGCGCACCCCGGCCCGCGCCGCCGCCGGCTGCACCAGGCGGATGGCCCGCTCCACGAGGTTGTTGCCGCTCAGCCGCGCCAGCGTCGGCGTCGCCGGCCGCGCGAACGCCAGCAGCTCCTGCAGCGTCTGCTGGATGCGCGTCAACTGATGTCCCATCTCTTCGATGATCGGCTCGAGCACGGGATCCTGGCCCACGCGCCGGCGGACGAGATCGAGCCCATTCGAGACGCCGACCACCGGATTGCGAATCTCGTGTGCCACCCCGCTCGCCAACTCGCCCACCGTGGCGAGCTGCGAGGCGCGTTCGATCTCGCGCCGGTGCAGCTCCTCCACGTGCGCGGTGGTCTGCGCCAGCGCCGCCGTCATCTCGTTGAACGCGTGGCCGAGTTCACCTAACTCGTTGCGCTGGGGTACCGTCACGCGGACGTTGAGATCGCCCTGGGCCACGAGGCGGGTGGCCTGCACCAGCTTGCCGAGGGGGGCCACCAGATCCCAGGCCACGAATCCGGCCACCGCCACCAACACCGCCACGAACACCGACTCGAGAATCACGGATAGCATGCCCAACTGGTGCAACTCGCCGAACGCCTCGGCCGACGGCACCTCGGCGATGAACCGCCAGGGATAGCCGGGGATCGGAAGCGCCGTGCCGATCACCGATACGCCCTCGCGATCGGCGTACTCGGCGATCGTGCCCGGGCTCATGCGCTGCAGTGGCGTCGCCAGCGCCTCGGCGTAGTCGATCGCCTCATGCGGATGCGAGACGAACAGCGGCCGGCCCCCGGCATCGACGATGAAGCTCTCCACACGGCCGGCGACGTGTTCCGGGACCTCCAGAAACTCGTGGCTTTCCGCCAACGTGACCGCGGCGCCAAGGTAGGCGACCGTCTGCCCGTCGTGCGTCCGTACCGGCACCGCGATCCGGAACATCGGCTCGGCGCCGTGCGCCCCATCGCGCAACGTGGCCCAGAGCGATCCGCGGCGCAGGTCGGCGGGGCGCGAGGTCACGAGGTTGTCGCGATTGCCCGCCGCCGCGATCACCCGCCCATCCGGCGTGAACAGATCGATCACGTCGAAGATCGGCAGCTCCTCGTGCTTCCGAAGCAGGAAGTTCTCGAGCGCCGTACTGTCGGCCACCCCGCCCATCTGGCCCGCCGGAAAGCCCTCGAACCGGAGCGCGCCCGCCGCAAGGAACTGATTGCCGGCCACGATGGCCTGCAGAACCAGAAGGTGATTGTCGATCCGGTCGCGCACGTGCTGGACCTGCACCTCGGCCACCGCCGACAGATAGCGGTCCACGATCTGCTCCAGGATGGCCTTCGTGCGCTGGTAGCCCACCGCGTTCGTGGCGAGGAGCGGAACCAGGGAGAACACCAGAAACCAGACCAGCAGCCGCCGGCTGAGTCGGCCCCCGTGCTTGTGGGCCAGCTCCTGGATGTTCGCGCGCAGCCATTGCCAGACCGACATGCCGGCTCCGGAACGGGATCGTTGCTCACTCATCCCACAAGGCAAGTCCAGCGCCGCGAAGCCGGATACCCTCAACGCCACTACCTGCAACGGGTTGGCGATTTCCGGCGATTCGAGCCCTGGGGGAATTGCCCCACGCTATCCCTCCAAATTCGACCGGATGAGGGGGAAACCACCCACCCAGTGTCGGGGGTTTCGCGGAACTTCCTGCTCATAACTCCCGACGGGACAACGCCTTGGTGTCCGTGGCGCGGTCGGGACCCACTCTTGCTCATGCGACTCCGTGGGACGTGCTCGCAAAGCGTCCGCTTTCCACTTCCACGGGAAGGTCACCTTGTCCGCCAGTCCGAACGATTCAACCAACGATCCGGAACTCCCGTCGCCATTGGGGCGCCGCAAGTTCCTTCAGCGCGTGAGCGGCATCGGGGCGGCGATCAGCGCCGCGATGGTCGGCATTCCCGTGCTCCGCGCCTTCGGGTCTCCGGCGCTGATTCACAAGACGAACGACGCCTGGATCAAGGTCGCCGACGACATCGCGCTGCTCGACGTGGGCGTGCCGGTGCGGGTCAACTTCGTGCAGACCCTGCAGGACGCCTGGGTGGAGACGCGCGCCCTGAACGGTGTGTGGCTGTATACCGAAGACGGCGAGAAGTTCAAGGCGTACAACGGCCACTGCACCCACCTCGGCTGCAGTTACGTGTACGACAAGGACCGCAAGGACTTCTTCTGTCCCTGCCACCACGGGCAGTTCGACGTGAAGACGGGAGCCGTGCTCGCCGGTCCGCCACCGCGTCCGCTCGACGAGCTTCCGGTGGAGATACGCGACAGCGCCGTCTTCGTGCAGTACGCCGACTACCGGCTCGGCGTCTCCGACAAGATCGAGGCCTGAGCCATGCGACGCATCATCCGCTGGCTCGACGAACGCGTCGATCTGCTCGGCGCCCGCAAGGCGCTCCTCGATCGCAAGATGCCGGGTGGCCTGACCTGGTGGCACACGCTGGGCAGCGCCACCCTCACCGTGTTCATGGTCCAGGTCGTCACCGGGATCGTCCTCGCCATGTCGTACTCGGCCTCGCCCGACCATGCGTACGACAGCATCCAGTACATCCAGCACAACGTGCTCAGTGGAGCGCTCGTGCGCGGCATGCACCACTGGGGAGCCTCGGCGATGGTGGTGCTGGTGCTCGCGCACATGATCCGCGTGTTCACCATGGGATCGTACAAGTACCCGCGTGAAGTGAACTGGGTGCTGGGCGTGGGCCTCTTCTTCATCGTCATGGGCTTCGGCTTCACCGGCTATCTGTTGCCGTGGGATCAGAAGGCGTACTGGGCCACCCAGGTGGGGACGAACATCGCCGGCACGACGCCGATCGTCGGCGAACTGCTGGTGAAGCTCCTGCGCGGCGGGGCGCAGCTCGGGGCGGCCACCCTGGCGCGCTTCTACGCCCTGCACGTGCTCGTGCTTCCCGTGCTGCTGGTTTCGGTGGTCCTGCTGCATCTCACGCTCGTGGTGCGGCAGGGGATCGCGCCGCGCGCCCACGTGCTCGAGAAGGACGCGCCCGCGCGCACCGACGACCCGGCCTATCCCGCCTACTACGGCGACACCTACGCCCGCTCGAAAGGCGAGGGCGTGCCGTTCTGGCCCAACATCATCGTCAAGGACATGGTCGTCGCGGTGGGCGTGATCGGCATTCTGCTGCTGCTCGCGCACTTTGCGGGAGCGGGCCTCGAACCGCCGGCCGATCCCGCGGACACCACGTACGTGCCGCGTCCCGAGTGGTACTTCCTCCCCTTTTATCAGCTGCTGAAGCTGGTGCCGGGTTCGATGGAAGCGGCCGTGGCGGCGGGCCTGCCGGCCCTGCTCGTCCTCGTGTTGCTCATGCTGCCGTTCTTCGACAAGCGCAGCCGCCGTATGCTCGCCCACCGTCCGATGGCCCGGATCGCCCTGTTCGGCGTGCTCGGGGCGTCGGCGTTCCTCATCGGCGCGTCGGTGCGCGACGAACCGCCCGCCATCCCTCCCGAAGTGGGACATCCGTTGAACTCGGTCCAGCGCGCCGGCCGCGCCCTGTTCAAGGCGCAGCAGTGCGGCAGCTGCCACGCGGTCGCCGGCATCTCGGCGCCCGACAAGAACTCCGACGTGCCCGACGCGCCGGACCTCACCGAGGTCGGCCTCCGCCACTCGGCGAGTTGGATGCACAGCTTCCTCGAAGACCCGTCGCGCATGCATCCGGATTCGAAGATGCCGGCGTTCGGCCCCCCGACGCTGACCCATGAGGAGATCGAGGAGATCTCGCAGTATCTGGCCACCCTGCGCGGGCCGAACGGCGACGCGAAGGAACCCCAGTTCGTCGACACTTTCCCTGAGCCGAAGAAGCTCCAGGAGCAACCATGAAGACACCGCTGCTGATCCTCGGCCTGGCGCTCGTCACCGCCGCCGCGTCCTCCGTTCCCCCCGCCGCCCAGGCACCGGACGGCAAGGCGCTGTACAACGAGCACTGCCGGAAGTGCCACGGCGTGATCGGCGTGCCGCCCAAGGCGATGAAGGCGAAGTACCCCAAACTGCCGGTCTTCAACGCCGAGTTCATCGCCGCGCACTCGCAGGACTCGATCGTGAAGATCCTGACGCACGGCAAGAACGAGGACATGAAGTCGTTCGCCAAGGAACTGAAGCCGGACGAGATGCAGGCCGTGGCCGCGTATGTCCACGAGATCGGCGCCAAGCACTGACCGATGAACGCCCCCTTCGTTCGCCGCACCCATCCCTCCCCCCACGCAGCCGCCGCACGTCCGGGCGGTCGAGGACGTGAGATGCCGAGCCATCCATTCATGCGGGCGCTCGCCGTCGGAATGGCGTTCGCGTTCGCCGCTCCCGCGATACCGGCCCAACAGCCCACGCCGGGGCACGTCGTTCCGGCCGGCTACGCCGGCAGCGCATCCTGCGCCGACTGCCACAAGAAGGAGTCCGCGCAGTTCAGTGCCACCAACAAGGGCACGCTGCTTCTCAAGCATCCGCGCAGCGAGCACGAGGCGCTGGGGTGCGAGGTCTGCCACGGTCCCACGAAGGCGCACGTCGAGTCGGGCGCCGACGATCGCGGCGGCCTGATCACCTTCAACGGCAAGCACCCGTCGCCGGTGGCCGTGCAGAACGCCCAGTGCCTGCAATGCCATGAAAAGACGGCACGGATGCTCTGGAAGGGCAGTACGCACGAGTCCAACGACGTTGCCTGCACCGACTGCCACACGCTCATGCACGCCGAGTCGGAGCGCGCCAATCTCCGCACGCCCACGGAGCTGGAGACCTGCGGCCGTTGCCATCCGGCGGAGAAGGCCAAGCAGATGCAGTTCGCGCACATGCCGGTGGCCAACAACAAGATCGAGTGCACCAGTTGCCACAATCCGCACGGCTCCGCCGGTCCGGCGCTCCTCGCCGCCAATTCGGTGAACGAGACCTGCTTCTCGTGCCACGCCGACAAGCGCGGGCCGTATCTGTGGGAGCACGCCCCGGTGACCGAGAACTGCGCCAACTGTCACGATCCCCACGGGACCCCGCACGACAACATGCTCAAGATGTCGCGCCCGCGGCTCTGCCAGCAGTGCCACGCCGGAACCGGCCATCCGATTCAACCTCGCAACCCGAGTCTGGCCTCCGACTTCCAGTTCGTCTTCAACCGCCAGTGCTCGAACTGCCACATCAACATCCACGGCTCGAACAATCCCTCGGGCCAATTCTTCGTCAGATAGCGCGATGCGCGACAGGAGAGAGACGATGCACACCAGAGCATTCGCTGCCGCGTGTCTCGTAGCCGCCGCGGCCGCGCTGATGCCGGCCCGGTCCGCCGCCGCCCAGGGCGCCCGGCCCGACACCACGCTGGCGCCCCCAGACACGAGCCACGGCCTCACGATGGCCGGCGAATTCGGTATTCGCCCGTTCATCGATCCGCTCACGCCGCGGCAACGCGGCAAGTTCTTCGAATATCGCGACGTCAAGGCCGGACTCGTCGTGCCGTCGTTCAACCTCAACTACACGCCTGACGGTTTCCACAAGTCGTCGCTCGACGCCCGGAACGTGGGGCAGCTCGACCAGAGTCTGCATCTCCGCACGCTCGAACCCGGTCGTTACGACGTGCGGCTGGAGTGGGATCGGATTCCGCATACGTATTCCACCACGGCCCGCTCGTGGTATCGGGAGACGAGTCCGGGAATCCTTCGGCTCGCCACGCCCCGCCCCGATTCGAACGCCTTCAACGCGGCGCCGTATCTCACCCCGGTGCGCGCGATCTGGAATCCAGTCAAACTCTCGGTCGCCCTCACCCCGTCGCAGCAATGGGACTTCAAGGCGGATTTCACGCGGATCGCGAAGACGGGCGATATCCCGCAGAGCATGACGTTCCGCGGGTCGTCGGGGCCGGCTGCGGAATTTCTGGCGCCCATCGATCAGACGGTGAGCGAGATGAAGCTCTCCGAGAGCTATGCGGTCACCAGGTACCAGGTGATGGCGACGTACGATCTCTCGGTGTTCCAGAACTCGATTCCATCGATCACCGTCGACAATCCACAGGTGTCCACCGACGCCGTCGCGCAGGCGGCGCGTGGGCGCATGGGGGGAGCGCCGAACAACGTGGCCCACACCGGCACGGTGATCGGGGGGCTGAATCTGCCGTCGTCCACACGGCTCACGGCGGCCGCGTCGTATGCTACATGGCGCCAGAATGCCCGGTTCATCGGCGGGACCGTCAATACCGCGATCACCGATCCGCTGCTGGCGCAGATCCCGCCGTCGTTGGGCGCCGACGCCCACACGACGGTGCTCAGTGGAGGCGTGACCAGCCGCCCCTGGCGGAACGTGACCGTCGCCGCGCACTACCGCAGCTATGACTTCACCGACCACGTGGCCAACCAGACGATGCCGATCGTCGTCGTCGCCGACCGCACTATCGATACCAACGTGACCGTGGATCGAATGCCGTACACGCGCACCAACGGCGACGCCAGCGTGCGCTGGCGCCTGCTCTCACCGGTAGCCCTGAACGTCGGCCTGAACTGGAACGGCATGAAACGCGACGCCGAGGTCCGCGACCGGGCACGGGTCAATGAAACGTCGCCGCACGTGAGCATCGATCTGACCGGTCTGTACTGGGCGAGCTTCCGCGCCACGTACGCCACCGCGCGCCGGCGGGGCTCCGACTACACACAGCAACCGGCCGAGGACAACCAGGCCTTCCGCCGGTTCGACGAAGCGGATCGCGACCGGACGAGCACGAGCCTCATGGCCACGCTCATGCCGCTCGACGAGATCTCCCTCAGTGGATCGTGGGACGTCGGGCACGACGAATACGTCAATTCGCCGTTCGGCCTGCAGAGCGACCGGAGCGCCGTGGCATCGGGCGATATCGTCTGGATGCCGGATCAGGCATTCACGCTCGGCGCCGATCTGACCCGGGAGATGTACTACAACCGGCTCCAGTCGCAGTATCGGTCCGGTGACCAGCCGAACAATCCGACCTACATCTACGTCAACAACAATCAGGACGTGATCACGACGATGGGGGTCAATTTCACGGCCGAATTCGTCCCCGACCGGCTCACCGGCGGCGGGAGCTTCGAGTTGTCACGCGCCCACGTGCACATCTTCAACTACAACCCCACGACGCCGTCGGGCGGAACGGCCAGCCGCAACACCGCGGCCCTGGCCTACGACTTCCCGATGGTCACCGAGAGCCTGCAGCCGCTGAGCCTGTACCTGCAGTACCGGCTCTCCACCGATTGGTCGTTCACGGCGCGGTATCAGAACGAACTCTATTCGCAGAACGACTACGAAACGGGAACGCTCAAGCCGTCCACCGGCAACTTCGTGTTCCTGGGGAACAACTATCAGAACTACAACGCGCAGTTCTTCACGCTGACGTTCACCTTCCGCCCCGGCGCCCTGCGGACGTTGCGGCCCACGCTCTGAGGCCGGACGGGTAGCACCCGGCGAACCGGGGAACGCGCGACAGACTTGGGGATGGGGACGGGGGCGATATCGAAGGGGCGGGGCGATCACACACGATCGCTCCGCCCCTTCGTCGCCGGTACGCCCCGATGGCCGCCGTCCCGGCCCCGCGCCGGCGGGGCCTGACGCCGCTACGACGCCGCGCCGTCCTGCGGTTCCGCGTCCTCGCCACCCCGGGTCCAGCGCTTCACCGCCACCACGATCACCCCGAGCCCCGCGAGCAGGAGCACGTACGGCGCCGCGTACAGTACCAGATTGAACCCGTGCGCCCTGGGGTCCAGCAGGATCCACTCGCCGTACTTCGAGACGAAGTAGGCCTTCACCTCGGCGGGTGTCTTGCCCGCGGCGAGTTGCGTCTTGACCAGATTGCGCATCTCGCCCGCGAGTTCGGACGGCGAGTCCTGAATGGACTCGCCCTGGCAGACGGGGCACCGGAGCTCCGAGGCCACGGCCGTGGTTCTGGCGTCGAGCGCCGAGTCCGACATCGTCGGCGAGTGGATGGAGTGCGCGGCCGTATCGGCGACCATCGGCGGCGTTCCCTGGGCCCGGAGCGAGGGGCCGGCGGCGAGCGTGAGCATCGCCAGCGACAGCAGGCCGGGCCAGCGGCGCGACGGACGGCTCATGGCGTCCCCTTGGACGCGGCGCCGGCCGGCCTGAGCGCGGGCACCGCCGAATCGGCGGCCGCTCCGGCCTTGGCCGGCGCCGGCAGCGCGGCGATCAACGAATCGACGATCTTCGTCAGAATGGCGTCCGTGACCGGGCCGGTCTGCTTGTACGCCACGCGCCCGGCCCCGTCGATGAAGTAGGTCTCGGGAACGCCGTAGAGCCCGTAGTCGATGGACGTATGCGCCGTGGCGTCGTTCACCGACGGATACTGCTGGCCCCCCATCTCCTGGATCCAGTTGATGGCCGGGGTCGGGAAGTCGTTGTAGAGGACGCCCAGAAAGTGCACGGGCTTGTCCGCGTAGCGGCGCGCGAAGGCACTCAGTTCTCGGTGCTCGTCGCGGCAGGAGAGACACCACGAGGCCCAGAAGTTCAGCACCACGACCTGTCCGCGCAGGCTGGCCAGGTGCACCGTGTCGCCCACCGGCAACGTGGTGGGCGCCTCACCCGGCGCGAACACCGGCAGCGAGAAGTCGGGGGCCATGCGGCCGGGCAGGGGCGACGGAATGTTGTTGGGGTCCTTCGTGAACCCCCACGCGAAGAGCAGGATCAGCGGCACCGCGAACAGCGCCGCGATCGTGGCACGTTTCCAGTTCATACCTCGCCTCCCCCGGCGGTCGGCAGCGGCAGGGGCACGGCCGGCACCGGCTGTCGGGCCGTGGCCGGCGCCGTGCGCCGTTTGCGCTTCGGGAACACCCCGATGATGGCGCCGAGCACCACCACACCGCCGCCGAACCAGATCCACGGCACCAGCGGCTGCACGATGAGCTTCACCGTCGCGTGCGCTCCGTTCTGGTCGAACGCCATCATGTTGAAGTACAGGTCACCGCTGATCGAGCTGATCACCTGCGGCGTCGGCACCGGCGCGGACTGCGTCGGGTAGAAGTTCATCCGCGGATCGGCCGTCGCGACCACCTTGCCGTTCTCGATCACTTCCATGGTAGCGCCGATCACCGCGCGCTGCGGTTCCTGGCGGCCCCACACTTCCTTGAGCCGGGCCGTGTGCCCGGCCACGGTGAGGGTCTCGCCCGGTTTGAGCGTCGCCTCGCGCTCGGCGCGGAAACTCTGCGACGCGGCGATACCCAACGCCACCAGAAGCACGCCGAGGTGGGCCACGTAGCCGCCGTAGCGGCGGCGATTCCCACCCACCAGCCGCGTCAGCGCCTGGCCCCAATTCTCGCCGTGCGCCGAATGACGGGCCTTCATCCCGATCCAGTACTCGCGAAGGTTGGCGAACCCCGAGTAGCCGACGAAGGCGAAGATCAGCACGGCATACGGATTCCGGGCCCCGGCCAGGAGGCCGATCGCGCCCATCACCACCGCGCCGCCGATGGGCGGCAGCAGCTTGCGCTTGAGCACGTCACGCGACGCCGTTCCCCAGGGAAGCGCCGGACCCACGCCCACCAGGAAGATCAGGGCCGTGATCATCGGGAGCGTCATCTTGTCGAAGAACGGCTGGCCCACCGTGACCTTCACTCCCCGCGCCGCCTCGGCGATGAGGGGGAAGAGCGTCCCCACGAGCACCGTGAAGCAGAACGCGGTGAGAAACAGGTTGTTGAGCAGGAAGACCGTTTCGCGTGAGGTCGCCGATTCGAGGTGCCCCTTGGTGCGCAGCTTGTCCGACACGCCGCCCACCATCGCCAGCGCCCACACCAGCACGACCGCGATGAACGCCAGGAAGTAGTAGCCGATGGTGCCGGTCGTGAACGCGTGCACCGAACTCAGGATGCCCGACCGCGTGAGGAAGGTGCCGAGGATGGTGAGCACGAACGTGCCGACCATCAGATTCAGATTCCAGAGCTTCAACATGCCCCGCCGTTCCTGCACCATCACCGAATGCAGGAACGCCGTGGCCGTGAGCCAGGGCAGGAACGACGCGTTCTCGACCGGGTCCCAGGCCCAGTAGCCGCCCCATCCGAGGACTTCGTAGGACCACCACATGCCGGCGATGATGGCCGCCGAGAGGAAGCCCCAGGCGATCATCGTCCAGGTGCGTGAGATCTTGATCCAGTCGTCCGACGCGACCTCGCCGGAGAACATCGCGCCCGCCGCGAATGCGAACGGCACCGACATCCCCACGTAGCCGAGGTACAGGAGTGGCGGGTGCACCGCCATCAGGATGTGATTCTGCAGCAGCGGGTTCGGGCCCGGTCCGTTGGCCGGCACTGGGAACACCGAATGGAACGGATTCGCCGGGCCCACCAGGAGGATCGAGAAGAACAGCGCGACCACGAGCAGCGTGACCGCCGCCCAGGGCACGAGATTGCCCGGCCGCTTGCGGTTGATCCAGACCACCGCCGTGGAGTAGGCGCCGAGCACCCAGGCCCAGAACAGGATCGAGCCCTCGAGCGCGCCCCAGAGCGAGATCACGGTGTAGAACAGCGGCGTTTCGCGGCTCCCCACCTGCGCCACGTAGGAAACCGAGAAGTCGTGCGTCACCAGCGCGTAGATCATCGCCAGCGCGGCAATGGTGACCAGCACGAAGTTTGCGTATACCGTGCCGAACGCGAGCTGGATCCAGTCGTGCCGCTGCTGCCGGATGCCCAGCGTTCCGATGGCGGCGCCGAACAGGACCGCGAAGAGCGAGACCAGCAGCGCGTCGTGTGCGAACATGCCCGTCATGGCGTCGATCCCTTGATCAGGGTCTTGTACATCTCTTCCGGCTTCTCACCCGGCTTGGGCGGGTGATACTCGTTGGAGTGCTTGACCATCAGGTTCGTGGCCTGGAATACGTTGTCGCGGCCGAACTTGCCCTCGACCACCACGCCCATGCCCGGCTGGAACATCTGCGGCGGCGCGCCGACCTCGTGCACCGTCACTGTCCCCGAGTCGTCGCTGACCTGGAACTGCAGGTGCAGCGTCTTCTCGTCCCACTGTACCGTGCCCGGCTTCACCATGCCGCCCAGTCGCACGGGGACGTCGTATCCGTCCGTGCCCTTGGCCAGCAGTTCCTTGGGGGTGAGGAAGAAGACCACGTTCTTGTTGAGGCCGCCGTACAGCAGCCATCCGAACGTCGCGACCAGAATGACCGCGACCAGAATTGCCCAGTTGCGCTTGCTCATGCTGCGTCTCCTTCGCCGGGCCGGTGGCCCGTGACTCGCTCGTATTCGGCGCGGGCGCGGTTCAGCACCCGCTGGCTGTACGCCAGATAGCCGACGATCAGCACCCACGTGACGACGTAGGCCGCGGTGACGAAACTCCAGTTCGATGCTTCCATTACGCGTCCCCTCCCAGCGCCTCGGCCTGCGCCGCGTGCTCCGCTGCCCGGATGACGGCGGCGGCCTCGTACCGGCGCCGGATGAAGTACACCATCACCAGCACCATGGCGCCGAAATTCGCGAACATCCCCACCCAGTAGATCTTCGCCATCGACTGCATGCTCGACGGCATCTGATGGAGCGTGCGCCACCAGGTGACGGACATCCAGACGATCGGGACGTTCAGCGCCCCGAGGATCCCGACGGCCGCGCTCCACTGGCCGCGCCGCTGCGGATCCTCCACGAACGCCCGCAGGGCCAGATACCCCACGAACACCAGGAAGAGCACCAGCGTCGACGTCAGGCGGGCGTCCCACACCCACCACACCCCCCACGCCGGCTTGCCCCAGATCATCCCCAGAATCAGCGTCAACCCGTTGAAGATAGCCCCGACCTCGGCGGCCGCGGCGGCGAGCAGGTCGTCCTCCTCACGCCCCTTCCACAGGAATCGAAGACTGTACACCAGCACGACCGCGAAACAGAGGAACATCACCCAGGCCGCCGGCACGTGCACGTACAGGATCTTTTCCAGCTGCCCCATGTTGACGTCGGGCGGCGAGGACACGAACGCGAATACCTGGGTGGCGATCAGTGCGATGATGCTCACCGCCCCGAACGCGGCCCATCCGCCGGCGCGGGGAACCTGTACGGTCTCAACGTCAGCAGTCATGGAGTTCGCCTCAGACTTCGATGACATATTCAAAGGCCCAGAGAGTGGCGACGAGAAAGATGAGGTCGTACGCGGCGAGCAGCTTGATCCAGGCCCCCGCCTCGTGCATCATGTCCCCCACGAGCAGGGCCTTGGTGGCCGAGATCGCGGCCAGCAGCACCGGCACCAGCATCGGGAAGAGCAGCAGCGGCAACAGCACCTCGCGAGCCCGGCTCCGGCTCGCCATCGCGGCGTAGAACGTGCCGAGGACCACCAGCCCCAGCGCGCCCATCGCGAACACGCCGATCAGCGACGGCCAGGCCTGTGGAATCCGCACCTGGAAGAGCGCGATCCCCACCGCCACCACGATCACGAGCATCAGGCCCACGAACAGCGAGTTGGCGATCAGCTTGCCCACGTAGATCACCCAGCGCGGCCCCGGGTACTGGAGCAGCTGATCGAGGGCGCCGCTCTCCAACTCCACCTGGTAGCTGCGATTGAACGCCAGCACGCCGGCGAACAGGGCCGACAGCCAGAGGGCGCCGGCGGCCGCGTCGCGCAGCGCCTGCGCATCGGGGCCGAGGGCGAACCCGAACAGCACGAGAATCGTCACGCCGAGCGCGACCACGCTGTTGAAGCCTGCCTTGGAACGGCGTTCCGTGGTCAGATCCTTCCAGGCGATCGCGCGAATGCGGCGCACGTCGTCGCGGAATGCCATCAGACACCGCCCCCCGCGCTCACCGTGGCGCGCGCCCCGCTCCCGGCCCGCACCCGCGGAATCGGCGCCGGCCGCGAATCGGCTACCCGCCCGTTCACGATCGTGATCGTCCGGTCGAGCACTCCGGCGGCGGGCGCCAGTTCGTGGAGCACCACGAGGGCCGCCCCGCCGGCGGCGCCGGCTTCGGCGATGATCTCGTTCATCAGCTTGATGCCCGCGGTGTCGAGATTGCTGTAGGGCTCGTCGAGCAGCAGGACCCGGGCGTGGCGCAGCAACAGGCGCGCCATCGCCAGACGCCGCTGCATGCCCGCCGAGAATCCCCGTACGCGCTCGTTGATCACGTGACCCAGACCCACGCGCTCCAGCGCCGCGTCGAGGTTCTTCCCTTCCGGAAGCCCCAGCATCATCGCGCCGAAGCGCAGGTTCTCCCGCGCCGTCAGGTCGTCGTAGAGTCCCGGGGTGTGGGCCAGAAAGCCGAGTTCCGAGCGCACGGCGTCGGTTTCGCGCGCCACGTCGTGTCCGTAGATCCGGGCGGTGCCGGCCGTCGGCTTGAGCAGCGTGCCGAAAATGCGGAGCAGCGTGGTCTTGCCGCTGCCGTTGGCACCGAGAAGTCCGACGATCTCCCCGGGCCCGAGCTCGATCGAAACGCCCCGGAGCACCCAACGCGCGCCGAACCGGCGAGCAACCCCCTGGGCTTCGAGCGCCAACTCAGATTGTGAAGTCACCATGGGTCCGGGATGTTTGGATAGCCCAACAAACACAAGCTGATGCTAAGACTCGACATTGGGCCCCGCCATCAGCAAGCGCCCGAGCCCGTGTGGGGGAAACACTGACAAAGTCAAAGGGGGGTGGCAGGGCCACCCGAGTGCGGCTCCGCCGTTCAAGAATTCTATAGAAGCCGGGCCCCCGGCCCCACCCCTCCGGCACAAGGACTCTGTCGATGACGGGACCCGCCCGCGCCCCCGGGTCCGCCGCCCGTCCCCCACCTCCGGGCCCGCCGCCGGCCGCCAGGCTGATCCCGTGCCGAAGTCACCCCAGGCCCCATGGTCCGTGACCACTGCGGTCTGGCATGCAGTCAATGGAATGTCAATATTTTCGTGTTGACATAACATGGACATAGCATCATCATGCCGAATGGCCGATACGCGCGAGTCATCGCTTCACCGGCACCCCATTGGGGTAGCCGCCGAGCGTACCGGGCTCACTCCCGACGTCCTTCGGGTCTGGGAACGCCGCTACGGTGCCGTGTCCCCGGAGCGGTCGGAAGGGCACCAGCGGCTCTACTCCGACGACGACATCGAGCGGCTGCGGCTGCTCCGGCTGGCGACGATTCCCGGCCGTGGCATTTCGCAGGTGGTCGGCCTGTCCACCGGCGATCTGGCGCGGATGGTGGAGGAGGACGCGAGCGCCCGCGCGCGCGTGGAAGCCGCGGAGCTTCCCGACGCCGAATCGGGAAGCGAAACGGTGGCCCGCGCTCTGGCCCTCGTGCGTGCATTCGAAGGCGCCGGACTCGAGTGGGTGTTGAATCGGGTGGTGGCGGAGCTGGGGCTCGTGCATTTCATCACTGCCGTGGGGGCGCCGCTGCTGCGGCGGGTCGGCGACGAGTGGCACGCGGGGCGGATCACCGTTGCGCAGGAGCACCTGGCCACCTCCACGGTGCGCCGGACCGTCATCGGGGCGATGCCGCTCGGGTCGTCGCCCGCCGACGCACCGCGGATGGTGGTGGGCACGCTGGCCGGCGAGCGCCACGAGGTGGGAGCGCTGTTCGTGGCCGCGGTCGCGATGGCGCAGGGATGGGCCGTCACCTACCTGGGCGCCGATCTCCCGGTTGACGACATCGCCGACGCGGCACTGGCCACGCGGGCGCGCGTGGTGGCGATCAGCGTCGTGTCGCCGATGGATCGGCGCCAACTGCTGCAGGCGTTCGACACGCTGCGGGCCCGCCTGGGTGCCGGCGTGTCGTTGGTGGTCGGTGGAGCGGGCACCGCCGGGCTGGGCAAGGATCTGGAGCCGGCGGGCGTGCGCGTGTTCGCCCGCCTGTCGGATCTGGGCGAAACGCTGAAATCATAGGATTTGAGGGGTCGCTCTCGACTGCCGGGCGCCTCACCGAATGACGGCTCGGTGATGCCCGACAGGAGGATGCGGGGTGGTGCGGGTTACAGCTCGATCGGCCGTCGCGGCTCGAATTGCCGTTCGTGGATCTCGACGTTCACGATGTGCTTGAGCGGAACGGTCCGGAACTCGTTCCGGAAGTACGAGAAGACGACCGCGTGGCCATCGTGGATCGCGTACGGTTCCCAGTGTCGCTCGACTTCCTTCATGCCCGACTCCCCGTGAAAACGGAAGGTGGCACGCACGCGACGCCGTTCCCGGCCGGCCTGGCGGAGCAGATCTTCTACGAGACCGCTCGTCGTGGGGGTATTCATGGTGTGGTCCTCCCGAAAAGAAACCTCCGAAGACGGGAAGCGACGGCACGGGTCCGACCGATGAATGGACGTGTCGTCGCGGCAGCGTCGTGAGGGCCTCGGTGGGATTCGTTTCCCGAGGGAGGTTCAGACGCTCACCAAATATAGCACGATCCGCCACCAATAGGAATCGAGTTGCGCGGGGCCCGCTCGCGGTTCGGCGCCCCGGCTCCCAGATTTCCTGGGCGAGCCGCCGTCCGCGTCTTACACTCTGCCGAGGCCCTCATGCCCGCTCGCAGGCGCGATGCCCGCGCCGAGGCCGAACGACTGCGCGAGCAGATTCGCCGGCACGATTATCTCTACTACGTGCGCGATCGCCCCTCCATCTCCGACGACGCGTACGACCGCCTCATGGTGCGATTGCGCAAGCTCGAGGCCGCGCACCCGGACCTCGTCACGCCGGACTCCCCCACGCAGCGCGTGGCCGGCACGCCCACCGGCGCCTTCGAGACGCTCCGCCACGCCGCGCCGATGATCAGCCTCGACTCCACGCGCGACCGCGACGAGGTGGTCCGGTGGGACCAACGCATGCGCAAGGCGTTGGGCCCGAAGCTCCACTACCTGCTCGAACCCAAGCTCGACGGCGCGTCCATGGAACTCGTGTACGAACGCGGCCGGCTGGTGCGGGCCGTGACCCGCGGCAACGGGACCGAAGGCGAAGGGGTGACGGCGAACGTGCGCACCATCCCGTCGATTCCGCTGACGCTGCGGGGCGGCGCACGGCCGGTGCCGCAATTTCTCTCCCTCCGCGGCGAGATCATGATGGGGCTCCAGGGCTTCGAGCGCCTCAACCGGCAACTCGTGCAGCGCGACGAGGAACCGTTCGCGAACCCGCGCAACGCCGCGGCCGGATCCCTGCGCCAGCTCGATCCGCGCATAACCGCCGCCCGCCCCCTTCGCTTCATCGCCTACGAGATCCTGGCCGTGGATGGCGCCGAGTTCACCGACGACACCGAAATCCTGGAGGCGCTGCGTGATTGGGGGCTGCGCACCACCGACCATACCGAGTCGGCCCGCACCGTGCGCGACATCGAACGCTACCACGCCGCAATGGCCAAGCGCCGCGACCGGCTGGGCTACGAGATCGACGGCATCGTCATCAAGGTCACCGACCTCGCGGCCCGTCGCCGCATGGGTGCCACCGGCCACCACCCCCGGTGGGCGCTGGCCTACAAGTTCCCGCCGCGGGTGGAGGTCACGCGCGTCGAGGCGATCACCGTACAGGTGGGCCGCACCGGCGTGCTGACTCCGGTGGCGCTCCTGCGACCCGTGGAGGTGGGCGGGGTGACCGTGTCGCGGGCCACCCTGCACAATGCGTCGGAGGTCAAGCGGCGCGACATTCGCGTGGGTGACACCGTTCGCGTCTACCGGGCGGGAGACGTGATTCCGGAAATCGTCGAGGTCCTGCCGCGCAGGGGCGGCACGCGGCAGCGGCCGTTTCGGATGCCCAGTCGCTGCCCGGCGTGTGGCACGCCGGTGGTGACCGACGGGCCGACCACCGCCTGTCCCAACCGGTTCGGCTGTCCGGCGCAGCTCAAGCGGTCGCTGCAGCACTTCGCCTCCGAGGGGGCGCTCGACGTGCAGGGCATCGGCGAGGAGACCGCCAACGCGCTCGTGGACCACGAACTCGTCGACGAGCTGGCCGACCTCTTCCGGCTCACCGCGGCCGATCTCCTGACGCTGGAGGGTTTCGCCGAGAAGTCGGCTCGCAAGTTGGTGGAGGAGATCGCCGCGGCGCGCACGCTCCCCCTGCATCGCTTCCTGTACGGCTTGGGCATCCCCGGCATCGGGGGCACGGTGGCCCGCGATCTCGCCGACCGGTTCGGCTCACTCGACGCCCTGCGCCAAGCGACCAGGGACGACCTGGTGCACACGCCCCGTCTGGGCGAGAAGCGAGCGGCGGACGTGTACGCGTTCTTCCACGACCGCCGCACGAAGCGGGTGATCGACCGCCTGCTGAAGGCCGGCGTCGAGGTCACGGGCGAACCGAAACGCCGGGGGCCGCTGTCGGGCAAGCACCTCGTGTTCACCGGCGCCCTCGCGGCCCTCACCAGGTCCGAGGCCAGGAAACGCGTCGAGTCGATCGGTGGCCGCGTGGGCGAGAGCGTGGGGCCGGGCACCGACTTCGTGGTCGTCGGCACGTCGCCCGGCGAGAAGCTGGCGGACGCCCGGAAGTACGGGGTGCGAGAGTTGAGCGAGCGCCAATTCCTCAAGCTGCTCGGGGACGCCGGGGCCGGGGCCGGGTCGCGGTAGTCGCGACCGCCGCGCGCCGGCCGCCGGCCGCCGCCGCCGGCTCAGCGTTCGGCGTGCAGCAGCTTCACGAATCGCGACAGCGGCCGCGTGTTCGCCACGTCGCCCTTTTCCGCCCACCCGCGCCGCGCCTGGTCCACGCCCCATCGCATGAACCGCAGTTCGGCCGGCGCGTGCGCGTCGGTGTCGATGATGATGCGGGCACCCGCCGAGATCGCGGCCCGCACCGACACGTCGTCGAGGTCCAGCCGCTCCGGTTGCGCATCGACCTCGAGCATCACGCCGTGGTCCACGGCGGCCTTCACCGCGCGGTCGAAGTCGAACCGTGCGCCGCGGCGGCCGTTGATGAGGCGGCCCGTGGGGTGCGCGAATACGTCGACGTGCGGATGGGAGAGCGCCTTCAGCACGCGCTCGGTCTGTTTCCCCGGCTCGAGATCGAGCTTCGCGTGCAGCGCCACGAATACGATGTCGAGCGCCGCCAGCGTCTCGTCCTTGAGGTCGAGCGTGCCGTCGGGATGGATGTCCACCTCGGCCCCCGCCAGCACGGTGAGCTTCCGCAGCTTTGCGTTGAGCTTGTCGATCCGCTTCCGTTGGCGCCGGAACCCGGCGTCGTCGAGTCCCTGCACCATCCGCAGCATCGGACCGTGGTCCGTGATCGCGATGTATTCGTATCCCATCGCCTCGGCGGCCTCGGCCATCGCCTCGAGCGACGCGCGGCCGTCGCTGTCGGTGCTGTGCATCTGGAGGTCGCCGCGGATGTCGTCGAGCGTCACGAGCGCCGGCAACCGCTTCTTTCGCGCGGCTTCGATCTCGCCGCGGTCCTCGCGCAGCTCCGGAGGGATGTAGGGCAGTCCGACGGATTTGAAGACGTCGATCTCATGCCGGCCGCCGAGTTGCGTCCGGCCACGGAAGATGCCGTACTCGTTGATCTTGAGGCCGCGCTTCTGCCCCAGGCGCCGCACCGCGATGTTGTGGGCCTTGGAGCCCGTGAAGTAGTAGAGCCCGGCGCCGTACGAGGCGGCGTCGAGTACCCGGAGATCGATCTGCAGTCCGGACCGCAGGACGACCGACGCTTTGGTGGGGCCGTGGGCCAGCACCTCGCGGACTTCGGGAAAGGCCACGAAGTGGTCGGAGACGGCCTGCCCGTCCGCGCATTCCACGAGGATATCGAGGTCGCCCACCGTCTCACGTCCGCGCCGGAAACTGCCGGCGATGTCGGCGCGGTCGACGCCCCGGAAGTCGCGCAGGTAGGCGAGCATCGATTCGCCGTACTGGGCCGCGGTCGCGCGCGCGATGCGCTGTTCGCCGCCCGAGCGGGCCGCGAGTTCGGCGAGGATCTTCTTCTCACTGGCGGCGCCGAATCCGGACAGGGTACGGATCTTTCCGGCCTTCGCGGCTCGCGCGAGTCCGGCCACGGAGCGGATGCCGAGTTCGGCCGACAGGGTGCGCGCGCGGCTGGGGCCGATGCCGGGCACGCGCATCAGTTCCACGGCGCCCGGCGGCGCCTCGCGCTTCGCGTCCTTCAGCGCCCGCAGCGATCCGGTGCGGACGATCTCCTCGATCTTTCCGGCCAGGTCGGCGCCGATGCCCGGCAGTTCCTGCAGCTTCTTTCCGTCGTGCTGGAGCAACTCCGCAATCGGCTCGGCGTGCTCCTCGATCACGCGGGCGGCGTTGCGGTAGGCCCGGATGCGGAACGTATTCGCCCCCTGGACTTCGAGGAGCTCCGCCATCTCGCGGAACAGCCGGGCGATCTCCGCGTTCTCCATCGGCTATCGGGTGGCCAGCAGCTTCCTTCGCTTGGTGCTCAGCTCCTCGAGGCGGCCGCACATCAGGTCGCAGATCCGGAAGACGTCCTTGTCCGCCAGCCGGTAGATCACGAACAGTCCCTCGCGGTGCCGCTCCACGAAGCCGCCGTCGTACAGGCTCCGCAGGTGCTTGGACAGGTTCGCCTGCCCGAGGCCCGTGTCGTGGGCCAGGTCGCTCACCGAGCGTTCGCCGGCGCGTAGGGCCTGAAGGATCTGCAGCCGTGCCGGTTCCGCCAGCACCTTGAAGCGGTCGGCGATCAGCGCGAGCAGTTCCGGGGTCATTTTGGCGTTGCTCATGCGAGGGCACTCTGGCCGGTGTGAATTGACCATCTGACGATGTGGTTGATCATGCACCGGTCCCCCGATGGCGATCAACCCCGCGCTCAGCGCGGCGTGCAGCCGGCGACGCCGAGCCGCCCCAGGACGCGCTCCAGGGGGCAGAAGTCGGTGAGGCTCGATTGAAACAGGTTGAAGCCCACGAACGCCGTGAACAGCAGCCACCACGGCGATGCCCACCAGGCCAGCGCCACCGACGCCATCACGAACACCCCGGCGATGCGGCGGATCACCTTGTCGTCACACATGAATTCCTCCGGACAGCGATGTCGGATACCGGGCGGGCGGCGAGTCCGCGCGACCGGGGCCCGGCTAGATGAAGTCGTCGGTCTGCATCACCGAGGCGTGCAGATGCTCGCCCGGCTCGAGCTGCGTCTTGACCTCACGAAGGGCCTGCACGAGTACGTCGGCCTCCTCGTCGCGAATGATCGTGAGCCAGAGCGTGGCATGGCCGGGCCAGGCCCGGGTACCCTCGAGGCGGCCCGAACTCCCGGCGCCCGTCCCCTGGCCGATCTGTGTGTAGCCCCTGGCCCCATGCTTCTCCAGCAACCGCGGCACCCGATGCTCGTCGGCACCGGCGTGGATGATGAACAGCGTCTTCATGGGGATTGCGCCTCCTGGCGCGAGCGAAGCTCCCAGTAGAGCAGCGGCACCACCACCATCGTGAGCAGGGTCGCGACCACGGCGCCGCTCATCAGCGCCACGGCCAGGCCCTGGAAGATCGGATCGAGCACCATCACGATGCCGCCCACCACGACCGCGGCCGCCGTGAGCGCGATCGGGCGGAACCGCACCGCGCCCGCCTCGATCACGGCCTCGCGCAGCGAGCGCCCGCGCGTTTCGGCGAGCTGGATGAAGTCCACGAGCAGGATCGAGTTGCGGACGATGATGCCCGCCAGCGCGATCATCCCGATCATCGACGTCGCCGTGAAGAACGCCCCCGTGATCGCGTGCCCGGGCAGGATGCCGATGAGCGTGAGCGGGATGGGTGCCATGATCACCAGCGGAATCGTGAACGACTGGAACCAGCCCACCACGAGCACGTAGATCAGAATCAGCACCACGGCGAAAGCGAGGCCGAGATCGCGGAACACCTCGATCGTCACCTGCCACTCGCCGTCCCACTTCACCGCCGTCTGATCGAGACTGTCGGGCTGGACGGCGTTGTAGATGTGAATCGGCTGGCCGTCGACGCGCAGAGTATCGAGGGCCTTGTTCATGTCGAGGATCGCGTAGACCGGCGCCTCGACGGCGCCGGCGACGTCGCCCGTTACGTAGATCACGGGGCGCAGGTTCTTGCGCATGCGCACCGTGCGCAGCGATTCCGGCACCACGGTCACGAACCGGGCCAGCGGCTGGGGCCCGTTGGCCGTGGCCACCGGTATCGACAGCAGGGCGTCCACCGACGAGCGGCGCTCGCGTGCCAGCCGGGGTACGATCTTCACGCCCTCGCGCGCCGCGGGCTCCGCCGCCAGACCGGCCGGCGCGCCGGAGAGCGCCAGGGCCAGCGTCTGCGTGATCTGTTCCACGCTCGCACCCGCCTGCGCCGCGCGGACGCGGTCCACGCGGAACGCCTCCTTCCGCTGCGGCGCCTGGATGGTCCAGTCCACGTCCACCACGCCCGGCGTGGTTTCGAACACGTGCTTCACGTATTGCGCCGTGGCCAGGCGCGCGCTGTCGCTGGGTCCGTAGATCTCGGCGACCAGCGTGGACAGTACCGGCGGCCCGGGCGGAATCTCGGCGATCTTGGCCGAGGCCCGATACCGGCGGGCGATCGAATCGATGCCCGGACGCACGGCGACGGCGATGGCGTGGCTCTGGCGGCTTCGCTCGCCCTTGGGCGAGAGGTTCACCTGGACGTCGGCCACATTGTCGCCGCGGCGCATGAAGTAGTGGCGCACCAGTCCGTTGAAGTTGAACGGGGCCGCCGTGCCCGCGTACACCTCGGCGCTCTCCACCTCCGGCGTCCGGCGCACGTAGGCCGCCACCTCCTGGGCCAGCGCGGCGCTCGACTCGAGTGAGGCGCCCTCGGGGAGATCGAGCACCACCTGGAATTCACTCTTGTTGTCGAAGGGCAGCATCTTGACCTTCACCGCGCCCACGAACAGCAGGGCCACCGAGCCGAGTAGCAGCACCACGGTGGCGCCGTAGAACCCCAGGCGCAGCGCGCGGCGTTCGATCAGCGGCGTCATCAGGCGCGAATACCAGTGCGCCGACTTCGTGGTCTCCTCCGGTTCGTGCAGGGCGTCGTGCGGCGCGTGCGTTTTGGCGACGTGTCCTTTGAGCAGGCGGTACGATACGTAGGGCGTGATGATGAACGCGACGCCCAGCGAGGCGAGCATCGCGAACGACGCCCCCACCGGAATGGGCCGCATGTACGGCCCCATCATCCCCGACACGAACGCCATCGGGAGAATGGCGGCGATCACCGTGAACGTGGCGAGAATCGTGGGATTGCCCACCTCGTCCACCGCTTCGATGGCGGCGACGTCCGGCGCCCGGTCGCCCAGCCGCAGATGGCGATAGATGTTCTCCACCACGACGATCGCGTCGTCGACGAGAATGCCGATCGAGAAGATGAGCGCGAACAGCGTGATCCGGTTGAGCGTGTAACCGAGCGCGTAGTAGGCGAACAGCGTCAGGGCGAGCGTCACCGGCACGGCGACGAGCACCACCAGCGCTTCGCGCCACCCCAGGAACAGCCCGATGAGCAGCGTGACCGAGAGCGTGGCCAACGCCAGGTGGAGCATCAACTCCTGCGCCTTCTCGCCCGCCGTCTGTCCGTAGTCGCGGGTCACGTCCACGGTCACGTTCGCGGGGAGAATCCGGCCGCGCGTGGCGTTCACCCGGGCGATGGCCTGACGGGTGATGACGGTGGCGTTGGCGCCGCGCCGCTTCGATACGGCAATCGTCACCGCTGCGGCCGATGGAGCGCCGCGGGCGGCGTGCGATACGTAATTGGTGCGCTCGGCGAACTCCTCCGACACCGTGGCCACGTCGCGCACGTATACCGGGCGTCCTCCGCGGGTCGTCACCACCACGCTGCCCACGTCGGCGGGCGTCACCAGCGGCGCCCCCACATCCACGAGCACCGCCGAATCGGCGGCGGTGAACTCGCCGGCCTGCAGCCGCGCGTTGGCGGCGCCCAGCGCCATCGTCACCTCGCCGGGTGTGACGCCGCTGGCCGCGAGGCGGACGGGGTCGATCGTGACCCGCATCTCCCTCGGCTCGCCGCCCACCACGAAGGTCTGCGCGACGTCGGGAATCGTGCGGATCTCCTCCTCCAGGTGCAGCGCCATCTGGCGCAGCTCGTTGGAGCCGTATCCGCCGCCGTGCAGCGTGAGCGCGAGGACGGGCACGTCGTCGATGGTGTGCGGCTTGACGAGCGGCGGCGTGGCACCCGGCGGCGCCTGATCGGCGTCCGCGAACAGCTTGGCGTGCACCTTGCTGACGCTCGTCTCCTGATCCTCGCCCACCTTGAAGCGAACCGTCACCAGCGACATCCCTTCGCTCGAGGCGCTGTACACGTACTCGACGCCCGGAATCTCCCACATGCGCCGTTCGATCGGCCGCGTGAGGAGGTTCTCCACCTCGCGCGGGGTGGCTCCCGGCATCGCCGTCAGCACGTCGATCATCGGCACCGAGATCTGCGGCTCCTCCTCGCGCGGGGTCGCCACGATCCCGATGGCGCCCACGATCAGCGAAGCGACCGTGATCAGCGGCGTGAGTTTGGACTTGAGAAAGGCGCGTGCGATGCGGCCGGCGATTCCCATCTCACTTCCCTCCGGCCAGGTCCGGCGCGGCGGCGGCGGGCGGCGGCACCACGATCGTGGCGCCGGCGGCCAGGCCGCTGGTCACCTCGACGAACGAGCCTCGCACCTCGCCCAGTCGCACCCAGCGTACGTCATCGCCGCTCGCGTCGCGCACGATGACGCCGGTGAGGTCGCCCTCGCGGCGAACCGCCGCGACGGGTACCAGCACCGCCGATCGATGGCCGCGCGGGATGGCGATCGACGCCGCCCCGTTGGCCAGGAGCGCGCCGCGGGGATTCTCCACGACGGCGTTCACCGTGTAGACGTTGCCCGACGACGGCACCACGCCCTCGACGGTCGCCGATACCGTGGTGTCCTCGATGGTGGCGCGCACGTGGTCGCCCCGCCGGAGCCCCCGGACGTCTTCGGGTGCCGCATGCACGCTCACCCGGAGCCGCGACACGTTCTGCACCGTCACCAGCGGCGCGCCCGGCGCCGCGAAGGCCCCCGGGTCCACGAACCGCCGCGTGACGACGCCGGCAAACGGGGCTCGCACGTCGGCATAGGCCCGCGTGGCGGCGAGCTCGCTGGCCCCGGCTTCGGCGGCCCGGACCCCCGCGTTCGCCCTGGCGAGCGCCGTTTCCACGGCGTCGAGCTGGGCCCGGGTGGCGGCGCTGTCGGCGTACAGGGCGCGGATTCGCCCGGCCTGCGTTTCGGCGTCGCGCTGTACGGCTCGCGCGCTGGCGATCGACGCCTGGACCTGCGAATCCCGCGCCGTCAGATCGCGGGCATCGATGTGTACCAGCGGCTGTCCCGCCGAAACCCGATCGCCCTCGTGCACGAGCACGCTGGTCACGGTGCCCATGAGCTTGGTCGACAGCGTCGCCTCGGCGATCGGCTGCGCGGTGCCGGCCGCGTCGAGGGTCGCCTGAATCGTCGAGTCGGCCACCTCATAGGCGGTGCCCGGCGTGGGGGCGGTGCGGGCCGCGGCCTGCTCGGGCGCGGAGCCGGAGCAGCCGGCGGCCAACAGCATGCCGCCGATGGTGATGGCCCGAACGAAGGGGATCTGCATGACGGTGTTCCTCTGAGGTCAGCGGGACGGAGAAGGAGTCGGGACGGAGCCATCGAGATCGGCGAGCGATCCCGGGTCGCGGCCCAGCGCCTGCCGGCGCGCCGCGTCGGCGGTGATGACGGCGTAGCGGGCCGCCGAGAGTTCCACCGCGGTGCGCGCTTCGGCGGCGGCCGCGTCGAGCAACTCGACGATCGTGGCGAGGCCGCCCTCGTACTTGCGGGTGACGATGCGGTGGGCCTCGATGGCCTGGGCCGCCGAACGCTCGGCGAGGTCCATCTGCCGCAGGGCCACCACGAGGTCGGTGCGGGTCTGCGCTTCCTGGAGCTGGGCCTGCGCGTGCGCACCGTCGGCGGCGGCGTCGGCCGAGGCACGCTGTGCCTCGGCGCGACGCGTATCGGAGAGTTGGGCGCCGCCGGCGAACGGTGACCACGAGAGCATCACGCCGGCCGTCCAGCTCGGCAGTCCGGCGTATGGATGCGAGAGCGAGTGCCAGTCGTAGCGGCCGAACGCATTGAGCCGGGGCAGGTACGTGGCTCGCGCCCGGTACACATCGGCGCCGGCGGCGCGAGCGCCCAGGGTCGCGGCGCGAAGGTCGGCGCGCCCGGCGACGTCACCGGCGGCCGTATCGGCGGCTACCTCGGCTCGCAGCGCATCGCTTGCCGGCAACCGGGCGTCGACGTTCAGCGCCCGTCCCGGCATGGCAACGAGGGTGGCGAGCTGCCGGCGCGCCATCCCGGCGTTGCCGGTGGCGGCGGCCAACTGCGCGTCCAGTTCGTTGGCCCGCACCGAGGCCAGCAGCATGTCCGAGCGCGTGACCAGCCCGTTGCGTTCCATGGACTGCGCCGCGCGCACGTGCGCGTGGGCCGCGGCGGCGGCCGAGTCGAGCGCTTCGACCTGGGCATCGGCCACGGCGGCGCCGAAGTAGGCGCGTACGACGTCGGCGCGGACGGCGTAGCGCGTCCACTGTGTGCCGGCGTCCGCCGCCTGGGCGGCGAGGGAGGCGGCGCGCCGCCCCACCCAGGCGTCGGCGTTGAAGAGCGGCTGCTGCACCTCCACGCCGCCGGCGTAGTCGCGGGCGGGCGCCGGGAAGTTGAGCGCGTGCGGATCGAACGCCGCCACGGTGGTCGCGCGCTGGCGCAGCGTCGTGCCGAAGGCGCCGATCGGGTCGGTGGTCTGCGTGTACCCGCCGTCCACGGCCAGCGACGGCAGGATGCCCTTCAGCGGCGCCAGGGCCTGGGCGTGTCGGGCGTCGGCGGATCCGCGGGCCATGCGATTGGCGTAGGCCAGCGAATCGGCGCGGGCGAGGGCCTGTTGCAGGTCGATGGGGGCCTGGGCGCCGACCGGCGATGCGCCGGCGGCACACAGTGCCAGGGCTGCAACCGCGAAGGTGCTGAATTTCATGAATTGCGAGATGAGGATATGAACGGACAGTGAGAAATCGGCCGTGGCCGTCCCCCGCCGCGGACGGTCGACCGTGACCGACCCCGGCGAGGGCCAGACCGCGGCCGGTGTTTCCGGCTCAGCCCAGCACGCCCTTGAGCTGGTCGAGCAGCATCGGCTTCGGGGCGGCGCCCACCACGCGGGCTGCTTCCTTCCCGCCCTTGAAGGCGATCATGGTCGGGATGCCGCGGATGCCGAGGCCGGTCGAGACTTCCGGGAACCGGTCGGTGTCGAGCTTGAGGATCTGCAGGCGTCCCTTGAACTCGCGAGCCAGGTCGTCGAGCACCGGCGCCATCATCCGGCAGGGCCCGCACCAGTCGGCATAGAAGTCCACGAGCACCGGCAGCTTGCTGTCGGCGACGATGCGATGGAAATCGGCGTCGGTCACCGGCATCGGCCGGTCGGCGAGCACGGGCTTGCCGCATCCCGAGCAGGTCGGGGTGCCGGCGTTCAGGTCGGCGCTCGTGAGCGTGCCGCAGAACGGGCAGCGCACGACGCCGAGCGCCTGCTGGTCGCGAGTAGCGGGGGAATTCGTGGTCTGGGTCATGGAAACCTCATGCAGTGGTGCGAAACGCGACGGGGAAGTGCCGTAGCGACTTTATATAACTAAGTGAGCATATAGCGATACACAAGGGGGGATCCAGACCGGCGCGACCGCGGATTGCCGACCTCAGTCCGCCGCGACGGGCTCCATCGAGTGGGAGGCCCGCCGCCGCCCCAGCCACCCTTCGGCCCGGCGACTCGCCGAGTCGAGGTAGGTGTAGACGACCGGCGTGATGTACAGGGTGATGAACTGCGAGAAGAACAGTCCGCCCACCACCGCGATGCCCAGTGGACGCCGGGCCTCGGCGCCCGCCCCCACCGACAGCGCGATCGGCAGCGTCCCGAAGAGCGCCGCCATCGTCGTCATCATGATGGGACGGAAGCGGATCACACACGCCATGACGATGGCGTCGGCCGCCGGCAGGTGCTGCGTGCGCTCGGCCTCGATGGCGAAGTCGATCATCATGATCGCGTTCTTCTTCACCAGCCCCACGAGGAGGATGATCCCCACGAAGGCGTAGACGCTCAGGTCCACGCGGAATACGAGCAGCGTGAGGAGCGCGCCGAACGCGGCGAAGGGGAGCCCCGAGAGGATCGTGAGCGGGTGGATGAAGCTCTCGTAGAGCACGCCGAGCACCACGTAGATCACGAAGATCGCCAACACCAGCAACGCCAGAAGGCCGCCCTGCGCCGACTGAAAGGCCTGCGCGGTTCCCGCGAACGCCGTCGTGATGGTGGACGGGACCACGAGGTTCGCGACCCGCTGCACGGCGACCGTAGCATCGCCCAGGGCGTAGCCCGGCGCGAGGTTGAAGGAGATCGTCACCGCCGGGAGCTGGCCGGCATGGTTCACGGTGAGGGGGCCGGTGGTGTTCGACACCGAGGCCACGGCGCTCAGGGGGACGAGCGTGCCGGTGTTGGCGCGCACGTACAGCAACGACAGCGCCGAGAGGTCCGACTGGTACTGCGGCTCCAGCTCCATGATCACCCAGTATTCGTTGTTGGGGGTGTAGATCGTGGAGACCTGGCGGGAGCCGTAGGCATCGTACAGCGCCGTCTCGACCTGGGACGCGGTGACGCCGAGTGATGCGGCGCGTTCGCGGTCGATCTCGATGCTCGCCTGGGGATTGCCGAGCTGGAGGTCGCTGGAGACGTCCTGCACCTGCGGCATCGTCATCACGGAATCGAGCAGCTGTCGCGCCGCCGGATACAGCGATTGGATGTCGGCGCTGGTGAGCGTGAACTGGTACTGTCCCTTGGACACCCGCCCGCCGATCTGGATGGCAGGTGGGTTGGACATGTACACCTTCATCCCCGGCACGGCGGCGAGCTTGCGCCGCATCTCCTCGATGAAGGCGTCGGCGCCGAGGCGCGCCCCGAGCGGCTTGAGACTGATGAACATGCGTCCCTGGTTGGACGAACTCGTGCGTCCTCCGCCGCCCACGGCCGACATGAATCCGTTGACGTTGGTATCCTGCTGCACGATGGCCGCCAACTGTTCCTGGTGTTTCACCATCTCCTCGAACGAGACGCCCTCCGCGCCCTCGGTGGTCACGCGCACCTGGCCCGTATCCTCGTCGGGAATGAACCCCTTGGGCACGAGCGCGAACAGACCGGCCGTGCCCACGAGCACGATGGCCGCGAACACGACCATGGCCCTCCGATGGCGCATGATCACGTGCAGGGACGACTCGTAGGCGCCGAGCACGTGCTGCCACGCGCGTTCCGTGGCGTTGAACATCCGGCCGTGCCGCTCTTCGCCGTGCGGCCGGAGGAAGCGGCTCGCCAGCATCGGGGTGAGCGTCAACGACACGAATCCGGACACGAGGATCGCGACCGCGATCGTCACCGCGAATTCGTGGAACAGCCGGCCCACGATCCCGCCCAGGAACAGGATCGGGATGAAGACGGCGGTCAGCGACAACGTCATCGAGAGGATCGTGAACCCGACTTCGCGGGCGCCGTCGAACGCCGCCGTCATCGGCGGCTTTCCCATCTCCATGTGCCGTACGATGTTCTCGAGCATCACGATCGCGTCGTCGACCACGAATCCGACGGCCAGCGTGAGGGCCATCAACGACAGGTTGTCGAGGCTGTAGCCCAGCAGGTACATGACCGCGAAGGTTCCGATGACGGAGATCGGCAGGGCCAGGCTCGGGATCACCGTCGCCGACAGATTCCGCAGGAACAGGAAGATCACCATCACGACCAGCAGCAGCGTGAGCACGAGCGTGAACTTCACCTCGTGCACCGATTCCTGAATCGACAGCGAACGGTCGTACAGCGTGTGGACCTCGACCGTTCCCGGAATCGTCTTCTCGAGCTGTGCCATCAGCGCCTTCACGGCGGTGGCCACGGCCACGGTGTTGGTGCCCGGCTGCCGCTGAATGGCGAGCACGATGGACCGGTTGCCGCTGTACCAGCTCGCGGCCCGGTTGTCCTGCACGTCGTCGAGTACCTTGCCCAGATCGCCGAGGCGGACGGGCGCGCCGTTGCGGTAGGTCACGACCAGCCGCCGGAACGACGCCGCATCGTTCAGTTGACCGTTGGCCTGCACCGTGTAGGCGCGATTCGGTCCCCACAGGATGCCCGTCGGCAGATTCACGTTCTGGGCCGTGATCGCGTTCGCCACCTCGTCGATTCCGATCTTGCGGTAGGCCAGCGCGTTCGGATCGAGCTGCACGCGCACCGCGTACTTCTGGGCGCCGTACACCGAGACCTGCGCCACCCCGTCCACCATCGACAGACGCTGCGCCATCACCGTCTCGCCGTACTCGTCGAGTTGCGAGAGCGGCAACAGGTTCGACGTGAGCGCGAAGTAGATGATCGCCTGATCGGCCGGGTTCACCTTCTGGTACGACGGCGGGATGATGCCCGGGGGCAGGTTCCGCAGCACCTTGCCGATGGCCGCCTGAATGTCCTGGGCGGCGGCGTCGATGTCACGGCCCAGCGAGAACTGGATGGTGATCGACGTGGACCCCAGCCCGCTCGTGGACGTCATGTTGTCGATGCCGGCGATCGTGGAGAACTGCTTCTCCAGCGGCGTCGCCACGGCGGCGGCCATCGTTTCGGGGCTTGCGCCGGGCAGGCTCGCGCCGACGGTGATCGTGGGATAGTCCACGGTGGGCAGATCGCTCACCGGCAGATCGCGGTAGGCGGTGATGCCGAATACCAGGATGCCGATCATGACGAGGACGGTCATCACCGGCCGCCGGACGAACAGCGCAGAAATACTCATGCACCGGCTCCGGACCCATCGGCCTCGCCGGCGCCGGCGTCGGACTCCATGGGGCGCGCCGTCACCTTGGCTCCCGCCACGAGCCGCGACTGTCCGTCGGTGACCACCTGCTCACCCGCCACCAGTCCGCTGTCGATCACGGTGAGAGCGCCCACGGCGCGCCCCGCCACCACCGGCCGGACGCGGGCGCTCCGGCTCTGGTCGATGACGAATACGTAGCTGCCGGTCTGCCCCTCGACGATGGCGACGGAGGGGACGGCGAGCGCGTTCTGCTGCACGGCGAGTTGCACGGTGATCCGCACGAACTCACCCGGCCAGAGCGCACGCCCCGCGTTGGCGAAGTGCGCCTTGGCCGTCACGGTGCCGGTGAGCGAGTCCACGGCGTTGTCGATGAACGTCAGCCGTCCGGCCTCGGCCAGTGGCAGGCTGTCGGCGGCCGACACGCGCACCGGCACCGGGCCTTCCGCCGAGCGCCGCTTGAGGGCGAGGAACTGCGGCTGGGTTACGGAAAACCGAACGAGAATCGGATGGATCTGGTTGATCACGACCAGCGGCTGCGCGTTCGGCTTGACGAGGTTGCCTCGCCGCACGAGCAGGCTGCCGGTGCGCCCGTCGATGGGGGCGCGGATGACGGTGTAGGCCAGGTTCAGCCGCGCCGATTCGACGGCCGCGCTGTCGGCCTGGAGCGTGGCATTGAGGGCTCGCGCCGACGCCTCGGCCTGGTCCGCCTGCGACTTGGTGACGTAATCCTTGGCGACCAGCGCGCGATAGCGTTCGGCGTCGCGCTGGGCATTCTCGGCCTGCGCCGCGTCGCGGGCCAGCGCGGCCTGGGCCTGTCGGAGCGCCGCCTGGAAGGGACGGGAGTCGAGGCGGAAGAGCACCTGGCCCCGCGTCACCTCGTCGCCTTCCTGGAAACTCACGCTGTCGAGAATCCCGCCGACCTGGGCCTCGACGCTGACCGTCTGCAGCGGCTCGACGACGCCGTTGGCCCCGATCGTGTACGGGGCCGAAATCGACCGGACCGTGGCCACGCGCACCGGTACGGCAAGATCGCGTTCGGCCGCGGGCTTGCTGCACCCGGTGGCGAGCAGGAGCGGGAAGACGAGGAGCGTGGCGGCGCGGGCCGCCGTGAACGAAACCACCTGGGTCATCGGTTGGGGCCGGAGGAAGAGTTCATGAGCGGAGCCAGCGCGTCGCCGTGAATGCCGAGCACGCCGGCATCGTGCGCCAGTTGTGCCAGGGAGGTGCGCCATTGCCAGCGCGCCTGTACCGCCTGGGCGCGGGCGCTGGCCAGCGCCGTCTGTGCCACCAGCAGATCGATGATGCTGCCGACGCCCTCGGTGTAGCGGCCGCGTGCCACCTGTTCCGACTGCTCGGCGCTCGCCAGCAGATCGGCGGAGGTCCGCACCCGCTGGCCCGCCGTGCGCATGGCGTAGTACGACGTGAACACCTGCAGCGCGATCTGCTGTCGCGTGAGTTCCGTGCGCGCGTTGGCGGCAGCGACCCGTTCGCCGGCCGCGCGCTCGTTGTAGGCGTTGGCAAATCCGGTGAACAGGGGAACGGAGATGCCGAAGTTCAGCGTGTAGCTGTTCCCGGCAAAGCCGCTGAGGTCGGATTGCGTGTGGCCGCCGGTGGCGGTGAACCCGACGGTGGGCAGCCGGGCGGCGCGCGACTGCGCGAGCTGCGCCTGCGCCACTCTCGCCTGGGCGCGGACTTCCTGCAGGTCCGGCCGCCGGCGCACGGCGAGTTCGATGAGCGAATCGACGGATGTGGTCACGGCATCCACGGCCGACGTGTCCGGCGCTGCCTCGTCCGGCAGGTCGACGGCGGTGTTGGCGGGCAGACCCATGGCGACGGCCAGCGCGCCGCGCGTCACGCTGAGCTGCCCGTCGAGCGTTTCGAGATCGAGCTGGGCCTGGGAGCGCGCCGTCCGGGCCTGGAGGACGTCGGCGATCGTGGCCAGCCCCACGTTGTGACGGTCGGTGGCCGCTGCAAGGTTCGCGGTGGCCTCGTCGAACGCGGCGCGCTGCGCATCGCGAAGGGCACGCGTGGCCAGATACGAGAAGACCGACGTTTCCACCTGCAGGACGGTGTTCTGCACCGTCGTGTTGTGCGCCAGGTCGGCGGCGATGGCCGTCTGGCGCGCCGCCTCGATGCCGCTGGCGCGGCCGCCGAAGTCGAACACGAGATACGAGAGATTGACCGAGGGGCCGTACTGCGTGCGTTCACCGGCCAGCCGGCCCGGCACCGCGATCGAACGCGAGCGTGTAACCGAGGCGCTGCCGGTGATGGTCGGGAACAGGGGACCGCGACTGGCGCCGTACGCGTCGGCCGACGCCCGCGCCTGCGCCCACGAGAGGCGCGTGGCCGGGTTGTTGCGCAGGGCGATGTCCACGGCGTCGGCCAGCGAGAGTTGGCGCAGCATCTCCGCCGACCGTTGCCCGGCGGCGCTGTCGGCGATGGGCACGGGAACGACGCCGGGTTCCCCAGCGCGCGGCGCCGCGGTCACCGACGGCGGTGGCTGCCAGTAGGCATCGGGGCGCGGGGGCGCCGCGGCCACGCCCTCGATGGAGGGCGGCGCGCTGGCGCAGGCCGCGAGCGTGAGGGCGCAGGCGGCGGCAACGAGGGATCCCGGCTTCACGGCGTCCCGCTCGAATCGCGCGTGGGCTGGAGGCGCCGGAAGACCTCGCGCTGCGCCGGAGTGAGCACCTGCTCGATACTCGCGTGCACGGAGTCGACCAACCCCTGTACACGCGGACGGAGTTCGGCGCGGAGGGCGCGAAATTCGCCGGAACGACGGTTCATGATGCTGTCGACGGTGTCGGCCTGCTCGGGCGTGAGGTGCAGTTGTCGCGTGAGTTCGCTTCGGATCGCGCGGCGGTCGGCATCGGTGGGCGAGCGGAGGATGGATTCGATGGGGTGAAACGAGGTATCGGGAAAGGCGACGGTCCTCGCCGGGGGCCGGAGGAAGCTCCGATCGATGGCGATACCGGTGAGGCCACTGCCGATGGCGAGCACGCAGAGCACGCCGGCGGCCAGGAATCGGGGAGGCAGGCGCAGCGCCCCCCGCCGGTGCCGGTTCACCGCGAACCCCGCCCGGCGCGCGAGGGCGTGACCAGAAGATCGAGCAGGTGGCGCGACGTGGGGTCGCGCGGCACGACGCCCACCAGCGAGTCCCGGGCCGAGATCACGGGGGTAAGCGCCGGCCGCGGCGGGCGCGACGTCCAGAAGATGACGGCCGCGGCCGCGAGCCCGGCGGCGACACCGAGCGGGATCAGCGTGCGCGCCCAGGTGGCGGCGAATTCCCACCAGTGGGGCGCCGCGCCGCGACGGGCGGCCAGCAACGGGCGCGCGTCGGCATCGATGCGCCGCGCCAGCGCCTGGCGTTGGGCCTCGGTGGGGACGTCCGGCGAGTCGAAGCGCCGCAGCAGGTCCCGGAGTTCGGGATCGGCACGGAGGTCGTCACGCGTCATCGGCCGTCCCCCCGCAACTGGGAAAGGGCGCCGCGCAACTGGTGACGGGCGGCGTGCAGGTGCCACCGCACGGTGGCCGGCGACGACTCGAGCAGGGTGGCGATCTCGGCCACCGAATAGCCGTCGATCTCGAACAGCTGCATGATGAGCTTGCGGCGAGGCGGCAGCAGGGCGAGTTCGTGCCGGAATCGCGACAGGATCTCCGCGCGCTCGGCCGCACGCGCCGGGTCCTCCCCGCGGTCGAACAGGTCGTCGGGGAGCGGCTCGGTGACCCGCACGGTACGCGCCGCGGCCAGGTCGAGCCCGCGGTTCACGAGGATGCGAGAGAACCAGGGCCAGAACGGACGGGCGTCGTCGAAGGCGTCGATGTGCTCGAGCGCGGCGAGGAAGGCGTCCTGCACCAGATCCTCCGCGTCTTCGCGGTGGTGCAGCAGCCGGACGGCGAGCGCCAACGCCCGGTCGAGGTGGCGCGCCACGAGCAAGCCGTAGGCCTCACGGTCTCCCTGACGGAGCCGTGTCAGCCACTGACGTTCTTCGCGGAGTTCGATCTGCTGGCGATCGCGCGAGAAGTACTCATCGCCGTCGCCGCGGATTGCCTTAGCCGTATGCGTCCCAACGCTCCAGAGCAAGAACCGCGGACCCGGACGGGCGGGAATCCCCCCCAAACACGCACCTGAAAGTACGCTGACCCCGCGCTCGCCGGATCCGGGTTGTCCTACACTTGCTCAGTACGACCAAGCTGGTGGTTCTGTTTGCTGCCCGGACCGCTGTTCCGGTCCGTCACAGCCACAGACCCCAGTATAGCCGGGATTCGTCACCGCGAAATCTCTCAACTCGTTTTCTCACACTTTCTTAGTGCGCCCCCGAGCCCCCCGCCGCAGGGCGAAACCGCCCCGGGCGGGCCGTCCGGGCGCCCGATCACGGCGGCGCCAGGGTGTCGGCCGGCGCGATCCGTCGCATCACGAGGTCGGCCGCCAACAGCTGGGCCACGAAGTCGGCGCGTGCGGTGCCGGCGGCCAGCGCCTTGAAGGCCCGCTGGGCACCATCGAGGTCGCCGAGCCGCAGCCGCGAGACTACCGTGCCGTTGCGCAGGTCGTTGATGTCGATGTAGGGAAGCGAGTCGACGAGAAACTCGCCGATGAGCGTGTCCGCGGCGGCCGACGCCTGCGCGAAATCCCACGACGCCAGCCCGTGCGTGAAGTTCACGGCGGCGCGCGCGTCGGCGGGGGCGCGCGCACGATTGAGGTATGCCTCGACGGCACGGAAGAACCCGGTGTCGGCGACGCCGGCCGAGCCGGCGTGCAGGAGTCCCTCGACGGTCGTGAACGACACCATCCAGCGGTGCCAGCTCGTCGGCGGCTTGCCGTCGGACAACAGCTGTTCGAATTGCGATACGAGGTACACGGCGTGGGAGAGCGCCGTGTCGCGCGGCACCCCGGTGCGCTGCTCGGGCGTCAGCGCCAGCACCCGGCGCACCCGGACCTGCAGGGCCAGGTCGTACACGCGCGGGATCTCGGGCGCCACGGCGAGCGGCTCCGTTCCCAACGGCGCGCGCCGCCCCTCCATGGCGGCCACGATGTCGAACGTCCCCTTGCCCAGCTGCTCGAGGCCGACGGCGTTCTGGTGGAGAAAGCGCGTGCGCTCGGCGCCCAGATCGAGCACCGGGTGGAAGTCGGAGTTGGTCCGGGCGTGCTCCATCAGGTACGGATGCAGGATGCTCCGGTCTGCGAGACGCATGGCGTTCAGTGCTTCGGGCGTCAACGGCGGCGCCCGCCGAACATCGTGGGCGATCCCCGGCAGGCGCACCACGCTCCAGTCCGCGACGAGCGGCGCCGCGCGATTGGTGGCCAGGATCAGAATGTCGCTGTTGGAAGTGAAGAACACCTCGTACTCCCGGAAGTTCTGGTCGATGGCCGCCAGGACCGAGGTGACCAGCGAGTCGTTGATCTCATACAGGTGCAGCCATTGGCCCAGCACGCCGTTCGGCGTGAGGCTGTGCCGGATCCGGCGGTAGAACTCGGTGGTGAACAACCCCGACACGCCGCTCACCCAGGGATTCGACGGCTCCGACACGATGAGATCGAAGCGGCGCCCCGTGGCCGCGAAGTACGCCTTGGCGTCGTCGATCACGATCGTCGATCGCGGATCGTCGAACACGCGGTGATTGGCCGGGCGGAACGCGCGCGAGGCGTTCACCATCTGCGGCTCGATCTCCACGGTGACCACCTGCCGGACCCGCGGGCTGCCCAGCAGCACGCTCGACGTCATGCCCGATCCCTGTCCGATGACCGCGATGTCGCGCGCGTTCGGTGCGTGGGCCAGACTGATCACCGGCAGCAGCACCTGGGTCGCCTGATCTTCGGCCAGCGCGTGAAGGCCACCGGGATCGAGGGTCGTGTCTTCCCAGAAGGGGTCCATCGACGCGTCGGGCTTCCCGTTGGTGGACAGCGTCAGATATCCGGTGGTGCGGTCGCGACGCACGCTCACCGTGGCCGTACGCCCATCCTTATAGAAGGGGAAGGTGTACATGTCGGCCGTGGGAAGCACGCCCTGTCGAAATACGCCGCTCGACAGCTTCCAGAGGTCGAACCGGACGAAGATTCCGTTGAATACCAGGAACGCCACGGTCGCGAACAGATACCCGAACCGAGATCGCGCGCGCTCGTTGACACCGAGAATGGTCGGGCGCAGGAGCATCACGCCCAGAGCAATGTCTATCACGGATCCGGCCATCAGCAGCAGCTTCAGACCGAGCAGCGGCATCAGGAGCAGGCCCGCCAGAATGACACCGGCAATGGATCCGAGTGTGTTGACGCCGTACACGATGCCGATGGCACGCTCACCGGCGCCGCGGTCGAGGAGGATTCTCGTGATGAGCGGCAGCGTGATGCCGGCGCAGAACGTGGCGGGCAGCATGATGACCAGGCAGATCACGTATCGCGAGACCACGAACCCATCGTAGCCGGCGTTCGTGCGGCCGAACATGTGGATCAACGCCGCCATCCAGTCGAACGACAGCATGTAGAGCGGGAGCGTGGCGACCGCCAGTGCCCCCATGATCCATTGCACCATTCCCAGCGCGTACAGCGGACGCTGCATCGCGTCGGCGCGGCGCCGGATCCAGAACGCGCCCAGCGCGATGCCCAGAATGAACGCCGACAGCATCAGCTCGAACGAGTGCGTGGCCGAGCCGAGCACCAGCGAGAGCATCCGGATCCACGCGATCTCGTAGACGAACGACGCGAGCGCCGTGCCGAAGGTGACGGCCAGCAGGAGGCGCCATTCTCGGGGGCGGGCGTCGCGCTCGGCGAGCGGTTCCGGAAGCGGCTCGGCGGCCGGGTCGTCCGCCGGATAGAAGGTGCGCGAGGCAACGGCAACGCCGGCGGCGACGACGAGATTCAGGGTGCCGGCTGCGATGAGCGTGCCCGGAAGCCCGACGGTCCCGATGAGGTAGAATCCGGCGATCAGCGCGCCGGCCGCCGCCCCGATGCTGTTGGCGAAGTACAGCAGGCCGATCACGCGCCCGGGTTCGCTCCGCGCCATTCGCACCGCGCCGGCGGTCATCAGCGGAAAGGTGGCGCCGAGGAGCACGGACTGCGGCAGAATGAGCAGCGCGGCCAGCGACCATTGGACTGCCGCGACGCCCACGCTCCCGGCGCCGCCGGCCAGATGGGGGAAGATGTGTGCGTACGCGAAGTCGGTGGTGCCCACGAACGCCGCGTGGAACAGCAGGGCGATGCCGCCGACCGATGCCTCGACGCCGGCGTACCAGAGCAGCGGTTGTCGCAGGCGAGCCGAGCGGTGCCCGGCGGCGAAGGCACCGAGCGACATGCCGCCGAGGAAGATGACGAGGACGATAACCTGGGCGTAGGCGGCGTGCCCGACAAAAAGGCTCAGGTATCGCGTCCAGATCGTTTCGTAGATCAGTCCTGCGACGCCCGACAGGACGAAGGCGAGGGCGAGAATGGCGAGCACGAATACACCGGGCCGGTGGTGGACGTCCGCGACGTCACGGTTGTGGTGGAGGGGATGCGCCAGCGCCAGCGACGAATCAACGGGCAGGCCCGGAGGTTGTCAAAGCGCGGGCTTGTCAGAATGGCGGAGGCTGTGGTGATCTACCCGACACCTCACCGACGGCGATCGGCGTCCGGGTAGCGAAGGGGTACGCGTTGGGGCGCGGCCCCCGGGTCGTGACGCGCATCACGTGATGTTTTTCTGGCGTGTTGCGACTTCGTAGTTCGCGCGTTTGGAGCAAGAACAAGAACGATTGACGCGTGTACTGATTTTGCAAGGGCGCGAAGTCGCGCTCCCGTAGCATCCCCCCCCCAGCCAGCCCGAGGCATGCCAACCCAGCGCCTCGCCCGGCATTCCCACCAACCGGGCAAATGAAAGACGCAAGCGCAGGAATGCGGCGCAGCACGATCGTGCTGATCGTGATCTGTCTGCCGCTGCTCGCCATCAACATCATGGGTGCGCCATTCTACTCGGCGTCGCTCGCCGTTCGGGCGCGCCATCCCTGGCGGCAGTGGCTCCAGCCATCGGGCTACATCGGTCAGTCGGCGGGGATCGCGGCATTCGTGATCTTCGTCTTTCTCTGGCTCTACCCCCTGCGGAAGAAGTGGAAGGCGCTCCGGTGGACGGGATCGATCGGGCGCTGGCTCGACGTGCACGTCACCACCGCGCTCGCCCTCCCGCTGCTGCTCGCCATTCACGCGGCCTGGCGCGCCGACGGCGTGATTGGGCTCGGCCTGCTGGCCATGTTCGTCGTGATCGCCAGCGGCATCGTGGGCCGGTACCTCTACACGCGCATTCCGCGAGCGCGCAGCGGCATCGAACTCACCCGGGACGAGGTGACCGCCCAGCGCCGCGAGCTGATTCAGGAGCTGGCGGCCGCGACCGGACTCACGCCACAGGCCCTCGAGTCCACGCTGCACGGCGGACAGGCCGCCGATGCCGAGGGCAACCCGATCCGCGTGCTGGCGCGGTTGGTGGCGGACGACCTGTTCCGCTGGCGGCGGACCCGCGCCCTGCGAGCGCGCTGGGCGGCCATGGCGCCGCGCGGGCACCGGCTCAACGAACAGCAGCTGCGCGAGGCGGTCCGTCTGGCGACGCGTGAACTGAAGCTCGAGCAGCAGACGCGGATGCTCAACGCCACGCATCGCGTATTCCGCTACTGGCACGTGGCGCACCGTCCCTTTGCCCTCACGGCCCTGGTGGCGGTGGTGATTCACGTCGTCGTGGTGGTCGCCGTCGGCGCCACCTGGTTCCGGTGATGCAGATGTCGATCACGACCATCGTGTTCCTCGGCATCACGCTGCTGGCCATTCTGTGGCATGTGCGGGCCACGAAGCCGCCGGCCTCGGCGGCGCCGCGCCCGCAGCCCTGTCCGCGGTGCCGGGCGTCGGTGGCGGCCGGGGCCGCGTCATGTCCCCGCTGCGGGGCTCCGATGCAGGTGTTCGAGATGATCCGAGCGCCCGTCGCCAAGGCCGGGGAGGAGCAGACCGGCGATCCCAAGGCGCTCGTGCGCGCCGACATGTGCGTGGGGTGCGGCACCTGTGTGGCGGCGTGTCCCGAACCGGGAGCCATCACCCTGCGCGGCAAGTTGGCCGTGGTCGACGACGCGCTGTGCAAGGGGCACGGCGAGTGCGTGCGCGGTTGTCCCGTGGGCGCGATTCTCGTGACGCGCGGCGCGGCGGTGAATCGGGTCACGGTTCCGATGCTCGACGAGAACTTTCAGACCAACGTGCCGGGGTTGTACATCGTCGGCGAACTCGGCGGGCGCGGCCTGATCAAGAACGCGGTGAACGAGGGCAAGATGGCGGTGGAGCACGTGGCGCGGTCGCTGCGCCCCGGCTCGCGTCGCGCCGACGGAATCGCGGCCGCCGTGGACGTGGTGATCGTGGGTTCCGGTCCGGCCGGATTGAGCGCCGGCCTCGAAGCGCTTCGGGCCGGGCTCAGCTACGTGGTACTCGAGCAGGGGTCGCTCTCCGACACCGTGCGCAAGTATCCGCGGCACAAGCTGCTGCTCGCCGAGCCGGTCCGCATTCCGATGTACGGCGACCTGTGGGTGGCCGACGGCTCCAAGGAAACGCTGCTGCAGGTATGGGAGACGATCGTCGCCGATACCGGGCTCGACGTCCGGACCGGTGAGAAGGTGCAGCACGTGAAGCGCGAGGGACTCGTGTTCCGGGTGGAGACGGCGAACAGTGCCTATCTGGCTCGCCGGGTGGTGCTGGCGATGGGGCGCCGCGGCAGTCCGCGCCGCCTCGGCGTGCCGGGTGAGGGGCTCGACCACGTGTTCTACGACATCGTCGAGATGGAGGCGTTTGCCGGCAAGCGCATGGTCGTGGTCGGCGGCGGCGACAGCGCCGTCGAGTCCGCCCTCGGCCTGGCCAATCAGGCCGGCACGAAGGTGGCGCTGTCGTATCGCGGCGAGGCCTTCCAGCGCATTGCCCAACGCAATCGCGAGAAGATCGACCGCGCCATCGCCGCGGGAACGGTGACGCCCTACTTCAAGACCCAGGTGCACGAGATCCGCGACGATGTGGTGGTGCTGCACGGCGACGGCGAGTCGACGATCCTGCCGGCCGACTACGTCGTGGTGCGCATCGGCGGAGAGGCGCCATACGCGTTCCTCGAGCGGCTGGGCGTGCGGATCGTCGAGAAGGACGTGCCGATTCCCCAACAGCAGGCGCGGGCGGGGTGAATGCGAAAATGTCTCCTCGTTTGCGGGCTTCTCTTGCTGGCACTGCCGGCGCGATCGCGCGGGCAGATCTCGCCCGGCCCGCTGGCGCAGGCGCACCACGACCTGGAGGGGCCGACGAATTGCGCGCAGTGCCACGGCCTGCACCGCGAACCGATGAGCCAGATGTGCCTCGCCTGCCACAAGGAGATCGGGTGGTTGCTGGACCAGAACCGCGGGTATCACGCGCGGGTGGTCACCGTCCAGAAGCAGGAATGCAGCAGTTGTCACCCGGACCACGCGGGCGTGGCGTTCAACCTCATCGCCTGGCCCGGCGGTTCACGGGACCGGTTCGACCACCAGCAGGCCGGATGGACGCTGGAAGGCAAGCATGCGGAGGCGAAGTGTGAGGACTGTCATACGCTGAAGTTCCGCGTGGGTCAGGCCGCGACGCTGTCCAAGCGCCAGGGGTCCGCCGGCTGGGTGGGTCTCCAGACGGCGTGCGCGTCGTGCCACCGCCGCGACGACGTGCACAAGGGATCGTTGGGCGAAAGCTGCAATCGGTGCCACGACGCCAGGGGCTGGAAGCCGGCGCCGGGGTTCGATCACGACAGCAGCGCCTTCCGTCTCACCGGCAAACACGCCGACGTGGCGTGCGACAAGTGCCATCTGGCACCGGCGCTCGGCATCGTACCCGATGCCAACGGAAAGCTGATTCCCCGCTTCAAGCCGGTGCCGTTCAAGGTCTGCACCGACTGCCACGCCAATCCGCACGGCGCCACGATGGCCGGCCGGTGCGTCGATTGCCACACGACCCGCGGCTGGAAGGTGATCGAGCAGTCGCACTTCAACCACGCCGCCACCCGCTACCCCCTGTTGGGCAAGCACGAGTCCGTGAAATGCGATGCCTGCCACGGACCGAATCTGAAGGTCAAGGACCCACCCTTCGCCACCTGCGGAGCGTGCCACCAGGACGCCCACGCCGGCCAGGCCGTGCTCAACGGGAAACCCGCCGACTGCGCGGCCTGCCATCGCGTGCAGGGATTCGCGCCGTCCACGTTCACCGTGGCCCAGCACGCGGCCACGCGCTACCCGCTCACCGGGAAGCACGTGAACACGGCATGCGCTTCCTGTCACACGACCACCGGCAAGATCACGCGACTCACGATGTCGTTCGCCCGCTGCGCCGACTGCCACGCCGACCAGCACGGCGGCCAGCTTGCCTCGCGGCCGGACAAGGGGAGTTGCGAGGCCTGTCACACCGATGCCGGCTGGACGCCGAGCACCTTCTCGCTGGCCGCCCATGCGAAGCTGCGGCTGCCCCTGGATGGCCGCCACGCGACGATCAAATGCGACGCCTGCCACGGCGTCACCCGCCGCGGGCTGCCGGCGCTCGCCAAGCCCGCTGCCGCGTACGGACCGGCGAAGGTGGTGCTGCAGGTGGCCGAGACGCAGTGCCAACAGTGCCACGTGGACCCCCACGACGGCCGGTTCGTGAAGGGCGGCGCGGAGCCCCTGAAGAACGGGTGCTCCACCTGCCACGACGCGCGCGCGTTCCGTCCATCCATCGTCGACGCCGACGTGCATGCGACGTTCAGCTTCGCGCTCGACGGCGCGCATCGGGCCACGCCCTGCGTGGCCTGCCACCAGGAGATGCGGGGCCACGCCGCGGCCTCCACCCTGATCGGCGCCCCGCGTGGCGTGGCGCATCTTCCGTACGACGACAAGCGGGCCACCGCCTGCCGGTCGTGCCATGAGACCGACAATCCGCACGGCGATCAGTTCTCGAAGCGAAAGGACGGGGGCGCCTGCGCCGCCTGCCACGACGTGGCGTCGTTCACGCCCGCGTCCCGCTTCGACCACGATCGCGACACCGCGTTTCCGCTCAGCGGCGCCCATGCGAAGGTGCCGTGCGCGGCCTGCCACAAATCGAAGCCCGACGCGCAGGGCAAGTCGCGCGTCGTCTACCGGCCCCTGTCCACCGCCTGCGCCAGTTGCCACGGCGGGAATACGCCGAGGAGAATCCCATGACCCCCCCACGCCCGCACCGCTGGTTGACCGCGCTCGCCGCGCTCGTCCTCGGCGCGTCCGCCGCCGCGGCGCAACAGCCGGACAACCCGCACGGGCCGACCATTGCCGCCTGCGGCATGTGCCACCGCGCCGACGCCTGGACGCCGGTGGCGATCAGCAAGGACTTCCATCATGCGCCCCAGGTTTTTCCCCTCGATGGGGCGCATCAGAAGGCTCCGTGTACGGCCTGCCACCGCACGCTCGACTTCGCGAACACCTCCACGGCCTGCGCGGCGTGCCACACCGACGTGCACCACGGCGAGTTCGGGAATCAGTGTTCGCGCTGTCACACGACGCGCAGCTTCGTCGACCCCGCGGCCATGCGTCGCATGCACGATCTGACACGATTCCCGCTGCGCGGAGCGCACGCGATTGCCGCCTGCGAGGACTGTCACCTGCCGTCGGCACCGGGGCAGACCCAGTACGCCAACCGCCCCACCACCTGCTTCGGCTGCCATGCCGCCGACTACCAGCAGGCGAAGAACTCCCGACCACGTGGCCGGCGCCTATCCGCAGGTCTGCACGCAGTGTCACGGCGTGACCAGCTGGCAGGGGGCCACCTTCGACCACAACCGGACCGGATTCCCGCTCACCGGCGCCCACGTGGCGACGGCGTGCGCGGCGTGCCACGGCGACGGCGTGTACAAGGGCAAACCGACGGCGTGCGTGGCCTGCCATCAGACCGATTTCGACAAGACGGCCGATCCGCCGCACGCCGCGGCCGGCTTCCCGACCACGTGCGAGACCTGCCACAGCACCTCGAACTGGACGAGCGCCACCTTCAACCACAACAACACGGCGTTCCCACTCACCGGCGCGCACGTGGCGACGGCGTGCGCGGCGTGTCACGGCGATGGCGTGTACAAGGGCAAGCCGACGGCGTGCGTGGCCTGCCATCAGACGGACTTCAACAACACCACCGATCCGGGGCACGTGGCGGCCGCCTTCCCGACTACGTGCGAGACCTGCCACAGCACCTCGAACTGGACGAGCGCGACCTTCAATCACGCCAATACGAACTTTCCGCTCACCGGCGCCCACCTGGCCGTCGCCTGCAACGCCTGCCATGGGGACGGCGTGTACAAGGGCAAGCCGACGGCATGCGTGGCCTGCCACCAGACGGATTTCAACAACACGACGGATCCGGGGCACGCCGCGGCCGGCTTCCCGACCACGTGCGCAACCTGCCACAGCACGGCGAACTGGACGAGCGCCACCTTCGATCACAGCACCACGGCGTTCCCGCTCACCGGCGCGCACACGAGCACGAGCTGCAATGCCTGCCACGGCGACGGCGTGTACAAGGGCAAGCCCACCACGTGCGTGTCCTGTCACCTGACGGACTACAACGGCACCACCAACCCCGCGCATGCCGCGGCCGGTTTCGGGCAGACCTGTCAGCAGTGCCACTCCACCGCGACCTGGGCGGGCGCCACCTTCGACCACGACAACAGCTTCTTCCCGATCTACTCGGGCACCCACAACGGGCGATGGAGCCAGTGCGCGGACTGCCATACCTCGCCGTCCAACTACGGCATCTTCACCTGTATGAGCGGCGGCTGCCACGGCAAGAGTTCCACCGATTCGCATCACAACGGCGTGTCGGGGTACAGCTACGACGCCACGCGCTGCTACTCGTGCCACCCGAGAGGAAGGGCCGGATGATCAAGACGACCATCGTCCGCCACGGCCGCGTCCTCGGCGCGCTGATCGCCATCGCCTTCGGTGGTGGTGTGGCGTCCGGCCAGCGCGCCACCGCGCCGGCCGGTCCCGCCGACTCCACGGCGGCGTGGGCTCACGTGACCTACATCAGCGGGCCCACCGTGTACGTCGACGCCGGCACGCGCGGCGGGTTGACGCAGGGGGCCCACCTGATCGTGCGGCGCGACACGACGTTCGTTGCCGAACTCGCCGTCCAGTACGTGTCGTCGACCAGCGCCGCGTGCTCGGTGGTGCGCACGTCGCCCCATGAAATCGCAACCGGCGACTCGGCGAGGTACGTGCCCGTACTGCCGCGAGAGCAGAAGGCGGCCAGTGCGCTGCCGGCGCGGGCCTCGACCGCCCCGACCCGCCGGACGCCGAACGCCCTCCGCGGCCGGCTCGGCCTCCGGTACCTGATGATGGACCCCGGCACCGGACCGGCCGGCGTGATCACCCAGCCCGCGCTCGATCTGCGGCTCGATGGCACGCACGTCGGCGACTCGCCGCTGGGCCTCGCCGTGGACGTCCGCGCCCAGCGCTCGATCATGCAGGCGCCCGACAGCCTCCACCCGGCGCCGACCTATCCGTTGAACGTCACCCGCGTCTACAAGGCCGCGCTCAAGTGGAACCCCGTCGGAAGCGGGGTGACGGTCACGCTCGGCCGTCAGTTCTCGTCCACCAGCAGCTCCGTAGGCATGTTCGACGGCGTCGAGTTCGACTTCGCCCACCCCCACTGGACGGCCGGCGCGTTCGGTGGACTGCAGCCGAGTTGGTATAGCTTCGGGTTCTCCGACTCGACGCGGGAGTACGGTGCCTATTTGCAGTGGCACAACGTCTCGGCGCGCCTCCCGGTCTGGTCGTTCACCCTGGGCGGCGTCGGCGCCTATACGATGGGCCAGATCAACCGGGAGTTCACCTACGCCACGGCCATGGTGTCGTCGTCGCGGTTCACCGCCTACGTGACGCAGGAACTCGACATCAACCGGGGTTGGAAGGCGGCGCAGGAGCACGCCGCGGCCACGCCCACCTCGACCTTCGCCACCTTCCAGTTCTCGATCAGCGATGCGCTGAGTCTGAGCGGCGGCGTCGACAACCGGCGCAACGTGCGACTGTACCGGGAGTATCTCAATCCCGAAGCCGTGTTCGACGACAGCTTCCGCCAGGGCATGTGGGGTGGGGCCACGCTCAACCTCCGGGGCCGCTTCCGGATGAGCGGCGAGGCCCGGACCACGAGCGGAGGCCCGGCCGGCACCGCCCAATCGTATACCGGATCGGTCGGCGTCATGCGGCTCACCCCGCTCGAGCTCGGAATCAACGCCCGCGACACCCACTATTCCGGGCAGCTGTCCACGGGCGATCTGCAGTCGCTGTCGGCGGAGATCAATCCCTTCAACATCGTGCATCTCGAAGCCACGGGGGGCCTCCGGACGTCCAACGCCACGACCCTCGGCATGGGGCTGGGTTCGACGCGCGTGAGTTGGAGCAGCTTCGATGCCGATTGGGCGATCGGGCGCAACGTGTATCTGATGCTCTCGGTGTATCGCGAGCTCGGCAGCGGCGTGCGCAACGCGCAGAACTTCATGTCGATCAGCTACCGCTTCTAACCGGCCGGTCTGCTGCCCCGAACGGGTTCCGGACCATCGTTGGCCCGGCGGTCGGGCAGCGGTCGACCCGCATGGCCGTTCGGCCCGCCGGTGTTCGCCTCCGGACACCCCGTCCCATTCGCGGACATTCGCGGTGGCTGTCCGAATCCTGCAACTCGTTGAATGCCAGCGTCATCGCGCGGGTGAGGGGTGGCACGGCTATTGCCCGATCGAGGGGTGGCGGATGCGGGATCTCGTCGCGCCGCCCGCTCCCTTCAGCGAGGTCGGATCATGATCCAGGAAGTGCGACAGGCAGCCCGCGTGCTGCGCAAGCGGCCCGGATTCACGGCGGCGGCGGTGCTCACGCTGGCGCTCGCGATCGGCGCCACGACCACGATCTTCGGGGTCGTCGATGCGGTCATCGTCCGTCCGCTGCCCTTTGCGGCACCCGACCGGCTGGTGCAGGTGTGGGAAACGACGCCGCAGGGAGCTGACTTCACGGCCTCCGATCCGGACTTCCTCGACTTCGCCGCCCGGAACCATTCGCTCACCGGCCTCGCGGCCTACAAGCAGGCCGATCTGGCGTTGACGGGCGCCGGCGAGCCCCAGCAGCTCCACGGCATGGCCACCAGCCACACGCTGTTCACCGTGCTCGGCGTGCGGCCGGCGTTGGGGCGGGCGTTCCGCCCCGACGAAGATGGCGTCGGCGATTCGTCGCGCGTCGTGATCCTGAGCCATGCGCTGTGGAGCGGGCAGTTCGGCGCCGATTCGACGCTCGTCGGCGGCACGGTGATGCTCAACGCGCGTCCGTACACCGTGGTGGGGGTGATGCCGGAGCAGTACCGGTTTCCCGAGGCCGACGTGTACGTCCCGCTGCATCCCGACGCGCGGTCGGACCGCGACGACCACTGGCTGACCCTGGTGGGCCGGTTGAAGGCCGGCGTGACGATCGGCCAGGCCCAGGCGGATTTCGATCGAGTCACCGCCGGCATCGACGCCATCTATCCGAAGAGCACGGGGTGGGGCGCCCGCCTCGAGCCGCTCTCGCACGTGCTCGTGGACGACAACTTCCGGCGCGCCGGGTGGGTGCTGCTCGCCGCCACGGGACTGTTGCTCGTCCTCGCGTGCGCGAACGTCGCCAACCTGCTGCTCGCCCGCGCGAGCACGCGGCAGGTGGAGATGGGCGTGCGCACGGCGCTCGGGGGCACGCGCGGCCGTCTCGTGCGCCAACTGCTCATCGAGAGCGGTGTGCTCGCCGGTGTGGCCGCCATCGGCGGGGCGATCGCGGCGAGTTGGGGGATGACCGCCATCCGGGCGTTCGGCGCCGGCCGGATTCCGCGTCTCGACGGCGTGGGGATCGACGGCCGCGCCATCGGCGTCGCGGTCCTGCTCAGCGTGCTCACGACGTTCGCCTGCGGCCTGCTGCCCGCGCTGCGCGCGTCGGGTATCGATCCGGCCGCGGTGCTGGGGGACGGCGCGCGGGGCGGCATCTCGCGGCGCCACCGTCGCCAGCGGGACGCGCTCGTGGTGTTTCAGGTTGCGCTCTCCATCGTGCTGCTCACCGGCGCCGGGCTGATGATGCGGAGTTTCGGGCGGTTGAGTTCCGTGGACGTCGGCTTCGATGCGCAACACGTGCTCGCGGTGAATCTCAATCTGCCGGACCAGCGATACGACGAGCAGGGGCGCGCCGTGTTCTTCAGCCGGCTCACCGCCGATCTCGGGGGAATGCCGGGCGTGCGCGCCGCCGGTGCCGGCGCCGTCGACCCGTTCAGCGGCTGGAACTACGTGAACGACGTCACCCCCCAGGATCGCGCGTCGTCGACGCCGGCGACCGGCTTCATGCAGGCGGGATGGCGGGCGGTCACCCCGGGCTTCTTCTCGGCGATGGGGATTCCGTTGGTGCGCGGGCGGGTGTTCACCCGCGACGATCCGTGGAACGGTCCCCCGAACGTCGTCGTCTCGCGCCGGCTCGCCGACCGCCTCTGGCCGGGCCGCGATCCGGTGGGCAAGCGCCTGTTCTGGGGCGGTACCGACGGGACACCGCGCATCGTGATCGGCGTCGTGGGCGACGTGCGCGATCTCGCTCCGCAGACGGACGCCGAACCGATGTTGTACGTGCCCTACAATCAGCTCCCGATGTCGGCCATGACGCTCGTGGTTCGCGCGTCCGGCGACCCGGCCGCCCTCGCGGCGCCGGTGCGGGAGGCGATTCATGCGCTCGATCCCGTGCTGCCGGTGGCGGACGTGCATCCGCTGGCGCGCAACCGCCGCGACGCGATGGCGGCGCCGCGGTTCAACCTGATGCTGATGGCGAGCTTCGCGACGCTGGCGCTCCTGCTCGCCGCCAGCGGCATCTCGGCGGTGATGGCGTTCAACGTGGCCCAGCGCCGCCGCGAAATCGGGATCCGGATGGCGATGGGCGCGGCGCCGGGCGGGGTGGTGCGGGCGTTCGTCGGCGGGGCCATGCGGCTGGCCGCGCTCGGGGTGGTGATCGGCCTCGTTGGCGGTTGGGGGGCCGGCCACATCATGAGCGGTCTGCTGTTCCAGGTGGCCCCGGCGGATCCCGTCACCCTGGTCAGCGTTCCCGCGCTCCTCGTCGCCGTCGCGCTGCTGGCCAGCTATCTCCCCGCCCGGCAGGCGAGCGCCGTGGCGCCCATGGAGGTGCTGGGGCGCGAGTAGCCCGGCGCCGCACGCTGACATGCGGCGCCGGGCCCGACGCTACAGCGCCGGGTGCTTGTTCACCGTGTCGTCGTGGGTCTGGAACTGGTGGGCGACGGACAGGATCAGGTCGTCGTTGTAGAGATTCCCGATGATCTGCCCGCAGATGGGTTGCGGATTGCGCTTGGGCTCCGGTTCGGCGGGGGCAGCTCCCCGTCCGCCGCGGCCGCCGCGTCTGAAGGTCTGCGGCACGTCGAACTTGTAGGGCAGCACGGCGCTCGGGTAGCCCGTCTGCGCGCACTCCCCCACGTCGGCGAACGGGCTTCCGATGTACATGTCGACGTCCTTGAGGAACTCCGCCCATTTGCTGATCAGGATGTAGCGGCGGCGTTCGGTCTGCAGAAATTCGAACCCCGGGATCGTGCGTCCACCCACGAAGCGCGGGTTCCAGTCGGCCGGGGCCTGGGGATCGGCCATCCGCCCGTTCGCCGTGGTGTCCGGGGGAACGGGGCCGAACGGCCGCCCGCGCGCCGGCGCCGATCCGAGGTGGTCGAGGTCGAGCCCGATCTCCTTCGCCTTGCGCTGCACGTACGAGTCGAAGGCGGCGGCGTACTCGGTGTTGAGCCCGCCCGAGCTGCCGCTGATGCCGGGCACCGTGGGCCGCGCGCCGATGGTCACCGGCTTCATGCCGAGTTCCCGGAGCTTGTTCACGAGTTCCGGCGGCGCCTGATCGTCCACGCCGATGCGCAGCGACGCGAGATCGATGTTGCGGTTGAACTGGAACGGCATCGTCACCGTGGACGGATCCTTCTCGTCCACGCCGTGGATGACGTTGAACACCATCGCCGCGTCCTCGCTGGTGCGCGTGATCGGTCCCACGCGGTCCTGCGTCCAGGCGAGCACCATTCCGCCGTACCGGCTCACGCTGCCGAAGGTGGGGCGCAGCGCGCTCAGCCCGCAGCGAATGGTGGGCGACACGATGGACCCCGAGGTTTCCGTTCCGATCCCGAAGGCCACGCACCCGGCCGCGGTCGCCGACGCCGGCCCGGCCGACGATCCGCTCGATCCCTCGGAGAGGTTCCACGGGTTGTTGGTGCGCCCCCGGAACCACTGATCGTTCTGCGCGAACAGTCCGGTGGCGAGCTTGGCGATGAGCACGGCGCCGGCATTGCGCAGGCGCACCACGACTTCGGCGTCCTCGTCGATGATCCGGTTCTCGAAGTCCTTCGCACCCCAGGTGGTCGGCACGCCCTTGGTGGCGAACAGGTCCTTGATGCCGTATGGCAGACCGTGGAGCGGGCCGCGGTAGTTGCCCGCCGAGATCTCCCGGTCGGCCTGGGCCGCTTCGGCGCGCGCCTGGGCTTCCATGATCGTGACCGCGCACAGCAGCGTCGGGTTGAGCCGCTTCAGTCGCGCCAGATAGATGTCGGTGAGACGGGTGGAGGTGATGCGCCGCGCCTTGAGCATGGCCGAGAGCCGGTGTGCCGGGAGGAACGCGATCTCCTCGTCGGACGACGGCACGGCGCCGGTCCACGGTTCCGGCTCGTAGCTGCCCCGATCGAAGGCCGCGGCGCCGCGCTCGCGGACCAGCTTCTCCATCAACGCGCCGGTGCCGCCCGGGTAGGGTTGGAACTGCAGCGCGGGGGGTTCGCCGTTGCCGAGCGCCAGCGGGCGCCTCCTGCTGCTGCAGCCCGGCGGTTCCGCTGGCGGCGCCCGCGCGCCCGCGCCCCTGGGCGCGGAGCGGCTCGACGCCGAGCGTGGTGGCGGCCGCTGCGGCGAGCGAGAGGAAGACGAAGTGGCGGCGATCGATGCCGAGCTTCTCCTCGTCGAGTTCGGTGGCTTCGAGGTCAGTCTGATACTGCTCGAGGAGGTCTTCGGGATTGCTCACGGCGGGTCTCCGGTGGAATGGTGCGGGGCGGGTCCTGGGACGCCGGCGTCCGTTGGCGGGGTGGGGCGGCTGGCGCGAATGCGTGGCGCGTCCAGAGAATCGCGATCGGGAGGCGGGTTGGCCAGACCCCCGGCCGGCGCGCGGGCGGGGGCGGTGAGCCCGTACGTTATGGAAGCGGCGCGACGCCGGAGGGGTTCCGGCGCTCGCCGCTCGCACCGGGCGCGACTAAGATAGAGCGCCGAAGAATAGCGGTGAGGCGGGTGCGGTCGTAACCCACGTCGCGAGGAGTAGCGTGATGGCTGAGAACAAGACGAAGCCGACGGATGCGACCGTGGACGCATACCTCGCCGCCATCGAACCCGATGCCCGGCGTGAGGACTGTGAGGCCCTCGCGGCGCTGATGGCCAGAGCCACGAAGTATCCACCCCGGATGTGGGGATCGAGCATCGTCGGCTTCGGCAGCTACCACTACCGGTACGACAGCGGTCGGGAAGGCGACGCGTGTCTGGTGGGGTTCGCGTCTCGCAAGGGAGACATCAGCATCTATGGTCTGCACGCGGCGGCGGACGCCGCCAAGCTCCTCGCAAGGCTCGGAAAGCACAAGACCGGTAAGGGTTGCGTGTACATCAAGGCGCTGGCGGACGTCGACGTGAAGGTGCTCGCCAGGCTGGTGGCGGACGCCGCGTCGGCGAAGAAGCGACAGCATTCGTAGCACGACCCCCGAACGCCGGCCGTCGGGGGGCCCCAATGCCATCCCTCGCCGCCGCCCCCCGGCCTACTTGATCACCGTCCAGGTGTTGTCGGCGCTGTTGGCATCCACAACCGAAAGCGAGACCAGGTCAGGGATCGGCCCGGAGCGCGCGGGCCGGGTCCGATTTGCCAGCTCGCATCGCCGGACCCGCAGTACCGAGCAGGACGGCGCTGCATACGACCACGATCCCCACAACCCACGGGAGCGGATCGGTTGCCCGCACGCCCTCCAATACACTCTGGAGGACGCGGGCGAATGCCGCGGCGGACACAATGCCGACCGCCAATCCGCCCGTGCCCAGGCGAAGCGTCTGCTCGGCGAGCAGACGCCGGAGGGCACGGGAATCCGCGCCCAGGGCGGCTCGAATCGCGAGCTCGCGATGTCGCTGGCGCAACGCCAGGCTACTGATGCTATACAGGCCGAGTACGGTGATCATAAGCGCGACGATCGCGAACGGCGTCAACGCGGAGAGGTAGAGTGTCGGCTGCCCCAGCGGCTCGCGCACGATGCGTGCGAGCGGAACCGGAGCGGGCACCGATTGCTGCGGATCTATGGCCCCGACTATCCGGCGCAGGGCCGCGGGATTTGCGGCGGCGGGGGTGCCACGCACGAGCACGATGCTGCGTGGCACCGGCAGTTGCGCGTATGGAACGTAGATCGCCGGCGGAGAGTCCCAGCCGGCACCGAGATGGCGCATCGTTCCCGTGATGCCGATGATTTCCACCTGCAATCCCGCCGCCATGAGCCTCGCGTTCTGTCCGATTGGTGACACAGGTCCGAAGAGCTTCTCAGCCAGTTCCCTATCTACGAGCGCCACCGGGGGACTCCCGGGGCCATCGGTCTCGCGGAAATTGCGGCCAGCGAGAACTGGAAGCCGAATGCTGCGGAAGTACCCGGAAGTGACGGAGTGGATCGAGACCGAGGTTCCCGCTGCCGGGGAAGAGCCGCCGATGCGGTCGATGAACGCTCCCCCCTTACTGGGCATGTCACTTGCGATCGCCGCGGCCGTGACGCCGGGGCGATCATTCAGGGCGGCGAGGACCCGGTGCACGAACAGCCGGGCGTCCGCCGCCTGCGGGGGCATCATGACGGTGTAGGGGAGGGCAAGCGTCAGCGTCGTGACGCTGTCGGGATCGAAGCCAAGGTCGGCGTTCGACAGACGGAGCACGGACTGGCCGGCCAGCGCCGCTCCGACGGCAAGAATCAGCGTTCCGGCCAGTTCCGCAGACACGAGCAGGCGGCGCCACCAGACCCCTCGGTGTGAAAGCGAGACGTTGGTCCCGGCTCTCAGGCTCTCGTGCGGCGGTTGGCGGTACAACTGCCAAACGGCGGCGCTCACGTACAACAATGCCGACATGGCAGCCGCGGCGACCGCGACCTGGGCGTGGGGCGTCGCTGCGGGTAGCGCCGCGCTCTCGAATCCAACGCCGCCGATTCGTAGCAACTCAAAGTAGGCGAGACCGTAGCCGATGCCGCCGCCAGCCGCGGCCAGTACGATGGCCTCCTGAGCGACCATTGCGGTGAGGCGTCCGCGCGTAGCGCCCAGGGAGTGGCGAATTGCGAGTTCCCGGTGACGATCGAGCATTCCAACTGCGAACAGTGCCGCGGCGTTGGCGCACGCGAGCAGGAAGATCAGCGCCGCCGCAGCCCCCATGGCGCGCGCCCTCGGAAGTACGTCTCTCAGGAGATAGTCGCGCAATGGCGTGAGGTATGGGGCAACGGCATCGGCGCCATGGCTGTCCGGTCGGGTTGGGGCCCCGACGCCATTCAACTCGCGTTGTGCTTCGACCAGGCTGTGCCCAGGTCGGACGCGGGCGATCGCGCTTACGATACGCGCATCTGAATTCCGAAAAGGGGCCATTTCGGGCCCCACAGCCACCCAGCCGAAACTCGTCGGTGTGGGGAAGCGAAAGTCGGGCGGCATGACGCCAACGATCGTGAACGGCCGGTGGTTGAGGTCCACGATGCGCCCGAGCGCGTTGGGGTCACCGTCGAAATAGCGGTGCCATGCAGCATCTGATAGTACGACGACACGCTCCGAATTGTCGTTGTCCCGCGCCTCCAGCGTTCGTCCCATGGCTGCCGACCGCCCCAGCGCGGCGAAGAGATGCGGCGATGCAAGGGTCACCTCGATCGGCCTCATTCCGGACGGTCTGCGGAGACTCATATCGGCGCCCACATAGGCCGCCTGGTCCGTCAACTCCGGATCGCGGCTGCCAGGCGCGCGTCGCCATGAGCGAGACCATCCTGCTGTGCTCCTGGGCCGTTCTCGCCCGCCGATTGAGCCCTGATGCCCCGGCGCGGGGAAGGGCATGGGCTGATGCTGCGCTTGATGGATGATCGAGGCTACCACGAGCGCCGCCGCAGTCGCCAGTGCCATGGTTGCCGTGCCGGCGATGGCCATACCGGGACGTCGGGCGAGGCGGCGGATAACGCTCGTCAACATGTGCAGGCTGCCGGAGTGGCGAATGGCATAAGGTATCCTGCTAACGCACTCCCGCACCCCGCAAGTCATGCAGGAAGTTCGCCTGGTCAGCCGGCGTTGCCATGGGGGCGTCGTCAATCAGAGTGACGATGCCGTGGTCAAGGACAACGGTAACGGGGGTATGGCTGATGCCGGGGGAATTCCAGAATGCGCCAGCGGTATCGCGACACGCCGGCCTGGCGCGGCTTGGAGGATTAAGGGACAAGAACGCCGGCACATCCGACCTCGGCGCCCAGTAGACAACGATATCTGCGACTGGCAGGCGCCCGTCGCTGCCCAGCCTCAACAATCCGTCGATGTGAGCCTGGCACGACTGGCAATCACCCAGCGTTTCAAACGTCACGAGTTGCACCAGGTCCCGGGCCCCGACCGTGCGTCCGACACCGTCGGAGCACTCGACCTCAACTGGTCCAAGTTGCTGTCCCATGTGTAGCTGATGTGCATTGAGCACGCCTCGGATTGGCGGGGGCGAGGAACAGGCTGCGACGAGGAAACAGAGGCCGATGGTCGCCCGAGGACGCAGTCCCCGTTTCCTCACGGCGCGCGTATCGACACGCGGAGGTCGAGTGCAGCGGGTTCATCGCGCTGGTACGTCTTCGCGGAGGGTCACTTCATGGTGGCGGTCGGAAGCTTCGAACGGGCGATCCCCGGTGGTGGCGGTGTATCAGGCGTACTTCGAGCGTCCAGGGGCGGCCGGCGAACATTCGGACCATGATACCTCGTGGCTGTGTCATCGGCCGCGTATACCGCAGTGAATCCGTCGCTAGTTGGAAAAAATCGAAGTAGCGGAAACCACTTGGCGCTGTTCGCGAGTATAAGACGGTCATTGGTGGTCCCCGGTTCGTCCACCGGTTTCCGGTAAAACGGCGGGGCATCGTTCTCGACGCCGGTCCAGGCGCCCGGCCGAGTCGAGAATCTGCACTACCGGGCTGATCATCTGTTGGCAAAATGCGCTTGATCCATCTGTCCATACATTGGTCAGTCGCGCGACATTCAGTAAATCGCCGCGGGCAATGCTCACTACCATCAACGGATGCCTTCGGCAGCCACGACCGAGTATCCGACCCGTGCGGTCCGCCGCCAGCACCAGGCTCATGCTCGAATCACCGTCCTCAGGATCAACCAACGAGGCGAACAGGCGGTTCCGGGTAACGGCCAGGGACCAAATTCCGCGATCGGTGTCGATATGGACCTGTCGCGCGAGGCGACCATCTACCGTAAGGATGGCAACATGCCCCCCGTTTCCCACGTCTGCGACATACAACGAATCGTGGTACAGCGTCAACCGCTGAGGCTCGTCGAGTTCGAGCCCCGCGCTCGCATTGTCCGCGCGCCAGAGTCGCCGGCCACTGCGGCGAAAGGCCTCGATCGCGGGCCCGGAGCCGTCGAGCACGAAGACGGTGTCTCCGGACGCGGCAACATCGCGTATGTCCGGAGACACCACCCCCGGGTTCGCTTCAAGCAGTATTGATCCTGCCGTGCGGAGGGCCCGCATCGGCACGTCGCTCGAGTCAGCGACCGAGACACGCGCGATGCTGATCCCGTCCACGATGGAATCCGGACTGCCAAGGAGCGGCGCCTCGGGAGGACGAGGAGGCGGCTGGCGGTCGGAATAGTCCTTGGATGTCGAGCAGCCGGATGCGAGCGGCCAGACGAGCGCCGCCAGAACAGCAGGGTGTACTCTCATGGAAGCATGGGGAGTGGGGCGGTATTGAGAGGTTTCGGGTGGGGAGGGATCAGAGGGAATGCCGGGCGCGCCGGGCCGGCATCCCTTTCGGGGCGCCGGCCCGGCGGACGCTACTGCTGGTGCGGGCAAACGGTGCACGTACTGCCGGTACCGGAGCACTCGTTCTTGTGAGTTTCGTAGTTGTAGACTACGGCCTCCGAGTGACAGCCGGGCTGAGCCATGAGAATTCCGCCTAGCGGTGGGGCGACGGTGCCGGCGAGCGGAGCGAGCAAGGACAGGGCAGCCGTGGCCAAGCCAATCCGACCGAGACGATGCATGTGGTCCTCCGATGGGGTGAGTGTTGACATATGACTGATACGCTGCGGTGGCACACGGATCCCCAGCCGAAGCGCAAGGCACCCTAACCTTGACACCGCATAGTAGCATTACAACTATGTAACATCCACTATGTCCCATCTGCCGCGGCCTTTGCGGTAAGGCTGCCATGAGCCCATGCCACCCCAATGCCAAATGAGCGATCAGTCATCGGTGCTCGTCTTCGTGGGCCGTGAGGTGCCGGCGGTGGTCAGCAATGCCGGGAGCGCAGCGGGCGCAACCGTGACCCTGTGGATGAGCGGCGACGACTTCCCTCACTACCACATCGTGCCGGATATCGTCGTAATGGATTGCGGGGGGGGGGTCGGGCCCGCGGCGTCCTGGAACCTGCGTGCATGTCGTGTGCGATGTCCCGAGAGCTGGATCGTCGCATGGAAGACGTGGGATGACGCCGCCGGGGCTCGGCTGATTACCGAGTGCGGGGTTGATGACTACCTTCGGCGGGACATTGCACCCGTGGCTGCCCACGCCAGACTTGAGGCGTTGGTGCGGCGTTGCCGTCGGCGTTCCCACCCATGGGTGGAGCGTTTTGGTGAAGTAGTATGGGACAAGCAAGCCCATGCCCTCCGCGTTCGCGGGGTACCTGTTCTGCTCACGGCGCGCGAGGAGGCGCTCTTGACCGTTCTTGCCGCCGAAGCGGGCCGGACGGTGCACCACGATCTGCTCAGACGGAGCGTGTGGGAGTCGATTGGAATCGATCCGGAGAGCAACGTGGTGGCCGTGACAATCAACCGCTTGCGGGGGAAGCTCCGCAATAGCGGCGATATGCGGATTGACTCCGTCCGAGGGATCGGCTACCGGTTGGTGCTACGCGGTACCCAACGCGTGTTGACGCAGGCCAGCGACACGTAGGAGAGTCCATCTTTTGCGGCGTCGCACTCGTCGTATGAAGTGTCCGGGCGATGGGACAATCCTCTGGGTTCCGTCCCCTCAGCGATCCGCGTCGCCTTCCCATGTGCGTTGAACGACGTTCCGAGAGGAGGAGATCGGGTGGCGCGGCTACGCGCTTCCACGCCTCGCCGAGCGAATGGGCCTGCGCGGCGCCAGCCTGCTCCTGGGAATCGTATGGGCGGCGTGGCATCTGCCGCTGTTCTTCCTGGCGGGCACCGACAAGACGGGCCAGTCGTTCCCGCTCTTCGCGGCGGGGGTGCACGGCGCTCTCGGTGGCCATCGCCTGGCTGCTACGCGCGCACCAGTGGAAGCCTGCTCCTCACCATGATCGATGCACTCGGCCACGAATCAGGTGGTGGGGCATCGTGCCGTCCACGGTGCCAGGGGGCGACGAACGTGTGGGCAGCTGAGCGGTTCGTTGCCCGGGTGGCTCACCGCCGCGCTGCTCTGGATCGGGGCCGCCTACTTTCTCGTGGACATGCCGCTGGCCTCGTCGCTGGGGCCGGTCGGGGGCCGGGGGCGGGTGTAGGCCACCCGCTCCCGGCCCCTCGGCCTACTTCATCACCGTCCAGGTGTTGTCGGCGCTGTTGGCATCCACCCAGATCCCGCCGTCGAGCACCACCGACTGCAGCTGCTTGCCGGCGCGCACGGACACCGTGGTCTGCTTCTGGTTGCGCTCCCAGACCGCCGGCGTTTCATGCGTGCGCAATTCGCTGCCGTCGGTGAAGTGGAGCACCACGTCGAACGGGGCCGCCATACCGCCGATGTTGTTGACGGTCACGGCGTACGTGCTGCCCGACTTGCGGACGCCCTTGACGCCGAGATCGATGTAGTTGTGGCTGATGTACCAGTTGCTCCAGAACCAGTCGAGGTTCCGGCCGGCCACGTTGTTGAAAGTGTAGAAGAAGTCCCAGGGCGTGGGATGCTTGCCGTGCCAGCGGTCCATGTAGGCGTGCAGGCACTTCCGGAACATCTCGTCGCCCAGCAGGTCCTTCATCGCCAGGTAGCCCAGCGCCGGCTTGCCGTAGGCGTTGATGCCGTACGAACCGCCGGTGAGCGCGTCCGCCGGCGTGATGATCGGCAGATCCTCCAACGGTGACGGATCCTGCGCCCACCGATTCACCCGGAACTGCTGGAACAGGCTGGTCGCCTTGTCCACGCCCATGTCCACGCGATTGATGAGGTACTCGAAGGTCGTCGCCCACCCCTCATCCATGAACGCATAGCGCGTCTCGTTCACCCCCATGTAGAACGGCATGTAGGTGTGCGCGATCTCGTGCGCGGCGACGAACTCGGCGAACGCCGGATCGGGGTACGATTCGTCGTTGGCCATCATCGGATACTCCATACCCGCTCCACCCTGGAACTCGGTGGTCTTCTCGTACGGGTAGGGAACCCCGGGCCACTGGTGCGACAGGAAGTCCAGCGAGTGGCGTCCGAACTGCACCATCTGGTGGAAGTCCGAGGCCGAGTCGTTATAGGCCGCCTGCACGCTGGCCCGCCGGTGGGCGGCGTCGTCCACCACCACGCTGGCGGCGTCCCAGTCGTAGTGGTCGCTGATCCCGAACGCCATGTCGGGGATGTCGCTGGCCGTGAAGTGCCAGCTGTTCATCGCCTGCTGCGCCGTGACCGCGCCGTCGTGCACCTGGGCCCCGGTGGCCACGTGCACGGTGGAATCCGTGGTGAACGACTCGTTGAGCCGCGCCAGCGGGCCGGGCTGCAGCACCTGCGCCGCATCGGTGAGCGTGCCCGTTCCCCAGACCACGAAGTTCCGGGGCACATTGACCGTCACGTCGTAGTCGTTGAAGTCGCTGTAGAACTCGTGGCCGGAATGGTCCATCGTATCCCACCCGTTGTAGTCGTCGAACACGGCCACACGCGGGTAGAAGTAGGCGACGTAGTACGTGGTGGAATCGATCACGCCCTCACGGCCGGGCTGTTCGGAGAGGTCGTAGTACCAGCTGAAGGCCAGCCGCACGGAATCGTGCGGCGCCAGCCCCTGCGGCAGCTGGACGGGTTGCCACGTGAAGTAGCGCCCGCTGTTGTTCCACGGCCGGGCCGTTCCGTTCACCGCGAACGAACGGATGTGAATGCCCGAGGTGAGAAAATCCGGCGACGCCCCGCCGTCGCGCGGCGCGCCCGGCTTGTGGAAGTTGGGAAAGAGCTTGATGACCAGCGTCCGCAGCGTGTCGGGGCTGTTGTTCAGATACACGATCTGCTCGGTGCCCGAGACGCGCCGGTCGGGGGGCATCGTCGCGATCGTGATCGCGTACCGTCCGCGATTCTGCCAGTACCCGGCGCCCGGCATGCCGTCCATGGACCGCGTGCCGGCGCGATAGGTCTGCGCGATGGCGCGCGGCATGTAGAGCGACTGGGCCGCGGCGGCGCGCGGAGCGGCCAGGGCGCCCAGCGCGAGCGCGGTGAGACAGCCGGCGGCCGCCGCGAACCGGCGGCGGAATTCTCGATTCATCATCTCGACGCAATCCTCGTTGGCGGACGTGGGGCAGGATTGGGGGTGTGTGCGATGCGCGAAAACTCGTCGGTTCGTGGGGCGTGCGGAAGCCCGGCTACGACTGATCGAGCACTTCCCTTACTTTCTCGCCCAGCGCGCGCGGGGTGAACGGCTTCTGCAGGAACGACGCCCCGTGCTCCAGCAGCTGCCGCTGCACGATCACGTCGTCGGTGTAGCCGGAGGCGAACAGCACCTTGAGGTCGGGCCGGACCTGCCGGGCGCGCTCGGCAACCACGCGCCCGCTCATTCCGGGGAGCACGAGATCCGTGAGCAGCAGATCGATCGTGCGCTGATGCAGCGTCAGCATCGCCAGCGCCTGCTCGCCGTTCTCGGTGGCGATGACCGTGTACCCGAGCGGCGCCAGCATCCGCGTGGTCACCGTCCGCACGCCGGCGTCGTCCTCGACCAGGAGGATGGTCTCGTCGCCGCCGGGGAGGGTCGCGTTCCGGTCCGGCGCCGTGGGCGCGGTCTCGGTGGTGCGCGGCAGGTAGACGCGCATCGCCGTGCCCTGGCCAGGCGCGCTCTCGACCTCGATCCGCCCTCCGGCACGGACCACGATGTCCTGGCAGGTCGCGAGGCCGAGCCCCGTGCCCTTGCCGGCGCTCTTGGTGGTGAAGAAGGCGTCGAAGATGCGGCTCCGCACCTCGTCGGTCATCCCGATGCCGGTGTCGCGCACGGTGAGCCCGACGTAGCGGCCGGGTTTGGGCTCCTCCAACTCCGCCTCGCTCGTCTCGATGACGAGGGTGCCGCCCTCCGGCATCGCGTCGCGCGCGTTGATGACCAAGTTCATCACGATCTGCTCGAGCTGCCCGGCATCCGCCACCACCGAACAGGCGCCGGGCTGCAGCCGGAGCGTTACCCGGATGTCCTCGCCGATGAGCCGCACGATCATCTGATGCAGCGCGTTGACGATGCGGTTCACGTCCACCGGTTTTGGATCGATCAGCTGGCGCTTGGAGAAGGTCAGCAACTGGCGCGTGAGCAGCGAGGCGCGCTGCGCGGCATTCTGGATCGCGGCCAGGCTGTCCACGGCGTCGCTGGGAGAGTCCGCCAGCTGGACGAACTCCACCTCGCCAAGAATCACCGTGAGCAGATTGTTGAAGTCGTGGGCGATGCCGCCGGCCAGCAGGCCCACGGCCTCCAGCCGCTGCGCGTGGCGCAACTGGGCTTCCAGCCGCAGCGCCTCGCGGATGTCCTCGAACACCTTCACCACGCCGGTGATCGTCCCGTTGACGTCGCGCGTGGGAGCGGTGAACTCGCGCACGTCCACCCAGTCGCCGTCGCGGGTGAGCCGGCGGGCGTTGAGCCCCTCCCAGGTTGCGCCCGCCAGCGCCTGGTCGACGCGGGCCCGGGCTTCGGGAACGCCGCCCGGCGGCAGGGCGGGGTTCGGTTTGTTCATCACCTCGCCGGCCGCCCACCCGAACACCCGCTCGGCGGCGGGATTCCAGACCCGCACCAGGCCGTCGGGGTCGAGCACGATCACCGGCAGCGGCGTGGCCTCGAGAATGCTGCGGCGCATCTCCGAGGCATCGGCAAGCGCGTGCGTCACCCGCCGGATCTCGGAGAGATCGTGGACGACGGAAATCGCGTCGCCGGTGTCGTCGTCCAGCCGCACGCCGCCGATGAGCACCGGCACGCGGTGTCCGTCGGCGTGGAAGAATTCCTTCTCGAAGGGGCGGCACGAGCCGGTGGTGAGAATCTCGGTGGTGCGCTGCTCGGTGAGCTCGGCGAACGCCGGCGGGGTGAGCCGCCGCCAGTCGATGCGTCCCGCCTCGAGATCGGAGCGCGAGAGGCCCAGCATGTGCAGAAAGGCGTCGTTGGCGTCGAAGATCTCGCCGTTCCGGCGCCACAGGAGCACGCCGAGAATGTTGGAGTCCAGCAGCCGGCGCATCCGCAGTTCGCTGCGCCGCAGTGCCTTGGCCGTGTTCCGCCGCTCGCGCCGGACCACCGCCTCGCGCAGCTCGCGCTCGACGGCCGGCGCCAGCCGCCGGAGATCCTGCTTCGAGACGTAGTCCTGGGCCCCGGCCCGCATGGCCGCCACCGCCGCGTCCTCGCCGATCGTGCCCGAAACGAAGATGAACGGAGTGTCGAGCCGCCGGGCGCGGAGCATCTCGAGCGCCCGAAGGCCGTTGAACCCCGGCATCGAGAAATCCGCGATCACCAGGTCCCAACCGGCGTCGGCCAGCGCGGTGGCGGTCTCGGCTTCAGTCTCCACCCGATGGGCGTCGATGGTGTACCCGGCCTGGCCCAGCTCCCGGATCACCAGGGCCGCGTCGTCGTCGGAATCCTCGACGAGGAGCAGCCGGATGTGCTCAGCGCTCATGCACGGTCGGGGGCGGTGCTTCGTTGAGCAGCAGCCAGTAGAGCCCCAGCTGCCGCGTGGCTTCGAGAAATTCGGTGAAGTCCACGGGCTTTCGCACGTAGCTGTTGGCCCCGAGGCGATAGCCCTCCACCAGGTCGCGCTCCTCGCGCGACGAGGTGAGGATCACCACGGGCAGGTGGTGGGTGCGGGGATCGGCCCGGATGCGCCGCAGCACTTCGAGTCCGTCGATCTTGGGAAGCTTGAGGTCGAGCAGCACGACCGCCGGCACCCGTGACGCCGGCCGGCCCGCGTGCTTCCCCTTCGCGAACAGGTAGTCGAGCGCCTCGATCCCGTCGCTCACCGCGACCACCTCGTTGCCCACGTTGCTTCTGGCGAACGCCCGCATCGTGAGTTCGCGGTCGTCCGGATTGTCCTCGACGAGCAGGATGACGCGGTTGTTCATCGTGAAGCCCCGTTGCCGTTCCCCGTGTGCGGCGGGGGAACGGTGAACCAGATGGTGGCGCCCCGGCCCTCCTCGGCCTCGGCGCGGATCTCCCCGCCGTGCCGGTGCACGATCCGCTGGACCGTCGCCAGCCCGATGCCGGTGCCCTCGAAGTCGTCCAACGAGTGGAGACGCTGGAACGGACTGAACAGCTTGTCCGCGTATGCCATGTCGAAGCCGACGCCGTTGTCGCGGACGAAGAACTCGTGCTCCGTTCGTCCGAATTCGATGACCGGCGCCGCCTGGCGGCGCGTGAACTTCCACGCGTTGTGCAGCAGGTTGGTCAGCGCCACCCGGACCAGCCGGCGGTCGCCGATCGCGCGCAGCCCGGGGGCGATGCGCACGTTCGCGTCGCGATGGACGTCCTGTTCCGACAGCTCGTGCACGATCTCCTGCGCCATCGCGCTCAGATCGAGCGATTCGAGTTGGAGCTGCCCGCGGCTCATCTGCGCCAGCCCCAGGAGGTCGTCGATCAACCTCCCCATGCGCTGGCTCGCCCCGCGAACGCGCTCCAGATGCCGGCGTCCCTTCTCGTCCACCACGTCGCCGTAATCCTCGAGCAGCGCCAGCGAGAACCCGTCGATGCTGCGGAGCGGGGCCCGCAGATCGTGAGACACGGAGTAGGAGAAGGACTCGAGTTCGCGATTGACCGCCCGCAGTTCGGCGGTCTGTTCGGCCACCCGCTGTTCCAGCGACCGGTGCATCTGATCCACGGTGCCGGCCATATGGTTGAACGCCGCTGCGAGGTCGCCGAGTTCGTCGCCCGGCGGCGCGGCGGCGCGCCGGCCGTAGTCGCCGCCAGCGATCTCACGGGCCGCCACCGCGAGGTCGGTGAGCGGCCGCGTGATGCCGCGGCTCAGGAGCCACCCCGCGAATCCGCCCAGGAGAACCAGCACCCCGGTGATCGACGCCAGGTACAGGGCGACGGTGTGCGGCTCGCTCAGGACCGCGGACTCCGGAAATTCGATCAGCACCACCCAGGGCGTGTACCCGATCCGGGCCGCCGCCGCCAACGCCACCGACCCGTCCCGGCGCGTGTACGTGGTGACGTCCCCCTTTCCGGGAGGCACGGTGACCGGCGGGCCGTCGACCGGATGCACGAGATCGGTCCAGACATCGCCCGCGGCGTTCCCCACGAGGAGGGCCGCCGCGGAGCCGATGAGGCCCCGGATCTGCTGATTGGACCGTTCGCTGCCCGTAGCCCGCTGACGCAGCACCAGATAGCCGACCGTCTGCGAGCCCTGGCGGACCGGTGCGATCGCGGAGTATGCGACACGATCGGCCACCACTTCGAGCGGGCCGATCTGCGTAGCGCCCGCCGAGTCGACCGTGGCAGCCAGCGAGTCGGCGCGCCCGGGCCGCATCGGCGACACTTCGGTGCCCCGTTCCATCACGCGGCGTGCGCGCCGATCCCACAACTCCGCCGTCTCGACCGACGACGACAGGTGGGCCAGACTGTCGAGCACGCCTCGAGCCCGTCCGCGCGCCGACGGCGAGGCATTCAGCGCGGCAGCCACGATTTCGGGTCTCGCAGCGATGGAGTCGAGGTGCGCCACCAACCGCTGCGCCGAGCCGGTGAGCAGCTCGTCGAGCCGTGTCGAAACGGCGCGAACCCGTGTCGAGGCTGAGGTCAGGGCCGAATGGCGGACGGCGAGATAGGCGGCCACCGATGCAATGACGCCGATGGTCAGCACGAGAGCGCAGACGAACAGCGGCAATCGATATCGGATCGGCAGCAATCTGGTTCTCATCATCCCCTCCCGCGCCACGGACTTTGCTGAACCATACTCGATGCCGGGTTGGAAGGTCCGGAATGGGGGCAATCCCGGAGCACCGGCCCCGGGCGGCGACGAGAATTCCGGCGCGAACTCCGGTCGCCGGGTCGACGCGAAGGTGGTCCGCCGCCGCGGGGCCCGACCCCCGGAATCCCGAGTTGGGCACCCCGCTCGCAATGCGGGGTAACCTCCCTCAAACGCACGGCCCGCGCACGCGCGAACTGTCGCACGCATCCTACCCCCAAGCCCACCCCCACCAGGATCCCGGCATCATGGCTATCTGGAAGGAACCCACCGCGCACAAGAAGGACGACATCGCCACGCCAACGGATACGTCGGGCCGGCGAGAGCCCGATCAGCGGTTCGACACCGCCACCGCTCCGTCTCCTTCGGCGCCATCCACCACCGCGTACGCGCCGCCGCGACGCACACCGGACGCCAACATGAAGGAGTCGATTCTCACGGCCGGATTGACGATCGAAGGGAAGATCGAGGGATCGGGGCACATCCGCATCGCCGGCCGCTTCCAGGGTGACGTGAACGTGAAGGGGAATCTGGCCATCGAGCCCGGCGCCAAGCTGGTTGGTGGCGTCACCGCCGAGACGGTGTCGGTGGGCGGCGAGCTCGACGGCAACATCACCAGTGCCGAGCGGGTGGAACTGCTCGAGTCCGGAATTCTCACCGGCGACCTCAAGGCGGGTTCGCTCACCGTCGCCGCGGGATCGCGCATGCGGGGGCGCGTCGAATTCGGGTGGGGCGACGAGACCGGTTCGGCAGCGTCGAAGAAATCGAGTCTGCGGGTGGAGAGCGGCTCCGCGTCATGACCACGGCGCGTCAGGGCGCGCCCGGTGCAACGCGTGTCTGCCCACACTGCCGGCAGAAAATTCTCGAAAGTGCGACCATCTGTCCCGTGTGCCGGCACCATCTGCGGGTCGGCACACGCACGACGGCGGGGAGCGGTTCGGAAGCGGCCGCGATCTCGCCGTTGCGCGTCGAGGGCACCATTCAGCACCCCGAGGTCGGCGAACCCTGGGAATATTCGGTCATGATCTCCATCCGTGACGAACGCGGCAACGAAGTCTCCCGGCACGTGGTGGGGGTCGGCGCCATGCAACCCAACGAGCGCCGAACCTTCGAACTCGCCGTCGAGGTCTTCATGCCGGCGGGGACGACGGCACGCGCCATGGGCGGCGGCGGGGGCAGCGGGAGCGCCGGCTGACCCCACCGCCGGTCAGTCGCCCCGCAGCGCGATTGCCGGATCGAGCCGGGCGGCGCGCCGCGCCGGCAGCCAGCTGGCCGCGACGGCGGTCGCGAGCAGCAACACGGCGGCGGTCCCCAGGGTGGCGGGGTCGGTGGGCCGCACCTCGAACAGCAGTGCCGCCAGCATCCGCGTGGTCAGCAGGGCGCCGACGAGTCCCACCGCCACCCCGACGCCGGCGTCTGTCAGGGCGCGACGAACGACGAGTCGCCGCACGTCGGCCGGTTGCGCACCGAGGGCCAGGCGCACCCCGATTTCACGCGTACGCAGCGCAACCAGATAGGCGATCACGCCGTAGATCCCCATCGCCCCGATCGCCATCGCGACGACGGCGGCAATGCCCAGCAGCAGCAGCGTGAACGTGGTGCGGGCCACCGCCGCCGAAAGGAGTTCGCGCAGCGGCAGCAAGCGATACACCGGCACCCCGGGTGCCGTGCCACGGACCGCCCGCCGGATGGCGGCGCCCAGCGCCTCCACGTCCCCCGGCGCGCGCACCACGAACGCCACGTTGTGCGGGGTCCAGGGCGTGCCACGCACGGTCTCGGTGAGGAGCGGCAGGTAGACCGTCGACGCCGGTGCGTGGTCGAGGCCCGCTTCGCGCACGCTCCCCACCACCCCCACGATCGTCGCCCACGGATCGCCCGGGCTCATCCGGATGCGCTTGCCGAGTGCGGTCTGCGCGGTCCAGTACTGATCGGCGAAGGCTTCGCTCACCACCACCTCGCGGGGCTCGTCAGCCGGATCCCGCGACGGATCGGGAGGCGCGAACAGCCGGCCCGCCACCAGGGGAACGCGCATTGCCGCGAAGTATCCCGGCGTGGCGAATACCATGGGGTGAATGTCCGGAATCTTGCCGGCCGGCGTGGGATGATCCTCGACGAAGACGGCGCTGTCCTGCGACGCCTCGTCGTCGAGCGGCAATTGCGTGGCGACGCCGGCGCTCTCCACACCGGGCAGCGCGCGCAGGGCGCCGAGCGTGGACACGATGGTCCGGGCCGCGTCGCCGGCGGTGGGATAACTCTCGCTCGGCAGCGCGAGGCGGAACGCCAGCGCGTGCCCCGCCTCGAACCCCGGGTTCACGGCGCTCAGGCGGCGAAAGCTCCGCGCGAACAATCCGGCGCCGGCCACCAGCACCAGGGCCAACGCCACCTGCGACACGACGAGCGTCCGGCGGGCACGCTGCCGGTGTGCCGACCCGGTGGCCGCGCGTCCTTCCGCCATCAGCAACGCCGCAAGCGACGCATTTCCCGCGCGGACCGCGGGGAGCACGCTCACCACCAGGGCGGCGAGGGCCGACACCGCGACGGCGAAGGCCACGACCGCGCCGTCCAGCCGGATGTCGCCCAGGCGCGGAATGGTGGCGCTCATCGGGAGGGCCTTCAGCAACCCGACGCCCGCGCTCGCCACGCCCAGCCCGAACACCCCGCCAACGGCGGACAGGATCGCCGCCTCGCCGACGCAGTCGTCCACCAGCGCCCGCCGTCCCGCGCCAAGCGCCCGCCGCACGGCGAATTCACGCTGGCGTCCCTCGCCGCGAGCCAGGAAGAGATTGGCGACGTTCGCGCAGGCGATCAGCAGCAGCACACCCACCGATCCGAGCACGATCCAGAGAATGCGCGACACGCTGCCCACGATGACGTCGCGCAACGGTCGCACGACCGCCGCCATGTGCATCACGGCGATCGCGGCGGCCGAGAGACGGCCGGGAAACACGACCGGCACCTGCGGCAGCAGCCGCTGCAGGTCGGTCGTCGCGGTGGCCACCGTGGCCCCGTCGCGCAGGCGGGCGATGCCGCGATAGTCGAACGCCGCCGACTTCGTGTGGGCCGGATCGAACTGGAGCGGGAGCCAGACCGCCGTCCGCGCCGCGGGGAATTCGAATCCGGCCGGCATCACGCCCACGATCTCGCGGTCCACGCCGTCGACCGTTACGTGCCGGCCGATCACGTCGCGATCGCCGGCGAAATCGCGCTTCCAGAGCGCCTGCGAGATCACCGCCACCGCCGGGGCGCCGGGCGCCGCATCGGCGGCTGTGAGTCCCCGGCCGTTTGCCGACCCAACGCCGAGCACGCGGAACACGCTCGGCGTCACCAGCGCCGCCGCCGCGCGTTCGGAGTTTCCCGCGCCGTCCACTCCCGAGCCGGCCACGCGAAGATTCACCGACGCGGCGCGGTACACCGCAACGTCCGTGAACACCCGGTTGTCGCGTCGATAGAGGAGATACGTCGCGTCGGACTGGTCCACCCGTGTGAGCCCGGAGAGGGCGAGCGTGTGCGACAGATCCACCAACCGGTCGGCCCGCGGATAGGGGAGCGGTTGCAGGAGCACGCCATTGACGACCGTGAACACGGCAACCGTTCCCCCGATCCCGAGGGCGAGGGTGAGGGTGGCGGCAGCGGCGAACGACGGAGCGCGGCGCAGCCGGCGGGCGGCGTGGCGGAGCGAAGTCGGTGAAAGCATGGGCGGGCCCGTGGTGTGGGTGCGGCAACCGCCCCAACTTATTGTATCCACACAAGTATGCAATACCCGAATTCCCGAGGGGCCGGGCGCGGCACGCCCGGAGAACTCCGCTGGACTTGTGCACCCGGCTCCTGCATGATCGTCTGGCAACCATGCACACCTACCTCGACGCCTTCCGCAAATTCGCCGAGTTGGACGGCAGGACGAGCCGCGCCGACTTCTGGGGATTCGTCGCCTGGAACGGGATTTTCGGGGTCCTGGCGACGGTCGCCGACGGCTTCCTGTTTCCGCACTACCGTACCGGACGCGGGCCCCTGGGCCTGGCGTACATGGCCGTGTTGGCGAGCCCGGCCTGGTGCGCGATGGTGCGGCGCCTGCACGACAAGGCGATCTCGGGCTGGTGGACGATGCTGGGACTCGTGCCCGCCGTCGGTCAGTTCATTCTGTTCGTGATGCTGGTTCAGGCGGGCGACAAGGCGGAGAATCCGTACGGACTGCCCCCCGGTACGGAGTTGGACCTTCCGCCCAGTCCGGAGCGCATCGCGTGAGCCCCCGATCCGGCCATGGCAGCTGCGGGGTGGGCACGCGTCCAAAGCGTGCCGGCGCGCTAGGCGCGTTGGCGACCCGCCGATAAGTTCTCAACGCGGCGTCTCCGTTCCACTCACACCCACCGCTCTTGGCTGATCATACCTCACGACGACGCGTTCCACTCCTGGTGGGCGCCGTGCTCGCGGTCGCGGCGCTGTACGCCGCGGCCTATGCCGACTCCTGGCGGAACGCCTTCCATTTCGACGACTCGCACGTCATCGTCTCGAACCCGGCCATCGCGTCCCTGGGCGAGATCCCGCATTTCTTCACCGACGCGCGCACGTTCAGCTCGCTGCCGGCCAACCAGACCTACCGCCCGGTCGTCTCCCTCTCACTGGCGTTGGACCATGCCGTGGCCCGGGCGACCACGGGCGACGGTCTGGATCCCCGGCCGTATCACCTCACCCAGCTGCTGCTGCTGGCGCTCACGGCGGCACTGTTGGGGGCGCTGGCGTTCCGGCTGTTCCGCGAGGCGTCGCCCGGCGACGGCTGGGCTGCTGGGGCGGCCGTGGCGGTCGCGGGCCTGTTCGCGTTGCACGTCGCGAATACGGAAGTCGGCAACTACATCTCGGCGCGTTCCGAAACCCTGAGCGCCGCCGGCGTGCTCGCGACGTTGCTGCTGTTCGCGCGCGGCGGACGCTGGCGGCGCTGGTTTCTCTATCTGATCCCGATGGCCGTGGGCGCGCTGGCCAAGACGCCGGCCGTGCTCGCGGCGCCGTTGCTGCTCGGCTGGCTGCTGCTCGTGGAAGAACAGCTCTCGCCCGAGGCGCTCCGCACGCCCGAGGTGTGGGCGGCCGTGAAACGCGCCGCCATCGGCGCCGCGCCGGCGTTCGCGGCGGCCATCGTGTTGTACCTGTTCGTGGAAAGTATGAATGCCCCGGGCCAGACGTACGGGGGCGGGTCGCGCCTTCCATATGTATGGACGCAGGTTTGGGTCTGGGTGCGCTACGCCGTCCTCTTCTTCGCGCCCGCCGGGCTCTCGGCGGACACCGATTGGGCGATCCTGCCGTCGCCGCTCGACCTGCGCGTGCTCGCCGGCGCGGCGCTGCTCGGGCTCTCGGTCTGGGCCGCCTGGCGCGCGTCGCGGTCGCGGGCCACCCGCCCCATCGCGTTCGGGCTCGCGTGGTACTGGATCGGGCTCGTGCCGGCCACCGTCATTCCGCTGGCCGAGGTGACCAACGACCACCGTCCCTTCTTCGCCTACCTCGGGCTCAGCATCGCCGTGGTCTGGTGCGGTGTGCTCGCCGTCCGCCGCCTGGTGGAGCCGCGCCTTGCGCCGCGGGTGGCGGCCACCATCATGGCCCTGATCCTGATGGCGCACGCGATGGGCACGCGGGCCAGGAATCGCGTGTGGGCGACGGACGCCAGTCTCTGGTCCGATGTCGTGCGCCAGAGCCCGGCCAACGGTCGGGGGCTCATGAACTACGGCCTTACGGCCATGCGGACGGGACGGTACGGCGAGGCGATCGTGATGTTCGACAGTGCCGCCCGCCTCGCGCCCGCGTATCCGCTCGTGTACGTCAATCGCGCGATCGCCGAGGACGCGCGGGGAGATTCCGCGGCGGCCGCGGCCGACCTGCTGCACGCGATCGCGCTGTCGCCGGCTGACGCCGACGCACACCGCTACTACGCGCGATGGCTCGCCGATCACGGCCGGGGACCGGAGGCGTTGGCGCAGTACGCGATCGCGGTATCCCGGCGTCCCGAGGATCTCGCGGCTCGGCGCGAGCAGTTGCTGCTGGCCGTCGCGAGCGGCGATGCGGACGCCACGCACGCCGACGCCACCGCCATCCTCGCCATCGACCCGCAGGATTCGGTGGCAATGGCCCTCGCCGCGGGGCGCCCGAGCGTGTCGCCGGTGAACGGCGTCGCGGCCGGCGCACTGTCGGAGAGCCAGCGCTGGTATCTCTCCGGGTGGGCGCTCACGCGCGTGAACCGACACGCCGAGGCGATTCAGGCGTACCGGCAGGCCGTCGCCGCCGACTCCACGAATGTGGACGCGCTCAACAATCTCGGATGGTCGCTGGGGCGACTCGGCTTCTTCGTGCAGGCGCGGGCCCCGCTGGTCCGCGCTGCCATGCTGGCGCCGGCCAATGCCCTCGTCGCGGGGAATCTGGCGTGGATCGAGTCGCGGCTCTCACCCGGCGCGGCGCGCCGGCCGGCGGGACCGCGAACCCCATGAATTCGGCCGGACCGGTGGCGGTCGTGATTCCGTGCTACCGCGTGGCGTCGCACGTGGGGGACGTGGTGCGATCCATCCCCGACTGGTGTTCGCCGATCATCTGCGTGGACGACGGTTCGCCCGACGACGTGGCGGGGGCCGTCGCGGCGCTGAACGATCCGCGCGTCGTGCTACTCCGGCACGAGCGCAACCGGGGAGTCGGTGCCGCGGTGCGGACGGGATGGACGGCTGCACTCGAGCGCGGCGCCGAGATCGTCGTCAAGGTGGATGGCGACGGACAGATGGACGGGCGCGACATCGAAGCGCTCATCCAGCCACTACGGAACGGGCGCGCCGACTTCGCCAAGGGAAATCGATTCGTGCATCACGCGGCGCTGCGGGCCATGCCGCGCGGGCGGCTGGTGGGGAACGCCGCGCTCTCCTTCGGCGTGAAGGCCGTGTCCGGGTACTGGAACGTGCTCGATCCCACGAACGGGTTCGTCGCCATCCGCGCCGACATGCTGCGCCGGCTCGATCAGGCGCACCTGGCCGATCGCTACTTCTTCGAGACCAGTCTGTTGGTGGAGTTGAACATCGAGCGAGCCCGCGTGGCCGACGTCGCGCTCCCGGCGCGGTACGGCGACGCGCCGAGTTCCCTCGGCGTGCGCCACTCGCTGCTGACCTTTCCATGGCGGCTGATCGGGGCGCTGGGGCGGCGCTTCTACTGGCGGTACCTGATTCAGGACTTCGGCGTGGTGTCGCTCGGCGTGCTGCTGGGCGTGCCCCTCGTGCTGTTCGGGGCGGGATTCGGCGCCTGGCACTGGGTGAAGTCCGTCCAGTCCGGCGTTCCCGCCACTGCCGGTACGGTGTTCGTGGCCGCGTTACCGGTCATCCTCGGCGTCCAACTCCTGCTCGTGGCTCTGGTGCTCGACGTCCTCGCATCGCCCACGGCGAAGCTCGGGGAGCGCAGACACGAAGCGCCGCGCGAGCCAGTGTAGGCCGCGCGGCGCTTCGTGTCTGCCCGCTGCGATCAGGGAATCTGAGCGCAGATCACATACGCGGTGAGCGTCGTGGTGTTCGAACTCCCGCTGAACATCGTGATCGATGCCGACCACTGTGTGGTGCTCGACGGATAGCTCGCGCTGACGCCGATGAGATCGAGCGACGGATCCCACCCCGTGGCCGTATAGCCGCCACCCAGCACCTGGTTGCCGGCGCTGCAACTGGCCGTCGCGGTGCCGCTCGTGTTGGGTGCCACCGAAACCGAACTTCCGACCACGCGCTCGTAGGCGCCAAGGGTTCCCGTGGCCCCGGTTGCGCCCGTGGCTCCGGTCGCGCCCGTCGCTCCCGTTACGCCCTGAATACCCTGAATACCCTGAATGCCCTGCGTTCCGGTTGCGCCCGTCGCGCCGGTGGCCCCGGTCGGTCCGGTAGCACCCGTGGCGCCGGTCGCACCCGTCGCGCCGGCGGCTCCCGGATCACCCTGCGCTCCAGTGGCACCCGTGGGTCCGATCGGTCCGGTGGGGCCGGTGGCGCCCGTAGCGCCCGGGTTTCCCTGGGGACCGGTTGCTCCGGTCGCGCCGGCAGCACCCGTCGCACCCTGAATGCCCTGCGGGCCGGTGGCTCCGGTGGTGCCTGCGGACCCGGTGGCACCGGTGGCACCCTGAATTCCCTGGGGGCCGGTGGGCCCAGCGGCTCCGGTGGTGCCATTGGCGCCCGTTGCACCCTGAATACCCTGCGGGCCGGTGGCCCCCGTGCTGCCTGCCGCTCCGGTTGCCCCCGTTGGGCCGGTGGCGCCCGCGGCGCCGGTCGCGCCGGTGGCCCCCGTCGCACCCGTGGCTCCGGTGGCGCCCGTCGGTCCCGTGACACCCGTGGCGCCAACCGCGCCCGCGGGGCCGGCAACGCCCGAAGTGTTGATGGTGACCTTCGTGTGCGCCGACGAGAGGCAGTCCGACGGCGCACCGGTCACACCAACGCGGTACATCGTGCCGCTGGCGGGGACGATACAGACCGTCAGGATGGAATCGCCGGGCGCGGTTGCCGCGCTGGCCGGCTGCTGCGTCTGGCCATTCGTCTGGGCGGCGGCATGGGACGCCACCAGACCGACGGCGAGCAGCGAGGCGGAAAGGCTCAGAAGTGGGCTACGACGCATCTGATCGTGGGATTCTGGGTGGAGAAAGAGAACGGCTCGGAGCGAAGAACGATATTACGTATGCAGCGGCAGTACGATGGAAATGCCGATCGGAATCATGCTCGTCGACTTGACGGAGGTGGCGAGCAACGTCCAGCGAACGTCGAGGCGCATGGTCGCGGCGCCGAGATGCCACCCGGTTCCGATTCCGAACTGCGCACCGAGGGCGGAGTCGTGCGTGGTTTCTGCGAATTGCGCGCCGGGTGTTGGGTCACCGATGGCGTTCACGGCGATGCGCGTACTCGGCCGGCCCCACACCGGACCGGCGAGCACGAAGGGATGCAGCGACGCGTGCGTCGGCACGGTCCAGGTCAGCAGCGCCGCGGCGTGGACGGTCTGGACGTTGCCACTTGCCGCGCCGTTGGTTGAGAGCGGCTGCTGCGCAAAGCCGCCTTCCACCCGCAACGCGAGACCGCCGGCGAAGCCCGCTCGCCACGGTTGCGCGAACTCGAGCCCGGCCAAATACGCCGAGCCCGTGCCGCGATCGAACCCCGGCTGTGTGACCGAGATCACGCCGCCACCACCGGCGATGAACGATACCGACGTGCCGGCGCTACCCTGCGCCCGCACCGGACGAATCGCGGCAGCCGCGGCACACAACGCGAAGGCGGCGGCGAATCTGAAGCCGGCGCGCATCACTGCGTCTGGACGCCGAGGGCGTTCGCGACCGGCACGAGGTCAAGTCGCAGCGCCGCGAGGTCGGGCGGATAGCCCGTAACGCCGTTGCCGAGCGTCACGCGGAGGGGAACCATCGCCGCATAGACCTGCGCGAGGGCGGTTCTTGCGTCGGCGTCGCGGCCGCTGTCGAGATCCTGTGACAGCGCGTTGAGCGCCCCGGTCAGGGTGGCGCGGGCGGCCGGATCCGAAACCGTGGGCGCCAGCCGTCCCGTGGCGTCGCTCAGCGCGGCGTACACGGAGGCGTCGATGGCGGCACCCGGGGAGGTGCGGCACCCCGGGTCTCCAGGGCAGTTCGTGAGGGGCGGCGCCGAGAGCGAGTCGGCGCGGCATCCGGCCAGGAACGTGGCGCCGACGAGCAGCGCCACACCCAGGCGCACGATGCGGCGCCCCGGGGTGGTCTCACTGGCGATGCCGTGACTGGCGCGCAAGATTGGCGTACGGGCGAAATGGCTTCGAAGGTGCATCGGTAGGAGTCCCGGGAGCGTGCGCACGATGTGGATGCGACAACGTTGACGGGGACGGCAGGAAAGTCAACGAGCCTGATCACAACAGTGTCGTACATTTTGACCGGCTCCCGCGATCATGCCATCATCTAGACGCGAATTCCTCACGCTTTCCGCATCGGCGGCGGCTGCCGTTTCGCTCGGCGTTCGGCCGGCGGACCTCCGTGGATCCACCCCTGATGCGCGCCGGCGACAGTTCGGCGAGTCGGGGCCCCTCCCGGAAAAGATGCTCCGCGCCCGGCCGGTTCCCCTGGCCAACGTGCGGCTCACCGGCGGCCCGCTGAAGACCGCGCAGGAACAGGACATGAAGTACCTGCTGTCGCTGGATCCGGACCGGATGCTGGCCTACTACCGGATTCGCGCCGGCCTCGCGCCCAAGGCCCCGGGCTACACCGGCTGGGACGGCGACGGACGCAATCTTACCGGACACATCGCCGGGCACCACCTGTCGGCGGTGAGCCTGATGTACGCGGCCACCGGCGACGAGCGCTTCAAGCAGCGCGCCGATTACCTGGTGGCCGGCCTGCGCGAGGTGCAGGACCGGAACGGCGACGGATACCTGAGCGCGTTGGAGAACGGCCGCAAGGCGTTCGGCGAGTTGCACGACGGCATCATCCGCTCGCAGGCGTTCGACCTGAATGGCCTCTGGTCGCCCTGGTACACGTTGCACAAGACGTTCGCGGGATTGCGCGACGCCTATCGCCACACGGGCAATCGCACGGCGCTGGACGTGGAGACGAAGTTCGCGGCCTGGGCCGAGCGGATCCTGGCGCCGCTGTCGGCGGCGCAGCTCGCCGAGATGCTGAACACCGAGCAGGGCGGCATGAACGAGGTGCTCGCCGATCTCTGGGCCGACACCGGAGACGCCCGCTGGCTCACGCTCTCGCTCCGCTTCGAACACCACGCGTTCACCGACGCGCTCAAGCGCGGACAGGACAACCTGAACGGCAAGCACGGCAACTGTCAGATTCCCAAGCTGGTCGGCTCGGCCGAACGGTTCGGCTACGGCGGCGACGCCGGCGATCTGATGGCGGCGTCGTTCTTCTGGGACACGGTGGTGCAGCACCATACGTACGCGAGCGGCGGGCACGGATTGTCGGAGTACTTCGGCCCCGCCGATCGATGGAGCGCGCGCATCGACGGCCGCACCTGCGAGTCGTGCAACGTGTACAACATGCTCAAGCTCACGCGACGGCTGTTCGCGCTGCGTCCCGACCCCTTCTACGCGGACTTCCAGGAGCGCGCGCTGTTCAACCACGCGCTCTCGTCCATCGACCCCACCAACGGGGACATGTCGTACATGGTGCCCGTGGGCCGCGGCGAGCAGCAGGAGTACCAGGACATGCAGCGCGACTTCACGTGCTGCGTCGGTACGGGCATGGAGAACCATGCCCTGCACGGCGACGGCATCTACTACGAGTCCGCCGACACGCTCTACGTGAACATCTTTGCGCCGTCCGAGGCCCACGTGCCCGGGCTCGGTGTGGACGTGGCCATGGAGACCGGCTTTCCCGACGGCGACAGCGCGACGCTCACCCTCACCCTCCCCGCGCCCCGGGAATTCACGCTCGCGGTGCGGCGTCCGAGCTGGGCCGGCGATGGCTTCGCCGTGCGGGTGAACGGACGCGACGTGCCCCAGCCGGCACTGGAGAGTCTCCAGCCGGGCCGGGCCGGCGGCCGCCTCGTGAGCCAGGACCCACGGGTGCCGCCGCCGAGCACGTTCGTCGAGCTCACCCGCACCTGGCGCTCCGGCGACCGCGTGGACCTGGCCCTTCCCAAATCCCTGCGCTTCGAATTCACGCCCGACGATCCGAAGGTCACCGCCATCATGTGGGGCCCGTTGGCGCTCGCCGCCGACCACGGTCCGCGGCTGGAAGGGCGGGCCGCGTTCGTCGATCGTCCGCCGGTGCCGGCCCTCGTGGCCGCCGGCCGTCCGATCGAAGACTGGCTGGTGCCCGAGGGTGGGCGGCCGGGCGATTTCACGGCACGGCAGGTGGCACGGGCCGCCGAGCAGCCGGTGCCCCCCGCCGACCTGACGCTCCGCCCCTTCTATAGAACGTACGAGCGCAACTACAGCGTCTATTTCGACCTCTGGACCGCGGCCGACTTCGATGCCCGCGTGGCCGCGCTGGCCGCCGAGCGCGAGCGCCAGCGCGCGCTCGAGGCAGCCACGGTGTCGTTCGTGCGGCCCGGAAACCGGACCGACGAAGCGAAATCCGGCTACCACACAAGCACGGCAAATCGGCCGCCGATTCGAACCGACGGTCGCAGCGGCCGTGGCGGGGCGGGATGGTTCTCATACGAGATGGCGGTGGATCCGGCGGATCCGATGGCGCTCGTCGTGACGTACTACAACGATCCCGGACTCACACCGACCACGGGCGAGTTCCGGATTCTCGTGGACGGCACCTCCGTGGCCACCTTCGAGCCCGATGCGGATGCGACCGGGTTCTTCGAAGTGCGGTACGCGGTACCGGCGAGCCTCACCAACGGCAAGCGTGCCGTCACCGTCAGGTTCGACGCCGGCAACGAGGGACGTATCGCGCCGGTGTTCGGCGTGCGGGTGGTGAAGTCCGGCGGCGGTTGACGCGGTTCGAATCCCCAATCGGAGCGTTCGCATGAAAGCGATCTCGCGCATCGCGCCCCTCGGGCTGGTGGCTGCGCTCATCACGTTTGCGGTCACGGGAACGCTCATCGCGCGATCGCCCGTGTTCTTCGGCCTCCAGGTGTTGGCGCTCGCGGTCAATCTGTGGGCCCGGACATCGTTTCCCGGCGGCACGTTTCGCGTGGGTCCGGTGCCGGGGGGCCAGACGCTCATGCAACGGGGCCCGTACCGGTACGTGCGGCACCCGATGTATTCGGCGGCGCTGCTCTTCTTCTGGGCCACGATCGCGGACCATCCGTCGGCGCTCACCATCGGCATCGGCATCGCGCTCACCCTGCTCGTCCGCGTTCGCGTGTCCGAAGAGGACGTGCTGCTGACGGCGCGGTTTCCCGGCTACGGCGAATATGCGCGCACGACGAAGGCGTTCGTGCCCGGGCTCCTCTGACCCGGGCACAGCGCCGGGTCGTCTGCGGGCGTCGCCCTCAGGGCAATCCGGAACCCGCGTTAACGCGGCGGCGCGGATCGCGTCTGCCGAACGAGAAGCGCGTGCGCATCGTCGAACTCCATTCTCCCACGTCATGACGTCTTCATCTTCCCGACTGGCCCGCGGAGCCCGGCTGTTGCTCGTAGCCTCGCCCCTCGCCCTGGCTCCCGCCGCCGCCGGCGCGCAGAGCCTTCCCCTCGGGGATGGCCACGTGACCGACCACCCGGCGGCCGGGAACGTCTACTCCTGTCGTTCCACCTTTCGCGGCGGCGGCGCCCGGCACGCGGGCAGCTGGTTTCACGGCAACACGTGGAATCCTCTCGAAAAGCCCCACGTCTCCGGCAGGGTGTTCTGGCCCGACGCCGCGTTCACCCTCACGTCCCGCGGCAGCGACCTGCTGTTCCAGGGCAACGGTCTGCCGGTGAACGAACCCACGGGCCGCTTTCCGATCTCGCCGAGCGACAGCGTGTACCGCTACGACACCAATCCGAATCACATCGGTGCCCAGCGGCTCAACTTCGAAATCCCCGCCGATCCCATGATCGCCGCCCAGCCCCAGTGCCTGCCGATGGGAATGATCGGCTTCACCGTGTCCGGGGTCGCGTTCTACAACGCGCTGGACGACGCCGGCCGGGACGCCGCGGCGCACGAGGTGCAGGACAACTGCGACGGACATCCCCAGTCCAACGCCCAGTACCACTACCACAATGCGTCACCGTGCATCCCGGGTGTGGACACCGACAGTCTCGTCGGGTGGGCGCTGGATGGATTTCCCATTCTCGGGATGCGGGATGCCGCGGGAGAACGCGTCACCAACGCCGATCTGGACGCCTGCCACGGCCGGGCCGAACGCGTGACCGCAGGCGGTCGCACGTACGCCTACGCGTACCGGCTCACGGCCGAGTATCCGTACACGCTGGGGTGCTTCACCGGCACGGTGCCGGAGCAAACGATGGACGCCATCCGGGGCGGCCTCGAGCCGTCGCGCCGTGGGGGGCGTGGTGGTGGGCGCGGCCGCGGCCGTGGTGGCCGGGGCGGTGGCGGAGGGTAGAAGCAAGTACCCACTTGCTTTCAGCGGCCGGACCCGCTAGCCTCCGGGTCCTTATGGAAATCCGCGACCGAATTCTCGAGGCTGCCGCGCGGGTCTACGCCCTGCACGGGTACCGCGGCGCCACCACCCGGCTCATCGCCAACGAAGCCGGGGTCAATGAAGTCACCCTGTTTCGCACCTTCGGCTCCAAGGAGTCGTTGTTCGAGGAGCTGGCGCGCGGCCAGGCCGACGCCACGGTGGTGCCGGAGCTGCCGGCGGCGCCGGCCGATCCGGAACGCGAACTGACGGCGTGGTGTCGAACCGTGTTGGCGCACCTGACACAACAGCGCTCCTTCCTCCGTAAATCGATGAGCGAAATGGAGGAGCGTCCGCTGGCGGCCGAGGCGGCGTGCCGGGGGCCCAACTGCGCGGGCGACGTGCTCGCTCGCTACGTCGACGCCCTCAAGACGCACCACCTCGCCCAGCCGGAGGGCGAGACGGACACGGCGATCTCGATGTTCATGTCGTCGTTGTTCGGCGATGCGATGTGCCGGGAGATGATGCCCGGTGCGTTTCCGGAACCGGCCGACGAGGCACCGGGTCGGTATGCGCGCTGCTTTCTGCGCGCCGTCGGCGTTCCGGCGCGCGCCAAGCGCCGGAAGCCGAGTTCCAGCGCGGCCTGACGCTCTAGCTTCACCACCCTTCAACTCCCGATCTCATGTCACAACCCATCGCCAGATGCGCGCCCTGGCTCGCGCTGCTCGGCGCCCTCGCGCTGAGCGCCGCCCCGCTCGCGGCGCAGGGAACGGCCTCCGGGCCGCGCCGGCTGTCGCTCGAGGACGCGATCCGGACCGCCGAGCAGCAGAGCGCGACGATCGGTGTCGCGCGCGCCGGCGTGACGCGCGCCGGCGGGCAGTTCTTCCAGGCGCGAAGCCAGTTCCTGCCACAGCTCAACGCCTCGGTGGGGTACACCCGCACGCTGCGGTCGCAGTTCTCCGGATTCAGCCTTGGCTCGTCGGATACGACGACGAGCACGACCGCGGCGCTCTGCGCGCCCCAGATCGGCGCCAACGCGACCGCCGCCGAGCGCGACGCCGCGCTGGCGCAGGCCGTCACCTGCCAGTCGTCCAGCGGCGGCGTGTCGAGCTTTCAGAAGGTCGGCTTCGGCGCGGAGAACCAGTACGTGCTCGGACTCTCGGTGTCGCAGAATCTGTTCACGTGGGGCAAGCTCACGGGGCAGCGGACGGCGGCCGTGGCCGGGCAACGGGTGGCCGAGATCGAACTCACGGCTCAGCGCGCCCAGCTCGCGCTCGACGTCACGCAGGCCTACTACGACGCCGTGCTCGCGCAGCAGCTCGTGGACATCGCCGACTCCTCGCTCGCCCAGACCAATGAGCTGTTGAACCAGACGCAGGTGGCGCGCCAGGTGGGCAACGCTTCGGAGTTCGATCTGCTGAAGGCCCAGGTCACGCGCGACAACCAGCGTCCCCAACTGCTGCAGGCGCAGACCAACCGCGACGTGGCGATGCTGAATCTGAAGCGGCTGTTGGCGTTGCCGCTCGACGATTCGATCGCGCTCACCACCGCCATCGAGGACGCGCCGGTGCCGGCGCTCACCGGGATCGCCACGGCGAGTGCGCCCGACACGGCGGCGACGCAGCGAGCCGCGGTGCGCGAGGCGGAGCAGAACCTCCGCGCCGAGCAGGGATTGTTGAAGGCATCGCGGGCCGAGCGGTACCCCGCCATCGCCCTCACGTCGGCCTACCAGCGGCTCTACTTTCCGCAGAGCGCCTTTCCCACGTGGAGCGACTTCCGCGAGAACTGGACGGTGGGGGTGAGCGCCCAGGTGTCGCTGTTCAGCGGCGGGCGCACGCACGGGGACGAGATGATCGCGCAGGCCAACGTGGACCAGGCGCGGGCGCAGCTCGACCAGACGCGGCGGTACGCGTCGCTCGACGCCCGCGTGGCGCTCCGCCAGTTGGCGCAGGCCGAGGCCGCGTGGCAGGCCAGCGCCGGCACTTCGGAGCAGGCGCAGAAGGCGTACTCCATCGATCAGGTGCGCTACCGCGAGGGCCTGTCCACGCAGACCGATCTGGCCCAGTCGCGACTGCTGCTGCAGCAGGCGGCCGCGAACCGGGCACAGGCGGCGCGGGATCTGGCCGTGGCGCGCGTGCGCCTGGCGCTGCTGCGCGATCTGCCGCTGCAGCAGTCGGCCGGCGCTGCCGCCACACCACAGAACACGCAAACGATGACGGCGCCGTCGGGCCAGGGTGCGGCGGCGCAGGGAACCACTCCGACCACCGCCGGCACGGCGGGTACCTCCGGGGGCAACACTCCATGACCGTGAAGGACCATTCCATGCGCGCGCTGTCGCTGGCGCTGGCCGCCGCGGCGCTGCTGACCACGGCCGGCTGCGGCCACAAGGCCGCCGACGCCGAACCGGCCGACGTCGGCGTGACGGTCGGCCCCGAGAACATCGTGGTCGTCGCTCTCCAACGGATCCAGACGGGCCCCGAGATCTCGGGATCGCTCGAGCCCGACCAGCAGGCCGTGGTACGGGCCGAGGTGGCGGGTGCGGTGATCGAGACCTACGCCGAGGCGGGGCAGCGGGTGACGGCGGGGACGTTGCTGGCGCGCCTCGACGACACGGCGCTGCGCGATCAGGCGCTGTCGGCCAAGTCCGGGGTGGCGACGGCGCAGAACGCGTACGACATCGCGCAGCGCAACCTCCAGCGCAGCGAAGCGCTCATCAAGGTGGGGGCGATCGCCGATCGCGACCTCGAGTCGGCGCGCAACGCGGCGATGGCCGCGCAAACGCAGCTCGACAACGCGAAGGCCATGTTCGCCAACGCGCAGAAGACACTCGACAAGACACAGGTCCGGGCGCCGTTCGACGGCGTGATCAGCGCCCGCAACGTGAGCGGCGGCGACTATCTGTCGCCGGGCGGCGCCATGTTCTCGCTGGTGAACCCGGCGACGATGCGGCTCGAAGCCTCGGTGCCGGCGCGCGAGATGTCGGAGGTGAAGAACGGCCTGCCGGTGCAGTTCGAGGTCAGCGGCTATCCCGACCGGCAGTTCATGGGGCACGTCACCCGCATCAACCCCACGGCCGATCCGACCACCCGCCAGGTGTCGATCGTGGTGCGCATTCCGAACACCGGTCATGCGCTCGTGGGCGGGCTGTTCGCCGAGGGGCGGGTGGCCACCGAGACACGCCAGTCGGCCGTCATTCCGGCGTCGGCGGTCAACGAACACGGGATCCGCCCGACGGTGATGGCGCTGCGCCAGGGGCGGGTGACGCCGGTGGACGTCGAACTCGGCATCAAGGACAACGTGGCCGAGACCGTCGAGGTCAGGAGCGGCCTGGCCGCCGGCGACACGATTCTCGTCGGTGCGGCACGCGGCATCTCCCCGGGCACGCCGGTGACGGTGAACGCGCCGGCCGACGTCAAGCGATAGCGAGCGAACCATGGTCATTTCCGATTTTGCGATCAAGCGGCCGCTGATCACGGTGGTCACGATGCTGGCGCTCACGGTCTTCGGGCTGCTGGCGTTGAACCGCCTGAAGACCGACGAGTATCCGGACGTCGCCGAGCCCTTCGTGTCGGTGGGCATTCCGTACCCGGGCGCGTCGCCGGACGTCGTCGAGAAGCAGCTGCTGAAGCCGATCGAGGACCAGATCTCGTCGATCAACAACGTCAAGCAGGTCACGGGGCAGGCCTACGACGGCTACGCGAACGTCTTCATCGAGTTCTACTTCGGCGAGGATCTGAACGTCGCGTCGCAGGACATCCGCGACGCCATCTCGTCGATTCGCTCCGACCTGCCGGACGAGATGAAGGAGCCGGTGATCAAGAAGATCAACGACACCGATCGTCCGATCGTGTCGCTGGCGCTCTCGTCCACCGTGCTGTCGCCGGCCGAACTGACCCGGCTGGCCGACCCCGACATCACGCGGCAACTCCGGTCGATTCCCGGGGTGGCCGACGTCGAGGTGTTCGGCAACGTGGATCGTGAACTCACCGTCGAGGTGCGGCCCACCGATCTCCAGGCCACGGGCGTCAGCGTGGCGCAGGTGGTGCAGGCGCTGCAGCTGCAGAATCTCTCGGCGCCCGTGGGGCGCGTCATCGGCACGCTGGGCGAGCGCTCGATCCGGCTCAAGGGACGCATGGAAACGCCGGCCGAGTTCGCCCAGCTCATCGTCGCCGAGCGCAACGGCAAAGTCATCCGCCTGGGCGATGTGGCCACGATTCGCGACGGCACGACGGAGCCGCGAACGCTGGCCCTGTACGACGGACGCGAATCGGTCGGCATCGACATCAAGAAGGCGAAGGGCTACAGCACCACCGACGTCAGCGACAAGATCCGCGCCCGCGTGGAACAGATTCAGCAGACCCTGCCCACCGGCACCAAGATGAATCTGGTGAAGGATGCGGGAACGCGCGTCACGGCGGCCGTGAAGAACGTCGAGGAGGCGCTCGTCATCGGCGCCCTGCTCACCGTGCTCGTCGTGTTCCTGTTCCTGAACTCGTGGCGGTCGACGGTGATCACCGGTCTCGCGCTGCCCGTGTCGGTGCTCGCCTCGTTCATCGCCGTCTGGGTGATGGGGTTCAAGCTGGAGACGATGTCGCTGCTCGGTCTGTCCCTGGCCATCGGCATCCTGATCGACGACGCCATCGTGGTGCGCGAGAACATCGTGCGCCACGTGGAGATGGGAAAGGACCACTACACGGCGGCCCATGACGGGACCAACGAGATCGGGCTCGCGGTGGCGGCGACCACGTTCTCGATTCTCGCCGTCTTCGTGCCCATCGGGTTCATGCCGGGCATCGGCGGCCAGTGGTTCAAGCCGTTCGCGCTCACCATCGCCTGCGCCGTCGCCGTATCGCTGTTCGTGTCGTTCTCGCTCGACCCGATGCTCTCGGCGTACTGGTCCGATCCCCACAAGGAACCGCACGAGCGCGTGTGGCTCGGCCGCCAACTCGTGAAGTTCAACCACTGGTTCAACGAGCAGGCGGAGGGATACAAGAAGATCGTGGCGTGGGCGCTCGACCACCGGGCGGCCATGGTGATGATCGCCATCGGCACGTTCGTGGCGGCCTTCCTTCTTCCCAGCCGCGGGCTCAGCGGCCTCGGCGTGGCCATGGTCGGCCTCGGCGGCGTCGTCTACGCGTTGAGCAGCAAGCGGCTGCCGGTGCTCGCCCGGGTGGTGGTGGGCCTGGCCGGCGTCGCCGTGTTCGTGATGCTTCCGTCCCGCGTGGCGCCGACGGGCACGGTCGGTATCGGCTTCTTCCCCGAGGACGATCGCGCCGAACTCACGGTGCACATCGAGACCCCGCCCGGGTCGAACCTCGCCTACACGCGGCTCAAGGCCGAGGAGACGGCCCGGTTCATCCACGCGCACCCGGAGGCCCTGCACACGTACACCACGCTCGGCACCCAGGCGACCGGGGAGGTGGACGAGGGCGACATCTACGTGAAGCTCGTGCCGCGCGACCAGCGGTCGATCAGCGTGGAGGAGTTCGCCTCCCTGCTGCGCGCCGAGACCAAGCACGTGGCCGGGGTCACGCTGTCGGTGTTCACCAGCGACTTCGGCGGCGGGCGGAAACAGCTCCAGCTCCAGATCCGCGGCGACAACCTGGCGTCGATCAACGCCGCTGCCGACACCGTGGAAAAGGTCGTCAAACAGGTGCCGGGCGCCGTGGACGTCGGCCTGTCCACCAAGGGAGAGAAGCCGGAGCTCAACATCGAACTCAACCGCGGCATTGCCGGCGTGCTCGGCATTACCGTGGGTCAGATTGCGCAATCGCTGCGCCCCGCGTTCGCCGGGCTGAAGGCCGGCGACTGGATCGATCCCAGCGGTGAGCCGCGCGACGTCGAGGTGCGCCTCGCGCCCGAGGCACGCCGTCGGGCCGCCGACCTGCGGCAACTTCCGCTCGTCGTGACCGGCCCCAACGGCGCGCCCACCACCCTCCCGCTCGGCCAGGTGGCCACGATCAGGGACAGCGTGGGGCCCGCGATCATCGACCACCTGGACCGCGAACAGGTGGTGAACGTCGAACTGAACACCTCGGGGCGCGCCTCCGGCGACGTGACGGCCGACATCCAGTCGCGGCTGGCGAAGATCCAGCTGCCGCCGGGCGTGCGCCTCTCCTACGGGGGCGACGCCCAGAGCCAGAACGAGGTGTTCGGGCAGATCTTCACCGCGCTCGGCGTCGCCGTCGGGCTCATGTACCTGATCCTCGTCGTGCAGTTCGGCTCGTTCCTCGATCCGCTCGCGATCATGATCTCCCTGCCCCTGTCGCTCATCGGCGTCATGCTCGCGCTGGCCCTCACCCACAACACGGTGAACATCATGTCGCTCATCGGCGTCATCCTGCTCATGGGGATCGTCGCCAAGAACGCCATTCTGCTCATCGACTTCGCCAAGTGGTCGCGCGAGGAACAGGGCACGCCGCTGCGCGACGCCCTCATCGAGGCCGGCGCCATCCGGCTGCGGCCCATCCTCATGACCACCTTCGCCCTCATCGCCGGCATGATTCCCGTGGCCCTGGGCCGCGGCGAGGGCGCGCAGTTCCGCGCTCCACTCGGGGTGGCCGTGATCGGTGGCGTGGTTACCTCCACGCTGCTCACCCTGCTCGTGATCCCGACGTTCTACGAGATCATGGACGGTTGGCGCTCGGGCGTTGCGCGCAAGTTCGGGCTCAACCCGCCGCACACGGCGGAGCACCGGCTGCCCCCGGGAGTGGCCGGTCAGCCGGCCATGGGGGACGACTAGCAACGGGGACCGAACCCGGGCGGGGGCGGGGCGCCCGCCCGGCGTTCGGGAGGCTAAATTGCAGGTCCGGCCGCCCCGCCGGGCCCGTTACCCCGAGTTGGAGATCCGACGATCCACCAGCTGCTGCTGCAATCGCTGTCGCATCTGAGCGAGTCCTCCACTCACCTGGAGCGACTGTGGGCGTACATCACACTGGGCGCCACCGGCATCGTCACCGAGGAAACGTCACCGATGGTCGGCGGGCTGGCGGCCCACAACCACGACCTCCGCTTCTCGCTCGTGGTGCTGTGGGTGGCGGCCGGCGTCTGGGGGGCGGACGTCGTACTCTACTACCTCGGCCGGTGGCGGGGCCGGTGGGTCCGGCAGCGCTGGCCCGTGCTCCGCGGCGTCATCCTGCGCTCGCTGCGGGTCGTGCGCCGGCATCCCTGGCGTTCGTCGCTCGCCGTGCGCTGGGCCTACGGTCTGCGGTTCACCCTCCCCGTGGCCTGCGGGGCCGCGCGGCTGCCGCTGGCCGTCTATCTCATCGGCAGCGCCATCAGCTCCGTCCTCTGGGCGCTCGTCTTCACCACCGGTGGCTGGATCGTGGGCCGGACCGGCCGCGCGCTCGGCTGGCATCCCAAGAAGTACGAGGTCGCGTTTATCGTCGTGGTCGTCGTGCTCGGGGTGATCGTCTACGTCGTGTCGCGCCGCCGCCACGTGGAGGAGCGGACCGTCGAGGTGTTGGAGTCGGACTGATGCACCGCGCGTGACGACGGCCGCCGGCGGCCGCATGCAGTGACGTCGTCCCATCGGAGGTGTGCATGGCGAACCATGACGACGAACGACTCCCGGTCTCGCGACTCGAAGAAGCGGTCACCCGCGGCATCATCACGGCCGGGCAGCTGCAGGCCATTCGCGACATGCAGCCGGCGGAGTACCCGGCGGGGGAGCACCCGGAGGCCCGCCGCGGGCTGAACGCCGTCACGATCGCCTATTACGTTGGCGCGGCGGCGGTCATCTTCGCCTTCGGCTGGTTCGTGGTCGATCGCTGGAACGCGCTGGGCCCGGCCGGCGTGCTCGCCATCGCGATCGTGTACGCGGCCGTCTTCGGTTTGACGGCGCGGTACCTGGACCGATTGGGATTCCGGACCGCGGCATCGGTCGCCACGCTGCTCGCCGTGGCGATGACGCCGATCGCCGCCTGGGCGATGCTCGATCTCGCCGGGCTCTGGTACGAACCGGGGACCGTCGCCGCGGCGCCGTACGCTCCGCGCGTCGACCTGCTGGAAGCCTTCCGCTGGGTCCCGCTCGAACTGGCCACGGCCCTCGCCGCGCTCGTGGCGCTGCGCCGCGTGCATTTCGCGGTGCTCGCCCTCCCCGTGGCCGCTGTCGTGCCTGCGGTGCTGGCCCAGGCCCTGCCGCTGTTCGTGGATCCCGACCTCACGGTGGAATTGACGGGCTGGCTCTCCATCGTGTCGGCCACCCTCGTGCTGGCCTGCGGCTACTGGGCGGATCAACACCCACGCGACGACGAGGACTACGCGCGATGGGTGTACCTGGTGGCGCTCGTCACCCTCTTCGTGGGGATCCTCGGGGCGTGGCCGTCCGCGGAATACGAGCGGCACGGGCTCGCGGTGCTGGCGGTTGCCCTGTTCGCCCTCTCGCTCTTCCTTCGCCGCCCGATGTTCCTGGTGTTCGGCGCGATCGGATTCGTCGGCTATCTGGCCTATCTGGCCTTCGACGTCTTCAAGGCGGCCCTGAGCTTTCCCATCGTGCTGGCCACGTTCGGCATCTGCGTGATCGTGACCACGGTCTGGCTGCAGCGCCGGTACCCGGCCCTGGCGCGGCGGGTCGAGGAGCGGCAGGCCGGACTCCGGGTAGTGCCGCATGCCGGCCTGGTGTTCGGTGGAGCCGTGGCCATCGCCGTCACCCTGTTCGCCGTCCAGCTGCCCGGGGCGCGCCAGCGCGCGGCCGATCGATGGGTCGAGCTTCGCCGGTCGGCGCTCCGGGCCCACCGGGCCGAACGGGCTACGGCGCCGCCGAAGGCGGTCCCGGCGCCTCCCCGCCCCTGACCGTGCCTCCGGGCGTGTCGCCGTGAAACACCGGCCCGGGACCGGGCGTAAGGAGCCGCGAACCTCAAGCCCACCGCGATGTTCGCACTCATAGCCGCCGCCACGCTGGCCCTGCAGGTTCAGGTGCACGCGGGCCAGGACAGCAGCAAGAAACATTCGGTCTCGATCTCCGTTGGCGGCGCCGATACCACGCGCCGCGAGAAGGACCTGCCGCGCCGTATTCCGGTGACCCCGGAGCTGCTGCGCACGGCGTTCGAGGACTCGGCGGCCCACATCCTCCTGCTCCGGGCCCGCAAGGCGCGGTTGGAGCAGGACTCGGCCCTCGTCGCCTACGACGCCACCACGTACCAGCGGATCTCGGCCGGCCTCGGCATCGGGAGCTTCGGGCGCGACCGGCTGATCTTCCGGCACGAGGACGCGACCCGCGTGCGGTGGCAGCGCGACGTCGGGGCCTGGGTGGAACTCAAGGGATCGCGTACCGCGATTCCCATCGCGCCCGCCGAAGCCCAGGACTCGGCCGAGGCCGGGATGAACGGCGACGACATGGGCACCATTCCCTACTATCCGGGCTACGAATCGCTCTGGATCGGCGGCGGCGTGGCCAAGGCGCAGGTGGACGAACGGGAAATCGTCCATCCGCTGGCCGGCGGCGCCGAGGCCTACTACACCTACGCGACCGGTGATTCGGTGAGCTTCCGGCTGCCCGACGGCACCGTAATCCATCTGCGCGAGTTGAAGATCCGGCCGCGCCACCCGAAGTGGAACGTCGTCGTCGGCTCGCTCTGGTTCGACGTGGCCACGGGGCAGCTCGTCCGCGCCGCGTTCCGGATGTCGATTCCCATGGACATCTGGGCCGTGGTCGGCGAGGAGGCCAAGGCCAACGACAACGAGGACGACGTCCCGGCGTGGGTGAAGGGGATGATGTCCCCGATGAGGGCACAGGTGACGGCGGTGGCCATCGAGTACGGGTTGTACAACGGACGCTTCTGGTTGCCCCGGCTGCAGAGCGCCCAGGGCGACGCGCAGGTCAGTTTCACGCACGTGCCGTTCAAGATGGAGCAACGCTATCAGTACGCGTCGGTCAATGGGCGCGACTCCCTCCCCCGGATCGCCCTGCGCTATCCCGAGATCCCCGATTCGCTGCCCGACGCCGTGCAGGACAGCATTCGCGACGCGCGGCGCGACGAGGAACGCGCCGAGCGGGATTCGATCCGCAAGGGACTCAAGCCCAAGCCGATCGCGCAGTGCGACACCGCGCAATTCGTCACCTCCAGCCACCTCGAGCACAACGGGCTCCTGCGCGTGGCGTATCAGGTGCCGTGCGACCAGTCCAAGCTCGCCACCTCGCCGCTGCTCCCCAAGTCGATCTACGATCCCGGGGAAGACGTGGCCGGCGCCGCGGAGCGCGACGCGCTGATCTCGCAGGCGCTGTCGCTGTCGGCGCAGGCGCATTTCTCGCCGGTGCCGCCCACGCTGCACTACGGCCTCGACATGCTGCGCTTCAATCGCATCGAGGGGTTCTCGGCGGGGGCCCGGCTCGACGAGCAGTTCGGCGCCGGATATGCCGGTTCGCTCACGGCGCGCCTGGGAGTTGCCGACCTGGAGCCGAACGCCGAACTGAACATGAACCGCAGCAACGGCGCCACCACCATCGGCCTCACCGGCTACAACCGGCTCGATGCGGTAGGCGACTGGGGCGACCCGCTCAGCTTCGGGAGTTCGCTGTCGGCGCTGCTGTTCGGGCGCGACGAGGGGTTCTACTACCGCACGTCGGGCGTGGAGCTCACCGGCACGAACACGCGCGGGCTGAACTACGACTGGCGGTTGTTCGCCGAGCAGGAACGCAGCGCGGCCGTGAAGAATCACTGGTCCATGGGCGCGCCGTTCATACCCAACATCACGGCGCGACGCGGCAACTACGCCGGCGGCGCACTGCGCGTGCGCGGCAGCCACGGCGAGGACCCGCAGGGATTCCGCGTGCTCTCCGATCTCCGCCTCGAGGCGGCGACGGGAGATTCCGCCTACGGCCGCGGCTCGCTCGAACTCAGCTTCTCCGACGCCGCCGGTCCCGTGGCCGGCAACCTCACGCTCTCCGGTGGCAGTTCGGTGGGCGCCGTGCCGCCCCAGCGCCTCTGGTATCTGGGTGGCGCGCACACCATTCGCGGCCAGTCGCCGGACACACTGCAACGCGGCAACGCGTACTGGTTCGCGCGCGCCGAGTTGGGTCTCAACCGGCTCGGCGTGCAGCCGTCGGTGTTCGGCGACCTCGGCTGGACGGGCGACCGCACGAAACTGAGTGAGGTGGGACGGCCGATGAGCGGCGTCGGCGCCGGCGTCGGATTCCTGGACGGCCTCATCCGCTTCGACGTGGCGCGCGGGCTCTATCCGCGCGAGCAGTGGCGCACGGATCTGTATCTGACGGCACGCTTCTAAGCGTCGCCTTCCGAGCCCTCCCCGTTCCGGTCTCATGGTGACCTCCTCTTCCGTCACGGTCGGTTTCTCGGCGCTGCGCGCCAACCCGCTCCGCACGCTGCTCTCGACGCTCGGCGTGATCATGGGGGTTGCCGCCCTGGTCTCGGTGCTGTCGCTCGGCGACGGCATGGAGCACTTCGCCCGCGCGCAGATCGATCAGACGTCGTCGCTGCAGTACGTCCAGGTGCGATCGCAGACCACGCGTGAGGTGGACGGCCAGCAGTTCCCGCGCAGCGACGTCCGGCTGCTCACGGCGGCGGACGCCGCCGGCGTCCAGCAGGCGCTGACGGTGCCTGCAGAGGTCGGGCTGCTGGAAACGTCCAGCGCGCTCGTGCGCCGCGGGGCGGGCCCGCCGCGTGGGGCGGCGGTGCTCGGTATCACGCCGCCGACGGCGGCGATGCGCGGGATGACCGTTGGCGAGGGGCGGATGTTCACCGATGCCGAAGCCGCGGCCGGGGCGCCGGTGGTCGTGCTCTCCGCGGCGCTCGCCCGGGCGCTGGCCGCGGGATCGCCGCCCGGCGCCCTCCTCGATTCCACGATCATGCTGCAGTCCAGCGCGCGACGGGTGCTGGGCATTCTGGCGCCGGGCACCGACTCCGCGCAGTTGCTGGCGCTGGTCCCCGTGACCGGCGCCGACGCGGCGATGACGCCGACGGCGGCGCCGCGGGCGCCGGCGATGCTCATCCACGTGGACAGCGTCGATCAGGTGGACCGGGCCCGGACGGACGTCGAACACTGGTTCGCTTCCACCGATACGGCATGGAAGAGCCACGTCAGCGTCGTGACCAACCAGTACCGGCTGGGCCAGGTCCAGCAGGGGCTGCTGCTGTTCAAGCTCCTCATGGGCGCGCTCACCGGAATCTCGCTGCTCGTCGGCGGCATCGGGATTATGAACGTGCTGCTCGCGAGCGTCGCCGAGCGCACCCGCGAGATCGGCATCCGGCGCGCGACCGGCGCCCGCAAGCGCGAGATCATGACCCAGTTCCTCGCCGAATCGGTGGCCATCTCGGGCGCCGGCGCGATCCTGGGCGCCGGGCTGGGTGTGGCCGCGGCGTACTCGGTGACGGCCATCATGCGGATGAAGACGCGGGCGACGATCTACGCGGGGCTGTCGGGGAGTACGCTGCTGGTCGCGGCGCTCGCCTCGCTGGCCGTCGGCATCGGATTCGGGCTGTACCCGGCCATCAAGGCGGCGCGGTTGTCGCCAATCGAAGCCATCCGGCACGAATAGTCCGCCGTTTACTTTCGGCCGCGGCGCGCGCAGGTTGTTAGCCAATGCCCACCCACCGGCCGCGCCGATCGCCTTCCCGGCCCGCTGCTGCGCCCCCCACGGCCCATGACGGCGGGCGCGTCAGGTGCAGTTGGGCGACGTCGCCGCTCGGCATCGCCTATCACGACACGGAGTGGGGCGTTCCGGTGCACGACGACCGGGTGCTGTTCGAATTCCTGACGCTTGAGGGAGCGCAGGCCGGGCTGAGCTGGGAGACGATTCTCCGCAAACGCGCCGCATACCACAAGGCGTTCGCCGGATTCGATCCGGCGACGGTCGCGCGCTTCTCCCCCGCCCGCGAGCGGCTGCTGCTCGCCAACCCCGACATCGTCCGCAACCGGCTCAAGATCGCGAGTACGGTCACCAACGCCCGTGCCTTCCTGAAGGTTCAGCAGGAGTTCGGCAGCTTCGACGCGTACCTCTGGCGCTTCGTCGACGGCAAACCGGTGGTCAACCGGCGGCGGGCGCCCGGCGACGTGCCCGCGAGCACCGAACGGTCCGATGCGCTGAGCGCCGATCTCAAACGGCGCGGCTTTCGGTTCGTCGGATCCACGATCTGCTACGCGTTCATGCAGGCGGTGGGTCTGGTGAACGACCATCTGGTGCGCTGCTTCCGGTATCAGGCCCGATGAGCGATGCCGACCGAATCGTGATCCCGGCCGAAACGACGGTGGCGATCCTCGCCGCCATCGTCGGCCTGCTGGCGCTCAATTACCTGCCGGTGGGCGGATTCTACGACGACGGCCTCTACGCGATTCTCGCCAAGTCGCTGGCCACGGGGCACGGATATCGATTTCTGAATCTGCCCGGGCACCCGGCGGCGGTGCACTATCCGCCCGGCTATCCGCTGCTGCTCGCGGTGCTCTGGAAGATCGGGCCGGAATTTCCGGCGAACCTCGTCTGGTTCAAGCTGGTGAACGTCGTGCTGCTCGGCATCATCGCCTGGACCACCTGCCGGTATGCGGTACGGGCGTTGGGGCTCACGCCCTGGGTCGCCGTGCTCGCCACCCTGATCGGCACGGTCACGATCCCGATGCTCGTGCTCACGTCGATGGTGCTGTCGGAGCCGCTGTTTCTCGCGCTGCTGGTCCCGATGTTGATTCTCTCCGAGCGCATGACGCGCCAGCCCCCGCCCACCCGGCGCGCCGCCGTGGTACTCGGGCTGCTCAGCGGAGTGCTGATGCTGGTGCGCAGCATCGGCGTCATGTTCGTGGTCGCGGTGGCGGTGGTGTGGCTGGTGCGGCGGCACCGGCGCGCGGTGGCGTGGTATCTCGGGATGACGGGGCTCGTCGTGTCGCCGTGGCTGATCTGGTCGGGCCTCCATGCCGCCGAGGTGGCCCCGGTGCTGCGCGGTTCGTACGGGAGCTACCTGGGCTGGTTCCTGGGCGGGCTGCACGACGGCGGCCTCCCCTTCGTCATCGCCACGGCGCGCGTGAACGTCCATGCGCTGGTCCTCGGCGTCACGACGTCGTTCCAGTACGCCGCGACGCCGTGGGCGGCCACGGCCACCGCCGTCGGACTGCTGGCGATGCTCGGATACGGAGCGTGGCGCGTGCGCCACCGGGCGCCGGTGACGCTCGTCTTTCTGGCGCTCTACCTGGCCCTGGTGGTCGTCTGGCCCGACCAGCCGCTGCGCTTCGTCTGGGGCATCTGGCCGGTGCTGATGGCGCTGCTCCTGGTGCCGCTCGAAGCGCTCACCACGGGGAGCGCACCCCGGCAGCTCCGCGTCGCGGTGGCCGTCGTGGCGCTGCTGCTGGTGCCCGGCCTGGTGCGCTACAACGTCCGCGGCTATCGCGGGAACTGGTGGGAGAGCATCTCCCGGTCGATGACCACGCGCGCCCAACCGATCATTCGGTGGGCGCGGCTGCACGCGCGCCGCACCGACGTGATTGCCGGCGAATCGGAACCGATGGTGTACCTGTACGCGGAACGCGAGGCAGTGCCGGTGGCGCCGTTCACGGCGACGCAGTATCTGCGGCCGCGCACCCCGCAGGAGAACGCCGCGTATCTGGGCCAGATCCTCCAGGCGACGGGGGCGCGCTACCTCGTGGTGCAGACGGGAGACGAATTCGCCGCGGCGCGCCTGCTCCAGCGCGACACGACCGCCGCGCTGCGGCTCACCCCGAGGGACAGCACGCCCGATCTGTTCGTCTTCGGCGTCGACGCCGGGCCGGCGGCTGCCGCCGACTCAGCGGCCCGCTGACCGCGCACAGCTCGCCAGCAGGCGGCGCGGCTGGGGCGCGTGGGGATAGAGGGCCTGCGCGGCGCCGGCGTGCGTCCGCACCAGGTCGCAGCGGCCGCGCGAGCGCGCCGATTCCGCCAGCCGCATCTGGATGCGGTAGTTGCCGGGATCCGCGCTCGCCGCCGCGGCAACCGCGCCCTGCTCGTAGCGGACCATCGCTTCCAGCATGAGCGCGCTGCGCACCGTCGCGAGTGTGCCGATGGCGAGCACGCCGCCGAGCAGTGCGATCCGGCCGCGGGTCCGCAACTCGATGGTTCGTCGCTGCGGCGCGGTCCGGAGCGCCCCGGCCGCCGCGAACGCGATCAACGCTGGTGCCGGCAGGAGCAGCACGGCGTCGAACAATCCCACGATCGCCGTGGCGATCAGCACGCCGGCCAGGGCGAGCCCGCGCAGGTAGGGTTCCAACTCCTCAGCCACCAGCATCTGACGCCCCGCGTCGGCGAGCAGCAGGAGCCAGGCCAGGGCCAGCAGGAGCACGGCGGGCAGGCCGCGCTCCGAGGCGAACGCCATCCAGTCGCTGCTCGGCCACGGGTTCTCGGTCATCCCCGAATCGCCGTCCAGCGACGGATCCCCCGGCTTCACGATGGCCGGATATTCCACGGCCCAGTTTCCGGGGCCGACGCCGAGCAGGGGATGTCGCAATGCCAGATCGAGCGAATTGCCGTACTGCACCAGCCGGCCGCGCCCACTGCCCGCCGTGTAGTCGGTCATGCTCCGCACCGAGTCCAGGTACGGGGAGTCGCTCCGCCAGTCCAGCGAATTGGGGAGGAACACGGCACCGGCCACGGCGACGGCGACGACGCCCACGTTGGACAGCAGGCGGCGGCGCATACCGACCACGTTCCAGCGCACACGGGCCCGCCAGACGCCCGGCAGCAGCACCAGAACGCAGGCGGCGAGGGCGAGCCACGCGGCGCGGCTTCGCGAAAGGACGAGCACCGCCGACACGAGCGCCAATGCCGCCGTCGCCATCGCCGACGACAGCCGACGTCTGGCCCCCACTGCGGCGACGACGAGCAATGGGGTGGCGATGGCCGCCAGATGCGCGACGAAGTTGCGATTTCCGAGCGTACCGCCCGGGGCGCGATTGACGCTGAAATGGACGGAGTCGATCCCGTAGGCCTGGATGAGCGCCGTGAGACAGGTGGCGAGGACGGCCAACACCAGCACGGCGCCCACGGTCCGTTCGCGCCGCGGCCGGCCGGCCGCCACCGCCGTCATGCTCCAGAACAACACGAGGCTGGACCAGCTCACGGCCAGGGCCCGGGCCGCCAGCCAGTAGTTGGCGGCGAACAGCCCCGAGACCAGGCTCAGCGCCAGGAACCCGGCCAGCAGCACGTCGATGCCGGAGAACACGAGCCGCCGGCGGCGAAATACCAGCGGCAATGCCACCACGAGCGCCGTGGCGTGCAGCACGAGCTCCTTGGGCACGAAGAACCGGTCGAGGTCGAAGCTCTTGTACGGCGCCGCCACCAGCCCGACGCCCAGCGCGCCCGCGCCGAGCAGCAGCACGGTCAGCAGCGCGACGATCGGCGACGGCGAGCCGGTAGCGGGGGAAAGTTCGGGAGTCGAATCCATGACCGAGGATGGAACGCCGCCGTTCTGCGACGCGGTGTTGCAAGGTACATTGGACCGGCGCGGCACGCACCGCCGCGCCGTCACGACGGGAGGCACGCGATGTCGATCATCCGAGGGTTCGTCCGCGCCGGCGCCATGCTCGCATTGTCCGCGGCCGCGATGCGAGCGCAGACCCAGACTCCGGTGCGCGCGCGGGCACTCGGTGTGGCGCCGGGCATCTTCGCGCCGGGCCCGGACAACGCCATCACGGATGTGCACGGCGTGCTCGTCGGCCAGACCACGGTCGACGACGGCGACTCGGTGCACACCGGCATCACCGCGATCCTGCCGCACGCCGGCAACATGTTCCAGCAGCGCGTGCCCGCCGCCATCGTCGTCGGCAACGGTTTCGGCAAGCTGCTCGGCGTCACCCAGGTGGACGAACTGGGCGAGATCGAAACCCCGATCCTGCTCACCTGCACGCTGTGCGTCTGGCGGGCCGCTGACGCCATGGTGGCGTGGATGCTCGCGCAGCCGGGCATGCAGCGCGTGCGCTCCATCAATCCGGTCGTGGGCGAGACCAACGACGGCACGCTGAACGCCATCCGCGCACGGCCGATCGCGCCGGGCGACGTCGTGCACGCCATCGAATCGGCGCGCGGCGGCCCGGTGGACGAGGGAAGCGTGGGAGCGGGGCGCGGCACGATCGCGTTCGGGTGGAAGGGAGGCATCGGAACCGCGTCGCGCGTCCTCCCCGCGTCGCTCGGCGGCTGGACGATCGGCGTCCTGGTGCAGACGAACTACGGCGGCATCCTCCAGGTGGACGGCGTGCCGGTGGGTCGCGCGCTCGGCCAGTACGCTTTCCAGCGCAACATGGAGAATCCACACGGCGACGGCTCGTGCATGATCGTCGTCGCCACCGACGCCCCGATCCTCGATCGCAACCTGCGCCGTCTGGCCCGGCGCGCCATCATGGGGCTGGCGCGCACGGGATCGTTCGCGTCGAACGGGTCGGGCGACTACGTCATCGCCTTCTCCGCGGATTCGGCGCTGGCGCGCGGCGCCGACACCCGCCGGCCGGATGTGGCCGAACTCACGAACGACGAGATGTCGGGACTCTTCGAGGGCGTGGTGGAGGCCACCGAGGAGGCGATCTACAACTCGCTCTTCATGGCCACCCCGGTGACGGGCGGAGGGCGAACCGTGCGTCCGGTGCCGATCGACAGTGTGCGGGCGATCCTGCGGCGCTACGGGCGGGGCAACGACCGCTGACGGCCGTCGGCCCTCAGAGACACTTCATGACGTTGGGATTCCCGCCGTAGCTCAGATCGAACGTCTGGGTGGTGACCGAGTCCCCGCGCACCGTGAACGTCATCGTCTTTCCGTTGGTGTGGCCGGTGTAGCGGGCCGGAAACCTGGGCGTCAGCGAGTCGTTGGCGGGAACCGGTCCCGGTCCGGTGCGGATATACAGGCCGGGCAGGTCGAAGTTGCCGTGCGAATCGAGCAGCAGCGGCGCGGTGATCCGACCCGCCGCGCAGTCGTATTCGATCTCGGCGCCCGTGTCCGACACCACCATTCCCGCGTGCGCCCCACCCCAGTTCCCGAGCGGTACCCGGTCGGGCACCGCCGTCGTACAGGTGGCGGCGATTCCCGTAGCCAGACAGAGCCCCGTGATCAGGGCGCGGGAGGTGCGGCGGCGCAGGGCAGGCATACGTTCCTCGTACACCGGAAGCCGAGAAAAATCCCCGCTTCCCCATAGGCACACACGGCCTTTCGTGGCATATTCGGTGCGCGTCCCCGGAAGCCCCCGGAAACATCGGGATCCCCATCGCGGTTCACCATTGCTCAGGCCAAACCCATGACGTCGAATTCACCAGAGGATCTGTTCCGCGCTGAGAAGGAGCGTTCGCAGAGTGAGCGCGGCTCCACGCATGCACAACTCCTGGCCGAGGCCAAGGCGGCGTTCGACAAGCTGATGGCGGAGGGCCAGGCGGCCCGGAAGAGCGGACGCCCCCGCAAGAATCCACCGCCGCCGCTCAAGGCGGCGGTGCCGGCAGCTCCCGCCAAGTCGCCGGCGAAGAAGGCCACGACCAAGCCGAAGGCCGCGAAGACTGCAAAAGCCGCGAAGGGCGGCAAGAAGTCCACGGCCAAGGCGAAGACCAGGAAGCCGGCATCGAAGTCGACCGGCAAGTCCGGCGCCCGGAAGTCCGCCGCCAAGAAGCCGGCGAAGAAGGCGCCCGCCCGGAAATCCGCGGCCCGGAAGTCCCCGGCCGGGAAATCAGCCAAGCGCGGCAAGCGGCGTTGATGCGCCGGCCGCACCGCCGGTAATGTCGTCTCCGCTGGATCTCGACGAGGAGACGATGCGCCGGCTCGGCCACCAGGTCGCGGACCTGGTGGCCGGGCATCTCGCCCATGTGCGCGAGGAGCCCGTTCAGTTTCCCCTCGACCGCCCGGACGCGCGCCGACAGGTCGCCCTCCCGGCGCGGGCGCCCGAAGAGGGCAGCCCATTCGACGACCTCGTCGCCGTGCTGCGCGAACGGGTCTTTCCCTACCACGCCCGCGAGCCGCATCCCCGGTTCATGGGGTACGTGCCCAGTGCCCCGACCTTTCCCGCGGTGCTCGGCGACTGGATCGCCACCGGCTACAACTTCTTCGCCGGTGTCTGGTCGGTGGCGGCCGGTCCCAACGAGGTGGAACTCGCCGTGCTCGAGTGGTTCCGCCAGTGGCTGGACATGCCCGAGGGCGCTCGCGGGCTGCTCACCTCCGGCGGCTCCAACGCCACGCTGACGGCGGTGGTGGCGGCACGCCATGCGGCCGAAGGCGCCGGGCACGCGGACCTCTCGACGTTGGTCATGTACTGCTCCGACCAGGCGCATTCGTCGGTGGCGCGGGCGGCCTGGATTGCCGGCATCCCGCGCCGGAACGTGCGCGCCGTGCCCACCGACGCAAAGTTCAGGCTGCGACTGGACGCGCTCCAGGGCGCGATCGCGGAAGACAGGGCCCACGGCCTGCACCCGTTCTTGGTAGTCGGGAGCGCCGGCGCCACGAACACCGGCGCCGTCGACCCACTGCACGAGTTGGCGGACATTGCCGCGCGGGAGCGCCTCTGGTACCACGTGGATGCGGCGTACGCGGGTTTCGCGGTCCTCACCGAGCGCGGCCGAAAGCTGCTGTCGGGCATCGGACGCGCCGACAGCGTGACGCTCGATCCGCACAAATGGCTCTACGTGCCCTTCGAGTGCGGCTGCCTGATGGTCCGCGAGCCGGCGCGCCTTCACGCCGCGTTCCACGTGCTGGCGGACTATCTGAAGGACGTCGAGGCGCGGGATGAGGACGTGAGCTTCGCGGACTATGGCGAGCAACTCACGCGGTACGCCCGCGCGTTCAAGATCTGGATGTCGGTCAACTACTTCGGTCTCGCCGCGATCCGGACGGCAATCGATCGGTGCATGGTGCTGGCCGACCGCGCCGAGGCGGCCGTGCGCAGCGCGCCGGAGCTCGAGGTTCTGTCCCCGGCGCAGTTCGGGGTCGTCTGCTTTCGCGTGCACCCGCCCGGCGTCGACGATCCCGCCGCGCTCGATGCGCTCAACGAGCGCGTCAATCTCGCCGCGAACGCCACCCGCGAGGTGCTCATGTCGTCGACGCGCCTGCGCGGGGTGTACGCGCTGCGCCTCTGTATTCTGAACTACCGGACCACCGCGGACGATGTGGAGGCGGTGATCCGCCTGGTCCGCGAGTGCGGCTCCGCGGTGTAGAGGTTCAGGCAGGACGACAGGAACTGCCCACCGCAGAGCACGCAGATTACACAGAGAACTGCGAAGTACTCAGAGGTGAATTGCACACGGCTCGAGACCTGGATGCGTGTGCAGTTCCCGCAAGGGCAGCCGCAGTTTGGGTTGCAGTATTCTGTGTGCTCTGCGTGTTCTGTGGTATGCTGTTGCCAACCCAGGGTCGGACCTTCAGCAGGGCAGGAAGAGCCGTGCCTCGCATCCGCGCGCATCCTGGCGATCCGCGAGCGTGAGGCTGCCGCCGTGTCCCTCGGCGATCTGCTGCGAGAGGACGAGCCCGATGCCGGTGCCCCCCGGCTTGGTGGTGAAGAAGGGCACGAACAGATTGCTCGACTTGGGCAGCCCCGGTCCATCGTCCTGGACCACGAGCTCGAAGCGGGCGCCTTCTCGCATCCAGGTCACGCGCACGCCGCCGCCGGTCTCGAGTGCGGCATCCACCGCGTTTCGGATGACGTTGATGAGCAGCTGATCGAGTTGATCGCCGTCGGCCAGCAGCGTGACCTGGGGACCGGGTACGACTTCTACCGGCAACCGGGTTTCGAGGCGGGTGATGCGCGTGACCCAGGCGCCGACGCTGATCGGGGCCAGCCGGGGGGCGGGAAGTTTGGCGAGCTTGGTGTACGACGCCAGGAACCGGGTGAGCGCTTCCGAACGGTTCGCAATCACGCCCATTCCGCGCCGCATGTCGTCGCGCGTCGCGTCGTCGGGCGCCCGGCGGCCGAGCAGCGACTGGAACTGTTCGGCGAGCGACTTGATGGGGGCGATCGAATTGTTGATCTCGTGGCCGAGCACCCGGATCAACCGTTGCCACGCCTTGCGCTCCTCCTCGCGCAGCGCCCGGCTCACGTCGGCGAGCACCACGAACTGGTGGGGGCGGCCACCCTGGCGGAAGGCGCCCCGCCGCACCTCCCAGCGTCCGCGCTGCGCGCCGAGTGCGAGCTCCACGACGCGCGGCGCATCGCCCTCCAGGCACTCGCCGAGCCCGAGTTCCTCGGCGCGCCGGCCGAGCAGCCGTTCGGCCGCGCCCCCGAGCAGCCGCTCTCCGGCGGCGTTGACCACGCGCAGGGCACCGTTGTCGTCGAAGGCGAAGACTGCGACGTCGATTTCCGTCATCACGCGCTGCAACAGGGCGGTGGCTTCGAGAGCACCCAGCCGGCGCTCGCGCAGCTCGTCCATGAGCGAGTTGAGTTCGAGCATCGCCAGTCCGAGGGCATCGTCGGCGCTGGCCCGCCGTCCGCGCAGGGAGTAGTCCTGTTCCCGGATCGCGGCGAGCATGTTCGAGAGCGTCTGCAGGGGGCGCACGACGCGTTCCCGCAGCAGGAAGGCGAGCGCGAGCCAGAGTGCCACGAGGACGATGGTGAGCGTCCACTGCAGCCGCGGTTCGAAGCCGCCGGTCCACAGGAGGGCCAGCGCAATGGCCAGCGCCGGGAGGGGCGAGAGCAGCGCGAGGAGGGTGATCTGGCGTTCGTGCGACGCCATGGCGGCCCGCTAGAGGTTGTGGCGCTGCAGGCGCCGGTAGAGCGCGCTGCGCGACAGGCCCAGCGCCTTCGCCGCCTGGCTCACGTTCCCTTCGTGGCGGGCCATCGCCTTGCTGATGAGCACGCGTTCCACCTCCTCGAGGCTCATGTCTTCGAGCGAGGTCGCGGTGCCGGTGGTGGGCTGCAGCGCCAGATCCCCGGCCTGCACCGCCGGGCCCTGGGCGAGGAGCGTCGCCCGTTCCACGGCGTGCGCCAGCTCGCGCACGTTTCCGGGCCAGCCGTAGCGCAGCAAGGCCTGCATGGCATCGGGGCTGAACTCCCGTACCGGCCGCCGGTAGTGGGTCGCGAACCGGTCGAGAAAATGCTTGGCGAGCAATGGGATGTCGTCGCGGCGTTCGCGGATCGGAGGCAGGTGCAGTTCGACGGTGTTGAGCCGGAAGAACAGGTCCTCGCGAAACCGCCCCGCCGCGACCTCGGCCCGCAGGTCGGCGTTCGTCGCGGCGAGAATGCGCACGTCCACGCGCCGGGTCTTGGACGATCCCACGCGTTCGAATTCTCCGGTCTGTAGCACGCGCAACAGCTTGGCCTGCTGGCCGGCCGAGAGGTTCGCGATCTCGTCGAGAAAGAGCGTGCCGCCGTCGGCGAGCTCGAACCGGCCCACGCGGTCGGCCTTGGCGTCGGTGAACGACCCCTTCACGTGCCCGAACATCTCACTCTCGAACACGCCCTCGGATAGCCCGCCGAGATTGACCGTCACCATCGGACGCGCGCGCCGCGCCGAGGCGGCGTGCAGCCATCCCGCCACCACCTCCTTGCCCGTGCCGTGTTCGCCGGTGATGAGGGCGCTGGCGTCGGAGGGGCCGATGCGCTCCATGAGTCGGAGCACGGGTTGCATGGCCGGGGATTGGGCGATGAGTTGCGGCGCGCCCTCGGGGCGCAGGGCGCGATTCTCGCTTTCCAACCGCTGACTGCGGCGAATGGCGCGGCCGAGTTCGATCTGCGTGGCGAGCTGGTGCAGCAGGCGCGCGTTGTCCCACGGCTTCTCCATGTAGTCCCGGGCGCCGTGGCGGAGCGCCGCCACCGCGCCCTCGATGCTGCCCCACGCCGTCATCACGATCACGGGCAGCGTGGAGTCGAGCGCCTGCAGCCGCGTGAGCAGGTCGAGTCCCTCCACGCCGCCGGTGGTGTCGCGCGTGTAATTCATGTCCATCAGCAGCGCGTCGAAGTCGTTGGTGCTCACGGCCTCGACCACGGCGTGCGGCGAGGTGGCGGTCTCGACTTCGTAGCCGTCGCCGCGGAGGAGCAGGCGCAGCGCTTCGAGCACGTCGCGGTCGTCGTCGGCAACGAGAATGCGGCCGGTGGCGGGGGAAGTCATCCGGGAAGGTTATGCGAATGCCGGGCGCGCGGCCACGGGCGGGGAGGCGTGAGGCCGTGCGCGATCACCCCAATCGTTCTCCGTTTCAATCCGTTCCGGTCCGTTCGATCCGAGTCTCGACTCGTGGACGCTCGATCGATCGAGCCCCGTGGGCGCGAGGCTGGAGCTCGGACCGTTGAAGCCCAACGCGAGTGGATACGGACTGAACGGATGAGAACGGACTGAAACGGATGGGAGCGTTGGGTAGAACCGCGCATCGGCCGGCCGAACGGGAACCGGCGACAAGGGCAGGGCTGCAGGGTTGCCGATGATCACTCGTAGCGCAGCGCGACCATCGGGTCGACCTTCGTGGCGCGGCGCGCCGGCAGGTAGCAGGCCACGAGGGCAACGAGCAGCAGCGTTCCCGGAACGGCCACGAAGGTCAACGGGTCTCGCGGACTCACATCGAACAACATGCCGGCGAGAAAGCGCGAGAGCCCCAGCGAAAGAACCAGGCCCAGCGCCGTGCCGAGCACGGCGAGCCCCATGCCGTCCCGCAGCACGAACCGGAGGACGCGAGCCCGGTTGGCACCGAGGGCCATCCGGATGCCGAACTCCTGCGTACGTTGGGTGACCTGATAGGCCATGACCCCGTACAGGCCCACGGCGGCGAGAACGAGCGCCAGCGCCGCGAACACCTCCACGACCGCCGAGTTGAGCTTCCGTGGCGCGACGATCCCGTCGAGTTGCTGCTGTACGGTGGAGATCGACGTGGAAACCTGCAGGGGATCGAAGCCGGCCGTGATCCGCCGAACGGCGGCGAGCATGCGCACGTCGTCGCCCGCGAAGCGGGCCACGACCACCGACGGCACATCCGGTTCCTGCGCCATCGCCTGATACACCGTCGGCAGCCGGGGCGCGTCGGCCCCCGGTTCCTGCACGTCCTTCACGATGCCGACCACGGTCGGGGTGGGACTGCCCGGTTCGAGCGCGGGTATCGTGCGGCCGAGCGCCGCTGAACCGTCGGGGAACAAGTCGTGTGCCGCGCTCGCGCTCAGGACCACCGCCGGCGGAGCGCCTTTCTGATCCCGGGCGTCCATCAGCCGGCCGGCCACCAGTTCGGCGCCCTGGGCCGTCAGGTAGTCCGCGCTGACCCGGACGACGGAAAGCGAGGTCGTGGCCGTCCGCCCCGCCGCGGGCGGCAGGTGCACGACCATCCGGTAGCCACTGAGAATCGGTGCATCGGCGTACCCAACCACGCGCACCCCCGGAACGGCGCGCAGTTGCGTTGCGAAGCGGTCGAAGAACCGTTGCGCGTCGGCCTGGGTGGGATATCCGGACCGGGTGAGATACGTATTGACGATCACCGTGTGATCGGGACGAAAGCCGAGATCTACCGCGACGGCTCGGGCGAAGCTCCTTGCGAGCAAGCCGGCTCCCGTGAGCAGCACCAGCGCCGTGCTCAACTCGGCGACCACCAGCCCCTGGCGGATCCGCCGCTGCGCGGCAGTGCCCGTGGTCCGCGCGCCTCCCTCCTTCAGCGATCGGAAGTTGTCGGGCCGCGTCGCGCCCAGTGCCGGAATGAGACCGAAAACGATGCCGGTGATCACCGACAGGGCGGCCGCGAACAGGAGGACCTGCGCGTCGACGTGGATGTCCTCGACGCGCGCCACGCTGGCCGGGCTCAGCCGCACGAAGAAGCCGAGGGACCAGACGGGAATCAGGAGGCCGATGCCGCCCCCGATGACGCTCACCGCGACGCTCTCCCACAGGAGTTGTCGCGCCAACCGCCAGCGGGACGCACCCAGCGCCACCCGGACGGCGAATTCACGCTGCCGCGCCGCGCCGCGCGCGAGCAGAAGGTTGGCGACGTTCGCGCAGGCGATGAGCAGCAGGAAGGCCACCGCCCCGAGCAGCAACAGCAGGGCGGGGCGCGTGGCGCCGAACATGCGCTCGTGGAGGGTCATGACCACAGGCGACCGTTGGGGAGGCGCCGCGGCCCCGGGCGCGGTGGGCGGCGCCGGGAGTCGGGAAAGAATCGTCGCGAGCTCGGTCTGCGCGTCGGCGAGGCGGACGCCGGGCCGCAGTCGGCCCACGATCTGTGTATAGAGGATGATGCCCGCGTCGAACACGGAATCCATCTGCATCGGCACCCAGAACCTGGCGGCCCTGGGGGCGGCAAACCCCGGCGGCATCACGCCGACCACCGTCACCGGCTGGTCGTCGAGCGCCACGGTGCGACCCACGATCGACGAGTCGCCGCCGAACTGCTGCCAGAGGTCGTGGGACAGCACGACCACGGACGGGCCGTCGGGCAGGTCCTCGTCGGGACGGAACACACGGCCGAGCATGGGCCGCGCCGCGAACACGGAGAAGAACGACGCCGAGACGCTCTCACCGCTGATCCGCGTGGGCGATCCGCCGGTCCGTACCACGCGGCTGGTGCCACCGATCATGGCGAGGCTCGTCATCGCGCGCGCGGCGCGGTACGCGAAGAACTCCGGCACCGGCGCCACCTCGCCGTCCTTGCCATCCTCGGCTTCCGAGATCGACACGATCCGGCCGGCGTCGGGATACGGCAGCGGCCGCAGCAGCACCGCGTTCACGATCGTGAACAGCGTCGTGGTGGCGCCGATGCCGAGCGCCAGGGTGACGATCGCAACGACCGCAAACAGCGGCCGGTTGCGGAGGGAGCGGAGGGCGAGGCGGAGTTCGTTCATGGCATCGATCTCCCGGCGCGGAGTGGCGGGTTCAGTCTCGGCGTGCACCTGGGTGCCGCGCCCGGCACCCAGACCCTACACGATCCACCCATCCTTCAGATTGACGATCCGGTTGCCGTATCCGGCGTTCACCTCGGAGTGCGTCACCTGGATGATCGTCGTGCCCTGCCGGTTGAGCTGCGTGAACAGTTCCATGATCTCGGCGCCCTGGGCGGAATGCAGATTCCCCGTCGGCTCGTCGGCCAGCAGGATCGCCGGCTGGTGGATCACCGACCGCGCCACCGCCACCAGTTGTTGTTGGCCGCCGGAGAGCTGGCGCGGGTAGAGATCCTTCTTCGCCACCATGCCGAACCGGTCGAGGGTGTCGGCCACGATCGCCTGCCGCTCCGACTTCTTGATGTCGCGATACGACAGCGGAATGTCGAGGTTCTCGGCGACCGTCAGATCGTCCAGCAGGTGGTACTGTTGGAACACGAAGCCCACGTACTGCTTGTGCAGCGCGACGCGCTTCTTGGTGTCGAGCTTGTGGACGGCGTGGTCGAACAGGAAGTACTCACCGGTCCACGACCCATCGAGCATGCCGAGGATGGCCAGCAGGGTGGACTTGCCGGCGCCCGACGGGCCCATGATGGTGACGAACTCGCCGGCGTTGATGTCCGCGGTGATCTGGCGGAGCACGAACGACTGGCCGCCGGCGATGGGATAGCTCTTCTCGATGTTGCGAAGGGAGATCATCGATACAACCGGGTGGGAGAGTGTTCCGGAACGCAGGACGGCCGGCGGGGCAGTGCCGGCTGCCGGCCGTTCGGAAGATACGACGCGGCCGGCACCGCCGCAGCGCGCGCCGGCCACTCGCTCCCGACCGCTACCCGCTCACCGCGGCCGCCGGTCCGTGCCCGCCGCCGAGAGGCGGACGAACGCGGAACCGGCGGACCGGAACGGTCAGGTGTGCGCCGGCACGGTCGGCTGCTCGTCCACCACGCGGCCGTCGAACAGGTTCACCGACCGGTCGGCGTGCGCCGCGTATCGGGGATCGTGCGTCACCATGCAGATCGTGGCGCCGTTCCGATGCAGTTCACGCAGCAGATCCATCACCTGCTCGCCGTTCGCCGAATCGAGGTTACCGGTCGGCTCGTCGGCGAGGAGGATCGCCGGGTCGCCGGCCACCGCCCGCGCCACGGCCACGCGCTGCTGCTGACCGCCGGAGAGCTGGGCCGGGAAGTGCTTCACGCGGTGCGACATGCCCACCCGGTCGAGCGCGGCGTGGACGCGTTCCTTCCGCTCGTTGGCGCTCATGCCGCGATAGGTGAGCGGCAGCTCCACGTTCTCGTAGACCGTCAGGTCGCCGATCAGGTTGAACGCCTGGAAGATGAAGCCGATCTGGCGGTTCCGGACCCGCGCCCGGTCGGCGGCATCGAGGCCGGCCACCGGCCGCCCATCCAGCAGATATTCCCCGTCGCTCGGCGTGTCGAGCAGCCCGAGAATTGACAGCAGCGTCGTCTTGCCGCAGCCGGAGGGGCCGGAGATGGCGATGTACTCGCCCTGCTTGATCTCGAGATGCACGTCGGCCAGCGCGTGGGTCTCCACTTCGTCGGTGTAGAACACTTTCTTGATACCCTGAAGCTGGATCAGCGCCTGCCCGTTCGTTGCCATGGTCCTCTCCGATTGAAAGACGTCTCTCGTGGCGTTGCCGCGCGGCCGCGCGGTTACTGCCCCACGCGGCACTTCGGGCTGCACTTCACCCGATCCACCGCGTCCCACTGCGACATGTCCGACAGAATCACCGTGTCGCCAACCGCCAACCCGCGCTTGATCTCCACGGTGTTCACCGAGCTGCGGCCCAGCTCCACCTGGGTCCGGACCGCGTAACTCCCTCCTTCGACAACCTTGAACAGCCCAACGGTTCCCGACCCGGCGCCATATCCCGGCCGGCCGGTGAACAACACCTGGTTCAGCCGCTCGATGGTGATCGTCCCATCCACGCTCAGATCGGGCACCGCGCCGGCCGGCAGGGGGCCGTCCAGCGCCACGTCCACGGTGACCGTCCCGCCCTGCGACGACGGGTCCTTCCGCGCCACATGGCCGGGAATTACCCCGTTGTGGGTGTCGATCTGAGCCTTCTGCCCTACGGATACGTCCTTGGCCTGGGTTTCGGGAATCCGCAAGGTGGCCTTGAGCTTGCCCGGCTGGACCACCTTGCCGATGATCGTCCCCTCGTTCACGTACTGGCCCAACTCGAGGACATTGTCCTCCTGGAGCACGCCCGAATCGCCGGCGCGGACCGTCAGCCCGTCCTGCTTGTTCTTCTGCGCCTCATAGACCCGGCGCAACCCCTCCACCTGGGCGCGCTGCGCGACCACCTGGGAATCGGCCTGCTGGCGCATGATGTCCAGACTCTGCAGGGCGATCGCCAGCCGCTCGCTGTCCTCCTGCACGGCCCGTCGATTCTGCGAGACGTCGTTGGCGGCGGCAAGTCCGCGCACGGCCAGGGAATCGGTCGACTTCGCCGTATTCCGGGCCTGCAGCAACGCCGTCCGGAGCGTCGCGATCGCGGCCTGCTGCGTCAGGTCCTGTGTCTTGAGCGTACTCTCGAGCTGCAGGAGCTGCGCCCGTTGCGCCGCCCACGCCTGCTGCGCGTTCATCACCTGGATGTCGACGTCCGGATTGGACATCTCGATCAGCACGTCGTTCGGCTCCACGTGCTCGCCGGCCTGGCGCACCAGCTTGTCGATGCGCCCCGTGGCCACGGCGACCACCTGCCGGATGTGCTCGGGCACCAGGTTGCCGGGCCCGCGCACCTCGATCACCATGTCACCTTTCTGGACGGTGTCGGTCCAGAGGGTGCCACCGTCTACGGTCGGGGCGGCCGGCTTCAGCTTCGAAAGGAAGATCGTGATCGCGATGATGGCCACGGCGGCCACCCCCCACGCCACGTACTTCTTGGTCTGTTTCTGTTTCGGTCGGGCGATATCCACGCGAGTTCTCGTCGAGAGGGGTCAGAGTGCGTTCCCCCCTCGGTAGGGCAAGGCCCGTGCCATCGGGCACCCGAGCCAAGTATCTGTGCTTGGTGAGGTTAGACGCCGCGCAGCGACGAAGGGTTTGAACCCCGTGTGCGGATGTGGGATTGGGCGTCCCACATCCGAACACCAGCGGCACCGCCATGCCGCCTACGGACGGCCGCCGCCCGAAGTGTCAGTCGCCGGACCGCGACCAGACCAGCAACACCCCGCACTGCCCGTTCGGCCGGCGGTAGGCGGGCGGCGTACGCGTGACGTCGTAGAATTCCACGCCGGCCACGTCGTTCGGATTGATCCAGCTGATGTCGCCGTCGACGATGAACGAGCCGTTCATGAAGACCTGGACGTAGCAGAGCGACGAGCCGGCGTTGCTCACGAGTGCGTTCGGGCCTTCCCCGCGCAGGCTCACCAGGTACTGCGAGTTCAGGTGGGCCCCATAGACGGTGCGGAGCCCGGGGATGTGCGCCGTCACGATGTCGCCCAGCGGGCGGTCCCGATCGTGGCGGAGCTGGGCGCCGGTCAGGAAGTAACCGGCGCCGCGCTTGCGGCGCGCCTCGAACTCCTGCATCCCCTCCGGCTGGAAGAGGGTGTCGGGGGCGGCGGCCACCGTCCCCGCGGTATCGGGATGCGCCGCGGCCTGCTGGGCGCCGGCGGGCGTGGTGGCGGCGGCGATGCTGCCGAACGCGGCCGCTACGCCGATCGCTACACCAACGCGGATTCCTCTGAGCATACGCACCTCCCGTGCGGGACACCCGTCGCTGCGCCTCGTCGGCCAGCCGTGAAGACGTCCGGCTGCCGAGCACGCGCCGATGTCATGCCGCACGATGAGACACGCCGGTGATCGCGTCAATCGCCCGAATCGGGGGCGCACGCCCGTTTTGCCGGCCACACGCATCGTGGCCGCAGTACAAGCGAATGCAGATTCGCGAGTTGGCGCACCGGCCCGGGCCGCCGCCCGGGACCTGAATGGCTTTTGTAAGACCGGCCCTCCGGTCCCGCCCGCTGCGGGAGGCTCATGGTCTATCGGGATGTACGTATGCACGAACGCCGCCGGGCATGCCCGGCGGCGTTGGTACGACGACGCGCGTCCCGCCCGTCGCGGGACTAGTGGTGCAGCAGTCCCCCGCCGTGCGGAATCGCCGGAAAGCGCGTCGTGCCGCCGAACCCACCCGGCGGCGGCAGGTACACGCCCGGCACCCGTACGCCGGGTCCGTGCGGCTCGCAGTGATCGCCATCCACGCCGCCGCCGCGAATCACCACGCCGATGATCGGACCGACGCCCCCGAAGATCCCGCTCCCCTTGTCCGTGTGGCCGAAATCGCCCTTGCCCGTTCCCCCAGGCTCCTGCGGGTGCTCGCTCGACTGCGGCACGGTCGCCACCGGATCGGCGGCGGCGATCGGCACCGGCGCCTGCGCCACCGCGACGAAGGTGGGCACGCTCTGGGTGGCCGCCGCCTCGGGAATCGGCGAGCCGCGGAGGTTCGGCGACTTGGAGGCCGCGGCCTTGGGACCGCGGTCCTTCCGGAGACTGACGGATGCCTGCAGCTCGGTTTGCGGCGCCGTCTCGAGTCGATTGAAGTTCGCGGGGTTCACCGGCGGTGCGGCGAGATTCATCGTGCTCGTCGCGGCCAGCTTCAGGTCGCGCTGCAGATCGACGTCATTGCCGGCGGTGGCACGACTGGCGTGGCCACACGAGACCAGCGCAAAGGGAACAGCGAGCGCGAGCAGGACGGAGTTTCGCACGGCGCCTCCAGGGGACCGGCAGGATGGGCGGCTGATAGATGTATACAATACGCCGTACAGAAATTTCTGCAAGCATCACGCCATCGGTAAAGCCAGTACCCACCCGGTTAATCGAAAAAGTCTGTCCGGCTTCGCGGACAACGCCCCGATCGGCGTATCAGAACGACAGCCCCGCTCGATCCGACCTGTTCCCGGCCCACCATGTTCCCTAACCTTCCGCACGTGTTCCGGTCTACCCTCACCAGGATTCCCGTTTGCGTGGCGCTTGCCGCCGGGCTGATCGCGTGCGCGAGCCCTCCGCCCGAACGCTCGGGACTCACGCACGCGCAGGCCAGCGAGATTCGGGCCGAGATCCGTGACGAGGTGACGAAGGCCTACGATCTCTCGCGTCCCGACATCGCCGCCAACATGCTGAGCCTCTATCCCGACTCCGGGCGCATCGTCTCGGCCACCGGCGGCAAGATCGTCACCTCCCTCGACTCGCTGGCCGGCGGCATCCACTACTTCTGGGACAACGTCGGACGGTACATGCAGCAGCCCACGTGGGAGTGGAAGCAGATGATCATCGACGTGCTGTCGCCCAACGCCGCCGTCATGACCGCCACGTACCACATTCCCCATCACACACCGCGGGGGGAACCGCACGACATCGGCGGCGCCTGGACGGCCGTGTTCGTCCGCCAGGGGCAGCGGTGGGTGATCATCCAGGAGCACCTGTCCGATCTACCGGCCGCGGATTCGACCGCGACCTCCAGAAGCGCCCGATAAGGCGGGGCGGGGGGAGGCTCCCGCCGGCGCCTCCGGCGGATGCGCCTACCGGATCGCGCCCGCCGTTCCGCTCCGCCGCGGGTCGGCCCCGGCGGTGACCTGGCCGTCGTGGATCATCACCGCCGCGCCGTATCCCTCGCGGACCTCGCCGATGAGTGACACCAGTCGCGGGTCGTAGCCCATGGCCCGCAACTGCCGGATGACGTCGGGGCTGAACCCGTCCTCCATCTGCACGGTGATTCCGCTCGGCGCCGGCCGGGGACCGCCCCGCCCGCCCCGTCCACCACGCCCGCCGCCCCCGCCCCCGCTGAGCAGGAAGCGCGGCAGTTCGAGCGCAGCCTGTGGACCCAGGTGGTCGTCGAGCATGCCGACGATGGTCTGGTACACGGCGGCGGTGATCCAGGCATTGCCCGCCGCGCCGACGGCCGCGAACGGCTGCTGCGCGCTGCCGGTGCCCTTGAAGATGATCGTCGGCGCGATCGTGCTGCCGTGCCGGGCGAACGGAAGTCGGGCGCCATACGCCGTGGAGTCGGTGGAGTACGAACCCAGCTTGTCGTTGTACAGGAACCCGAGCCCCGGGGTGACGTAGAAGGTGCCGCCCCAGGTGCCGAGGGTCTGGGTGACCGCCACGACGTTGCCCTGCGCGTCGGCCACCGTGAACGCCGTCGTCCCCGTGGACCGCGCCGGATCCCAGTTGGCCTCGGGCGAATCGACGTCCAGCGAGCCGCCGGTGCTCCCGGGGGCGGCGCAGGCGATCGAATCGCCGCGGATCGCCGCCGGAGTCAGCGCGTGATCGGGGTCGCTGCACCGCCACCGCGCGTCGGCGGTATCGCGGCTCGTGAACGGCTGGATGTCCACCGGCCAGAGACTCGGATCGGCGATCCGGCCGCGGGTGGACGGCACCAGCTGCCACGCCTGGATCATCGCGTTCAGGGTCGACGCGTCGTCGGTGTAGGGGTGCGGCGCGCTCACGTGGGACAGCAGGTTGAGCGTGGAGACGAGCTCGGCGCCGCCGGCCACCGGCGGCGCCGTGGAATAGAGCGTGTAGCCGCGATAGGTGCCGCTCACGGGCGCGCGATCGGCGGCGAAGTAGCGCGCCATGTCGCTCATCTTCATCAGGTTGCCGTGCTGGCGCAGATCGTCCACCATGCGCCGCGCCACCTCGCCCTTGTAGAAGCCGTCGGCGCCCCGGTCGGCAATCTGCTGCAGCGTCCACGCGAGATCCGGGTTCTGCAGCGTGTCGCCGGCCTGCAGGGGTTCGCCGTCGCGGAAGAAGAGGGCGCGCGCCCCCGGATACTTCAGGAACTGATCCCGTTCGGTGGCGAGCGTCGTCGCCAGTCCGTCGCTCACCACGTAGCCGTCGCTGGCGGCGCGGATGGCGGGTGCCAGCAGACGCGCCCAGGGCACTTTCTTGCTGCCGAACTGCTCCCACGCGTGATACATGCCGGCCACGGTGCCCGGCACGTTCGTCATGCCGGGGCGCTCGCTGGGGAACCGCGGCAGGTTGGCCAGCGACGCGTCCTCGGGCACGCGGGTCATGAACTCTATGAGATGGGGCGCCGTCATGCCGCGCTCGTACACCAGCATCTGGCCGTAGCCCCCCGGTCCGCTGGCGTCGGGTTCCGCCACCGCGAGCGCGAACGACACCGCCACCGCGGCGTCCACCACGTTGCCCCCTTCGCGCAGGATCTCGAGGCCGGCGGCCGTCGCCACCGGGCTCGCGCTCGAGACCGCGGCCCGTCCGGTGGCGTCGTTGCGCAACGGCGGGCGCGCTTCCAGCATCTCGTGCAGCACGCCGCGCAGGGCGTCGTCGCTGCCGGCGGCGATGGCGCGCGGCCGATATCGGGAGCGCAGCGCCTCCCAGCGGGCGCGGCGTTCGGACGCCGCGCTGCCGGTGTAATAGAGCGTCGTCTGCCGGTCGAAGAAGCGATCGAACGCTTCGGCATTTCGCTCGGCGCGATCCACCGGTGCCGGTGCCACGGCGGCCAGGCCGGCATCCGGCGCCACCGGGGCGTCCACGGTCCACATACGTCCCTGGTCGGCGAACGCGTCGAAGGCGTCGCGCGAGCCCAGCCGGTTCGGGTCGCCGTTGTACGCCACGTCCGGCGGCGGGCGCTCGACGAGCAGCAGATGGCCGCCGTCCGGCGCCCAGGCGGCTTCGGCGTCCTCGGTGGACACCAGGTTCGCGTACGATCCGTCGTTCGAGGTCACGTACACGCCGGCGCCCGGAGCCGCTGCCGTGTAGGCGATGCGGGTGCCGTCGGGCGCCCAGGTCGGGTGGGCCATCCCCCGCGCCTGGGTCACGTCGCGATCCGTTGCCCGGGCGTCGAGCGTACGCAGATGCAGATGACCGGTGCCGTCGGTGGTCGCGACGTACGCCAGATCGCCCTGGCGCGACACGGCCGGCCACGACTCCGCGTCGGCGTCGTTGGTGACGCGACGCTCGGTGCCGCCGGGCGCGCGCTCCCACAACCGGCCCACCGTCGTCAGGCCGCGAATGAAATAGACGCGGCCGTCGGGGGCGACGCTGGGCTCCCCGTCCGCCGGGCCGGCGGTCAGCCGGGCCGGTTCGCCACCCGCCGCGGCCACGATCCAGAGGGCGAACCCGCCTCCCCGGTTCGATGAGAACACGATCGAGTCGCCGCGCGCGGTCCACGCCGGTTCCCGATCGACCACGGCGCCCCGCGTGAGCTGCGACCAGCGGCCGTCGGCGGCCCGGACCCACAGGTCGCCGTGTCGTGCCACGGCCAGGCGTCCGTCGGGGGCGAACGCCGGGTTGCGGGCGCCGGCGAGGGCGGTGGAGTCTCCGGGCGTCTGGAGCAACAGGGCAAGGGCGAACACGCTGGCGAGCATCGGCGACAATCTCCATCCGGGGGCAGAGAGGAAAGAAACTCGGACGCCGCCGGGGTGCCGTCAATCGCGGCGCCGCGACGTCCGGACCCGGCGCCCCCTCGCGGGGGTCGCACTGCCAGGGCGATCATTCATGCCTGCGATGCCGGAACTTCCCGATATCACCGTCTACGTGGAGGCCCTGCGCCGGCACATCGGCGGACGGACGCTCTTGCGGGCCCGCCTGCTCAGCCCGTTCGCGCTGCGCAGCGTGGACCCGCCGCTCACCGCCGTGGAGGGCGCGCGCGTGGACGCCGTCACGCGCATCGGCAAGCGGATGGTGATCGCGTTCGACGACGACGTCTCGCTCGTGATCCACCTGATGATCGCGGGCCGCCTGCGGTGGCTCGCCCCGGGCCGGAAGCCGCCGGGCCGGATCGCGCTGCTCGCCCTCGATTTCGACCACGGCACCCTCGTGCTCACCGAAGCCGGCACCAAGCGTCGGGCCTCGGTGCACGTGGTGCGCGGCCGCGACGGATTGCGCGACTTCGACCGCGGCGGGTTGGACGTGTTCGCGGCGTCACCCGCCGAATTCTCGGCGCGGCTGCGCGCCGAGAACCACACCCTCAAGCGCGCCCTCACCGATCCTCGACTCTTCGACGGCATCGGCAACGCGTATTCCGACGAGATTCTCCACCGGGCGCGGCTCTCGCCGCTCCGACTGACCTCGAAACTTACCGACGAGGAAGTCGCGCGCCTCCACCGGGCGACGCGGGACACGCTCGCGGAATGGACCGAGCGCCTGCGCGCCGAGGTGGGCGACGGATTTCCCGCCAAGGTCACCGCCTTCCACGAGGGGATGGCCGTCCACGGGCGCTTTCGCCAGCCCTGTCCCGTGTGCGGTACTGCGGTCCAGCGCATCCGCTACGCCGACAACGAGACCAACTATTGCGCCCGCTGCCAGACCGAGGGACGCCTGCTGGCCGACCGGGCGCTGTCGCGCCTGCTCAGGCAGGACTGGCCGAAGTCGATCGACGAGTTGTGACGACGCGGCGGAGCGCTACTTGATCTTGCGGGCGATCGGGTTCTGCCCGTTCTGGTGCAGGATGAGGCCGCTCACCGCGCCCGCGCCGTCGTGCAGGAAGGTGATCTGCGCATTGACGACCTTGAAGAAGAACTCGTTCGCCGATTCCGGCCATATCCGATTGCGCGGCTGCCCGGTGGCCTGCAGCCAGAGCGTATCGCCGGACTGGGTCACGGTGAGCTCGAAATTCGGCGCGAGTTGGTACACGCCCACGAACCGGGCCAGCGAATCGGCGGGCAGGTCGATAGCCGTGTGTTCCACCACGGGCGCCGGCTTGGCGGCCAACGGCACCGCCGGGTCGAGCAGGTGCATGCCGATGTCGTCGGCTCCCTCGCCGCCGCTGTTCGTCATCACGACCACGCCCACCCGCCGCGCGGGCTCGAAGCCGATGAACGTGCGGTAGCCGCCGGTGCCGCCGTTGTGCCAGACGATGCTGTCGTTCCCCACGTGCAGGGTGAACCAGTTGAGGCCGATGCGCATGTTCGGGCTTCCCCCGGAGGCGCGCTGTTCGTGCGCGAACGCCATCGCCCGCTCCAGCGGCCCGCGCTCGGGGTGCAGGTTGGCGTCCAGAAAGGTGAGCATGTCGCGGGTCGTCGACCGGATGGCGCCGGCTCCGGCGAGCGTGGGCAGGTCCCAATTCGCCGTCACCGCCCCGCTGGCGTCGTGGCCCAGCGCCAGATGCTGCTTCATCCAGGGCGTGAAGGTGATCGCCGTGTGCGTCATGCCCAGCGGCTGCCAGACCATCCCGCGTTCCATGGCCTCGTACGACTGACCCGTGGCCCGGGACAGGGCCTGGCCGAGCAGCCCGACGCCGAGGTTCGAGTACTCGAACTGGGCGCCGGGGTCGCGCGGCAGGGTGTAGTGCGACAGGAAGTCCCAGAGCTGCTGCTCGGTGTAGTCCGCGTACGGGTTGCTGGGATTCTTGGGGTGAAAGTTGTCGGGCATGCGCGGCAGTCCGGAGTTCTGCTCCGACAGATTCAGGAGCGTGATCTGCTTGCCATCGCGCGATGGCACGCGCACCCGATCGGGGAGGTACCGTTGCACCGGGTCGTCGAGCTTCACCCGGCCCGACTGCACGAGTTCGGCGAGCGCGGTGGCGGTGAACACCTTGGAGATCGACCCGATCTCGAACACCGAGTTGCCGTCCAGGGGTGGTTGTCCCGGGCCCGGATCGCCGTAGGCAATGATCCGAGTTCCGCCGTCGGCATCGAGCAGCCCGACCACGATGCCGGCGCTCCGGTGTTCGTTCACCCGCTGGGTGATGATCGCCCGCACGACGGAATCGGAAGGCAGCGCTGCGGCACCCGTGGAGCCGCCGGCCCCCCGCTGGGCCGGCGCCGCGGCGGGAGCGGTCGCGAGGGCGGCCACCAGAAACCAATTCGATGGACGGCTGATTAGGGAGGCTACGGTCATCGGGTCCTCGCTTGGGGAGCGCGTCATTCCTCGTCGAACTCTACCGCGCTACGGCCCGATGTGACAGCGTTACCGTTTCCGACTCCCCGTCTCACCCCCGATGCCCCAGACCTCTCCCGATTCCGATCCGCGCCGCTGGCGACAACTCGTGCTGCTCTCGTTCGCCGAACTGTTCGGCATGTCGCTGTGGCTGGCGGCCGCCGCCGTCGGGCCGCAGCTCGCCGAACGCTGGCAGCTCGACACATCGCAGACCGGATGGCTGGTGACCATCGTCCAGTTCGGGTTCGTGCTCGGAACGGCGGCGTCGGCGGTGCTCAACCTCGCCGATGTGATTCCATCCAAGCGACTGTTCGCCGGGGCGGCGCTGCTCGGGGCCGTCGCGAACGCGTCGCTCGTCCATGCACCCACCTACGGGGCGGCCTTGGGCCTGCGCCTGCTGACCGGATTCGCCCTCGCCGGCGTCTATCCGCCGGCGATGAAGATGATCTCGACCTGGTTCCGATCGCAGCGCGGACTCGGCATCGGCACCATCGTCGGCGCGCTCACCATCGGCAAGGCCAGTCCGTACCTCGTGCACGCTTTTCCCGGCGCGGGCGTGGCCACCGTGCTGTTCACGGTGAGCGGGCTGGCCGTGCTCGGCGCCGTGATCGTCACCGTCGGCTATGCCGACGGCCCGTACGCCTTTCCGTCGCGTCCCTTCTCCTGGTCGCTCGTCGGGACGGTGTTTCGCGCCAGACTGTGGCGTCTCGCCCTCGGCGGTTACCTGGGCCACATGTTCGAGCTGTACTCCATGTGGACCTGGATTCCCGTGTTCCTGGCCGCCAGTGCGGCGGCCAGCGGCATGACCGCCGGCGCGCGCACGAACGAGATCGCGTCGCTGGTTTCGTTTCTCGCCATCGCGGCCGGTGGCGTGGGCTGCGTGTGGGGCGGACTGGTCGCCGACAGACGGGGGCGTGCATGGCTGGTGACCGTCGCGATGGCGGCCAGTGGTACCTGCGCCGTGCTCATCGGCTTCACCTTCGGCCGCGCGTTCTGGCTCACGGCGGTCGTCGCCGTGGTGTGGGGATTCTTCGTGGTCGCCGACTCGGCGCAGTTCAGCACCCTCGTCACCGAGGCCGTCCCGCCGCACTCGGTGGGCACGGCGCTCTCGGTCCAGACGTCGATGGGCTTCCTGCTCACCATGGTGTCCATCCAACTGGTGCCGCCGGCCCAGGCCTCGGTCGGCTGGCATTGGGCGTTGGCGGTGCTGGCGCTCGGCCCCGTGTTCGGCATCGCCGCCATTCGCCGTCTCGTTCGCCTTCGGCATACCGCCGCCTCGTGGTGACCCCCGGGCTCGCATTTGCCCGGCCCGCCGCGCGGCGTCAAGTTGCGGGCATGCGAATCCCGGCATCCCTGCTCGGTTGCCTGCTGGCGGTTGCATGGGCCGCGCCGGCGGCTGCCCAGCGCGGCCGCACCGCGCGCACCGCCGGCGTGCCGATTCTGATCCGGGATGTCACCGTCATCGACGGCACCGGCCGTGCTCCGCAGCCCCATATGGCGCTCCTGATCGAGGACGGGCGGATCGCCGATCTCCGTCCCGACGCGCAGGTGGAGGACCCGGCGCCCGATTCGGTGATCGACGGCCGCGGGTCGTTCGCGATCCCGGGGCTCATCGACGCCCACGTGCATCTCGGCACCGATCCCTGGAGCGATCGCGCCGATGCACTCCGGCAGGCGCTGCGTGGCGGCGTGACGAGCGTATTCGAACTGGCGGGCGATACGCGCGCCACCGGAGATCTCCAGCGCGCCGTCCTCGCGGGGCAGATCCCGGGCCCGCACGTCTACTACGTGGCGCTGCTCGGCGGGCCGGGGTTCTTCGCCGACCCGCGGACCGTCGATGCCTCGCGCGGATACGTGTCGGGCACCGCGCCCTGGATGCAGTCCGTCACCGACAGCACCGACTTCGCCCGGACGATCGCGCTTGCCCGCGGAACCGGTGCCGTCGGCGTCAAGCTGTATGCGGCGCTCGACTCGCTCGAGGTCACGCGCGCCACCGCGGAGGCCCACCGGCAGGGACTGCGCGTCATCGCGCACGCCACCACCTTTCCCGCCACGCCGGGCGACCTCGTGGCGGCCGGCGCCGACATGCTCGCGCACACGCCGTACCTCGTGTGGCAGGGCAGTCCGCGCAGCGACGATTGGCGCGACCGTGCCCGTGGTGACTTTCTTCGCGTCGGGCCGGATTCGCCGGTGATCGAACGGCTGCTCCAGTCGATGCGCGACCGCGGTGTGGCGCTCAATCCCACGCTCTGGATCTTCGCCCACGAGCTGCCACAGGATTCGGTGGGCCGGCTCCGGACGCCGTGGATGTACGCCGTCACCCGCCGCGCGGCGCGCCTCGGGGTGCGGATCGTGGCCGGGACGGACGACATGTACGACCCCAAGGTCGACTCCCTTCCCATGCTCCACCGCGAACTGGAGACGCTGGTCGACGACGCGGGCCTGACGCCGATGCAGGCGATCGTCTCGGCCACCGCGAACGCGGCCTGGGCCATCGGCATCGCCGACTCGGTGGGGACGCTGGCCCCCGGGCGGACGGCCGACCTGCTGCTGCTCACCGGCGACCCCACCGTCGACATTCGCAATACCCGCGCCATTCGCCTTGTGATGCAGGGCGGACGGGTGGTGGGGCCCCGGTGAACCGGGCCTACTGGGACCGGCAGGCGGAGCATTGGGACGACGAGATCTTCGACAGTCTGGCAGAGGACGTGCGCGGCGTCGTTGGCCGCGCCATCCGCCGCGCCGCCGGACGGCATCGGTCGGTGATCGACTTCGGATGCGGGGTCGGCGGCTACCTTCGCGTGCTGTCCCGCGAGTTCGAAACGGTGCACGCCATCGACTGGTCGGCGCGCTGCGTCGACCACGCGAGCGCGCTCGCGGCGTCGCTGCCGAACGTCACCGTGGAACGGAACACGCCGCGCCGGCTGGCCCGGATGGCGCAAGGGTTCGCGTGCGTCGTCGCCGCCAACGTGGTGATTCATCCCGATAACCGTGTGCGGCGCCGGCTCTGGTCGGCCATCCGGCGCGTGGTCAAGCGCGGCGGCGCCGGGATCTTCATTGTCCCATCGCTGGAGAGCGCGGCGTACTGCGAGTTCGTCCGGCGCCGAATTGCCCCGCGGCGAGCGCCGGCCTACGACTTCCACCCGCCCACGGCACGCCCCGAGGCCGGCACGGTCGGCATCGAGGGCGTGCCCACCAAGCACTACACCGCGGAGGAGCTGGAGGCGACGCTCGCCGGCGCCGGCTTTCGGCTGGAACGGCTGTCCCGGGTGAACTACCGGTGGAGCACCGAGGCGCTCGATCCGCCGCGGCAACTGCGCGCGCGCCTGCCCTGGGACTGGCTCGCCGAGGCGCGCGCCGCGTAGGCCGTCACCGGCGGCCGTTCTCCCATTACTATAGAAAAGCGAAGTCGCCGGTCCGCTGAACGTCTTCCATCCACGCCACGACTGCCATGTTCGTCGATTCCATACGCGCCCTGCTGCACACCCGTCCGCACGCGGCCGACCCCGCCCAGTCGGCTCCGCCCGCCGCCGTCGATCCGGTGCACCTGGCCGCCTGTACGCTATTGCTCGAGATCGCGTATGCGGACGGCGAGTTCACGGCGCCGGAGCGCGCCCACCTGGAAGCGGTGCTCGCCCGGCATTTCGGTCTCGACGCCGAGTCGGGGCGCAATCTCATCGATCTGGCCGAGCGCGAGCGCATTCGGTCGGTGGACTACTTTCACTTCACGTCGGTGCTGCAGCGCAGCTACGACCTGGGACAGAAGATGGTGCTGGCCGAGATCATGTGGGGGCTCGTGCTGGCCGACGGGAAGATTGCCGAGCGCGAGCAGTACCTGACGCGGAAGATCGCCAACCTCCTGGATCTCGAACCCGGCTACCTGGCCCAGGCGAAGGCCACGGCTTCGCGCCCCCCGGAATAGCGCGCAAGGCGCCTCCCGGAGACCCCCTCTCCCATGCAGACCTTCTTCGTGCGCGCCGAGGACTACACCGCCGAGCAGAGTTGGCGGCTGCTCGACTGGTGCCTGCGGCGCGGGGCCGACGAATTCAGCCTCTCCTTCCTGGGGCCGCCGTACCTGCCGCGCACCACCTGGGCCGTCGTGGACGAGCTGCTCGCGCCCTTCCGGCGGCGCGTTGCCAGCGCCGGCGATCGATGGATCCTCACCGGTGAGACGGCCGCCGTGCTGCGCGACGTCGTGGCCGGCGGACTGTTCGCCTTCACCCCCGGCGAGTCTTCCCTCGAGGATCTGACCGTGTATCGGGGCGGGCAGACCCTGTTCCGCATCGTGACGCGGGAGGGCGAGGGGATCCTCCAATTGCGGGACGACGAGGAGCCGGCGCTCGAACAGGCGGGGCTGCCTTACCACCTGCGGGCGCGGTAGGCGCGAAGCGCCGGCCCTCGCCCCCGATCGCGGGGGCCGGGCCGCCGGCCGGCGTGTGCCAGGCCCCGGCCGGCGGGAATCTGCGCGTCCCCGCTTGAACCGTCGTGTACCGGCCTGCATCATGGGGGCTCCACGGTCATCCCCTTCCCTCGGACCGGTTCCGGAGTTTCCCATGCGTCGCCCCGTCCCCTCCGCCTATCGCCCCTCGATCGCGGCCATCCTCGCCCTCGCGCTGGCGTCCGCCCTCTCGCTCCCGTCGTCGGCCGGCGCGCAACGCGCCCGCCGGGCCCGGCCGGCCGTCCAGCCGGCGGCCGGGAACGACAGCGGACCGAAGATCCTCAACGTGGACGACTACGGGCGATGGAAGCGCATCAACTCCGCCGATCTCTCGCCCGACGGGCAGTGGATGACGTATGCCTACAACCCCAACGAGGGCGACGACACGCTGTTCGTGAAGCAGCTCGACGCCGGCAAGCTGTACACGATTCCGCGCGGCGCCTCCCCGTCGTTCTCCGACGATTCGCACTGGGTGGGCTACTACGTCACGGCGCCGCAGCGCACGGGCCGCGGCGGCCGCGGGGGACGGGGCGAGACCCCGCCGGCGCCGGCGGGACGTGGCGGACGCGGCGGCAGCGGCGGCCCGCGGACCTTCGAACTGCTGAACCTGGCGACCGGCGACAAGTGGGCGGCTCCCAATGCGCAGGCCTTCAAGTTCGCCAAGGGGTCCAGGCAGTTGGCCGTGCACCTGGCCAAGGCCTCGCGCGCCGACACCACGCACAACGGGTCCGACCTGCTTCTGCGCGATCTGGCCACGGGCGACACGCGCAACATCGGCAACGTCGGCCAGTACGACTTCGATGACGCCGGGAATCTGCTCGCCTACACCGTGGATGCGGCGGACAATCTGGGCAATGGCCTCTACCTCGTCGATCTGGCCGGCGGCACCACGCGCACGCTCGACGCCGCGTCCGCCGAGTACGCCGGCCTCGCCTGGAGCGACCATGGCACCGATCTGGCGGTGCTGCGCGGCGCCAAACCCGAAGGCATGAAGCAGAAGGCGAACGTGCTCCTGGCCTGGACCGGGGTCGGCGCGCAGACGGGGGCCGAGACCACCTACGATCCGGCCACCGCCGCGGACTTCCCCAAGGGATTCGTGCTCAGCGAGTTCGCCACGCCCGAGTGGAGCGACGATGGATCGCGGGTACTGGTCGGGATCAAGGAGCAGGAGAAGGAACTCCCGAAGAGCGACGAGCCGCGGGCCAACGTCGACGTCTGGCACTACAAGGACGCCGAAGTGCAATCGGTGCAGATCGTGCGGTTGCAGCAGGAGTTGCGGGCCACCTTCGCGTCGGCGGTGCTCGTGCCGTCGGGCAAGTTCGTGCAGCTGGCCGACAGTGCGATGCCCACGGTGCAGATGGCCGACGATGGGTCGTGGGGCGTGGGGCGCAACGACACGACGTATCGCGGCGAGGTGGCGTGGGGCGGCAGCCACGCGGACTACTACCGCGTGAACACCGCCACCGGCGCCCATACGTTGATCGCCGACAAGCTCTGGCGGACGATGGGCACCTCGCCCGACAGCAAGTGGTTCCTGTATCTGCAGAACGGGCGCATCTACGCCTACGATGCCCGGGCCGGCAAGAGCACCGAGGTCGACGGCGGCATGAACTTCGTGAATACCGATGACGACCACGCGTACGAGCGCCCCATCTGGGGGCTGGCCGGCTGGTCGAGCGACGGCCGGTACGTGCTGGTGTACGACAAGTACGATCTCTGGCGGCTGTCGCTCGACGGCCGCGGCGCGCCGGTGAATCTCACGCGCGGCGCCGGCAAGGCACAGCAGATCCAGTTCCGCGTGGTCCGGCTCGACCTCGCCGGCGGCGGTGGCCGGGGCGGACGTGGCGGCCGCGGCGGATTCGGAGGCGGCGCCCGCGTGGAGGACCACGGCATCGACCTCTCGAAGCCCGTCACGCTCTCGGCCTACGGCGAATGGACCAAGAAGTCCGGCTACTGGACGCTGGAGCCGGGCCAGGCCCCGAAGCCACTGATCTACGAGGACCGGATGATCGGGCAGGCCTCGAAGGCCGAGCAGGCCGATCGCGTGATCTTCACCGAGCAGACCTTCCAGCAGTTCCCCGACTACTGGGTGAGCAGCACCGACTTCCAGTCGCCCCGCCAGGTGACCGACGCCGATCCCTTCCTGAAGGAGTACGCGTGGGGGAGCAAGGTGCTCGTCGACTTCACGAACAGCCGCGGCCAGAAGTTGCAGGGGACGCTCACCCTGCCGGCCGGCTACCAGCCCGGCAAGAAGTACCCGATGCTCGTGTACTTCTACGAGATCCTGTCGAACACGCACCACGCATTCTCGATGCCGACGTTCGACGACCGCCCGCAGATGTCCACCTATGCCAGCAACGGATATCTGGTGTTCGAACCCGACGTCCGCTATCAGATCGGCGCGCCCGGCAGCTCGGCGCTCGACTGCGTGACCAGCGGCGTGAAGAAGGTCATCGCGCTCGGTTACGCCGACCCGGCGCACATCGGCCTGCAGGGGCACAGCTGGGGCGGGTACCAGTCCAGCTACATCCTCACGCAGACCAGCATGTTCGCCGCCGTCGTCACCGGCGCGCCGCCCACCGACCTCGTGAGCTTCTACGACGAGACGTATCCCGGCAGCGGCACGCTGCAGCAGGGCATCACCGAGGTCGGCCAGGTGCGCATCGGCGAGGACGTCACGCCGTGGAATCACACCAGGCTGTACGAGGAGCAGTCGGCGCTGTTCAACGCGCCCAAGATCACGACCCCGTTCATGATCCTGCAGGGCACGGCCGACAACGCCGTGGACTGGCACCAGGGCCTGGAGTTGTACGCCGCCGCCAAGCGCCTCGGAAAACAGGTCATCTTCCTGTCGTATCCCGGGGAGCCGCACCACCTGGCAAAGAAGGAGAACCAGATCGATTTCCAGATCCGGATGAAGCAGTTCTTCGACCATTACCTCAAGGGAACGCCGATGCCGGAGTGGATGAAGGACGGCGTGCCGCAGGTGCACAAGGGAGAGCCGATCCGATGAACCGCCTCCGTTCCCGCGGGCGCGCCCGCCTTCCGTTCGTTCTCGCCGGACTGCTCGCGCTGGCATCACCGCCGGCGGCGAGGGCGCAGGATGCCGCGCCGGCCGCGCACGAACGCGCCCCCGACGGCAAGAAGGTGCTGACTCTGGCCGACTATCCGTCGTGGAAGCGGATCAACGCCGCGGCGATCAGCAACGATGGACGGTGGGTGACCTACACCTACGCGCCCAACGAAGGCGACGACACCCTGTTCGTGCAGCAGGTCGACGGCGACAAGCGGTACACCGTCCCCGTCGGATCGGCGGCCGGTGGCGGGCGCGGCGGCCGCGGCGGATTCGGCGGCGGGGGGAGCGTCCAGTTCTCCGACAATTCGCAGTGGATCGGCTATTTCGTGAACCCGCCGGCGAGCGCGGCGCGCGGCCGCGGCCGCGGGGCAGGTGGGGCCCGCGGAGGGCGCGGCGGGGGCGGGGGTGGGGGTGGAGGCGCCGGAGGAGGGGGAAGGGGCGCGGCGGCCGGACCGCAGCGGCACTTCGAACTCCTCGACCTCGCCTCGGGCACCAAGTACGACGTGCCGGGCGCCAGCGCCTTCCAGTTCGCGAGCGGCTCGCGGGATCTCGCCATCAAGATGTCCGGCACACCCGGCGACACGTCGCACCGGGGCAGCGACCTGATCGTGCGTCGTCTGGCCGACGGGGTGAACCAGAACATCGGCAACGTGACGCAGTACGATTTCGACGACGCCGGCGATCTGCTCGCCTACACCGTGGATGCGGCCGACCGGCTCGGCAACGGCGTCTACGTGGTCAACACCGCCACCGGCGCCACGCGCGCGCTCGACAGCAAGCCCATGGAGTACGACGGGCTGGCCTGGCGCGACTCGTCCGCCAGCCTCGTCGCGCTGCGCGGGGAGAAGCCCAAGGGCAAGGAGCAGCGGGAGAACACGCTGCTGGTCTGGACCGACGCCGGGTCCGGCCAGCCGGGCATGACCTGGGATCCATCGGCCGATCCGGCCTTCCCCAAAGGCTACGTGCTCAGCGAGTACTCGGCGCCGCGGTGGAGCAAGGACGGCGCGCGCCTGTTCATCGGCATCAAGGCGCAGCAGGACACGCCGCCGAAATCCACCGAGGAGTACGCAAACGTCGACGTCTGGCACCACGACGATGTGGAGTTGCAATCGCAGCAGATGATCCAGATCAATCAGCTGCGCCGGGCGACGTACTCGGCGGTGCTGACCGTGGCGTCGCGCAGCTTCGTCGGCCTCTCCGACAGCGTCGTCACGTCGGTCACCCCGGCCGGCGACGGCGCCTGGGCCGTGGGACGCGATCCGACGCCGTACGAGCACGACTTCTCCGAGGGGGCGCCGTCGCGGGCGGACTACTACCGGATCAACACGGCCACCGGCGCCCGCACGCTCATCGCCAGGCACCTGTTGCGTACCATGGGCACCTCGCCCGACGGCCGGTGGTTTCTCTATCTGGAAAACCGGCACGTGATGGCGTACGACCTCGACGCCGGCAAGTCGGTGAACGTCGATGCCGCCACCGGCAAGAGCTTCATCGACACCGACGACGACCATGCGGCGGAGAAGCCGATCTGGGGCGTGGCCGGGTGGACGAAGGACGGCAAGTCGGTGCTGCTGTACGACAAGTACGATCTCTGGCAGCTTCCGCTCGACGGGTCGAAGGGGCGGAATCTGACCGCCGGTGCCGGTGCGGCGCAGCAGGTGCAGCTGCGGATGGCGCGGTTGGCCGGCGGCGGCGGACGGGGTGGACGCGGCGGCTTCGGCGGCGGGTCGGCCGAACCGGTGGATCTGTCCGAGCCGCAGACCCTCACCGCCTACGGCGAATGGACCAAGAAGTCGGGCTACTGGCAGATGCCGGCGGGGGGCGGCAAGCCGTCGCCGCTCATCTGGGACGACAAGGACATCGGTGGCGCCACCAAGGCCAGGGACGCCGACCGCGTGATCTTCACGCAACAGACCTTCCGCGAGTTCCCCGACTACTGGGTGAGCGACGCGAAGTTCTCGTCGCCGCGCAAGGTCACCGACGCCAACCCGCAGATCGCCGAGTACGCGTGGGGGAAGCGGGTGCTCGTCGACTTCACGAACAGCAGGGGCCGGCACCTGCAGGGCACGCTCACCCTGCCGGCGGACTACCAGCCCGGCAAGAAGTACCCGATGATCGTGTACATCTACGAGATCCTGTCCAACACGCACCACCAGTTTTCGATGCCGGTGTACGACGACCGGCCGCACATGAGCGAGTACGCGAGCGACGGCTATCTCGTCTTCTCGCCCGACATCGTGTACGAGATCGGGAAGCCGGGGTCGTCGGCGCTCGACTGCGTCACCGCCGGTGTGAAGAAGGTCATCCAGCTCGGCTACGCCGATCCGGGGCACATCGGGCTGCAGGGGCACAGCTGGGGCGGGTATGAGTCGTCGTTCATACTCACGCAGACCAACATGTTCGCCGCCGTCGTCACCGGCGCGCCGCTCACCGATCTCATCAGCATGTACGGCGAACTGTACAAGCAGAGCGGCAACTGGAACGGCGGTATTCTCGAGACCAGTCAGGGGCGCATGGGCGCCGACGTCACGCCGTGGAACGCCACCCAGCTCTACATGAGCCAGTCGCCGGTGTTCAACGTGCGCAAGATCCAGACGCCGTTCATGATCCTGCAGGGCACCGCCGACGGCGCCGTCGACTGGGACCAGGGGCTCGAGTTCTACAACGCCGCGCGCAAGAACGGCAAGAACGTGATCTGGGTCTCGTACCCCGACGAGCCGCACCACCTGGCGAAGAAGCCCAACCAGATCGACTTCCAGATCCGCATGAAGCAGTTCTTCGATCACTACCTGAAGGGGGCGCCGGAGCCGGAGTGGATGAAGCACGGCGTGCCGCAGGTAGACAAGGCGAATGCGACGCGGGCGTTGGACGATGGAGGCCGCTGAAGAACCAGGATTTGAACCGCCTGCCCGCTTGTCGGTCGTACTGCATCATACGTCGTGGACCCGTGTGCCAGCAGTCTTGCTGTCTGCATCGTAATTTGAGTGGCAGCTCTCCCCACCGACCTCCCTCGGCCAACTCTCTTTCCCTCCTGGCCCCATGCTGACTCGAAAGCTCCGTACCATTGCCGGTCTGGCCGCCGTCGCGGCGTTGCTCACACCGGCCGCCGTCGCGCACGCCCAGGCCGCCATGGCCCGCCGCGCCGTGCCCTCGCTTCGCTCCACGCCCACGCCCGTCGACTCCGCATATTTCGGCGGCGTGAGCTGGCGCAACATCGGCCCCAACAGTGCCGGCCGCATGACCGCCGTCGGCGGATCCGCCGCCCGGCCCAACGAGTACTACATGGGCACCACGGGCGGCGGCGTCTGGAAGACCACCGACGGCGGCAAGACCGCCGAGCCGGTGAGCGACGGCTACTTCGGCGGTTCCATCGGCGCGATCGCGGTGAGCGAAAGCAACCCCGACATCGTCTATGTGGGCGGCGGCGAGACTCCCATCCGCGGCAACGTCTCGTACGGCGACGGCGTGTGGAAGACCACCGACGGCGGCAAGACCTGGCAGCACATGGGCCTCGAGGCCACGCAGCAGATCGGCCGCATCCGCATCGACCCGCGCAACAACGACGTGGTGTACGTGGCGGCACTCGGCCACGTCTGGGGGCCCAACGCCGACCGCGGCGTGTTCAAGACCACTGACGGCGGGAAGAGCTGGAAGAAGATCCTCTTCCGCAACGACTCCACCGGCGCCATCGACCTCGTCATGGATCCGGGCAATCCGGACGTGCTCTATGCCTCGCTCTGGCAGGCGGGACGCAAGCCCTGGCTGCTGATCAGCGGCGGCGCCGGCAGCGGGATCTTCAAGACCACCGACGGCGGCGACCACTGGACCGAGATCACGCGCAACCCGGGGCTCCCCTCCGGGGTGATCGGCAACATCGGCCTCGCCGTGTCGCCGGTAAAGACGAGCCGCGTGTGGGCGCTCATCGAGAACGAGCCCAACGGCGGCGTCTATCGGTCGGACGACGGCGGCGCCACCTGGACGTACCTCAACGCGAGCCGCGACCTGCGGCAGCGCGCCTGGTATTTCTCCATGCTCTTTGCCGACACGCAGGACAGCAACACGGTGTACGCGCCCAACGTCGGGCCCGAGTGGTCGCAGGACGGCGGCAAGACGTTCACGCGCTCGTTCGGCGGCGGCGACAACCACGTCATGTGGATCGCGCCCAACGACGACAAGCGGATGATCGTGGGCCACGACAACGGCGCGATCATCACCACCGACGGCGGCAAGACCAGCACCCGCGTCGCCGTTCCTACCGGCCAGTTCTACCACGCCTATCTCACCGATCACTTTCCGTACCACGTCTGCGGCGCCAAGCAGGACGCCGGGTCGTCGTGCGGCCCGGTGCGCGAGGGCGGCGGCCGCGGCCGGGGCTTCGGCGGCGGGCGGGGACGGGGCGGCGCCGAGGCGTCGCCGTATTCGACGTTCTATGGAATCGCCGGCGGCGAGTCGGGCTATGTGGCCGGCGACCCGCTCGATCCCGAGATCACGTACGGCGGCAACTACAGCGGCGTGCTCGAGAAGATGGACCACGCCACCGGCATGAGCGTGCGCCTCGATCCCTGGCCGCTGAATCCGATGGGCCACAGCGCCGAGGATTCGAAGTACCGCTTCCAGTGGACGTACCCGATCATGAACTCGCCGCACGATCCGCACGTGCTGTACGTGGGGTCGAACGTGCTGTTCAAGTCGTCGGACGACGGCGCCACGTGGAAGGTGATCTCCCCGGATCTCACGCGGCACGATCCGGCCACGCTCGGTCCCTCGGGCGGCCCGATCACCAAGGACCAGACGTCCATCGAGTACTACGGCACCATCTTCGCCGTGCAGGAGTCGCCGATCACGCCGGGCCTCATCTGGACCGGATCCGATGACGGACTCATCTACCTGACGCGCGACGGCGGCCAGCACTGGACCAACGTCACCCCCAAGGGGCTGCCCGAGTGGACGCGCATCTCGATCATCGACCCGTCGCCGCACGCGCCGGGCACGGCGTGGGTGGCGGCAAACCGGTATCAGATGGACGACTACGCGCCGTACCTCTACAAGACCACCGACTACGGACGCAGCTGGACCAAGATCGTGAACGGGCTGCCCGGCGACGTGTACACCCGCGCCATCCGCGAGGACCTGGTGCGGCCCAACATGCTCTATGCCTCCACGGAGCGGGGCGTCTGGATGTCCTACGATGCCGGCGCGAACTGGCAGAGCCTGCAGCGCAACCTGCCCCCCGTTCCGGTGCACGACATCGCCCTGCGCGACGACGATATCGTGATCGCCACCCACGGCCGCGCGTTCTGGGTCATGGAAGGCATCAACCAGTTGCGCCAGGCGCCGGAGGCCCAGGCGGCCGCCGGCCACGACTTCCTCTACCAGCCCGGCACGACCTACCAGGGCACCACCCTCGACGTCGACTACCGGCTGGCGCAACCCGATCGCCCCGTCACCATCGAGTTCCTGGAACAGAACGGGAAGCTGATCAAGAAGTTCAGCTCCACGGATTCGGTGCCCGAAGGCGGCGGCGGGCGCGGCGGGCGCCGGGGTGGATTCGGCGCGCCGGCGCGGGTGACCAACCGGGCCGGCCTGAACCACTACAGTTGGAACATGCGGTACGACGATGCGTCGAGCTTCCAGGGGATGCTGCTCTGGTCGGGCGGCACCACGGGGCCCGACGCGGCGCCCGGCCGCTACACGGTGCGGGTGACCGTCGGCGACGCCGCGCCGATGTCGCGGACGTTCACGGTCAAGAAGGATCCGCGCATCAAGGCCACCGACGCCGACCTCGTGGAACAGCACAACTTCGCCATTCGCGTGCGCGACCGGCTCACCGCCGCCAACGACAACGTGAAGCGCATTCGCAGCGTGAAGCGGCAGCTCGACGAGCGCGCGCCGGCGATGAAGCAGAACCAGGCATTCGGAAAGTTGGCGGCGACCTTTGCCGACAGTCTGAGCGGCGTGGAGGATTCGCTCTATCAGACCCGGAACAAGAGCGGTGAGGATCCGCTCAACTTCCCGGTGCGGCTCAACGATCAGTTGGCCGGGCTGATGGGCTTCATCGAGAACGGCGAGCGCCGCCCGCCGCCCCAGGCCTACCAGGTGTACAACACGCTCAACCCGCTGCTCCAGACGCAGCTCACGCGGCTCGACCGGGTGATGAAGCTGTATCTGGACCGTGTGAACGCGATGCTGAAGGCGGCGGGGCAGGCGCCGGTGGTGCCCACCACCGACGAGCCGCCGGAACCGGCTGGCGGAGGAATATCAGACCAGTGAGGTGGCGAGGCGGGAAGCCCGCGACCCCGTGATACCTGGAGAAACGAAAGGAGCCCGGACGACCGATTCGTCCGGGCTCCTTTCGTTGCGGCGCCGTCAGCCGTCGAGGCGCTCCAGCAAGACGGTTCCCGAGATCCGCCGCGTCTGCTCGCGCCGTTCCGCGGAGCCGAACCGCCCCAGGAACCGCCAGAGCCAGGCCATCGTCATCTCGCGGTGCAGGCGGTGGGCCTCCTCCATCGACGCGCGGAAGACGACTTCCCGCCACCCGAAGGGCTCGAAGAACTTCGTACTCTCCGCCGGCGCGAACCTGAACGGCGCGTTGCCCTCGGCCGCCGCCTTGCCCCACGACTTGTTCATGTAGTTGAGCAGCCAGGGATTGGCGAGATCGATGAGCCAGTAGACGAAGCTCGATTGGCGGTGGAGATCGGCGGCCAGGGCGCCGACTTCCTCCGCCGAGAGATAGATGAGCAGCCCCTCGGTGACGACGAGCGTTCGGGTGGATCCGGTGCCGATTCGCGAAAACAGCTCCGCCCGGACGGCCGCGTCGCGGAGGTCGGCGGCGACCGCTTCGTAGCGACAGCGCGGAGTTTCGCCGCGCAGCGCGTCGGTCTTGTAGGCGAGGATCGCCGGCAGGTCCACGTCCACCCAGTGCAGCGCCGGTGGCAGCTCCATCCGCCAGGGCCGGGTGTCGAGGCCCGCGGCCAGGTTGAGGACGGTGTCGATCCCCTTGTTGTCCAGCGCCTCGCGGATGATCTCGTCGAAGATCGCCGTCCGCACGATCATCGCCCACGCCGTGCCGCGTCCGTGCTTGAGCGTGCGCACGATCTCCTCGCCGCGTTCGCCGGCGAGCCGGCGCGCGAAGGGGTCGCGGAAGATGGCGTCGGCGCGTTCGGTTTCCATGGCGCGGTAGACGGCCACCCACCGCGCGGTGTCGGAGATGTGTTCGATGGGCATGGGGCGGCTCGGCGGGCGGGAGCGGGGGGTGGACCGCTAACTCTCCGAATCCGTGTGTCTTGCTGGAGGCGCGGCTTCGGCACCCAAATGTATGGGAATTGCTTGTGCCATACAGGGGGTCTTGCGTGCGGCTCCGGGCCGGCCCAAGAGTTAGACATCGGGAGGCGCAGTGGCTGAACTCCACGTTGCATACGAGCGCGCCCGGCGGTGGTGGGTCGCTGCCGGCATCGCGGCGTCGCTGTTGCTCGCCGCCGGCGGTCCGGCGGCCGCCCAGCAGACGGGGGTGCGGGACGACAGCGCGCGGCTGGGGAGTATCACGGGAACGGTCCGCGACGATGCCGGCGCGCCGGTGACCGGTGCGCGCGTCGAGGTGGCGCCCAACTTCAGCACGATCACCGACTCCCTCGGCGTCTTCGTTCTGCGCGGGCTGCCCGTCGGCGTGATCGTGGTGAAGGTGCGCCGAGTGGGGTTCGCGCCGCTGGCCTCGCAGTGGGACATGGGTCCGTACACGCTCACCCTCGATCTCAGATTGCGCGCGAATCCGGTGGCGCTGCCGGCGGTGCACGTGCAGGCGAAGCCGGAGCCGTTCGAAGCGCGACTGGCCGGCTTCAACGAGCGCCGAAGCAAGAAGCTGGGCTATTACCTCACGCGCGCCGACATCGAGCGGGGACAGAGCTTCGTGATGACCGAGGCGCTCCGACGGCTGCCCGGCGTGACGCCGTACGATATGCGGGGGGCGCTAGGCACCACGGTACGGCTGGCGGGACAGAGCTGCCCGCCGCTGGTGATGGTCGACGGGTTCCCGGCGGCGCTCGGCCACTTCGATCTGAACATGGTCGACCTGGCCACGGTGGAGGGCGTGGAGGTGTACCCGCACGGCTCGTCGATCCCGGCGGCGCTCGCCGGACCATATGGTATGGAGAACTGCGGGCTGATCGCGATCTGGTCGCGTCCCATGCGGCCGAACGTGCGCGCCTACCAGCTGCCGCCCGAGCACCCGGCGAACCTGGATTCGCTGTTGGAGGCCAACGCGGTCTACATGCCCTCCGGCGTGGACGTCCCGGCGGCCTACCAGAGTGGAACGGCGAATCCCGCGTATCCCGATTCCCTGTTCAAGGCCCATGTGGCGGGGAAGGTAGTGGTGCGATTCGTCGTCGACACCGCCGGCGTCGTTGAGCCGCTCACCGTAACTCTTTTGTCGACAACGGATTCGCTCTTTGGAGCCGCCGTCCGAACGGCGTTGGCCTCGGCGCGGTTCAGGCCGGCGATGCTGGGAGGCCAGCCGGTACGCCAGCTGGTGGAGCTTCCGTTCGATTTCCAGCCGCCCTCCCCCGATTCGGCGCTCCGTTCCCCTTCGGGCGGCGGACCCCACCCATAGCGGAATCCGGGTGGGGGGGGTCTCCTGCCACTTATGACCAGTCGGTCATTAATGGTGGTAGGCGACGCCAGGTGACTGCGACGGAATGTGATTGGTTGAGCCGGCAGGCCATCCGGTCCGGAGTGGCCGATATGTGACCCGGCTGTCGCATGTCGCAGTTAGTAGGCTAACGCAACCCTTGCGCACCGTGGTGTCATACTGCACGTTAGGCGGTCGTAAGGTCTTTGTTTCTCACATGGTACGAAGTCCAGGGCCTCTGACCTGCCCGGGCTCCGCACATGCGAACGACCCGTCAGCCGGTGCACTCCACTGCGCGCGGCGACACCCTGACCCACCTCCCTGTGGGACTCCCTTTGGATGAGGATCGATAACATGACCGTGGATCGGATGAGAGGCTGGCTTGTCCCTCTCGTCGCGGCGTGCCTGGTAGGCTTCACGGCACAAAAGGCGACAGGACAAACGGTCGTCACCGGCAAGGTGACGAACCAGTACGGCGCCGCAGTGCCGGGTGCCACTGTGTTGATCACCTCGCTGAAACTCGGCGGGACGACGAACGACTCCGGTGTGTACGCGATTACGGTGCCGTCGGAGAACGTGCGCGGCCAGGCCGTGACGGCGACCGCCCGGTTCATCGGCTACGCGCCGTTGAGCCAGTCGGTGACGCTTTCCAACGGCACGCACGAGTTGAACTTCTCGCTGAAGGCCGACCCCTTCCAGCTGAACGCCGTCATCACGACGGGCGTGGCCGACTCGACCTCGGCGCGCAATCTGACCTTTGCGGCTGCCAAGGTGACCTCGGCGCAAGTCGAGGCGGTCCCCGCTTCCGACGCGCTTTCGGCGCTCACCGGAAAGGTGGCCGGCCTGATGGTGTCGCCGGGCACGGGCGACCCGGGCAGTGATCCGGCGATCCGCCTCCGCGGGTCGACCTGCTTGCAGCCCGGACAGGGGTGCAACGCGCCGCTCGTGATCGTGGACGGCGTGATCACCACCGAGAGCATCTCCGACATCGACGTGAACAACATCCAGTCGATGGAGATTCTCAAGGGTGCGGCCGGTGCGTCGTTCTACGGCTCGAACGCGGCGAACGGCGTCATCAGCATCACGACCAAGAGCGGTCGTGAGTTGGCGGAGAACCACGTGTCGGTGACGGCACACGCCGAATACGGCGCCAACAGCATCGCCCACTATCCGTCGTTCAACCACGGCACGCAGAACACCTTCGACCCGACCACGGGCGAGATCATCCTGGATGCGAGCGGCAACGCGGTCACGAGCGGGACGGGCTTCGACGATACGCCGTTCCCGACCTTCGGTCCGAACCGCTATCGCGACCAGATGAAGCTGTGGACCAACAGCAACGACTACTACAACAGCAACGTTTCGCTGGGTCTCCGTCGTGGCAACACGAACTTCACGACGGCGTTCAGCTCCGACCACAACGGCGGCATCGTGCCGTTCCGGAATGGTCAGTTCCGCCAGAACGTCCGCATGAACATCGACCAGGGCATCGGCGACAAGCTCGACCTGTCGAGCAGCGTGACCTATGGCGTACAGAACGTGAGCAACGGCGGTGACTGGTTCGCGCTCTATCAGGCGCCCCCGGACATCGATCTGCGTCACCCGCCCAATTCGGCGAACGATACGACCACGTTCTACCCGATCCTGCCAGCCTGGGCCGATCCCAGCCAGCGCGGGAACCCGCTGTACGGCCTGTCGGTGAGCTCGAACAACGAGAACCGGCAGCACTTCCTGGGCTCGATGTCGGCGCGGTATCGCCCCACGAGCTGGCTGCGGCTCGAGGCCAACTACGGCACGGACCGCCTGAACCGGAAGTCGCAGAGCTACACGCCCCGCGGCACGATCAACAGCGCCGGCCAGGCTGCCGGTACCGGGTCGCTCGGCACGACGACCAACAACGACGTGTCCTGGAACTCGATGCTGCGCGCGACGGCCACGAAGCTGTACAAGAACATCCTCTCCACGACCAGCGTGGCGTACCAGCTGGAAAACTCCGACCACGCGCAGATTGGCGCCAGCACCAGCCAGCTGAACGTCAATGGTGTGGAGAGCCTGAACGCGGGCGACCCGAGCAACGTGGGCGTCAGCTCGTACGAATCGATCGAGCGCACGACCGACTACATGGTCTCGCAGTCGTTCGACATCAAGGATCGCTACATCTTCGACGGTCTCTATCGCCGCGACGGCTCGTCGCTGTTCGGCTCCAACGACCGTTGGAAGGACTTCTACCGGATCGCGGGCGCCTACCGCGTCACGCAGGACATCCACATTCCGGGCATCCAGGAGTTGAAGCTGCACGTGGCGCAGGGAACGGCCGGATTGCGGCCCAACTACGCCGATCAGTACGAGACGTATTCGATCAGCAACGGCAACTTCTCCAAGAACACGGTTGGTAACAAGAATCTGAAACCCGCAGTGCTGACCGAGACCGAGTACGGCATCAACGCCGACTTCCTCGACCGGTACACGGGCGAACTCACCTACGCCGTGGACCGCACGGACGGTGCCTTCCTGCAGGTTCCGCTGTCGAGCGCCGCCACGGGCGGGTTCAGCTCGCAGTGGCAGAACGCGGCGAACATCGAATCCAAGACCCTCGAGGGCGCGTTGCAGACGCGAATCCTCGATCGCCGCAACGTCACGTGGGACTTCTCGCTCACGGCCGACCACACCACGCAGAAGATTTCGAGCATGGCTGTGGCGCCGTTCCCGGTGAGCGCCGGTGGACAGGGCCAGGGCGTGTTCTGGTACCAGTCGGGTGAGAACCTCGGCGTCATCTACGGCACGAAGTTCGTGCGGTCGATCGCCGAAGCCGTGGCCAACCACAACCCGAACTTCCCGAGCACGAGCGCCTCCGACTACGTCGTGAACCCGCTCGGGTACGTGGTGCTGGCCGCGAATCGCGGCACCACCGCGGAGCGCCCGATCCCGTACGTCGACGCGAGCGGAACGAGCAAGTTCGTGATCGGCGACGTGAATCCCAAACTCAACTACGGTGTGGCCAACGACATCCGCTGGAACCGGTTCAGCTTCCACACGCTGTTCTCGGGTCAGGTCGGCGGCTCCGTGTACAACTTCAGCAAGCAGTGGCGCTTCCAGGATCTGCGTGCCGGCGACATGGACATGACCAACGTGCCCGACGCCCAGAAGATTTCCGAAGCGTTCTTCACGCAGGGTCTCTACAATGGTCTCGATCCGGCGAACTACTTCGTCGAGTCGGGCGCCTACCTGAAGCTGCAGGAACTGTCGCTCGGTTACGACGTGAATCCGCGCTGGCTGCCGAAGGTTGGTCTTGGCGGCGTCGCCGGCCTGAAGCTGTCCGTCCTCGGCCGCAACCTGTACACCTGGACGAACTACTCCGGCTTCGACCCCGACGTCACGTCGGGTGGCGACTTCAACTTCAGAATCGACGGCTTCCGCTATCCGCCCTTCCGGTCGATCACCGGGCAGGTCGAGATCCGCTTCTAACCCTCCCGCCCATACATGGAGCTGAATCATATGCAGATGCAACGCAAGCTTGGGGCGGTGTTGTCCGGAGCGGTGCTGCTGTTCACAGCGGCCTGCTCGCAGGACCTCAACGTTACCAATCCCAACAATCCCGACGTCTCGCGAGCGCTGGCCACACCGGCCGACGTGGAGAACCTCGCGAAGTCGGCGATCAACTACTGGTACGTCCGGAGCAACTGGTACGATCCCTGGGTGATGCTCAACGTCACCGGCGATCTGATGACCATGAACTACGGAAACTTCGGGGCGCGGTTCAACAACCTCGAGCCCCGGGCTCCGTACAACAACAACGTCGCGAGCGGCGACGCGGAAGCCTCCGCGCGTCCGTGGACGTATCAGTACGCGGCACTCGGCGAAGCCAACGACGTGCTCCGGGCCATCAAGGCCGGCGTCGAGCTTCCCGACGGCACCGACAAGTACAAGGCGCTCGCTCTGTGGACGCAGGCGGGGGCGCTCATGCAGCTCTCGCTGATCTTCGACCAGGCGTTCGCCGTGGACGAGGACTTCGATGCGACCGCCGGCACGCCCGCCTTCGTTCCCTACACGGACATGGAGACGTTCGCGCTCAGCAAGATCGACGCGCTCATCGCGCTGACGGGCGGCCAGAGTGAGACGTACGATGCGAGTGATTTTCCGCTCGATGGCGGGCTCACGTCGGCCAAGCTGAACCGCATCGCCAACACGATGGCGGCGCAGCTGATGGCCTACTCGCCCCGTACGGCCGCCCAGGCGGCGTCGGTGGACTGGAACAGAGTGCTGCAGTACGCCGACAAGGGCATCGGCACCGGCTCGGCCGGCGCCCCGTTCGACTACACCGTCGTCGGTGACGACAACAACTGGTACAGCTTGCTCGTCGGCTACTTCGACCTGCCGAGCTGGATGATGGTCGACCTCAAACTCGTCCATCAGATGGTCCCCAACGTTCCCGACGCCTATATCGGAACGCCTCCGGGGTGCGCCGCCAACGACACGGCCTGCTACGACGCCTACTATGCGCCGAAGGCACCGATGGACGCGCGCATGGGAATCGATCTCACGAACACCAACACCACGCAGGACTCCGCCGGTACGGACTTCATCTACGCTCGCAAGGTGCAGGGCGACCCGAACCGCGGTATCTTCATGCAGAGCCCGTACTACCATGCCCGGTACTTCAGCTACTCGTACCAGGCGCCGGGCGAGTCGTTCGTCGGTCCGCAGCCCTACACCTTGGCGGCGGAGAACGACCTGATCAAGGCCGAGGCGCTCATCCGCACCGGCGGCGATCGTACACTGGCGGCGAGCCTCGTCAACAACACCCGCGTGACCCGCGGCGGCCTCACGGCCCTGCAGTCCACGGACGACGATGCCACGTTCCTGGCGGCGATCACCTACGAGCGTGAGGTGGAGTTGGATGCCACCGACGGCTTCGGGTACTTCGCGCTGCGGCACATGGATCAGCTGCAGACGGGCACCGTGCGTCACCTGCCCGTGCCGGCCGCGGAGCTGCAGACGGACAACATCCCCGTCTACACCTTCGGTGGTGCGGTCGAGAACCCGACGGGCATGAACATCGTGCCGACCAACGCCGGGAAGCAGTTCGCCGCCGACCTGGCGCGGTTCCAGTCCGGTCCGACGCGGTCTCTGGCGCTTCCCAACGGCCAGGTGATGCAACTGCCGACGCCGATGGCGATCCCGCGTCCGCCGAGCCGTGCGACGGCGACGAAGTACTAGACAGACAGCAACGTTTCACCGGTAGGACAACAGACGGGCGCATACCGAATTCGGTATGCGCCCGTTCGTTGTCCGTCGGTCCGTTGGTCGGTCGGCAGCTCGTGCCGGCCAGGTGGAGTCTACTTCCGACTCTGAGGAGCCTACTTCCGCTTCTGCAGCGCCAGCGCCGCGCAGGTGAGCACGCCGGTCTCGTCGCGACCGTCCGAGCCGTCCGCGAACACGTTCACGTGGTATTCGCCGGTGGTCGGCATGGCGAAGGGGAGCGTGACGTTGATGGACCCCACGCTGCTGCTGATCGAGATGAGCGGAAACTGCGACACCGGCATCAGGGGCAGGGCGTTGGACCCGCAGGGCCCCGACGCGATCGACCAGTAGAGGCGGACGGGGTCGGTCTGCTGCGGCAGCCGGACTTCCAACTGCACCGCCGTCTGCGACTCGGACGGCGCGGTCAACTGAACCGAGCCCGAGGCCTCGTTGCGTGTGGGCCCAATGATGTGGGCATCGCGCTGCATCTGTGATCTGAAGCGGCCGGACCATTGCAGCAGTGCCGGGCCGAGTTGGCCGGAGGCCGCCTGACTGACCACGGATCCTGATGAAGCGGAGGAGCCCTGGCTCGAGGCACACCCGACGGCGGCCATGGCGAAAAGGCCGAGAGACCCGGCCCGAATCATGTTGAAGCGCACCTTGGCACTCCTGTAATTGTGGATCTGCATACAATACAGGCGGGCTGGCAGGGGCGAAAGAGCAGTCTGGTTCCGCGCCCGGCGGTCACCCTAGCCGATTCGCGCTCCGTGAACAATGCTTAGGGTGTACGCTGCCGAGAGCGTGCGCTCGCGGCGCGTCCCGGCACCGTTCTCCCCCCTCAACTGCGCCTGCCATGCGTCGACCCTCCCATTCCCCCCGATCCCTGCTCCCAGCCGCGCTGGTCGTATGTGCAGCACTCGCGACCATCGTCGCGCCCGCCCGTGCCCAGACCCGGATGCTGCGTTCCCCCACGGTCAGCGCGACGCAGATTGCGTTCGCGTATGCCGAGAACATCTGGGTGGTGGACCGGGCCGGCGGGACGGCCCGCCGGCTCACCAGCTTCCAGGGCACCACCGGAGATCCCGAGTTCTCCCCAGACGGCAAGCTGGTGGCGTTCACGGGCACCTACGGCGGCAATGCCGACGTCTACGTGGTCGCGGCGGCGGGCGGCGAGCCCAGGCGCCTCACCTGGCACCCGGGCGCCGATGCCGTCACCGGCTGGACGCCGGACGGCAAGCGCGTCGTCTTTTCGTCGGGCCGCGCCACCGAGGCGCCCAGCGGCGCCCCACGGTTCTGGACGGTGCCCGTGGACGGCGGCACCCCGGAGCCGATGCCCATGCCGCGTGCCGATCAGGGACGGATCTCGCCCAACGGGGAGTACGTGGCATACCGCATGAACAACTCGTGGGACGATGAGCGTCGCAACTACCGCGGAGGCCAGAACCGCCCCATCTGGATTCTGAATCTCAGGTCGTTCGACGTCGTCTCGCCGCCGTGGAAGGATTCCAAGGACATCGATCCCGCCTGGGTCGGCAACGACGCCGTCTACTTCATCTCCGATCGTGACGGGGTCGAGAACGTCTGGTCGTACAACCTCGCCTCCAAGAAACTCGCCCAGGTCACCGATTTCTCCGACTACGACGTCAAGACACTGAGCGCCAACGATGGCGCCGTGGTCTTCGAGCAGGCGGGATACGTCCACGAACTCGATCCGAAGACGGGCCGCGAGCACGTGGTGAACATCAATGCCACCGGCGACTTCCCCTGGATGATGCCGCACTGGGAGGACGTATCGGGCCGCATCACCGAAATGGCGATCTCACCCACGGGCAAGCGAGCCGTGGTCGAGGCGCGCGGCGACATCTTCACGATTCCCGCCGACAAGGGCGATGTGCGCGACCTCACCCGCACGAGCGGAGCGGCCGAGCGGAACCCGGTCTGGTCGCCCGACGGCAAGACGATCGCCTACTTCAGCGACGAGTCGGGCGAGTTCCAGCTCGTGCTGCGCGACCAGGAGGGGCTGAAGCCACCCCGCGTGATCGCCCTCCCCCATCCGACCCACTATTACACGCCGCAGTGGTCGCCGGACGGCAAGCACCTGCTGTACACGGACACCAATCTGCACCTCTGGGTGCTGGACGTGGCGACGGGCACGACGAAGGAAGTGGGCAACGATCCCTGGATGGTGCCCACGCGGACGATGGATCCGGTGTGGAGCCCCGACTCGAAGTACATCGCGTACGTGGCGCATCTGAACTCGCTGTACCACGCGATCTTCGTATACGACATGACCGGCGGCACGTCGCACCAGGTCACCGACGGTCTGGCCGACGCCGTGTCGCCGGCGTGGGACGCCAACGGGAAGTACCTCTGGTTCCTGGCGTCCACCGATTTCGGGCTCAAGTCGCAGTGGCTCGACATGTCCAACTACGACCACACCGAAACGTTCGGTCTCTACCTCGCGATTCTCAGCAAGAGCGACACGACTCCGTTCACCCCCGAGAGCGACGACGAGAACGGGATGCCGGCAGCACCGGCCAACGGCGGCCGCGGCGGGCGTGGTGGTCGTGGGGCGATGGCGGCCGGCGACGAGGGCGCGGCACCGGCCCCGCGCGCCGCGCGTGCTCCGGTTACCGTGCAACTCGACTTCGACGGCCTGCAGAGCCGGATCATCGCCGTGCCCGGGATTCCCGAGCGGCAGTACTCGCGCGTGAAGGCGGGAGCGCCGGGAACGGTCTACTACCTCGAAGCCGGCGCCGGTGGCGGCGGCCGCGGGGGTGGATCCGCGCTCCAGCGGTATCGCCTCAGCGAGCGCCGCGCCACGCCGTTCGTGACCGGCGTCTCGGACTATGACGTGAGCCTGGACGGCCACAAGCTGCTGTACCGCGCCGGCGGTGGCGGCGGGCGCGGGGGACGCGGCGGTACGCCTTCGGCCCCCTCGCTGTTCATCGTCGACGCCGACCGCAATCCGCCCCAGGCGAACCAGGGCCGGCTCGACGTCGCGCTCCGCATGTACCTCGACCCGAAGGCCGAGTTCACGCAGATCTTCAACGCCGACTGGCGCAATCAGCGCGACTATCTGTACGTGCCCAACATGCACGGCGCCGATTGGCCGCGCATGAAGCAGATGTACGGCGCCCTGCTCCCGTGGGTGAACCATCGTGCGGACCTGAACTATCTCATGGACATGATGGGCGCCGAGATCGCCATCGGGCACTCGTACGTCCGCGGTGGCGATATGCCGGAGACGCCCCGCGCCAACGGTGGGCTGCTCGGCGCCGACTTCTCGGTGGAGAACGGACGCTACCGCATCGCGCGCATCTACGACAACGAAAGTTGGAATCCCGATCTCAGAGCCCCGCTCGCCGAGCCGGGGCTGGACGTGCACGTGGGTGACTACATCGTCGCCGTCAACGGCGAGAATCTGGCGGGCACCGACAACATCAACCGCCTGCTCGACGGCACCGCGAACCAGCAGACGGTGCTGACCGTGAATGCGCGCCCGACGGCCGATGGGGCCCACGACGTGACGGTGGTGCCGGTGGCCAACGAGCAGTCGCTGCGCACGCGGGCCTGGGTGGAGCGGAACCGGCATATCGTCGACTCGCTGTCGGCCGGGAAGCTGGCGTACGTCTACCTCCCCAACACCGGACAGCCGGGATACACGAGCTTCAACCGCTACTACTTCTCGCAGCAGGACCGCCAGGGCGCGATCATCGACGAGCGCTACAACGGAGGCGGGCAGGCCGCGGACTACATCATCGACGTCCTGCAGCGCACCTTCGACGGCTACTTCAACAACGTGGCCGGCGACCGTGTGCCGTTCACCAGTCCGGCGGCCGGCATCTGGGGCCCGAAGGTGATGATCATCAATGAAATGGCCGGCTCTGGCGGCGACCTGATGCCGTACATGTTCAGGTACCGGAAGCTCGGCACCCTGGTGGGCAAGCGGACGTGGGGCGGCCTCGTGCACACGGCGGACACGCCGCCGTTCATCGATGGCGGCTCGGCGATCGCCCCGCGCGGTGGCTTCTTCGGCACCGACCACAAGTGGCACGTCGAGAACGAGGGCGTGGCGCCGGACGTGGACGTGGAGGACTGGCCCAAGGACATGATTGCCGGCCATGACCGCCAGCTCGAAACGGCGGTGCAGGTGGCGCTCAAACAGCTGGCCGAGCACCCCGTGCAACGCGACATGGCCGAACCGCCTCCCGCCACCTGGGGCAAGCGGATCAAGCCGCTTCCGCCGCGGAGCGGCGGGGGTGGAAACTGAGCGTCGGCACGGGTTGAGATTCGAGTCGCGGCCCTGGCGGTCGCGGGCAGCAAACTTGCTACGGCTTGATACGGACTGAACGGACGAGACGGACGGGAACGGAGAACACGTTGGGGTTTCATGGTGAGACCCCCGCACCGCGGGGATCTTCATCCGGCACGACGATTTGCCGGGGATTCCCCGTTCAGTAATTCCGTTTCGTCCGTTCCCTCCGTTCAGTCCGTATCCTCTCGTAGCCACTTCATTGGTCTGAGTTGCTCGTGTCGCTTCGCAATCCTCCACCCAATCTCACCGCCGAACTCGTCGACATCACCACACTCGACGTCGACGCCATCGTGAACGCCGCCAACGAAGCGTTGATTCCAGGCGGCGGCGTGTGCGGCGCCATCCACCGCGCCGCCGGCCCCGAACTCGCGCGTGCGTGCGCGGAACTGGACGGCTGCCCAACCGGCGAGGCCCGCATCACGCCCGGATTCCGGCTGAAGGCCCGCTACGTGATCCATGCCGTCGGCCCCATCTGGCAGGGCGGTTCGGAGAACGAGGCGGACCTTCTCGCGTCGGCCTACCGGAGCGCGATTCGTCTGGCCGAGGAGCACGAGCTGGCAAGCATTGCCTTCCCGGCCATCAGCACCGGCATCTTCGGATATCCCCTCCAGGCGGCCACGGAAGTGGCCGTGGATGCCGTCCGCGACGCGACGAGCGAATATTCCACGCTCCGGCGGGTGATATTCGCCTGTTTCAGCCAGGACGCGCTGGACGCCTATCGACGCGCGATCTAGCTTCGCAGTATCCGCGGGCGCCCCGCCCACGGCCGCCACCCCCGGGCGGCCCGATTCGCACAGCAACGCAGAACCCTGCCGAGTCGCCATGTCCGTCTCCATTTCTCGCCGCCTTCCGGCCGCGCTGCTTCGCTGCGCTCGGCCTCCTCGCCACGTCCGCGGGCGCGCAGCATGCCGCTGCGCCGGCCTCCACCGCGCCCCCGGATCTGACCCTGCCCCGATTCGGCACCGTGGCCCCGCGCGATGCCCTGCGGATGGGGCCGAATCTGGCCAAGGATCCCACGCTCTACGTGGTCGGGTACGCGCACCTCGATACCGAGTGGCGCTGGGAGTATCCGCAGGTGATCGACGAATACCTGCCGAAGACCATGCACGACAACTTCGACCTGTTCGCGAAGTATCCGCACTACATCTTCAATTTCAGCGGCGCCAACCGGTACCGGTTGATGAAGGAATACTGGCCGCTCGACTACGCCCGCATGAAGCGGTTCGTCGCCACGGGCCAGTGGTTCCCGGCGGGCTCCTCGATGGAGGAGGGCGACGTGAACGCGCCGTCCGCCGAAGCCATCCTGCGCCAGGTGCTCTACGGCAACGAGTTCTTCCGGAAGGAATTCCACGTGGCGAGCGAGGAGTACATGCTCCCCGACTGCTTCGGGTTCCCCTGGTCGCTGCCGACCATTCTGGCGCACGCCGGCATCAAAGGGTTCTCGACGCAGAAGCTCACCTGGGGCTCCTCGGTGCCGGATCAGCCGAGCACGCCGGTGGGCATGGAGGGCAAGGGGGTGCCGTTCAACGTCGGTCGCTGGATCGGCCCCGACGGCAAGGGCGTCATCGCCGCCCTCAACCCGGGCAGCTACAGCGGTGGGGTGAGCGACAATCTCGCCACCGATACCACCTGGATCGACCGCGTGAACCGGGACGGGCAGAAGTACGGCGTCTACGCCGACTACCACTACTATGGCACCGGCGACACCGGGGGCGCGCCGCGCGAGGGTTCGGTGGCCGAAGTGGAGCAGAGCGTGACCACGCACGGACCGCTGGACGTCATTTCGGCGACCGCCGATCAGATGTTCAAGGACATCACGCCGGCGGAGGCGGCCGGACTGCCGAGCTACGACGGGGAGATGGAACTCCAGAATCACTCGGCGGGCTCCCTGACCTCGCAGGCGTACCAGAAGCGGTGGATCCGCCAGGAGGAGCTGCTGGCCGACGGCGCCGAGAAGGCGTCGGTGGCCGCGGCCTGGCTGGGCGCCCGCGACTATCCGATGGACCGGCTCAACGATGCGTGGACGCTGGCGATGGCGGCCCACTTCCACGATCTCGCGGCGGGCACCGCCACCCCGCGCGCCTACGAGTTCGCGTGGAACGACGACGTGCTCGGCATGAACCAGTTCGCGAGCGTGCTCACCGGCGCCAGCCAGGCCGTGGCGGCGGCGATGAACACGCAGACCGAGGGCACGCCGCTGGTGGTGTACAACGCCCTCAACGTGCCGCGACAGGAGGTGGTGGCGGCGACGGTGCCGTTCGCGCGGGCACCGCGCGGTGTGACGGTGATCGGTCCGGACGGAAAGGCGGTGCCCGCACAACTGGAAGCCTGGGACCATGGGGAGGCGCGCGTCCTCTTCGTCGCGAGCGCCCCCTCGGTGGGCTACGCCGTGTACGACGTGCGATCCACGACGCGGCCGGCTGCGTCGACGGCGCTTGCGGTCACGGCGCGTACGCTCGAGAACGCCGAGTATCGCGTGACGCTGAACGACGCCGGCGACGTGTCGAGCATCTTCGACAAGCGGCTGAACCGGGAACTCCTCTCGGCGCCCATCCGCCTGGCGCTGCTCGAGGACACGCCGACGCAGTGGCCGGCGTGGAACATGGACTTCGACGACGAACAGGCGGCCCCGCGCACCTACGTGGGCGCGCAGGGCGGGGCCGAGATTCGCATCAGCGAACGGGGGCCGGTCCGGGTCGCCCTCACCGTGACGCGCACCGTGGACAGTTCGAAGTTCGTGCAGACGATCAGCCTCTCGGCGGGCGACGCAGGCAACCGGCTCGAGTTCCACAATGCCATCGACTGGCACATGCCGGCCACCATGCTCAAGGCGACCTTCCCGTTCACGGCCTCGGACAGCGTGGCCACGTACAATTGGGACGTGGGCACGATCGCGCGCGGCAACGCCTATCCGCGGAAGTTCGAAGTGCCGTCGCACCAGTGGATCGACCTCACCGACCACACCGGCGCCTACGGTGTCACCGTGCTCACCGACGACAAGAACGGCTCCGATAAGCCCGACGACAACACGATCCGCCTGACGCTGCTCCGCACGCCCGGACTGAGTACCCAGGGGTATTCGTACTCCGACCAGGCGTCGCAGGATTTCGGCCACCACGAGTTCACCTTCGGGCTCGCCGGCCACGCCGGGGACTGGCGAACGGCCCAGACCGACTGGACGGGCTACGAACTCAACGACCCGCTGCGCGTCTTCGCCACGGCGAAGCATGGCGGGACGCTCGGACGCCGCTGGTCGCTGCTGCGCCTCAACGACAGCCGGGTACGGGTGATGGCGCTCAAGCGCGCCGAGGGGAGTGACGAGTACGTCGTCCGCATCACCGAGATGAGCGGCAAGCCGCAGCCCGACGTGCGGCTGACGTTCGCGGCGCCGGTGAGCGCGGCGCGCGAGGTCAACGGCCAGGAGCAGCCGCTGGGCCCGGCGACGATCGAGGACGGATCACTGGTCACGTCTCTCAGCCCGTACACGATCCGGAGCTTTGCCGTGAAGCTCGCGCCGCCGGCGGGGCCGCGGGCCACGCCCACGTCCCAGGCCGTCGCGCTGGACTACGATCGCGCCGTGGCGAGCAACAACGACACGCACGCCGTGGGCGGGTTCAACGCCGCCGGCGAGGCGCTGCCGGCCGAGATGCTGCCGAAGACCGTCGAATACGATGGCATCCGGTTCGAACTGGCGCCGGCGGCGAGCGGTCTCCGCAACGCGGTCACGGCGCACGGGCAGCGCATCGCCCTGCCGGCCGGCTCGTACGATCGCGTATACCTGCTGGCCGCGTCGGACAGCGGCGATCGCACCGACACCTTCCGGGTTGGACCGGCGCGCGCGACGCTCGACGTCCAGGCCTGGGACGGCTTCATCGGCCAGTGGTACGACCGCACCTTCCGGCAGGTGCCGGCGCCGCCGCCGACGCCGGAGGAGCAGGCGGCGCAGGAGCGGCGCCTGGCGCAGTTCCGGGCCCGGGCGGACTCGGCGTTCCACATCCGGCTCGATTCCACACGCATGGCCGGGGGCGACACCCTTGCGGTGATCCAGGCCTACGAAGCCCAGCAGGCGCGGCGCGGGCGCGGATTCCGCCAGCGGATGCTGGAGGTGATGGACGGGCTGACGCCGGGCTTCATCAAGCGCGCGCCCGTGGCGTGGTATGCGTCGCACAAGCACACGCCCGACGGCAAGAACGAGGCGTACGCCTACTCGTACCTGTTCGCGTACCAGTTGGACGTGCCGGCGGGTGCCACGACGCTCACCCTGCCCGACGATCCCCACGTGCGCATTCTCGCCGTCACGGTGGCCAATCAGCAGCCGGCGTTCGCGCCCGCGCATCCGCTGTACGACACGCTGAACCCCGGCGCCCGGTAATGCGCGTCGACGACCGCCGGCTGCAACACCGGCTGGCGGCGTTGGCGCAGATCGGCCGCGACCCGCGGGGCGGCGTCTCGCGGTTGGCGTACAGCGACGCCGACCGCGAGGCCCGCGCACAGGTCACCGCGTGGATGCGCGAGGCCGCGCTCGAGGCGGGCGTCGACGCGGCGGGCAACATCATCGGCCGGCGGCCGGGCTCCGAGGCGTCGCTGGCGCCGTTGATGTTCGGGTCGCACGTGGACTCGGTGCCCAACGGCGGCGACTTCGACGGACCGCTCGGCACACTCGCGGCGATCGAGGTGGCGCACACCCTGGCCGACCACGCCGTCACCACCCGCCATCCGCTGGAGGTCGTGGTCTGGTCGAACGAGGAGGGAGGGCTCTACGGCAGCCGCGCCGTGGGCGGACAGCTGCCGGAGGCCGAGCTGGCGAACCCGTCGGCGAGCGGGAAGATCGTGGCCGATGGCATCCGGTTCATCGGCGGCGACCCGGCACGGCTCGCCGAGGTGCGGCGTGGGCCGGGGAGTATCGCCGCCTATCTCGAAGTACACATCGAGCAGGGGCAGGTGCTCGAGAGCGCCGGCATCGACATCGGGGTCGTCCTCGGCATCGTGGCCATCCATCAATGGGACGTGACGATCACCGGCGTCACCAACCATTCGGGCACCACGCCGATGGCCCGGCGCCAGGATGCGCTGCTGGCCGCGGCTCGATTCGTCGAGGCGGTGCACCGGGTGGTGACGAGCGAACCGGGCATGCAGGTGGGGACCGTGGGCCGCCTCGAGGCGACGCCCGGAGCGCCGAACGCCATCGCGGGGCGTGTCGACTGCTCTCTCGAACTGCGAGACCTCGACACCGGCGTCATCGAGCGCCTGTTCGCACGCATCGAGGAGGAGACAGCGCGGATCGGAGCGGCGACGGGAACGGCCTTCGCCTTCTCGGGGCGGATCGCCACCACGCCGGCGCCGAGCGACCCCCGCGTCCGCGCGGCAATCGCGACTGCCGCGCAATCGGTCGGTTGCTCGACGCTCGAATTGCCCAGTGGCGCCGGGCACGACGCGCAGAGCATGGCGCCGCTGGGGCCGATCGGCATGATCTTCATTCCGAGCGTGGGCGGCGTGAGCCACTCCCCCGAGGAATACTCGACGCCGGACGCCGTCCGGAACGGGGCCGACGTCCTGCTCAACGCGGTGATCGAACTCGACCGCCGGCTGTCGTGAGGGCCGGCCGATCCGGCGCCCGCCCCGGCGCGTCGCCCGCCGTGGGTATTGCCGCGCGGGGTGCATTGCGGGAAATTCCGGGTCGCTTCGGGATCGAGTTCCGGTTCCGCCGGATTACTCGACGAACGCCGGACCGGCCGGCGCGCGCCCATCCTCAGCCATCACCCGCCATGACACTCCGCTCACTCACCCGAATCGTTGCCCTGCCCGCTGCCGCTCTCGCGCTGTTCGCCTGCGGGGGGTCGAAGAGCATGCCCGCCGGCCAGGGCCCGGCGCCCGCGTCCGGCTCGATGAACATGGCGTCGTCGGGACTGCCGGCCGGGGTGACGGCGCAGATGGTGGCGGCCGGCGACTCGCTGTTCAATGCCCCCCGCAGCTGCAATGGGTGCCACGGCAAGGGTGGAACCAACGGCCGCAACGGGCCCGACCTCACCACGGGCCAGTACGAGCACATCAACGGCAGCTATGCCTCGATCGTGACGATCGTGACCGATGGCATTCCGAAGGAAGCCATCAAGCATCCGGAGCACCGCTTCCCGATGCGCCCGCGCGGCGGCCACGACTACACGGACGAGCAGGTCCGGAATCTGGCGGCCTACGTGTGGACGCTCGGGCACAAGATGTAGCGGCCGGCGCCGGCCGTCAGATCTCCATCGTCCCTTCGCAGACCACGACACTCGAGCCGCCGACGCGAACGCCGGTAATTGCGCCGTCGTTCTTGTCGGCCTCGACCTCGAGGATGCTCGGCCGGCCCATCTCGAACCCCTGCTCCACGACCCAACGCAGCGTGCCCGACGCCTCGGGGGCGCGGGCGGCGAGGTAGCCGCCGAACGCCGCACAGGCGCTCCCCGTGGCCGGGTCCTCGAACACGTTGAGCCCGGGGGCGAACATGCGCGCGCGCGCGTCGGAGCCGGGCCGCTCGGGATCCAGCGAGAAGACGAACACCTCGCGGGTCCAGTAGTCGCGGAGCACGCGTTCCCAGACGTCCATCCTGATGCGGGCTCGCCCCACGGCGGCCCGGTCGCGCAACGGCACGAACAGGAAGGGGAGTCCGCACGACACCGACTGCGGCGCGAATGCGCCGTCCAGCAGGTCGTCCGGCCCCAGCGACAGCATCTCCGCCAGCGCCTGGCGCGACGGGGGCGGCGCGCCGAATTCCGGCAGCTTGGCCACCGAGAGTTGGGCAAAACTCGGCACGCCGCCCTCGGCGCGAATCGACACCGGCACCGGGCCCACCCCCTCCTCGAAGACGATCTGCGTGGACGGGCCGGTGAGCGGAATTTCCTTCAGATGCGCGAGCACGTGAGCGGTGCCGACGGTGGGATGGCCGGCAAACGGCATTTCGCGCTCCGGCGTGAAGATCCGGACCCGTCGCGTGTGCGCGGGATCCGCCGGTGGCAGGACGAAGGTCGTTTCGGAATAGTTGAACTCCCGGGTGATCGGGAGCATCAACTCGTCGGGGATCTGGGCTGCGTCGGGGAAGACGGCCAACTGGTTTCCCCCGAAGCGGCGGTCGGTGAAGACGTCGGCGGTGACGTAGCGAACGCGCATGGATTTCAGGAGGGTGTGGGAAGTCGGGTAAGATCCGGGCGGGATTGGGGGTTGCGCAATGCGGGAGCCGCTCCGAATATATCTTCTCGTTTGTATACAAAGGCCTGGCGCCGGTCGGGTTCCCGCCGAACCCCTGCGGCGAGGTCCTGATCTGGACGAAGTAGACGGGCTAGGGAATCTCGCCGGCCAGAATCGTGGCCAGCTTGCGGCTGTCGATGTTCCCGCCGGAGACGACGCACGCTACGCGCTTCAGTCCCAGATCGTGGGCCAGCGCGGCCGCGACCGGGGCCGCGCCGGCACCCTCGGCGATCACCCGCGTGCGCTCGGCGAGCAGCCGCACGGCGTCGGCCACCTGCCGCACCGACACCACGATCGACCCGGCCAGCACTTCGCGCGCCAGCGGCCAGAGCTGATCGAGCACCGTCTTGCCGCCGATGCCGTCGACGAAGGTGGGCGTGTACGCCACCGACACCGGCCGCCCGGCGGCGAGCGAGGCGGCAAAGGGGGCGGCGGTCTCCACCTCGCACGCGTACACCCGCACGCCCGGGCGGATGGCCCGCACCGCGCAGGCGATACCGCACGCCAGCCCGCCGCTGCCGTAGGGCACGAGGATGGCCTCGACGTCGGGGAGGTCCTCCACGATCTCGAGCCCGGCCGTCGCGTTGCCGGCAATCACCGTTGGATCGGCGCCCGGATGGATGAAGGTGCCGCGCTCGCCCGGCACCCCGAACTCGGTGATCGCCTGCCACCAATCGGCGAAGGGGACGAGCGATACGGTGGCGCCCAGACGCTCGATGGCGTCGAGCTTGGTCCGTGGGGTATGATCGGGGGCGATCACGCGGCAGGAGACGCCGAGCTCGCGGGCCGCCCAGGCCAGGCCCTGCGCCATGTTGCCGGCGCTGGCGGTGTAAACCCCATCCCGGAGCCGTTCGGCGGGGAGCAGCCGCATGGCGTTCAGGGCCCCGCGAAGCTTGAACGACCCGATCGGCTGAAGCGTCTCGAGCTTCAGGTAGATTGCGGAAGGGGCGTCGACGTGGAGGCGCACGAGCGGCGTGCGCACCGCGGTGCCCTGCAGGCGGGCCCGGGCGCTCCGGATGTCCTCCGGGGCGATCGGGGTGAGGGGCGGATGGGGTTGGGACACGCGGGCACTCCGGCGCAGCGTGAGGTGACGAACGTAAACGTTCTGTGATTCCTGCTCGGGGGCTCAACGGACGAGCCCCGGGAAGTGTACTAGATAAAAGGGGCGGCGGGCGCCTCGGTGGCAACGAGTTGCGCCTCGCCCCTACCCTCCATCGATGTCCTCCGCGCTCAACGCGCTGTTCGCGTTTCTGTTCAAGTACCGCCCGTCGGTCTTCCACCAGGGAGACCTTGCCTTCGGCGCGCCCGTCTCGGTCGTCGTGCTGGGGCTGGCGGGAGTGGTGCTGGCGGCGGTGGCGGCGCTGACCTACGGCCGGGTTCGCGCCCGGAGCACGCGGCGCGACCGGTGGGTGTTGACCACGCTGCGCGTGGCGGCGCTCGCCGTGCTCGTCGCCTGTCTGTTCCGGCCCATGCTGCTACTCTCGGAGGCCGTGCCCCAGCGGAACTTCGTGGGGGTACTGATCGACGATTCGCGGAGCATGCAGATCGCTGATCGCGACGGCAAGGAACGGGCGGACTTCGTGAGAACGCAGATTGCCGACGCGCATTCCGCCCTGCTCGACGCCCTGCGCAGCCGGTTCCAGGTCCGGATGTTCCGGTTCGGATCCACGACCCAGCGGCTGGACAGCGCCCGCGGCCTGGCCTACGACGAACGGGAGACGCGGTTGGGGACGGCGATCGAGAGTGCGCGGCGCGAGCTCGAATCGGTGCCCCTGTCGGGGCTCGTCGTGCTCACCGACGGCGCCGACAATGCGCACACGCCGCTCGCGGACGAGCTGCTGCGCCTGCGGGCGCGACAGGTGCCGGTATTCGCGGTCGGCCTCGGCGCGCCGGCGTTCGACCGCGACATCGAGATCAGCCGGGTCGAGACCCCGCACGCCGTGTTGCAGCACAGCACGCTGGTGGCGGCGGTGATGGTGCGCCAGCGCGGATTCGCCGGCAAGCGGGTGCCGCTGATCATCGAGGACGGCGGGGAGATCGTGGCCCGCACCGATGTGACGCTGCCCGCGGACGGCGATGTCGCGCCGCTGACGGTCCATGCCCTGCTCGACCACGTGGGGCCCCGCACGCTCACCTTCCGCATCCCCACCCAGACCGGGGAGCAGGTGACCCAGAACAACGCCGGTACGGCGCTCGTCGACGTCCAGTCGGCGCGCCAGAAGATCCTGTATGTGGAGGGCGAGCCCCGCTACGAGGTGCGGTTCATCCGCGCCGCCGTCGCGGCGGATTCCAGTCTGCAGCTCGTGGTGCTGCAGCGAACCGCCGACAACAAGTTCCTGCGTCTGAACGTGGACGGCCCGACCGAACTGGCCGGCGGGTTCCCCACCACGCGCGCCGAGCTGTTCCGCTACAAGGCCGTGATCCTGGGGAGTATGGAGGCGAGTTTCTTCTCGCGCGACCAGATGCAGATGCTCTCCGACTTCGTGAACGTGCGGGGCGGCGGCCTGCTCTTTCTGGGTGGCCGCCGGGCGTTCGCGGAGGGAGGCTATTCGGGAACACCGCTCGCCGACGTGATGCCGGTGGTCATCGCCGGCCCTGCCGTTCCCGACTCCCTGGGATTCCTGGCGGACCTGCAGGTGAAGCTCACGCCCACCGGCATGACCGACGCCATCACGCAGCTGGGGGGCGCCGATTCCACGTCCGCCAACCGGTGGAACACGCTGCCGATCGTGACGTCGGTGAATCACATCCGCGGTGTGAAGCCGGGAGCGGTCACGCTCGTGCAGGGCATCGTGCCGGCGGGTGGACGGGCCGGAGACCCCGGCCAGAAACTCGCCGACTACGCGCAACCCGTGCTCGCTTTCCAGCACTACGGGCGCGGCGTGGCGTACGCGCTTCCCGTGCAGGATACCTGGCAGTGGCAGATGGATCCCAGCATGCCGGTGGGAGATGCCACCTTCAGCACCTTCTGGCGCCAGCTGCTGCGCCAACTGACCACCGGCGTTCCCGGTCGCGTCACGGTGACCGTGGCGTCCGATCAGGTGAATCCGGGCACGCCGGTGCAGTTGGAGGCAGAGGTAGTGGACAGCGCCTACCTGGAGGCCAACGATGCCCGGGTGGTGGGGCACGTGACCGAGCCCAGCGGGGCGACGCGCGACGTGCCCTTCGAGTGGACGGTGAATCGCGACGGCGTCTATCGCGCCACCTTCACCCCCGACGAACCGGGCGTGCTGCGGGTACGCGTCGAGGCGACGCGCGGGGGGACCAATCCCGCCTACGACTCCACCTTCGTGCGCGTGGCCGACCTGAACACCGAGTTCGTCAGCGCCGAGATGCGCGCCGATCTGCTCAAACGAATCGCCACCGAGACGGGCGGAAAGTTCTACACGCCGGCCGATGTGTCGACGCTGCCGCAAGATCTCGCGATGACGAACCGCGGCGTCACGGTGGTGAACCAGATGGATCTCTGGGACATGCCGATCAACTTCCTGCTGCTCGTCGGGCTGGTGTCGGCCGAGTGGGTGTACCGCCGCGCCCGGGGGCTCGCGTGAGGGGCCGGGCGTTGATCGTGTGGCTTGGCCTCGCGCTCTCCGCGGGGCGTGCGGCGCGCGCGCAGACGCAGGTGCTGATCGTGAGCGGCCTCGGCGGGGCGCCGCAGTACACCAGGGAGTTCGCGGATCTGTCCCAGCGCCTCGCCGGCGCGCTGCATACGCGCTTCGGCGTGCCGGACAGCGACATCGTGTGGCTCGGGGAGGCCGCGGCGGCCCGGACGCCGCACTACAACGGCGCGTCGACCCGCGAGAACATCGAAGCGGCGCTCGAGCGGATGGCGTCCCGGGGGCGGCCGGGCGCCGAGTTCGCGCTCGTGCTGATCGGCCACGGCAGCGGGTCCGAGGCGCAGACCAAGATCAGCCTGCCCGGTCCCGACCTCACGGCCGCGGACTTCGAGCGGCTGCTCGCTCCCATCGCCGGCCGGCGGGTGGCGGTGATCGATCTGACCAGCGCCAGCGGCGATGCCCTGGCGTCGTTCTCGGCGCCGGGCCGCGTGGTCATCACCGCCACCAAGAGTTCGTACGAGCGCAACGAGTCGCATTTCGGCGGATACTTCGTGGACGCGCTCACGAAGGACGGCGCCGACGCCGACAAGGACGGCCGGGTCTCGCTGCTCGAGGCCTTCCAGTACGCGGCGCACGAGACCGAACGCTTCTACAGCGACGATAGCCGTCTGCAGACCGAACACGCGCAGTTGGACGACGACGGGGACAAGCAGGGCAGCGCCGCGCCCACCGGCCGTTCGGGAGACGGACTGCTGGCGCGGCGGTTCTTCTTCGACAGCGGCAATGCGGCGGCAACGGTGGCCGCCAACGATCCCCGGTTGGCCGGGTTGTACACGCAGCGGTTCGCGCTCACCGATTCGGTGGAGGCACTCAAGACGCGGAAGGCGAAGATGACCGCGGCGGCGTACGACGCGGAACTGGAGCGGCTGCTCATCGCGTTGGCGCGGAAGGGCCACGAGATCCGGAACATCGAGGGGCCGTCGGCATCGAAATCAGCGCGCGGTCCGGGAGGCCGGCCATGAAACGGCGATCGTTGGTCCTGCTGGGGATGCTGCTCCTGGCTGCCCGGCCGGCCGGCGCCCAGACCCTCGACGCGGCGCGCGACAGCATCGCCGCCGGGCGGTACGCGGCGGCCATCGACCTCCTGTCGCACGTCGGGCGGAACGACAGCGCCTGGATGGAGGCCCAGCGTGTGCTGGCGCGTACCCAGGCGCTGGTGGGCCGGTACGACGACGCGGAGCAGACGGCGCGGCAGGCGAGCCGGGCCCCCGGCGGCGCGGCGGTGCTCAACACGCTCGGCGAGGTATTGATGGCGCGCGGGCGGCGCGCGGCGGCCGACAGTGCGTTCGTGCGCGCCGATGCCCTGCACGCGCCCGACAGCCTCTCGGCCAGACTCAACCTCGCCATCGCCCGCTATGACGACGGCGACCGGGATACGGCGTTGCGCGGCTTCGACCGGTTCATCGACGTCTACAACACACACGCGGACCAACTCACGAGCGCCCAGATGACGGCGGTGGCGATCGCCGTGGAGCGTCTCGGGGAGACGAACCCCGAGCTGTTCAAGGACGCTCTGCGGGCGTTCGATCGGGCGATCGCGCTGGACGGCGACAACCTCGAGGCGCGCGACGCGCTCGGGGAGATGTTCCTGGCCAAGTACAACAGTGCCGACGCGCAGACGACCTTCGATGACGCCCTGCGCGTCAATCCGAACGATCCGCGCGCCCTGCTCGGGGCGGCGCGGCGCCTGGCGTTCGATGGCCAGGCGGGCGCCGACTCCCTGCTCGCCCGCGCGCTGTCCATCAACCCGAACTACGTCGATGCGCTGGTCTTCCGGGCCGGACAACTGCTCGACGTGGAGTTCTACGACGAGGCGCAACGCGAGATCGATCGGGCGCTGCGCGTCAATCCGAACTCCGTGCCCGCCCTCGCCGTCGCGGCGGGCATCCGGTACGTGGAGAACGATCAGGCGGGGTTCCAGCAGCTCGCGCAGCGCGCCGAGGCGGCGAGTCCCCACAACGCGGTCTTCTACACGCAGATGGCGGAGATTGCGGGCCGCATCCGGCTGTACGCCGCGGCGGCCGACTTCGCGCAGCGCGGCGTGGCGGCCAATCCGCGGGCCTGGCATGCCTATGCGGTGCTCGGGATGAACGAGTTGCGGCTGGGCCGGATCGCCAAGGGGCGGGCCAGCCTCGAGACCTCGTTCAAGGGAGATCCGTACGACGTGTGGACGAAGAACACCCTCGACCTGCTCGACACGTTCAAGAACTACGACGAGATCGCCGACGGCCACTTCCAGTTCATGATCGAGAAGGACGAGTCGGGCATCCTGTCGATCTATCTGAAACCGCTCGTGGCCCAGGCGTACGACACCTTCCGGACGCGCTACGGCTACACCCCGCCGCCGCCGATTCGCATCGAGGTGTACCGCAGCCATGCCGACTTCTCGGTGCGCACCGTGGGGATGGCGGGGCTCGGCGCACTGGGCGTGAGCTTCGGCACCACGCTCGCCTTCGACTCGCCGGCCGCCAAGGACGCGGGACCATTCAATTGGGGGTCCACCGTCTGGCACGAACTCGCGCACACCTTCACGCTCGGCCTCACCGACCATCATGTGCCGCGCTGGTTGTCCGAGGGGCTCTCGGTGTGGGAGGAGCACCAGGGGCGGCCCGGCTGGGGTTCGCACGTGAGCCCGGGATTCCTCCAGGCGTTCAGCGCCGGCAAGCTGGTACCGGTGAGCCGGATGAACGACGGGTTCATGCGGCCCGCGTATCCGGAACAGGTGCAGTTCTCCTACTATCAGGCGTCGCTGGTGTGCGACCTGATCGCCCGCGACTGGGGGCGGAAGGCGCTCGTGGACATGTTGCAGCGCTACAAGGCCGACGCGAGTACCGACGCCGTGTTCCACGACGTCCTGAACACCGATCTCAAGTCGTTCGACGCGCGATTCGAGAACTACGTGAAGCAGCGGTTCGCCAGCCAGCTGGCGGCGATGGCCGACACCTCGACCCGCGTCGACGCCACGCTGCCGCCGGCGGCGCTCGTCAAGCAGGCGAACGATTCACAGGATGACTTCCGCGTGCAGCTGCTGGTGGGAGAGGCGCTCATCCGCCAGAACCAGACCGACGCGGCGATCCCGGTCATCGAGCGGGCGCGTGCGCTGTTCCCGGAGTTCACCGTGGGGCACGGTCCCTTTCCGTGGTTGGCCAAAGCCTACGAAGCGAAACATGAGTACGCGAAGGCCGCGGCCGTGCTCCGCGGCATCGCCGACAACGACGAGTCGGACTACGCCACGCGCCTCGAACTCGCCGGCGTGCTGGAGCAGGCGGGCGATTCCGCCGGTGCGGAGCGGGCGCTGGAAGACGCGATGTACGTGAATCCGTTCGAACTTCCGGTGCACGAGCGGCTGGCACGGCTGGCGGAGCGCCTTGGCGATCACGTCACGGACATCCGGGAACGCCAGGCCGTCGTGGCGCTGAACCCGGCCGACCGGGCCGGCGCGCTCTACCAGTTGGCGCTGGCCCAGCACCGCGGTGGCGACGACGCGGCCGCGCGGCGCAGCGTGCTCCGGTCGCTGGAGGAGGCACCGAACTTCGCGCAGGCGCAGGAACTGCTGCTCACGATCGTCGATGGTGCGGGAGGAAAGACGCCATGAATGATTCGAAGGGAACGAGGGGCGGGCGCACGCGCGCGCTGGGAGCGATTGGCCTGGCGTTGGCGATGCTTGGCGGCCAGCTGTGGCCGCCGGCGAGCGCCGAGGCACAGCGGGGCGGGCGCCGGCGAGGCTTCGGCTACGAGCAATACTTTGCGCCCGTGGCCCCGACGGATTTCTACAAGCCGCCCGCGTTCGCCGGCAACGTGCCGTACGACGGCCGGTTCACGTTCGCGCGCATCAAGTATCGGGGCAGCGAGCGGTGGAGTGGCCGCGAGGGACCTGGTTGGTCGCACGACTATCCGGACGCCGAGGAGCACTTCATGCGCATCATGCGCGAGGTGACGTCGCTGAATCCGTTCATTTCCCAGGGCCCGATGCTCGGCGGGGTCATCGTGGCGCTCGACGATCCCCTGCTGTTCAAGTACCCCGTGGCGTATCTGTCGGAGCCAGGCGGGTGGCATCCCACCACCAAGGAGCAGGAGGGGCTGCGCACCTATCTGCAGAAAGGCGGGTTCCTGATCGTCGACGACTTTCCCTATTTCAGCTGGGGCAACTTCCAGGACGTGATGGCCCAGGTGCTGCCCGGCGCGAAGCTGATGCAGCTCACGGGACAGGAACCGATCTTCGACGCCTTCTACAAGGTGGACCTCAGCATCATCCGCAGCGAGTACGGCGGCACGCCCATCTACTTCGGCATCTACGAGGACAACGACCCCAGCAAGCGGCTGCTCGTGATCGCCAACTACATCAACGACATCGGCGAGTCCTGGCAGTGGTCGGGCCAGGGGTGGTTCCCGGTGGCCGAGTCGAACGAAGCCTACAAGCTCGGCGTCAACTACCTGATCTACGCACTCACCCACTGACCCGCATCCCTCAACCGAGACCTGCCGTGGCTACCACCGCTTCGACCCCCGCCCTGGAATCCGCCGACGACCTGGCGCTCGCCGACCGACTCAAATCGGGGTGTGACCAGATTCGCGCCGAGCTGGCCAAACTCATCGTCGGCCAGGAAGACGTGATCGAACTGGTGCTGCTGTCGCTGCTCACCGGCGGCAACAGTCTCATCGTGGGCGTGCCGGGGCTCGCCAAGACGCTCCTCATCAACACGATCTCACAGGTGCTCGATCTGAAGTTCTCGCGCATCCAGTTCACGCCCGACCTGATGCCGAGCGACATCACCGGCACCGAGATCATCCAGGACGACCCCGAAACGGGGCGCCGCCACATGGTGTTCATGCCCGGCCCGGTGTTCGCGAACATCATCCTCGCCGACGAGATCAACCGGACGCCGCCCAAGACGCAGGCGGCGCTGCTGGAGGCGATGCAGGAGCACCGGGTCACGGTGCAGGGCAAGACCTATTCGCTGGCCGAGCCGTTCTTCGTGTTCGCCACCCAGAACCCCATCGAACTCGAGGGCACCTATCCGCTCCCGGAGGCGCAGCTCGACCGGTTCATGTTCGAGATCATCATCGAGCACCTGAACGAGGACCAGGAGGTGACGGTCGTCCAGTCGACGACGTCGATCCAGTCGCACCGGTTCCAGCACGCCGTCACGGGGGCCGACATTGCGGCCTTCCAGCAGCTCGTGCGCCGGGTGCCGGTGGCCGACGCCGTGGCGCGGTACGCGGTGAACCTCACGCGCACCAGCCGCCCCGGACCCGGCGCCCCGGACTTCGTGCGACAGTGGGTGTCGTACGGCGCGTCGGTTCGCGCGCCGCAGCATCTCATCCTGGGCGGCAAGGCGCGGGCGCTCATGAAGGGGCGCTATCACGTCACCTTCGACGACGTCCGCGCGCTCGCGAAGCCGGTGCTCCGCCACCGCGTGCTGATGAACTTTCACGCCGAGTCGGAAAAGGTGGCGGCTGACGAGATCGTGGAGAAGCTCCTCGACTCCGTGCGACCGCCGAAGTCGGGTATGCAATAGGCGCGGCGCGGTGATGCCCTGAGCTTCCGAACGGTTTCACCGCTCCGCCCGTTCACCGGTCCACGCCGCCACCAACGCCCCCCGCCCCCCGCCCCCGATGCCCACCGCGACCCTGCCCACCACCTCGTTCCTCGATCCAGCGGTTCTGGCCAAGATCCAGAACCTGGAGCTGCTGGCGCGCGTGGTCGTGGAAGGGTTCATCAACGGCCTCCACCGGTCGCCGCACCTGGGCGCCTCCACCGACTTCGCCGAACACCGGGCCTACATGCCCGGCGACGACATCCGGCGCATTGACTGGCGGCTGTTCGCGCGCAGCGACCGCCATTACGTGAAGGAGTTCGAGGCCGACACCAACACCAACGTGATGGTGCTCCTCGACGTGTCGCCGTCGATGCACTATCGCGGCCCCAGCGCGGGCGACACGGGAGTCACCAAGCTGCAGTACGCCTGCTATCTCGCCGCCGCGCTCACCTACTTCTCCAGCACCCAGCGCGACCGCGTGGGGATGGCGAGTTTCGACGGCGATCTGGTGGAGTACGTGCCGCCGGCCGCCAAGCACCTGCAGCTCGTGCTGCACGCCTTGGAGCGGGCCGGCAACGCCCCCGCCGCGACGGCGCCGGCGGCGGGCGGCCCGGGGCCGGCGCGCCTGCTGCACCCCCTGCGCAAACTCTCCGAATCACTGCGGCGGCGCAGCATCGTCGTGCTGATCTCCGATTTCTATGAGGAGCCCGACGACATCGTGAATGCCGTGAGTTTCCTGCGCGGGCGCGGCAACGACGTGGTCCTGTTTCATGTGCTCGACCGCGACGAGCGCCAGTTCCCGTTTCCCGACGCCAGCAACTTCGTGGATCTGGAGAGCGGCGAGCGGATGCCCGTCGTGCCCGAGTATCTCCGCCGCCAGTACCGGGACCTGGTCGCCGCGCACGTGACGGAGTTGGAGCACCGGATGCGCGACCAGCGCATGGACTACGCGATGTTCGATACCGCGCAGCCGCTGGACCGGGCCCTGTTCGACTACCTGCTGGCACGCCAGCGCTTCACGCGGGTGCGCTGATGGGATTCCTCGCCCCCGCGTTCGTCGCCGGCCTCGCCGCCCTCGCCATCCCGGTGCTCATCCATCTGATCCACCGGGAACGGAAGACCGTGGTGGCGTTTCCGTCGTTGATGTTCCTGCACAAGATCCCCTATCAGTCGGTGCGGCGGCAGAAGCTTCGGCATCTGCTGCTGCTCGCCCTGCGATTGGCGGCGCTCGTCCTGCTCGTGGCGGCGTTCGCGCGACCCTTCGTGCACCGCGCCATCCCGACGGGACCGGCGCTCGCCGGCGCCCGGGAACGCATCATCCTGCTCGACCAGTCGTACAGCATGGGCTACGGCGACCACTGGAAGCGGGCGAGGGCCGCCGCCCATGCGGCGGTGGCCGACCTCGGCGCCGGCGACCGGGCCACCGTCGTCCTGTTCGCGCGGGATCCGGTGGCGGTCAGCGAGCCGACCGGTGACCACGCCCGGCTCGACCGGGCCATCGACGCCGCGACGGTCACGTCCCAGGGCACGCGATACGCGCCGGCGCTGAAGTTCGCGGGCCAGGTGCTCGGCGGGTCCAATCTGCCCCGCCGCGAAGTGGTGTTGATCAGCGACTTCCAGAAGGTGGGTTGGGTGCAGCGCGACGAGGTCGAACTGCCCGACGGGACCATCGTCACCCCCGTCGACGTTTCGGAGCAGTCCGTGGCCGACCTCGCCGTTACCCAGGTGACCACCGATCGCGATACGGCCGCCGGGTCGCGGGACCACGTCACCGTGGCGGCCCGGGTCACGAACGTCGGTGCCGATGCGCGGGCCGTGTCGGCGATTCTCTCGCTCGGCGGGCGCGACATCCAGACGCGGCGGATCACGGTGCCCGCCTCGGGCGCGGCCCAGGTGCGGTTCTCGTCGCAGTCCGTTCCCACCGCGGCCACCCGCGGCAGCGTGCGCATCGACCACGACGCGCTGCCGGCCAACGATGCGTTTCACTTCACGCTGGCGCCCGACGAGGTGGTGTCGGTGCTGGTCATCGAACCGGCGCGCGCGCGCCGCAACCAGAGCCTGTTCGTGAGTCGGGCGTTGAGCATCGGGACCCGCCCACGCTTCGACGTGCAGGTGAAGGCCGAGAACATCGTACGCCCGTCGGACCTCGAGCGCCGCTCGCTGGTGATTCTGAACGAGGTGCGCCCGCCGGCGGGGGCGGTTGGTGCCCGGTTGCGCGAGCTCGTGGCCGGCGGCGCCGGCTTGCTCATCGTGCCAGGCGACGAACAGACCGCGGCGTGGTCCAGCGAATGGCAGGCCCTACTGCCGGCCCGGGTCGGGCCGGTGGTCGATCGGACCGACCATGCCGGCGGCACGCTGGCCGCCGTGGAATACTCGAGCCCGATCTTCGAGATCTTCCAGGCGCCGAGGAGCGGGGATTTCTCCACGGTACGGATGTTCCGCTACCGCGCCCTCGCCGTTCCGGGGGACTCCGGGGTGCTGGCCCGGATGGACGACGGGACGCCTGCGTTGGTCGAACGGGCCGATGGCGATGGCAAGGTGCTGCTCTGGGGGTCCACGCTCGACGAGTACTGGACCGACCTGCCGTTGCAGCCGGTGTTCCTGCCGTTCGTGCACCAGTTGGCCAAGTACGCCGGACGGTACGCCGATCCCCGTTCGTCGTTCGTAGCGGGAGAGGTGTTGGACCTCTCGCGCCACGGCGAACTCACTGCCATGTTCGGGGATAAGACGAATGGGACGACCGGCGGAGCAGGACCGACGCTCGTCCTGCAGTCGCCCTCGGGCCACCGGACGCGCCTTCATGCGAATGGTGCCGACCATCTGGCCGAGTTGGACGAAGCGGGCTTCTACGAATTGCGCGACGCGGCAACGGCCATCGGCAGCGGCCGCCCGATCGCCGTGAACGTTGATCCGGCAGAATCGGATCTGTCGCATCTCGATCCGCAGGAACTGATCGCGGCGGTCACCAGCCGCGCGGCAGCGGCGGCGCAGGCGAGCGCGGCGGCCACGTCGTCGCCCGAGGACCTCGAGCGGGGACAACGGATCTGGTGGTACCTGCTGCTCGGCGCGCTGTTGTTGATGGCCGCCGAAACCGTCTTGTCGAACCGGCTGTCGCGGGCCGCGGGATGAGCGACGTGCCCCGGAGGGCGTGAGCCATGGAAAGCGTAAACGGAATCCTGACCGAACAGCATCGCCTGGCGGGGGTCGTCCGCGACGTCCGCGCGCGGTGGCGGCTCAAACGCGCGCTTCGTGGGGCGACGATCACGCTGGTGGTGGGGTTCGTGGTGCTCGCCGTGGCGGCATGGGTGATGAATGCGGTGCGCTACGCGCCGACGCCGGTGCTGATCACGCGGGTCGTGGCGCTGGCGGCCGTGGTCGCGGTGGCCCTGCGCTACCTGATCCTTCCCCTGCGGCGCAATCCCGACGACGAACAGGTCGCCCTCTACCTCGAGGAGCACGAGCCGACGCTGGACGGCGCGCTGATGACGGCCGTGGACGTCGGGGCGCGGACGCCGGCAGCCGGCGGCTCGCTCTCGCCCGCGCTGGCCTCGCGGCTCCTGCACTCGGCGCTCGAGGCCATCCGGACCGTGGACGACGGGCGGCGGGTGGACGCCGCCGATCTCACGCGCACGGGCGCGATCTTCGCCGCCGTGGTCGCCACCGCCATGCTCACGCTGCTCGTGGGACCGGCGTCGCTGCGCTACGGCATGGGCGTCTCGCTGGAACCCTGGCGCACGGCCAGTCCGGCCGGACTGTTCTCGATCGACGTCACGCCGGGCAACACGACCGTGGCCAAGGGCGGCGATCAGCTCGTGACCGCGTCGCTGCACGGATTCCAGTCGGAGCACGTCGAACTGGTGGTGCGGGCCGCCGACTCCACCACCTGGACCCGGCTGCTGATGCTGCCGGACAGCACGGGCGCATACGCCTTCCGCCTGTTCGACGTCGGCGCGCCCATGGACTACGCGGTGGAGGCGAGCGGCGTCCGTTCGCCCACCTTCCACCTGGACGTGGCGAACCTGCCGTACGTGAAGCAGGTCGACCTGCAGTACCGGTACCCGGCCTACACCCAGTTGCCCCCGCACGACGTGGACGGCACCGGCGACATCGCGGCGCTCGCCGGCACGATGGTGCGCATCCGCATCACGCCCACCGTGCCGGCCCAGGGGGGACGGGTGGTGGTGGACGGCCGCGACACCCTGCAGTTGGCCGCCAGCGCCGACGGCAGGCTGATCGCCATGCTCCGCGTGCAGCATCCGGGGTTCTACAAGGTCGAGCTGCAGTCCGCCGACGACCGGCTCACCACGGCGTCGCTGAACTACAACATCGACGTGCTCCCCGACCGCCCGCCCACGGTGAGCTTCACCAAGCCGGGCCGCGATCAGCGGGTGCTCGCCGTGGACGAGGTGTACACCGAAGCGAAGGCCGAAGACGACTACGGCGTGGCGCGGCTCGAGCTGGCCTACTCGGTGAACGGCGGTGCGGAACGGACGGTGCCGCTGAGCGACGCCACCCGCCGCGTGCTCCGCGACATCTCGGCGGGGTACACCTTCATGCTCGAGGACGACAGCCTGCAGCCCGGCGACGTGGTGTCCTACTACGCCCGGGCCACCGACAACAACACCGTGAGCGGCCCCCAACGCGCCACCAGCGACATCTACTTCCTCACCGTGCGCCCGTACGAACAGGAGTACCGGCAGGGGCAGAATGGGGGGAACGGCGGCCAGAGCGGGCAGGGGCAGAATCAGTCGAACCAACTCTCGCAGCAGCAGCGCGAGATCATCGCCGGCACCTTCAATCTTTCCCGCGACAGCGCCGGCTACGCCGCCAAGGATCTTCAGGAGAACCTGGCCACCCTGCGGCTGGCCCAGCAGAAGCTGCGCGAACAGACCGCCGAGCTCTCGCGGCGGCTGGTCGAACGCGGGATCGCCGCCACGGACTCCGGCTTCCGGAAGATCTCGGAGATCCTCGGCCGCGCCGCACCGCAGATGGACACGGCCGAACAGCGGCTGGCGTCGGGAAGCCCGCACTCGGCTCTGCCCAGCGAGCAGCGCGCGCTGGCCGAATTGCAACGCGCCGAGGCCGTGTTCCACGACATCCAGGTGTCGCAGGGCGGCGGGGGTGGTGGTGGCGGCGGGGGCGGCGGCGCCAACGCGCAGGACCTCGCCGACATCTTCGAGTTGAACAAGGACCGCCTCCGCAACCAGTACGAGACGGTGCAGCGGGGACAGGACCAGAAACAGCAGCAACAGCAGCAGGCCGATCAGCAGGTCGACGAGGTCATGGAGAAGCTGCGCCAACTCGCCGCCCGGCAGCAGCAGCAGGATGAGCGCGCGCAGCGAAAGGCCGACAGCCTGGGACAGATGGGCGCCGGTGGCGCCTCGTCGGGTGCCGATCAGCGCCAGCTGGCGCAACAGGCCGAACAGCAGGCCCGGCAGCTCGAACGGCTGGCGCGGGAGCAGCAGTCGCAGTCGCTGGCCGACGCCGCCCGCCAACTCCAGAACGCCGCCGACGCCATGCGCCGTGCCGCCGCCGATCGCGGGCAGCAGGGGGCGGCGAGCTCGCAACAGGCGTTGCAGCAGTTGGAGGACGCCCGCCGCCTGCTCGAACGCGAGCGGAGCCAACGGGCGCAGCGCGACCTGCAGGACGCCCGGAACACGCAGCGCACCCTGGCCAATCAGCAGCAGCGCGTGTCCAGCGATATCGACCGGCTCGGCCAGACGGAGGCGGGCCAGCAGCAGGAACTCCGCCAGTCCATCGCCGCCCAGCAGAAGGCGATGAGCGACTCGGTCCGCTCTCTCACCGACCGGCTCGACCGGATGGCGCTGGACAACCGCCGCGACCAACCCGAGGCGTCGCGGCAGATTGCCGAGGCCTCGGACTCGCTCAAGAAGCGCGGCACCTCCGACCGGCTCGGCTATCTGGCGCAGAATGCGACGCGAACCGCGCCGCAGCAGTATCTGAGCCAGCAACAGCAGCCGGTGGGCCGCGACATCGCCGATTTGGGGCGGCAGCTCCAGCAGGCCGCCGAGGCGGCCGGTCGCCAGAGCTCACAGCAGCAACAGGCCGAGGCGCTCGATCGCATGCGCTCGTTGGTGCAGGGGCTCCAGTCGGTGAGCGAGCGGCTGCGGCAACAGCAGGAACAGAACGCCGGCGGGCGGCAACCGGGCGGCCAGCAGACACAGCAGGGTCGGGGGCAGCAGGGGCAGCCTGGCGCGCAACCACAGCAGGGCCAGCAGGGTCAGCAAGGCCAGCAGGGGCAGGGAGGCCAGCAAGGCCAGCAGGGCCAGCAGGGTCAGCAAGGCCAGCAGGGTCAGCAAGGCCAGCAGGGCCAGCAGGGCCAGCAAGGCCAGAACGGGGGCGGCGGCGGGCAGCGTGCGCAGTCGGGTCAACGCGGTGGGGGCGGTGCGATGCGCGGCGGCGGTGGTCCATCGCGCATGGGCGCGGCCAACGGCCCCGCGCTCACGCCCGCCGAGGCGCAGCAGTTCTCCCGCGAGCTGTCACAGCGCATGGCGGACGCCGACACCCTGCGCGGCCTGTTGGCGCGGCAGGGGATCGACGTGTCGGAGCTGGACCGCGCCATCGACAACCTTCGCGCCGTGAGCCGGCCGGGCGCGCTGGCCGACACGTCGGCCGCGGTCGCCCTGCGGTCGCAGGTGATCGAGGGGATGAAGGCGTTCGAATTCGCGCTCCGTCGGACCCTCGGCAACGACGACCAGCGCGTGCTGCTGGGGCGTTCGGGAGACGTACCGCCGGCCTTCCGTGCGCTGGTCGAGGAGTATTACCGGTCCATCGCGCACCAGAAGAAGCCCTGATCCCGGGGCTTTCCGGCCACTGGCGGCCGCCCGTACTTCACCGGCCGCGGCGGGTGCGGCCGGCGGTCAGCGGTCGTCGCTGGGTCGCAAACCGCCCAGCGCGACCTCGGTGCCCATGTGGTCGCGTTCGGCTTTGGCGAGGACGTGCGCGGCGGCCGCCAGATCCTCCACGGCCAACCCGAGCGATTTGAACAGGGTGATCTCCTCGGCGCTCTCGCGTCCTCTGGCGGTGCCGGTCAGGATCTCCCCCAGTTCGGCCACCACGTGCTGTTCCGAAATCCGTCCCTCGCGCATCGGTACCAGGTAGTCCGCCGACTCATGGACCAGCGATTCGCGACGGTCCGCGAACAGGCGCGCCCGCGCCACGGCGTTGCTGTCCAGTTCGCGGGCGTCCGGTTGCGAGGCGCCCACGGCATTGACGTGCATGCCCGGTTGCAGCCAGTCGCCGAACAGGACCGGATTTCGCGACGAGGTAACCGTGCAGACGATGTCGGCGTCGCTGACCGCGTATTCGGGGCTGTCGCATACCTCGACGGCGATCTCGAGCGACGCCCCGGCCCATGCGGCGAAGGCCTTGGCGTGTTTCCAGTCGAGGCTGAACACGCGCACCGCGGTCAGCGGCCGCACGAGCGCGATCGCCTCGAGGTGGGTGCGGGCCTGTACGCCGCTGCCGATGAGCGCCAGCGAGGACGCGTCCTTTCGGGCGAGCAGATTGGTGGCCACGGCCGAGACCGCGGCGGTGCGCACGGCGGTGATCGACGAGGCGTCGAGCATGCCGGCCAGCGTGCCGGTCTTCGCGTCGAACAGCAGCACGGCGCCCTGGTGCGAATCGAGGGCGGTACCGTGGTTGCCCGGAAACACCGTGATCATCTTGACGCCGAACACCGGCAGCGCGGCCGAATACGCCGGCATCATCGCGAACACGTCGTGCGTGCCCGGAATCCGCATCACGGGGCGTAACGGAAGCACGACCTCCCCGCGGGAGAGCGACGCCAGCGCGGCTTCCATGAGCGGAATGCACTCGCCCATGGGGAGGAGCTCCGTGACTTCGGATTGGTTCAGGATTCGCATTTGCGCGCGGGGGAGCAGGTGGGGCCGTGGCGTCGAGCGGCACGAATGCCGGGCGGCGCGCCGGCCCCGCTCCCTCACCGCCTCACTCTTCGCCCATGAATGGATACCGGTAGTCCTGCGGCGGGGAGAAGGTCTCCTTCACGCTCCGCGTGCTCACCCAGCGCACGAGGTTGAGCTTGGATCCGGCCTTGTCGTTGGTGCCGGACCCGCGCGCGCCCCCGAACGGTTGCTGGCCCACGACGGCGCCGGTGGGTTTGTCGTTCACGTAGAAGTTGCCGGCGCTGTTGCGCAGCGTGGCCATCGCCTCGCGCACGCCGCGGCGATCGGTGGAGAAGATCGCGCCGGTGAGCGCGTATGGCGACGTCCGGTCGATGGCGTCGAGCGTCTCGGCCCACTTGGCGTCGTCGTACACGTACGCCGTCAGCACCGGGCCGAAGATCTCCTCGCACAGCAGCCGGTAGCCAGGGTCGTCGGTCTCGACCAGCGTCGGCTCGATGAAGTAGCCCACCGAATCGTCGGCGTTGCCGCCGGCGATGACCCGGGCGTTGCGCTTGGCGTCGGCGATGTACTCGCTGATCTTCCGGAACGCCTTCTGGTCGATGACGGCCCCCAGGAAGTTGCGGAAGTCCTGGATGTCCCCCATCCGCATGTCTTCCATGATCGCCACCAGCCGGTCACGGACGGCGGGCCAGAGCGACTTGGGTACGTACACGCGGCTTGCCGCCGAGCACTTCTGTCCCTGGTACTCGAACGCGCCGCGGGCGATGGCCACCGCCAGCGCCTCCGGTTCGGCCGACGGGTGCGCGAGGATGAAGTCCTTGCCGCCGGTCTCGCCCACGATGCGCGGGTACGACCGGAAGTGCGACATGTTGGCGCCGATGGTCTGCCACATGTTGTTGAACACCATCGTGCTGCCGGTGAAGTGCACGCCGGCCAGGTCGGGGTGCGAGAGCGCGATGTCGCTGATCATCGAGGCGTCGCCGCTCACGAGATTGATCACGCCCGGCGGCAGTCCGGCCGCCTCGAGCACCTGCAGGATGTAGTGGGCGGAGAGCATGGCGCTGGACGCCGGCTTCCACAGCACCGTGTTGCCCATCAGCGCCGGCGAGGTGGGCAGATTGCCGGCGATCGAGGAGAAATTGAACGGCGTGACGGCGTAGACGAAGCCCTCCAGCGGACGGTAGTCGAGCTGGTTCCACATCGTGTGGTTGGAGAGCGGCTGTTCGTCGTACAACTCCTGCGCGTAGTGCGGATTGAATCGCCAGAAGTCGATCAGTTCGCACGCCGAGTCGATCTCGGCCTGATAGACGGTCTTCGACTGGTTGAGCATCGTCGCCGCGTTCGCCGTGTCGCGCCACGTGGTGGCCAGGAGTTCGGCGGCCCGCAGGAACACCGCCGCCCGGTCTTCCCAGGCCCAGTTCGCCCAGTCGGCGTGCGCCGACTTGGCGGCCGCGATCGCCTGTTCCACGTGCTCGGGCGCCGCCTGATGCCAGTCGGCGAGCACGTGCTTGTGGTCGTGCGGCATCACGGCCTTGCCGGTCTTCCCCGTCCGCACCGGAGTGCCCCCGATCACCATCGGGATGTCGATCCGCTCGGCGGCCATCGCCGCCAGGCGCTTCTTGATCGAGGCCTTCTCGGAAGATCCGGGCGCATAGGCGCGGACGGGCTCGTTGACGGGAGGGGGAACACGGCGCGTGCCATTGAAGGCCGCGAGCGGAGCAATGCGGTCGGATGAGGACATGGGCGAGTCTCGAATCGTGCCGGGTGCGAGGGGCTCGCAGAGGGCGAGCCTCCGGTAAAGATACCCGCCGCCCCCGGTCGAGCCAACGCGAACCGGGCTCGCCACGGGCGCGACAATCCACCACATTCAGCGGACGGCGAACCCGGCCGGATTCCGGCCCGGCGTTCGCGCCACCGGCCCCGCACCCGCAACCGTCAGACGACCCGTGAAGATCCTCATTGCCGACGACGACGAAACCATCAGGGCGCTGGTGAACGCCGTGGCGGTGAGTCTGGGATACGAACCGGTGATCGCCACCGACGGCGCGGCGGCGTGGGGCCTCTACGAAACGGAGCGGTTTCCGCTGACCGTCGTCGACATCGAGATGCCCGGCATGGACGGGCTCCAACTGTGCCGGAAGATCCGCGCCGCGGATGAACGCCACGAGACGTTCGTGGTCGTGCTCACGGGACGGAGCACGCACGAGGATCTGGGTCAGGTGCTGGAGGCCGGCGCCGACGACTACATGTCGAAACCCACCACCCCCGAGAACCTGCGGGCGCGCCTCGTCATCGCCCAGCGGCGGATGGCGCAGGAGGCGCAGCGGCGCGCCGCCGAAGAGGCGCTGGCCAAGGCACGGTGGATGGCCGGCATCGGCGAAACCAGCATCGCCCTCCAGCACGAGATCAACAACCCGCTCTCGGCGCTCCTGGGACACGCTGAACTCCTGATGCTGGAGGAGCAGGACAGCGCCGCCGATCCCAACGAACACATCCGCGTAATCCACGAACAGGCGCGCCGCATTGCCGACGTGGTCAAGCGCCTCGGCAAGCTGCGGGATCCCCAGACGGTGGAGTACGTCGCCGGGTCGCGGATGCTCGACCTGAGCGACTCCCCGCCCGAGGAGCGGTGATGGCGGCGGCCGGCGCGGCGCCGCGGTTCCTGGGCGCACACACGATCGCCAACGGCGGCATTCACATGGCGGTCCGGCGGGCGGCCAGCGCCCGGATGACGGCGCTCCAGGTGTTCACGGCCATTCCCAAGTACTACGGCGACAAGGTCTCGATCAAGCCGGACCGCGTGCAGCGGTTCCGCGAAGCGCTCGCCGACGCGGCGATCGCGCCCCGACACGTCGTCGTCCATGCGGCGTACGTGCTCAACACGGCCACCCCCGACGAGACCAAGTGGACGCGGGCGCGGGACGGGCTCGCCAAGGAGCTGGAGCGGTCCACCGCGCTCGGGGTCGGCGCGGTGTGCTTCCACCCGGGCGCCGCCACCGACGACGACCGCGAGGCGGCGCTGGACCGGATCGCGGCCGCGATCACCCACGCCCTGGAGCGCGTCGACGGCGCCACCCGGTTGCTCGTCGAGAACACCGCCGGCGCCGGCCGCACGATGGGGCGCACCCCGGCCGAGGTGGCGGGCATTCTGGAGCGGGTGCCGGCCGCGCTACGCCCGCGGACGGGGTACGGGCTCGACACCTGCCACCTGTTCGCGTCCGGGTTCACCATCGCGGAGAGCGCCGAGGCCCAGGCTCGCGTGCTGGACGAGTTCGAGCAGGCGACGGGGGAGCGGCCCGGGTTCTTCCACTTCAACGACAGCGAGGGCGCGCTGGGCTCGAACCGGGACCGCCACGCGCTGATCGGCGAGGGGCAGATCGGCGCCGCCCCCTTCGGGTGGCTCCTGCACGATCCCAGAACGGCCGGCGTGCCGTGCATTCTGGAAACGCCGCAGGAACACCCCGACATCGCCGAGGACGACCCGGCGGCGGACCCGTGGGACGTACGGATGATGGAGCTGCTGCGGGGAATGGAGTAGGCTCGCTCCGAGCGCCGCCGGCGATCCGTCGGCGCGGTGAGAGCAACCGCCCACGCGTTCCTCGAACCGGCAGGTACGCAAGGGATACTTGCATAATTAGCTAATTAGCTTATACTCGGCGCCATGGATTCCGCGTTCAAGGCGCTGGCCGATCCGACCCGGCGGGAAATTCTGAAACTCCTGCGCAAGGGGCCGCGGACGTCGGGCGAGATCGCCGAACAGTTCGAAACGGCGTGGCCGACGATCTCGCGGCATCTGGGCGTCCTGCGCGATGCCGGGCTCATCCTGTCCGAGCGCCATGGGCAGCAGATCATGTACGAACTCAACACCACCGTGTTCGACGACGTGGTCGAGCAGCTGCTCGACTGGGTGCGGCCGGGGAGGAAGCATGCGTAAGTGGTTCCCGGCGGGCCCGATCGCGGGCGCGTTGCTCCTCTCGGTGGCGGTGTACTCCCGGTTGCCAGATCCGATGGCCACGCACTGGGACATCAACGGCACGCCCAACGGATTCAGCAGCCGCCTGGTGGGCGCGTTTCTCCTGCCGGTCATGGCGCTCGCCATCTGGGGGTTCATGCGGGGGTTGCCGTACATCGATCCGCGGCGGGCCAACTACGCCAAGTTCCAGGGCACCTACGATCTGGTGATCAACGCCGTGATCACGTTGCTGGCCGTGGTCCACGTGGCGGTGATCGGTCGCGCGCTGGGGTGGCCGATGCCGGATACGGCCCGCCTGGCAGCGGTCATCGTCGGCACGATGACGCTGATCATGGGCAACGTGATGCCCCGCGCCCGGCCCAACTGGTGGTTCGGCATCCGCACACCCTGGACGCTCAGCAGCGACTCGGTGTGGATGAAGACGCACCGCGTGGGCGGGTACATGATGACCGCCGCCGGTGTCGTCTCGCTCCTGTCGGTGTTCCTCCCGGCGCGGGCCAGCTTCGGCGTCCTGATCGGGTCCATCACGGCCGCCTCGTTCGGAGCCGTGGTCTATTCCTATTTCGCGTGGAGGGCTGAACAGCCATGAAGCACGTTGCCAATGCGATCGTCGTCCTGCTGATGGCGATCGGAACGACGGCCGGCGCGCAGGACGCGGCGCCCTACACCTTCCGCATGCTGCTGGGGCGCGACACGGTCTCCAGCGAAGTGGTGCAGCGGACGGCGGCGCGTCTCGAGGTGGATCTGATCGACAAGTCCGCGGGCGCCCGCTGGCACTACGGGCTGACCCTGGCGCCCGACGGTCACGTACCGGAGATGACGAACGCGTTCTTCCGGCTGGCCAAGGACGACACGGCGCCCCTGCAGCGCGCCGAGCTGACGTTCACGGGCGATTCGGTGACCGTGGCGATTTCCGGCAACGTGTCGCGGGTGGAGCACCTGGCGACGCAGGCCGGCGTGGTGCCCTACATCAATCCCTCGTTCGCGATGATCGAGCAGGCAATCCGCCGCGCCCGGGCCATGGGTGGTGCGGTGGATACCGTCCCGCTGTTCATGGTGTCGGGGGGCCAGACCGTGCCCGCCGTGATCGCGCGCAACGGCGCCGACTCCGTGGTGGTGCACATCGGCACGGCGGCCATCCGGGTCGCCGTGGGTACCGACGGCATGCTGCTCGGGGCGGCGATTCCCGTGCAGGGGGTGGCCGTGATCCGGCTGGCCGGCGCCCATCCGCTCGTCTCCAGTCCGATCGACTACGGCGCCCCGCCGGGGGCGCCGTACACCGCCGAGGACGTGACCGTGCACACGCCGGAGGGGCTGTCGCTCACCGGCACGCTCACGCTGCCCACGGCGCGGCCGGGCCGGGTGCCGGCGGTGGTGACGATCACGGGGTCGGGCGCCGAGGATCGCGACGAACGGATCCCGATCGTCGACGGATATCGTCCCTTCTGGCAGGTGGCCGACACGCTGGCGCGGCGTGGCATCGCCACGCTGCGCCTGGACGACCGCGGCATCAACGGGTCGAGCGCCGGCCCGGCGACGGCGACTTCGGCGGATTACGCGAACGACATTCGCGCGGCGCTGTCGTATCTGCGGGGGCGCCCGGAGATCGACGGCGCGCGGCTGGGGCTCGTGGGCCACAGCGAGGGCGGGCTGATCGCACCGCTGGTGGCGTCCACCGACCCGCGGCTGCGGGGCATCGTGCTGCTGGCGGGGCCGGCGTACACGGGCCGGCGGATTCTCGACTTCCAGCAGCGGAACGCGGTGGCGAACGCGCCGGGCCTCACGCCCGCGGAGCGGAAGGCGGCCCTGGCCGAGAGCGCGGCGGCTACCGACAGCCTGGCGGCGGCCGTCGCGTGGATGCGCTACTTCCTCTCGTACGACCCGGTGCAGACGGCGCGCCGGGTACGGGTGCCGGTGCTGATCCTGCAGGGGGAGACCGACCAGCAGGTGACGCCCGAGCAGGCGGACACCCTCGCGGCGGCCTTCCGCGCCGGGGGGAATCACGACGTGACGGTGCGGAAATTCGCCGCGACCGATCACCTCTTCGTCCCCGATTCGGTGGGGAATCCGGCCCGCTACGGGATGCTGGCCACGCGTGCGGTCCGCCCCGCGGTGCTCGGTGCGCTGGCCGATTGGCTGGTGGCGCACCTGCGCTGACCGGCGCCGCGCGGCCCATTCTTCGAGGGGAAACCGGCGCGCCCCAGAGGGGAAACGCCACAAAATTCCTATTGCGTCCGGGTGGGAGTGTTTTACCTTTCCGCGCGACGGACAGCGGTTCCCTCTGAGAAGACCACTCCGTTTCACAAATCCAGGAGAGAGCACATGGCCGCGAAAAAGGGCAAGAAGACGGCGAGAAAGGCCGGTAAGAAGCCCGCGAAGAAGGCAGCGAAGAAGTCGGCGAAGAAGAAGTCCGCCAAGAAGAGCGTGAAGAAGGCGGCGAAGAAGCCCGCGAAGAAGACGGCGAAAAAGGCCGCGCCGAAAAAGAAGGTGAAGCGGAAGCCGAACGCCGCGTTCATGCGTCCCGTCCAGCCGGATGCGATTCTCGCCACGGTCGTGGGTTCCTCCCCGATGCCGCGGACCGAGATCACCAAGAAGCTCTGGGCGTATATCAAGAAGCACGGTCTGCAGGATGCCAAGGAGCGTCGCATGATCAACGCCGACGCCAACCTCAAGGCCGTCTTCGGTGGCAAGGGCAAGGTCTCGATGTTCGAGATGACGAAGCTCGTGGGCAAGCACGTCAAGTAGTCCCCCCGGCTTCACACAGCGAGGGCGCGCTCACAGCGCGCCCTTTGTTGTCTCCGCTCCCGCCGCCGGGAACCACGCCGTGCCAGTTCGCGTAGAGTGGCGTAGATTCCGGTCGTCGGCCGCTGTCACTCTCTTCTCGAGCCCGAACCATTCCGCGTGGCCAAGTCTCCGAAATCCGGGAAGCCCTCCCGCGCCTCCGCCTCCACCAACGTCGTCGCCGAAGCCCGCAAGGGACGCGGGGGGGGATCGAACGCCGCCGGACGGCGGGGCTGGCTCTGGGAGAACGTGAAGTCGATCGGCGGCGCCGTCCTGATCTTCCTCTTCATCCGCACCTTCTTCGTCGAGGCTTTCAAGATCCCGTCGGGGAGCATGATCCCGACCTTGCTGGTGGGCGACTGGCTGTTCGTGAACAAGGCCGTCTACGGCCCGAACATCCCGTTCACCAACGTCCGCCTGCCGGGCTACTCGGACCCGCACCACGGTGACGTGGTCGTGTTCGTGTCGCCGTATCAGGCGGACGAGGCGCAGATGGGGCACGACCCGACGCCGACGCTCGTCAAGCGGCTCATCGGGATGCCGGGCGACACGGTGTACATGCGCGACGGCGTGGTGTACGTGAACGGCGTCGCCCAGCGGCAGGGGCCCGGCGCCCGCGGTTTCGTGGGCGATCCGGCACAGTCGCGCCCCGACGATACCAGCCCCCTGTTCGACTGGCAGAAACGGATCGCCCTCCGCGACACGCGCTTCGGCTCGGCGCCGGCCGTGCCGACGCACGACAACTGGGGACCGCTGCTCATTCCCCCGGGCGACTACTTCATGATGGGCGACAACCGGTACTGTTCCAAGGACAGTCGCTACTGGGGGGTCGTGCCGCGGGACAACGTGCGCGGCCGTCCGCTGTTCGTGTACTACTCGTACAGACCCAGCCCGGGCGGACTCAACGACTGCGACGGGGAGGCCAGCCACCGGCCCCTGTCGTTCGTCACCGACATTCGTTGGGGCCGGCTCGGGCACATCATTCGATAGCCGCCGCCGGCCCACCGCGGCACGCGGTCCCTTCATCGCCGACCACCCCGCCGTCCATCCATGCCGCTCATCTTCCCGTTCGACCCGGACATCGCGAAGGCCGCCACCATTCCGGCGCGGCTGTACAACGATCCCGTGTACCTCGAACTGGAGCGCGAGCGGGTGTTCGCGCACACCTGGCAGCTGGCCGGCCGGACCGAGCAGCTGGCGCAGCGCGGCGACTACATCACGGTCGAGATCGGAAACGAGTCGGTGGTCGTCGTGCGGGATGGAGACGGGTTGCGCGGCTTCTACAACGTCTGTCTGCACCGCGCCGGCCCCGTGGCCCAGGGATGCGGGCGGCGCCAGACGCTGCAGTGCCGGTACCACGGGTGGACGTACAATCTGGCCGGCGGGCTGCTGCACGCCCCGGAAATGGAAGGCGTCGAGGACTTCCACCCCGAGGAGATGCGGCTGCGCCCCGTGGCCGTGGCCACCTGGGGGCCGCTCGTCTTCGTGAACCTCGACGGCAAGGCGCCGCCGCTGGAGGAGGTGCTCGAGGACATTCCGCAGCGCGTGGCGCCCTTCCGTTGCGCGTCCATGCGCTACGTGATGCGGAAGGAGTACGACCTCGCCTGCAACTGGAAGGTCTACGTCGACAACTACCTCGAGGGATACCACGTGCCGGTGGTGCATCCGGGACTGCACAAGGAACTCGACTACGACCAGTACCGTGTGGAACCGCACCGGTACTTCTCCTTTCAGCACGCGCCCCTGCGGCCGGTGCCGGCCGCGGCCGCCGATCGCAAGTACGTGCCGACCGCCGCCGACGTGCCGGAGGCGTTCTACGTCTGGATCTTCCCCAACATCATGCTCAACGTCTACATGGGGCAGATGCAGACCAACGTGGTACTCCCGCTGTCCCACGACCGCACACGCGTGGTGTTCGAGTGGTTCGCGGCCGATCCGCCGGCCGATCCTGCGACCGACGGACGGTGGACCCGCCTCGTGGCGTTCAGCGACGAGATCCAGGATGAGGACATCGAGATCTGCGAAACGGTGCAGCGAAACCTCCGGTCGCGCATCTACGACCGGGGGCGCTATTCCGCGAAGCGCGAGAATGGGGTACATCATTTCCATTCGTTGCTTCACGAATTCCTGACCTGACGCCGGGTCCGGTCCCGTCGGTGCTGGTTCACGCGCCGCGGCGAATGCCGTATGTTGAGATTCGGGGGCGCCACGGCGGCGGTCCATTCCCGGTCTCCAACTGGCCGACAGGACGAACGCACCACCTATGGCATCCTACTTTCCCCGCCACACGGTCGAAATGCGGCTGGACGAGACGAAGGCGTTCCGGCGCCTGTCGTTCAGCCTCGTGGAGATGGCCCTCGTGACCGGGGTCGTGCTGCGGTTCTACCGATCCATCGTGCTCACCCATGGCTGGCCCACCAGCTGGGTCTACATCGTGGGCACCTTCCTGCTCGGCGTCGTGTTCGTGTGCAGCATGACCACCGGACATCTGGCCAACTACCCCCTGCGGAAGTGGATCTGGCGGGCACCGCTGTTCGGGCTCGGGGTCGTGGTCGGGGAGATGGTCACCAGCCTGTTCCTCATCTGGGTCGGACGGGAGCCCACCGGCACCGCCCGCGCGGGCTGGCACGACTGGCCGGGGCTGACGCTGAGCACCTTCTGGACCCGCGAGTTGACCGTCTGCGCCTGGGCGGCGCTCCTGGCGCTCATCGTGACCCTCGTGCGCCGCACCATCGTGGCCGCCGAACTGCACGTGAAGCACGAGCGCGAACGCGAGCATCAGGCGGGGCCCTGACCGCCCGCGATGCAGCCCGCGCCCTTCCTGCTCGAGCGGTACTTCGCGGATCGTGAATTCGCGGCCCCCTACCAACTCTCCGGCTCCGACTGCGAGACGCTGAGCGTGGGCGACCTGCTCGCCCTGGTGCCCGACGCGGCCCGGCAGCTGGCGGAACTCCGGCTCGGCTACACCGAGACGGCCGGGGCGCCCGCGCTGCGGGCGGCCATAGCGGCGCTGTACGACGATCTGACGCCCGATGGCGTGCTGGTGCACTCCGGAGCCCAGGAGGCGGTGTTTACGCTCGCAAACGGGCTCCTGCGGCCCGGCGACCACGCCATCGTCCAGTGGCCCTGCTATCAGTCGCTCTACGAACTCCCCCGGGCAGCGGGCGCCGAGGTCTCGCCCTGGTCGGCGGACCCGGTAACCTGGGCGCCCGATCCTGACCAGCTCCCGAAGCTCCTGCGCCCGCAGACCCGGCTGCTCGTGGTCAACGCGCCGCACAACCCCACCGGCCACCACTTCTCCCGGCCCGTATTCGACGCCGTCGTGGCGTTCGCCCGCCGGCACGGGTTGGTCCTGTTTTTCGATGAGGTGTACCGGGGGCTGGAGTACTCGCCGGCCGACCGGCTGCCGGCGGCCTGCGACGTGTACGAGCGGGCGGTGTCGCTGGGAGTGATGTCCAAGGCCTACGGGCTCCCCGGCCTCCGCATCGGGTGGCTGGCGTCCCGCGACGCGGAACTGCTGGCCTGCGCCGCCGGCATCAAGGACTACACCACCATCTGCAGCAGCGGGCCCAGCGAACTGCTGGCCACGGCCGCGCTGACCACCGGCGAGACCATTCTCGAGCGGAACCGGGGAATCGTCCGGAGCAACCTGGCGCTGCTGGACGCATTCTTCGCGCGCCGCGAGGATCGCTTTCAGTGGACGCCGCCGGTCGCCGGTCCGGTGACCTTTCCCACCCTTCGCGCGGGGGAGCCGGACGCGTGGTGCGCCGACGTCCTGCGCCGGGCCGGTGTGCTGCTGCTCCCCGGCACCGTCTTCGACGGGGCCAGCCGGGGGATTCGCCTCGGCTTCGGGCGGCGGAACTTCCCCGAAGCGCTGGGCCGCCTGGACGGGGCGCTGGACTGACCGGCGGGAGCCGGACCTCCCCATCGACCGTTATATTCCTCGCATGCAGCGGAAGAACAAGGAGCTGATCGTCGTTGGCGATCGCGTGCTCGTGAAAGTCGAGGACGGCGAGGAACGGACCAACGTGGGGCTGTACCTGCCGCCGACCGCCGTGGACAACCAGGCGGTTCAGGGCGGGAAGATCGTCGCCACGGGCCCGGGACTTCCCCTGCCGAGTCCCGATGCCGGCAGCGACGAACCGTGGCGTGCGCCGGCACGCGAAACGCGCTTCGTCCCCATGCAGGCCCGCGAGGGCGACTACGCGCTGTTCTTCCGCAAGGCTGCGGTCGAGATCACGTTCGACAGCGAGCGCTATCTCGTCGTTCCGCAGCAGGCCATTCTCGCGCTGGTGCGCGACGAGTACTGAGGGAGTCCCGAGATGAGCATGCAACTGCCGAACGCCCCGACCATGTATCCCGAACCGCTGGTGGCGCCGATGCGCGCCGAACTGAGCGGGATCGGATTTGAAGAACTGCGCACGCCGGACGCCGTGGACGCGGCGCTCCGGGACGCGAAGGGCACGACGATGGTGGTCGTGAACTCGGTGTGCGGCTGCTCGGCGCGCAACGCCCGCCCGGCCGCCGCGATCGCCATCCGGCACGACCGGAAGCCCGACCACCTCACCACGGTGTTTGCGGGGCAGGACGCCGAGGCCACGGCCCGTGCCCGGAGCTACTTCACCGGCTACCCGCCGTCCTCGCCCCAGATCGGGCTGCTCAAGGACGGCAAGCTGGTGTTCATGCTCGAGCGCTGGCAGATCGAGGGCCGGCCGGCCGAGGAGATCGCCAGGGATCTCGAAGCGGCTTTCGACGAGTACTGCTGACCGTCGATCGGGCGTCGCGGCCCGCCGTTCTCAGCCGCCGCGACCGCCCCGCCCGCCGCCGCCACCCCCGCCGCCGCCTCCGAACCCGCCCGCGCCCCGCCCGCCCCCGAACCCGAAGGCGCGGCCCGGCCGGATCTCGCGCAGCGTGCGCGGGTCGAGGAATGCCGCCAGGAAGGGCGGGAGCTCGCGGAGTTGTTCGCTCGTGAGCAGCCCCTTCACCCGCGGCGCGTAGGCCACCAGCAGATCGATCGTGGAGTTCTGGCCCTTGCTCACGTGGTCGTAGGCGTCGTTGATATCGAAGTTGTCGGGGAGGGCCACCAGGTACTGGGCGATCGGCGTCCAGATCGAGTCCACCGAACTCGTGAACTCCTTGTTCATCCGGATCAGGCTGTCGGTCTGCGCGTCGTTGAGTTTGAGGGAATCCTTCTGGCGCAGCATCTGATCCATCGGATTCGGATACCCGCGGACGTACCGGTTCTTGATCGCCAGCTCGCTGGGGCGTCCCGAGGGGGCGCCGCCGCGGCCGCCGCGGCCCGCGAAGCCCGCGCCGCCGCGGCCGGCCCCGCCGCGACCGCCGCCACGGAGGAGCTGCTCCAGCTGCTGCACGTTGCGGTCCGGCCCCACCGCCACGCGGACGTCGAGCGTGGCCCGGAAGGGCGCCCGGGCCGCGGTCTGCGCGATGGCCGAATTCCCGAACCGCGGATTGATCTCGTACTGATATTGCTGCGTCGACTGGTTGAAGCCGCGCACGTACAGCAGGGTCGGGTCGATGAGCGGCTGCTGGCCCCACCCCGACAGGTTGTTCCCGCCGTGCACGAGCGCATCGACGCCGGTGAGCGGATTGGCCAGACTGAGCCCGATGGTGAGGCGCGACGGGAGCTTCACGGCGTCGGAGACGAGCTGGATGTTGACCGAACCCATGGCGAGCGACCACGGACCCACGCAACTGTTGCGGCCGGCGATCTGCCCGAGCTGGTTGGCCAGGCAGGCGCGCGGGTTGCCGGAGAGCCCGTCGAGCAGGGCCTGCATGCCGGCGCGCAGCGTGGGGTCGGTGGTCGTGGCGGGATCGAAGATGAACGCGCGGTCGTTGGAATACCCGTCGCCGTTCACGTCGCCCGACACCATGGGGGTGAACCGGTTGCCGGAACTCACGCGGACGAACGTCGAGATGTTGACGGCGCTCTTGATGGTGACCGATCCGCTGAGATCGAATTCGTGCTGGGCGCCGCTGCTGCCCCACGAGGTGGCCAGCGGGTCGCCGGCGGTGTTGCCGCCGAAGCCCCGCGTCAGGTCGCGGGTGTCGCGATAGACGTAGGTGAGACCCCAGGCGAGCGCGGAGTTGAAGGTCCGCGGCGAGATCGAGAACTGCAGCTCCCGCGTATCGGACTGCAGGTCGGACCGGGTTTCGGTCACGCGCGAGAAGTCCGGCGAGATGCGGCCGGCCCCGGCGGCGATGGCACCCGTGGTCGGGACGATGCTCGACGGCGCCACGAACACCGGGCGTCCGTCCTCGTTGGCCAGCGTGAACTGGGGCGTGTCCTGGAAGTTGAGATCCACCGACGCCCGCTGGTCGCGATTGCGGGAGTAGGTGAAGTTCAGGCTGCCGTTGAAGAGTGACGTGAGCAGCCCCCGCACGCCGATGTTGGCCCGCCAGCTCCGCTGCGTGCGGAAGCCGGGATCGAACAGCGCCACGTTGGGCGCGGTGCTGGAGAACACGCTGCCGGTGGAGCCGTCGGCGCAGCGGTCGGGGATCGAGGCGGGATTCTGCGCGTACGCGGTCCAGTCGGGCGTCGGCACGGCGGTACCCACGCAGTTGATCTGCTGGGCCGCGCTCGCGAGCCCCGTCTGGTCGACGGCGTTCGAGATGAGGTTGGCGTTCGGATTGTTGCGGAACTCACCGACGCCGCCGGTGATCACGTAGCGTGGCTGCCGGAAGGCGCCGCGGAACCCCTCGATCTGCGGCATCGATCCCACCTGCCAGCTGAACCCGAGTCGCGGGCTCACCGTGAAGTCGTTGGGCACGGAATTGTTGCGCACGCCGAACGTGCTCTCGACCAGCGGATTGTACTGAGGCGTGGTGCTGAACTTGCTGCCCTCGGCGCGCACACCGTACTGGATCTGCACGCGGTCGGCGGGGCGCCAGGCGTCACCCAGCGAGAACGCGATCGTGGCCACGTCGCCCGACCGGCGGGCCGGCACGAGACGCCGCGAGAACGAGGCCGGGAGTCCCGCCTCGAGATCGGACAGCGAATTGTAGGTGAAGGTGCCCCGCGAGTTCGCGTTCTGGTCCTGAATGAACCGGCTGACTTGCAGATCCTCGGTGAGCTTGATCCGGTGAGCGTTGTCGTCGGTGAACCAGGACGTGGCGTTCGATGCCTGCCACTGATAGTTGGTGAGATTCGACGGATAGCCCGAATTGCCGCCGAACTGCAGGGTGGAGACCCCCGACGTGCCGTCGGCGAAGTCCGAGGTCACGAGCACCCGCGCATCGGGAAGCGACAGGTAGCCGTTGGCGTCGTTCGTGGACGCCGACAGCGAGAGGCTGGTCTCGTCCAGGAAGCCGTAGCCGAAATACCCGGCGTGGCTGATCTGCACAGTGCCCGACTGGCGGGTGTTCTGCCCGCCGTGCGCCGGCACGGCACTGGTGGAGAGCGAGGCGGCGCCCGACCGGTTCCAGGATCCGTTGACCAGCATGCCCCACGAATCGGTGCCGCTGGGCGAATAGCTGAACTGGCTGAACACGGCGCCCTGATCGTTGAGCCGGTTCGAGGGCACCGCGCCCACCGTACTCGGAATGCCGGCCGACGCCATGTAGGCGAGCAGCTGGTTGACCGAATCCTGTGAAATCCCCACCCGCTCGAGCGCCGCGGGGTCGGTATTGAGGAGCGTCTGCAGGTCGCTGCTGCGCCGCCCGAGCTGGAACGATGCGTTGTAGAAGAGCTTGTTCCAGATGATCGGACCGCTCAACGACCCGCTGGCGATGACGTTCGTGTACTGTTGGCCCAGCGATCGCGCGGTGGGATCGGCCCACTGCAGTCCCGGGCTGTCGAACGTGACGTGCAGGTTCCGGTTGATGTAGTTCGACCCGCCGAAGGTGCGCGCCGTGATCTGGCCGCCGCTGAATCCCCCGCGCGAGGGATCGAACGTCGTCGTCGACAGCCGGGCCGACACCTGGACGTCGCGGGGGAGCGTGCCGCCGAAGGTGAGCCCGTTGAGCAGCACGCTGTTCTGGTCGGCGCCGAGTCCGAGCACGGAGAAACCCAGCGTGCCGTCGGCATTGGCGATGGACGACACGCCCGGCAGATAGGCCGCCATGGCCGACAGGTCGCCCATCGCTTCGATGGGAATGCCCGCCGTGCTGAACGACTGTTCCACGCCGCCGATGTCGGGACGATTGTCGCCGGCGACCGGCCGCTGCCGGTTGGCGTTGACGCGGACGGCCTGCAATTGCGCCGGCGCGGCTTCGAGCTTCGCGTTGGCCACGATCACGGCGTCGTCGTCGTTCACCTTCTGGACTTCGAAACTCTTCGGCAACATGCCGATGGCAGCGAAGGTCATCATGTAGTCGCCGTCGCCACCCGCGAACACGATCGTGAACCGTCCGTCGGAGCCGCTCTTGCTGGTGCGTGTGGTCTCGTCGGTCATCGACTGCGCGCTGACGGTGACGTCCGCCAGCGGTTTGCCGCTGGGGCCGGTCACCCGTCCACGAATGATGTCCACCGACCCACCCTGGGCCGACGCCGTCGCGGCCGATGCCACGAGGGCGAGCATGGCAACACAGAACGAAGCTCTCATCGAAATTCCCGGATGCGATTGACGGCGGGCGGCGCGCCCTCCGTTCACCCATTCCGTACGCGGGGTGTCGGCGTCCCGTTGATCGACGGCAGGGGAATTCGCAGCGCCTTAACGAACGGTTGGCCGCGACGTCACACGGGGCTGGTCGTGCGGCCGATTGGGACCCACGGGATCCCGGGGCGGGCCGAACGGGACGGCGTCACGGGGGCGGCGCGACGGCCAGTGGCCGCCGCCAGCCGCGAGCTACGCGCCGCCGCCGCGGCGCGGCCCCGCCTTCACCTCGGCCCTCGGCGACGGCGCCTCGGGGAGGAAGTCCTCGCCCGGATTGATGTACTGGTCCGTCTCGATGCCGTGCTGCCGGTCGTGCAACTGCCGGTACCGGCCGTTGAGTTCCATCAACTGCTGGTGGCTTCCGCGCTCGACGATCACCCCGCCCTCCAGCACCAGAATCTGGTCGGAGCTCTCGATGGTGGACAGCCGGTGGGCGATGACGAACGTCGTGCGCCCCCGGCGCAGCGAGCGGAGGCCGTCGCGGATCAACGCCTCGCTCTCGCTGTCGAGGCTCGACGTGGCCTCATCGAGAATCAGAATCCGCGGATCGGCGAGAATCGCCCGCGCGATTGCCACCCGTTGCCGCTGGCCGCCGGACAGCTTGACGCCGCGCTCGCCGACCACGGTGTCGTACCCGTGCTCGAACCGCTGCACGAATTCGTCCACGTGGGCGATCTCCCCCACGCGCCGGATCTCCGCGTCCGTGGCCCCGGGCTTGGCGAACGCGATGTTCTCGCGGATCGTGCCGTCGAACAGGAAGTTGTCCTGCATCACGACGCCGAGCTGCGAGCGGTAGTCGTGCAGCCGGAAGGTCTCCAGGTCGCGGCCGTCGATGAGGATCCGGCCACGCTGCGGATGGTAGAACGCCTGCACGAGCCCGATCAGCGTGCTCTTGCCGGAACCGCTCGAGCCCACGAGCGCCGTGGTCGAGCCGGCGGGCGCGTCGAAGCTGACGTCGCGCAGCACCGGGGTGTCCGGCTCGTACTCGAACGAGACGTGTTGAAAGGCGACGTTCCCGACGACGTCATGCACGGCCACGCGGCCGCTGTCGGCGCCGTCCTCGGTGGGCGTATTCATGACGTCGCGAATGCGATCGAGCCCGGCGAACGCTTCGGAGATCTGGGTGCCGATGGAGGCGATCTGCACCAACGGCGCCGCGACGAGGCCCACCAGGTACACGTACATGAACAGATCGCCGAGCGTCATCTTCCCGTTGAGCACGTCGCGCCCGGCCACCACCATCACCAGCACGCCGATCACGCCGCTGATCACCGTCGTGCCGGCGCCCACCGCCGACGTGCCGGTGATCGTCTGGGCGATGTTCCGGAGCAGCCTGTGCACGCCCACGGCGAACAGCTTCCGTTCCCGGCGCTCCGACACGTACACCTTGACGAGGCGGATGCCGCCCACCGTCTCGGCCAGCCGTCCTGTGACTTCGGCGTTGATCGCGCCCCGCTCGCGGAACATCGGCCGCAACTTCCGGAACGCGTACGCCATCATGCCCCCGAACGTCGCCAGGATGAGGACGGTGAGCGTGGTCAGCTTCCAGTTCAGGTAGAACAGCACCGTGATCGCGATGCCGGCGGTCATGAGGCCGCCCAGCAGCTGGATGATCCCCGTCCCCACCACGTTGCGCACGCCCTCGGCGTCGGTCATGACGCGTGAGATCACGATGCCCGTCTTCGTGGAATCGAAATACGCCACCGGCAGCCGCAGCACGTGCGCCTGCACGCGCTTGCGCATGTTGGTGATGGCGCGCTGGCCGGCGATGCTCACCACCTGCGAGAGCAGGAAGGAGGTGATGGCCTGCAGCACGGTGGCGCCGGCCACGGCCAGTGCCAACGGCACCAGCAGGCCCGGCTGATGCTTCCCGATCACGTCGTCGATCAGGAACTTCGAACTGCCCGGGAGCACGAAACCGGCCAGGCGACTCACGACCATCAGCGACAGGCCGATGACGAGCGACCGCCGGTGCTCGCCGATCAGTTCGCGCGCCTCGCGCCAGGCGCGTTGCGGGTCGAGCGGCTTCTTGGTGGCGGACGGGCCGGCGGCAGCGGAGGCGCCCGCGCGCGCCCGACGGCCGCCGCCTTCGGCGTTACGGCCGGGAAGTCGGGGGATGGTCACCCCGCAAGATAGCAGCCGGACGAAGCCGGGGCCCGCCCACCCTGGTTCGCGCTCCCCTGGACGTCTTTCACGGGGTGTCTAGCTTCCGCGGGACAGCCTCGCCGGTGCATCGTACCCGCCCGCGGCGCAACCCGTTCATCGCCGTTCATCGACTCGACCGCCCCGTGCCCAACGCCGACCGCCCCCTGCCCGCTGCCGACGGCCGATCGCTCTCCGCGGCCGGCGCGCCCACGCCACGCTACGCCTGGTACGTGGTGGGCGTGCTCACGCTGGCCAACCTGGCGGGTTGGGTCGACCGGCTGATCCTGAGCCTGCTGGTCGTTCCCATTCGCCGCGACCTGGGAATCTCGGACACGCAGATGAGCCTGCTCATGGGGCTGGCCTTCTCCGTTTTCTATACGGTGCTCGGGCTGCCGCTGGGCTGGCTGGCCGACCGCGCCAACCGCCGCACGCTCATGGGATGGGGCGTGGCCGTGTGGAGCGTCATGACGTCGGCCTGCGGGCTGGCGGGGAGCTACGGACGGTTGCTGCTCATGCGGGTGGGCGTCGGCGTGGGCGAGGCGACGCTCAATCCGGCGGCCACCTCATTTCTCGCCGACTACTTTCCGCCCGAGCGCCTGGGCTCGGCGATGAGCGTGTACTCGATGGGCACCTTTATCGGGTCGGGGTTGGCCTACGTGATCGGCGGGGCCGTGGTGGGCGCGCTCTCGGCGCAGGGCCAGATCCACGTCCCCGTGGTCGGCGCCGTGCGGCCGTGGCAGACCGCGTTCTTCGTGGTCGGATTGCCGGGGCTGCTGATCGCGCTCCTCTTCCTCACCGTGCGCGAGCCGGCGCGGAAGCCCGGCACGCACGGGGCCGGCATGGGGGAGCTGTTCGCGTATGTGCGACGGAACCTCCGCGCCTTCGCGTGCAACAGCCTCGGCTTCTCGCTGTCGGCCATGGTCAACTTCGGCATCGCGGCGTGGCTGGCCACGTTCATGATCCGGCGTTACGGCTGGACCGCGGCGCGCGCCGGCACCGTGCAGGGCGTGCTGACGATGACCGTCGGCGTGGCCGGGGTACTGGCCGGCGGCGCGCTGGCCGACCGCTATGCGCGGCGGGGGCAGACCGACGGGCCGCTGCGGGTCGGTGTCGTCGGCGCGCTGGGCATGCTCGTGGCGGGCACGGCATATCCGTTCATGCCGTCGCCGTGGCTGGCCGTGGCCTGGCTGGTGCCGGTGAACTTCTTCGCCGCCTTTCCGTGGGGCGCGGCCACCGCGGCCGCGGCGGAGGTGGTACCGGCGTCGATGCGCGCCCAGGGCGCGGCGGTCTACTTCTTCGTGCTCAGCCTCGTGTCGTCCACGCTCGGGCCCACGCTGGTGGCGGTGATCACCGACTACGGGTTCCACGCCGACTCGGCGGTGGGGTATTCGCTGGCCATCGCCAACCTGTTCGGCATGAGCGCCGCGATCGCCGTGCTGCTGTACGGCATGCCGGCGTACCGGCGGACGATCGCGACGCGGGACGGCTGAGCGGACCGTCCGGCAGGCGCGCGCCGGCGGGCGGGGACCACGGCGGCGCTTCGGTGCGGTCGCCCGTTCCACAAACCCGATGCGTGCCGGTCGGTTGCGCGGCGGTGCCTTCGGCCAGAGATTCGCCAAGGCGACGGCGCCGCGATGGACGAGCGGTTTTCCCACCATGATCCGGGACTCATATGCTGGCCTTCCGCATGCGACAGAAGGACGCCGAGTTCTACTTCGTCAGCTATCCGGCGCAGGATCTGCTCCAGAAGGTTCGGTTCATCAGCCGATATTATGGGGGACGGGGCGAGCAGATCGGCGGCGAGGCGACGAAGCGCGAGCCCGACGACATCGAGCGGTACATCAAGAGCATCGAGCGCGCGTCGCAGGCTTTCCAGCGCGACCTGAGCCGGCGGAAGATCCGCCAGATCCGCGATTTCTACCGGAACGAGGCGGAGCAACCGCTGATTCCGGGTGCGGTGCTGCTGTTCACGGCCGAGCCACTCGAGTTCACGCCCCTCCGCGGGCACGAGCGAACCGGCGACCTGGCGGAACCGCGGGGGCAGTTCCTCATCATCGACGGTCAGCACCGGCTGGCGGGGCTGCACTTCTATCTCGAGGAACCGGACGCGAATCCGCAGGTGGACGTGCCCTGCGTCATCTTCGATGGCAAGACGGCGGACTTCGCCACCGAGATGTTCGTCGTCATCAACTCGACGCATACGAGGATCAACAAGAGCCACCTGATCGATCTGTACGAGCACATCGAGTGGGGGACGGACGATCTCAAGAAGTACTCGGCGCGTCTCGTCCGCCGCCTCTACGAGGACGGCGATTCCCCGCTCCGGTACCACATCAACATGCTCGGGGGCCGCTCGCAGCGGGACCTGTGGATCAACCAGGCGCAGGCGTACGCCGAGGTCTACAAGTTCGTGGGCCGCTCCGGAAGCGAGCCCTGGATCACCGACGGGCGAGGGCGCAGCGAGGAGCGCGGGTACGCCCTGTTGCGCGACGTGCTCAGGGCCGCACGGGGTGCGTTCGGCGAGGCGTGGGGCGACAACAAGCGCTACATGGTCACCCGCGACGTGACGCTGAAGGCACTTATGCGCCTCGCATCGGACGTGGTGCGCCACGCAGACCGCATGGGCGTCTCGCCCGGCATGGACCTGACGGCGCCGCTCTCCGGGGCCTTCGCGCCCTGGTCGGATCTCGTGCGGGATTTCCGCCGCGAAGGCTTCTACGAGCGGTTCCCCGCGCCGGGCCAGACGCAGCGGGTGGAGAAGGTGCGCGCCCGGCTGGCGCGCGAGGCGGGGCTGGGCTAGGCCTCGGATCGGAACATGTTGTTCACACCGCGTGGGGGAGTGGAAGGGCGGTGGGACGCGACGACCGCTCGAGCAGCGCCGGCCGGCACTCCGTTTCAGAGCGGCGGCACCATCTGTAGCCCGTACTTCGGCTCACGTGCAATGCAGCCGCGACGACGGCGAGGGACTCGCCCCGTTCGCCAATCCGCCGGACGAGTTCGACTCGCCGCGCACAGCTCGACCGTGCGTTCTCGTGGGTGGTCACTGAGGCCTCTGGCTGTCGGTGGGTGGGAGGTTCGCACCTTCAGCGTCCTCCGTCATGCCGCCATGGGCAACCTCTTCAGAACCGACAATTGGCCGAGGCTCTTGCGGCGGCACTCCCCCGCTCCGGCCGTCCGCGAGCCGGCGGGCGGCCGTGGAACGCGCAGTGATACCGCGCTACGCCATCCGGATCCACTTCACGAGCTCGCGCATGGTCGGCCGCTTGCCGTACATGAGCAGGCCCACCCGGTATATCCGCGCCGACACCCAGATCGCGGCGTAGCAGGCGACGGCCACTCCGGCGAGTGTAGCGGCCAGTTCGGGCCACGAGACCGGTACCATCGTCATCCGCATCGGCATGATGATGGGCGCCGATATCGGGATCCACGAGATCACCTTGGAGAGCGTGCTGGACGGATTCGCGAGCACGGCGGGCATGAAGACGATCGACGCGATGAGGGGCATCATCACCGGCAGTTGCGCCTGCTGGACGTCTTCCTGATTGCTCACCATCGCCCCCACGGCTGCGAACAGCGACGTGTAGAACATGAACCCGAGCAAGAAGAAGAGCAGGAGTGCCACGGCGGCGCCCGCGGAGAGCGTCGGCAACTGGACGTTGCTCGCCGCGGCGGAGGCGGACGCGGGGGCCCCGGTCATCCCGACGATCGGCGCGGCGTACGTGATCAGCACCACCGACGACACGATCCACACGGCGACCTGCGTGAGTGCCACGGCCCCGACGCCGAGGATCTTGCCGGCGAGCAGGATGTCGGGCTTCACGCTCGATACGACGACTTCGGCCACCCGCGTCGTCTTCTCCTCGAGCACCCCGCGCAGCATGTTCTGCCCGTAGAGCGCGATCATCATGTAGAGCAGGAACGCGATCACATATCCGAAGATGATGCTCGCCATCCCGCCGCCCGCCTCGAGTCCCTTGTTGGTGATCTTGTCCGTTCTGAGGTCGAACTTGACACCAGTCAGCTTGGCGACACTGTCGGGGTTGATGCCGGCACGCTCGAGGCGCATGTCCAGCACCGTCCGCTGTACCGAGTTCCTCAGGGTGCTGATATCGGTGAGCGAACTGGCATTGCGGCCTGCGTAGCGCGCGCCGGCCCCGGCGATGGCGCTGTCGTCGAGCACGAGATAGCCCAAGACGTCATGGTGCATCACGAGTTGGGTGGCGCTGTCGGTCGCGGCCTGCAATTGCGCCGGGAGCACCGTTTCCACGCGCGGCCGCGGCCCCGCAGAGTCGACCTTGTCCAGTGCCTTGGCGACTCGATTGCCCAGGTCCGTCCCGGTGGCGTCCAGCACGAGCACGTTGGCCAGACTGGAGGATGACTTGGTCCGGGCCGCGAGCACGTTCGGCACGATGATGATGGCAGCCATGAACAGCGGTCCGAGCACCGTGGCGACGATGAACCACCGGGAGCGCACGCGCTCCAGGTACTCGCGTTTGAAGACGACGAAGACTTTACCCATTGCCGCTCATCCCCGGCTCGACGCCCGTGGCGCCAACCCGATCGAGGAAGATCTGGTGAAGTGAAGGCTGGATCAATTCGAACCGGCTCAATCGCGCGCCGCCGCGTACCATGCGTTGCAGCAGGTTCTGGGCGTCGGCGTTGGGGGCGAGCTCGACTTCGAAGTACTGATTCTGATCGTCGTACCTGGAGACGAGGGTGCGGTCGGCGAGCGCGGCCAGCACGGCGTCGCGGGAGCCGCCGTCCAGCGCCACGGCGACGTTCCGGATGCCGTGCTCCGATTTCACGTCCTGCACGCTGCCGTCCAGCACCTTCCGTCCCTTGGCGATGATGCAGACCGAATCGCAGATGCGCTCGGCGTTGTCCATCATGTGCGTGCTGAAGATCACCGTCTTGCCGGCCTCGCGAAGGGCGATGACGGTGTCCTTGAGCGCCTGCGCATTGATCGGATCGAGACCGCTGAAGGGTTCGTCGAGAATCACGAGGTCGGGATCGTGCAGCAGCGTGCCGATGAATTGCACCTTCTGCTGCATGCCGCGCGAGAGCTCGTCGATCTTGGACAGGCCCCAATCCTTCTCCGGCGTGCGCAGCTGCAGGCGTTCGAGCCATTCGTCGATCCGCTGGTCGGCCGTCCGCGCCTTCACGCCCTTGAGTTCGGCCAGGAACTTGAGGGCCCGGCGTACCTGCATCTTCTTGTACAGCCCGCGCTCCTCGGGCAGGTAGCCGACGCGGTCGAGCACCTTGCCGTCCCGCGCTGCCTGCCCGAGGATCGTGATCGACCCCTCGTCGGGCTCGATGATGTCGAGCACCATGCGGATGGTGGTGGTCTTGCCGGCCCCGTTGGGACCGAGCAGCCCATAGACCGTGCCGCGCGGCACCTGGAGCGAGAAGTCGCGCACCGCGACGTGCTCCTCATACCGCTTCACGACATTGCGAATGTCGATCGCGAAGTCAGTCATGTCGGGAGGGAAGGAGGGAGGGAGAGGGAAGGGGTGCCGCATTATAGCGCATCGGGGGGGAGCGCAGCCATACTTACGCGACATGCGCCCCCTTCGTTTCGGCCGGGTGAATCGCGTTGCCAGCGTCGTGACGGCGGCAGCGGCCTCGGCGCTGCTGCTCTTTCTCGTGGCGCCGCTCGCGGGCATGGTCGGCGGGTGGGGGCTCGAGGGCCTGCGCGCACTGGCCGGCGACGCCGAGTTGCGGGCCTCGCTCTGGCTCACGCTCGGCTCGGCGACGATCGCCACCCTGCTGGGAGCCGCCGGCGGCGTCCCCCTGGCGTACCTGCTGTCGCGGAAGCGCTTTCGCGGCCGCGGCGTGGTGGCGGCGCTGATCGACCTGCCGCTGGTGGTGCCGCATCCGGTGGCCGGCATCGCCCTGCTGCTCGTGCTCGGCCGCGACACGCCGATCGGCCGGACGATGCTCGCCGCCGGGCTGCAGATCACCGGTTCGACCACCGGCATCGTGTGCGCGATGATGTTCGTCTCGGCGCCGCTGCTGGTGAGCGCGGCGCGTGAAGCCTTCGACCGGGTGGACCCGCGCTTCGAGGCGGTGGCGCGAACGCTGGGGGACACGCCCTGGCGTGCCGTGCGCCGCGTGACGCTACCGCTGGCCGGGCGCGGACTGGTGGCCGCGGCCGTGGTCATGTGGGCGCGCGCGATCAGCGAGTTTGGAGCAATCGTGGTGCTGACTTACAATCCGAAGGTGGCGAGCGTGCTCAGCTACGAGCGGTTCACGACGTTCGGCTTGAAGAGCGCGTTGCCCGTGGCGGCCGTGCTCGTGCTGCTCGCCCTCGTGCCCATCGCCGTGCTCCGCACGGTGTACTCCCCCGAATCTCTCCCGGAGCGCCGAGGATGATCCAACTGGACCACGTCACCGCCACCGTCGGCGATTTCGCCCTGCGCGACATCTCGTTCGCGGTCGAGCCGGGAACGTACGGCGTGGTGATCGGTCCGGCGGGATCGGGCAAGACGACGCTCCTCGAGACGATCGGCGGGATCGTACCCGTGCGGTCGGGCAGCGTGCGGCTGCGCGGCGCCGACGTCACGCGCCAGGCGCCGGAGCTGCGGCGTGTGGGCATCGTCTATCAGCATGCCTACCTGTTTCCGCATCTGTCGGTGGCGCGCAACGTGGGCTACGGCACCGACGACGCCGAGCTGGGCCAGGAAATGGTCGAGCGGTTCCGGCTGGAAGCGCTGCTCGATCGGGACGTGAAATCGTTGAGCGGTGGCGAACGGCAACTCGTGGCGCTGGCGCGCGCCCTGGCCACGCGCCCCGACGTGCTGCTGCTCGACGAGCCGTACGCGGCCCTCGACCCCCGCACGCGGATCGTCGTCCGCCGCCAGGTGCGGGCGCTGCACGCCGAGCGCGGCATGACGGTGCTGCACGTGACCCACGATTTCAACGAGGCGGGGCGCCTCGGCCACCGCGTCGTCCTCCTGGAGCGCGGCCGGGTGCTCCAGGTGGGGAGCCCCGACGACGTCTTCCGCCGGCCGGCATCGCCATCGGTGGCCGAGTTCATCGGCGCCGAGAACGTGATTCCGGGACGCGTGCGCGGGGTGGAGCAGGCCAACGGGTCGGACCGCGTGGTGGAATTCAGCAGCGGCGGCCTGACGCTCCACGCGGTGAGCGACGTGCCCGAGGGCGAGGCGCACGCGGTGATCCGGGCCGACGAGATCGCGCTGTCGCCGGAGCGGCGCGAGTCGTCGATGCGGAACCAGCTGGACGCGCGGGTGGTGGAACTGGCGCCGAGCGGGGTGCTCACCCGGGTGACGGTGGATGCCGGCGGCGTGGAACTGGTCGCCGCCATCACGACGCGATCGGCGGAGGACCTGGGGCTGGCGCCCGGCCGCGGGGTCGTCGCGGCGCTGAAGGCGACGGCCGTGCACCTGTGTTGACCGGCCGCTCGCCGCGGCCGGCAACGACTAGCTGAACAGCGTTCGCGCCGCCGCCGCGCCCGCCGCCAGCGCCTCGATGTCACCGGCGTCGTTGTACACGTAGACGCTCGCCCGCACCGTGGCCGGCACGCTGAGCCGCCGCATCAGCGGCTGCGCGCAATGGTGGCCCGCCCGGACGCACACGCCGCTCTGATCGAGGATCGTGGCCACATCGTGCGGATGCACGCCGTCGAGGGTGAAGCTCACCACGCCGCTGCGATCCGCCACCGGCCCCGGGCCGTAGAGCTTCAGCTCCGGAACCGCGGCCAGCCGCTCCTGCGCCAACGCCAGGAGTTCCTGTTCGTGCGCCCGTACGGCGTCCATCCCGATCGCGTCCAGATAGTCGCACGCTGCGGCCAGGCCCACGGCACCGGCCACGTTGGGAGTGCCGGCCTCGAACTTGTGCGGCAGCGCGTTCCACGTCGTCCGGTCGTCGTACACGAACTCGATCATGTCGCCGCCCATCTGGTATGGGGGCATGGCCTCCAGGATCTCCCGGCGTCCCACCAGCCCGCCGATGCCCATCGGTCCGCACATCTTGTGGCCGCTGAAGGCGTAGAAGTCCACGCCCAGGGCGTCGACGTCGAGCGCCAGGTGCGGCACCGCCTGCGCGCCGTCGCAGACGACGAGCGGTCCGGCGCTACCGTCGGCCGCCAGCGCCCGAACCATCCCCACGATCTCCTGCACGGGGTTGATCGTCCCCAGCGCGTTCGACACGTGGCTGAATGCCACCACGCGCGTTTTCGGCGAGAGCAGCCGGCGCATCTGATCGAGGTCGATCCGGCCGTCCCCGGTCAGCTCGCAGATCTTCAGCGTCGCGCCCTTCTCGATGGCGAGCTGCTGCCAGGGCACGAAGTTCGCGTGGTGCTCGAGTCCCGTGATCACCACCTCGTCGCCGGCGCTCACATGGGCCCGGCCCCACGCGCTCGCCACGAGATTGAGCGATTCCGTGGTGCCGCGGGTGAAGATCAGCGTGTCGGGGTCCCGCACGCCGACGAATCGCGCCACGCGCTTCCGGGCGCGGTCGTACCGGTCGGTGGACCGGGCGGACAGGTCGTACGCTCCCCGATGCGGGTTGGCGTAGTCGGTTTCGTAGTAGTCGCGAATCGCGTCGAGCACGGCGGCCGGCTTGTGCGCCGTGGCGGCGGAGTCGAGGTAGTGAAGCCCCGGCTGCCGGACCAGCAGCGGGAAGTCGGCGCGGCGTGAGGCGGTGCCGGGGCGCGCCCACGCGGCGGTTCGCCGGGCGGTCGTCACTTCACCGCCTCCTCGCCGGCGGGCTTTCGTGGCCCGACGAGAATCTTTCCCTGCTCGACCCGGACGTCGTACATCGGCACCGGATCCACCGCCGGCCCCTTGCACACGGCGCCGGTGAGGCAGTCGAAGCGGGCGCCGTGCCAGACGCATTCCACGGTGCCGTCGCGGTGGATCACGCCGTCGGAGAGCAGGAACTCGGCGTGGGTGCAGCAGTCGTGCATGGCGGCGATGCGGCCACCGACGTTCATCAGGCACACCGGCTCGCCGGTGGACGTCGTGACGCCGAGCAGGCTCCCCGCCGGCAACGCGTCGACGTCGGCCACCGGCTCGAAGTCGCTCATTCCTGCTCCGTGGAGACCACGGCGTCGGGGTTCCGGTCGTCGAGGGCCGAGCGCAGCGCGTGCCACGGCAGGCTCGCGCACTTCACGCGGATGGGAAACCTGGACACGCCGCTCAATGCGGCCAGCGATCCGAGCGCCTCGCGTTCTCGCTCGATGTCGAGCTTCCCGGTCACCAGGTCGTGGATGCGTTCGGCCAGGGCGCGCGCCTCGGCGACCGTCCTGTCCTTGACGGCGGCGGTCATCATCGACGCCGAGGCCTTCGAGATCGCACAGCCGATGCCCTGGAAGCTCACATCCGCCACGCGCTCGCCGTCGAGCCGCACCCAGAGCGTGATCTGGTCGCCGCAAAGCGGATTGTTGCCCTCGACTTTCCGGTTCGCGTCCGGCATCACGCGAAAGTTCCGCGGCTTCCGGTTGTGCTCGAGGATGATTTCCTGGTACAGCGCGTCGAGGCTCATGGGAACGGCAATCGCCAGTCGTCGGTCAACAGTTGGCCGTGGCCCTACACCACGCCCGTGAACCGGGCCAGGCTCATCGCCTCCAGCCCCTCGCGGACGACGTCGTTGTCGATCGTTTCGAGCACGTCGGCGGCGAAGGCGTAGGTCAGGAGTTTACGGGCCTCGTCGGCGCCGACGCCGCGGCTCTTCATGTAGAACAGCGAGACGTCGTCCAGCCGGCCCACCGTGGCGCCGTGGGTGCACTTCACGTCGTCGGCGAAGATCTCGAGTTGGGGCTTGGTGTCGATCTGCGCCCGCTCGGAGAGCAGCAGGTTGTTGTTCGTCTGCTTGCCATCGGTCTTCTGGGCGATCGGGTGGACGTACACTTTGCCGTTGAACACGCCGTGCGATTCGCCGTCCATCACGCCCTTGTACAACTCGCGGCTGAAGCAGTTGGGCTGCGCGTGCTCGATGCGCGTCTGGTGGTCGCCGTGCTGGGTGCCGTCCAGCATGTAGAGACCGTTGAGCGTGGCCCCGCATCCCTCGCCGCCGAGCACGGTGCTGATGTTGGTGCGCGACAGGGCGCCCCCCGTGGCTAGCGAGAACGACACGTAGTGGCTGTCCCGGGCCTGCGTGACCTCGGCCGTTCCCACGTGATAGGCCTGGCGGCCCTCGCGCTGCAGCTTGTAGTGGTTGAGCGTGGCACTCGCTTCGACCACCACCTCGCTCACGGCGTTGGTGAAGTAGGGCACATCCCCCAGTCCCACGTAGCTCTCGATCACCGTCGCCTTCGAATGCCGCTCGGCGACGACGAGATTGCGCGGATACGAGACGCCGTTGGCCCCGTGGCGGTCCGTCACGAACACCAGGTGAATGGGATGCTCCAGCTCCTGGTCCGGGGCGATGTGGATGAGCAGGCCGTCCTGCAGAAAGGCGGTGTTGAGCGCCGTGAAGGACTGGGTCTCGGTGTGCGCCACCGTGCCCACCTTCCCGGCGAGTTCCGGCGCCTCGGCCCACGCACGCGCCAGGGGCAGCGCCCGCACGCCCTCCGGAAGCTTCTCGAGGTGCGAGAGTTCGGGCGCGAACCGCCCATTCACGAACACGGCCAGATGCCAGTCGTCGGTGCCGGCGAACAGGAAGGGCTCGATGTCGGTACGGCGCACGTCGCCGCTGACCGCGGTGAAGGGCACGAACTGCCGTTCGGCGATCGGCGACACGCTCGTGAAGTGCCAGTCCTCGTTCTTCGTGGTCGGAAATCCGAGCTGCGTGAACCGCTCCAGCGCCGAGCTGCGCAGCGCCCGCACCCACTCGGGCGCATCACCGCCCCCGTTGGCCGCGAACTTCCGGAACTGTTCGACGTACTGCACCGCGTCGGTCACGCTCCCCGCCCCCGCCCCCGTTCCGGCCGCGGCGGGGGTACCGCCGGTGATCCAGTCGTACCCCTTCTCTTCCAGCTCGAGGGCCAACTCCTTGCCCCCGGATTTCACGATGCGCCCGTGGGCCAGCACGTGCACGAAATCGGGCACGATGTAATTGAGCAGCCGCTGGTAGTGCGTCACGACGATCGTCGCGTTGTCGGGGCGCTTGAGCTTGTTGACGCCGTCGGCCACGATCCGCAGGGCGTCGATGTCGAGCCCCGAGTCGGTCTCGTCCAGGATTGCCAGCTTCGGTTCGAGCACCGCCATCTGCAGGATCTCGTTCCGCTTCTTCTCGCCGCCGGAGAACCCCGCGTTCACCGACCGGCTGAGCATTCCGGCGTCCATCTCCACGAGCTTGAGCTTCTCGTCCATGATGCCGGCGAATTCCAGCGGGTCGACCTCTTCCTCGCCGCGTGCCTTGCGGATCTCGTTGTAGGCGGCGCGGAAGAAGTACGCATTGGAGACGCCCGGGATCTCCACCGGATACTGGAAGGCCAGGAAGATGCCGGCCTGTGCCCGCGCTTCGGGCTCCATGTCCAGCAGGTCGCGGCCGTCGTACTGCACGGTGCCGCCGGTCACTTCGTAGGCCGGATTCCCGGCCAGCACCTGCGCCAGCGTGCTCTTGCCCGATCCGTTCGGGCCCATGACCGCATGTACCTCGCCCGCATTCACGGCGAGGTCGATGCCCTTCAGAATTTCCTTGTCGCCGACGTTGGCTTTCAGACCGCGTATCTCTAGCATGGGCAGTTCTTGCTCAATTCTGGTTTCTGGTGACTGAAAAATGGAACCGATGCCGTCGCGCGAGCGTGGCCGGGACCGGCCCGCCGCCGCGTGGCGCGCGACTCATCCCACGCTTCCCTCGAGCGTGATGCCCAGCAGTTGCTGCGCTTCGAGCGCGAACTCCATCGGCAGCTCCTTGAACACTTCCTTGCAGAAACCGCTGACGATCATGCTCACGGCCTGCTCGGCGCTGAGTCCGCGCTGCTTGAGGTAGAAGATCTGGTCCTCCCCGATCTTCGACGTACTGGCCTCGTGCTCCACCTGCGCCGTGTTGTTCTTCACTTCGATGTACGGGAAGGTGTGGGCGCCGCAGCGGTTGCCCACGAGCATCGAATCGCACTGCGTGTAGTTCCGGGCACCCGTCGCCTTGGGCGCCACGTACACCCGGCCGCGGTACGAGTTGTTCCCCTGGCCGGCGCTGATGCCCTTGGACACGATGTTGCTCTTCGTGTTCTTCCCCAGGTGCAGCATCTTGGTGCCGGTGTCGGCCTGCTGGTGGTTGTTCACCACCGCCACCGAGTAGAACTCGCCCACCGAGTTGTCGCCCTGCAGGATCACGCTCGGATACTTCCAGGTGATGGCCGAGCCGGTCTCCACCTGCGTCCACGAGATCTTGGCGTTCTCGAACGCCTTGCCGCGCTTGGTGACGAAGTTGTAGATGCCGCCCTTGCCGTCGCTGTCGCCGGCGAACCAGTTCTGCACCGTCGAGTACTTGATCGTGGCACCCTTGAGCGCCACCAGTTCCACCACCGCCGCGTGCAGCTGGTTGGTGTCGCGCTTGGGGGCCGTGCACCCCTCGAGGTAGCTCACGTACGCCCCCTCGTCGGCCACGATGAGCGTGCGCTCGAACTGCCCGGTGTCGGCCGAGTTGATGCGGAAGTACGTCGACAACTCGATCGGGCAGCGCACGCCCTTGGGCACGTACACGAACGAGCCGTCGGAGAACACCGCCGAATTGAGGGCGGCGAAGAAGTTATCGCTGTACGGCACCACCGAGCCCAGGTACTGCTCGACGATCTCGGGATGGTTCTGGATCGCGTCGCCCAGGGAGCAGAAGATGATCCCGTATTCGGAAAGCTGGGCGCGCATCGTCGTACCGACGGACACCGAGTCGAAGATCGCGTCCACGGCCACGCCGGCCAGCAGCTTCTGCTCCTGGAGCGGAATCCCCAGCTTCTCGTACGTCTTCAGCAGCTCCGGATCCACCTCGTCCAGCGACTGCTTGGGCTTCACCGACCGCGGCGCGGAGTAGTAGCTCGCCTTCTGATAGTCGATGGTCTCGTACTTGACGTTCGGCCAGTGGGGTTCCTGCATCGTCTGCCACCGGCGGAACGCCTTGAGCCGCCAGTTGAGCATGAACTCCGGCTCGTTCTTCTTCTGCGAAATCAGCCGGATGACGTCCTCGTTCAGGCCGGGCGGAATGGTGTCCGCGTCGACGTCCGTCACGAAGCCGTACTGATACTCCTTGCTGACCAGGGTGTCGATGGAACTGCTCATGCGCACTCCGGGAACGGCGCGATCCGCAAGCCGTTGTGTCGAATGATCTTGAGTCGCCGCGCACCGGGCACCGCCGGCGGGGATCCGCGACCCGGAAGTTAGCGCGTTCGGCGCCACTTCGAGATGATGACAAAATTAGTCGGTTTTAGCCGCCGGTCAAAACGGTGAACCCCGGCCGGTCGGCTGACCCGGCGTTCGGGACGGCTACCCCCGGGGCCTCCGCGAGGGCTAACTCGAGAACAGGTGGATGGCCAGCCGGATCAGCAGCGCCAGCACCAGCGACCCGGCCAGAATCGTCACCACGAGCATCCACCAGTGGAGTTCGACGGGGCGCAGCACCTGCCTGCGCAACCGCTGCAGTTGGGCGGTGGAGACGATTTCCCGGATCTCGGTCTTCCGCCCCGCGAAGTCGGCGTCCACCACGACTCCCACGGGGGCGGGCACGACGTCCCCGGTAGGCGGGATGCCGGTGAACCGCAGCCGGGTGTAGGCGATTTCGATCACGTCGCCCTCCGCGAGCACGCGCGGCCCCGCGACGATCGCGCCGTTCACCCGGGTCTCGGCCGAACCCAGCGCGTGGAGGACGTACCGACCGCCATCGCGCCGCACCTCAGCGTGCGACCGGGAGGCCGCCAGATCCCGGATGACGACCGGGTTCGACGCATCGCGTCCGATGCCGGTGCTCACCCGGTGGAGGTCGTACGCCACGCCCCACCGGACATCGATCAGGTAGCCGGGTGGCTCGGGGCGTTCCGGCGGCACGGCGTCGTGGGAGGGGAGGGGGGTCGGGTCGGGCAACCGGGGCGCGCGCGTGCGGTTCAGCCGGCCAGCTCGCGCATCGCCCGCCGGAGGAGCGCGCCTGCCAGTTGCACCTTGTATCCGTTCTTCGACAGCGGCGCCACGTCGTACAACGCGCGTTCGGCGAGCGACGCGATCGATTCCTCGTCCAGTCCGCCCGACGAGACGTCTTCCTCCACCGACGAATTCACCCGCCAGGGAGCCGGCGCCATGCCGCCCATCGCCATGCGGACCTCGCCCGACCGGCGCCGGGCGCCTGCGAGGCTCACCAGGGCGAAGTCCCAGGCCTCGCGCTGCATCAGCTTGCGATAGAATTGTACGCCGCCGGCCGACGATTCGGGCAGGATCACGGCGCTCACGAATTCTCCCGGTTCGACCACCGTCTCGCGGTCGAGCCGCTGCCGCGGGAGGAGGAAGAACTCGTCGATCGGCACCACGCGAGTGGCGCCCCGCCGGGTGAGCTCGATGCCGGCCGCGAGCGCCGTCAGCGCGACCGCGGGGTCGCTGGGGTGCACGGCGTGGCACGGGCCGCCGTCGACGACGGCCAGATACTGGTTCTCACCGTCCACCGCGGGGCAGGCGTCGCCGCCGTTCTTGTGACAGGCGACGCCCTGGCGGAAGTACCAGCAGCGCGGGCGCTGACACAGGTTGCCGCCCAGCGTTCCCATCTGGCGGAGAGTCGGCGTGCCGACGGCCTCGCAGGCTTCCGCGAGCGCCGGCCAACGGGTCCGGATGTCGGGATGCGTGGCCAGATCGTGCAGGCGCGCCGAGCCGCCGATCCGCATCGAGCCGTCCGCCTGCGCGGCGACGTCGGCCGCACCCGGAATCTCCCGTAGATCCACGACCTCGATCGGCGCCGAGATTCCTTCTTCGATTGCCACCAGCAGATCGGTGCCCCCTCCCAGGGGCACGGCGCTCCCCCGGGCCAGCCGGTCGGCGGCGTCGTCCGCGGAGGCGGCGCGATGGTAGCTGAAGGTCGTCATGGAGTGGTCAACGGAGGGCGGGCGCGGCGGCCGAATGCTGCACACCAGGTGCGCAGGTCGCTAGATAGAAGATGGCGGGCGGGCGCTCGCCCCAGCAAGTGAAAGGGGAGAGATGACGACTACCGCGTACGAACTGGATGTGGCGCGCTGGGAATCGGCGCCGACCTTTGCCGACTGGCTGCCCACCGTTGAGAAGAAGAATGCGGAACTCTGGGAGGCCGTCTACACGCACGCCACGGTGGCTGATGAGTTCGTGGCCCGGGTGCGCCTGGTGGGGGGACCCTGGCACCTGTTGGTACTGGGTGCCGACTGGTGCGGCGACGCCGTGAACATCGTACCCGTGGTGCAGCGTCTGGTCGACCGCGTGCTGGGCATCGACCTGCGAATGCTCGACCGGGATCAGAATCCGGATATCATGGATGCGCACCTGACCGGGAAGTCGCGCTCGATTCCCGTGGTGATGATGTTCAACCCCCAGTTCCGGGAGTTGGGATGGTGGGGGCCCCGGCCGAGCGAGTTGCAGGCCTGGGTGCTGGGGCCGGGACGCACGACGGCGAGCGACGAACGGCACCGGGAGATCCGCCGGTGGTACGCCCGCGACCACGGGCTCTCGACGCTCGAGGAGGTGGTGGCGATGCTGGAACGGGGCGCCGCCGCCGGCTGAGGATTCTCGCGTCGGGGTGCCGGGGGACAACGAAAGAGCGGCGGGCCTCAGGCTCGCCGCTCGCGCACTCGCCGCACCCGACGTGCGGCCGGCCTAGTCGACCTGTCCGCCCTTGGCGTGAAAGGTCAGATCGTTGGGCGACTTGTAGGTCGTCTTGTGGATGTAGGTCGCCATGGTGACGAGTGCCGCGACCAGGAGGATGGTCAGCAGCGCGGCTCCCCATCCCTGATTCTTGTTGACTTCGACGTGACGGTCCTGATGTGCCATGTAATCCTCTTCAGCCCAATTCCGGGGGAACCGTCGTAAGATAACGGACCAAAACGTGCAGCGCGAGCGCCCGCGCGGCGCACCCGTGAACGTTGCCTTGGCGGGGGGCGGCGCGTCGCTCTAGGCCGACATGTCTTTCCCTCCGCGAATCTCCGTCCTCGTCGCCGGTGCGTGCCTCGCCGCGGGCTGCATCCAGGCGCCGGCCCCGATCGTGATTTCGACGCCCCAGTCCGCTCCGGCTGGGGCCAATGCGCGATCCACCGACGAACCCTCGGCGCCCGCCGCATCCGATGCCGCCTCGACGGCCGCGCCGGATGCCCCCGCTCGCCGCGCCGTGTCGTCGGCCGACGCCTCCCTGGCCTCCCACGATCTCGCGATCCCGGTGGCCGGCGTGTCGGCCGACCAACTCGAAGACTCCTTCGACTCGCCGCGTGAGGGCGACCGCCGGCACCACGCCATCGACATCATGGCCCCGCGGGGTACGCCGGTGCTGGCCGCCGACGACGGGCGGGTGCTCCGCGTCTCCAGCAACACGCTGGGCGGGCTGACGGTGTACACGGTCGACCGGTCGGGACGGTTCGTGTACTACTACGCGCACCTCGAAGGGTATGCCCGCCACCTGGCGGCCGGAAATATCGTATTCAAGGGCGATACCCTCGGCTTCGTCGGGACCACCGGCGACGCCCCCGACAACCTGCCGCACCTGCATTTCCAGATCCTGCGCATGCCCGCCAACGGCAAGTACTGGGAGGGCGATCCGATCGATCCCTTCCCGTTACTTTCCGAGCGTGGCACACGCATCGTCGGCAACCGCTGAGCAGCTGAGCCGGGGGATCGCCATCGTCGGGCGCGGTCGCATGGGCCGTGCGCTGGCATCCGCGCTTCCCGCGGCCGGCGTTCCGGTGCGCGGCCCGCTGGGCCGCGGCGAATCCTGCGCCGGCGACGCAATCGTCCTCCTCTGCGTGCCGGATCGTGAAATCGCGGCGGCGGCGGGCGCCGTGGCCCCCGGTCGCCTGGTCGGGCACTGCAGCGGCGCCGGCACGCTGGAGCCGCTCCGGCCGCACGACGCGTTCTCGCTGCACCCGTTGATGACCGTGCCGCTGCATCGGCCGGCCGTGTTCGAGGGCGCCGGGTGCGCGATTGCCGGATCCACCGACCGGGGTTTGGAGGTGGCGCGCGGACTCGCAGTGGCGCTCGGCATGCATCCCGTGCTCGTGGCCGACGCGGACCGGGCGGTGTATCATGCCGCCGCCACCATGGCCTCCAACTATCTCGTCACCCTGGAAAGCGCGGCCGCGGAACTCGCGTCGCAGGCCGGCGTGCCGCGGGCGTTGCTCGTTCCGTTGGTGCGCGCGGCGGCCGAGAACTGGGCGACCGCCGGCGACCAGGCGCTCACCGGCCCCATTGCGCGCGGCGACACGGAAACGGTGGCGCGCCAGCGGGCCGCGGTGGCCGAGCGGGCGCCGGATCTGCTCCCCCTGTGGGACGCACTGGTGGACCGAACGGCGGCGCTCGCCGGCACCCTCCGTCCCACGGCATGAGGATCGTCCGCACGGTGGAGGAGGTGCGCGCGGCGGTGCGGGAGGCCCGGGCGCCGGGCCTGGCGGTCGGGTTCGTGCCGACCATGGGTGCGTTCCACAACGGTCACCGCTCGCTCATGCGGCGGGCGCGCGCGACGTGCGGGTTCGTGGTCGTGTCGCTGTTCGTGAATCCCACGCAGTTCAACGAGGCGGCGGACCTCGCGGCCTACCCGCGCGATGAAGCGCGGGACGCGGCGCTGGCTTCCGCCGAGCGCGTCGATCTGCTGTTCGTCCCGGCGGTGGACGAGATCTATCCGGCCGGCGACCGCACGACCGTCGAGGTGGGCGAGTTGACGGGGGTGCTCGAGGGGGCCTCGCGGGGGGCGGCGCACTTCCGCGGCGTGACCACGGTGGTGGCGCGCCTGTTCAACATCGTGCAGCCGGATGTCGCCTTCTTCGGCCAGAAGGACGCCCAGCAGGCGCTGATCGTCCAGCGGATGGTGCGCGATCTCGCGTTCCCCCTCCGGGTGGAGGTGTGCCCCACGGTCCGCGAAGCCGACGGATTGGCGATGTCCAGCCGCAACGTTCGCCTGGGCCCGGCCGACCGGCAGCGCGCGCTGGCGCTCCGGAGCGGGTTGGCGGCGGCGGAGGCCGCGATGGCGGCGGGCGAGCGCAACGCGGCGCGCATCGAGCATGCCGGGGCGTCGGCGATGCGCGACCAGGGGGTGGAACCGGAGTATTTTGCGGTCGTCTCCGCCGATACGCTCATGCCCCTGTCGCCGATCGTGGGACGGATCCTGGTGGCGGTGGCGGCGCGCGTCGGGCCGGTGCGTCTCATCGACAACGCGATCGTGGAGATCCCGCCCGCATGAACGATTCCCGCATCCAACGGCCGGCGGCGCTCAAGCGCGCCGGAACTCCCATCGTGATGGTCACGGCCTACGACATCGTGTCGGCGCGAGTGGCGGAGGCTGCCGGCGTGGACATCGTGCTGGTGGGCGATTCGGGCGCCAACGTGGTGCTGGGATACGAGTCGACGCGCGAGGTGAGCGTCGACGAACTCCTCGTGCTCGGGCGGGCCGTGCGCCGCGGCGTGCAGACGCCGCTCCTCGTCTGCGATCTGCCCTTCGGCAGCTACGAGGAATCGAATGCGTTGGCGGTGGCCACCGCGCGGCGGTTTCTCGACGTCGTGGGGTGCGACGCGGTCAAGATCGAAGGGGCCGGTGTGATTGCCGAACGGGCGCGCGCGGTGATCGACGCCGGCATTCCGGTGATGGGACACGTGGGTCTGCTGCCGCAGCACCTCGAGCCGGGAACGCCGCCGCGGGCCCAGGGGCGCGGGGTGGAGGAGGCGTTGACGATCGCGCGTTCGGCGCGCGAACTGGAGGCGGCCGGCTGCTTTTCCATCGTCTTCGAAGCCGTGCCCGCGGCCGTGGCGACGGCCATCGCCGCGACGCTCTCGGTACCGACCATCGGCATCGGGGCCGGCGGCGACACCGACGGACAGGTGCTGGTGTTCCACGACCTTCTGGGGTTGAGCCGCGGGCGCACGGCGCGCTTCGTGAAACGGTACGGCGAGTTGTTCGCCCCGATGGTGGATGCGGTGCGCGCGTTCGCCGCCGACGTACGCGAACACCGCTACCCGGCGGCGGAACACACCTACCCGGTGGACGCCGCCCAACTCCAGGCCTTTCTGGGGCGGTTGGCCGACGCCGGCTGAACGCCACTCACCCTCATTCCCTCCGTCTCATGGCTCTCAACTCGAAGCGGCGTGCCGAACTGCGCGCCGAGGCGCACCACCTCTCGGCGTCGGTCCACCTGGGTCACCAGGGGGCCACGCCGGCGGTGGTGAAATCCGTGGACGACGCGCTACGTACCCACGAACTGGTGAAGGTCCAGCTCAATCGCACCGCCGACGCCACGGCCAAGGACGTGGCGCACCAACTCGCCGAAGCGGTGAAGGCGGATGTGGTGCAGGTGATCGGGCGGACGGCTACGCTGTACCGCGAGAATCCGGACATTCCGAAGAAGGACGGGGAATTGCCGGTGTGGAGGCGGTAGCCGTGTCGGCGCTCAGGCGCCGCGAATTGCCCGGTCCGCGGCCATCGCGTCGAGCACACGCCACGGCGTCAGTGGGATTTCCGGGCATTCGGCGCCGATCGCGTCGGCGACGGCGGCGGCGATAGCCGGCGCCACCGGAATGATCGGCGGCTCGGCCAGCCCCTTGGCGCCAGTGTGATTCGCCACCACGTCCGGCGCATCGATGAAGCACCCGTCGATGAGCGGCAGATCGGCCATCGTCGGGATCTTGTAGTCGTGCATGGAGGGGTTGACCGGTACGCCGAGGTTCGCGTCCATCACGCGTTCTTCGAACAGGGCGTACCCCATGCCCTGCACCACCGCGCCCTCCAACTGGCTCTCGGCGAGCGTCGGGTTGATGATGCGCCCGCTGTCGTGGACGGCGACGATCCGCACCACCCGCACGCGTCCGGTCTCCGCGTCCACCTCCACCTCCGCGAACTGGACGCCGAACGCCGATACGGCGGTGCCGTCGGGGTTCGGGCCCCGGCTGCCCTGGCCGATGATCATCACGTCGCCGAGCTTGCCGCACACCTCGGCGATGGTCATCGACCGTCCGGTGTCGGTCACCGCGATCACGCCGTCCCGCGCCCGGAGTTCCCCGACCCCGGCGTCGAGCATCGCCGCGGCGGCCTCGAACAGCCGGTCGCGGGCCTCCTCGGCGGCCGCGCGCACCGCCGGCCCCACGGACGCCGTGGTGATGGAGCCCCAGGAGTTGGAGGCGAAGGGCAGCCGCTCGGTGTCGCCGAGCACGGTGCGCACGTCGGCGATGCGGGCGCCGAGCACCTCGGCCGCGATCTGCGCCATCACGGTGCGCGACCCGGTGCCGAGGTCCTGGGCGCCGGTGAGCACCTCCACCGTGCCGTCGCGATTGAGACGAACGGTGGCGTAGGCGGGCGGCCCGCCGCCGGCGCCCCATGTACAGGCCGCGACGCCGAAGCCGCGGCGCAGCCCGGCCGCCGCGCCGAGCGCGCGCCGCGACTCGCGGGCGTCCCAGCCGAAGCGTGCCGCCCCCTCGCGGTAGCACTCGTCGAGGCGCTTGGCGGAGTAGGGCCGCGACTTGACCTGGTCGGCGTCGGCGTAGTTGCGCCGGCGGAGCTCCAGCGGATCGAGGCCCAGTTCGCGCGCCAGCGCGTTCAGGGCGCTCTCCAGTCCGAACGCGCCCTCGGTGTGTCCCGGCGCGCGGAACGACGCCATCGCGCCGGCGTTCGTGTACACAAAGGTCTCGCTCGTACGCACGTTCGGGCAGGCGTGCAGCTCGTGGTAGATGCGCGCCGGCCCCGCTTCCCACCCCCCGACGCCGAGCGGAATCGTCGCCTCGAGCTGGATGGCGGTGAGGGTGCCGTCGCGCCTGGCGCCCACGGTGACGCGCTGTACGGTGGCGGCGCGGTTGCCGGCATCGGTCTGCTCGCCGAACCGGTCGAACACGCACCGCACGGGGCGGCCGACCTTGCGCGAGAGCGCCGTGGCCAGGTAGGCGGCGGCGGAGGCGCCGTTCTTCGCGCCGAAGCCGCCCCCCATGTAGTCCTTGATCACCCGCACCTGCGACAGCTTCAGCGCGAACGCCGCGGCCAGGTCGCGGCGGGTGTTGAAGATCCCCTGCGTGGACTCCCACACGGTGAGATGGTCGCCCTCCCATTCCGCCACCGCGCCGTGCGGCTCGAGCGCGGTGTGCAGGGCCACCGGCGTCCGGTATTCTCGCGTGAGCGTGACCTCGGCCTCGCGCATGCCGGCGTCGACGTCGCCACGCTGGATGATGCGCGGCGACCGCGGTGAGACGTTTCCGCGCGAGCGCACCTTGGGCGCCCCGTCGGCGAGCGCCTGTTCGGCGGTCACCGCATGCGGCGCGGGGTCGATGGTCAACCGGATGGCAGCCGCGGCGCCCCGGGCGGCGGGAAGGGTGTCGGCGCAGACCGCGCACAGCGGCTGGCCGACGTACCGGATGGTGGTATCGAGCAGCTGGCCGGCGTCGGCGCGGATCCCGCGGACGTCTTCCAGCGTGAGCACACCGCGGACCCCGGGCCGGGCCAGCGCGGCGGCCGTGTCGATGGCGGTGACGTGGCCGCCGGGGATGCGCGCACGGACGATGGCGGCGAACACCATTCCGGGGCGGTGCAGGTCGGCGGTGTAGCGGGCGGCTCCGGTGACCTTTTCCAGCGCATCCATCCGGGGCACGTGGGTGCCGACGACGCGCAGGTCGGCGCCGGCCTCCCAGGGCGCGGGATTGCGGTCGGGCAGCTCGACGATGCGTGTGTCCTCGCGTCCCTCCACCTCGACCTTCGTGGCCACGAACCGGCGAGCCCGCGGCGGCGCGTCCGGGGCGGTCTCGGGCGGCGCCGGCGCGCCGTTGTCAGGCGTCATGGTCCGCCCCCAGTCGGTCGGCGGCGTCGAGCACGGCGCGGACGATCTTCGGGTAGGCGCCGCAGCGGCAGAGGTTGCCGCTCATGCCGCGCCGCACCTCGGCCTCGCTGGGGCGCGGGTTCGCGGCCAGCAGCGCCGACGCGGCCATGATCTGTCCGGGCGTGCAGAAGCCGCATTGCAGCGCGTCGTGCGCGATGAACGCCTCCTGCAGGGCGTGCAGCCGGCCGGGCACTCCCAGGCCCTCGATGGTGGTGATCGCCACGCCCTCGCACGCGGCCGCCAGGGTGAGACAGGCGTAGGCGGGCCGGCCGTCGAGCAGCACCGTGCAGGCGCCGCATTCGCCGCGCCCGCACACGAGCTTGGTGCCGGTGAGCGCGAGACGGCCGCGCAGCACACCGAGCAGGGTCTCGGCGCCGGTGACGGGCACCTCGTACGCGTTTCCGTTGATGGTCAGCCGCATGGGCGAGGCGTGGCAGAGGGCGGAGAGCGGCGGGCCCTGTTGGCTCGGGCGCCACCGATTATCTTAGTCGGACCGCGGTAGCTTCGCAGCCATTCTCGAGGCCCCCATGCCCTACGTAATCACGGAAGCCTGTATCGGCGTCAAGGACCGCGCCTGCGTAGATGTCTGTCCCGTGGACTGCATCTACGAGGGCGAGGATCAGTTGTACATCCACCCCGACGAATGCATCGACTGTGGGGCTTGCGAGCCCGAGTGTCCGGTGACCGCGATCTTCCCCGAGGAGGACGTGCCCGCCAACCTCAAGTCGTTCATCGAGAAGAACAAGACGGTGTTCGAGGGCGGAGATCCGCCGGGCCGGCCGCAGCGATAGCGGACGGGCGGTTCGGGGCCTGGACGGCGACGCGTCACGACGACGGGTCGCCGTTTGTGCTTAGTAGTACCGCGCCTTCAGGACGAAGAGGATCGCGAGCGCCGCGTACTGGAGGAAGGTGCTGATCTCGCTCTTCCACGCCTCGCCCCAATGGTGCGGGCCCGACTCGGGGTGCGCCGGCGGCCGCGGGATCCAACGCGGCGTGGCGCGCTTGTAGGCCAGATACTCCTCCCCGAAGATCGACTCCAGGACGCCCTCTTCGTACCGCACGATGAACGTGTACTCGACCGCGAACAGGACCACCGCGACGAGCAGGAACCAGTACACGCCCGAGATCACCACGAAGCCGATCCAGATCAGGAAGTTCCCGATGTAGAGGGGGTTCCGCGCCCAGGCGAAGATGCCGTAGGTGACCAAACGCTGGACGTTTCGTGAGCGCCGGCGCGTGACCGTGCCTGCCGCCGCCACGCCGGCCAGCCGCACCGCTTCGCCCAGCGCCAGCACCAGCGCCCCCACGAGCCACTGCCGGGCGCTCTGGGTGCCGGGCACGAGCAGCGGAACGAGGATGAAGGGCACGGGGAGCCAGCCGCGGTTGCGGAAGAGCACGGCGCCGGCGCGCGCCATGGGGCTCTGTTCGGCGGCCGATACGGCCGCCGGAGGCGGAGTCTGATTCGGTTCGGGGGTCATGGGCGGGGGATAATCTAACCCGCGCCGTGGGTGGTTCGGCAAATGCGCGGCGGCCAGGCCACGCCCGACGGCGGCGTGCTCACTCCGGGGCCGGCCATCGGGGCATCCCCGTCTTCCACTGGTCGGGTACGGGGACCGGCTTGCCCGAGCGATCGATGGCGACGATCACCAGATTCGCCTCGGCCACCAGTTCACCGGTGGCGAGCTTCCGCGCCTCCTGCCGGATGGTGTAGCTGGTGGTGCCGACCTTGAGGATTCCCGAGCGGACCGCCAGATCCTCGCCGGGAAGCGTCTGGGCGCGGTAGCCGATGTCGACGTGGCGCACGACCGGAAACACGGGTTGCCGCACCAACTCGTGGGCGGTCATCCGATGGTCGAACAGCGCCCAGCGGGCGCGTTCGAGAAAGCCAAGCATGCTGGCGTGGTTCAGGTGTCCCAGCATGTCGCAGTCGGTGGGATAGATGTGGAAAACGACTTCCGGCAGCGGATCGGGCATCGGCATCTCGCGGGCGGCCGGCGCGTGAGCGGGAGCGCCGGTCGCTAGATTGTCGGCAGTTCACCCAAGACCAGGACTGGCGTGGCCCCATCCGAACCTCACACTCCGCTCTTTCTGGACACCCCGGAATCGACGGCCCGGTTTCTGCGCGAGATCTCCACCGCGCGCGAGATTGCCGTCGACACCGAGGGGGCGAGCTTCCACCGGTTCGTCGATCGAATCTATCTGCTGCAGATCTCCACGCGCGAACGGTCGGCGATCATCGATCCCCTGGCCGTACCCCAGCTGGATGGGCTCGGCGCCCTCATGGAGCGCGACGACGTGGAGGTCGTCTTCCACGACGCCGACTACGATTTGCGGCTGTTGCGTCAGGATTACGGGTGGGCGGTGGTGCGCATCTTCGACACCCGCGTGGCGGCGCAGCTGCTGGGGATCCGGGCGTTCGGGCTGGCGGCGCTGCTCGAGCGTTACTTCGGGGTGAAGCTGGAGAAGAAGTATCAGCGGGCCGACTGGTCGCTGCGCCCGCTGACGCCCGGCATGCTCGATTACGCGGCCCAGGACACGCTGCACCTGCTCGCGCTGCGCGACCGGATGCGCGACGATCTCGAGCGGGCGGGCCGGCTGGCGTGGGCGCAGGAGGAGTTCGCCGTCGTCCAGAACGTCCGCTGGGAGCCCGACGAGCACGGCATGGCGTTCCTGCGCATCAAGGGCACGCGCGACCTCAACCGCCGCGAGCTGGCCGTGTTCCGGGAACTCGTGCGCTGGCGCGACGAGGTGGCCGCCGAGCTCGACCGGGCCACCTTCCGCGTGGTGGGCAACGAACCGCTGCTCGAACTGGCGCGGCGCCGGCCGACCGCCAAGCAGGAGCTGGGACAGGTCAAGGGAATGCCGCGCGGCATCATCGAGCAGCGGGCCGTGGAGATTCTGGAGGCGATCGCCCGCGGGCAGGCGGTGCCGGAGGCCGACCTGCCCCGGTTCCCCAAGGCCCGCCGGTGGGACCGCGATCCCGATTTCGACGGGCGCGTGTCGGCGCTGAAGACGGCCCGCGATGCGGTCGCCCACCGGTTGGATATGGACCCCGGCGTGCTGTGCGCCAAGGATCGCATCGAGGCAGTGGCGCGGCGCAACCCGGCGACGCCGTCGGAACTCGACGAGGTGACGGAGCTGCGAAAGTGGCAACGCGAGGTGCTGGGCCCGGACTTCGTGAAGGCCCTCAAACCGCATCGCAAGGCGGACGACGACTCGCCGTACAAGGACGAAGCCGGCGAGGGCTGAGTGCCCTACAGCCCCATATACGCTCGCACCCTCGGCTCGATCTTGTCCGGGGTCCAGTAGGGCTCCCACACCAGATTCATCACCACGTCCTCCACGCCCGGCATCGCGCGCACGGTGCGTTCCACGTCGCTCATGATCTGCGGGCCGGCGGGGCATCCCGGCGAGGTCAGCGTCATGTTGATGACCACCGTACGGTCTTCCACGAGCACGTCATAGACCAGCCCGAGGTCCATGATGTTCAGATTCAACTCGGGGTCCTTCACCTTGCGCAGCGCGAGGCGGATCTGCTCCTCGGTGGGCGCCGCGGCGGCCGCGGTGGCGGTGGGTTCCGATTGAGGGCCGGTGCCGGCGGGCACCGGAGTCGACGTGTTCGGGTCGCGAGTCTCGTCCATTCCACACTCCAGGGGTACGCTCGCAAGATGCCCGAACCGGGTGTGGGATGGAAGCGCCGCCGGAGAGTTCAGGGGGCCCGGCGGCCGGCCCGCGCCAGGATCAGCCGCTCTTTCTGGCCGCGGTCGACGGTTTGGCCGTCGTCGTCTTGTGGCGCGCCGGCTTGTGCCGCGAACGCTTGGGCACCCGGTTCCACCCGACCTGGCGGTCGGTGCGCCATCCGGCGGGCATCGCCACCGGCGCGTCGGGATCGTCCTGGATGGCGAGTACGGCGGCATCCGCCAGGTCGGCGCGAACGTCGGCAATGGCGGTCATGCTGTAGCGGACCTTCGGATCGTACACGCGGTTGGTGAGCAGGATGACGAACATCTGCCGCTCGGGATCGATCCAGATGGACGTGCCGGTAAAGCCGGTGTGTCCGAAGGCGCTGCTTCCCAGAAACTGGCCGCAGCCGCCGTCCCCGTCGCAGGTGTCCCACCCGAGGGCCCGCGTGTCGGCGTGCGGGGCCCGGGTGGTGAACCGCTTGACGGTACTGTCGGAGACGATGCGGACGCCGTTGTAGGTGCCGCCGTTCAGCAGCATCTGCGCGAAGATGGCGAGGTCGGAGGCCGAACTGAAGAGGCCGGCGTGTCCGGCGACGCCGCCCAGTGCGTGCGCGTTGTCGTCGTCCACCTCGCCGCGCAACGGATAGCCGCGCCGCGACCAGGATTCGGTGGGCGCAATGCGCTCGCGCAGCGAACTGTCGGGCAGGAATTCGGTGTCGTGCATGCCGAGCGGCCCGAACACGCGCTCCTGCAGGAACCGGTCGAGCGGCTGCCCGCTCACGCGCTCGGCGATGAAGGCCAGCATGTCGGCGCCGAGGTCCGAATATTCGAACAGGGCGTCGGGGCGGTAGTACAGGTGCGTGGCCACCACCTGCTGGCGCGCTTCGGCGGGCGAGTCCGCGGTCTTCCAGAGATTGCGCCCCGGCGGCAGCCCCGAGCGATGCTCGAGCAGCATGCGCACGGTGACGCGATCCTTGGCGCCGCCGCTGAACGCGGGGATGTACTTGCTGACCGGGTCGTCGAGGCCGATGCGTCCCTCGTCGTAGAGCACCATGATCGCGGTGGTCGTGGCGACCACCTTGGTGAGCGAGGCGAGGTCGTAGATGGTGCGGTCGGCGTCGACGGGCGCGCTCTGGCGGCTCCACGTCAGGTGGCCGAAGCCCTGGTCGACGACGGCGTAGCCCTGCCGGCCGACGAACACGGAGGCGCCGGGGTAGGCACCGGCGCGAATGCCCCGGTTCACGACCTCGTCGATGGCCTCGAGGCGGCGGGCCGACATCCCGACTTCGGCGGGCGACGCGGCGGGCAGGCCCTCGCCGGGCGTGCGCGATGCCCCGGGATGGCCGGAGGTGAGCGACAGCGCGACGAGAATCGAGGTCAGCAACACGAGGGGCGAAGTGAAGGGACGGAAGAAGTCGAACCGGTGATCTGGATCACACGCGAACCGGGTTCGGGGGCGGTTCCTGGGGAGGCCCAAACTGTCCCGGCGTAGCGAAACGAACAAGGGGGCGCGAGCGTCACGGTGCGCGCCGTGCGAGAAACATCTGGTTCAGCGGGTTCTGCGGGCGCCACGGCCACCTATCCTGCAGGTATCGGCAGCAGTAAACCATTTTGTTAGAGTCGACTGACCAATTGCACGAACTCATGAGCGACGAACAACTCACCATCCGGCGTGCCATCGAGGGCGATGAGACGGCGATGCGGGCTCTGTGGAGCCGGCATGCGCCACACATCGACATGGTCGTTCGCCGCCTGGTGGGGCCGGATACCGATACGGCGCAGGACATCGCGCAGGAGGTCTGGATCCAGATCTTCCGCGCCCTGCCCACGTACCGGGGCGATTCCCAATTCGCCACGTGGGCGCATCGCATCGCGGTCAATCGTACGCTCAACGCGCTGCGGCGCACCCGCCGGCTGGCCAAGATCGAAGTTGACGTGGACACCGAGACGCTCGCGGTGACCCCGGACACCGACCGCTCATTTGTCATGGCGTCGATCGAGCAGGCGGCGGCCCAGTTGTCGCCGGGCGCTCGAACCGTATTTCTGCTGCACGATGTCGAGGGCTATACGCACGAAGAAATCGCCGTCGAACTCGGCATCACCTCCGGCGGCTCCAAGTCCCAGCTCTTCAAGGCGCGCGCGAAGCTGCGCAAGCTCCTCGCGCATCTGGTCGAAGTACCCGAACGCATGGAAGTGGAACATGTCGCACCTGTCTGCTGAACGTCTCGCGGCACTCGCCGACGAGGATCCGACGCCTCCGGAACTGGCGCACCTGATGGCGTGCCCGCTCTGCGCCGCCGAGCGCGATGCTCAGGGGGCGTTGCTCGGACTGGCGGCGGCGGAGCGAACGAGCATCGGCCTCCCGCTCACGCGGTGGGAGTCGTTGGCGCCGGCGCTGCGGGAGGCCGGCCTCGGCGCGCCGGCCGGGGCCTCCGGCGGGCGCGCCCCCCGGAGCCGGATGGGACATCGCTGGCTCCAGGTCGCGGCGGCCCTGCTCTTCGTGGCCGGCGGTACGGTGTTCGGGCGCTACACGGCCGGGGCGGCCCCGCTGCCGGGCCTCCACGAGCCGTTCGCGGCGAATGCCGCGAACCCCGATTCGGCGGCGGCCGCGGCGGTGGCGTTCCACGACGTGAACGAGGCCCGCGCCGCCCGGACGCAGGCCCAGGTCATCTACCAGAACGCGTCGGCGTTCCTGGCCCAGCACGACACGACCGGCGCCGGCGGCGAGAGTCCGTCCGCGATGCGCACGCGCCTCGCGGCCCTGGACCGTGTGTCGCACGCCATGCGTGAGGCGCTGAACGACGCGCCCTACGATCCCGTGATCAACGACTACTACCTCACGACCCTCGGCCAGCGTGAAGCCACGCTGCGCCAATTGAACACCGCGCTGCCCGTCGGGCTGCGCGTCAACAGCTTCTGATATTCCGTGAATGGTGACCGTGATGCATAGCTCGATGAAACGACCCGGCCGGACGATGGCGCTGGCGCTGGCGTTCGCGCCGCTCGGCGCCGTTGCGGTACGCGCGCAGCAGGCGTCGCGCCCGCCGGCGCGCTCGCACACCCAGATCTGCATCAATGGCCAGTGCACCGACGACACGAGCCGCGTCGTCGTGCTCCGCCTGATGGACAAGGTCGATTCCCTGAAGCGGATCTATCTCGACAAACCGATCACGCCCGACCAGCGGCGTGAAATGTCCGAGCAGATGGCCGACTGGATCCGCCAGCTCACGGACCTCTCGCAGAACGCCGTGACGCTCGGCCTCCAGCAGGCGGACGAGGCCACGCGCCAGGCGATGAACGAGGCAGCCGCGGCTCAGGGCGTCTACCGCGTGCGGGTGGCGCCGCGGATGACGGCTGAAGCGGCCCCCAAGGGCTGGATCGGCTTCACCACCGCCGGCGTATCGCTCACCGACGTGCACGACGGCGAATACTACGTGCAGTTCCTCGATTACCCCGAAGTCGAGACGGTGGAACCCGCCTCGCCCGCCGAGCGCGCCGGCATCGCGCACGGCGACGTCCTCGTGGCGTTCAACGGGCAGGACGTCACCTCGCGCGCCATCTCGATGACGCGGATGCTCCGTCCCGACCACAAGATCATCGTGCGGATGGAGCGCGACGGGCAGCCGCGCGATTTCTCGGTGGTGGTGGCCAAGGCGCCGCAGAACTACGTCTCGCGCATCGACGACTTCACGGCGCCCCGGGCACCCAATGCGCCGGTGGTGGCGTCGGTCCCGACGCCAGCGGCGGCGCCGCAGCCGGCCTTCTTTCCGAAGGTTCCCGAGCCGCCCTCCCGGACGGGGCGCGCCGGGTCGTCGTTCGGGTTCAGCTTCGATGACGTGGGGGGCGTGGCCGGCGCGTCGATGAGTACGCTGAATCCCGACTTCGCGCAGAACCTGCACCTCGGCGTCGATCACGGCATTCTGGTGATCAACGCGCCGGACGGCACACCGGCCGCCGAGGCGGGGCTCCGAAACGCCGACATCATCGTGAAGGTGGACGACGACGACGTGGCCACGGTGCGCGAACTGCGTCGCGCCCTGGAGCGCCGGGCGGGTGCGCGGACCATCGAGTTGCAGATCATCCGCGACAAGCACAAGCGCACGATTCGTCTCAACAACGACTGATCGGCGTCCGCCGGCGCTACTCGCGGCCCTCCGCGGCCACCAGTTGCCGGAGGGCCGCGCTGTCCCGGGCCGACAACGACCGCACGTGCACCACCGGGCACATGATGCTTCGAGGGTCGGGGCGGTGGCCGAGCCCGAGCAGATGCCCCACCTCGTGCATCGCCAGCGCGCGCATGGCGTCGCCGGCCACCAGCTCGCCGTCGGGATGGCGCACGGCGAGGGTCACCGACGCCTCGACCACCCGTCCCGAGCGATCGCGGACCACGCGCGACCACCCGGTCATGGGCCGCGAGAACCGGTCGCGCCACCCCACACGCACCGCCGCGTTCGCCGAGTCATCGGTGAAGTAGAAGTCGACGGTGGACACGATGCCGCTCCAGGCCGCAAAGGCGCGTTCCACCTGCACCACGTCGTCCGCGCGCCAACCGGCGAGCCGCGACTGCGGCTGGATCCACACGGAAATCGATCCTCCGGACGTCGCCGGCGCCGGGCCGGCGGTCGTCGCGGGGCCTGCCGGGCCGGGGCGGGCGCTGCGGGCGAACGCGCCGCCGCCAACCGCGACGAGCAGGAGCGCAACCAGGGCAAGGGCGGTTCGGGTCACGCCGCTTCTACGCAAGGAACTCGGAAACGGCTGAAAAGAATTCGGCCGGCGCTTCCCAGAACGGAAAGTGGCCGCTCCCGGTCAGCCGCCGCTGCCTGGCCCGCGGGATCGTGGCCGCCAACGCGTCCGCTGTGGCCGGGGAGAGGGCGTCGCCCTCGCCGTGGAGCACCAGCGTCGGGGCACCGATGGTCCCCACGCGGTCCCGCCAGTCGTAGCCCTCGCGGCGCAGACGCGCGAGGATCGCGGTGCCGGTGCGGCTCGCCACCGTGGGGAGCGGGAAGGTGGACGCGAAGGCGCGGTCCACGAACCAGGATTCGTACGAGGCCCGCAGATGCGCGAGATGGACCTCCGGGTCGGGGGCGCCGAGCATCGCGTCGCTGATTCCGGCCAGCACGGCGCGGTCGACGGCGTTTGCCCGGGCCAGCGCCTCGGCGCGCAGCGGCGCCATCCACGCGCTGGTGGGGCCGACGGCGTCCACCAGCACCAGGCGGCGGACTCCGGCCGGGTCGCCGGCGGCGGCCAGCATCGAGATTCCACCGCCCCACGAATGACCGAGCAGATCCCACTGCCGAATCCCCAACGCGCGCCGCAGGGCGGGAAGGTCACCGGCGTCGTCGTCGATGCGCGCCGCCGATGGATCGGCCGGGGCCTCGGATTGGCCGCGCCCGCGCTGGTCGTACAGGATGAGTTGGCGCCCCTGGGCCAGCGGCGAGAGCGCCGGCCAGAGCATGGCGTGATCCACGATCAACCCACCGTTGACGCAGAGGAGCGGGGGCGCGGGTCCCGCCGGCGGCGACGAGAACACGGCGAATGCCAGCCCGCGGGCTCGCACGGTCTGGCGTTCGAGGCGCGGGGTGTGCGTGGTCGTGCGGCGGAAGGCGAAGTACCGGTCGCGGGCTGACGTCACGCCGCGAAAACTATCGCCCGTGCGGCCCGTGGCAGGGCGAATCGGCACGCACAGCCCCGTAGGGACCCCCGGGCGGCGCCGGTGACCAACCGGCGGAAAACTGCCTATCTTTCGTATCCGGTTCCGGGCCCGTCCGGGGCTGCTGTTCCATCCGTTGCAACTACACCGGCTTCCAGGCCCGGCTGACGACCGCCGCCGGCGTGGAGCGTTGCGGTCGAGGAGCATATGGCAAGCACCAACGCAGAGATCACCGGGCTGGCAGGGTCGCTCACCCCCGAGGACGTGCTGCACGACTATCGGGTCGCCTGGCGGAGCCGCCAGGTGAGCCTGCTGGCCCGCGGCGAAGTCATGCTCGGCCGGGCCATGTTCGGCATCTTCGGCGACGGCAAGGAAGTGGCGCAGGTGGCGCTCGCCCGGGCCTTCCGGAAGGGTGACTTCCGATCCGGGTACTACCGGGACCAGACGTTGATGATGGCCCTGGGACTGCTCACCGTTCGCCAGTTCTTCGCCCAGCTCTACGCGCACACCGACGTCGAGGCGGATCCGGCATCGGCGGGGCGCGGCATGAACGCGCACTTCGGCACCCGCACCATCGACGCCGACGGGAACTGGGTGTCGCTCGTGGAGGCGGCGCAGTCGAGTGCCGACAGTTCACCCACGGGCTCGCAGATGCCCCGCCTGTTGGGACTGGCCTATGCCTCCAAGCTGTATCGGGAGCTGCCCGGCCTGCACGACTTCACCGACTTCTCGCGGAACGGCGACGAGGTCGCGTTCGGGACGATCGGGAATGCGTCGTGCGCCGAAGGGGTGTTCTGGGAGACGGTGAACGCAGCGGGCGTGCTCCAGGTGCCGATGCTGCTCTCGGTCTGGGACGACGGCTACGGGATCTCGGTGCCGAACGAACTCCAGGTGACGAAGTCCGACATCGGGGCGCTGCTCGAGGGATTCCGGCGCGGGCCCGGCAAGCAACAGCTCGGGTTCGAGATCGCGCGGGTGCGGGGCTGGGACTACTCGGCGCTCGTCGAGACGTACCGGCAGGTAACCGACCTGGTGCGTCAGGACCACGTGCCGGCGGTCGTGCACGTCACGGAATTGACGCAGCCGCAGGGCCACTCCACGTCGGGCAGCCACGAACGCTACAAGTCCAAGAAGCGCCTGCAGTGGGAGAAGGAGCACGACGGGTTGGTGAAGATGCGCCAGTGGATGATCGACAGCGAGATCGCCACGGCCGAGGAACTCGACGCCGCGCAGGAAGAGGAGACGGCCGGGGTCCGCGCCGAGCGGGACGAGGCCTGGCGGGCGTACGAGGACCCGATCCGGGACGAGGCGCAGACCGTGCTCGCCCTGCTGAACGACGCCGCGGCGTCGGCGGGCGAGGGAGCACGGGCGCGCGTGGAAGCGCTGCGCGACGAACTCTCGCGTCGCAAGGATCCCCTGCGGCGCGACGTGGCCGTGGCGGCCCGGCGGGCGCTGGCCGCGGTGCGCGCCGACGGAGATTCGGTGGCCGGACCGCTGGCCCGCTGGGTGGAGGCCCAGCAGCCGCTGAACGAGGACCGCTACCACACGCACCTGTACGCCGAGGGCGAGGATTCGGCGCTGCGCGTGACGGCCAATCCGCCGCAGTACGACGAGGGCGCGGCCGAGGTGGACGGGTTCAAGGTAGTGAATGCCTGTTTCGACGCCGCACTCAAGCGCGACCCGCGCGTGATCGCCTTCGGCGAGGATGTGGGGAAGCTCGGCGATGTGAATCAGGGCTTCGCCGACCTCCAGGCCAAGTACGGTGCGTTGCGGGTGGGCGACACCGGCATTCGCGAAGCGACGATCGTGGGCCAGGCCATCGGGATGGCGACGCGCGGACTGCGCCCGATCGCCGAGATCCAGTACATCGACTATCTGCTGTATGCGTTGCAGGTCCTGTCGGACGATCTGGCCACCCTGCGCTACCGCACCGGGGGCGGCCAGAAGGCGCCCGTCATCGTACGGACGCGCGGGCACCGGCTGGTGGGCATCTGGCACTCGGGCTCCCCCATGGGGATGATCGTCAATTCGCTGCGCGGGCTGCACGTGCTCGTGCCGCGCGACATGACGCGGGCGGCGGGGTTCTACAACACGCTGCTGCAGTCGGGCGATCCGGGGCTCGTGGTGGAGGTGCTCAACGCCTACCGCGTGAAGGAGCGGATGCCGGCCAACATCGACACGATGACGGTGCCGCTCGGCGTGCCCGATGTGCTGCGCGAGGGCACCGACGCGACGATCGTGACCTACGGGGCGTGTTGTCCGGTGGCGTTGGAAGCGGCGCGCCTGCTCCAGGAGAACGCCGGGATCGAAGCCGAAGTCATCGACGTGCAATCGCTGCTGCCCTTCGACGTGAACGGGATGATCGTCGAATCGCTGAAGAAGACCAACCGCGTGCTGTTCCTCGACGAGGACGTGCCGGGAGGGGCGAGCGCCTACATGATGCGCGAGGTATTGGAACGGCAGGCCGGGTTCTACTGGCTCGACGCCACGCCGCGCACGCTCACGGCGGCGCCGCACCGGCCGGCCTATGGCCGCGACGGCGACTACTGGTCGAAGCCCGGCGTCGAGGACGTGTACGACTCGGTGTTCGGGTTGGTGCGGGAGTAGGCTGAAACTCCGGACGCTGCGGGTCCGTTGAGTAGGCGCCGGCGCGGATTCGATCCGCGCCGGCGCTTGTCATCCCGACGGTCCGAACGCCGTCCGCACGCCCCGCATGGGCACATCCGACACTCTACACGCCACGACCCATGACAGCCTACCAGATCGCGCTCTTCGTCCATCTGCTGGCCCTCCTGGCCGCGACCGCCGCCTCCGCCATCGTACACTTTGCGGCCGGCCGCCGCTCCACCGCACCGACGCTTCGTGCGTCGATGGAATGGGGGCGGGTGATCGGAATGACGGCGCGTGTGTTTCCGGTGGCCGTCCTCGTGCTCGTCGCCAGCGGCGCATATATGGTATCGGGGCGCTGGGGGTGGAGCGCGGGCTGGGTGGACGCCGGACTCACGGGCGCACTGTTGTTGCTCGCGAGCGGCGCGATCCTGGGGAAGCGCGGAGCCGCGGAAGCGCGCGTCCACGCCGAACGGCTGCGGAACGCGGGCGGCGACCTGCCCAACGACGCGGTTCCCGATCGCTTGGCCCGGATGCTGTCGGACGCGAACACGGGCCTCGCCCTTGCCATCGTCCTCGTGATGACCGTCAAGCCCGGCCTCGCCGGTTCGCTGGCCGTGCTCGGATTCGGCGCCGCCGCGGGCGCGTACCGGGCTCGCGAACGGGTGGCGCCGTCGCCGGCGCTCGGACGGGCGGCCGACCCGGAGGCGTAGCGGCGCCGGCCGCGGGCGGCGGCGCTGCGACGCTACGGGATCAGCTGCAACCGGCGGAGCGCGTCGCGCAGCCGCCCGCGATCCACCGGTTTCACGATGAAGTAGTCGCACTCGCCGTCGCGGGCCGTGGTGATGCTCTCCTCGTCGGCCATCGACGACACCATGATGATGGCGGCCCGCCGGGCGCCCGACACGTTCCGTTCGCGCTCCAGGGCCCGGATGGCGGTGAGCGCCTCCTGACCGGTCATCTCCGGCATCGCGATGTCCAGACAGACCAGGTCGTACGGCTGCGACGCGTCCAGCGCCATGCCCACGGCGTCCACTGCTTCCTTGCCGTTCACCGCAATGTGAAAGGGACCGTAGCTCTTCACGAATTCCTGAAGCACGATCCGGCTCGTGAAATCGTCTTCGACGATCAGGGTCTTCACGACAGATACCCCCAGTCGCAGAGCACGTCCACGAAGCGCTGGAACGCGGTCTCGACGCCCTCCACCCGATCCCCCGCGGCGCGGAGATCGCCGGCCTTCGCCAGGGCCTCGACGGCGGAGGCCGCCGTCCGGAGTGCGGTGGCGCCCACCGTATCGGAGGCGCCGCGAATGGCGTGCGCCTTGCGCTCGACGCCCCAGGCGTCGCCGGTCCGCAGGAAGTCGCGCAGTGCCTGGATCTGCAGCGGCACGTCCCCCACGAAGTGATGCAGAATCACGCGCAGGAGTGGCAGGTCCTGCTCCATGCGCTGGAGCGTACCGGCGCGGTCGAAGATGGCGGGATCCGGTCCCGCCGCGGGCGCGGACGGGCCGCCGGACCGGGAATCCGGCGGCCGTTGGGCCTGGCCCTGTTCACGTGCGTGAATCCGAGCGGTGTGCATAGCGGCTCCGTTGGCCTCCGGTATCGGCGCGTCGGGCAGCCGGCTTGAGCGACGCGGGGACGGGAGGTGTCGCGGGTCACCGGCGTCGGCCGGCCCGCGCGACACGGCGGCCGGTGCCGCTTGTGCGCGCCTGACCGCCACGGCATTGTCCACGCGGCGCCGTGCCGCGCGCCTGGAATCCGTCCCGAGGACTGCAATATCCGACGCATACGCCCCACGCGGCGGTCACCCGGTCGCGCCACGTGACCGGGCGCCGCCCCATCGCATCACCGGCCGCCGGCTCCGGACGTCAGCGCGCTCTCCGGGCCGCTCTCGTCGTGCTCGGGCGCGACGGCGCCCCGGCGGTCACCATGCGCGCCGTCGCCCAGCAGATGGGCGTGTCGGCGACGGCGCTCTACCGCCACTACGCGGACAAGGATCAACTCATGCGCGAGGTGGTGCGCGAGACGGCGGCGATCTTTCGCGACTATCTCGGGCGGGCGCTCGCGCACGACGACCCGTGGGACCGGCTGCTCGGACTGATCGTGCAGGCCCGGGCGTACGCCCTCGACCACCCGCGCTACCACGAGTTGCTGTTTCTGATCTGGCGGGAGCCGGCGATGCGCTATCCCGACGACCTCCGCCGGCAGAAGACCGGCGCCTTTCCCATGCTGCGGCACGAAGTGCGCGCCTGCATGGCGGCGGGACTGCTCCATCAGGACGACACGCTCGAGGTCGCGCTCACCCTGGGCGCTCACCTGCAGGGGCTGCTGCGCATGTGGCGGATCGGACGGTTCGGGACCGACCGCAGCGCGTTCGAGGCCTTCGCCGACCGGTCGTTCGCCCGCATCCTCGCCGGGCTCGCCCCCGCCTCGCCGCGCTGACGTCCTGAAACCACGCCGGGGGCGGCCTCGTAGGACGAAGTTAACACCTGTTAACTTCATCCGGAGAACCGTCATGCGCCTCCCGACGTCCCCCCGCCGCTGGGCCCTCGCCGCCGCCACCGCGCCGCTCGTCGCGTTGTCGGCCTCGCTGGGGGCGCAGGTCGCCTCCCCTGCGGCCACCGCTCACGTGGGCCACTACCAGATTCGCGCCGTGGCGAGCGACGGTCGACGCTTCAGCGGTGACCTGCTGCTCGAACCGCCGGGCGCGGTGAATCGCGGCCGCCTGTTCACCACCATCGACGAGCCGGGCGACGTACTCGAGGCGCGGCGGGAGGGCGACTCGCTGTTCGTCCGCAACCGCGTGCAGGGGCGCGAGATCGATTTCCGGTTCGGGCCGGGCCCACGGGGGTTGGCGGGAAGCTGGTCGTTCAACGGCCTCACCGGTGCGATCGAAGCTCGGGAGGTGGCGGCAGAGCCGCACGGCGATATCCGCCCGGTGCCCTGCCGGCTGGCCGGCGTGAAGGCACTCGGCGCGTGCGCCGTACTGCACGTGCCGGAAAACCGGGCGGATTCCGGCGGGCGCTGGATCCCGCTCAACATCGCAATCCTTCCGGCGGATTCGTCGCCCGCCGCCGGCGCGCTGTTTCAATTCGCCGGCGGCCCGGGGGAGGCCGCGTCCGATCAGGCGGCCGGAAACGCCGAGCGATTCGCGCGGATCCGCCGGCAGCGCGACATCGTGATGATCGACCAGCGCGGCACCGGCCACTCGAACGGCCTGTTCTGTGATTTCCAGTCGGTGACCGAGCGCGCGGCGGCGCTGTTCGGCGGCGCGTTCCCGGCCCCGGTCGCCGAACGGTGCCTGGCCGCCATCTCCCGGCAGGCGGACACCCGCTTCTACGACACGGCGTCGGGAGCGGGCGACGTGGACGCCGTGCGCGCCTGGCTCGGGTACGACCGCGTCGACGTCTATGGCGGCTCCTACGGCACGCGCGCCGCGCTCGCCTATCTGCGCGCGTATCCGAAACGCGTCCGCACGATCACGCTGCGCGCGGTGCTCGCACCCTCGGCGTCTTTGGTGTTGGATGGCCCGCGCGCGGCGCAGCGAGCGCTCGACGGCGTGTTCGCCCAGTGCCGGATGGAAGCGGCCTGCCACGCCGCGTACCCCGCGCTCGCGGCCGAGTTCGCGCGTGTGGAGTCGGCGCTCGGCGAGCGGCCGGTGGCGATTGGCGTGCTCGACCCGGCCACCGGCGACTCGGTGAGCGTCGAGATCACGCCGGCCGTGTTCGGTGGCGCCGTGCGGCGGATGTTGATGGATGCGCGGCTGCGCCAGCGGCTGCCGTCCGCCATTCATGCGGCGGCCGGCGGGTCGTTCGCGACCATCGGGGCGGGGATCGAACGCACGGTGGGTGTGGCGGGATCGGTGGCGTGGGGAATGGGGTGGTCGGTGATCTGCGCCGAGGATGCGCCGAAGCTGACGGCGGGCCGCGTTGCGGACGCGACGTCCGGCACGTTTCTGGGTTCGCAGCAGGCAGACGGGGTGCGCGGCATCTGCGCGCACTGGCCGGCCGCCATCCCGCCCGCGGGCTACGACGCGCCGGTGCATGCCGGGGTGGCGGCACTCCTGATTTCCGGCGGGCTCGATCCAGCCACGCCGCCGGACTGGGCGGCGCGGGTCGCGGCGGGACTCGCCGAGGCGCGGAGCGTCGTGATGCCCGGGGTGGCGCACACGCTCTTCCCGTCCTGCGCCACGGATCTGATGGCGACGTTCGTCGAGCGGGGGACGGCCCGCGATCTCGACGTGTCGTGCGTCGCCGGGCTCAGCGTGCATCCGTTCATCGAGCCCTGACGGCGGTGCGCACATCGAGCCTGCCGGTTGCGGCGGCGCGCCCGCCGGTGCAGGATGGACGCGCCCCGCCCGCACGCCCATTCACCGGAGACTGCCGTCATGAAGGCGCCCGCCACCGCTGCCGTTCTCTTGCTCGTCTGCGCTGCTGCCCTCCCCGCCATCGCGTCCGCCCAGAGCGCGAAGCCCCGTCCCGAAGACACCGAGGTCTGGAAACCCGTGCCGCCGGTCGTCACCCCCGGCCCCACCGATCTCGATGCGCCGTCCGACGCCGTGGTGCTGTTCGACGGACACGACGAGTCGCAGTGGGTGACGGTCCGGGACCATGCTCCGGCCGACTGGGACGTACACGACGGCGTGCTCACCGTGAACAAGGCGGCCGGCAACATCGAAACGAAGCGGGCGTTCACGAACTACCAGCTGCACCTCGAGTGGCGCGTGCCGGAGGGAATCACGGGGAGCGGCCAGGCCCGCGGCAACAGCGGTGTGTTTCTCGCGTCCACCGGCCCGGGCGACGACGGCTACGAGATCCAGATCCTCGATTCGTACGACAACGCCACGTACGTGAACGGTCAGGCGGCGGCGATCTACAAGCAGTATCCGCCGCTGGTGAACGCGATGCGCAAGCCGGGGGAGTGGAACGTGTACGACGTGATCTGGACGGCGCCGGTCTTCTGGCCCGATGGAAGGCTCGCCGCTCCGGCCTACGTGACGGCGTTCCAGAACGGCGTCCTGGTGCAGGACCACGTGGCGCTCGAGGGACCGACGCTCTACATCGGGAAGCCGGCGTACCGGGCCCACGGGCCGGAGCCGATCAAGCTCCAGGCGCACGGCGATCAGAGCGTCCCGATCAGCTTCCGAAGGATCTGGGTGCGCCCGCTCCCGGATCAGCCGCAGGTGCACGTGCCGTAGCATGGGGCGGAGCCCCGCGTCCGGCCCCCCGCTTTCCGGTCAGGCGCCGGTCAGATCGAAGAGCGAGAGGCGGCGATCTCCTGCGGGGATTGCCACGGCCCCCGCGTGGGCGGCGGAAACGTCCACCGGCCGCACGACCCAGGATTCCGCGCCCGAGTCGCGGGTGCGTACGGGCCAGGGGCCCTCGGGGTCGCGCACGTCGATCGTGAACTCCTGCAGTGGGATCGACAGCCCGCCGCCAGGGCCCTTGATGTACGCCTCCTTGGCCGTCCACAGCCGGTAGAAGAACCGCGTGCGGGCGGTGGGGGCGACCGCCGAAAACGCGTCGAACTCGACGGGCGAGAACGAGGTGCGGGCCAATTCCCGAAGGTCGCGCTGCTCCCGCATGGCCTCGACGTCGACACCGATCCCGATGCCGGGGCCGAACGCGAGGAGCGCCCGCCCGCCGGAGTGGGACACGTTGAAGGTCAGCACAGGGGCGTCCTCGACGATGGCGGGCTTGCCCTGCGCGCCATAGCGGAAACGCACGGCAGCCGGATCGCGGCCCAGATAGTCGCCGATCAGGCGCCGCAGCGATCCGCGTACGGCGACGAATTCGTCGCGAAGATGCTCGAACGCCAATCGTTCAGCGCGTGCTCGTTCCTGCGCATCGAGCAGTGGGAGCAGCGCCCGCACGGGCGCCGCTGCCACCTCGAGACGCCAGACGTGGAGCTCGTCGGCAGCCGGCAGCGGCGGGCCGGCCGACCGGCCCCCCGTCACCGCACCGTCGCGGGGGCGCGGTCCGCGACGTCCGGCGCGTCTCCGGCGCGCCGGATCTCCGCCACGCGCCCGTAGTCGAGCTTCAGCACCCGGTCGCCCAGGTGGAAGTAGCGGTCGTCGTGCGTCACGACCACCACGGTCTTCCCTCGCGCCTTGAGTTCGGGCAGCAACGTGGCGTAGAAGATCTGCCGGTACGCCGGGTCCTGGTCGGCCGCCCACTCGTCGAACACGTAAAATGGCCGGTCCTCGAGATACGCGGACAGCAGCGCCAGCCGGCGGCGCTGGCCCTGCGAGAGGGCCGTGGTGGAGAGCATCCCGCGCTCGACGGTCACCTTGCCGCTCAGGTCCAGCATGTCCAGGTATCGCCGCGCCTCGGCATCGATCCGGGACGCCTCGGGTGCCACGAGGCGGTCGAAGAGGAAGAAATTCGAGAACACCGCGGCAAACTGCTCGCGATACGCGCCCCGGTTCGCGTCGTCCACGGCTCCGCCGTCGAGGAGGATCTCGCCGGCGTCGGGCGCGTAGAGGCCCGTGAGCAGCTTCACGAAGGTAGATTTGCCGCTCCCATTGCCCCCGATCACGAACAGCAGTTCGCCCCGCTCGACGGTGAGATCGATGGGGCCGAGCGCGAAGGTGTGAGACTCGGAACCGTCGTCACGGTAACGGAAGGTCACGCCGCGGAACTCCAGGGCCGCAGTCGTCGCGGCACGGACCGGCCGGGGGAGGGCGGTTCCCCCCGCGCCGGCCAGCGAGAGTCCGAGGTCGCGGATGCGATCGTACGCCGTTTGTCCACGCTGCAAGGCGGGGAGCGTGCCGATGAGCGCCCACAGCGGTGACATGATATACAACGCGACCACGGCGTAGCCGGTGACCGACTCGGCGGGCGCCTGCTCCAAGCCGGGCATGAGGAAGATCATCGCGCCGATGAGCGCGAAAAACATGAACTGCGCCCAGCCGTCGCCCACCAGTTGCAGCCGCCGGGCCGCCAGGTTCAGCTCGCGGCTGCGTGCGGCACTGGCCACGATGTCGCCGATCGTGTGTCCGCGGCGGGCCCCGCTCATCTGGAGTTCCTTGATGCCGTCGGTGAGTTCGCGGTAGTGGCGGAACAGCGTGTCGCGCTCCAGGCGTGCGCGGAGAAGCGCATCGTAGGCGCGCCGCAACAGCCCGTGGTAGCCCAGCGCCCCGATGAGCGCGGCCACCGCGAGTGCGGCGGCGGTCCGCCAGGACAACACGGCGAGATACACGCCGCATCCCAGCAGGACGGCCCCGTTCGTCACGGCCGCGGGAATGGAGATCAGCGCAGCGGCCATGATCAGCACATCGTCCGTCAGCGTCGCCAGGATGCGGGACGGCCCGATCCGCTCCAACTCCCGGAACGGCGTCCCGATCACCTGTCGGGAGAGCGACTCCGAGAGGTCCAGCACGGCATCCTGTGCGAAGCGCATGACCACGAACTGCGAATACAGGTTGGTCAGGATGCGCGCGAGCACCAGGACGACGAAGGGCAGGACCAGTCGCAGCCGGTCCGGCGCGTGCAACGCCGAGTTGAGCACGACGATGAACGCACTGCCCGCCAAACCGCTGATCACGCCGATGCCGGTAACGACGAGGATGCGGCGGCGGTGTGTCTGCAGGAGAAACCGCAGGAGACGCATGCGCCCTACACCGCGGGCTCGGCGGCGGCCACGGAGAGCTGCTCCATCCATCCCTCCAGGGCCGCCGCCAGTCGGGCGACGTGCGGCATCTGGAGGGCCTGGCCGGAATCCCGGGCGGCGATCTCCACGATGGGGAGCGTCTCCGCCGCCAGATCCTTCCAGATCAACCGGGGATCCGGTTCGGGGACGGTGCCCTCACGGCTGAGCACGATGGCGAGCCGGCCGGGATAGGGCCGCGGGTGATAATGGGCCGCTGCGTACCGGTTGCGGAGCATGACCAGATGGCGGGCCTGCTCGAATCGATCGCCCCGGTACACATCACCCGAGCGGCCGATTTCCGCGGCGACGCGGAACACATCGCGCATGTAGCGAATCTTTCCCCGGAACGACCGCTTACGGAACTCCCGGAGACGCCGCGCGATGCCGTCGGCCAGAAATGCGGCCCGCGCTACGGCCGGCGAGCGGTGCTGGCCCTTGCGGTGGGTCGTGGGCGACCACGTCTCCACCATGGCGAGTAGCGCGACCTGTTCGTCCTGGGCGACGAGTTGCTGCGCCATCTCGTAGGCGACGATGCCGCCGATGCAGACGCCAGTCAGGTGGTAGGGACCGTTCGGCTGGATGCGCCGGACATCGGCGAGGAAGCGAGTCGCGATCTCCTCGACGCGAACCAGCGGCTCCGCCTCGCCGTCGATGCCCACCGAGCGCAGCCCGTAGAGCGGCCGCTTCCGGCCGAATTCCCGCGCGAGCGCCCCATAGCTGACGAGCTCGCCGCTCAGGCCGGGGACGATGAACAGGGGGGGCAGCGTGCCCTCCGGCTGGATGGCGACGGCGCAGGACGGGGGGGCGTGGGACGCTCGGGCCGGTCCTGTCTCGTTCCCGCCGAGCGCGGCCACGTGTCCGGCAATCGCCCGCACGGTCTGATGGTGGAAGAGGTCGGCGATGGGCAATTCGCAGCCGGTGGCCGATCGCAGTTTGCGCTGGAGTTGGATCATGAGCAGCGAGTGGCCGCCCAGATCGAAGAAGTTATCCTCGACCCCGACCGACTCCATGCCGAGCAACCCGGCCCAAATCTCGGCGATCGTCGCTTCCAGAGCGTTCGCGGGTGGGATCCGTACGCCCGCCGGTGCCGCCGCTGCCCCGGGTGCGGGGAGCGCGGATCGATCGAGCTTGCCATTGTCGGTCAACGGCAAAGCGTCGAGCCAGACGAACGCGTCCGGGATCAGGTAATCGGGTAGTTGGCGGGCGAGCTTCTCACGCAGCGCTCCCGTGGACGTCCGGTCGGTGTCGCGGGGCACGAGATAGGCCACGAGCCGCAGCCCACCGTGGCCATCGGCCTGGGGCACGACGGCGGCCGCGGCCACTTCGGGGAGTGTCCAGAGGGCGCTCTCGATCTCGGCCGGCTCGATCCGGAAGCCGCGAATCTTCACCTGATGGTCGAGGCGGCCGAGGAATGCCAGCACACCCTCCGGAAGCCAGCGTACGCGGTCACCCGTGCGGTACAGCCGGGCCGCCGGATCGGTGGAGAAGGGGTCGTGCACGAAGCGCTCTGCGGTCAGCGCCGCGTGCGCGAGGTACCCGCGCCCCACCGCGGCGCCACCCACGTACAGTTCGCCCGGCACGCCGATCGGGACGGGCCGGCGATGCTCGTCCAGCACGTAGAGCCGGACGTTGGCAATGGGGCGGCCGATGGGAACGGTCGTTCCGCGCGCCTTCCGATCGCAGGGCCACGCGCTGGCGTTGATCGTGGTCTCGGTGGGCCCGTAGGTGTTCACCAGCGCCGGATGAAGATCGATCTCGTCGCAGCGAGCGAAGAACCGGGCCCGCAAGGTGTCCGGCATGGCCTCGCCTCCGGAGAGGATCCATCGGAGGGAGCGGCAGCGCCCGAATCCCGGTTCATCCAGGAAGTGGGCCAGCAGCGGCGGCACGAAGCGCACCGCGACCGCGTCCGAGTCGACGATCAGGTTGGCGAGCGCGCCGGGGTCTCCGAGGGCCTCGGCCGGCGCGAGCGTAACCTCGGCACCGGAGGCCAGCGGCCAGAACAGCTCGCGCACCGACACATCGAAGATGAACCGGGTCGTATGCAGCACGGATTCGCCGGGCGCGAGCGGGAAGGTCGCACGCATCCAGCAGATGTAGTTCCAGAGGGCGCCGTGCTCGATGATCGTCCCCTTGGGCCGTCCCGTGGACCCCGACGTGTAGAGCGCATACGCCGCATTGCGTGGCCGCGCGGGGGGGGGCCGGTGGCCGGCGGGGTGCGGCTCTCCATCGGGGCGGTCGCGGTCGAGCGCCACCACCGGGCAGTCGGGACCGCCGAGGCGGTCGGCGAAGGCCTCACGGGTCACGACAGCGGTCAGCCCCGCGTCCCGGATCATGAACGCGATGCGGGCGTCGGGGAAGCTCGGGTCGATGGGCACGTACGCCCCGCCGGCTTTCAGCACCGCCAGAATGGCGACCACGAACTCGATCGATCGCTCGAGGCAGATGCCCACGTACCGGTCCGTGCCCACGCCGCACCGGACCAGCTCCTGCGCCAGCCGGGTGGCGGCCTCGTCGAGCGCGCCGTAGGTGAGCGTCTCGTTCCCACAGCGGACCGCGGTCGCGGCCGGGGTCCGTCGCGCCTGGGCTTCGACGGCACCGTGGATCGGCTCGAACGCGCCGAAGTTTACGGCGGTGTCGTTCCACTCCTCCAGCACGCGATGCGTTTCGACGTCGCTTAGTAGCGGGAGCGTCGAGATCGGGCGGTCGGGGTCGGCCACCATCCCCTCCGCCAGCGTCACCAGATGCCCGGCCATGCGGGCGATCGTCTCCGGTTCGTAGCGGTTGCGGTTGTATTCGAAGCAGGCCGGGAGGCCCTCGGCCCCGTCCCAGACGAAGAGGCTGAGGTCGAACACGGCTCCGGCGCTGATCGTCCGGTACGAACCACCGCCGGGCGTGTTGTGAAGCACCATCGACGTCTGAAAGATCGGCGAGTGCGTCAGACTGCGCTCGGGGCGCACCAGATCGACGATCTTCTCGAAGGGGTAGTCGGCGTGATCGTTCGCTTCGAGCACCTCGTCGCGACTGCGCACGAGCAGTGTCCGCACGGTCGGATCGTCCGACAGGTCGCCGCGCAGCACGACCGTGTTGAGGAACAGACCGACCAGCGGCTCCAACTCCGGCAGAGTCCGATCGGCGATGGGCGTTCCGATCATGATCGACCCGCGACCGGTGTAGCGGTGGAGCAGGATCTGGAATGCGCCGAACAGCGTCGCGAACAGCGTCACGCGACTCTCGACACTGAGCGCCCGAAGCGCCCGTGCGAGCCGGGGCGGAAACTGGAACTCGTGGACCGCACCGTGGGAGCCGGAATCCCGGGGGAGCGCGTGGTCGGCGGGCAACTCCAGCGGCGCAAGGTTGCCACGCAGCTTGGTCGACCAGTACGCCTCGTGCGCGCGCTGATCCGCCCGTTCGAACCGGGCCCGCGCGGAGTACGCGTAGTCCGCGTACTGCCAGCGGAGATCGGGCAACTCGGCCCGGGAACCGGCGCGCGCCGCTGCGTAGAGCGCCGCCAGCTCCCGAACGATGATGCCGAGCGACCAGCCGTCGCCGAGGATGTGATGCAGGACGAGGACCAGGCGTGCCCCGAGGTCGCTGCGGACCAGTGTGGCGCGGAATGCCGGCGCGGATTCGAGGTCGAAGGGTCGGCGCGCCTCCTGGTGCGCGAGGTCGTGCGCGGCGTCCGCGCGCGACTGCGCATCGGGCCCGAGGGCATCGATGACGCGCACCGTCGGCAGGACGTCCGTGATCACTTGCACGGGCACGCCATCCGGATCGCGGAACACGGTTCGCAGCACGTCGTGCCGCCTGGCGAGAGCGCGCAGGGCGGCATTGAGCGCCGGGATATCCGGCGACTCGGGAAGCGGCACGTCGACGGTCAAATTGTAGACGGGATCCGCCGGGTCGAGCCGGTGCAGGAACCAGAGACGTTGCTGCGCAAACGACAGCGGCAGCGGCTGGTCACGGGGAGCGCGGAGCAGCCGGAGCGGTTCGTCTGCCGGGCGCCCGGCGGAGCGCAGTGCGGCGACGATCTCCGGCTTGCGGCTTGCAATCAGGGCGCGGAGCTCATCGGTGAGCACGCCATCCGGCGCGGAGCAGACGAGGCCATCGCCCCGAAGCGAGACGCGGACATCCTGGCGCGCGAGATCGTCCAGCAGCGCGAGAACCGTGATCGGGCGCGGAACCAAGCTGCCTACCATTTTATCTACGCGCGCCGGCGCGTGGGGCGGTCGCGCGTCGGAGCCGGATCGGTTCGCACGCAGGCCGCATCCCTCGCCCGCGCGGAGGCGGGAGACTTCACGGTGTCCGAAGCGACGCGCATGTGATCGAACAACGCTCGGCGCGGCAGACGGGGATCGTGGACGATCGTTGGCATCGGTGCGGAGTGGGGTAAGGGTCCAACATGACCGACGGGTTCCGCAGCGTCAACATCGTTTCTTCGGTGGCGTCGGTCGTCATGTTGCACGATTCGCTAAAGGTGGGGCGGACCCGCCACAGTTCCCGGCGACCCTAATGAGTCTGCCAACGCGAACACGGGGTCCTGGTTGCAACCCCACTGCCACAGATTGCAACTTCCGAGGTCGCGACGGTCTCGACGGCGTCCGGGGTGGATCGGTGAGCGTTTCAAAGGAATTCGAACATCAGGCATCCGAGACCGTCAGATTTGAGTCTGACGCTTCCGTGAGCCTCCAATGCGCCGGTGGTCGATGGAGCGTGTTCGATCGGCCGATGCGCTGCGACGAAGGCTCGGGCAGCCGGATCGTCCACGTGGTTCGGAATCTCACTGATCTCGTTTTGCAAGTTTCGGGCCGACGCGGAGGATGTGACGCGAGAATGAGCGCCGGGAGCTGCCGCAACCCTGGCCGGTACGGATCTGCGGGGATAGGCGTGGCCAGGCAGCTGCAGGGCCAGTTTCGGGGGCCGAACCCGGGCCGCCCGGGAGCATGCGTGATCCGTTCAGCATCACGCATGATCTGTTTAGCATACTTTGCTAGCTGGCATCCGGCCGAAGTCCGGCGCCAGATCGCCGGTTCGCGCCCACCCCCGGGGCGTTTCCGTGATCCACGGCACGCGATATGCGGGTAGTTGCCTTCGGCTGAGAGTCTGGAGAATCGTCGTGTCGGTTTCCACCATCGGATTCGCATCGATCGAGATCGCATCGCGTTGGCTCGCGGAGGGTGATGCCGGACGGCAGCCCCGCGACGGCGCGCCGCGCCTCTTCTGCTTTCCGCATGCTGGCGCCGGCCCGGGGGCATTTCGGGGATGGTCTGAGGCAGCGGGTGTGAGCTTCGCGGTGTCGCGTGTGCAGTTGCCCGGGCGCGAAGGTCGCCTGCGGGAGGCCTCGTACGAGTCGGTGCCGGCGCTGGTCGGGGCGCTGGTGGATGCATTGCAGCCGATCCTGGCGGGCCCGTTCGCGTTCTTCGGCCACAGTGTGGGGGCCACGGTTGCCTTCGAGGTCGCCCGGGAGCTACGGCGCCGGGGGGCTCCGCTGCCGGCGGCGCTCTTCGTGGCAGGCAGGCAGGCCCCGCAGCTGCCCTGGTCGCATCCGGCGGTGAGACACCTGGCGGACCTGCCGCTGCTGCACGCCGTGCAGCGGCGGTACGGGACGGTGCCTCCGACGTTGCTCGAGGACGCCGAGGTGCGCGAGCTGCTGACACCGGCCCTGCGCGCCGATCTCGCCCTGGTGGAGACCTACCGGTACGACCCGGAACCGCCCTTCGCCTTTCCGATCCTGGCGTTCGGCGGGCTGGCGGACGCGATGGTCACGCGGGCCGACGTCGAGGCATGGCGGGAGCAAACGACCGGTAGCTTCCGCGCACGAATGCTCGCGGGCGGCCACCTCTTCGTGGCGGACCAGCGCGAGGCCCTGCTCGCCGAGATGCGGGAAGCGGTGCGCGCCGGCCCCGGAGCGCCGATCGAGTCGGATCGGGTCCCGGGCAGCGCCGGGGCGCCCGTCGTCGCCGCACCGGCCATCGATCGAGGCGTGTGAACGTGCGCCTCCCCGAGCCGATGGCGATCGTTGGCATCGGGTGCCGCTTCCCCGGCGGCGCCGTCGATGCGGCGAGCTTCTGGCGCCTGCTGGAGGAAGGACGAGACTGTATCTCGACCATTCCCGCCGATCGGATGGACGTCGAGCGGTTTTACGACGCCCGTCCGGCGCTGCCGGGGCACATGGCGACCCGTTGGGGGGGCTACCTGGACGACATCCGCGGTTTCGACGCGGCGTTCTTCGGCGTTTCGCCGCGCGAGGCGGAGCGGGTGGACCCGCAGCAACGCCTGCTGCTGGAAACTGCCTGGGAGGCGCTGGAAGACGCGGGCGTCCCGGCCCCGGAACTTTCCGGGCGCCGCGTCGGCGTATACGTGGGCCAGTGGACGAACGACTTCGAGGCTCGCCTGTTCGCGGATCCCGACCGCGTCGACTTCTACTCGACCACGGGCAGTGGGCGCTATGCGACGTCCGGTCGCCTGTCGTACGCGCTGGGCCTGCGCGGGCCCAGTCTCACCATCGACACCGCCTGCTCATCCTCCCTGGCCGCGGTGCATCTCGCCGTGCAGGCGCTCCGCGCGGGAGAGTGCGAGATGGCGCTGGCCGCGGGCGTCAACGTCATCCTGCAACCGCAAGTCACGATCGCGTACTCGCAGAGCGGGATGATGGCCGCCGACGGCCGCTGCAAGTTCGGCGACGCCACCGGTGACGGCTACGTGCGCAGCGAGGGAGTCGGGACCGTCGCGCTCAAGCCGTTGAGCCGGGCGCTCGCGGACGGCGACCGGATTTATGCGGTGATCCGGGGTAGCGCCCTGAACAACGACGGCCGGGGCAGCGGGTCGATGGGCACGCCCAGCCGCGAGGGGCAGGCCGAGCTGCTGCAACTCGCCTACCGCGATGCGGGCGTGCCGCCGCAGCGGTTGGGGTACGTCGAGGCGCACGGCACGGGCACGCGGGTGGGCGACCCGACGGAACTGGGCGCGCTCACGGACCTGCTGTCGAGTGGCGCCGGAGCGGGGGGCCGCTGCTGGGTGGGCTCGGTCAAGACGAACTTCGGCCACACCGAGGGGGCGGCCGGGATCGCCGGCCTGATCAAGACGGCCCTGGCGCTGTACCACCGCGTGATCCCGGCGAGCCTGCACTGCGAGGTGCCCAACCCCGCGGTTCCGTGGGCGAACATCCCGTTGGCGATTCCGCGGACGGCGACGCCGTGGGAGGCCGGGGCCGAGGCGAGAGTGGGTGGCGTCAGCGCGTTCGGCATCGCGGGGACCAACGCCCACGTGGTGCTGGAGGAAGCGCCGTCCGTGGTGGGCGCCGCGGCCGCGCATGCGGGCGACGGTGCGTTCCTGCTGGCGCTCAGTGCGCGCTCGCCGGAAGCGCTCGCCGCGCTGGCGACGCGTTACGCCGACCGCGTCGCTCACGCGGAGGCGGGCGAGTTGCGGAACCTGTGTGCGACGGCGGCGCTCCATCGGGGCGCGCTCGAAGTGCGGGTGGCGTTTGCCGCGGAGTCGGGCGACGACCTCGTGGACCGGCTGCGGCGCTTCGCGGCGGGTGACGCGTCGGCGGCCGACGGCACTGGCACCGCCGACTCCCGGCTGCGGCGCATCGCCTTCGTCTTCCCGGGGCAGGGGTCGCAGTGGTTGGGGATGACCCGGGAGCTCAGCGCGCGGGAGCCCGCCTTCCGGACGGCGCTTGAGGCGTGCGAGCGCGCCATGCGGCGCTACGTGGACTGGTCGCTCGAAGCCATGTTGGCTGCCGCCGAGGGGCCGGGCGCGGAATGGCTCGAGGACATCGCCATCGTGCAGCCCGTCCTGGCGGCGGTCGAGATCGCCCTCGCGGCGATGTGGCGCTCGTGGGGCATCGAACCGGCAGCCGTGGTGGGGCACAGTATGGGCGAGATCGCGGCCGCACAGGTGGCCGGGGCCCTCTCGCTCGACGATGCGATGGCAATCGTGGTGCAACGCAGTACCCTCATGAAGACCACGCGCGGACAGGGCGGCATGGCCCTGGTCGAGCTGGCCCCAGCGGATGCAGAAGCGCGCATTTCCGCGTACGGAGGCGCCCTGTCGGTAGCGGCGCTGAACGCGCCACGATCGACGGTGGTGGCGGGCGACACGGTTGCGCTCGACGCGCTGCTCGCCGAGCTCGACGGCGAGGGCATCTTCTGCCGCCGGGTGAAGGTCGACGTCGCATCGCACGGGCCCCAGATGGATCCGCTGGTCGACCCGCTCGCCGACGCGGTGCAGGGGGTAACCGGTCGTCCCGCGGACATCGCGATCTACTCCACCGTCACCGGATCGGCGATCGAGGGCGGCGAGATGGGCGCGGCATACTGGGCGCGAAACCTGCGCGCGACCGTACGCTTCGCGCCGGTGGTGGGGCAGATGATCGCCGACGGGATCGATGCCTTCATCGAGCTGAGCCCGCACCCGATCCTCGTACCGGCCATCGAAGAAACGGTGCAGCGCGCCGGCGCCGACGTCATGGTGCTGGGCTCCCTGCGCCGCGAAGAACCCGAGCAACGCGCGCTGCTGGGCGCGTTGGGGGCGCTGTTCGCCGCCGGCCACCCCACGGACTTCCGGCGGCTGTATCCGGATGGCTACCGGCGGCTCGATCTTCCGCTCTACCCCTGGCGCCACGAGAGCTACTGGGCCGCGGAAGCGGAGTTGGCCCGGGGGGCGGCAGCGCCCGGCGCGGCCCCGCTGCGTCCCGACCCGGCGTCGCTGGGATGGCTCTACCGGCTGGAATGGCGTCCCGCACCGGTACGCCCGGCGCACGGTTCCGCCGAGCCCGGCAGGCAACGCTGGCTCGTGGTCGGTCCGGAGCCCGGGCTTCGCGATGCGCTCGCCGCTTCGCTGAGCGCGCACGGCGCCCAGGCCGAGGCGGGAGCGCTGGACGAACTGGAAGCGCTATTGGGTGCCCGGAGCACCGCTTCGGAAACACTACGGGTCGTGCTGCTGGCGCCCGACTCATCGGACGCTGCCTTTCTCCCGATCCGGGCGCTGCAGGCAGCACTGGCGGCGGGGGGGCGCCAGCGCCTCTGGTTCGTCACGAGCGGAAGCCAGACCGTGGATTCTGCGCGCGCGGAGCGCGTGGCGGTCGAACAGGCGGCGCTCTGGGGTGCGGCCCGGGTGGTGGGCGAGGAGCACCGCGAAATGTGGGGCGGCCTCGTGGATGTCGAGCGGTCGAGCACGACGGCGGCGCGCGCCGCCGCGCTCACGCGCCATCTCACCGCGGACGATGAGGAGGACCAGGTGGCGGTCCGGGGCGAGGAGCGCTTCGCCCTCCGGCTCACCCGCCTCACGTTGGACGCGGACAGCGCCCCCTTCCCGCTGGCGCGCGGACGGCGCTTACCTGATCACCGGCGGGCTCGGCGACATCGGCTTGCACCTCGCTCGACGTCTGACCGAAGCCGGCGTTCGACGCCTGATATTGTTGGGGCGCAGCGGCCTGCCGCCGCGCGACCAGTGGGTGGAGGGCGGCCACGACTCGCGCGTCGCGGAGCGCATCGCGGCGATCCGTGATCTGGAAGCACGTGGCGTGGCCGTGCACATCGCGCCGGTGGACGTCGCCGACGAGCGAGCGCTCCAGGATTTCGTGGATCGCTACCGCCGGGAGGCGTGGCCGCCCATCCGCGGGGTGATCCACGCGGCCGCGACCATGCAGAACCGCCTCTGCAGCGCCATGGATCGCGCCGCGTTCGACGAGGGGTTGCGCGCCAAGCTGCGCGGCGCACAGCTGCTGGACCGATTGTTCCCGGACGTTGACATCTTCGCGCTGTTCTCTTCCTTCGCTGCGTTCCTCCCCCAGGGTGGGGAGGCCAACTACGCGGCCGCCAACTCGGCGCTGGACGCCCTGGCGTACGACCGCCGAGCGCGCGGCTGCACGGCGCAGACCATCGCCTGGGGGACCTGGATGGACACTGGGATGGCAACGGGTACGGTCGGCGAGCGCACCCTGGAGGAAATGGCCCGCCGGGGCCTGGGCGGCATGCCGCCTTCGGAAGCCGTGGCGCTTTTCGCGGCGCTCGCGGCGACGCGCCAACCCACGGCCGTTGCGCTGCCCGCGGACTGGGCGGCCTTCCGGGCCACACGGCGCGGGAGAGACTGGCCTCTACTGCGTGAACTGCTCGCGCCCGGCCCCACCGGCGCCGCTGAGCCGTCCGAATTGCGGACGCGACTCGCCGGCGCCGCACCGGCGGAGCGGCAGCGACTGCTGGAAGGTGTGGTGCTCGACACCGCGTCGCGCGTGCTGAAGATTCCGGCGAGCCGGCTCGACAAGCGGCGCGCGCTCGGGACGCTGGGCCTCAATTCCCTGATGGCCATGGAACTGCGGAATCGGCTCGAGACCGCGCTCGGTCGTTCGCTGTCCGCCACGCTCGCCTGGAACTACCCCACCATCGAGGCGATGTCGGCCTTCCTCGCGGGCGGTGACGGAGCGCCGGCCGGAGCGCCGGCGTCGCCCTCCGCCGGTGCGGCCGCCGATGCGCTCGACGGAGACGTGGTGGGCGCCCTGCAGGAAGTTGCGGGGCTTTCCGACCAGGACGCCCTGCGTGCGCTGCGTGCCACCCGCGGCAGGAGGGCATGATGAGCGATCGGCCCACGCGACTGCCGGAATTGTCGACCGTAAAGCTCGCGCTGTTGGCGGCGAGGGTGCGCGAGCAGTCGGAGGCGATCCTGAGCGCGGATCCGATCGCCGTCGTGGGCATGTCGTGCCGCGTGCCTGGCGCGGACTCGCCGGAAGCGTTCTGGGCGCTCCTGCGCGAGGCGCGGGACGCGACGTCCGAGGTACCGCCGGACCGTTGGGACGCGGATGCCTGGTACGATGCCGACGCCTCGGTGCCGGGCAAGGGAATCACGAAGCGCGGCGGCTTTCTCGATCGCGTGGACCTCTTCGATGCCGAGTTCTTCGGCATCCTGCCCCGCGAAGCCGAACGCATGGATCCGCAACAACGCTTGGCGTTGGAGGTGGCGTTCGAAGCGCTGGAGGCGGCGGGGTTGCCGGACTCGAGCCTTGCCGGCAGCCGGACGGGCGTGTTCATCGCCAGCTACCACAGTGACTACGCCCGGATGCTCTACCGCGACCCCGAGTGGATCGACGCCCGCACGCTGACGGGCGCGGTGCACGCGGTGGTCCCCAATCGCCTGTCGTACCTGCTCGATCTGCGCGGACCGAGCGTCTCCATCGACACGGCCTGCTCCTCGTCGCTGGTCGCGACGCACCTCGCGTGTCAGAGCCTGCGATCGGGCGAGAGCGATATCGCGCTGGCGGGTGGCGTGTCGGTGATGTGCGCGCCCGAATTGATGGTCGCCGAGTCGAAAGTCGGGTTCATGGCGCCGGACGGCCGCTGCAAGAGCTTCGATGCCAGTGCCGACGGGTTCGCCAGAGGTGAGGGGTGCGGGGTGGTGGTGCTCAAGCGCCTCGCCGATGCGATGGCTGACGGCGATCCCGTGCTCGCGGTCATTCGCGGCTCGACGGTGAACCAGGACGGCCACTCGACGTTGCTGGCGGCGCCCAATGGACTGGCGCAGCAAGCCATGATCCGCGAGGCCCTGGCCAATGCGCAGGTCGACCCGGCGCAGATCGGTTACGTGGAGGCGCACGGCACCGGCACCGCGCTCGGTGACCCGCTGGAGGTCGAGGCACTCGCCGCGACCGTCGGCCAGCCCCGCGCCGACGGCGGGCTCTGCTACGTCGGCGCCGCGAAGGCGAACATCGGCCACCTCGAGGCCGCCGCCGGCGTGGTGGGGCTGATCAAGGCAGTGCTCGTGTTGCAGCATGCCGAGATTCCGCCGCAGGCCAACTTTCACACCCTGAGCCCGCACATCTCGCTCGCCGGCACCTGCCTGGCGATTCCGACGGCGACGGTGCCATGGCCGAAGGGCGCCCGGCCGCGCCGCATCGGCACGAGCGGATTCGGCGTCGGCGGCACCAACGCGCACGTCGTCCTGGAAGAGGCGCCGGAGCTGCCGTCGCCCGACCGCGAGGCGGCGCCGGACGTGGCCCGGATCCTGCCGCTCTCGGCCCGCGGGCCCGAGGCGTTGCGCGCGCTCGCCGAGCGGTGGACCGGCTTCCTGGGTGAGACCGATGCCGCGATCGTGGACCTCGCGTACACGGCGGCGGAGCGGCGCACGCACCACGACCACCGGCTGGCGATCGTCGGCCGCTCGGTCGAGGACTGGCGGACCGCACTCACGGGCTGGCTGCGCGATGACGCGGCACCCGCCGTGGTCACCGGCCGCCGGCGTGCGGGCCCGCCCCGGATCGGTTTCGTGTTCAGCGGCCAGGGACCGCAGTGGTACGCGATGGGCCGGGAGTTGCTGGCGGACGAGCCCGTCTTCCGGTCGGCCCTCGAGGAGTGCGACGCGCACTTCCAGCCGCTGGCCGGCTGGTCCATCCTGGAGGAGCTGGCCAAGCCGGAGGATCGTTCTCGACTGAATGAGACCGAGGTCGCGCAGCCGGCGATCTTCTCGCTGCAGGTCGCGCTGAGCGCGTTGTGGAAGTCGTGGGGCATCGTGCCCGACGGGGTGGTCGGGCACAGCATCGGCGAACTCGCGGCACTCCACGTGTCCGGAGTGCTCGCGCTCGAGGATGCGGTGCGCGCGGTCTGGCAGCGTGGCCGGATCATGCAGGAGGCTACCGGCTTGGGGCGCATGGCGTCCGTGGGGCTGGCGCCCGAGGAGGCGGAGGCGCTGGTGCAGCCGTTCGGTGACCGGCTCGCCGTGGCCGCCATCAACGCCCCGCGCAGCGTCGTGCTGTCCGGCGAGGCCGCGGCCCTCGAGTCGGCGTTGGCCTCGCTGGCCGCGCGCGGTGTCACGCATCGCATGCTGCCCGTGGACTACGCCTTCCACAGCGCGCAGATGACGCCCTTCCAGCACCGTCTCGTTGCCGAGTTGGCGGATACGCGCTTCGCACCTGGACATACGCCGGTCTACAGCACGGTGACGGGCGCGCTGGCCGCGGACGGGACGTTCGACGCCGCCTATTTCGGCAGGAACGTGCGTGAGCCCGTCCGCCTGGTCAGCGCGATCGGGGCGATGATCGACGACGGGTTCGATGCCTTCGTCGAGATTGCACCACATCCCGTGCTGAGCGGCGCGGTCTCGGAGTGCATCGACGAACGTGGCGCGGACGCCGTGATCGCGGGATCACTGCGGCGCGGCCGTGGTGAACGCGATACGATGCTGCAGGCGTGCGCCAAGCTCTACTGCGGCGGCGCGCGGCCCGACTGGGCCGCCCTGCAGCGCGCGCCCGGACGGGTGACGGCGTTGCCTTCCTATCCCTGGCAGCGCAACCGCTACTGGCTTCGCCCGCTGCCGGCCACGGCCGTACCATCGATGGGTACACGCGCCGGGCATCCGGTGCTGGGCCGGCGTCTGCCGGTCGCCGGGCCGGGACCGGTGGTCTTCGAGGGCGGGTCGGCCGAGCCGCCGGCGTGGCTGGCCGACCACCGGGTGTTCGGCCGCGTGCTCATGCCAGCCGCGGCGGTCATGGAGGCATTCCTGGCGGCTGCGGCAGCCGCACTCCACGCGCCGGATCCGGCTCTGACCGGGTTCGCCATGCATCGCCCGTTGATCGTTCCCGACGACGGCGGCGGGACGGCCAACTGGCAGATCGTGGTCAGCCCGGCCGAGGATGGGCGCGCCGCCGTGAGTCTGTACCAGGCGGTCGCAGCCGACGCCGGTGAGGTCGTGTGGACGAGGGTGGCGAGCGCCGTTGCCGAGGCCGACACCTCGACTCCGGGCACGCCGGCCCGGCCGACCGCCACTCTTCCCGATGCGGTGTCCCCAGCCGCAGCGTACGACCAGCTCGCGAATCAGGGAGTGGAGCTCGGCGTCACCTTCCGGGCCATGACGAGTGCGCGCCGAGGGGAGGGTGTCTGTGAGGCGTGGATCGAGTTGCCCGAGCCGATCGCCGCATCCGGGACCGGGCATAGGCTGCATCCCGTCCTGCTCGATGGGGCTTTGCTGGCGTGTCTGATCGCGGAGGGCGGCGACCAGCCCAACGAACCGATGGGTGTCCTGAGGCTGCCGCTCGGCGCGGACCGCGTGCGCCTGTTCCGAACGGATGCGACCCGGTTGCTGGCCCGGGCGCGCGTGCGAAACGACGCGACGGGAACGTCGTTGAGCGCGGACCTGACTCTCGAGACGCCGCAAGGACAGCTGGTTGCGGCCGTCGACGGCATGCGTTTCGCGCCGGCGGACAGCGCCGCCGTGGAGGGCGGCAACCCGGTCGATCGTCTCCTCTACGACGTCACCTGGGAGCGGCAGCCGAGTGGACCGGGCCCCGCCGCTGCCGCGGCCACAGGAGAGTGGCTGATCTTCGCCGATGAAGCGGGCGCCGGGGACGCGCTCGCACGCGCGCTCGCGGCCGCGGGTGGGCAGTGCTGCCTGGTGCGCGCCGGCACCACGTACGCGCGCGAGGATGAACGCCACTGGCGCGTCGACCCAGCCGATGCCGACGACTTCGAACGGCTGTTCGCGGACGGCGGGTGGGCGGAGGACCGACCCCTGCGCGGCGTGGTGCATCTCTGGGGCGTCGATATCGCGCCGCTCGACGCCAAGGACAGCGATGGGGAGGCCGACGACCTGCTCGGGCTGGGATCGCTGCTGTCCCTGGGGCAGCGGCTGCCCGTCGACGCACTGGCCCCGGCCGCGAGCGCCCTGTGGATCGTCACGCGCGGCGCGCAGTCGGCGACCGGTGAGGAGCCGGCTGCGCTGTTGCGCCCGCGGGCGGCCGGGGCCTGGGCGCTTGCCGACGTCATCGCGGCCGAGCGGCCCGAGTTGCGTGTGGTGTGCGTGGATGTGGATCCCGCCGAGGACGGGGAGCCGTGGGAGGCGCTGCAGCGTGAACTGCTGCGGACCGACGGAGGCCCGTCGCGCCTGGCGCTCCGCGCCGGCGAGCGCTGGACCCCCCGGCTCCGGCACAGGCCCACGCGCGATGCGTCGCAATCGGAAACCGGATTGCGGAAACTCACGCTCGTCCGACCGGGGACGCTCGACGGTGTTGCGCTGAAGGAAGCGCAGCCGGCGGAGCCGGGCCCCGGCGAAGTGCGCCTGCGGGTACGGGCGGCGGGGATCAACTTTCGCGATGTGCTCTTCGTGCTGGGGATGTACCCCGGCGGCGAGGTCCCGCTCGGCGTGGAGTGTGTGGGGATCGTGACGGATGTCGGGGCTGGCGTCTCGGATCTCGTGCCGGGAGACCGGGTGATGGGTTACGCACCCGGGAGCTTCGCCAGTTCGGTTGTGGTGCCGGCGGCGTTCCTTGAGCGGGTGCCGGTCGAACTCGACGATGTGACGGCGGCCGCACTTCCCATCGCCTATCTGACGGCTTTCTATGGGCTGCACCGCCTCGCCGAATTGCAGACGGGAGAGCGGGTGCTGATCCATGCGGCGGCGGGCGGCGTCGGGCTGGCGGCCGTGCACCTGGCGCGCCGCGCCGGCGCCGAAGTGTTCGCCACGGCCGGCTCACCCGAGAAGCGCGCCTGGCTACGCTCGCTCGGAGTTCCGCACGTGCTGGACTCGCGCTCGCTCGATTTCGTGGAAGAGGTTCGACGGATTACCGGCGGTGCCGGCGTCGATGTCGTGCTGAATTCCCTCTCCGGTGACTTCATCCCGGCGAGTCTCGAAGTGCTGGGGCGCAACGGGCGCTTCCTCGAGTTGGGCAAGCGCGACATCATGCTGCCGGAACAGGCGATGGCCAAGCGCCCCGACGTGGTCTATCGACCGTACGACCTGGGGACTGAGGCGCAGGCGGAACCCGGGCTGACCCGGGAGCTGTTGGGCGAGATCCTCGCGGGTCTCGCGGACGGTTCCCTGCCGCCACTCCCGACCCGCGCCTTTCCGTTGGAACGCGCGAGCGAGGCGTTCCGGTTCATGGCCCAGGCAAAGCACACCGGCAAGCTGGTGCTGGTCGTATCGGAAGCGGTCGAGACGCCGCTGGTATCGCCCGAGGCGACGTACTGGATCACGGGCGGGCTGGGCGCGCTCGGCGTCGCGACCGCGCGCTGGCTGGTGTCGCTCGGCGCCCGGTCTCTCGTGCTGAGCGGCCGCGGCACCCCGGGGCCCCAGGCGGCCGATGCGATCCGGGCGATGGAGGCGGGAGGCGCGCGTATCCGCGTGGTGGCCGCGGATGCGGGCGACCTTGGCGCCATGCGCGCCGCGCTGCGGGAGGTCGAGCGGACAGTGCCGCCGCTACGCGGCGTGGTGCACGCGGCCGGCGTACTCGAGGACGCGGTGCTGATCCGCCAACGTTGGGACGCGTGCCGGCGCGTATTGCGCGGGAAGGCACATGGCGCCTGGGTGTTGCACGAGTTGACGCGGGAATTGCCGCTCGACTTCTTCATCCTGTACTCGGCCGCGGGCGTGTTGCTGCGCGCGCCCGGTCAGGGCGTCTACCCGGCGGCCAACGCGGAGTTGGACGCGCTCGCCCGCGTGCGTCGCGCGCGGGGGCTTCCGGCGCTGAGCGTGGCGTGGGGTGCCTGGGCCGATGGTGGAATGGCCGCCGACCTTTCGGCACGCGGAGGCTCCACGGGTTGGACGGCGCGCGGCCTGGGCACGCTCACTCCGGCAACGGCCTTCCCGGCGCTCGAGCGGCTGTTGCGGGAGCGTGCCGTGCATGCTGCCGTGATGGAGATGGATTGGAGCCGGTTCATGGCGCACCTGCCAGCCGGCGTCGATCCCGCCTTCTTCGCCGGCCTGGCGCCGGCGCGCCGGGGCGGGTCGGGCGCCGCTGCGCGGACACGCGGCGCCATCGTTTCGCGCCTGCGGGCGGCGCCGGCGAGCCAGCGGCGGGAAGCGCTGCTCGCGCACCTGCGGGAAAGTGCGCTGCACGTGCTCGGACAGCCGGCGTCCACGCCGATCGATGCGGCCGTTGCCCTGCGCGAGTTGGGGCTCGACTCGCTCATGGCGGTGGAATTGCGCAACCTGCTGAGTTCGACCACGGACCGGACACTGCCCGCGACACTGCTCTTCGACTACCCGACCCTGACCGCGCTTGCCGACTACTTCATGCGTACGCTGGAGCTTGGCGGCGATGTGGCATCGGAACCGGACACGGCGCGGCCCGGAACCGTCGCCGAACTGTCGGAGGAGGAGGCGGCCGCGCAACTGCTGGCCGAACTCGAGAGCCCGGCGCCGGAGCGAACCTCATGAGCGGGTCCCCGGTCGAAACCGAGGTTCTCAGCCCGGTCAAGCGCGCGCTGATCGAGATTCGCCAATTGAAGGAGCGGGTGGCGCAGCTCGAGGGTGGGCTTCGCGAGCCGATCGCCATCGTCGGGACGGGGATGCGGTTCCCGGGCGGCGTGGTGGACGCCGCGACCTTCGAGCGGCTGCTCTGGTCGGGCACGGACGCGGTGGGCCCGATTCCTCCGGAGCGCTGGTCTCTGGACACCTACTACGCGGATGACCCCGACGCACCCGGACGGATGACGACGCGCTTCGGCGCCTTTCTGGACGGGATCGACCGCTTCGACGCGGAATTCTTCGGCATCTCGCCGCTCGAGGCCGCGACCATGGACCCCCAGCAACGGCTCGTGCTGGAGACCGCATGGGAGGCGCTCGAGGATGCCGGCCATGCGCCGCGTTCGCTGAGTGGATCGCGGACTGGCGTCTACCTCGGGATCGCGAACAGCGACTACGGGCGGGCCCTGTTCGAGCGGGAGGAGTTGATCGACACCTACTTCAGCACGGGGAACGCCCTCAGCGTGGCCGCCGGGCGGGTGTCCTACCTGCTCGGACTGCAGGGGCCGGCCATCTCGGTGGATACCGCGTGCTCGTCGTCGTTGGCGGCGGTGCATCTGGCGTGTCAGGCGCTGCGCCTGGAGGAGTGCGACCTGGCGCTTGCCGGCGGCGTCAACGCGATACTCACGCCTGAGCTCAACATCAGTTTCTCCAAGGGCCGCATGATGGCGCCGGACGGACGCTGCAAGACTTTCGACGCGGCGGCGGACGGCTATGTGCGCGCCGAGGGCTGCGGACTGATCGTGCTGCGCCGGCTACGCGATGCCGTCGCTGACGGGGATCGTGTGCTGGCGGTCGTGCGGGGCAGCGCGGTGAACCAGGATGGGCGCAGCGGCGGGCTGACGGCGCCCAGCGGCCCCGCCCAGGAGGCGGTAATCCGCGAGGCATTGCGCGCGGCGAACGTCCAGCCGCGGGACGTCGTGTACGTGGAGGCGCACGGTACGGGAACATCGCTCGGGGATCCCATCGAACTCGGTGCGCTGGGCGCGGTGTTCGGGGCTGGCCGCGGCGCGACGGATCCCCTCCCCGTCGGTTCCGTGAAGACGAACATCGGACACGCCGAGACGGCCGCCGGTATCGCCGGGGTGCTCAAGGCGGTGGTGATGTTGCGGCGAGGCGAGGTCCCGCCGCACCTGCACTTCAGGACACCCAGCCCCTATGTGGACTGGGACGGGCTGCGGCTGACGGTCCCCACGACCGTGACGCCGCTTGAGCGGCGAGAAGCCGGACGATTCGTCGGCGTCAGCTCGTTCGGTTTCAGCGGCACGAACGCGCACGTCGTGCTGGGCGAGGCGCCGCGCGCCGCCCAGCCGGACGTTGCCACCGAAGCGGGGGGTGGGCTCGCCGAGCGGCCGCTGCAGATTCTGGCCCTCTCGGCGCGCGATGACGTGGCGCTCGGCGAGACGGTCGGGCGTTACCGCCACGCGCTGGAGGAGGCGACGGAACCGGTCGCCGATGTGTGCTTCACAGCGAACGCCGGACGCACGCATCTGGCCCGCCGTATCGCGGTCACCGGCACGTCGAACGAGGAGCTCGCGCGTGCGCTGGCGGTAGCGGAACCGGAGCCTGCCGTGGCCGCAACCGCGCCGCGGGTCGCGTTTCTATTCACCGGGCAGGGCGCGCAGGCGCCGGGCATGGGGCGCCAACTGTACCGTGCTTCCGCCGTCTTTCGTCGCGCACTCGATCGCTGTGCGACGTTGCTGGCGGCCGAGCGCGAGCGGCCGTTGTTCGACGTACTCTGGCCGGCGGAGGGTGCGGCGACGCCGCTGGAAGAGACGGATTGGGCTCAGCCGGCCACGTTTGCGCTCGAGTATGCGCTGGCCGCGCTGTGGCGGTCGTGGGGCATCGAGCCGGCGCTGGTGCTGGGCCACAGTCTGGGCGAGTATGCGGCCGCCTGTGTCTCGGGCGTCTTTCCGCTCGAGGACGGGATCCGGCTCGTCTCGGAGCGCGGCCGGCTCACGCACGCGCTGCCCGCGGGGGGAGCGATGGCAGCGGTGTTCGCACCCGTGCCGCAGGTGGAGGCGGCGATCGCTTCCGACCGCCGGCTCACGATCGCGGCGTACAACGGTCCCGAGCACGTGGTCGTGAGCGGTCCGGAGGATGGCGTGCTGCGGCTGCTTTCGGAGTTCGAACGCAACGGGGTCCGGGTGAAGCGGCTCCGGATTCCGCACGCGGCGCACTCCAGCCTGATCGAACCGGTGTTGGCTCCCTTCGGCGACGCGCTCCGGCGGGTGCGCTTCGCGCCGGCGCGCCATCCCCTGGTCTCGAACCTCACCGGTGCGTTGGCCCAGCCGGCAGATCTTGCCCGGGTGGAGTACTGGCTGGAGCACATGCGCCTGCCCGTCCGTTTCGCCCAGTCGATCGCCGCCCTGCAGGCGCAGGGCATCACGCACTGCATCGAGATCGGGCCACACCCCGTGCTGCTGGGAATGGCCGGCGAGTGCGTGCCCGGCACGGACATCGAGTGGCTGCCCTCGCTGCGCCGCGACACCGACGAATGGCCGGAGATGTTGGAGAGCCTGAGACGACTCTACGTGTGCGGCGCCGATGTGAGGTGGAGCGAGTTCCACGCCGATCGACGCAACCGTCGAGTGGCGCTGCCGACCTATCCTTTCCAGCGGCGCCGCCATTGGGTGGACCCGATGGCCGGCCGAACCCCGCGGCCAGGGGCCGTTGCCTCCTCGGGTTGGGCCGAAGCGCTGGCGGCGCTCAAGGAGGCCGGAGCGTCGATCGCGGCCGGTGTCGAAGCCGCCGAGCTCGCACGTCGGTGGGCGGCGCTCGAGCGGCTGACCGTCGCGGTTCTCGTTCGAGAACTGCGCGCCGCCGGGCTGTTCGCCGATGCGGGCTCGCGCGCCACGGCGGAGGAGGTGCGGCGGGCGCTCGGCGCGGACGCGATGTACCGGCCGCTCGTGGGGCGGTGGCTCGATCGTCTCGCGGCCGCCGGGAGGCTGCGCGCCGAAGGCGACGCGTTCCTGAGCGAGGCGCCGCTGCAGTCCGACCCGTTCGAGCGTTGCTGGACGGAGGTGGAGGCGCGTCTGGCGGACGATGCGCCGCTCCTCGCCTACGTTCGGCACTGCGTCACGCTGCTCCCGGACGTGATCGCGGGTCGCGAGTCGCCGCTCGAGACACTCTTCCCGGGCGGGTCGTTCGAACTGGCCGAGGGACTCTACGAGCGATCGGCGGCACACCGCTATGCCAACGAGTTGAGCGGCGCGGCGGTGCGCGCACTGGCCGCGCTCGGCGCGGCGGACCGGCCGGTGCGCGTGCTGGAGGTCGGTGCCGGCACCGGGAGCGGTTCCGCGGCCATCCTTCCCGTGCTCCCGCCGGATCGAACCGCGTATTGGTTCACGGACGTCAGCGCCGCGTTCTTCGACCGGGCGCGCGAGCGTCTGGCTTCGCATCCCTTCGTGCGTTACGCGACGCTGGATGTGGAGCGTGACGCGGCGCCACAGGGCTTCGAGCCCGGCAGCTTCGATCTGGTGGTGGCGAGCAACACGGTGCACGCCACACGCGATGTGCGTGCGACGCTGCGCAGGCTGGCCACGCTGCTGGCGCCGGGAGGCCGCCTCGTGCTGGTGGAGGCGACCGAGGCCCACGCATGGCTGGACGTCACGATCGCGATGATGGAAGGCTGGGAACGCTTCGAAGACGATCTGCGCGTCGACATGCCGCTGCTCGATGCCGCCACCTGGCTGCGGGTACTGGCGGAGTGCGGGTTCCGCGACGCGGCGGTGGTGCCGGGAAACGAGACGCCGCAGGCGGGGCTCGGCCATCGGGTCTTCATCGCGCGGGTGCCCGGCGAGTCAGCCGACGGCACATCCGCGGCGGTTGCTCCGGAGCCGACGGACGCCGCCCCGAAGCCGGCGGCTGCCGCCCGGGAGGTGCGTCCACCCGACGCGTTCCGCGAGCGTCTGCTGGCCGCGCTGCCGGCCGAGCGTCCGCGTCTGCTGCTCGAGTTCGTCATCGAGCAGGTGGTCGCCGTACTGCGGCTCGATCCCGAGCGACCCCCGAGCGCGACCCATCGCCTCATGGACCTCGGGTTCGATTCGCTGATGGCGGTCCAACTCCGCAACCGCATCGGCAAGGCCCTGGGGCTGGAACGGCCGTTGCCGGCGACCCTGCTGTTCGACTACCCGACGGCACAGGCGATGGCGGGACGGTTGCTGGAGATTCTCGCGCCGCAGGCGCCGCCGGCTTCGGAGGCACGCGCGGCCCGATCGCCGGGCCTGGCCGCTGGAGCCACGCCCGTGCTGGCGGACCCGGCGGCGATCGCCCAGCTCTCCGACAGCGACATCGCGCGCCTGCTGGTCGAGCGCATGGGCGACTCCGACGATGGAGGTGGTGCGTGAGTACGCCCCCGACGCTCACCCCACTGCAGCGCGCCTTCTTGGCGTTGGAGACGACTCGCGGCAAGCTCGAAACGCTCGAGCGCGCACGCCGCGAGCCGATCGCGGTGGTGGGCATCGGCTGCCGCACCCCGGGAGACGGGGACGGTCCGGATTCGCTGTGGGAGCTGCTGCGCGGCGGCCGGGACGCGGTGGGGCCCATTCCGGCCGATCGTTGGGACGGCGATCGCACGTACTCGGCGGATCCCGACACCCCGGGAAAGATCGTGACGCGCGAGGGCGGGTTCCTGCGCGATGCAGGCGGCTTCGACGCCGCGCTGTTCGGGATCTCACCGCGCGAGGTGCAGGGCATGGATCCGCAGCAGCGCCTGGTGCTGGAGGTGGCATGGGAGGCGCTCGAACACGCGGCGATTGCCCCGGACGGTCTGCCGACCTCCCGCACCGGGGTCTACGTCGGGATCGCCAGCAACGACTATCTGCATCTCCTGTTGCAGTCGGGCGACCCCCGTCTGGTGGACGCGCACTTCATGTCGGGCATCGCGCACTCGGTGGCGTCGGGCCGCCTGTCGTACCTGCTCGGGTTGCAGGGGCCGAGCGTCTCGGTCGATACGGCCTGCTCGTCGTCGCTGGTCGCCGTGCACCTCGCCTGTCAGGCGTTGCGCACGGGAGACTGCGATATGGCGCTGGCCGGCGGCGTCAACATGATGCTGTCGCCGGACGTGTCGGTGGCGTACACCCGGTCCCATCTGCTCGCCCCGGGAGGTCGCTGCCGCTCGTTCGATGCCTCTGCCGACGGGATCGTGCGCGGTGAGGGCTGCGGCATGGTCGTATTGCGGCGACTCTCGGACGCGCTCGCCTCCGGGGACCGTATCCTGGCGCTCATCCGTGGATCCGCCGTGAACCAGGACGGACCCAGCAGTGGGTTGACGGCGCCCAACGGTCCGGCCCAGGAGGCGGTGATCCGCGCGGCGCTGGCAAATGCGGGCGCAACTCCGGCCGACATCGGCTACGTGGAAGCGCACGGCACCGGGACGCCGCTCGGCGACCCGTTGGAGATGCAGGCGCTGGGCGGCGTGTTCGGCGGGTCACGGCCGAACGGCGAGCCGCTGTGGGTCGGCTCGCTGAAGACGAACTTCGGGCACCTGGAAGCGGCCGCCGGCGTGGTGGGCCTCATCAAGGTCGTCCTCTCGCTCGGGCACGGCGAGATCGCGCCGCACCTGCACTTCCGCACGCCCAGTCCGCACATCCCCTGGGACGAGTTGCCGGTGGCGATCCCCACCCGGCCCGTGCCCTGGCCCGAGCGGAACGGCACGCGTCTGGGCGGCGTCAGCTCGTTCGGATTCAGCGGGACGAACGTGCACGTGGTCCTCGAGCAGGCCCCGGCCGCCGCGCCGGTGAACGTCGAGGTGCACCGGCCGTTGCATGTGCTCACCCTCTCGGCCCGCGACGACGTGGCGCTCGCGGCGCAGGCGGCGCGCCTCTCGACGGCACTCGAAGGGCGCGACGACACCGAACTCGGCGACATCGCCTATTCGCTCAACACCGGGCGCGCGCGGCTGCCGGAGCGCGCCGCCTTCACCGCTGCCACGATCGCCGGAGCGCGCGAGCGGCTGGATGCAATCGCGCACGGAACCGAGGCGGTCGGCGTGGGGCGCGCCCGCGTGGCGGCGGGAACCGAGCCGCGCGTCGGTCTGCTGTTCACCGGTCAGGGCGCGCAATATCCCGGCATGGGCCGGGCGCTGTACGAGAACGCGCCCGCCTTTCGTGATGCGCTGCGCGAATGCTCGGCACTGCTCGATCCGATGTTGCCCGCGCCACTGCTGGAGGTGATGTACGCCGGGGACGACGACGTGCGATTGCACGCGACCGGCTTCGCGCAGCCCGCGCTGTTCGCGCTCGAGTACGCGCTCACGGCCCTGTGGCGCTCCTGGGGCGTTGTGCCGGCGGCCGTGCTGGGGCACAGCGTCGGGGAGGTCGCGGCGGCCTGTGTGGCCGGTGTCCTGTCGCTGGCCGATGCGGCGAAGCTGATCGCGGCTCGCGGCCGGCACATGCAGGCGCTCCCCGCAGGCGGCGGCATGCGCGCGGTCTTCGCGCCGCCGGCGGCCGTCGAGGCGTTGCTGCGCGAGACCGGCGAGGCGCTGGATATCGCGGCGGTCAACGGTCCCGCGCACACGGTCGTCTCGGGCGCCATCCCCGCACTCGATCGCCTGGCCACCGCGCTGGAGCGCGCGGGCATCCACAACAAGCCGCTCAGGGTCTCCCATGCCTTCCACTCCTCGCTGATGGAGGCGGCCCGGCCGCCCTTTGAGCGCGAGCTGGCGACATTGCGCTTTGAGGCGCCTCGGCTCCGGCTGGTCTCCAACGTCACCGGTGAGAGTGCCGATCCCGAAGCGGTGCGGACGCCGACCTACTGGAGCGAACACATTCGCCGTCCCGTGCAGTTTGCGCGGGGCATGGCCACGCTCGCCACGCTGCGGTGCGATGCATTGCTGGAGGTCGGTCCCACGCCCACCCTGGTCGCGCTCGGGCAGGAGTGCATCGGCGCCGACGCGGCCGTGTGGTGCGGGTCGCTGCGCCGCGGGCGCGACGACTGGGAGCAGATCCTGGAGAGTGTCCGGACGCTGTACCTGCTGGGCGCGCCGATCGATTGGGCGGCGTTCGACCGTGACTACGGCCGGCAGAAGCGCGCGCTGCCCACCTATCCTTTCCAGCGCACGCGCATCTGGTTTCAGGCTCGCCGGGCGCCGGCGAGGCAGCGGGAAGCCGACGACTCCGCCCACCCGCTGCTCGGCAGGCGGCTGCCCTCGCCGCTGCCACAGGCACAGTTCGAGGCGTGGCTCGCCGCGGACTCGCCCGCATTCATCGGCGATCACCGGGCGGGCGGCGTGGTGCTGCTCCCCGGCATGGCAAGCGTGGAGATGGGTCTTGCCGCCGCCCGCACGCTCTTCGGGGACGGCCCGCATGCCGTCGAGGACCTCGCGCTGCGTGAGGCGATGATCTTCGACGGGGAGCAGGCGCGCCGGGTGCAGACCGTCGTCGAGCCGCGTCAGGGGGATGTGGCGACGTTCCGGGTGCAGAGCACGACCGAGGACGCCGGGGAGTGGACGCTGCATGCCGAGGGACGGATCCGCGTGTCCGCACGCTCGACTCGCGATGAGGGCGAGACGCTCGCCGTTCTCCGCGAGCGCTGCGACCGGCCCATGGATGCGGAGACCCTCTACGAGCGGCAGCGTCGCCACGGCTACCAGTTCGGCCCGCGGCTGCGCGGCGTCCGCGCCGTGTGGCGGGGCGTGGGCGAAGCGCTGGGCGAGATCGAGCTGCCGGCGGGGGACGACGCCGCGCCGTACGGCATTCACCCGGCGCTGCTCGACGCCTGCGTGCAGGTGCTCGGAGCGGCGCTGCCCGACGAGACGGCCGCCGATCAGGATGAATCGCTGTTTCTGCCGGTGGTGGTGCGCCGGTCCGTGCTGCGCCAGACCCCGGGCTCCCGTTGCCTGAGCCATGTTCGCCTCGCGGCGGGCTCTCGCGCCGGCCTTCCCGCGTATTCCGCCACGGTCCGAATCTTCGATGAGGACGGGACGCTCCTCGCCGAGATGGAGGGCCTGCAACTTCAGCGGGTTGGCCGCGATGTCCTCACCCGGCTGGCCGGCCGGGTCGCCAAGCAGGATCTCTACGTCGAGCAGTGGGTGCCCCGGCCGCTCGAACAGGAGGACGAGCCCGGCGCGGCGCGCGACGCCGTCAGCATCGCGCGGCGCGCCGCCGCGCAGCTCGAGGTGCTGATCCGGGAGCACCACCTGGCCGAGGTGGACGACTACCAGCCGCGCCTGGAAGCGCTGGCCGGGCGCTGGGCGGAGCGAGTCCTGGCCGAGCTGGGGTGGCACCCGGCGGAAGGCACATGGGAGAGCGCCGAGGCGATCGCGGAGCGGCTGGGTGTCGTGCCGGCCCATCGGCGGCTATTCGCGCGCCTGCTGGCGATCTACGCCGAGGACGGCGGAGCGGCCGAGCGCGATGGTCTGTGGACCGCGCACCGCGCCCCCGGTCGCCCGGACGTGGTGCGCGAGTTGGAGGCGCTCCGAGGGGAGCATCCGGACGCCGCCGAACTGGAACTGCTTGCCGGCACGGGCCCCGGGTTGGTTGCCGCCATGCGTGGCGAGTGCGACCCGCTGCAACTCCTCTTTCCCGGCGGGCGCGCCGACGCGGCGGAGCGGCTGTACACGGACTCGCCGCTGGCGCGCCTGTACAACACGATGATCGCGGATGCGTTTCAGGCGATCCTGGCGGCGGCGCCGGCCGGGAAGCCGCTGCGAGTGGTCGAAGTGGGAGGCGGAACCGGAGGCACGACGTCGCACGTCGCCCCCCGGGTGGCCGGCAGGGCCGTCGACTACCTCTTCACCGACCTGGGTGACTCCTTCGTGGTGCGCGCCCGGCGGAAGTTCTCGGCCCATCCGTTCCTGCGCTATCAGGTACTCGATATCGAGCGCGACCCGACGGAGCAGCAGATTCCCGAAGGCAGCGCCGACGTCGTCATCGCTGCCAACGTGTTGCACGCGACCACCGACATCCGGCGCACGGTGCGCCACGTCCGCCGCATGCTGGCGCCGGGCGGGACGCTGCTGCTTCTCGAGATCACGGGGCCGCAGCGCTGGTTCGATCTCACGGTGGGGCTGACGGAGGGGTGGTGGAAGTTTGCGGACGCCGACCTGAGGCCGACGTACACCACCCTGCGCGCCGACCAGTGGCAGACCGTGCTGGGCGAGGCGGGGTTCGACTGCGCGCTCGCAGTGCCCGCAGACACCCGGAGCTGGTCGCTGGCGCGGGAGCAGGTCATCGTCGCCCGCGTGCCGAGCGCACCGGCGACCGAAACGCGTGCCTCGTGGCTGGTGCTGCCGGATGAAGGCGGGATCGGCGCCGATCTGGCGCTCGCGCTGCGGGGGCGCGGCGATCGCTGTCTGACGCTGGAGCCTCGCGGCGCCGACGACGGGGATGACGCGGTGGATCTTCCCCGCGAGGCGACGCTCGACGCGTATCGGGTCGCGCTGCGGACGTGCCGCGAGCGGCTCGGCCCCACGTTCGGCATCGTGGACCTGCGCTGGCTGGACACACCCGGCTGGGGCGATCCGGTGACGGTCGAAGCCGCGCTGAAGCCCCGCGTGGCGGGCTCGCTGGCGCTGGCGCAGGCCGTCCTGCGCGAGTGCGCCGACGTGCCGCCCCGACTGTGGATGGTCACCCGCGGCGCCCGCCCGGCCGGCGAAGTGGGCGGGCCGCTCGAGCCCTTCCAGGCCGCCGCCTGGGGATTCGGTCAGACGCTCGCGATGGAGCACCCGGAGCTCCGTGTGGCCCGCGTCGATCTCGATCCCTCCGTGGATCCGGAGGAGCGCGCCATGCTCGTTGCCGAGTTGGACGCGGACGGGGGAGAGGATCGGGTAGCGTTCCGAGGGGGCCAGCGGCTGGTGGCGCGACTGACCTATCGCAAGGCGCCGCCGCGTGCGGGCCGACCGCGCATCGACGGGGCGAACTATCGGCTGATTGCGGCCGGGGCAGGCACGCTCGACGGATTGGCACTGCAACCCTGCGAGCGCCCGGCGCCCGGTCGGGGCGAGGTCGAGTTGGAGGTCAGTGCCACCGGGCTCAACTTCAGGGACGTGCTCAACGTGCTCGGCCTCTACCCGGGCGATCCCGGACCGCCGGGCGCCGAGTGCACGGGACGTGTCACGCGGCTGGGTGCAGGCGTGGATGGCCTGGCCGTGGGGGACGAGGTGATCGCGACAGCGCCGGCGAGTTTCTCGCGATACGTCCTCGCACGCCGGGACTTCGTGCATCGACTACCGCCGGGCCTGACGCCGGTCGAGGGAGCCGGCCTTGCCACGGCGTACGTGACCGCCGCCCATGCGCTGCTGACGGTGGGTGGACTTCGCGCGGGCGAGCGGGTGCTGATTCACGCGGCGGCGGGCGGGGTCGGGCTTGCCGCCGTCCAGCTCGCGCGCCGCGCAGGGGCGGAAGTGTTTGCGACCGCCGGGAGCCCGCAGAAGCGCGCGTACCTGCGCCGCCTCGGCGTCCAACGCATCTTCAATTCGCGGGATGCCGCGTTCGGCGACGAGATTCTGCGTCTGACCGACGGTCGCGGTGTCGACGTCGTGCTCAACTCATTGAGCGGCGAGTCGATCGCGGCGAGCTTCGGGGCGCTGGCGGACGGCGGCCGTTTTCTGGAGATCGGCAAGCGTGGCATCTGGACCCCAGAGCAGGTCGCGGCGCTGGGCCGCGACATTGCCTACCACGTGCTGGACGTGGGCGCCGTCGCCGCGGCCGATCCCGCCGCGATCGGCACCCAGTTCTCGGGACTGGTGGAAGACGTCGGATCCGGGGCGCTGCGTCCGCTGCCGGTCACGACCTTCCCACTGACCGACGTGGTGGGTGCATTCCGCCACATGGCGCAGGCGCGCCACATCGGCAAGATCGTGGTCGTCCACGAGCCGACCGGGGCACCGTCGCCGGTGCGCGCCGACGGCAGCTACCTGATCAGCGGCGGCCTCGCCGGGTTGGGGCTCCAGGTCGCGCGGTGGTTGGTGCAGCGGGGCGCGCGCCACCTGGTGTTGGTCAGCCGGCGCGGGGTGACGCCGGAGGCCGAGCCCGTGCTTGCGTCGCTGCGGGCGTTGGGCGCGACGGTCCGCACCGCGGCCGTCGATGTGTCCGACGCACGCGCGCTGGAGGCGTTGATCGGAGAGGTCCGGTCGTCGGACGCGCCGCTGCGCGGCGTCGTTCACGCCGCGGGCGTGCTCGACGATGGGGCAGTACTGGGCCAGGCGTGGCCGCGCTTCGCCCGGGTGCTCGCGCCCAAGGTGGACGGCGCGCGGCTGCTCGAGCGGTTCACGTCCGGCGACGCGCTCGACTGGTTCCTCGTGTTCTCGTCGGCCGCCTCGCTGGTCGGATCGCCCGGCCAGGCCAACCACGCGGCGGCCAATGCCACGCTCGACACACTCGCGCACGAGCGGCGCCGGTTGGGGCGGAGCGGGCAGAGCATCAATTGGGGCCCGTGGTCGGCGGTGGGCGCGGCGGCCGGCCGTACGGTACAGGCGAGACTGGACTCGGTCGGTCTGCGCCCATTGGCGCCCGCCGAAGGGCTCGCATTGCTCGACGAGTTGATCGCGGGCGGCGATATCCAGGCCGGCGCGATGGCCGCGGACTGGGGACAGTGGGCGAGGCAGCGCGGTTCGGCCGAGGTGGGGACGTTCCTGGCCGACGTTCTGGCCGGTGCCCCCGCCACGAAGGCGACTCCGGGGCCGCAGGCGGGGACGGGCGCGGGGGCGGACGCGCCGTCGCTGCGCGCGCGGCTCGAAGCCAGTCCGCCGGGGCGGCGCCGCGCGATCGTGACGGCCTGCATCCGCGATGCCGCCCGGCGAATCCTCGGGCTCCCGGAGAACGCCCCGCTGGACGATCGAATTCCACTCGGCGACTTGGGGCTCGACTCGCTGCTCGCCGTCGAACTGCGCAACACCCTGGGGCGCGAAACGGGAACGGGCTTGCCGGCCACCCTGCTGTTCGACTATCCCACCGTCGAGGGCCTGGCGGCGTATCTCGAGCCGCTCGTTGACGGTGAAAAGTCGAGTGCGAGCGCGGCCGCTGCTCCGGTGGGCAACGACACCGTCGAGGAAATGCTCGCCGCCATCGAAGCACTTCCGGACGCGCCGGTGGACGGGCCGCCGGCGCGGGAGCCGCTCCGATGAACGATTTCGCCGACCGGGTGGCCAGGCTGTCGCCCCAGAAGCTGGCGCTCCTCGCGCAGGAGCTGCAGGCGCGCCTCGCCGCCTCGCAGCGCGAGGGGTTCGGGCCGATCGCGGTGGTCGGCATGGGGTGCCGCTACCCCGGAGCCGACGGTCCCGATTCCTTCTGGCGTCTGCTGCGCGATGGCGTCGACGCGATCCGCGAAGTGCCGCCGGAGCGCTGGGACGCGGACGCGTACTACGACGCCGATCCGGAGGCTCCCGGGCGCATGAACACGCGCTGGGGCGGATTCCTCGACGGCATCGACCTGTTCGACCCGCAGTTCTTCGGCATCTCGCCACGCGAAGCCGCCGGGATGGATCCGCAGCAACGCCTGCTGCTCGAAGTCTGCTGGGAGGCGCTGGAGCACGCCGCCCTCGCGCCCGACCGTCTCGCGGGTTCGCCAACCGGCGCGTTCGTGGGCATCAGCGGCATGGACTACCTCCAGCTCGCCCTGCAGCACGGCGGGTCCAGCGACACCTACTTCGCCACCGGACTCTCGCATGCCGTGGCCGCCGGCCGCATCTCCTACATCCTCGGCCTGCGCGGACCCAGCCTGGCGCTGGACACGGCCTGCTCCTCTTCGCTGGTGGCCGTCCACCTCGCCTGTCAGAGCCTCCACAGCGGCGAGTGCCGGGTGGCTCTCGCCGGGGGGACGAACGCGGTGCTGACTCCGGACACGACCATTGCGTTGTCGCACGCACACATGATGGCGGCGGACGGACGGTGCAAGACGTTCGCGGCGGACGCCGACGGCTTCGTACGAGGCGAGGGGTGCGGCATCGTCGTGTTGAAGCGGCTCGCCGACGCGGAGGCCGACGGCGACCGGATCATGGCCGTGATCGCGGGGAGCGCGCTCAATCAGGACGGGCGCAGCAGCGGGTTGACGGCGCCCAACGGGCCGGCGCAGGAAGCGGTGATCCGCGAGGCGCTGCGGCGGGCCGGGAGCCGCCCCGATGAGGTCGACTATGTCGAGGCGCACGGCACCGGTACCGTGCTGGGCGACCCCATCGAGGTCCGGGCCCTGGCCGCCGTTCTGGGCGAGGGCCGGCCGGCCGGCCGCCCCCTGCGCATCGGATCGGTGAAGACGAACGTCGGCCATCTCGAATCGGCGGCGGGTGTCGCCGGCCTGATGAAGGTCGTGCTGGCGCTGGAACACGAGCAGATCCCGCGGCAGCTGCACGTCCGCGAGTTGAATCCGCACGTGCCCTGGGCGTCGCTGCCGGTAGAGGTCGTCACGCGTACGTCCGCCTGGCCGCGGGGGGTCCGGCGGCGGGTGGCCGGCGTCAGTTCGTTCGGCTTCAGCGGCACCAACGCGCACATCGTGCTCACCGAACCACCGGCGCCGTCGCCTGCTCCGGCCTCCGTCGAGGAACGCGCGGTCCAGGTGTTGTGTCTCTCGGCCGGATCGGATGGTGCGTTGCGCAGAGTGGCCGGCCGGTACGGTGAGTATCTGGTGGCGCACCCGGACGCGGCGCTGGCCGATGTGTGCCACACGGCCAACACCGGTCGGGCGCTGCTCGGCCACCGGGCCGGAGTCGTCGCCACCACCGTGGCCGAAGCGCGAGACGCGCTCGGGTCGCTGCAGCGGGGAATCGATGACGAACGCGTCGCCGCACGGGTCTCCGCGGAGCAACGGCCGGAGGTGGCGTTCCTGTTCCCGGGACAGGGCGCACAGTACGCCGGCATGGGACGCGCGCTGTACGAGCGCGAGCCCGTGTTCCGGAAGACGCTCGACCGCTGCGACACCATCCTGCAGCCGCTGCTGGGCCGCTCGCTGGAGTCGCTGTTCTACGGTTCGGACAGCGCCCGGATGAGCGAGGAGACCCTCTACACCCAGCCCGCCCTGTTCGCCTTCGAAGTGGCACTGGCCGAGCTCTGGCGCTCGTGGGGCGTCGAGCCGGCGATGGTGCTCGGCCACAGTCTGGGCGAATACGCCGCGGCGTGTGTGGCCGGCGTCTTCAGCCTGGACGACGGCTTGCGCCTGGTTGCTGCACGCGGCCGCCTCATGCAGGCACTTCCCGCCGGCGGGGGGATGGCGGCGCTCGGCGCGGAAGAGGAGCGGGTGGCGCGTCTCGTAACCCGGTTGGGGGCCCACGTCTCCATTGCCGCCAGAAACGGTCCCGTCAACACCGTGATCTCGGGCGCGTGGGCCGAGGTCGAACGCGTGGTGCAACGCTTCGAAGCAGACGGGGGACGTGTCCACCGCATCGCGGTGTCGCACGCATCGCACTCGCCGTTGCTCGACCCGATGCTGGACGGCCTCACCGAGGCGGCGGCGGCCGTCGAGATGGCACCGCCCCGCATTGCGCTCGTCTCGAATCTCACCGGCGGTCTGGCCGGTCCCGAACTGCTGCGCGACCCGCAGTACTGGCGTCGCCACGCCCGGGAACCCGTCCTCTTCGAATCGGGGATGCGCGCTCTCCACGAGATGGGTGGCCGCGTCTTCCTCGAGGTGGCACCGTCGCCGGTCCTCACCGGAATGGGCCGGGCCTGCGTGGAGGACCCGACCTGCGCCTGGGTGCCTTCGCTGAGGAAGGACCGTCCCGATGATCAGATGATGGCGGAGGCCGTGCGCGACCTGCACCTGCGCGGCGTCGGAATCGATTGGGAGGCGCGGAATGGCGGACGCCCCCGCCACCGCCTCGCGCTCCCCACCACGCCGTTCGACCGCCGGCGCTACTATGTGGAGGCGCGGCCCGGCACCGCGCGGCCGGAAGCGGGCACGCAAGGCCTGCTGACCGGCCGGGTCGAGAGTGCGCGCGGTGAGACGGTCATCGATGGCACGCTGAGCGTGGACACGGCGCCGTTCCTCAACGAGCATCTCGTGTTCGGTCAGCGGGTCGTCCCCGCCCCCATGCACCTCGCGTTCGTGGTGGCGGCGGCAGCGCCGGGCCCCGGCGCCGGGCTCATCCTGCGCGACATCGCGGTTGAGGCCCCGCTCGTTCTGCCGGCCTCGGGCGGTGTGCCCGTGCAGGCGCTTCTCGGCGCGGGCGGCGGCGGAGCGGGGACGGACCGCGCCGTGGAGTTCTACAGCCGGACAGGACGGCGCGGTGCCTGGGTGCGCCACTTCGCTGCCGTGCTGGAGCGGGCAGCGCCAGCCGCTCCGGCGGCTGCCGGCCTGGCGGCGTTGCGCGCGCGCTGCGCGGACCCGCTGACGCCCGCGGCATTGTACGACCGGCTGGCGGGCCTCGGCGTCGTCATCGGGCCGGCGTACCGCACCATCGAGGAACTCTGGCGCGGCCCCAACGAAGCGCTTGCACGCCTCCAATTGCCAGGCGGGCTCGAGCCCCGCGCATTTGCCGCCCACCCGTTGCTGCTGGATGCATGCCTGCATCTGCTCGGGGCCGCGACCTGGGACTCGGGTCGGGAGGACGCCCATCTGATGATCGGCGCCGCCCGCTTCTTCGTGGCGGGCGCGGTCCCCGCCGGTGTCTGGGCGCATGTGTCCTTGCACGCGGCAACGCCGGTGGACGAACTGCTTACGGCGGATGCCCGCCTGTTCGACGACGAGGGCCGGGTGGTGGCGGCGCTGGACGGCGTGCGCCTGCGGCGCGCGGACCGCGCGGCGTTGCTCCACGCCGTGCAGGCGGCGGGCGCGGACGACTGGCTGTACGAGGTGGCGTGGCGCGATACACCGCTCGTCACGCAAACGCCACGCGTGGCTCCGGCATGGAGTCCGGCCTCGATCGCACAGGGGATCGTCGAACTCCCGGCGGTGCTCGCCGAGGAGCACGGGCTGGCCGGCTACGTCGAGATGATCGGTGAGCTGGAGGCGCTGGCGCTCGACTACCTCGTGCAGGCGCTCGATCGAATGGGCTGGAGCCCGCGCATCGGTGAACGCGTGGCAACCGTTGAGCTGGCCGCGCGCCTCGCGGTCGTACCGGCCCAGGAGCGTCTCTTCGGGCGCTGCCTCGAGATGCTGGCGGAGCGGGGCTGGCTCGTCCCCGACGCCGGCGGCTATTCGGTGGCGTCGCTGCCGGGGCCGGCGACGCCCCTCGACGCGCGGGTGGACGGTCTCGTCGAACGCTTTCCCGGGTTCGCCGCAGCCTTCACGCTCCTGCGGGCCGCGGGCGACCGCCTCGACGACGTGCTCCGCGGGGCGGAGGATCCGGTGCGGGTGTTGTTCGCCGACGCGTCGCTGGAGGCGGTCGAGTCGGTGGCGCGCCATACGCCTTCGGCGAAGGTCTTCAACTCGCTCGTCGGGCGGGTCGTGGCCGACGCGGTGGCCGCGGCGCCCGACCGACCGCTGCGCGTGCTCGAGATCGGAGCCGGCACGGGCGCCACCACGGCGTCCGTGCTGCCGGTCCTGCCTGCGGGGCGCACGGACTACGTCTTCACCGACGTGTCCCAGCTCTTCCTGGCGCGGGCCGGCGAGAGCTTCGCCGGCTATCCGTTCGTCGACTACCGTCGGCTCGACATCGAACGGGACCCGGCGGCGCAGGGCTTCGAACCGGGCTCGTTCGATATCGTACTGGCGGCCAACGTGCTGCACGCCACGCGCGATCTGGCCCACGCGGTGCGGAACGCCCGCAGTCTGTTGGCTCCCGGCGGCCTCCTCCTGCTGCTCGAAGGCACCGCCCCTCAATGCTGGATCGACCTCACGTTCGGCCTCACCAGCGGCTGGTGGCGGTTCGCCGATCGGGAACTGCGCCCGTCGTATCCCTTGCTGCCCGCGGATCGCTGGAAGGCGCTGATCCCGACGCTCGGCTTCGACGAAGTCGCCCTGCTGCCGGGTACCCCGTCGCTCGCCTCCGCCCCCGCGCAGATGGTCCTGGCGGCGCGCGCGGACGCGGCCGCAGCCGCAGCAGCGCCGCCCGCCCGTGGCACCGACGGGCAGGAGAGTTGGCTGGTGATCGGTGGCGGCCCCGCGCTCAGCGAGGCGGTGGCCGGAGCCCTCGCGGCTCGCGGCTATCACGCCGTGTGTGTCGATGGGGGCGAGCAGGTCGAGCCACTCGGGCAGAGTGCTCCGCGGTACACCGTGGACCCGGCCGACCCCGCCGCGTATCTCCGGCTGTTGGCGGATTCGCGTGTGCTCGGCGGTCGGCCGCTGCGCGGTTGCGTTCACCTCGTGGCCACGGAGGCGACGGGAGGGGAGGCGCTGGATCTCCAGGCACTGGAGGACGATACCACCGCCGCGTGCCGGAGTGCGCTGTTCGTGATGCAGACCATCGCTGCTTCGGCATTCGACGACACGCCGCGCCTGTGGCTGGTGACCCGTCATGCCGTGGGAGACGGGGCGGGCGCGCGCCTGGGAGGCGCGCCGCTGTGGGGGCTCGGCCGCACGATCTCCATGGAGCATCCCGAAGCGTGGGGTGGGCTGATCGACCTCGATGACGGGCCGGACGACGCAGCCGCCCGACTCATCGTCGACGAGATCGAGTCGGGTTCGGGCGAAGACGAGATCGTGATTCGCGGGGCCACGCGCCGTGTGGCCCGACTGGTTCACGCATCCGTCGCGCATGACGACCGCCCGCCCGAGCTGCGTCCCGATGCGAGCTACCTGCTCACCGGGGCCACCGGGGGGATCGGGCTGCACGTCGCGCGCTGGCTGGTCCGCCGGGGCGCGCGCCACCTGATGCTGCTCAGCCGCGGCGGCCGGGTGCCCGAGGGGGACCTGGCGGCGCTGCGCGCCACGGGAGCGGACGTCCGGGTGCGCGCCGCGGACGTATCGAGCCGCGCCGACATGCACGGGGTCTTCGACGAGATCCGGACGACGATGCCGCCGCTCGCCGGCGTCCTGCACGCGGCCGGCATCTTCGACGACCGGGTCCTGCGCAACCAGGACTGGCCGCGCTTCGCCCGGGTGCTGGCGCCCAAGGTGGCCGGCGCCTGGATCCTGCACGAGCTGACGCGGGACCTGCGGCTCGACTTCTTCCTGCTCTTCTCATCCGCCGCCGCGGTGCTCGGGCCGGTGGGCCTCAGCAATTATGCCGCCGCCAATACGTTTCTCGATGCGCTCGCCGCCACGCGGCGAGCGGCGGGGCTACCGGCCGTCACCATCGATTGGGGCGCCTGGGCCAAGACCGGCATGGCCGACGCCGTCGGCGAGCGTCGCGAGCATCAGTGGACGGTGGGCGGTTTCGACACGATCACGACCGAGGAAGGGTTGGAAATCATCGAGCGTGCACTCGGGGGCGCGCCGCCGCAGTTGTCGGTGATCCCCATGCACTGGCCGAGCTACCTGGACTGGCTTGGCGAATCGCGCCAGCGTCCGCTGTTCCGGGACGTGGGCCGTGCGACGCCGGGGGCCGGCAGGGCCGAGGGGCCCGTCGCGGCCCCCGCCACTGGAGGGCCGGCCGACGTGCGCCAGCGGCTTCTCGCCGTCGCGCCGGACGACCGGCTGTCCACGCTGGTGGCATGCATCGCCGACGAGGCCAAACGCGTGCTCGGGTTCGGCGCCGACGAGGCGATCGACCCGGGCCGGAGCCTGTTCCAGTTGGGCATGGACTCGCTCACGGCCGTCGAGATGAAGAATCGCTTGCAGGGGATGGCCGGCCGCCCCCTGCCGCCGGCGGTCGCGTTCGACAATCCGAGCGTCGCCGCGATGGCTACCTATCTGTTCAGTCTGCCGGGATTCCTGCAGGAGGACGACCCCGCCGGCGCTCGGCCGGAACGGGCGCCGGACGAAGCCGCATTGCTCCTCGAACGACTGCCCGGGCTCTCGGACGACGAGGTGTCTGCGCTACTCGAGCGCATGGCGGCCGAGGAGGGCAGCTGATGACGGCGTCCCCGATGGCGGGTTCGGCGTGCACCCGATGGTGGGGAGGGCGCGATGGGTGACTTGCGTCCCGACGAGAAGCGCGAGCTCCTGGCGCGGTTGCTGCGTGAGCGCTCGGCGCGGGCGATGCCCGCGCCCGGCGCACCCCAGGCCGTCGTGGCGGAAGAGCCCGAGCTCGTGGCCGTGCCGCGCGAGGGTGACCTCCCGCTCTCCTTCGGCCAGGAACGCGTCTGGTTCCTGGAGCAGCTGCAGCCGGAGAGTCTGTTCTACAACGTGCTCGAACGGTTCCGGTTTCGGGGCGCCCTCAACGCGGACGCGCTGCGTCGCGGCATCGAACTGCTGTGGGCACGTCACGAAGTGCTGCGGACCCGTTTTCCCATGGTCGGCGACCGGCCGGTGCAGCGCATCGCGCCGCCCGGCCCCTGGTCGCTGCCCGTGGTCGATCTGCGCGCGCTCGAGCCCGCGGTGCGCGAGGCCGAGGCGCGCCGGCTCATGACCGCGCTCGCCAAGACGCCGTTCGATCTGTCGGCCGGTCCCCTGCTGCGCACGACCCTCTATCGCGTGGCCGACGAGGAGTACGTGCTGGCGGTCGCCGTGCACCACATCGTCATCGACGGGTGGTCGATGATGCACTTCCTGCGGGAACTGCTGACCTGCTACGAGGCGTTGGCAGCCGGCCGCGTGCCCTCTCTGCCGTCCCTGTCCCTGCAGTACGCCGACTACGCCGTCTGGCAGCGGAAATGGCTCGCCACGCCGGCGCTCGACGCGTCGCGCGCCTACTGGACGGAGACGCTCGGGCGGCAGCCGCCGCTGCTCGACCTGCCGACGGATCGTCCGCGCCCGGCGCGGCGAACCTTCGAGGCGCGCAATCACAACGCGGTCGTGCCCCCGGTGCTGCTCGGCGGGCTGCGCGAGCTGAGCCGGGCGGAAGGGGTCACGCTCTTCACCACCCTGCTGACCGCGTTTGCCTCCCTCCTCACGCGGTACTCCGGGCAGGACGACATCGTGGTCGGCACGCTGGTGAATGGCCGCGCGCGGCCCGAACTCGAACACGTGCTGGGATTCTTCGTCAACACGCTGGCGTTGCGCATCGACCTTTCAAGCGATCCCACCGTTCGTGAAGCCATGCGGCGAGTGCGAGAGACGGTGGTCGGCGCGCACGCGCACGGCGCCCTGCCGTTCGAGCGCATCGTGGAGGAAACGCAGACCGGCCGCACCCTGAGCGGGAATCCGCTGGCCCACGTGTTCCTCAACATGCTCAATTACGGGCTGCGCGAGGACATCGCGTTGCCCGGGGTGCAGGTTCAGCCGCAGAGCGGGGTCGACCTCCATACCGTGGCGGACGAGATCACGCTCTTCGTCACCGAGGGGGACCGGCAGCTCGCCCTCGGCTTCACGTACAGCACGGAACTGTTCGACGAGCCGACGATCGCGCGGCTCGCAGCGCACCTGGCCGTGCTGCTGGAGGGGATGGTCGCCCGCCCCGATGCGCGGCTCTCGGAGTTGCCCATGCTCACCGACGCCGAGCGCGTGGCATTGGAGCAGCGGGCCGTACCCGAGACGGGATTCGATTCCCCGCGCGGCACGCTGCACGGGCGCTTCGAAGCGCGGGCCGCGGCGCAACCGGATGCCGTCGCGCTACGCGGTGAGGGGCGCCAGCTCACGTACCGGGAGCTGAACGAACGGGCGGACCGCGTGGCCGGCGTGCTGCGCGGACGCGGCGTCGGCCCGGACGTGCTCGTGGGCCTCTGCACCGAACCTTCGGTCGATCTCGTGGTCGGTCTGCTCGGGATCCTCAAGGCCGGCGGCGCCTACCTGCCGCTCGACCCCGCGTATCCCGCCGAGCGGCTGGCCTTCATGCGCGCCGACGCCGGCGTCCGCATCGTGCTGGCCGGACGGCGCGCGCGCGCGGCCCTGCCACCCGCACCCGGCATCGATGTCGTGGAAATCGAGGAGGCACTCGCCGGAGCCGGGGCGGCGCCGCCAGCCCTTCCGACCGCTGTGGCGTCGAGCCCGGAGCAGCTGGCCTATGTCATCTATACTTCCGGCTCCACCGGCACCCCCAAAGGCGTGCTGTTGACCCACGCCAACGTGTTGCGCCTGCTCGATGTAACCGACGGGTCCTTCGGTTTCACGGCCGACGACACGTGGACGCTCTTCCACTCGTTCGCGTTCGACTTCTCCGTCTGGGAGTTGTGGGGCGCACTGGCGTACGGGGGTTGCCTCGTCGTCGTGCCGCGCGCGGTCAGCCGCGATCCCCTCGCGTTCCGCGACCTGCTGCTGCGCGAGCGCGTGACGGTGCTGAATCAGACACCCTCCGCCTTTTACCAGCTCGTCGAGGCGGACCGGCAGGCACCGGCGGCGCTCAACCGGGACCTGCGGCTGGTGATCTTCGGCGGTGAGGCGCTCGACCTGCAGCGCCTCGCGCCATGGATCGAGCGCTACGGCGATGAGCACCCGCGGCTGGTCAACATGTACGGCATCACGGAAACGTGTGTGCACGTGACGTACCGTCCCATCACGCGGGCCGATCTGGAGGCGGGCAAGGGGAGCGTGATCGGCGCCCCGATCCCGGACCTGTCGGTGCGGCTCCTCGACCGATACGGGCGGCTCGTCCCCGTCGGCGTACCCGGCGAGATCCATGTCGCCGGCCGCGGCCTGGCGCGCGGCTATCTCGACCGGCCCGCGCTCACGGCGGAGCGATTCGTACCCGATCCGCTGCGCCCGGGGGAGCGGATGTACCGCTCGGGCGACCTCGCCCGTTGGCTGCCCGACGGCGACCTGGAGTACCTCGGGCGAGCCGACGACCAGGTCAAGATTCGCGGCTTCCGCGTGGAGCCCGGCGAGATAGAAGCGAGCCTCACGCAACATCCCGCCGTTCAGGGGGCGGCCGTGCTGATCCGGGAGGACGGTGGAGTTCAGCGGCTCGTGGCCTACATCGTGCCGTCACCGGGTGAATCCCCGCCACCCGCCGGGGCGCTGCGGGCGCATCTGCAGGGCCGCCTGCCGGCCCACATGATACCCGACCTGTTCGTTCCGCTCAGCGGGCTGCCCCTCACCGCGAATGGCAAGTTGGATCGGAAGGCGCTGCCGGCGCCCGTCCCGGAGACGGTCGCACATCCGGAGGCGCCGGAAACGCCGACCCAGGACGCGATCGCCGAGATCTGGACCAACGTGCTCGGCCGGCCGTGCGGCATCCATGCCGACTTCTTCGCGTTGGGCGGGCACTCGCTGCTGGCCACGCAGGTCCAGGCGCGGCTGCACGCGCGCTTCGGCGTGCGCGTGCCCGTGCGCACGCTCTTCGAGGCGCCCACCATCGCCCGGCTCGCGGTGCGCGTCGAGGCGCTGCTGCGCGAGCACGAGTCGGCGCGAGAGGAGATCGCCCTCTGATGCCCGTCTCGACGACCGGCTTGTTGGCGCGCCTGCGCGACCTCGACGTGAAGGTCTGGGTGGACGGCGAGCGTCTGCGCGTGAACGCGCCCCGGGACGTGCTGACCGAGGAGTTGCGCGCCGACCTCGCCGAGCACAAGGCGGCGCTCATCCAGCTGCTGGCGGCGGCGCCGGGTGCGGTCAACGCACCGGCGCCGCCCGACGGCGCCACCGCCCCGCTCTCGTTCTCCCAGCAGCGGCTCTGGTTTCTCGACCAGCTCCGGCCCAACTCGCCCGAATACAACATTCCCGGCGCCACTCGACTGGTCGGGCGCCTGGAGCGAGCGGCGCTGGAGCGCGCCATCACCACCATCATCGAACGCCACGCAACGCTGCGCACGCACTTCGAGACGGTGGCCGGCACCCCGGTGCAGGTCATCGAGCCGCCGCGCCCGTTCACGCTGGCCTTCGAGGACCTGCGGCATCTGCCGGCCACGGAGCGCGAGTCACACGCGCTGGACCGGTTGCGCGCGGAGGCGGCGCGTCCCTTCGATCTCGCCCGGGCCCCGCTGCTGCGGGGGACGCTGTACCAGCTGGGTGCGGAGGAGCATCTGCTGCTGTGCGTGATCCACCACATCGTCGGCGATGGCTGGTCGGCGATGCTCTTCGTCCGCGAGCTCGGCGCGCTGTACGGGGCCTTCGTCGAACACCGGCCGTCGCCGCTGCCGCCGCTGCCCATGCAGTACGCCGACTACGCCCGCCAGCAACAGCAATGGCAGGAGAGCGGGGCGCTGGACCGAGAACTCGACTACTGGCGGCGGCAGCTCGGGGCCCTCGGTGATGCGCTGGAGCTGCCCACCGACCACCCGCGGCCGCTCGTGCAGACCGCGAAGGGCGCGCTCGAGAAGCTGCCGTTTCCATCGGAGTTGATGGAACGCGTCGAGGCGCTCGGCCGGCGCGAAGGGCTGACGCCGTTCATGATCCTGCTGGCCGCCTTCGCCACGCTGCTGGCGCGGTATTCCGGCCAGGACGACATCGTGGTCGGCACGCCGATCGCCAACCGGACCCGCGTGGAAGTGGAGCCGCTCATCGGCTTCTTCGCCAACACGCTCGTCCTGCGTACGGATCTGTCCGGCGATCCCAGCTTTCGGGAGCTGGCGCAGCGTGTGCGAGAGGTTGCCCTGGGTGCGTACGCGCACCAGGAGGTGCCCTTCGAGCGCATCGTCGAGGCCGTGCACCCGGTCCGGGACATGAGCCGAGCCCCGATCTTCCAGGTGATGTTCGCGCTGCAGAATCTGCCCAACGAGAAGCTGCGGCTTCCGGGCCTGACGCTGGAACCGCTGGTGCTGCACTCGGGCGCCGCGCAGGCGGACATCTCCCTGCATGTGGGGCGGGATGTGGTCGGCTATGCGATGGCGCTCGAGTACAACACGGATCTCTTCGAGGCGCCCACGATCCGGGCGTTGGGCAATCACTTCGTCCGGTTGCTGGAGGAAGTGGTTCGGGATCCGGCGCAACGCGTCCTCGATATCCCGATCATGTCGGGCGCCGAGCGCCGGCGGCTGCTCGAGGAGTGGAACGCTACCGACGCGGCACTTCCCGCGGGCGCCGGCATCCACGAACTGATCGCGGCACGGGCGGCGCGCACTCCCGACGCCGTAGCGGCCGTGTGCGGGGACCGCGCCCTGAGCTACGGCGAACTGCAGGCCGCCGCCGGCGCGCTGGCCGCGCACCTGCGCTCGCTCGGCGTGCGACCCGGTACACTGGTCGCGCTCTGCACCGAGCGATCGCTGGAGATGCTCGTCGGGCTGCTCGGCATCCTGAATGCCGGCGGCGCCTACGTGCCGCTCGACCCGGCATACCCGGCCGACCGGCTGGCGTTCATGCTGGAGGATGCCGGATGCCCGGTCGTGGTCACACAGTCGCCGCTGACGGGCCGCGTACCATCCGGGAGCGCTCGCGTGGTGCTGCTGGACGACGGCGGGTGGCGGGCCGGCGGGTCCGACGACCCGGGGGCCGCTTCCGCCGGTCCCGACGATCCGGCCTACGTGATCTTCACGTCCGGTTCGACGGGCAAACCCAAGGGCGTCCAGGTCCCCCATCGCGCGTTGCTGAACCTGCTCGCATCGATGGCGCACGTGCCGGGGCTCGGTGCGGACGACGTGCTCCTCGCGGTTACCACGCTGTCGTTCGACATCGCGGGCCTCGAGTTGTTCCTGCCGCTGATGGTGGGCGGGCGCGTCGTGCTGGCGAGTCGGGAGGACGCGCTCGATCCCGCCCGGCTCATGACGCTCGTCTCCGCCCGGGGCGTGACGGCGATGCAGGCCACCCCCGCGACCTGGCGCCTGCTCACCGAGAACGGATGGCATGGGCCGCGCGGCTTCAAGGTCCTCTGCGGCGGCGAGGCACTGCCTCCGGATCTCGCCCAAACGTTGTCCAGTGGCGAGGCCGAGGTGTGGAACGTCTACGGCCCGACCGAGACCACGATCTGGTCGACCATTCAGCGCATCACGCCGGCTCCCGGTCCGGTCCCGATCGGGCGGCCGATTGCCAACACCCGCGTCTACGTGCTCGACCCACGTGGCGCGCCCACGCCGACGGGCGTGCCGGGCGAACTCTTCATCGGCGGACTCGGGGTGGCGCTCGGCTACCTGAACCGGCCGGCGCTCACTGCCGAGCGGTTCCTCCCCGATCCGTTCGTGAGCGCGCCGGGTGCGCGCATGTACCGGACGGGCGATCGCGTGCGCTGGCGGGCGGACGGGACGCTCGAGTATCTCGGGCGGCTCGACAGCCAGGTCAAACTCCGCGGCTTTCGTGTGGAACTTGGGGAGATCGAGACGATCCTTTCCCGTCATCCGGCCGTGGCCCGGGCCGTGGCGCACGTCGTGCCCGACGCCTCGGGCACCAACCGGCTGGTGGCCTACGTCGTACCGGGGGGCTCCGGCTTGCCGGCCCCGGTGGAACTCCGCAATCATCTGGCAGCGGAACTGCCGGACTACATGGTGCCGTCGCTGTTCATGCCGCTCGACGCGATCCCGCTGACGCCCAATGGGAAGGTGGATCGGCGCCGGCTCCCGCCCCCGGACGCGCAGCGTCTGGCGCCGGGCGCCGCCCGCGCGGCGCCGCGCGACGAACTCGAGCAGACCGTGGCCCGCGTCTGGTGCGAGGCGCTCGGCGTGCCGAGTGTCGGGGTGACGGACAACTTCTTCGACCTCGGCGGCCACTCGCTGCTCATCGTGAAAGTGCATACGGCGCTGCGCGCTGCCGTCGGCCACGATCTGTCGATCGTGGAGATGTTCCAGTACCCCACGGTGCGCGCGCTCGCCGACCGCATTGCCCATCGACCCCCCTCGTGAGCGTGTCATGACCCGGATGGAGCCCATCGCGATCGTCGGTATGGCCGGCCGGTTTCCCGGCGCGGCCGACCTGCACGACTTCTGGCGGAATCTGAGCGACGGCGTGGAATCGATCACGCGTTTCTCGGAGGACGAGTTGCGGCGCGCGGGCGTGGACCCGGCTCTGCTGCGTGATCCGAACTACGTGCCGGCACGCGGGGCGCTGAGCGATGCCGAGCTGTTCGATGCCGCGTTCTTCGGCATCAACCCGCGCGAAGCCGAGGTACTCGATCCGCAGCACCGGCTCTTTCTGGAGTCGGCATGGGAGGCGCTCGAGGATGCCGGCTACGACCCGGAGCGGGGGGCGCGCTCCACGGGTGTGTTTGCCGGGACCACCATGAGCACCTATCTACTGAGCAATCTGCTGGCGAACCCCGAACTCCTGCGCACCGTCGGGGCATACCAGACCATGCTCGGCAACGACAAGGATTACCTCGCGACGCGCGTTTCGTACAAGCTGAATCTTCGCGGGCCCAGCCTGGTGGTCCAGACGGCCTGCTCCACGTCGCTGGTGGCCGTGCACCTGGCGTGCGAGGCGTTGCTCACCGGACAGTGCGACATGGCGTTGGCCGGCGGCGTGTCGGTGGCGTGCCCGCGGAACACCGGCTACCTGTTCCAGCCCGGCATGATCCTCTCCCCGGACGGGCACTGCCGCGCGTTCGACGCCGCGGCGGGCGGCACGGTCGGCGGCGAAGGGGTCGGCATCGTCGTGCTCAAGCGGCTGGCGGATGCGCTGGCCGACGGGGACCAGGTGCGCGCCGTGATCCGGGGGGCCGCGATCAACAACGACGGTTCGCTCAAGGTCGGGTACACCGCGCCGAGCGTGGACGGTCAGGCCCAGGTCATCACGCGCGCCCAGGCGCTGGGGGGCGTCGCGCCGGACACCATCTCCTACGTCGAGGCGCACGGCACGGGCACGGAACTCGGCGATCCCATCGAGATCGCCGCGCTCACCCAGGCGTTCCGGGCCTCCACCGACCGAACGCAGTTCTGCGCGATCGGCGCCGTGAAGACCAACATCGGCCACCTCGACGCCGCGGCCGGCGTTGCCGGGTTGATCAAGGCGGTGCTCGCGCTCGAGCACGAGGCGATTCCACCGAGCCTCCACTTCGAGCATCCCAACCCGCAGATCGACTTCGAGCACAGCCCCTTCTTCGTGAACGCCACGCTTCGCCCGTGGGCCCGCGGCGAACAGCCGCGCCGCGCCGGGGTCAGCTCCTTCGGCATCGGCGGTACGAACGCCCACGTCGTGCTCGAAGAAGCACCGCTGCGCCCGGCACCGACCGGCGACGCCGGCGGCCAGCTCCTGCCGCTCTCGGCGCGAACGCCGGCCGCGCTCGCCCGCGCGCGCCAGCGCCTGGCGCAGCGCCTGCGGGAGGAGCCGGATCTGCCGCTGGCCGACGTCGCGTTCACTCTCCAGCACGGGCGGAAGGTGTTTGCGCACCGCCTCGCCCTCGTCTCTCACGACACGCAGGACGCCGCCGGCGCGCTCGCCGACCCGGGCGACGCGCGTGTCGCGGTCTCGTCCCAAGCGGCCGATGCCGGCTCCGTCGCCTTCCTCTTTCCGGGCCAGGGCGCGCAGTACGCCGGCATGGGGCGCGGGCTGTACGAGCGAGAGCCGGTCTTCCGCGCCGAGATCGATACCTGCGCCGGGTTGATCGGCGAGTCGCTCGGCGTCGACCTGCGGACTCTGCTCTATCCGGCGGAAGCCGATGTCGCCGACGCCGACGCACGGCTTCGCCAGACGTCCGTCGCGCAGCCGGCACTGTTCGCCACCGAATACGCGCTGGCCCGTCTCTGGATGAGCGCGGGACTCCAACCGGAGGCCATGCTCGGGCACAGCATCGGCGAGTACGTCGCGGCGTGCCTGGCGGGCGTGCTGTCGCTCGAGGACGCCCTGACCCTCGTCGTCGAGCGCGGACGATTGATGGACATCCCCGGCGGGGCGATGCTCGCGGTCCCGCTCCCGGCGGGGCAGCTCGAGACGCTGCTGGACGGCGGGCTCACCATCGCCGCGGCGAACGCGCCGCGACTCTGCGTAGCCTCCGGTCCGGAGGCGGGCATCGCGCAGCTGGAGCAGCGGCTGGCGACGGCCGGCACGCCCGGGCGGCGCCTCCACACCGCGCACGCCTTCCACTCCGCGATGATGGAGCCCGCGTTGGCGCCGTTCGCGGCGGCGGTCGGCCGTGTGCGCCTGAACGCGCCCCGCATTCCGTTCGTATCGAACGTGACGGGTACGTGGATCACCGAGGCGGAGGCCACGGATCCCGCCTACTGGGTACGGCACATCCGCTCCACCGTTCGGTTCTCCGACGGCATGCGCCTCCTGTTCGAGGATCCTGCACGGGCGCTGCTCGAGGTCGGACCGGGCAACACCCTGTCCACGCTCGGGCGCCAACACCAGGGCGCCCAGCGCCCGGTCGTGCCGTCGATGCGCCATCCTCGAGAGTCGGTCGACGACCGCGACACGTTCCTCGGGGCGGCCGGCCGCCTCTGGGTGGCCGGCGTGCCGATCGAATGGCAGGCGCTGGCGGGCGGCCGGAGCGGACGGCGCGTCGGCCTGCCGACCTATCCGTTCGAGCGCCACCGATTCTGGGCGGAACCGCAGCCGACGCGGCAGGTGGAGGACGCGCAGCTTGCCATCCGGAAGGAGCCCGAGATCACGAACTGGTTCAACCTCCCGTCGTGGCAGCGCGTTCCGCTGTCGCCCGTGGAGCCCGGGCCGGGCCCCTGGCTGGTGCTGTGCGACCCGCGCGGGTTCGGCGAACGGATCGTGGCTCGACTGCGCGCCCGGGGGGAGACTGCCGTCGTGGTGCGGCCCGGAGATCGCTTCGAGGCGCTCGCCGGCGGTGCGTATGCCGTGGCGCCGGGCTCGGTGGACGATCTGGTGACGCTGCTGGTCGAGCTCGAACAGCGGGGAGCGACGCCGGCCCGCGTCGTTCACTGCTGGAGCCTCACGCCGCCCGCGCCGACCGGAGTTCCGGATGCCGACGAGCGCCGTCGTCTGCACCGGAACGGCTTCCAGACGCTCACCGCGTTCGTCCAGGCCCTCGGCGTGCGCCGCATGCACGCGGAGATCCAGCTTGGCGTCGTCACCGATCAGCTGCAGCAGCTCGCGCGGGAGGCCGTGCTGGAGCCACTGCGTGCGACCATGCTCGGCGCCTGCATGGTGATTCCGCAGGAGCACTCCGAGCTGACCTGTCGCAGCCTGGACGTCGCCACCGCCGACGTCGATGAGGCGACACCGGCGCTCATCGACGCGCTCATCGCAGAATTCGACCAACCCCGCGACGAAGCGTTCGTGGCGCTGCGCGACGGACGACGCTGGCTCCGCACCTTCGTGCCGCATCCGCTTCCACCCGGTCCCACGCCCGAAATCCTCCGGGAGCGGGGCGTGTACCTGCTGACGGGTGGCCTCGGCGGCATCGGCCTCACGCTCGCCGGATACCTGGCTCGTGCCGTCCAGGCCCGGCTGGTGCTCGTCGCCCGGTCGGCGCTGCCGCCCCGCGACACATGGGACGACGTACTCGCGGCGGCCGACGCGCCCGCGGACGTGGCGCGGAGGATACGCGCCGTGCGAGAACTCGAGGCGGCCGGTGCCGAGGTTCTTACGCTCCAGGCGGACGTGGCCGACCGGGAGCAGATGAAAGCCTGTCTGGCTGCGGCGAGGGCGCGGTTCGGGACGCTGCACGGCGTCATCCATGCCGCCGGCGCTCACGATCCGGAGATGATCCGCGAACGTACCACGCAGGCGTCGCTGCACGCGCTCGCCACCAAGGTGGACGGGACGAGCATCCTGATGTCCCTGCTCGCCGATGACCCGCCGGATTTCGTCGTCTTCTGTTCCTCCATCTCGGCGACGCTGGGTGGCCTGGGCGCCGCCGAGTACGCGGGCAGCAATGCGTATCTCGACGCCATCGCCCGGGGCCGGCAGCAACCCGGGGCCCGGCCACGCGTCGTCGCGATCGCCTGGGATTCCTGGCGCGACGTAGGCTTCGTGACCCGGGGCGAGGCGCCCAAGGAGAAGTCTGCGGGCGAGGAATACGTCGCCAACAGCATCCGCCCGGAGGAGGGGACCGAGACCTTCGTTCGCGCGCTGCGCGCCGGGGTGCCGGAAATCATCGTCTCGGCCCGCGCCCTGCCTTACCAGGCGCTCGTGCGTCGCGCCCTGCCGCCTCGTGCGCCGCGGCAGCGCGGGACGGAACCGGACGCCCCAGGCGCGGCCCCGTCCGAGGCGAGCCACGACCGGCCCGACGTGTCCACCACGTTCGTGCAACCGGTGAGCGAAACGGAGCGTGCGATCGCGGCCCTCTGGCAGCAGCTCCTCGGCATCGAGCGGGTGGGGCTCCACGACGACTTCTTCGAACTGGGCGGCCATTCGCTGCTCGCCACCCAGCTCATCTCGCGGCTGCGCGAGACCTTCGGCATCCGCATGCCGCTGCGGGCGCTGTTCGAAGCCACCACCGTGGCGGCCATGGCCGAACGTGTCGAGCTCCTGCGCTGGGGGATGCGCGCCGCGGATGAGGCGGAACCGGACGCCAGCCGCGAGGAATTCGAGATCTAGCAGCCGGGGGGCGATAGGCCCCCGAAGGTGCGCGGCGGGCGTCACCTCCCCCGGCGCTCGCTCGTCATCCTCGGGCCTATGCTGAAGCAGAAGTTGCAGGCCCTCGTCTTCCCCGAGGGCGTGTTGCTCGCCGCCGCGGTGGCGCTGGTCCACTGGGGCGCGGCCGCCCCCGAGGCGGCGTCCGTGGTCCGCGCGTTTCCGATCGTCGTGCTCGTTGCCGGCACGCTGCTCGCCGGGCGGTTCCGCCGCGGCCGCCTGCTCGTCGCCCTGGCGGCGCTCGTGCTCGCCAACTTCGCGCTGCGCTCGCTCACGCCGTTCGATCCGGGTGTGCCGCACGCCGGCCCCGCGGTGGCGCGGGCGGTGGCGGTCCTGCTCCCGGCCACGCTCGCGGTGTTGGCATTCCTGGACGAACGCGGGGTGTTCACCGGCACGGGATTGCGCCGGCTCCTGTTGCTCGCCCTTCCGGCAGCGGCGGTGCTCGGCGTCTGGGTGTTGTCCGATGTGTATCCGGCGCCCACCGCACGGATCATCGATTTCCCCCTCGTGCCGCTGCAGGCGCTGACGATGCTCCCGCTCGGGCAGCCGGCGACCCTCGGCGCACTGCTGGCGATCGCGGCGCTGGTGCTGCGAACGCTGTGGCGGCCGGATTTCGAGAGCCGGGGCTTTCTGTGGGCGGCGGTGGCGAGCCTCGTCGCCACCAGCGTGTTGGCCGCGGGAGGCGAGACGACCCTGTACCTGTCGGCCGGGGGGCTGGTGCTGATCGTGGCCACGGTGGAGAGCGCCTACGCGATGGCGTATCGAGACGAACTCACCGGGCTGCCGGCGCGGCGCGCGCTGCGCGAAGCGCTGGCCCAGGTGCCGGGCGCGTACACGATCGCGATGGTGGACGTCGATCACTTCAAGCGGTTCAACGACGACCACGGCCACGACGCGGGCGACCAGGTGCTGCGCATGGTGGCCACCTCGCTGAGCCGCGTCGGCGGGGGCGGACGCGCCTTCCGCTACGGCGGCGAGGAGTTCGCGGTGCTCTTCCGCGGCAAGAACGTCATCGAGAGCGCGCCCTACCTGGAGCAGCTTCGGGAGGCCGTGGCCGAGTCGGCGTTCATGGTGCGCGGCCCGGGGCGTCCGTGGCGTAAACCGAAATCGCCGCGCGGGCGGCGTGCGAAGGCACGCCGCATCGTCGTCACCGTGAGCATCGGGGCGGCGCAGTCTCGCGGCACGGCGCGGGCCGCGGACGTGCTGAAGGCAGCCGACAAGGCGCTGTACCGGGCCAAGGAAGGCGGACGGAACCGCGTGGAGTGGTGAGCGAAGCGGGGCGCCGCGGCCACGGCTCAGCTCTTCGGTCGCCGGGCGATCGATCGCCCGCCACCGCTCATGCTGTCGGGTGAGCACTGACAGGGCGTCAGGAAGCCGCCGATTCCGTCTACCCGCCTACACGGGTTTACTCCACGCACGGAGAAACCCGACCATGCGACTGCTCAGCCAGACCTTCAAAGCACTCTCCGAGGACACGCGCCTCGAGATCCTCGCGCTGCTCTTTCGCCACGACGAACTCTGCGTCTGCGACGTGGAGGCGATTCTCGGCGTCACGCAATCCAAGGCCTCCCGGCACCTGCGCTACCTCCAGGCCACCGGCCTCGTGGAGGGGCGCCGCGACGGGCTCTGGATGCGGTACCGTATCGTCGAGCGACCCGGCCCCGAGCAGCGCCTGGTACTCGAGACCACACGCGAACTGCTCACCGACATGCTGGTGGCCGACGCGGAAGCGCGCTACGCCCGGTGGATGGCGGAGAAGGCATGCTGCACGCCGACGATGTAACGGTTGCGCACCCCGCCTGGCCGACGGCACATCCCCGCAGCTTCCTCGGCGCGGCGGCGCTGGGCTGGCTGACGCTGTATCTGATGCTCGCTCCGGCCTCGACGGCGCTGGTGGCCGTCCTGCCGGTCGACCCCTCAAGCCACCTCGGCGGCGCGCTGCAGTTCTTCCTCTTCGACACGCCCAAGGTCCTGCTGCTCCTCACGGGCGTCGTCTTCGCGATGGGGATGGTGAACTCGTACTTCACTCCCGAGCGTACGCGCGCCCTGCTCGCGGGGCGCGCCGAGGGGGCCGCCAATGTCATGGCGGCCGGGCTCGGCATCGTGACGCCGTTCTGTTCCTGCTCGGCGGTGCCGCTCTTCATCGGCTTCGTGCAGGCCGGTGTGCCGCTCGGCGTCACCTTCTCCTTCCTGATCTCCGCACCGATGGTCAACGAGGTGGCGCTCGCGCTGCTGTTCGCGCTGTTCGGATGGAAGATCGCCCTGCTGTATCTCGGGCTCGGCCTGTCGATTGCCATCGTGGCGGGCTGGGTGATCGGACGGCTCCGCATGGAGTCGTCGCTCGAGGACTGGGTGCGCGAGATGCCGCGCGTGCAGGCGGCCGCCGGACACGACCGGCTGGACGCGGCGGCGCGCATCGAGGCGGGATTCGCCGCCGTGCGCGAGATCGTGGGACGCGTGTGGCCGTACATTCTGGCCGGCATCGCCATCGGCGCCGCGATTCACGGGTACGTGCCCGAGACCTTCATGGCCTCGATCATGGGGCGGAACACGTGGTGGGCCGTCCCGGCCGCGGTGCTCGCCGGCGTTCCGATGTACACGAACGCCGCTGGCGTGATTCCCATCGTGCAGGCATTGCTCGGCAAGGGCGCCGCGCTGGGGACCGTGCTCGCCTTCATGATGAGCGTGATCGCGCTGTCCCTTCCCGAGATGGTGATTCTGCGCAAGGTGCTGAAGCTCCGACTGATCACGACGTTCGTCGCCGTGGTCGCCGCCGGCATCCTGCTGGTAGGCTACGTATTCAACGCCGTGTTGTGAGCGGCGCCGAGGAGATCGTCATGAAGAACGTGAAAGTGCTCGGGACGGGCTGCCCGAATTGCCGGAATACGATCCGTCTGCTCGAGACCGTCGCCAGGGAGACCGGCGCCGAGATCGAACTGGAGAAGGTGGAGGAGATCCGGGAAATCATGGGATACGGGGTCCTGTCCACGCCCGGCGTGGTGATCGACGGCGAGGTGGTGCACGCCGGCGGCGTGCCGAGCCGGGCAATGGTGGAGCGCTGGTTGACGTAGGAAGGCCCGTTCCGGGGACGACGCGCGGTGGCACGCCGGGTCGTTCTCCTGCGCTCTTGCACGCCCGCGACGGCGGCGGTTACCGTCGTATGGCCCCACCATGTGGACGACTCGGGCGTTTCGTCCGCCGATGCCCCGGTGGGCGCTCACATTCTCGTGCGACCCATGTACTCTGCACGCCTCCGGATTCGCATCGCCTGGCTGCTGGCCGGCGCCGCCGCGGCGCTGGCCGGCGGCGCGACCCATGCGGCCGCACAGAGCGGCGACTCGACGCGCGCGACTCCCGCCGCGAGCTCGCGGGCGCTCTGCTTCCGCGGCCGGCCGCTCGCCGCCTGTCGGCGCTACCTCGTGTTCGATCTGACCGCTGCCTCGTGGGTGGCCGGCACATCGCACGGCAACGGCTCGTGCGTGCCGGCCGGCGTGTGCCGGCGCGGGGACCTGGGCGGGTATCTGGCGTGGGATCTCGGCGTCATGCGGAACGTGGACCGCACGCATGCGTTCGGCGCGTCGGCGCAGATCGGCGGGGCCGATCCCGGCGGAGTTCGCCTCGCCCTTCAGGCACGCGCGCGGGTCTGGCTCCCGCACGGCTTCACCTTCGACGCCGCGGCCGGGCCGCTCATGGCGCGGCGCGATCTGGGCGGTCCCGGCGCCACGCGGAACACGTTCGGCGCGACGGGTGGCGTGGCGTTCGGCGTCGCCGATCTCGTGTCGGCCGTGGCGGCCGCGGATGTGGTCAACGGAGCGGGCCGCACGTCGTCGGCCGTATACCTCGGTGGCCGATTGAGTTCGTATGCCGGTGTGGTGGGGAGCGTCGCCGTGGCCGCGCTTGCGGTCGCGGTGGCTGCCGCGCTGGGCGGCGGCCTGCAGTTGTGAATCGTCCGGAGTGCCCGGCCGCCGTCGTCGCCCGCCGCAGGCCAGAGATCGGAATTCGGATGGCGCTGGGCACGGATAGACGCCCGGCAACGGCGTGGAGACCCTCTCGAGCGTCCGCCACGGTGCCCGGCGCCGGGGCCGCCGCCCGCATCGCCCACAGTTGCCGGTCACATCTTGACAATCAACAGGAATGGCTGCATGATTGCCCCATGCCCGATCCCAACACCGACGTCATTCAGGGGACGCTCGACCTCCTCATCCTCAAGACGCTGAGCCTGGAGCCGCTGCACGGCTTCGGCATCGCACGCCGCATCGAGCAGATCTCGCGCAATGTCTTCAAGGTCAATCCCGGTTCGCTCCTCACCGCGCTGCAGCGCCTGGAGCGCGCCGGATTGGTGAGCGCCGAGTGGCGGGTGTCGGAGAATTCACGCCGCGCCAAGTACTATGCGCTCAGCCGGGCGGGGCACAGGCAGCTCGACGCCGAAGCCGCCGATTGGAAGCGCCGGGCCGGCGCGGTCGCCCGCCTGCTGGCGACGCAGGGTTGACGGCATGAATCCGTTTCGGGCGCTCGCCCACGGCCTGCGCGCCCTGCTGAACCCGCGCCGCGCCGACGCCGCCGTCGACGACGAGCTGCACGACTACCTGGAGCGCGCCACCGCGGCCAATCGTGCGCGCGGTATGAGCCCGAACGACGCCGCCCGCGCGGCACGCCTGGAGGTGGGCAACCTCACCGGTGCCCGCGAATCGGTGCGGGGCTCAGGGTGGGAGCACGCGCTGGAAACCACGCTTCAGGACGTCCGCTACGCCATGCGCCGTCTGCGCAATGCGCCGGTGTTCACGGCCACGGCCGTCGTCACGCTCGCGCTGGGAATCGGGGCGGGCACGGCGGTGTTCAGCGTGGCGAGCCCCATTCTGCTCGAGCCGCTGCCGTTCGCCAACTCGGCGCGGATCGTCTCGGTGGAGGATCGGACCGCCCAGGGCGTTCCGCTGCCGCCCACGCTGGGGACGTACGACGAGCTACGGGCGCGCGCGCGATCGTTCGGCGTGCTCGCGGCCGCAGATCGGTGGCTGCCGTCGATCACGGGCAGTGCCGAACCCGAGCGGCTGACGGGGCAGCGGATCACCGCCGCATATTTCCGCGTCTTCGGCATCGCGCCGAGCGTCGGGCGCGCGTTCACCGCCGACGAAGACCGCCCCGGGGGGCCGCGCGTCGCGATCGTGAGCGCCCGCCTGGTGGCGAGGCGCTATGGCGGCGACCGGTCGATCGTGGGACGCACGATCGACCTCGACGGTGATCCGTACGTCGTGGTCGGCATCATGCCGCGCGACTTCACCGATCCCGCTGCCCCGGCGGCCGAGATCTGGGAGCCGATGCAGGAGCGGTCGACCGGGAACCTCGATGCGCGTGCGTGGGGGCACCACTACCGTATCGTTGGCCGGCTCGCGGCGACGGCGACGGCGGACGCTGCCATGCGCGAGATCGCGCAGATTGCGGCCGCGCCGATGGCCGCCTTCCCGCGTCCACCGTGGGCCGATCTGAAGGGAGGGCTTCTCGTTCGGCGCCTGCGGGACGTCGTCGCGGCTCCAATCGCGCCGTCGCTGTTCGCGATCGTCGGAGCGGTGACCCTGCTGCTCGCCATCGCGGTGGTGAACGTGACCAACCTGCTGCTGGCGCGCGCGGCGCAGCGTCGGGCCGAGTTCGCGGTCCGGCTCGCGCTCGGGGCGGGCGGCGGCCGCCTGGTCCGGCAGCTCGTGACGGAGAGCTTGATGCTGGCGCTGGCAGGGGGCGCGCTGGGCCTGGCCATCGCGGCGACCGCCGTGCGGGCGATTCTGGCATCGAGCGGCGCCGATCTGCCGCGCGTCGATTCCATGCACGTCGACGCGCGCGCCTTCGTGTTCGCGCTCGGCGTGACCACCCTGGTCGGAGTGCTGGTGGGCCTCGTGCCCGCGCTGTCCGCCATTCGGTCCGAGGTCGCCGACGGCGCCCGTGCGGGCTCGCGCCGGACGACGGGTGGGCATGCCGGCGTCCGGCGCGCGCTGGTGGTGGCCGAGGTGGCGACGGCGATGGTGCTGCTCGTGGGGGCCGGATTGCTGCTTCGCAGCGTACGACAGTTGTACGCCATCGAGCCGGGCTTCGAAGCCTCGCACGTCGTCACGATGCAGGTGGTGCAGGCCGGGCGCGCGTTCCCGAACGACTCGGGGCGGTTGCAGTTCTTCCAGCAGGCCCTCGCCGCCGTCCGCCGCGTGCCCGGTGTGACGTCGGCCGCGTTCAGCAGCGGGTTGCCCATGGGCGGCGTCGATGGGTACGGCTACGAGATCGAAGCGGCCGCTGGTCAGACGCACGGTGCGGCGGGCAACGCCGTGCGGTTCGCCGTGACGCCGGACTACTTCGCGACGATGGGCATTCGGCTCGTCCGCGGTCGCGTCCTCGGCGACGCCGACCGTCCCGGCGCCCCGGAAGCGGTGCTCATCAACGAGTCGATGGCCAGGCGGTGGTTCGGTAGCGGCGATCCGATCGGACGGCGCGTGCGATTCGGCGGCGAGATGTCGGGCGATCGCTGGGACTACGTGGTTGGCGTGGTGGGCGACGTCAAGGCGTACGGTCTGGCCGCGCCGGCGCCCGACGCGTTCTACGTGGCGGACGGGCAGTGGCTGTGGGTCGACGCCCAACAGACGCTGGTGGTACGCGCAAGCGGCGATGCGGCAGCGCTCGTCCCGGCGATCAAGCGGGCCGTCTGGTCGGTGAGCCGCGACGCTCCCATCGTGGACGTGGCACCGATGGAGTCCTACGTCAACGCGTCGGCGGGGCCGCGGCGGTTCGCGCTGCTCGTGATCGAGATCTTCGCGGCGGCCGCGCTGTTGCTCGCCGCGGTGGGCCTGTACGGCGTGATATCGGGGAGCGTGAGCGAGCGCATCCGCGAGATCGGCATTCGCGCCGCGCTCGGCGCGAGTCCCGGCCAGGTGGTGGGCGGCGTGGTGACGAGCGCGATGGCGCTCGTGCTGGTGGGGGCGGGGCTTGGCGTCACCGGGGCGTATGCCGCGAGCCGGCTGCTCGCCTCGATGCTGTTTCAGGTATCGCGCACCGACCCCATGACCTATGTGGGCGTTCTGGGGCTGCTGGTCTGCGTCGCGCTCCTGGCCGCGTGGGCGCCGGCGCGGCGCGCCGCGCGTGTGGATCCGACGACGGCGCTGAGAGCGGAATAGCGGGGCGGGCTCGTCGTTGCTCGGCGAGTCCGCCCGTGGGCACCGGTTGCTACCGCGGCCCCGCGCGCCCGGTGCGGCGCGCGGGGCCCTGACGACCCGTTCAGTGCAACTTCTGCCCCGTCTTGTCGAGTCGGACCACAGGCGCTATCCGTGTCGCTCTGATGCCGGCGCCGATCTTCGCTCCATCGCCCACGATCAGAATGATCAGATGGTTCGGCTCCATGTACTTCGAAGTCATGGCCTCCACGTCCGCCGCCGTGGTCGACCGGACGGCGTCGACGTAGCTGGACCACCAGTTGGCGGGCAGGTCGTTGTCGACGATCCGTGAGACCATCGAGGCCGTCCCGGCGTTCGACTGCAGACTCGACGGCAGCGAGAGCGTCAACGAGTTCCTGGCCGCCGTCAACTCGTCGGCGCTGATGGGATTCGAGCCGGTCATCCCGCGGATCTGCTTCATCGCCTCGATCAGCGACGAGTCGGTCTTCTCCCTGGTGACCGCTCCCTGCGCGCGCTCCGATCCCGGTCCCTTGAGCCACGCCGAATAGGAATTGAAGCCGTAACTCCAGCCGTGCTGCTCGCGGATGTCGGCGTTGAGGCGCGACTGGAACATCCCTCCCAAAATCGCATCCATCACGTCGATCTTCGCCATGTCGGGCGAGTACGCCGGCGGGATCGTGCGCGCGAGCATGATCTCCGACTGCGGCTTGTCGGGCATGTTCACGAGATAGATGGTGGTGGGGCCCGGCGCGGGGGCGGCGGGATAGTTGATGGCGAGTGGCTTGCCGCCCGCCGGCCATCCGGCGAACGCCTGCTCCAGCTTGGCCCTGGCCGCCGCCCGCGTCATGTCGCCCACGACGTACACCGTGGCGTTGGCCGGCTGGAAGAACGCCTTCGCCAAATTGGCGACGTCGTCCCGTGTCACCGCTTTCAGGTCGGCGGCGTTCACCACCCGGCCGTACGGCTGGTCGCCATACAGGAGCTTGGGCAGGATCTCCGAGGCCACGACGCCCACCACATCCTGCCCGCGCGTGTACGACGCCAATGCCTGCGCGCGCAGGCGCTCCAGTGCCGGCGCCGGGAAGGTGGAGTGGAGCATCATGTCCGTCATGATCGCCAGCGTGGAGTCGAAGGTCCGGGAGAGCGACGAGAAACCCGCGCTCCCCGATTCGTCGCCGATCGTGAAGCCGACGTTCGTGCCCAGCAGGGCCAGCTCGTTGGTGAGCTGGTCGGCGGTGCGCGTCGTCGTCCCCTCGCGCAACATCGCGCCCACGAACTCCGATACCCCCGGCCGTGTCCCCAACTGGTTGGTGCCGCCGTTGAAATGAATGGAGAAGGTGACGATCGGCAGGTCATGCTTCTCGACGACGACCAGTCGGGCGCCGTTGGACAGGGTGTCCATCGTCCACGACGGCATGTCGAACGTGGGGGTCGGGCCCACCGGCGGCGCCTGGGTGCGGTCGAGTGGGGCGCCCTGGGCGACCAGCGCCGTCGGCGCCAGCAGGGCCGCGGCGACCACGAGTGCACGGATGTTGCGCTTCACTTGCCCACCTCCTGGGTCGACGCGAACGGTGAGGTGATCGGGGTCGACTGGTCAGCGTGCGATGCCAGATTGCGTTTGCCCATCGGCACCGCGGAGAGCACGATGCGATCGGCGCCGAGGTACGTGTCGGCGACGCGCTTGACGTCGGCCGCGGTGACCGCCCGGGTTTCGGCGATGTCGGTGGCGTACCACGACGGGTCGCCGTGATAGATCCAGCCGCTCGCCAGCGTCACGGCCTTGCCGAGCATCGACTGCAGGCGGTTGTAGGAGGCGAACTCGATGCTGGCGGTCGCCTTCTTCATCTCCTCGTCGGTCGGTCCCTGGGCCTTGAACCGGTCGATCGTCGAATCGATCGCCGCTTCCAGCTTCGTCAGGTCGACGCCGGGAATCGGTACCACCGTCAGATTCACCGTTCCCGCGTTCTCGTCCATGCTGGGCCGGAGCGAGATCGACGACGCCCATTTCCGGTCGTAGACGAATTCCTTGGTGAGCCACTGGGTGCGGTCGCCGCTGACGATCGACCCCATGACGCTGAGGGCGGCGCGATCGGCTGCCTGCACGCCGACCCCCGGCCACTCCATGTACAGCTCGGGCAGCGACACGTTGTCCTCGTAGACGAATCGTTTGGCGCTGTCGAGGTGCGCCGCCGGGACGGTGGGGCGGGTGATCGCGGGTCCGCTCGGAATCGGCCCGAAATACTTCTCCACCCAGGCCTTCGCCTGCGCCGGGTCGAAGTCGCCGGCGATCACCAGCACGGCGTTGTTCGGTCCGTACCACTTGTTGTAGAACGCCTTGACGTCCGCTTCGGAGGCCGCGGTGAGGTCGGTCATCGAGCCGATCACCGGCCAGTGATACGGATGCCCGGCCGGGAACATCTCGGCGTCCATGATCTCGCTCACCCGGCCGTACGGCCGATTGTCGTAACTCTGGCGGCGCTCGTTCTTCACCACGTCGCGCTGCGCGTTGAGTTTGGCGAGATCGAGCGCGTCGAGCAGCCACCCCATGCGGTCCGACTCGAGCCAGAGTTCGGTCTCGAGGTAGTTCGACGGCACCGACTCGTAGAAGTTGGTCTTGTCGCTGTTGGTGGAGCCGTTGTTGAAGCCACCGACGCCTTCGGTGTACTTGTCGTGCATCCCATAGGGCACATGGCCCGATCCCGTGAACATCACGTGCTCGAACAGGTGCGCGAACCCGGTGCGTCCGACCTCTTCGTTCTTGGAGCCGACGTGGTGCTCCACGTCGACGGCCACCACCGGCGCCGAGTGATCAACCGACAGCAGCACCGTCAGCCCGTTCGAGAGCTTATACGATTCCACCGGAATCCTGGCGGCCGACGATTCGGATCGCGGTCCCGCGCAGGCCCCGGCGACGGCAAGGAGCAGCGCGAGGGAGAGCAAGGGGGTGAGACGCTTCACGGAACCTCCGGGTTTGGACGCGGGACAAAGCTACTGCCTGTGCAGGTTGGCGGGCCATGGGCCGGGCGCCGGGGCCCACTCGCCGCTCCATCCATGGCTCAGTGGCGCGGGAGCACCCCCGCATCGAGCACGATCCGGCCGCCCAGTACGGTGAGGACGCTGGAAATGCGGGGGAGTTGGCCGGCCGGGACGGTGAGCGGGTCGGCCGAGAGCACCGCGAGGTCGGCCAGCATGCCCGGTTTGAGCATGCCGCGCTCCTTCTCGCGGCCCTCCACGTACGCTCCCCCGCGAGTGTAGGCGAGCAGGGCCTGCTCGCGCGTGAGCGCCTGGTCGGGGCGGAAGGGATCCCGGATGGCGATCATCATGTTGAGCCACGGGCTCGCCTCGGGGCCGCCGTCCATGTCGGAGCCAAGCGCGTGGAGGACTCCGGCGTTCAGCAGGTTGCGCAGCGGTTGAAAGGTGGCGTGGCGATCGGGTCCCACCCGAACCGCCAGCGAGCTGTCAGCGGTGTGCAACGGGTTTTGGGTGACGACGACGCCGAGTTGCTGCGCGAGCGGAATGAGGTCGGGGGTGAGTCCGTCGCCGTGCTCCATGCGCACCCGCTTGGCGCGCCACCGGTCGGCCGGCGCCAGCGTCTGCATCGCGCGCAGGACGAGCGCGGCGGTGGAGTCGCCGGCGACGTGCAGCGCCACCGACTGGTTCGAGTCGAGCACATGGCGCAGGATGCGCCGGATGGCGTCGGGCGAGAAGTTGACGGTGCCGTACCAGCCCGGTGTCTGCGCGTAGGGAGCCCGCAGGGCCGCGTTGCGATCCGGTTCCGCACCGTCGAGGATCCACTTCATGCCGGCCACGCGCACGAGCGGTGACGTGGGCTGCGGCCAGGGATGTGCCCACGCTTCCGCGACGTCCTTTTTCGGGAGGTACAGGCGGTACAGGGTCCACCGTAGGGGCGCGTTGGCGGCGTCGAGCGCCGCGACCAGCCGGTCGAACGCGAGGGGCTCGCCCATGGTGTGCACGCTCGTGACGCCCCATGCCGACTCCTGCTCGGCGTACCGGCGGAGCGCCGCCACCGCCGAATCCTGCGGCAGGTTCTGCCGCAAGTGCGCCGCGGCATTCCAGATCGAGTATTCGCACAGGCGGCCGTTGAGTCGGCCGGTGGCCGGATCCCGTCCCAACCGTCCCCCGTCGGGCGCGACGGAACTGTCGCTGAACCCTGCGGCGCGCAGCGCCGCCGAGTTCATGATCACGCCGTGTCCGGTGAAGTACCCGAGCTCGACCGGGTTGCTCGGCGCAATGCTATCGAGCCAACTGCGATCGATGGCCGAATCGTCAAGGATCAGGGGGCCGATCTCTGCCGCGATGAAGCGTCCGGGGGCGGCGCGGTTGACGGCAGCGCGAAGGGCGGCCTCCAGTTGTTGCGGGCTCGGTCCTGGGTCCGGCGGGCCCTGAGGCGGGAGCGTGAGTACGCCCGGAATGGGGATTGCCGGATGCACATGCGCATCGGTGAGCCCCGGAACGACGAACCGCCCGTCGAGCGCGATCCGGCGCGTGTTCGGTCCGGCGAGCCGTTCGATGGTCGAGTCCGGGCCGACCGCTTCGACTCGGTCGCCGCGGATCGCGACGGCCTCGGCCCATGGCTGTGTGGAGTCCGCCGTGAACACGCGGCCGCCGGTGAGGAGAAGGTCTGCCGGCTGCTGCGCGCCGGCGACGGTGGGAGTGCATGCCGCGAAGGCAATCAGGGCGAGAACCACCGGGAGTGCAGAACGCGGGATCCGGGCCATCGGCCGCTCCGTTTCGAGAGTGAAGGGGGGGCGGTCGATACAAATTGTCACATGGCGCCGACTTGATCAACCAAGGGGTGCAACGCACCCAGGTGACATCTTCCTTCACGCGCTGCATATTCGCGCACCGCTTTCCGTGTCAGGTGCTGCGTCGTGTTCAATCGTGACTTGCCAACCGGCGCGTCGCCGGTGCCCGATCCTCGGTTCCGGTCATGCTGAGCAGTCCACATTCGCGCGTCGTGCGGTGGGCGATCTGGTCGATGGTCGGCTGTGCGGCGGCGCTCCTGGCGTGGCGGCATATGGTGGTCACGACTGTGCCCACCGCGGCACGGCCCGCGGCGCCCTTCGACGTGCCACTCTGGGCGTTCCCGCAGCCGACGGCCCACACGCCGCCTCGGCCGGACCATCCATTCACCGGTCCGTGGGGCGGCGGAGACTTCGCTGCGCGCAGGCGCTTCGACGGCCCATACCCACCCATGCCGGCCAGCATTGCCCACGGGCGCCCGCCGGTGGTGCCGGCCTGCGGATTCTGTCACTACGCCGACGGAAGCGGCGCTCCCGAGAACGCGATGCTCGCCGGCCTGTCACCGGCGTACATCCTGGCGCAGGTGGCCGATTTCCGCTCCGGCGCACGGCGGAGTGCGTGGGCGCCGTACATCCCGGGCGACATGATGGTGCGCGTGGCGGACAGCGCCACCGCACCCGAAGTGCAGGATGCGATCGAGTACTTCGCCAAACTTAAACCGCGTCGCATGGTGCAGGTTGTCGAACGAGCGCAGATCCCCCGTCCGCGCAACATCGGGGGCCGGTACGCGCTGGATCCGCGCGGAGGCACGGAACCGCTGGGCGTGCGCCTCCTCGACGTGGAGCTGGAGGACGGGCCGCCGGCCGCCGGTGTGCGGCACGTGCGCTACGTGACCTGGGTGCCGCTGGGAAGCATCGCGCGCGGACGCGCGCTGGCCACGATGGGGCGCACCGTCGGCGCCGCCGTCACCCCGGCTTGCACCAGCTGTCACGGGCCCGAGCTCCGCGGGGTCGGTGACGTGCCCCCCTTGGCAGGCCGCTTCCCATCGTATCTGCTGCGTCAGTTGCTCGCCTTTCGCACCGATACTCGCCGCGCACCGGCGGCCGCGCCCATGCGCGCGGTGGCGGCAACGTTGAGCCTCGAGGACATGATTGCGGCCGCCGCATACGCGGCAACCTTGAACCCTTGAGCCGCGCCCGGCCGATGATGCGCGAACGCGGCGGAACATCGGCTCGGCGTACGAACCCGGAAACTCCGGCGTGGGACTTTTCGTAGCGATGCAGGACACGAACGGATACCAACACCTCATGCTCAACTTCATCTGCACCGCGTGCGGGACGCAGTTCCCGGCGAGCGAACGTCCGCCCGCGAGCTGCCCGATCTGCGCCGACGAACGCCAGTACATCCCCGCCGGCGGCCAACAGTGGACGACGCTCGACGAACTCCGCGCAACGCGCTCCACGCGCATCGAACCGGTCGCTGAAGGCCTCATCGGCCTCGGGGCCGAGCCCGGGTTCGCCATCAATCAGCGGGCGTTGCTGGTGCAACATCCGGAGGGGAACGTGCTCTGGGACTGCATCGCCCTCCTGGACGATGCGACCCGGGCTCGCATCGAGGCACTCGGGGGACTGGCCGCGATCGCGATCAGCCATCCGCACTTCTACACGACGATGGTGGAGTGGGCACGGACGTTCGACGTGCCCGTATACCTCCACGAGGCCGACCGGCAGTGGGTGATGCGGGAGGACGCGCACCTCCGATTTTGGAGCGGCGATGCGCTCGTGATTGGCGACGGGCTCTCCCTCCACCGGCTCGGCGGGCACTTTCCCGGGGGACAGGTGCTGCACTGGCGCGACGGCGCCGACGGCAGGGGCGCGCTGCTCTCCGGCGACATCATTCAGGTGGTGCCGGACACGCGCTGGGTGAGCTTCATGTATTCGTATCCGAATCTCATTCCGCTTCCCGCGGCGGAAGCGCTTCGCATCGCGGGCGCGGTGGAGCCGTTGACGTTCGACGTGATCCACGGCGCCTGGTGGGGGCGAGACGTGGAGCGCGACGCCAAGGGCGTCGTCAGACGCTCGGCGCAGCGATACGTCGACGCGCTGAACGCACCACTTTCCAACAACACGGCACGGAGGTTCATGAACAATGCATAGGTCTGTGTTCGCATTCGTCGCAGTCGCACTCCTGGGGGCCGCCGCCCCCTCAATCGAAGCCCAGACGGGCCTCGCAGCGGATACCACGACGGTCGAGGAACTGACGGCGTACTTCGCCGGCCAGTGGAGCTGCGCCGGCGAATTTGCGAGCCACAAACCGATCGCGTCGGATGTGCGCTTTGAGAGCGCGCTCGACGGCGCCTTTGTGCGCTACACGCACGCCGACCGGCCGCCGAACGGATTCGAGGCGCAGGCCATGTGGGGGCGAGGCGCCTCGCCCGGCGAGGTCCTGTCGGTGATGCAGGACAACTTCGGGAATACCCGCGTGTTTCGCGCCCGGGGTCTCCAGGACAGCACTCTTTCATTCGAGAGTGCCGGCCTGCTTGCGGACACGACGTTTCACGAGCGGTTCAGCTACCGCATTCAGGGTCCGAACCGCTATCGCATGGAATACCGGGCGAGCCGTGACGGAATCACATGGCGGCTGGGTGATTGGCTCGAGTGTGACCGGCGCACGTGAGGGTGGGGATGTGATCGGCACTCGGAACCGGCCGGGCTGACCTGACTCTGGCGCGACTGGCCCCATTCGCGAATAGCTCGTACGTTTGGCCGTCGCCCGCGGCCCCAGCTCCGCCGGCCACCGCCACCCCCCACCTCGACGCCGAGCCCGCCGTGACCCAGCAGACCGACCGCCTGAATACCGCCCTTGCCGGCCGGTACCGCATCGAGAGCCACCTGGGAGAGGGCGGGATGGCGTCCGTGTATCTGTGCGAGGACCTGAAGCACGACCGCAAGGTCGCGCTCAAGCTCCTCAAGCCGGAACTCGCCGCGGTGCTCGGCGGCGACCGGTTCGTGCAGGAGATCAAGACCACGGCCAGTCTCCAGCACCCGCACCTGCTGCCGCTGTTCGACTCGGGGGTGGCCGACGGTTTCCTGTTCTACGTCATGCCCTACGTGGAGGGCGAGACGCTGCGCGACAAGCTCAACCGCGAGACGCAGCTTGGCGTGGACGAGGCGCTGCGCATCGCGCGCGAAGTGCTCGACGCCCTGCAGTACGCGCACGACCACGGGATCGTGCACCGCGACGTGAAGCCGGAGAACATCCTGCTGCACGGCGGGCACGCCCTGGTGGCCGACTTCGGCATCGCGCTCGCGGTCTCGGCGGCGGCCGGCGGGCGGATGACCGAGACCGGGCTCTCGCTCGGCACGCCGCACTACATGAGTCCGGAGCAGGCGACGGCGGAAAAGGAGATCACGCCGCGGAGCGACGTGTACTCGCTGGCCAGCGTGCTCTATGAGATGCTGGCCGGCCAGCCGCCGCACGTGGGCGGACCGGCGCAGCAGGTGATCATGCGGATCATCACCGAGCGGGCGCGCCCGGTGAGCGAGTTCCGCAAGAACGTGCCGCCCAACGTGGTCGCGGCGCTGGACAAGGCGCTGGAGAAGCTGCCCGCCGACCGATTTGAAAGTGCGAAGGCGTTCAGCGAGGCGCTGGCCAACACCGGGTTCACGACGGCAACGGTGAGCGGCGTGGCGGCGGGCGCGGCCGCGGGCAGGAGCCGGCTTTTGACCCCGGCGTTCATCGGTGTGTCGGCGGTTGCCGTGGCGGCCATCGCGGCGGCGGTGTGGGGATGGTCCAGGCCCACGGCGCAGCCGGTGGTCAGCCGGTATCGCACGCTGCTGTGGGACGCGCCGCAGGTGAGAGCGGGGTTCGTCGCCACGGGCCTGGCCATCTCGCCCGACGGTGGAACGGTGGTATACGTGGACAGCACGGCGGGCGGGTGGGATCTGTTCGCCAAGCAGCGCGATCAACTCGACGCCACCGTCCTGACCGGCACCGACGACGCGTACGGCGCCCCGGCGTTCTCGCCGGATGGCGCATGGATCGCCTTCGTCACCCGCGATGGGAAGCTGAAAAAGGTTCCGCGGGGCGGCGGAGCGTCGGTGGTGCTCGCCGATTCGGCTTCCGTGGGCACCGTGGGCTCCGTGGCCTGGCTGGATGGCGGCACCATCCTGTATGTGGACGCCGGATTCGGGGTGCGGGCGGTGGGGCAGGACGGCGGCGCCGTCCGCCAGGTGTTCAAGATACCGGATCTGGCCGACACGAATCAGCGCGGCATCGTGCACGTGGCCGGCCTTCCGGGCGGCCGGAGTGCGCTGATGACCGCGTGCACCACCGTCTGTGGCAAGAGCGACCTCCGCGTGCTCGATCTGCAATCGCTCAAGTCGACGGTGCTCGTCGATCAGGCGCTGGCGGGGTGGGCGCTGCCCGGCGGCACGGTGGCATTCGTGCGTCCCGACGGGGGTGTGCTGGCCGCGCCCTTCGACGTACGCGGCGCCCGGTTCACGCGGCCTCCCGCGCCGATGCTCGACGGGGTGCGAATTCCCAACTGCTGCGATGTCGACGCCGCGGTGTCGGCCAACGGCACCCTGATCTACGTCGCGGGGAGTGCCGCCGCGAAGATCGTGCGGTACCAGCCGGATTGGGTGACGCGCAACGGCACCGTCTCGCCCATCGATACCGGGTGGTCGATTCCGATTTCCCAGGATTGCACGTGCAGCGGCGGGCTGACGCTGTCGCCCGACGGCCACCGGTTGGCGTTGAGCATCGAGCGCGTGGCCCGGAGCGGCAACGGCGATGTGTTCGTCAAACAGCTCGACGCGGTGCCGTATGCCCTGATGCCGCTCACGTTCGCCGGCGATGGACTGAGCCCCGTGTGGACGGCTGACGGTCGATCGGTGGTGTATGGCGAGGACACGGGAGACAACAATCCCGTGACGGCGGTCCTCCGGCGGCGGGCGGACGGCACGGGTGGCGTGGACACGCTCGTGCCGCCCATCTCCCACAGCGTCATCGAGGTCATACCGACCCGGGATACGTCCCAGTTCATCCTGCGCAACGAGATCAACGGTCCCCAGCGCGGGATCGTGTTGGCGCACCGCGGCGATACCACCGTCACGCCGCTGATGGCGGATCCGGGGTTCGCCGAGATGTTCCCCGCGCTCTCGGCGGACGGACGCTGGCTGGCCTACGCCTCCAACGAGACCGGGCGGTTCGAAGTGTACGTGCGTCCCTTCCCGGATGTGAACGCGCGGCGCGTGCAGGTGTCGCAGTCGGGCGGCACGGAGCCGCGGTGGTCGCACAGCGGCCGGGAGCTGTTCTACCGGAACGGCGCCGGGGCGCTCGTGTCGGCCAGCGTGGTGCCGGCCGCCGGGTTCACCCTCGGCACGCAGCACGTGTTGTTCGACGCGAGTGCGTTCTATTCCGGGTTGACTTCCAGGAGCTACGATGTGGCGCCGGGCGACCAGAAGTTCGTGTTTCTGGGCAAGGTCGCACCGAAGCGGTCCGACGTGATACCGATGGACAAACTGGTGGAAGTGTCGAACTGGGGAGCGGAAGTGCAGGCGAAACTGGCGGGGAAGACGCCGAAGTAGCGGGCGCGGCGCTCGTCGGGCCGCGCCCCTTCGTCCTCACCGTCCCATCAGCTGCCGCGTGAAGTACGTGTACTCCAGCGCGCTCGTGTGCGCCGACTCCTTCAGGTTGGCACCAGAGCCGTGGCCGCCCTCGGTCACCTCGTAGAACAGATACGGATCGCCATAGAGCGCCATCTTCGCCGCGAACTTGCGCGCGTGCTGCGGACCCACCCGATCATCCTTGGTCGTGGTCCAGATGAGCGGCTCGGGGTACTTCACGCCCCGTTTCAGGTTTTGATATGGCGAGATCGAGGCCAGGAACGTGCTCTCGGCCGGCACCGAGACGCTTCCGTACTCGCCGACCCACGACGCACCGGCGTCGATCTGCTCGTAGCGCAGCATGTCGAGCAGCGGCACTTCGATATCCACGGCCTGGAACAGGTCGGGGTTCTGCGTCATCTCCACGCCCATGAGCAGCCCGCCGTTCGAGCCGCCCATGATGCCGAGCCGGCGGGTGCTGGTGATGCCGCGTGAGATCAGGTCGTGCGCCACGGCGGCGAAGTCGTCGTAGATGACCTGCCGATGGGTCTTGAGGCCGGCCTCGTGCCACGCCGGGCCGAACTCGCCGCCGCCGCGGATGTTGGCGAGTACGAACACACCGCCGCGCTCCAGCCAGAGCCGGCCGACGGTCCCGCTGTAGAACGGCGTCTCCGAGACCTCGAATCCACCGTATGCGTTGAGGATCGTGGGGTTGGAGCCGTCCAGCTTCATCGCCCGGGGATGCACCACGAAGTACGGGACCTTGGTCCCGTCCTTGGACGTTGCCTCGAGCTGCTCCACCGTGTCGCCGGCGGCGTCGAACTGCGGCGGCATCGATTTCAGGTTGGTGACCTGGCCGCTCCGCGCGTCGGCGAGCCAGAGGCTGCTCGGCGTGAGGAATCCGGCGACGCGCACCAGCGCCTCGTTGCCCCGGGCGTTGGCGCTCGCCACACCGGTGGTCAGATTGTCGGGCAATGGAAGACGGTGGGACGTCCAGCTCCCGTCGGCCGCACGGGAGAACGAGAACACCCGGCCGCGGACGTTCTGATAGATGCCCGCGAGTACGCGGTCGCGCGTCGTCGCCACGCCGTCCACCGACTCCCGCGGGCCGGGTGCGAAGACGGTCACGGGATGGAGCGTGTCCGGGTGCGCCGCGGCGCCGGCCGCGTCGAACGAGACCAGCGCGCCGGCCGCGATGTTCGTGTCGCCCTCCTTCCACGCCTCGGACAGCTGCACGAGAATCTGCCCGTCCACCATCCCGACGACGTTCGACTTGAGGGGCACCGCCAACTTCTTCACGCCGGACGGCGTGACCAGGTAGTTCTCGGCCTCGAACGTGGTGAGTGGGCGGACGATCACGATGGCGCGGTGTCCGGTGCCGTCCACCAGCGTGCCGGGCGAGACGCCGTATCCGCCGTCCGCCGAGTCGCCGTGGAAGATCTCGACCGCCTGATCGAGCGTCTGGCCGCGCACCAGCCGCTTCACGATGTAGGGATAGCCGGATGGAGTCAGCTCGCCCTTCTGCCACTCGCGCGACACCAGCAGCGTGTCCTCGCCCTGCCAGGTCGTCCGCTGCTTTCCGCGCGGCAGCTCGAAGCCGTTCTTCACGAACGCGCGGGTCCGCAGGTCGAACTCACGGTAGGTGACCGCATCCTCGCCGCCGTCGGAAAGGGCGATGAGGCAACGGCGCTCCGCGGGCGCGGCGCAGTCGGCACCGCGCCACACCCAGTTGGCGTTCTCGGCGTGCGCGAGCGAATCCAGATCCAGCACGGTCGTCCACTGCGGGGACGACGTGCGATAGCTGGCGAGAGTGGTGCGCCGCCAGATGCCGCGCACGTGCGCGCTGTCCTGCCAGAAGTTGTAGAGGTCGCCGGCGAGGAAGGCGGGGTAGGCGATGCGGTCGTGCGACTGCGCGATCGCCAGGGCGTCGTGGTAGAGCGGTGCGTAGCTCGAGTCTTTCTCCAGCACGGCCGCCGTCCGGACGTTCTGGCTGTCCACCCAGGCCATGGCGCGGGCGCCGGTCTGCTGCTCCAGCCAGAGGAACGGGTCGGCGCTGGTATCGGTGTCGGCCTTCGGCGAATTCTGCGTACATGCGGCGGCAGCGGCGGCCGTGAGCAGGCAGGTTACCGTGAGAGCGAGACGCATGATCACCTCTGGAGTGGGGGCCCAGACCGGAATCGGGGGAATGTACGGCTGGCGGGTTCGGTGAGCCAGCGAAGGGCTTCTTCGCCAATTGCCGGCCGCGGCGGGTACCGCGGTTTCACGATCTCTCGCGAATTTCACGTCCCAAGGGCACACCTCCTGGGAGGTGTATTCGTTCACTCGTTTGAGATTCCGCTGGAAACAGGGGCGCGAACCATCAAAGAGAAGAACAGATTGGACCGCAGGCGCCATTGGCAGGGTGCTCCTCAGCCCAGAGCCCCGGTTCAACGGGGCTCCAGTTCACGCCGCGGCAGGCTGATCCTGGAACTGTCCCCTTCCGCTGGCCTGGGTCCCCAAAAATGAGCCGCTCCAGAGCGTCAGTTTCTGAGAGTTCTGATGCGAGGTAGGTAGTGGCCGGCGCCCGCGTAGGCCGCCGGTGGTTGCAGCCCCAAGCTGGTATGAGGCCGGTGGTTGTTGTAGTCCTCGCGCCACGAAGCTAGCGTGACGCGCGCCACTGCAAGAGAGACAAACCAATGACACGTGAGACACTCACGTCGTAGGCTGCCGTTGAAGGCTTCGCGGACGCTGTTGTCGACTGGCTTCCCCGGACGGCTGAAGTCGAGCTTGACGCGATTCCAGTACGCCCAGTGGTCCAGCGCCGTCGAGGTGAACTCCGTCCCATTGTCGCACTGGATGATGGCGGGCAAGCCGCCGCGGCGCTCGGCGGCATCGCTGAGGAGCCGCACCATGTCGCTCCCCCGGAAGGACCGGGCGACCTCAGGCGCCACGCACTCGCGCGTGTTCACGTCGACGAGCGTGAACACGCGCACCGTCTGCCCGGTGGCCAACACGTCGTGCATGAAGTCCATCGCCCAGCGCTCATTCGCGTGGCTCACCACGGCCCGGGGCTGTCGAACGGTCGCGGAACGGCGACGCCGACGACGGGGCTTGAGCTGCAGCCCTTCCTCGATGTACAGCCGATGCTCCTTCTCGTGATTGATCCGGAGCCCGTCCCGGCGCAGCAGCACATGCAGGCGCTTCGCGCCGAAGCTGGGCCGATCCCGGGCCAGTTCGTGCAGCCGGAGGAACGTGGTTTGATGCCAGTTGCCAGGCTGGAAGTGGAGCAGCCCATCTGCCACCTGACGGACACCACATCCTCGCAATCCAGCGGGGGCCGGCAACTCGAGAATCGCCGACCCGTCGTCTTCGAAGACGGGGCTCAACCATGCAGACGATCTTCGCACGTCCGACTTCGCGCTCGAACATGGCGCGAATCGCGTCTCGACCGTGTACAGGCTCCTGGACGAGTGGGTGATTCGTAGCGTCGGGCGCGAAGAGGGCGGCGAGCGCCTCCACGTCAGCGCGGTTGATGGCCTCCACGCATGCCTGGCACCAGAGTACCTCTACGTCCGGGTCACGCGGATGCGGAAAGGGTCTCCCTCCGTCCGGGAAGAGCGACCGCGGACCCCGCGATCAGGGACGCAGCGATGACAGCGAGTGACACCAGGCTTCCCGGCTTGGTGCACATTAGAAACACGATACCGACGTACAGCGCCACGCGCAGCGAGCTCGACAGCATGAGCATCGGATCCCGAAGCAGCCGGCTGACGGGCGGCGCGATGAGCCCGTCGTCGGACTCGAGCGACTGCATGATTGCCGCAAGCCGACGCGCGCTGAGCCTCGCATCGAGGACCCCGATGAGGACGATGGCGAGCAGTCCGGCGATGATCCATCCCTGCGCGCCCCAGTGCGTGACGCTGAGGTAGATCCCACTCAAGAGCACCGTAGGCCCGGCCGGACGGCCCAGCATCCGCGGCGCCCGCAGCAGACTTACCCACTGCGTAGCCTGCGTCGTCGCCGTCGCGCGCCGCAGGCCGAGAATGGCGGCCAGTTCGAAGCAGAGAATGACGCCAATCGCGACCGCCCCAACGACGTGGAGGAACAACAGAATCGTATAGAGAGACATGGTAGTACTCCTGGTTTGCCTGCCAACTCCGCATCCCGACAACTGAGTGACACGACTCGAAGGCTGAGTGTGACACTCCGAATCGTCACGTTGGGAACGCGTGAGGTGTCATTCTTGCAAGAACCAGGGAAAAGGAGCTATCAATGAAGAAAAGCACAGAGGCTGCGGCCAAAGCGCTGGTCCGCCAATTCTACAAAGAGGTGTACGTCGACTGGAACATGGCACTCGTCGATGCGGTCGTGGCGCCGGGATTTGTTTCCCATGACTGGCCGGAGGGGTCGCGCGGTCCTCGGGCATTCCGGGACTACTATTCGGCCATCCGGACGGCCGTACCGGACGCCCGCTATGTGGTCGACGATCTGATTGCCGAAGGTGACCGGGTGGTGGTGCGGTGGCGAATGCTGGGCACACACAAGGGCGTGTTCCGCCGCATCGCGGCAACCGGACGGCCAATCTCGCTGAAGGGCATCGCGATCTATCGAGTGGAGGATGGTAAGCTGATGGAGCGGTGGGTTGTCTCCGATCTCTATGGCATGCTCGACGAAATCGGGGCAATGGAGAAGGCAGCCTTATGAGCGATCAGCGCTGGCTCGCCGAGCAGTTCGAGGTGCACCGCGACCACCTTCGCGACGTGGCCTATCGGATCCTGGGCTCGGTGGCTGAGGCCGAGGACGCCGTGCAGGAATCGTGGGTGCGACTCGCGGACGCAGACAGTGAATCCGTGCAGAATCTGCGCGCGTGGTTCACCACCGCGGTCGCCCGGATCTGCTTCAACATGCTTCGCTCACCGAGAGTGCGGCGCGCGGTGCCCCTCGAGAGCACCCGCGCCACGCTCGGCACGCCTTCTCCGGATCGCGATGCGGAATCCGAGGCCCTGCTCGCCGACTCGGTGGGCTTGGCCCTCCTCGTCGTGATGGAGCGGCTCTCCCCTCCGGAGCGTTTGGCGTTCGTCCTGCACGACTTGTTCGGCTTTTCGTTCGAGGAGATCGCGCCCATCGTCGGGCGCTCGGTTATGGCGACACGCCAACTCGCGAGTCGCGGCCGTCGCCGGGTTCGCGGCGTCGAGCGCCCGGCGGATCGGAATCGCACCCGCCGCCAGACCGTAGTCGAGGCGTTCCTCGCCGCGGCACGACACGGCGACTTCGAGAGCCTGCTCACGCTCCTCGATCCGGAGGTGGAATTGCGCATCGACGCAACCCTCGGCGCCGGGACACCGGAAATCCTGCGCGGACCGCCCGCGGTCGTGGCTGAGGTACACGCACATTCGAACCTGCTGCAATTCTGCCGACTGGTATCGGTCAACGGCGCGCCCGGCATTCTGATCGCGCCGCACGGCCGGCTGTCCCGCGTCCTGACGTTCCGGACGGTCAAAGGAAGAATCCGCGAGATCGAGGTGATCGCCGACCCGCGGCGGGTGCAACTGCTCGACCTCACAACCATCGAGCGGGGTTGACGGTGCTCTTTCAGGTAGCCGAGTCCGCGACGCGAATGACCACCTTGGCGACGGTACGGCCGGTCTTCACATGGGTGATGGCCTCGGCGGCGGCGTCCAGGGAGTTGACCTGTCCAGAACCGGCTCGATGAGGGATAGGAATTTCAATCCAAGTATGGTCTGGGGGCACGGCGGTGGGGGCGGGCCAGGAAGCGTGGGCGCGCGGGCTGGGGCACTCCAGGCGGCCCCCAGCGGGCCGCCGGCACTCGCATGCGCGAGCGCGACTACGTCGTCCTAGGCCCCCCGCTTGCCGAGCACCACGGCCGCGTTCCGCCTGAGCCCCGCCGCCTTCGCCCGCTTCATCGCCGAGCCCTTGAACGCCGAGCGGAATTCATCCTCGCTCATCCCGAGGATCTCCGTCGCCAACGTGCTCGCGTCGTTCCCCGCAATCGCCGCCCGCGCCTCAAACCTCGCCTCCTTCGCCGCCCGCGCGAACTTCACGTTCCACGGGTACACCTCCTGGGAGATGTGCCGACAAAACTGTATTGCGATTCGATTGACTACCGGCGGTCGAACGCTCAAGCCCCTGAAGGGATTCTGGGAATAACCTTTGACCATCGTTCCGCTTATCTCGCAAATGAAACCGGTGGCCGGGGCCGCGCCGGTCACAATCGATTCAGCAGAAATGTCGCGTTGTCACTGAGTAGCAGATACGCGCTCTCGTTGACGTGTTTGCCGCGCTGCGCGTCGAGCTCCAGGATGAAGGCGCCAAGCGGACCGGGGGCCGGCGTCGCCTTGTCCCGCAAGCTGGTGCAAATGCCCTGGTTGTCTATCCAGCCCAGCGCGCACACCTGCCCCACGAGGTTGCCGAGCGGGGCGCCGAGCCCCGCGTTCGACGTGTCCGGCGGGAAGGCCACGACGCCGATCGTGGAGCCGTGCGCGCCCTCGGCCACAATCAGGGTGTCGTAGACCGCGGACGTGTCGGATATCCGGTCGGTGACCACAGCGTCGAGCGGCGCGTTCCGCTTCGCCCAGTACGGCACGATGCCGAGCAGTCCGCGGCCGGTCATCGGCAGTGGGGGGGACGCGCTGTTCGCACCCGTGTAAGCACCGAGCCAGACCCACTCGGCGATCGGCCGCGTGCGCCACCGGTCGAGCGCGAGCCAGTCGTCCCGCGAGCCGGGGAGACCGACGCTGAGGATTCCCGGCGCATCGACGATGAACGCCACGAGCGAATCGCTCGTACCTGATAACACACCGACTGTATAGGTCAGGGCGACGGTGTCGGCGACGTGCCGCACTACGTTCGGCGTAACCGTCACCTGGAATGCGCTCTGGGCCGGGGCGCAGGCCGCGAGCGCCAGCAGCAGCGCGGCAGTCGTTCCGACCAGCCATGATTTCGTCACACCGGCTCCTAGTGGGGGGTCTTGACATGGGTGTGCGGAGGCGTGGCCTCACGCACGGCGCTTCCGACACCGAACATCGACGTCCAGAGTGTCGTGATGAGGATCGAATCTCGGCGCGGAATGCCGTTCGTGTGCAGATCGGGCGAACGGCCATCGCGGTGCGAGCAATTCTGGTTGGACCAATTTGCGTCCAGGTCGAACACTTCGCCGGATTCCAGACTCTCGTCGTTGATCGTGAGCTTGTGACCGGTGATGACGAACAGTGCCTCCGCCACCACCGAAAGGCCCTGGATCACCGTCGGCGCCTCGAAGCGATTGTTCGGATGGATGCCGGTGGCGCCGACGAGGGACTCATTCGCCGTTGCGATGAGCGGCGAGAGGCTGAAGCCGACGAAAACCGAATCGACGACATTGGGCGCGCCCTGCGTGGACGCCGATGGGCGTGCCACCGCCCCCCGGAGCGGCGCGGGCGCCGGTGCGGTCGGGACCGCACGCGGCCAACGGGCGGCGTCGCCTGATTTGCCGGACCGCGCGTGCCCCGCTAATCTTCAAGCCGATTGCCGTCGGCGCGATGCGGCGAGGCAATTAGAATCGTACATCAAAATTGGCAGATGTTACCGTTCATCCGCGCCGTCGCCGTACTGGCCTTCCTCGCGGAATTCTCCGCCTGTGACCCCGCGTCGTCCAGGACGCCGGCCACGTCCCTTCGGACGTACCCCCATGCGCTGGACCGTTACGCGCGCATCCTTCGCGGGCAGCTCGTTGACCCCGAGCCGGTCAAGGTCGAGCAGGAGTTGGCGTGCGAGGGAAGCCGCATCAGCGACCTGCTTGGCGTAGACGAGGCCACGCGGCGCATGAAGGGCGTTCGCGATTCCGTGCTCGCAAACCCGCGCGACCGGGCGGCGCACGAGCGCGTACTGCGCCTTCTGTCCGACCAGGTGATTCAGTACAGCGGGCCACTCTGCGACTCCCTGAACGCCATCGCCGACCGCGAAGATCCCATCGTCCGGATCGACACCGCGCTCGCGCCGTCCACCGGCCGCTGACGCAATTCCCGCCGCCCGGCGGGGGAATGCAAGGTGGGGTTGCCGCCCCCTGCCCGGTCAGCGCCCCCAACAGGGCCGGCACCGACACCGCCAGCGCCCGCCCTCCCGCCCGCGCGCCCAGCGCCATGCGGGTGATCTCCCGCAACCGCGCCGGCCGCCGGATGGCGCCCAGGGGTAAGCAATCGGAACGATTCGGACTTGTCGGGTCGATGCGGACCGCAGAGTCCACTCGACATACCTCCTGGGAGATGTGCCGACAAGACTGTATTGCGATTCCGCTGGCGACGGGTGGCCGAACGCGCTATCCCGCAAGGAGTTAGGGCAATCCTCTGTCTCGGGAAGCGTGGGGTGGTGCTGCTTGGGACCGGCGCGTGTGGGGGGCGGAGATCCGGGAATAGCGAGTCGGCATAGTTCCGTTTAGCTGACCGTCCTTGCATTTATGGAACTGGACTCCATAATTACATGGATGATTCAGCGCCGCCTGCTCGCTCCGCTCTCCGCCGCCCTCGACGAGTCCGCGGCCGTCGCCCTGCTGGGCCCGCGGCAGGTCGGGAAGACCACGCTCGCGCTCGAGGCGGCCAGGACGCGTCCCGCGGTCTACCTGGACCTGGAGTCCGAGGCCGACCGGGCCAAGCTCGCCGAGCCCGAGCTGTACCTCGCGCAGCACGAGGACAAGCTGGTGATCCTCGACGAGATCCAGCGCACGCCGCAACTCTTCCGCAGTCTGCGCGGGCTGATCGACGCCGGCCGGCGGCGCGGGCACGGCAAGGGACGATTCCTCGTGCTGGGGTCGGCGTCGATCGACCTGCTCAAACAATCCAGCGAATCCCTGGCCGGTCGCATTCGCTATCTCGAACTCGCGCCACTCGACGCCGGGGAAGTGGGGCGCAAGCGCCTCGACGCTCTCTGGCTGCGCGGCGGCTTTCCGGAGAGCCTGCTCGCCGCCTCCGACGCGGCGAGCCTGCGGTGGCGCACGGATTTCATCCGCACCTACCTGGAACGCGACATCCCGCAGCTCGGGCCGCGCATTCCGGCCGAAACGCTGCGCCGGTTGTGGACCATGCTCGCACATCAGCAGGGAGGGCTGCTCAATGCCGCGGCGCTGGCACGCGCATTGGCCGTGGACGGCAAGACGGTCGCGGTCTATCTCGACCTGCTCGTGGATCTGCTCCTCGTGCGCCGCCTGGCCCCGTGGTATGGCAACGTGCGCAAGCGCCTGGTGAAGTCGCCGAAGGTCTACGTCCGTGACAGCGGGCTGGTGCACTCGCTGCTTGGTGTCGGCGACCGCGAAGACCTGCTGTCGCATCCAGTGTCCGGCGGGAGCTGGGAAGGGTTGGCCATCGAATCCTTGATCGCCGCGGCTCCCAGCGGCACCGAGGCGCACTTCTTCCGCACAGCGGCGGGCGCTGAGATCGACCTCCTGCTCAAGCTGCCCGGCCATCGGAAGCCGTGGGCCGTCGAGATCAAGCGTGGCGTGGCGCCGAAGCTCGAGCGGGGCTTCCAGTTTGCCTGCGAGACAGTGCGGCCGGCGCGTCGCCTTGTGGTCTACGGTGGAGCCGAGCGCTTCCCGGTGGGGAAGGACGCGGAAGCCGTCTCGCTCGTGGAGCTGTGTGACGAGGTTGCCGCGGCCTGAGCGGGTTCCATACCTCACGCGAAGCAGGAGCTGCCATGGAGACCAAGCGCAGCACGCTTCAGTTGAAGATCACCCTGCGGCACATCGAACCGCCTATCTGAGGGATAGGATTTTCAATCCCCGTATGGCTTGACGGGAGAGCGCGGGGGCGGGCCGCGGCCGCCGCGGGCCTCGCGCACGCCGACGGGCACTCCATCGGGCGACAGGGTATTCACGCCCTGGGCGCCGGCGGGACGGGGGAATACTACTCCCGGCGGACGTTCATTGGCCAGCGGCCTCTCGTCAGTCCGACCGGATCGATGCCAACGGATCGATGCGCCCGGCCCGGCGGGCCGGCGCGTTCGCCGCCAATGCAGTGGCGATCACCAGCACCACCGGGACCGCCGCGAACGTAACCGGGTCGAACACGCTCACGCCGTAGAGAAAGCCGGTGATCGATCGCGCCACCGCCACGCCGCCCACCAGCCCCAACCCGACGCCGACGCAGGACAGAACGAGCGCGTTCCCGACCACGCGGCGGGCCACATGCCCCGGCGTGTCGCCGAGCGCCAGCCGGATGCCGATCTCGCGCGAGCGCTGCGCCACCGAGTAGCTGGTCACGCCGTAGACACCGACAATGGCCAGCAGCAGCGCCAGCACGGCCAGGCTTCCGATCATCGCCGCCCTGAATCGTTGTGGGGCCACGGACTCGGATACCACCTCGTCCAGCAAGCCGGCGCCACGCAGCACGAGGTCGGCGTCGGCGGCCCGCACAGCCGGCGCCAGCGCCGCCAGCAGCGCGCGCGAATCGCCGGCGGTGCGCACCGCGATGGAACGCGTGTTCTTGAGCGGCATCTGTTGGAAGGGCAAATACACCTCCACATCCGGCGGGCCCGCCAGCGACGTCTGGTGGATGTTGCCGACCACGCCGATCACCTCACGGGAAACGCCTTCGATCTTGACCTGCTGCCCCACCCCGTTGCCGTCCGGGAACAGCAGGGTCGCCAGCGTCTGGCTCAACACCACCACCGGCGGCGCGTCCGCGTTGTCGCCATCGGTGAACAACCGGCCAACCTTGAGCGGGAATCCGACGGTTTCCAGATAGTGCGGCGAGACGAGACGGATATTCATGTTCTCGCGCGACTCCCCCGACTGCTGGAGCATCGGCACGGGGTCCCTCCAGGGATTGCCGGTGAGCGGAATCGCGTTCGTCATGCCGGCCGACTGCACCCCCGGAATCGCGCCAACGCGCCGAAGGACGTCATCGAACAGCAGATCGACCTGCTGCGGCGTCGGATACTTGGACATGGGAGCGGTCAATGAGAACATGGCCACGCCCCGCGACGTGAAGCCGGTGTTCACGGCCGACAGCTTGGCGAAGGTGCGCGCCAACAACCCGCCGGTGACGAGCAGCGCCACGGAAAGCGCCAGCTGGGTGACCACCAACGCGCCACGCAGCCGCCGGTCGGCGCGACTGCCCGAGCCGCGTGCGCCGACGCGCACCGCGTCGGCGATTCCACCCCGTCTCGAGCGCAGGAGTTGGGGGAGCGCGAATACCCACCCGCCAACTACCGAGAGCACGACCACCGCCGCGGCCACCGGCATGTCGAGATGGATGGTCCCGGCCAGCGGCAATTCGCCCGGATACAGTACCAGGAACCCGCGCAGAATCGCCGGGGCCAGACCCAGTCCCAGCGCGCCTCCCACACAGGACAGCAGCAGCCCCTCCACGATCGCCAGCTGCGCCAAGCGGCCGCCATCGGCGCCGAGGGCGACGCGCATGGCGAACTCGCGCTGCCTGGCGTGGGCCTGCGACAGCCGCACGTTGGCGATGTTGGCGAACACCACGAGCATCACGATCAGCGCGGCGCCCCCGAGCGCGAACAGTGCCGGGCGAACCGGACCCGTCATCGCCTCCTGCAGCGGCGTCAGGATCACACGCTCGGTCGAGTCCCGCCGGTTGTAGTCGATCGCCATCCCGGCATCGACGGTCCGCAGGTCGACGAGCGCGGTGGCCACACTGACCCCGGGTTTCACCCGGGCGATGGCCGGGAGCCAGTGCGTCCAGCGATTCGCCTGCCAGGAGTTGGGGCCGGTTGCACTGACGTGCAGCGGCATCCACAGGTCGGTGGATGCGCTCGGCAGGACGAATGCATCCTGTGGCAGGATGCCGATCACGGTCACCGGTCCGCTGGCCAGACGGATCGTGCTCCCCACCACGTCGGCCGCGCCCGCGAACTGGCGCTTCCATAGCGCGTAGGAAATGACGGCCACGGGCGCCGCCCCCTCCCGGAAGTCGTCCGACGTCATCAGGCGCCCGGCGATCGGCCTGGAACCCAGCGCCGCCCAGAAGCCGTCGCCCACGACACTCGTGGAAAGCGGCACCGGCCGGTCCGACGTGTTCAGCGTCTCCTCACTCCGGTCGTATGGCGCGATCGCCACGAAGCTGTGCGCGCGATCGCGCCAGTCGTTCACGTTGGGATACGAGACCGTCTGCAGATGGCTGGAGAATCCCGTCACATCCTGCACGGCGACCACGCGACCGGGATCGGGAATCGGCAGCGGACGAAGCACCACCTGCCACACCACGATCGCAACCGCCGCCATCGTGCCAGTGCCGAGGGCCATCGTCATCACGATGGTCGCCGTCGGCATCGGACTGCGAACGGATACGCGGATCGCGTGCCGGACGTCGCTCCATATCGATGCGAACCGCGGTCCTCGCCGGTCGGGGGCGGCGGCAGGTCCGGTGGATCGGGTGCGGAATCGACCGACGAGCAGTGGCAGGAGTGAGCGCATGGTTTGGGACCAGTACCAGAGGATGGCGCGCGACGGGCCGAGCGCGGTGATGTGATCGGCGAATTCCTCGTCCAGGTCGGCGAGAAGCCACGAGCGATCGTCGCGGGCGGCGCAGAGGCCGACGATCCAACGGGCCAGGCGTGGCGGACGTGGGGCGATCGTCACCGGCGCGTGCCCCCGGCCGGCGCGAGCGTCAGCCCGTCGAGCATCCGCTCGATCATGCGCGTGGATGCGCGCAGCACGGCCCATCCGCCGCGGGTCAGGTGCGCCAAGCGGCGGGCCCGCCCTCCGCGGACGGGTTCCGGGTCCGAGACGCTCGTCGTTACGTATCCCTTGTCGGCCAGGCGCGCCAGCGTCGCGTACACCGCCCCAATGGCGACGCTGCGACCGGCGCGCGATTCGATCTCCCGCCGGATCGTGACGCCGTACGCGTTGTCCTCCAGGCGGGCGATCGCCAGCATGACCAGCAGTTCGAACTCCGCCAGCGGCGTGCTCCTCATCCGATATCTCCTACACAAGGATACATATGCGTGAGTGAGACATCAATCTAGGCAAAATGGTTTGGAGCGCCAGTTGGGGAACGATCCGGTGGCACTCGACGTCGGGCAGTCGCCGTCCAGTTGCGTTTGAGCGGCAAGCAGCAGTGGCCTAACTGCCGGTCCACTGAGCCCAGGACCGCTCAGTCGTACAATTCGACGAGGACCCCGCGCCTGACTACGTCGGCGTCGAACCGGACGAGCTTTCTTATCCGGAAGGCGACTGACAGCATCGACGCAGAGCGCACTCGCTTCAAGGGCGCGGTCGAACCAACTCCTGGAACCCGGCGTTGTCCCGAAGCCCGTCAAAGTCGCGGGAGACGTGCACCAGGTACCTGGCGTCTCCCCCCTGACCCTGCGCGAACGCCTGACGAAGCAGCATGATCGCACGTGCGTCGTCACCCAGGGCCGCCGCGATGCGGGCTCGCCACAGCGCGGGAAGCTCCGAAGGCAAATGCGTCATCGTGGTGCGCCAGGTCTTCGGCGACGCGCCGCGCCGCCGTGAAGTCGCCCCGTCGGGCAGCGAGCAGCCCCCTCATCCCCAGGTCGAACATCGGGTCGGTGACGTGGTCGGATGCCGTCGCGAGCGAGCGCGCCGCCTCATCCCAGCGCCCCATTTCATACAGCAGATTGGCCCGCGACTGCCGCGACAGGCCGCCGCTCCCGGCGAACGGGGAGCTGGTGTCTTCTTCGAACCATCGGTCCACCAGAGCCTGCGCCGAGTCGGCGAAGCCGTGCGCGCGGAGCTCGGTGGCGGCCGTGAAAAGCGCGGTCGGTCCCGCCGCGCGACCTCCCTCCAGCCGGGGAGCGTGGCGCAGCTCCGCCAGGCGACGCTCCAGCGCGTCGAAGCGCCCGAGGGCAGCCAGCGCCGGCACGCCCGCGCCGAGGAAGCCCCATCCCAGGCCGATCTTGCTCACCGCGGTGTCAGACGCTGCCAGCTCGCGTTGGTACTCACCGAGCAGGTGATACGATGAGGTGAGCAGGAACCAGCCGTATCCTGCCTCGAGGCCGAGGTGTTCCATCCCCGTGGCGCGCAGGACGTTGATCGCCTCGGCGGGGCGGTCGGTATCCAGGGCAGCGCTGGCGAGCGCGATGCTCCATCCCGTGCCGGGCGACGCCGCGACCATGCGTCGCGCCGCGAGGTACGACGCCTCGCTGTTGCCGGCGAGGAGCGCCGTGATGCGATCGAGCCACGCACGCTCGAGGACCGACATGTGATCGCGACGGCTTCGCAGCGCGCCGGCCAGGGAGTCGGCGGAGGCGAAGTCGCTTCGGATGATGGAGCCCCACGCCAGCCACAGGCGCGGGAGCACGTAGGTGGTGTCGAGGCTGCCGGCCCGCCGGAACTGCGCCTCGGCGGCGGCGACGTCGCGGGGCTGGGCGAGAAGCTCCATCCCGGCGGCGAAGGCCTGGTACGCCTTGTACGCCGGCGGATGGGCGTCGGGGGCGGTGAACGAGGCGAGCCGGCGATCATACAGCGTGCCCAACGCACCGAGGAGGCGGTCGCGCAGCGGTGGGAGGGCGCTTGCGGGCTGCGCACCGACGCCGGCGATGGCGGCAGTGGTCCGGAGCACCTCCCCGTCGCGGGTCCTGGTGACCTGCGCCTCGATGCGGACGCTGTCCCCCGTGCGATAGATCCGGCCGGTGACCACGGCGTCGGCGGCGCGCGGGCGGGCGGGGTCCGTCACGCGCACGAGGCCGGTCGCGAGGAGCCCATCGGTGATCCAGTCCGCCGCCATGCGCCCCAGCGCGGCCAGCGCCGGGTCGCCCGTCTCGTTCTCGAACGGAATCACCGCCACCCCCGGAGGCCGATCGGACGTCGGGCGATCGCGCCTGACGAGGATCGTGCCTGACAACAGGATGCCGGCGGCGACCACGGCGAGCGCCGCGCGCCACGAATTCGCGCGGCGCGCGCGTGCGCGGATGGACGCAAGCGCGGGCGGGGCGTCCAATGCCGGGAGAGTTCCACCGGCAATGGGCGCGCGCTCGGACGCCGGGAGTCGAGGCGCGCGCGGAGGCACCTCTCGAAGCCGCTCGAGGAACTGTGACACCGACGGGTCGGCGGCAACCTCCAGGTCGTGCCGGACCATCCGGGCGTGGAGCTCCCCGGCCTGCAGCGCACCGGTTCGATCGCCAGCCTGCTCGAGCGCCCGCATCAACCCGAGCGCGACCGGGGCGCTCAGCGGCTCTGCCGCGGCCAGGCGCCGCCAGTAGCCGATCGACAAGGCAGCGTCACCCAGTCGTTCGGCGTCACGCGCCAATCGCTCGAGCGCCGCGACGTACGCACGGTGCAGCGTCCCGCGCTCCCCATCCACCCACCGCTCGAAGTCCGGCGCCTCCGACAGGTGGAACCCATCGAGGAACGCTCCCCGGTAGCACGTCACCGCGCCGGCGAGGTCCCCCACCGCGAGCCGTCGCTCGAACACGACGACGTCGCTCGCCAGCACCTCGCCGTTCAGCGCGAGCGAGGTGGTGCCTGGCCGGAACACCGTGTCTCCGAGCGCCCGCCGCAGCGTGTAGACGGCCTGGTGCAAGGAATGCCCGGCGCGCTCCGCGTCACTCTCCGGCCAGAGGAAGGCCGAGATCTTCTCGCGGGAGAGTCCCGCCTCTCCGGCGCGAGCGAGGAGGGCGAGCAGGGCGAGCTGTCGAGGCCGCGCGGCCGCCCCGGCGACAGGGCCGTTGTCGCCGAGAAGCGCAGGGCCTCCGAAGGTAGCAAGTCGCAGCATTGCGGGCGTTTGAGGAAACGATGACCAGCCGTTGAGCCGGCATTCCTATCATACGCCCCGCCCGGCGACTGTAGCAACCAAGGCGGTGGCTCGGTCGCGCGGCCTGAGATTCCGCTCCGACTCGTCCCGGGAGGCAACCATGTCACGACTGTTCACGCACCTGCTCTTCGTCGTCCTGCCCGCGTCACTGCTGGCCGCTTCACGTCCGGCCGCGGCCCAACTCGACACCACGCACGTCCCGACCCGTCCGGCGGCGCAACTCGACGAGCTGCAGCCGTTCTTCGGCACCTACGTCTACACGGACAACTACTACGGCGGCATGGGCCCGTGGCGAGGCACCCTCACGGTGCGGTCCGCCATCAAGGGCTGGTACGTGGAGTGGACGATCAACACGCGCTTCGGGCCGATCGACCGACAGCTCACGATGCTGACGACCTGGGACGAGGCCCTGGGTCGGTATCGCATCTGGCGCTTCGAGACGCTGCCGCAGGATCGCCCCGGAGCGGTGGAAGCCGAGGGGCGGCTCGAGGGTGGTGTGTTCATCATGGAGTGGAAGGAATCGCGCGGGCCGAACGGTGAACGCGGGACCTTCCGCAACCGGATCAGCATGATGGGGCCGGACTCGATCGTCATCATCTCCGAGGTCCAGCCGGAGCACGGGCCGACGTTCAAGCTGGGCGACTGGAAGGGCGTGCGCATCTCTCGATGAGGGGCGGGACGTTCCCGGTGAAACCTCCGGGCCCGGCGGCGACGACAGGGATTCGGCCCGGGACGCGCGGCGTCCCGGCCGACCACATGCTGGCGACGACATCGAGGCGCAGCCATTCGACGCCGACCCTCCGCCCAGGTACGTTGGTGGCGACCCCGACCACCCGACGCCATGGCGACAGGTACCGATGTGCGCATGACGATCCACATGGCCGCGAGCCTCGACGGCTTCATCGCCCGCACGGAGGGGTGCGTCGACTGGCTCGAGACCTCGGAAGAGTTCGCGGACGCGGAAACCACGTCCCCGGAAGCCGCGCAGGCCTTCCTCAGGACGATCGACTGCTACGTCATGGGGTCGCGGACGTATGAAACCGCGCTGAGCTTCGAGACGCGGGGCTTCGGGTGGGCATACGGGGACACGCCGGTCTTCGTCCTCACCAGTCGCGAGCTGCCGCGCACCCGCGATACCGTCGAGCTCCACTCGAGCGACCTGGCGCAGTTCGTGAGGGATAGGAAGTTCAATCCCCGTATGGTGTGAGGGCAGGGCGGTGGGGGCGGGCCAGGAAGCGCGGGCACGCGGGCTGGGGCACTCCAGGCGGCGCCCAGCGGGCGTCCGCGCGCTGGTTGGGCGGGCGGTGGTACGTGCCGAGCCACCCCGGCGGGCCTCGCGCACGCCGATGGGCATGCCGCCGATAGGATCCGATCGATCACCGCTCCCTCGGTGATGAAGGCGAGGATGCGCATCGCACCGCCGCAGGCCGGACAGGCGAGTGGATCCACTTCTATAGATGCGCCGCAGGAGTTCTGCCCAGCGCCTCCGGGCCTCGCGGAGCGGCAACGGCTCCGGCGCGGTCACCCGGCGGCCATGCGCCCGCCGTCGACCTCGGCGGCCCGGCGCCGGGTGCCCCGCGCGCGGTTGGCATACCACCCGTAGTAGCGCGTCATCACCTGGTGCCTATTGGGGACGTGCGTGACAACGCGCGCCCTTGGTGAGCGATGACTTCATGGTACACCAAACTGCCGGATTCGGCATATCCGGCAGCGGAACCGCTCTGGGCGCCCCCGGCCGAAGGGCGGCATGAGCCCGCCTGACATCGTCAGGCGATCAGCGCCGCAAGGGACTCAGGGCCGCCAACCCGGCTCGAGCAGATCGCCGGTGCCGGCAATCGGGATCGCCTCACCGTCGGAGGCCCTGACGAGCAGCAGCCCTCCGGCCGCACCGGCGACCATGACGCCGAGGCCGTCCGGCGACCACGACAGCGTATACGGTTCCACGAACCGCCATTGCGTCGAATGTCGTCCGGTGCCGTCGGGATGTATGAACGTGACGGCGTCTTCCTCCACTGGAATGAAGGCGATCCAGTCGCCGTCAGGCGACCATCGAACGCTCACGGCGTTCGTGGCGATGGCCTGTTTGGTGCCGTCGCCGTTGTTGCGCACGTAGACGGTGTCGCCATGGACGAAGGCGATTCGGGATCCGTCGGGCGAGGGTGCGGGCGCATAGCCCGGCACGAGGAACGCCGGTGCGCTCCCATCCGCTTGCGCCTTGTAGATGCCCACCGGGCCACCGCTCTTCGGCGCACCATAGAAGTACAGCTCGGCGGGCGACGCCGAGTACGCCGCCTCCATGCTCATCGAAAAGGTAGAGTCCAGGGCGCCGTGTCGGGCGCCCATCGTGTCGATGAGCTGCAAGGTTGGGTCCGCGCCGTGAAGGCCCTCCTCGAATAGCAGCTCGCCGCCGGGTGTCCATAGCGGGCGAGCGATTCCGTCCGCACCGGGTGTGGTCAGGACCAACCGACGCCCGGTGCCATCCGAATTGACCAGGGTGAGCTGCGACAGGCCGGACTTGTCGGGCGCCCACCCGAAGGTGATGAGGCGACCCGGCGGCGGTACGCTCACGAAGGCGTAGGACGAGTCGGCGACGGCTTCGCTCGTCATGAGGAACTTGCCGCGCCCCACGCTCAGTGCGCTCACCACGCCTCCCCCTTCCGTCGCGACCCCGGGCGTCAACGACGCGACGTGCACGGGCTCCTGCCGGGGATTTCCGTAGACATCGGCGGTGGAAGCACCGAGCGCATACGATGCGCCGACGTACACGGTCGTATCGGCCACCGCGGCCACGACCCTGGCCGCCGAGCCGGCATCGGTGGTGTACGGCACTACGACGTCGAGGCCGAGGCTGGCTACACTGACATCCACGGAATCGGCCCCGGCGACCACGCCGAGCTGCACATTCGCTTGCGCCCGGCCCGCGGCGTCGGTGGCGGCGCGCGCGGTGGTATACACGGTGAAATACGAGCCGTCTGGCGCCACGACCGCGCAGGGTTCGACGCTGGCGGGGCAGACATACACGCCGCGCCGGCCGTTGCCACCGGTTGGGGCCGCCAGCGGGAGGGCGCGAAAGTCGACGTCGGCGCCCTGCATCAGCCGGCCCGTGGAATCGCGGACCTCAACCGTGAGGGGCGCGCTCGTCATGGCCATCACGGTGTCCGCCTCGCCTCCGCCTGCGACGACGCGCAGGCTGGCAACCTGCCGGGGCGCACTGCCGGCGTCGTGGCATCCCGAGGCCGCCAGCATCCCGCTCACGCCGATGAGTCCGGCGGGAAGCGCCTTCCATGCCCTGAGCATCACAATACGACTTCCTGATTATGCATTTTCGAACGTACGACCGGTGCCGACGACCGTGCAATCCGGAGAACCCCGTGCGCGCCGTACGGCGTCGCGGCCTTTCAAACGAAGCTGTGCGTCAGGGATAGGAATCTCAATCCCTGTATGGTCAGCGGGCAGGGCGGTGGGGGCTGGCCAGAAAGCGTGGGCACGCGGTCTGGGGGACTCCAGGCGGCGCCCAGCGGGCGTCGGGGCCTGTACCCACTGAGCTGCCCAACGCCGGGGTCATCGGCCGTCCCTGGTACCCTCGCCTGCATCGCCGCCGCTCCGCGCATGCCGAGCGCCCAGGATGCACCGGGCGAACGCGCGGCGTGTCACCGCGGTGTTGCCGCGACCGTCGTCCGAACGCCGCCGCCCGCGGGTGCGTGACGGGGCTTGCCTCGGAGTATCGCGTGCTAGGCGCGGCCGGACGGTCGCGGTGCTCAAGAATGCGGCGCTCACGCGCCTCCTGGCCGTCCTCGACATCGTGTTTCCGGAGTACGGGAGCGTCTTCAGCCACATCGATCAGCCCACCGCGCTGGCGGTCCTGAAGCAGTACCCGGGGCCCGAGGCGATTCTGCGGGCGAAGAAGCGGTCGGTCGTCGCGCTGCTAAAGCGCGAGAGCCGCGGGCATCTGGGCGAGAAGCGCTACGAGACGCTGTGCGCCGCCGCCCGGGCGACGCTGGCCCTGCCCGGGGCACAGGGCGTGCTGGCCGATGAGCTCGGGCTCATCATCGCGCGGCTGGAGGTCTTCACCGCCCAGCTCGAGACCTTGAAGCAGCGGATGATCGCCGCCATGGAGCGGACCCCCGAGGCCCAGTTCCTGCTCACCATCCCCGGCGTGCAGCCAGTCACCGCCGCGACCTTGTCCCCTGCTCTACCGACTGAGCTACCTGGGCGCTGTATCGCAGCGGGGGGGGCAAGCTACACAAAGTCCGAATGAGTGTCCAGGCTTTGACCGAGCAGCCTGCCGTCCCGAGCTCTGGCCTTACTTCTTTGCCGGAAACTTCTTCTGCACTGCAGCGACGCCACCGGCGTAGATTCCCTCCACGGTCTTCTTGGCGTCCTCGTCGGGCACGCCCTTGACCTTGAAGGTTCCCTTCCAGGTGAACGTGCTCATGCCATCGCCCGCGTCGGCGACGCTAATCGTTCCGCGGTAGTCCTGGACGGGCAGTGGAGTCTCGACGAAGGAGTAGGTGTAGGACTTGCCGTCGTCCAGCGCCTCCAACTTCTCGACGAACTTGGCTCCACCGGCCTCGAAGGAGCGCAGGGCCCCAACACCCTTGCCCTCGACCTTCACATTGGTCACGACCGGGGCGATGTTGACCACCGCATCGAACTTGCCCACGAAGGCCCAGAGGTCGGCAGGGCTGGCGGGAACCGTCACGGACTTCTCGGCCGTGAGCTCATCACCAGCCTTCGCCGCTTCGGGCTGCTCGACTTTGGCGGCCTCGTCTTTGGCGGGCTGAGCGGGCTGCGTCTCCTCGGCAGCGGGCTCGGCCGATTCCTCTTTCTTCTGGCACCCTGCGACCACGACAAGTGCTCCGCAGGCTGCCAAGGCGATCCATCGATGCTTCATCATCGGTGGCTTCTCCTAGTGGATGATCTAGGGGGCAATATTGCTATACGTTTCCTCGGCTCCGCAACCGCGCCCACCGAGATTCCCGCCCGCGGTGCACGACCAATCGGCTCGAACGCGCTACCGACCGTCTCCGCCTTGCGAACCGCGAGAGGCGGCGAGACGAAAGCACGACGCTCCATGGAAACGAGATCGGTGGGGAGGTCGAAGATGGTCGCCCTCCCACATTCCCCACTCTGGACGAGTCGCGCCGATGCAGCGGCGATGCTCTAGGACGCCTGATGGGCCACTCGGCTCCGGGACGCCACGCGGGTCTGCCCCGGCGACCGAGGCCCAATCAGGTGGCAGCCGGGCCTCCCACGAGCCCCGGGTCCGCAGCGCAGCACCAATGAGGGCAGGTGCTTACAGGCGGCCTCGCACGCGCCTCGGGAAGTTCGATACCATCCAAGCGCCACCGTCCCGGGCCTTCATGCGTGATTCTCGAAATAGCTCGGCGTCGCCCTCGGGCGACGCGGCGGCGCCGGCTCCCCCCACCGACGCCGACAGCATGGTGGGCCAGGTCATCGGTGACCGCTACCGCCTGCTGTCATTCATCTCGCAGGGCGGCATGGGCGCGGTCTACCTGGCCGAGCACACGACGATTCAGCAGTCCATCGCGGTCAAGGTGCTGCACCCGGCCATGGCTCGCATCCCCGACCTGGTCACGCGCTTCGAGCGTGAGGCCTTTGCCATCGGTCGCATCGATCATCACGGATAGTTGGTATGAAGCGGCGGCGGTTGGGCCTCCACGGTAACGTGGGGGCAGAGTCGCCCCACGCATATCAACGCGCTCACCGTCTGGCGACGGGGCGCACACCGGGAGGCCAACGGCCATGGAGATGATAGGCCTGGACCTGCACAAACGCGAGAGTTAGCTGGCGATCAAAGCGGAGGACGGGACGATCACGGACCGGCGCATCGTCACGAGCCGGGCGCGATTCACGGCGGTGCTCGGGGGCCGACCGCGCGCGCGGATTCTGCTGGAGGCGAGCACGGAGAGCGAGTGGGTCGCGCGGCATTTGGAGTCGCTGGGTCACGACGTGATCGTGGCGGACCCGAACTACGCGCCGATGTATGCCGACCGGTCGCGGCGCACCAAGACCGACAAGCGCGATGCGCGGACGCTACTGGATGCGTGCGCCACGGGGGCGTATCGGCCGGCGTATCGGCTGTCGGAGGCGCGCCGCCACGTGCGGGCCGAACTCGCGGTGCGCGACGCACTCGTGCGCACGCGGACGCGGTACATCGCGGTGGCGAAGGCGCTCGTGCGGCGTGATGGGTTGCGCGTACCGACGAGCGCGAGCGCGTGGGTGCCGGCGCGGATCGCTGCACTTGATCTGTCGCCGGCGCTGACCACGGAGCTGGCGCCGCTCTTTGCGGTGTATGCCTCGCTCAACGAGCAAATCGCGGCGGCGGATCGGCGCATCGCGACGGTCGCGGCGAGTGATCCCGTCGTGGCGCGCCTCGCGACGGCGCCCGGGGTGGGCCCGGTGACGGCGAGCGCGTTCGTGGCCACGATTGACGACATCACGCGATTTCGCTCGGCACACGATCTCGAAGCGTATCTTGGCGTGGTGCCGAGGGAGCGCAGCTCCGGAGAAGCGCCAGCTCGGACGGATTACCAAAGCGGGCAACGGCCGGATGCGCTGGCTCCTGGTGGAGGCCGGGTGGCAGATCCTGCGGTCGAAGTCGGCGGAGACGGCGGCGCTCCGCGCCTGGACGCGGACCATCGCCCAGCGGCGCGGCAAGCGGATCGCCGTGGTCGCGCTCGCGCGGCGGCTGGCGGGGATTCTCTACGCGATGTGGCGCGACGGCGTGCCGTATGAGGCGCAGCGGATCCGACCGCTGGCACCGGCGGCGCCCCAAGCCCTAGCCCAACGGGCGGGATAAGAGCGGCCGGACCGTGCGCGAATCGACGTGACTGAATCGGGAGCGGCGAGCGCGTGAAATTCCTTGACGCACCACGGACCATCGACGTCGTGGGATAGTTGGCGCCGTCCGCTCTTTCGTACCACCCAAATGCGCCGGGACCCTCGCGTCCCACCCGAGAGCGCGAACAGAAGGCTGAGCAGCACCTCGAGGACCGCGTGGACAACAGAAGAACGCGCGACGGCAAGCCTGCGAAAGACCTCATTGGGGCTTGACGCGGGCCGCCGCTTCACAGAAGGAATCTCAATCCCTGTATGGTCAGCGGGCAGGGCGGTGGGGGCTGGCCAGAAAGCGTGGGTACGCGGGCTGGGGGACTCCAGGCGGCGCCCAGCGGGCTGCTGGCACTCGCATGCGCAAGAGGGACTACGTCGTCCTAGGTCCCCCGCTTCCCGAGCACCACGGCCGCACTCCGCTTCAGCCCCGCCACCTTCGCCCGCTTCATCGCCGAGCCCTTGAACGCCGAGCGGAATTCATCCTCACCCATCGCGAGAATCTCCGTCGCCAGCTTCTTCGCATCCTTCCCCGCAATCGCCGCCCGCGCCTCGAACCTCGGCTCCTTCACCTCCCGCGCAAACTTCACATTCCACGGACACACCTCCTGACACACATCGCACCCGTACAGATGCCCGCCCTCCGCCATCGCTTCGTGAAACTCGCGAGGAATCTCCCCCGTCAACTCGATGGTCAGATACGAAATGCACCTGGTGGCATCGAGCACCCCCGCCTCCACGAACGCATCGGTCGGACACGCATCCAGACACGCCCGGCAACTCCCGCAGTGCTCGGCGTCGAACGGTGCGTCAGGCGCCAGTTCCAGGTCGAGCAGCAACTCGCCGAGAAAGAAGTACGAGCCCAGCTTCGGATGGATCAGGTTCGTGTTCTTCCCGAACCAGCCCAGCCCCGCCTTCCGCGCCAGGTCGCGCTCCAGGATCGGACCCGTGTCCACGTAGGCTTTGCCCGGTACGTCGCGCCCGGTCTCGCGCTCCACCAACCGGTGCAGCTCGTTCAATCGCTCGATCATGACGTCGTGGTAGTCGTCGCCGCGCGCGTACCGCGCCACCGGTCCGCCGGGAGCTTTCCCGCCGTAGTCGAGCGCAACCACCACCGCCGAGCGCGCACCGTGCACGGGCAACCGGGTGTCACTCCGCTTCTCGGCCCCGCGCTTCAGATAGGCCATGTCCCCGTCGAAGCCGGCATCGAGCCACCGCTGAAAGGCGGGGAATGTCTCGGACGGTCCCAGCGCGGCAATGCCCACGAGATCGAAGCCGAGGGCGTAGGCATGGGCCCTGACGCGCTCCTCGATGGTCCGCGTCACGGCTTGCGCACGGCCCACCGCGCGTAGCGCACCACGTCGGCCGGCGGCGGCACCGCGTCGTAACTCCCGTACGCGGTGAGCATGCGCCACCGCACGTACTCACGCGACGGCAGCGGCACGAAGGGGAACCTGAGGAACCAGCGCCGGTCGCGGAACCGCCACGCCACGCGCAACAGCGCCACGCCGGTGGCCGGATTCGCCACCGCCCGCACGACCAACGCCAGAGACAGCCGCGTCCACCCCATGCCGGGAATCTACAGGAACGACGATCCGTCCAGCGACGGCGGGATGGCCAGACCCAGCGCCGCCAGACTGCTCGGCATCACATCCGTGGTCCGCCGCGGCAACGCGGGCCGCCGGCCGGTTGACGAGCAACGGCACCAGCATGTGCTCCCGATGCAGTGCGCCGTGCGAACTCACGTGCGGGATCGGCTCGTACCGCGCGCGCAGATCCCAGTCGCGCGCCGCCGACAGCACGATGTCCCCGGCCCGCGGCGACGAGGCCAGATGGGCGATCTGCACCACGGAGTCCGGGTAGTCGGTGGCGGCAGTGGCGTCGTGGGCCTGGTCGGCCGTCAGGTCCCGCAGGGGCCCGCCAATGCCCAGCGGATCGCCCACCACGGGATCGTATCCGTAGCGCCCCCCGGCGTGCGACACGATCCCCACCTCTCCCCGGCGCGACCGGACCTCGCAGCGTTCGGCGTCCGTGGGTAGCAGCACGAGATCGACCGACGGCCGCGACAGCAGCATCGCCACCAGTCCCTCCCATTCCCGGCGGAGCGCCGGCCACCAGGGGCGATGCCGGCGGCGCACCTCGAGAAACAGGTGCGCCATGGCGTTGCCACTCACCATCACCGCCGTCTCCGGCCGCGGCGTGAACACCCACGGATGCGCCATCACGCGGTGTCCCAGCCTGGCCAGCAGCCCGGCCAGGTCCTCGTGCTGCCGGACCGGCGAATGCCCGTGGTCGCTCACGATCCACAGGTGCATGTCCTTCCACCGGCCGTCGCGCTCGGCGTCGGCCCGGATCCGCGCCGCGGCATCGTCCACGATCGCCAGGGCTTCGCCGATCATCGGGTGCGCGTGTCCGCGCGCGTGCGACACCTTGTCCACCCCGGTGAACGCCGCGTACGTGTAGGCCGGCCGTTCGCCGGCCACGCGGCGCACCACCTCGTCCGCCACCTCGCGGTCGATGTCCAGCCAGCCGGCGACGTTGCCCGTGAAGTGCGTGCGGGCGGCGCGGATGGCCGACCGGAGGGTGATGCCGCCGATGCGGTTGGCCACCGGGAGGCCGCGCGTGATCACGCTCAGCGCGGCGAGGCTCGACGGCGCGAGTTCGAACACGGTGGGCGCGTCGGCGGCGAGGTCGCGGTCCACGGCCCGCATCTGATAGCCGACGTAGCTGCGCGTGTAGTCGGGAAAGGTGCAGACGGCGCGGCCGCGGTCGAACCAGCGGAGCCCCGGAAGCCCGATCGGACCCGGAAACCGCCCCATGAGAAATGGCGCATAGGCGGGACCGGTGACCGACGGAAAGACCGTGCTCACGGTGTGCAGCCCGCCCTCCGCGCGCAGGCGGGCGAGCGCCGGCAGGGCGCCGGAGTCGAGCGCGGCGGCGAGCGTGTCGGGACGGACGCCGTCGGCGAGCAGGACGACGACAGACATCAGAGACGGCCGGTGCCCCGGCGATACGCCGGGGGGATGACGCGCGCGTCCGGAGGGGGCATGGGAAGCAAAGCAAGCGCGGGGCGCGCTCCGGGGCAACCCGCTCGCTGGCGGAGCACGCGGGGCATCGCGTAAACTCCAGTAGCCGCGCGCCGCGAGCGCGCGCTTCTCCTTCCACGACGAGATTCCCTGCATGTCAGCTTTCAAGCGAAGCGGACCGCCCGCCCGCAAGCGCCGCCCCCGGCCGCCGCGCCCGCCCAAGACCGCTTCCGGCAAGCGCGCCGACGTCGAGACGATGGCGAGCGCCGCGCACGACGCACGGGCCGGCTTCCGCGAGCGCACCGAAGCGGGGCACATCGCCGCCGGTCGGAAACCGCCGTCGCAGCAACAGAAGGCCCGGGGAACCCGCGCCAAGCCCCACATCGACGACGCCATTCGCGACGTGATCGTCACCGAGGACCAGAAGCTGCTGCAGCGGCAGACCGATCCCGCCGACTTCACGCGCACCGATCCCTGGCGCGTGATGCGCATCATGGGCGAGTTCATCGAGGGGTTCGACGCCCTGGCCCACGTGACCAAGGGCGTGACGATCTTCGGCTCGGCGCGCACGCACCCCAACGAGCCGCAGTACGAGGCCGCCAAGGAGACGGCGCGCCTGCTGGCCCGGGCCGGATTCGCGGTGATCACCGGCGGCGGTCCCGGCATCATGGAGGCCGCCAATCACGGCGCCAAGCTCGGCGGCGGCCTCTCCATCGGCTGCAACATCGAGCTGCCCTTCGAGCAGGGCGCCAATCCGTACATCGACACCCTCATCAACTTCCGGTACTTCTTCGTCCGGAAGACGATGTTCATCAAATACTCCGACGCCTTCATTATCTTCCCCGGCGGCTTCGGTACCCTCGACGAAGCGTTCGAGGCCCTGACGCTGATCCAGACGGGGAAGATCTACCAGTTTCCGGTGGTCTTCTTCGGCCGCCACTACTGGGCGGGCTTCATCCGCTGGCTGCAGACGCGCGTGCTGACCGAGGGAAAGATCTCGCCGGGCGACATGGACCTCATCATCGTGACCGACGATCCCAACGAGGCGGCGAGCGTGGTCATCCAGGCCCAGCAGAGCCTGGACCACCAGAAACTCAAGGACGAGAGACGGAGCTGAACGGATGGCCAAGAAGAAGGCGACCGCAAAGAAGACGGCGAGCCGCGAGCGCGGCGGATTCAAGGCCTCGCGACACGGCACCGGCAATCGGGCGTCGGCGGCCGGGCCCAAGGCGGCGCAGAAGAAGGCCGCCGAGGACCGCGAAGCCGCCGGCCGCGCGCACACCGCCGCCGAGAAGAGCCGCTTCCTCAAGGGAAACAAGATCGACCCGCGCCGGATCGACGGCCGCGAGTCGGTGGCCGACCTCGTGGAAGGCACCTTCCTGGCCTACAACGCGGCCCGCCTGCGCGAGGCCTGCCAGCTGTTCACGCAGAAGATGCTCGACGCCGACGTCACGGTGGGACTCACGCTCACCGGCGCGCTCACCCCGGCGGGCCTCGGCATGGCGGCGATCATTCCGCTCATCGAATCGGGGTTCGTGGACTGGATCATCTCCACCGGCGCCAATCTCTACCACGACACGCACTTCGGGCTCGGGCTGAGCATGCATCGCGGCAATGCCCAGGAGTCGGACGTCGTGCTGCGCGAAGAGGGCGTGGTGCGTATCTACGACATCTTTTTTGATTATGACGTCCTGCTCAGCACCGACGCCTTTTTCAGAAAGGTCGTGCAGGGACGCGAGTTTCAGCGTTCTATGTCGAGCGCCGAGTTCCACTACCTGTGCGGCAAGTACGTGCGCGAACGCGAGAAGGCGCTGGGCATCGGGCAGAAGTCGCTGCTCTCCGCGGCCTATGCCGCCGGCGTGCCGATCTACACCTCATCGCCCGGCGACTCGTCCATCGGCATGAACGTCGCGGCGCTGGCGCTGGAGGGGAACCGCTGTGTGATCGACCCGAACCTCGACGTCAACGAGACGGCCTCGATCGTGCTCGAGGCCAAGCGCAGCGGCGGCCGGTCGGGAGTGTTCATCTGCGGCGGCGGCAGCCCCAAGAACTTCATGTTGCAGACGGAACCGCAGATCCAGGAAGTGCTGGGCATCGACGAGAAGGGACACGACTACTTCCTTCAGATCACCGACGCGCGCCCCGATACGGGCGGCCTCTCGGGCGCCACACCTGCCGAGGCCGTGAGTTGGGGCAAGATCGATCCCGACCGGCTGCCCGACGCCGTGGTCTGCTACCTGGACTCCACCGTCGCCCTCCCCCTGCTCACGTCGTACGCGCACGCCCGGCACGAGAAGCGCCCGCTCAAGCGGCTGTACGACAGGCGCGGCGCGATGATGAAGCGGCTCGTCCGCGAATTCGAGAAGAGCCGGAACTGATCGGGCGGCGCAGGCGTCGCCCCGGCCGGGCGGATCAGGGTTCGAGTTGTTGCGGGTCCGGTTCGGCCGCCGCCGGCAGCTGCTCCACGTCGCGCAGCTTGCGGTCCATCGCCCGGGCGCGCACGGCGATCTGTTCCACCGCGTCGCCGGCGAGGCTGAGCTTCTTCTGGGCCGCCGAGACGCTCTCGCCGAACTTTCCGAATTCGGCGCGGACGGCGCCGAGCAGCCGCCACACCTCCTCGGAACGCTCGGCGAGCGCCATCGAGCGGAAGCCCATCTGCAGGCAATTGAGGAGCGTCGCGAAGGTGGTCGGCCCGGCGATCATCACGCGGCACTCGGCGCTCAGCGCCTCCACCAGCCCCGGCAGCCGCACGACCTCGGCGAACAGGCCCTCCGAAGGGAGGAAGAGGATCGCGTAGTCCGTGGTGTTGGGCGGATCGATGTACTTGCTCCGAATGTCGTCGGCCGAACGCCGCACCGCCGCGCCCAGCGCCTTCTGGGCCGCCGCGACGGCGGGTGCGTCGGCGCGTTCCTGGGCGTCGAACAGGCGGGCGTAGTCCTCCGCCGGGTACTTGCTGTCCACCGGCAGCCACATGCCGGCGGCGTGCGCGCCCTGGGCGGGAATGCGGATGGCGAACTCGACGATCGCGTCGCGCATCGGGTTGGGCTTGACGTTCCGCGCGAACTGGTCGGGCGTGAGCAGCTGCTCGAGCAGCGCCTGCAACTGCCACTCGCCGAGCACGCCCCGCGTCTTGACGTTGGTGAGCACCCGCCGGAGGTCGCCCACACCGTCGGCGAGGGCCTGCATCTCGCCGAATCCGCGCTGCACCACTTCCAGCCGCTCGTCGAGCGTTCGGGTGACGCGGGCCAGCGAGGCGGCGGTCTCGTCGCGGTTCCGGCCCAGCTCCGCCCGCACCACCTGATCGGCGCGGTCGAGCCCGCGCTGCAATTCGGCGAACCGCTGCTCCACCGCCGCCCGGTCGCCGGGGCGGGTGCGCGCGAGCAGCAGCACGAGCAGCACCAGCGCCGCGGCGAGCAGGATGACGATGGCGATGAGCAGGTTGGTCATCGGGAATCGGGGCTGGGGCGCGGCGCCGTGCCGGCGGCGGGTAGGCCGGTCATGCCGGCGCGGACGTTCCGGACCAGGTTAGCGCGCGCGTACTCGCCGCGCGAGACGAATCCGGTCCACTCCTCACCGCCGAGCAGCCGCCCCAGGATGGCGCGATCGCTCCACCCCTGGCGCGCCCGTTGCTCGATGGCATCGATGGTGTCTTCCAGCCAGCGCGCCCTGGCTTCCAGGGCGTGCACCGGATCGCGCACCGGGCCACGGTGCGCGTCGAACATCCGGTCCGGGGCGAGGGCGGCGGCGGCGCGGAGATCTCGCGCGAGTTGCCGCGGGTCTTCCTCGCGGTGCATCACCCTGACGCGCACACCGAGCCAGAGGTCGGCGGAGAAGAGGGTGCCCCGCTCGGCGTCCCAGACCATGCGATGGTCGGGGCAGTGGCCCGGCGCGGCGACGATCCGGAGCGGCCGGGGGTCGAAGGCGGTGAATGCGGCCGCAAAGGCAGCCGGCTGCCCCCAGGTGTAGCGGCGATAGGCGCGGATCCGATGGCCGGCCCGGAGTTCGGCCAGTGTGTCGTCGGCCACGAACAGGGGAATCCCGAGGCGGGCGAGCAACCCCGCGTTTCCGGCGTGATCCTCGTGGGCGTGGGTGATGATGGCGCCGGCGGGCCGGAGGTCGCGGAGCACCCGTTCGAGCGCAGGGGCCACGTCCGGGAAGCCGCAGTCCACGAGGACGCCGTGTGCGAAGTAGGCGCTCACCTCGTAACCGATGGCCCGGCTGCGCCAGGTGCTCATGCGCAGGCGGGTGACGTCGCCGTGCGGCTCCAGCCGGATCATGCTCCGAAGTCTAGCCGGAGGGCCCCGGGGGCGCCGGTGCCGCTGGACGCAGGTGCCGGGCCTCGATACTATCAGAGTATGCGCCGCGACCCCCGAATGAAGGTTCTGGTGTTCACGTCCAGCCCCGAGCGGCTGTAGACGGGAGTGCGGGATTCGTCGCGGTAACGGCGCCCGGCCACTCAGCCGGGCGTTCGATTTTTTTGTACCCTGTCCGTACGTCCCATGATCGAAGCGCTGAAAGAAAAACTGGGAGCGGAAGTCGAACGGCTCCAGTACGAGCTGAACGTGACGCTGCCCAACGAGATCCGGAAAGCCGTGGAACTCGGCGACCTGCGCGAGAACAGCGAGTACAAGGCTGCGCTCGAGCGCCAGCAGTTCGTGCAGGCCCGGCTGGGTCAGCTTCGCATGCGCCTGAGCAAGCTGTCCTCGATCGATCCGTCGCAGATTCCCCCCGACAAGGTCGGGCTGGGCTCGCGGGTGATCGTGGAGGACAAGAAGTCGAAGGCGCGCGAGACGTACTACCTGGTGTTCGGCGACGCCGTGGAGTTCGAAGACGGGCACGTCACGATGGCGTCCCCCATCGGCCGGGCGTTGCTGAACAAGGCGGTGGGCGACGAGGTGCTGCTGCGCCTGCCGGCGGTCACGCGCACCCTCGTGGTCATGGAGCTGTTCACGATCCACGACGAGGTGGCGGTCAACGGGGCGGGCAAGAAGAAGTAGTTCGGTGCGGCGGCTGCGCCGGTGCGCCGACGGCTAGACGCCGGCGCCCGCGTCCACGCTGAAGATCCTTTCCACCTCGCCGGCGTACGCGTCCACCGCCGCCCGCACCGCCGGCCCCTTCCAGCCCAGGAGCGGGGCCACGTACTCCGCCACGTCCGGCGCCACGCGCAATCCGTGGTCGGGCGTCTCGAAGGAGAGTTTGGTGCGCCGGATCAGCAGGTCGGCGAGCGTCCGGGCGTGCGCGGCTTCCACGGCCCAGGCGAGTTCCCCCCACCGCCACCGCAGGCCGGGGACGACCGGCGCCGCGGCCCGCGCGTCCCGGGCGCACGCGGCCTCGCGCGGCGGGCCGTCGTCGAACAGCGGCGTGCGGGCCGTGGTGGAGGTACCGCCGGTGCCGATCCGTCGGCACACGACGTTGACCACCTGCTCCGCCATGATCCGGAAGGTGGTGAGCTTTCCGCCGGTGATCGTCACTACGCCGGCCGGGGTGACGGCGATGGCGTGCTCGCGCGACGCGGCGTTCGGGGAGTCCGCCGCCGTGGCGACGAGCGGGCGGATGCCGGCCCACGCGCTCACCACGTCGCCCCGCGTGAGACCGGCGGCGGGGAAGAAGGTGTTCGCGGCCCGCAGCAGGTACGCCACGTCGTCTTCCGACGCCCGCACCTGATCGGGGCTGGCGGCGGTGAAGGTGTCGGTGGTTCCGAACACGGTGAAGTCGCCGGACGGGAGGGCGAACATCACGCGGCCGTCCACCGGCGAGAGCAGGGTGAGCGCGGCCACATTCCCCACCCGGGCGTGCGGCACGAGAATGTGCGTGCCCTTGCTGCCGCGCACCCGGGCCCGGTCGGCGGCGCCCTCGAGGCGGCGGACGTCGTCGCTCCACGGGCCGGTGGCGTTGACCACGGCGCGGGCGCGGATCTCGGTCGACTCGCCGGTGAGCGCGTCGGTCAGCCCGGCGCCGACGACGCGGCCGTGTTCCACCAGCAGGTCGCGCACGCGGGCGTGGTTGAGCACCGTGGCGCCCGCCTGCTCGGCGTCGAGCACGTTGGCCAGGGTGAGGCGGGCATCGTCCGTGGCCGCGTCGTAGTACGACACGCCGCCGCGCAGGCCCTCGGGCGACACGGCCGGTTCGTCGGCAATCACCTCCCGCACCGACAGCCGGTGGTGCCGGTGCACGTTGCGGAACGCGGCCAGCATGTCGTACAACGTCACCCCCGCCACCACCTTCCAGAACGGAACGCGTGCGCCGGTGTAAACGGGCCACACGAAGCGCAGGGGGTGCACCAGGTGGGGGGCGAGCGCCAACAGGCGGCGTCGTTCGGCGCTGGCCTCGAACACGAGCTTGAATTGGCCGTGCTCCAGGTAGCGCAGGCCGCCGTGGATCAGCCGCGAACTGCGGCTCGAGGTGCCGCTGCCGAAGTCGTCCTTTTCGGCCAGGACCACCCGCAACCCCCGGAGCGCGGCGTCGCGGGCGATGCCGGCGCCGGTGACGCCGCCCCCCACGACCAGCAGGTCGCAGGACGTTCCGGGGGGCGGGAGTCGCGGGCGCGGGTCGGGCATCGGGAGAGAAAAGCTGACACCGGGCGGCGCCGTGAACAAGCGGAGCCCGCTCCGTTTTGCCTGCCGCAGGGGACCGCCTAAGTTGCAGGCATGCCGAGTTTCGGGAACGGGCGCCGGGTGGCCATCGTCGCGGGCGTGCGGACGCCGTTCACGCGCGCCGGCACCGTGCTCCGTTCGCTGAGCGCCATCGAACTCGGCCGGCTGTGCGTTTCCGAACTGCTGGAGCGCACGGAACTCGAGGGCGGCCTCGTGGAGGGGCTGGTGTACGGCACCGTCGTCCACTCCGTGGTCGCGCCCAACATCGCCCGCGAAGTGTCGCTCATGCCGCTGCTGCCGCGGGGGGTGGACGCCTACACGGTGAGCCGCGCCTGCGCGTCGGCCAACCAGGCGATCACCGACGCCGCGGACCAGATCGCGCTCGGACATCGCGACGTGATGATCGCCGGGGGCGCCGAGTCGCTGTCCAACATCCCGATCCTCCACTCGCGCGGGATGTCCGACGCCCTCGTCGCCGCGTCGCGCGCCAAGTCGCTGGGCGGGCGGGTCGGCGCGCTGGCGCGCATCCGGCCGCGGGATTTCGTGCCCATCACGCCGGCGATTGCCGAGCCCACCACCGGCGAGACGATGGGACAGAGCGCCGAGAAGATGGCCAAGCTCAATCACATCGGTCGCGAGGATCAGGACCAGTTCGCGCTCCGGTCGCATCGTCTGGCGGCGGTGGGTACGCAGGACGGGCGGCTGACTTCGGAGATCGCCACCGTCTGGGTGCCGCCCCGGTACGACGTCGCGGTCTCGAGCGACAACGGCATCCGCACCGACACCAGTATCGAACAGCTGCGCAAGCTCAGGCCGGTGTTCGACCGCCGCTACGGGTCGGTGACGGCGGGTAATTCGTCGCCGCTCACCGACGGAGCGAGCGCCGTGCTGTTGATGAGCGAGGAGCGGGCGAAGACCCTGGGGTACGCGCCCCTCGCCTACATCCGCTCGTACGCCTACGCGGCGCTCGATCCGGCGGAGCAGTTGCTGATGGGCCCCGTGCTCGCCGCTCCCCTCGCGCTCCAGCGCGCGGGGCTGGCGCTCGCCGACATGGATCTCGTGGAGATGCACGAGGCCTTCGCGGCGCAGGTGCTCTCCAACCTGGAGGGATTCGAATCGCAGGCGTGGGCCGAGCGGGCCGGGTTCACCCGGCCGCTGGGCGCCGTGGACCGCTCGCGGCTGAACGTGATGGGCGGATCGATCGCCATCGGGCACCCCTTCGGCGCCACGGGCGGGCGCATTCTCACCACGCTGGCCAACGAGCTGGCGCGGCGCGACGGACAGTTCGGCTTGATGACCGTGTGCGCGGCCGGCGGGCTCGGCCACGCGATGGTCATCGAGCGGCTGTGAGCGAGGATCTGCCGATGCCCTCCATTCGCCTCGACCGACAGGACGACGTGCTGGTGCTCACGCTCGACACGCCCGGCGAATCGGTGAACAAGCTCACCCCCGCGCTGGGCGAGGAGCTGACGCAGGTGATCGCGGACGTCGATCGCGACGCCGCGGTGCGCGCCTGCGTTTTGATGAGTGGGAAGACCGATTCGTTCGTCGTCGGCGCCGACATCGAGCAGTTCCTGGAATTCCGGCGCGAGATCGACGCCGCGGGGGCGAGCCAACTGGGGCAGGACGTGCTGAACGCCCTGGCGGCGCTGCGCGTGCCCGTGGTGGCGGCCATTCACGGCGCCTGCCTGGGCGGAGGGCTCGAGCTGGCGCTGGCCTGCAGCTACCGCATCTGCACCAGCCACGAGAAGACCCTGCTCGCCGTGCCCGAAGTGCAGCTGGGCCTGCTTCCGGGCATGGGCGGCACCCAGCGTCTGCCGCGGCTGATCGGCCTCCAGGCCGCGCTCGACATGATTCTCACCGGGAAGAACGTGCGGGCCCGGAAGGCGCTGCAACTCGGGTTGGTGGACGAGATGGTCCACCCCGCCATATTGCGCGAGATCGCGCTGGCGCGCGCCCGGGAGCTGGCGGGCGGCGAGAGGCGACCGGCGCGGCGCGGCCGCGGCGCCGGCGCCACCGGTCTGCTGCTCGACACCAACTTCGCGGGCCGGAGCGTGGTGTTCCGGAAGGCACGCGAGAACGTGCTCGCCAAGACGCACGGCCACTTCCCGGCGCCGCTCGCCGCCCTCGACGTGGTGCGGGCGGGGCTGGAGCGCGGCATGGCGGCCGGCCTGCGCGAGGAGTCCCGCCGGTTCGGTGAGCTGGCGATGACCGGCGTGTCGCGGGAGCTGATCTTCCTGTTCTTCGCCACGAACGCCCTGAAGAAGGACGTCGGGGTGGAGCCGCCGGCGCCCCCGCCGGTGCACGTCCGCAAGCTGGGGGTGCTCGGCGCCGGGTTCATGGGGGCCGGCATTGCCGGCATCGCGGCCCAGCACGGCACGGTGGTCCGCCTCAAGGATACCGATGCCGGACGGGTGGGCCGGGGGCTGGCGTCGGTGCGGTCGGTGCTCAGCGAGCGGCTGACCCGGCGCCACATCACCAGGCAGCAGTTCGCCGACCAGCTGATCCTGGTGAGCGGCACCACCGACTACACCGGGTTCGGCAACACCGACCTCGTGATCGAGGCCGTGTTCGAGGACCTCGACCTCAAGCACCGCGTGCTGCGGGAGGTCGAGGCCGCGCTCGCGCCCGACGCCGTCTATGCGTCCAACACGAGCACGATTCCGATCGCCGAGATCGCCGCCGCGGCGTCGCGCCCCGAACGCGTGCTGGGCATGCACTTCTTCTCGCCCGTGCACCGGATGCCGCTGCTCGAGGTCATCGCCACCGAGCGCACCGCCAAGCAGGCCGTGGTCACGGCGGTGGACTACGGGCGCAAGCTCGGCAAGACGGTGATCGTGGTGCGCGACGGACCCGGGTTCTACACCACGCGGGCGCTGTCGGCGTACATCAACGAGGCCGGGCTGCTGCTGGACGAGAACGTGGCCATCGAGCAGATCGATCGCGCGATGGTGGAATTCGGATTCCCGGTGGGGCCGATCACGCTGCTCGACGAGGTCGGCATCGACGTCGGCGGCAAGGTGGGGCTCGTGCTCTCGCAGGCCTTCGGACACCGCATGGCGCCGTCGCACGCGCTGCGCCGGGTGGTCGACTCGGGGCGGACCGGCCGCAAGGGCGGCGCGGGCTTCTACCGCTACGACAAACGGGGCAAGAAGGGGGCGGTGGACGCATCGGTGTACGACCTGATCGGCGAGGGACGCCAGCGCATGCCGCTGCCGACCCGGGAGATCGTGGAACGGTGCACCCTGGCGATGGTCAACGAGGCCGTGCACTGCCTGCAGGAGGGCATTCTGCGGTCGCCGCGGGATGGCGACATCGGGGCGGTGTTCGGCATCGGCTTCCCACCCTTCCATGGCGGCCCCTTCCGCTACATAGATAGTCTGGGCGCCGACGAGGTGGTGCGCCGCCTCGACGATCTGCACGCGCGGTTCGCCCCGCGGTTCGCGGCCGCGGAACTGCTGCTGGACATGGTTCGGAGCCGGCGGCGGTTCTACCCCGCGGAGGGGCGGCCCGTATGACGGTGGGGCGGCGGCGCAACGACCCGGGGTGCTGTGACTCCACTCCTCCTGACAAGGTCAGAGCGATATGGATGGACGTAGCGACGCGGTGATCGTCGCGCAGGTGCTGGCCGGTGACGTGGACGCGTTCGCGACGCTCGTGTCGCGCTACCGCGACTCGTGCGCCCGGTACGCCATGCACATGCTCGGCAACCGTGAGGACGCGGACGAGGTGCTGCAGGACGCGTTCGTGCGGGCCTATCGCTCGCTGGGGCGGTGTGAGGATCCGGACCGGTTCGGGGCCTGGCTGTTTCGCATTCTCGTCAACCGGTGCCGCACGGCGGGGGCGCGACGGGCGCGGCGAGCCCGGACGTTCCTGGCCGACGACGGCGCGCTGCTCACGGCGTCGGAGGAACACCCGGCGGAGCAGTGGGCGTGGCGCGAGGAGATCGACCGAGCGCTGGCGGCGCTGCGTCCGGAGCAGCGCGAGGCATTCCTGCTCAAGTACGTCGAGGGGCTGGGGTACGACGAGATGGCAGAGTTGACCGGGGTGGGAGTTTCCGCGCTGAAGATGCGCGTCATGCGGGCGTGCGATCGCCTGCGCGTGCTGTTGCAGGAGGTGCGCAGTGCCTGACATCGACAAGACGCGACTCGACCAACTGGTCACGGAGTTGAAGCGGCCGGCGCCGCTCGACGCCACCTTCGACCGGCGCGTGATGCGGGCCATCCGGGCCGTGGCGGTGCGCCCGCTGCGCCTCATCTCGCCCCTCATGCCGATGCCGCGGTGGCGGGTCTGGTCGGCGTTCGCGGCCGTGGCCGCGGGGATGTTGGTGGTGGCGGTGGCCCCCGTCGTGCGGTCGTCGCGGGCCCATCCCGTGCAGTTCGTGCTCGTGGCGCCCGAGGCCAAGACCGTGCAGGTGGTCGGCGACTTCAACGGCTGGGACGTGTCCCACGCGGCCTACGCGGCGGAGAACCGGGGCGGCGGCGTCTGGTCGCTCACCACGCCCATTCTCCCGGGGCACCACCGCTACGCCTTTCTCGTAGACGACTCCCTGTGGGTACCCGACCCCGCCGCGCCCCGGGTGGCCGACGAGGATTTCGGCAAGCCCAACTCGGCTCTGGTCGTCGAAGACACGCCCTGATGCGGCGGGTGTGGTGCGCGGCGGCGATCCTGCTGTTGTACGCGTCGCCGGCCCGGGCGCAGGACCCTCCCCTCGCGCGGCTCAACTCGGCGCTCGATGCGCCGACCCGCGCCTCCGTGCTGGCGATCATCGATTCGGCCCGCGTTGACGGCCTGCCCTCGGGGGTGCTGGTGAACAAGGCGCTCGAGGGGGCGGGCAAGCGCGCCGACGGTCCGCGGATCGTCGCCGCCGTGCGCAGGCTGGCCGGCGAGCTGCGGCGGTCCCGGGCCGCGCTGGGACCGGCTTCCCGCGACGCCGAGATCATGGCGGGCGCCCATGCGATCCACGCCGGCGTGACGGCCGCCGAACTCGCGGGCCTGCGCCGGGCGGCGGTCGGACGCCGGCTCACCACGCCGATCACCGTGCTCACCGATCTGGTGTCCCGCGGTGTGCCGGCGGCCACGGCGTCCTCGGCCGTGGTCTCCCTGGAACGAGCCGGGCTCCGGGACGCCGACTTCGTGGCCTACCAGCGGAGCGTGCGCCAGGACATCGAGCGCGGGGCCGACCCGGCGGCGGCAACGACGACCCGGGCCCGGGGCGCCGCCCTGCATCGCGGCGGGGGCCCGCTGGCCCGCGGCTGACGCATCCCTAGACCGTCGCGGCGCCATCGGGGTACAATTCCCTGTTCCCGGTGCGAATCATTCATCCGTGAGATCTGTCATGGCCCGTTCCCTCGTCCGTGTCCTGACGCCGCTCGCCGCGGCCGCCATCGCCGTTTCCTGCGGAGGCGGGGGGGCACCCGCCGGTGGCCCGCCCCCGGGCGGAGCTCCGGGCCCCGTGCGCCGCGACGAGACTCCGGTCTCCCCGGTGAACATCCACGCGGTGTACCCGACCGACTTCTCCAACCGGCGCCCGCTCACGCGCGCCGAGCGGACCGATTTCAAGGAGACGTCGCACTACGACGACGTCGTCGCCTTCGTCGACTCGCTGAAGACGCTGGAGAGCGGTCAGATCGCCACCGGGACGATCGGGACGACGAGTGAGGGGCGGGCGATTCCGTACGTCGTGGCCTCACGCCCACTGGTCACCACGGCCGCCGAAGCCAAGCGCCTCAACCGTCCCATCGTCTACGTGCAGGCGAACATCCACGCCGGCGAGGTCGAGGGGAAGGAGGCGATGCTGGCGATGCTCCGCGAGCTGACCGACGACACCCGGCCCAACGTGCTCGACTCGCTGGTGCTGGTCGTGGTCCCGATCTACAACGCCGACGGCAACGAGAAGTTCGGCCACCAGGAGCAGATGCGGCCGTCGCAGGACGGCCCCGAAATGGTGGGCCAGCGAGCGAACGGTCAGGGACTCGACCTGAACCGCGATTACGTGAAGGCGGAGGCGCCGGAAACCCAGGCCTCGCTGCGGATGTTCGACCGCTGGGATCCCGATGTCTTCGTGGACCTGCACACCACCGACGGCACGTACCATGGGTACGCGCTCACCTATGCGGCGTCGCTGAGTCCCACCGCGATGTTTACCGGCCCGTTCACCATGGACACGCTGCTCCCGGCCGTGCGGCGGAACCTGCTGGCGCGCGAACGCATCCAGACGTTCGACTACGGCAACGTCGAAACGCCGAACGGGATGCCGCGCGGCTGGTACACCTACGATCCGCACCCCCGCTACGGGACCAACTACTACGGCCTGCGCGGGCGGATCTCGGTGTTGAGCGAGGCGTATTCCCACGACCCGTTCCGCACCCGCATCGCGTCCACGTATGCGTTCGTGGGCGAGCTGCTGTCGCTGGTGGCGGCCAACAACGACGAGATCGTGAGCGTCACGCACGAGGCGGACCGCAAGACGATCGCCGCCGGCACCACGCCCTCCCGGGCCCCCTACGTGTCCCTCCGCTCGACGTACACGCGGCATCCGCGGATGGCCGACATCATTCTCGAAGACCTGGCCAAGCTGCCGGACAGCACCGAGAAGCTGCCCGGCGTGCGGCGCGGCTACCGCCGCATCGACAAGTTCCACACCGAGCGGATGCCGGTCTACGACCGGTTCGAATCGACGCTCCAGCGGCGGATGCCGGTGGCCTACGCGTTCGGTCCGGAGCAGAAGCCGCTCGTCGACCGCCTGATGCTGCACGGCGTGTTCGTGGAGCAGCTCGTGGACTCGCTCAGCGTGCGCGCCGAGCGGTTCGCGATCGACTCCCTGATCCGGAACCCGCGGGAGTACCAGGGGCACCACGAGGAGCGGCTGGAGGGGCTCTGGTCGTCGGCGGCCGTGACCCTGCCCGCCGGCACCTACGTGGTGCGGGAGGCGCAGCCGTTGGCCGTGCTCGCCATGTACCTGCTCGAACCCGAGAGCGCCGACGGGTTCACCACCTGGAACGTGATGGACGACTGGATCGCGCCCGGCAAGTCGTATCCCGTGTGGCGCATCGTCGAGCCGTTCGCCGTGAACGCCCCGCTGCGTCCCATCAAACCCTGAACCCGACGGCCCGCGTTTCGGCGCGGGCCGTCTATTTTTCGGGTGTTCGTTCTGCCCGTCACCCCCTGAGGTCGCATGTTTCGGTCGACGCTCCTCTACCTGTCCAACCAGCCGCGCGTGTTCCGGTTCGTGCGCCGGAACCGCCTTGCCAAGTCCTTTGCCCGGCGGTTCGTGGCCGGCGAACGGCTGGACGAAGCCGTGGAGGCGGTGCGCGCGCTGAATGCCAAGGGCATCTCGGCGTCGCTCGACCTGTTGGGCGAGAGCGTCCACAACGAGCAGGAGGCCCGCGCCGCCCGCGACGAGTATCTGGCGATCCTCGACCGCATCAACGCCGAAGGGCTCGACTGCAACGTCTCCGTGAAGCTCACGGCGATGGGGCTCGACATCTCCGAGGAACTGTGCGTCGCCATCATGCGCGACATCCTCGAACGCGCGCAGCGGTACGGCACCTTCGTGCGCGTGGACATGGAGTCGAGCGCGTATACCGAGCGCACGCTGCGCCTGTTCGAGGACCGCCTGTACCCGGGGTTCAAGCAGCACGTCGGCATCGTGCTCCAGAGCTACCTGTACCGCACGTTCGCCGACGTGGAGCGCGCGGTGGCGCTCAAATGCCGGGTGCGGCTGTGCAAGGGCGCCTACAAGGAGCCGGCCGCGGTGGCCTATCCCGACAAGAAGGACGTGGACGCGAACTACGTGAAGTGCCTGCACACGCTGCTCGAGGACGCGACCTATCCGGCCATCGCCACCCACGATCCGGCCCTGGTGACCGAGACCAAGCGGTTCGTGACCGAGCGCGGCATCGCCCCCGACCGGTTCGAGTTCCAGATGCTGTACGGCGTCCGGCGGGATCTCCAGGAGCAACTCGTGCGCGAGGGCTACCGCATGCGCGTGTACGTGCCGTTCGGCACACAGTGGTATCCCTACCTCATGCGCCGCCTGGCCGAACGGCCGGCGAACGTGGCGTTCATCACCGGGAACGTGCTGCGCGAGATGGTGGGCGGCCGGCGCTGATCATGCCCGGGCAGTTCCTCCCCGCCGATCACTCGAAGGGTGACGCCAACACCCTGGGCGGGTACATGGCGGTGCACGACCGACCCGCCGCGTTCGAGGGCGCGGACGGCTTCTCCTACAGCGTCGAGATCCTCACCGACGACACCGGTGCGCGCGCGGCGCCGGTGGGCGCCTACCTGCTCTTCATCCGCTGGGCGCGGGTGGGGGCGGCGAGCCCCGAGGGCCACCTGGAATCCGATTTCCTGGCGCGTGCCGCCACCGGGGACGAGGCGCGGGCCGCGCTCGGGGCCATGCCCCTGTCGGTGGTCAAGGCGGTGCTCGACGCGCTGATCGCCGAGCGGGCGGGCGGGCGGACGTCGCGCCGCTGGTGGGATGCCATGCGGGCCGACGGCGACGGCGACGGCGGAGGCCCGTGACCGGGACCGGGGAGATCGTCGGCGTCGTGACCCAGGGGACGGGGGGCGTCTGGCACGTGCTCGACGAGGCCGGCACGACCCACCAGGCCTCCATGCGCGGGCGGCTCAAGAAGTCGGACGTGGGGCGGCGCGCCGGGGGCGGCATCCGGCGCGATACGGTCGCCGCCGCCCGGGAGCGGGTCAAGCTGGCCGTGGGCGACCGCGTGCGGCTGGAGCGCGACGAGCGCGGTCAGGCCCTGGTCATCGCCGAGATCTTGCCGCGACGCTCGCAGCTGACCCGCCGCGCACCCGGCGGCGCCTACGGCGAACGAGTGCTCGCAGCCAACGTCGACCAGGTGGTCGTCGTGTTCGCTGCCGCGCGTCCCGATCCGCACCTGCACATGCTCGACCGGTTTCTAGTGATCGCCGAGGCCAATGGGCTCGCCGCCCGGATCGTGGTGAACAAGGTGGACCTCGTGGGCCTCGAGGTGGCGCACGCCCGGTTCACCGACTACCCGCGCGCCGGGTACCCGGTGCACTTCACGAGCGTGAAACAGGGCGAGGGGCTGGAGGTGTTCCGGCGGGCGCTGGAGGGGCGGACCTCGGTGCTCACCGGACCCAGCGGCGCCGGGAAGTCGTCGATCATCAACGCCCTCTTTCCCGGGCTCGACCTGCGGGTGGGCGAGATCAGCCCGTCCGTGAACAAGGGGCGGCACACCACCGTCGGCGCGTCGCTCCACGTGCTCCCGGGCGAGCCGGGCAGCTTCGTGGTGGACACACCGGGGCTCCGCGAGGTCGGCATGTGGGAGCTGCCCGTGGAGCGGCTGGATCTGTGCTTTCCGGAAATCCGCGTGCACCGTGAGCAGTGCCGGTTCGCCGACTGCCGCCACGGCACGGAGCCGGAGTGCGAGGTCCGGGCAGCGGTGGAGCGGGGGGAGGTGAGCGTGGCGCGATACGAGAGCTATCTGAAGCTGTCGGAGGAATTGGCCGCGCAGACGCCGATGTGGTGACCGGGCTCGAGCGACGAGTCGGGGCCTGCGGGCGGGAACGCAGAACGGCCCACCGGGCATCGCCCGGTGGGCCGTTCCACAGCACTGGGACTGCCTGGTGGCTAGTGCTTCATCAGGATCAGGAACTTCGAGCTCTCCCAGAACTCGCGGGGCTGTGTGATGTACAGGCCGCCCGTGATCTTCCCGTCCTTCACCGTGAACGGCTGCGTGTACTGCGGGTCCTGACGGGAGAAGATGGTGTACTCGCCGTCGGGGAGCACGATCGCGGTGTCCTTCATGATGTCGATGCGCGTGAACGCCGTGGTATCGAGCGTCCGCGCGGGCTCGACGCGGCGGTTGCCGACGAGCCAGAACTGCCGGTGGCCCTCCTCGACGAGCACGCCGTCCTTGATCAGGTCGTCGCGGGTGCCGGCGATGTAGTACCCGGCATGCGACTGCGTGGTGAGCTGGTCCACCGTGTCGGACAGCGCCGCCTTGACGTTGTTGAGCGTGTCCACCTGCCCCTTGAGCGACGCGATCTGCAGGTTCTGCGAATCGACGATCGCCTGGAACTCCTTGCGCTGATTCTCGACCGTGGTGCGGAAGTCGGCGATCGTCTGCTCGTACTGGGCGATCTGCCGGGTCAGCGTGGAGTCGTGCTTGGAGAGCACGGAGGCCTCATGCCGCAAGCGCGCGAGCCGGGCGTCGGTCGCGTCGAGGCGCTGGACCACCATCTTGATCTTGCTGATGACGTCCTGGCGGTCCTCCTTGATCTTGGCGGCCTCGGCGGGCGTGGCCAGTGCCGTCTGCCGCGTCGCCTTGGGGAGGCTGCGCGCCTTGGCGATCTCGGCGTTGATGTCGTTGATGAACTGCGTGGAGACCAGCATGTCGTTGAGCAACTGGTTCTTCACGTTGAGCAACGAATCCTGACGGAGGGAGTCGGCCTTGGCCAACTCGACCAGCTGCTGCTTGGCCTGCGTCTCGCAGGCGAACAGCGCCGGGATGAGCAACAACAGGGCGAATTTTCTCACGCGTACGGCCCCCCTATGGGGTGGTGTGGGGTTACCAGCTACCACGCTCTCCAACGGTTTCGATGACTTTGGCCAACCGGTCGGCGGCATGCCGCCAGTTGGTCTCCACCGCCTGCTGGGCGGTGTCCGACCGCCCTTCCTCGATTGCGCTGGTTATCGCGTCGTGCTCCTCGACCGACGACCTGATGTCGCCGGTCAACATGCTGATGTACATCCGGATGTAGCGTTCTGCCTGCGGCTTGACGGCGTCATGGAGCGCGATCAGCCGCGGACCTTCCCCTGCTTCTACCACCCGACGGTGAAAACGTTCATCAGCGTCGTATAAACGGCTGTGGTCCACCGGGCTGGCCTTGCCGGCCTTGAGGAACTCCCCGTTCAGGGTCCGGAGGTCCTTGACCAGGGGCTTTCGCTGTTCAGGGGCGAGTTCCGCCGCCCGGCGGGCCCCCAGACCCTCCAGCGACCCCACGATGTCCAGGAGCTCGTGCACGTCGTCCCGCGTGAGGGGGGCGACCGTGAGCCGCGACTGCTGCGCGCCCGGCGCCCCCATCACGTACCCCTCCTGCTGCAGGCGCTGGAGCGCCTCGCGCACCGGGGTCCGGCTCACCCCCAGGCGGCTGGCGATTTCGGTTTCCACGATGCGGCTGCCGGGGGCAACCAGCCCCTGGACGATGAGGTCCCGAAGCCGGGTATACACCTGCTCGGGGCGGGACCCGTGGGCGGCGGTGGCGGCGGTCCCGGCACGCTGGCCGGAAGCGCGCGACGAACGCGAGGACGATTTGCGAGATGGCATGGCGGTAGCGTCGTGCGGCTGGGGGATGGGCCAATATACGGAGAAAGGGGCCGATTGCGGACCCCCTTGCGGTCGAATTCGAAAGCCGGAAGATGCACAGCGATGTATGCAACAGCGCCGTGGCAGGTGGCCCCGGCATCGGCGGCCCACCCATCTTCCGGTATTCGCGTTGCGCGCCGCACCCCGTTCGTCCCCTTGCCGGAGATCGCCCATGCCCCGTTCGACCCCCGTCCTCCCCCGCCGCGGATTCCTGGGCCGCCTCGGCGCGGGTGCCGCTGCCCTGGCGGCGGCCACCCTCCCCGCGACGGCGCGCGCCGAGCGCGTGTTCGGTCGCCGGTCCGGGGACCCCGACGCCTGGCTCGATGCCCTCACCGGCAAGCACCGTCAGATCTACGACGTGCTGTCGCCGGGGCAGGCCCCGACCGGGGTCGCCTTCGCCCGCAACTTCCTGAACGCGAACAACGATGGCTACGGACTCGCCGACGCCGACGTCAACGTCGTGGTGTCCTTCCGCCACATCGCCTTCGCCATGGGGCTGAACGACGCGATGTGGGCCAGGTACGGCCTCGAGACCGTCATCGGGAGCGCCGGAGAAGCGGGGAGCCGGCCGGCGGGGCGCAACCCGATTGCCGGGTCGCCCGACGACACCCGCAAGGCGAGCAGCAGCCTGGCAGCGCTGCACTCCCGCGGCGCCGTGTTCACCGTCTGCGGCATGGCGATGGCGCACTACGCCGGTCAGGCGGCGAGGGCGGCCGGCACCGACGCGGCCACGGCGCTCGCCGATTTCCGCGCCAACTTGGTGCCCGGGGCCATCGAGGTCGTGGCCGGGGTGATCGCCGTGAACCGCGCGCAGGAGCACGGCCTGAGCTACGTGTACGTGGGGTGAGCGCGCCGCGCCGCATCCTGCTCGCCGACGCCGACGCCTTCTTCGTGGCCGTGGCGCGGCTGGTGGACCCGGAGGGGGTGGGGCGGGAGCCGCTGCTCATCGTCGGCGGCACCCGGCAGAGTCGCGGCGTGGTGTGTTCGGCCTCGTATGAGACGCGGGCCTACGGTGTACGCTCGGCGATGCCGATCGCGCGCGCCCTGCGCCTCTGTCCCCAGGCCGTGTGCGTGCCGGTGCCGCGCAAGGCCTGCCAGCAGAAGAGCGCCGAGATCCGCCAGGTGCTCGAACGGTTCTCGCCGGTGGTCGAGGGGGCGAGCATCGACGAGTGGTATCTGGACCTGGCGGGAACGGAATCGCTCTACCGCCACGAGCCGCTGGCCGGGACGGCGCAGCGGATGCGCGAAATGATCGCCCGGGAAACGGGGCTCGGCGTTTCGTTCGGCGGTGGGACGTCGAAGCTGGTCGCCAAGCTGGCGGTGGAGAGTGCGAAGCCGAAGCCCGGAAACCAGGCCACGGGCGTGCACGTGGTGGAGCCGGGCGCGGAGGCGGCGTTTCTCGAGGGGTTCGCGCTGGCCGACCTGCCGATGGTGGGCCCGCGTTTTCAGGAACGCCTCGCCAGGCTCGGCATGCGCACGGTGCCCGACGTGCTGCAATACGACGCGGCGGCGCTGGCGCGATGGATCGGCGCCCGCGAGGCCGCGTGGCTGTACGACCGCGTGCGCGGCATCGATGCGCGGGAGGTGGCGCCGCGGCTGGAGACCAAGAGCATCAGTCGCGACGAGACCTTTCCGCAGGATCTGGCGGACGACGCGTCGCTGCTGCGGGAGCTCCTGCCGCTGGTAGCCCGCGCGGCCGCCGATCTGCGCGCCGACGGACTCACGGCGCGCACGATCACGGTGCGGATTCGCGACCACGATTTCCGGACCCGCTCGGCCAGCCGGACGCTCGACGAGGGCGTGATGAGCGATCGGGTGATCCTGGCGGTGGCGCGCCAACTGCTCACGCGGCTCCGCAGCGGGAGGCGGGTGCCGGCGCGTCTGCTCGGCGTCGGCCTCACCTCGCTGGCCGAGGACGAGGCGGCGGATCAACTCACGCTGTTCGAGGGGGCACGCGAAGCGACGGTCGAAACCGAGCGCGACCGCGCCGTGGCGCGCGCCGTGGACCGGGTGCGGGCGCGGTTCGGGCCCGACGGCATTCTGCCCGGCGGGCGGTAGCCGGGCGGATCGCGCTACTGCTGGTCGTGGTCGCCGGCGGCGTACGTCGGCGCGGCGGCCACCGGGCCGGGGTCGGCCGGCTCGAGCAGATACTTGAGCGGATCCATGTGGCGGCCGTTGACGACCACCTCGAAGTGCACGTGCGGCGCCGTCGAGAGGCCGGTCGATCCGACGGTCGCGATCGCGCCCGCCCTCGGCCACGTAATCCCCCACGTGCACGAGAATCTTCTCGCAGTGCGCGTAGAGCGTGGTCACGCCGCCGCCGTGGTTGAGTTCCACGACGAGGCCGTAGCCCAGCTTGTGCCCCACGAAGCTCACGCGGCCATCGGCGGGCGCCCGGATGTTCGTGCCCTGCGGCGCCGAGATGTCCACCCCCTCGTGCGGACGGAAGAGGTGCAGGATCGGTTCCCACCGGGACTGGGCGAAGCCGCTGGTGATCGTGCCGTTCACGGGCAGCACCACCCCCATGGCCGCGGTGCTGATGCCCTTGGGATTCGCGAACCGGGCCTTCCGTGCAATCAGCGTCGGGCCGCGCTTCACGTTGGCGGTCACTGCCGCGAGCTGCAGCGCCGAGTCGGCGCGCTCCTGCGCGGACTGCAGGCTGTCGCTCAGCGTGAGCACCAGGCGGTGGACCTCGGCGAGCTGCGACGCGCTGGCGTTCACCTGCATCGCTTCGAGCAACGACCATCCCGAGTACGCCACGAACGCCACCAGGGCCGTGCCGATGAAGGCGCGGAGCTGGCGGGTGTGGACGTGAAGCATGCGTGTCTTCCCCGTCGGCTGCGGGGGAACGATCAGAACCGTCCAACCGCGACGGTGCGTGTCCTGATCCTTGTTTTGCATGGGAGTCGCCTCAGACGGCGTCACCGCCGAATGCGGTGCTGACCTGCGCGGCAGCGCGGGGCGCGTTGCTCTCGGCGCTTCGCTGGCTCGACGAGACGGGATGAATCGACATCCGTCCGTCCACCTTGCCCCCTTCCTGAATATTGATCGCTGCGGCTTCGATGTCACCGGCCACGGCGCCGGTGTCCTGCAATTCGATGCGCTCGACCGCGGTGACGTTGCCGGTGATCGTGCCACCGATGATCACTTCGCGGGCCGACACGTTGCCGACGATCGTCGCCCCCGTGGCCACCACCACGACGTCAGCGCGCCGGACGCTCCCGCGCATGGTACCGTCCACGCGAAGCGTGCCGTCGGTCTCGACATCACCCTCGACGGTCATCTGGGTATCGAACACCGAGTAGCCGGTGGGCAGCGGATTGGGCGGTTCGGGCGGTCTTTTCGTAAACATGACCATGGATCCTAGGGTCGGCAGTTGGCGAGAATTTCATAACCTCGCGTCAGGTTGAATGACGCGCCAGAGCCACGGCGGTGACATGTGATGTGGCTCACGCGCCCCGAAAACCCGCCGAAATGGCGCGGGAAGCGTCTGTGGAGGATGTTGTTCCGCATGGGTCATCGCTCGCTCTCCGATCCCGAGGTTCTGCGACAGTTCGTCCGGAAGCTCGACGAAGGGTTGTACATCACGTCCGTGGACGGCCGGATCCTCGACGCCAACCCGGCGTTTCTCGCCATGCTCGGTGTCGAGACGCTGGCCGAACTGGAACCGTTCCGCGCCGGAGATCTACTGGTGGACCCGTCGCAGCGCGATCTGCAGCGGGCGCTCCTCGACCGCGACGGCATGGTGCGCAACTTCGAACTCGAACTGCGACGCCCCGACGGCCAGGCGCGGACGGTGCTCGATACCAGCTATCTCGTGCGCGATCCCGAGTCGGGCGATTCCTACTATCACGGGGTGCTGGTGGACATCACACCGCGCAAGCAGCTCGAGGCCGAACTCCTCGAACTCTCCACGCACGACGCCCTGACCGGCGCGCTCAACCGGCGGTATCTCGACCGGCTGGACGAGGAATTCCGACAGGACCCGGCGGGCAAGTGGGCCTGCCTATTCATCGACATCGATCATTTCAAGCAGTACAACGACGAGTTCGGCCACCAGGCGGGCGACCGCATTCTCGTGCGCATGGCGCGGTTTCTGATGCGGCACGTGCGCGCCGAGGAGGCCGTGGTTCGTATTGGCGGTGACGAATTCGTGGTCATCCTCATCGGTGCCGGCGAAGCCGATGCCGCCGGCATCGCCGAACGGCTGCGCGCCTCGGGCGAGCATTCGGCGCCGGTGCCCTTCTCGCTGGGTTGGGCGGCACGCCGGTCCAACGAGCCGCTGATGCGGATGCTCGATCGCGCCGACCACGGGCTGCTGGCGGTGCGTGTGATTCGACGGCAGCAGGATCCCCGCGCCCACCCGCCACTCTGACCCGATTGACCCCCGCCCGTCCGTTCGGCATGCTTTGGCGCATTCCACGACGAGGAAATCCCTTGCGACCGTTCTGCCAGTTCCGCGCCGCCGCCACGGCGGCCGTTCTCATGGCCGCCACCGCGCTGCCCGGCCGCGCCGGCGCCCAACGCCCCGCCGCCTATTCGATCGCCTACCAGATTTCGATGCCCGATCCGGCGTCGCATCTGTACCACATTCGGATCGACGTCGGTCGCCTCACCGGCGACTCGCTCATTCTGCAGATGCCGGTGTGGTCGCCCGGGCGGTACGCCCCGATGTTCTTCGCCAAGAACGTGCAGCAATTCGCCGCCACGACACCGGCCGGCGCCCCGGTGTCGTGGGATCGGACCGATGGGTCGCGGTGGCGACTTCACACGCGGGGCGTCTCGGCCGTCCGCGTGTCGTATCTGGCGTACGCCGACGCGCCGATGTCGGGCACGTTCAGCGTGCTCGACACCATCCACGCCACCTGGAACGGCCCGTCGCTGTTCATGTACGTCGAACGACACAAGCCCGATCCGGTGTCGTTGCACGTCGTGCTGCCCCAGGGCTGGCACATCATCAACGGCGACGCCACGACCAACGACCAGGTGGACTACCGGTTCGAGAACTACGACCGCCTGGCGGACACGCCCACCGAGGTGGCTCCCAACTTCATGGTCGACAGCTTCACCGTCGATGGCGTGCTGTACCGCACGATGGTGCACCACAACGGTCCCACCACGCCGGCGGAACGGGCGCGCTTCGTGGGCGACGTGCAGAAGATCGTGACCTACGAGAACTCCGTGTTCGGGCCGCCGCCGCTCAAGATGTACACCTTCCTCTTCCACATCGGATTTCCCGGCGGCGACGGGATGGAGCACCTGTTCTCCACACAGATCGCCGATCGCAACCCGTGGCAGAGCGGGGCCACCGTGCTCGCCGGGGTGGGAACGGCGGCCCACGAATACTTCCACGTCTGGAACGTGAAGCGGGTGCGCCCGATGCTGCTCGGCCCGTTCGACTACACGCGGGAACGCTACGAGCCCAGTCTCTGGGTGGCCGAAGGATGGACGCAGTACTACGGGATGATGGCGCTGCACCGTGCCGGCATCACCGACGAGCAGGAGATGCTCGGCGCCGCGGCGCGCATCGTCCAGCTGAATCTCACCGCCCCGGGCCGCAAGGAGGTCTCGCCCCGCATGGCCTCGTTCGAGGCGCCGTTCTGGGACCAGGCGTCGGAAGCCCAGCCCGTGGACCGCAACGACATCTTCTTCTCGTACTACTACGCCGGCGCCGGGCGCGCGCTCTATCTCGATCTGCTGATTCGCGAGCGGTCACACGGCACGAAGTCGCTGGGCGACGCGTTCGGCAACCTCCGGAAGCGGTCGTGGGACCAGCCCAACGCGTCGTACTACCTCCAGGGGCGCGGCTACACCGAGGCCGACGTCGAGGCGGCGGTGAGCGCCGCGGCGGGAACGGACCTGCACGACTGGTTCGAACGCTGCGTGGGCGGCACCGAGGACGTCGACTTCGACGCCGTCCTCGCCGGCGCCGGCCTCCGGCTCGACCGGAGCGGGCAGCGGTGGACCATCGAGCCCGTGCCGGGCGCGACCGCCGAGCAGGTGAAGATTCGCGAGGGGTGGCTCACCGGACGCAAGGGATAGAGGCGATCATGCAACGACGTGATTTTCTTCGGACGGCGATCGGCGCCGTGGCCGGCGGCGCCATCCTGCCACGGTTGGCCGGAGCCGAGTGGCTCGGCGCGCGGCCGGCCGGCAGCCTCGGCCCGATCGGCATTCAGCTCTATACGGTGCGCGGCGCGATGGCCCGCGACCTGGACGCCACGCTCACGACGATCGCCCGCATCGGCTATCGCGAGGTCGAGTTCGCGGGACTGTTCGACCACCCGGCGGCCGCGGTCCGCACGATCCTCGACCGGAATGGGCTCGTGGCGCCGTCGTCGCACGTCGGACTGCCCCGCGACATGTCGGCGTGGCCGGCGATGCTGGACGACGCGCTGGCGCTCGGCCAGTCGTACATCATCTGTCCGTCGTTCCCGAGCCGAGACCTCTCGCCCGACGGCATGAAGCGGATCGCGGCGCAGTTCAACGCCGCCGGCGCGGCGGCGAAGAAGGCCGGGCTGCAGTTCGGCTTCCACAACCACGCCCAGGAATTCCAGCCGGTGGACGGCCAGGTGCCGTACGACCTGCTGCTCGCCGAATGCGATCCGGCGCTCGTCACCTTCGAGATCGACATCTACTGGATGGTGACCGGGGGCCGGGATCCGCTCGCCTATCTGGCCAAGTATCCCGGGCGCTTTCCGATGGTGCACGCCAAGGACCGCACGGCCGATGGGAAGATGACGGACGTCGGCTCCGGCGTGATCGACTTCCCGAAGATTCTGGGCGCGTTCAAGCGGGCCGGACTCCAGCACTGCTTCGTGGAGCACGACAACCCGGCGGATCCGTTCGCCTCGGCACGGGCGAGCTTCACCTATCTGGACGGGCTGACGTTCTGATCCGGGGCGGGCCCGGCGCTCAGTCGGCGCTGGGCTCGAGGGCCGAATTCGGGGTGTGGGCCTCGGCGGCCGCCTCGACGATGCTCCGCACCAGGTCGGGCGTGCTGATCACGCGCGTGTACTCGTCGGGCGTGTAGGACTTGCCCAGCGTGACCGCCTCACGGCGGAACCGCATCTCGCTGTCGCGCCGCTTGCTGGCCCGCACGTGCACCTCGCTCACCCCGGCCTCGTGGATCACGCGGCTGACACTGTGTTCGGTAATGCCGCCGGCGGCGATGATCGTGCCGCGCCCCTCCGAACGCCAGGCCAGCGCGGCCAGGGTTTCGAGACCTTCGATGGCCGTCGGCGCGCCGCCCGACGTCAGCACCCGGTCCACGCCGAGCGCCATCAGGGTGTCGAGCGCCTCGAACGGATCGCGCACGAGGTCGAAGGCGCGATGGAAGGTGACCGAGAGCGGCCGCGCCGCCTCCACCAGCAGCCGGGTGCTGCGGTCGTCCACCGCGCCGTCGGGGAACAGCGCGCCCAGCACCACGCCGGCGACGCCGACTTCCTTGGCGAAGGCGATGTCGCCGAGCATGACGCGGATCTCATCCTCGTCGTACAGGAAGTCGCCGCCGCGGGGCCGCACCAGCACGTGGACGGGGATGCCGACCCGTTCCCGGACCACGGCCATGAGGCCCGGACTCGGCGTCGTTCCCCCTTCGAAGAGGTTGTCGCAGAGCTCCAGGCGGCCGGCGCCCCCGGCCTCCGCGGCGCGCGCGGATTCCACGGTGTCGACGCACGCTTCGACGAGCACGTCGTCGGCGACGGCCGGGTTGGCAACTGGGGTTACGGGCACGGTCCTAACACTTCCCTCCGGACGGGATTCGCGCAAGGTTCCGGTGGCGTAATCATACGCCGGCCGTAATTTACGCCGCCCGCCTGTTTTCGTGGGAGTTCGCCTCGCCCACGCCACGCGCTGTCTCGATTCCGGTTCTGACGGAGGGGAAGACTCGTGAACGCCGTCCGCACGAAACTCTCGGTGATGATGTTCCTCCAGTACTTCATCTGGGGGGCCTGGTTCGTCACGATGGGCACCTACCTCGGTACGACGCTCAAGTTCACCGATTCGCAAATCGGCCTCGCGTACGGCGCCACCGCGATCGCCGCCATCGTCTCGCCATTCTTCGTCGGGATGGTGGCCGACCGGTTCTTCGATACGGAGAAACTGCTGGCGCTCCTGCACTTCGCGGGGGCGATCGTGATGTGGATGGTGTCGCGGCAGACGCAATTCTCCACGTTCTATCCCCTGCTCATCCTGTACGCGTTGTGCTTCATGCCGACGCTGTCGCTCACCAACTCGATCTCGTTCCACCACGTGAAGGACGCGGCCCACGACTTCCCCCTGATCCGGGTGCTGGGGACCATCGGCTGGATCGTGGCCGGCTGGCTCATCGGGCGGGAGCTGCGCGCCGACGCGCTGGCCCTGCCGATGCAGGTGGCGGCGGGGGCCTCGCTGGTGATGGCCGCCTTCTCGGTGTCGCTGCCGCACACGCCGCCGCGGGCGGCGGGGGCGCCGTTCAGCGTCCGCGACGCCCTCGGGCTCGACGCCCTGCAACTGCTCCGGGACCCCGATTTTCTGGTCTTCGTGCTCGGGTCGTTCGTGCTCTGCATCCCGCTGCAGTTCTATTATACGTTTGCTAATCCGTTCCTGAACGAGATCGGCGCGCCGGAACCGGCCTTCATCCAGACCTTCGGCCAGATGTTCGAGGTCGTGTTTCTGCTGATGCTCCCCTTCCTGCTCCGCCGGTTCGGCATCAAGGTGATCATGGTCGGGGGCATGCTGGCCTGGGCGGTGCGCTATTTCGCCTTCGCCAACGGGAACGCCGGCGGCGGCATGTGGCTCATCTACCTGGGGATCGTGATCCACGGCGTCTGCTACGACTTCTTCTTCGTGGCCGGCCAGATCTACACCGACGAGAAGGCGGGGCCGAAGATTCGTGCCGCCGCCCAGGGGTTCATCAACTTCGTGACCAACGGCGTTGGGTACTTCATCGGCGCCTTCGTCTCGGGCGCCGTGGCCAACCACTACGCCACCGTGAACGTGTCGTGCACCGCGGCGGCGGCCGCCGCCGGCCAGTGCGTGCCCACCGTGCACGACTGGCACAGCATCTGGCTCGTACCGTCGGCCGGGGCGCTCGCCATCGGCATCATCTTCGCCATCATCTTCCGCCCCCGCGTCGATCCACAGGCCGCGGTGCCGGCCTGACGCCGGCCCGCGTTCCCGCTCCGTCCCTCTCCGCATGGCCATGATCATCGATTTTCACAATCACTTCTATCCGCCCGAGTACATCGACGCGCTGCGGGGCGATGCCAGCGCGGTGCGCGTCACCGACGACGCGCACGGCAATCCGTGCATCCACTACCCGGGCGACTACAACGTCGCCGTGCGCGGGCACCGGGACATCGAGTACCGGCAGCGGGTGCTCGATGCCGAGGGGGTGAACAAGCAGGTCCTGACGCTGACGACGCCGGGCACGCACGTGGAGGATCCGGCCACGGCCGTGAAGTTCGCGCGCCTCGTGAACGACGCCTTCGCGCGCGTGATCGCCGAGCGCGGCTCGCACTTCACGGCGCTGGCCACGTTGCCACTCAACGACCCGTCGGCATCGGTGGCCGAGCTGACGCGGGCGATGACGGAGCTGCACCTGCCCGGGCGCGATGCTGTTCAGCAACGTCAACGGGGTGGCGCTCGCCGACGAACGCTTCCATCCGCTGTACGAGGAGGCCGATCGGCGCCACGCCGTGCTGTACATCCATCCCACCGATCCGGTGGGGGTGGAGGCGATGACCGAATACTGGTTGATGCCGCTCATCGGATTCACCTTCGACACCACCCTGGCGGCGGCCAAGCTCGTGTTCAGCGGGGTCGCCGGCCGCTATCCGAACATCCGGTGGGTGCTCACCCACATGGGCGGCGCCATCCCGTATCTGGCCGAACGCCTTGACCGCGGGTACTTCGCGTTCCCAGACTGCAGAGCACACATCGACCGGCCGCCCAGCGAGTATCTGCGGCGGTTCTACTACGACACCGTGAATTTCAACGTCGACGCGATGAAACTCGCCCTGGCCTTCGCGGGCGCCGATCATCTGCTGGCGGGGAGCGACTACCCCCACCAGATCGGCAGCATTCCGAAGATGATCGAGAGCCTTCGCGCGCTCCCCGTTTCCGACGCGGAACGCGCGGGCATCATGGGAGGGAATGCCGCGGCGTTGTTGGGGATCGGCTGATGATACTCGGACACTATGGGGTGGCGCTGGCCGCCAAGCGGGTGGCGCCGCGCAGCTCGCTGGGCACGTTGATCCTGGCCGCGCAGTGGGCGGACGAACTGTGGCCGGTGCTCCTGCTGACGGGGGCCGAGCAGGTGCGGGTGGCGCCGGGGCTGATGGCGGCGAACAGCCTCGATTTCGTTTCCTACCCGTACACGCACAGCCTCCTGATGCTGGTCGCGTGGGGGGTGCTGTTCGGCGGCCTGTACTTCGCGGTGCGCCGGTACGTGCGCGGCGCCTGGGTGGTCGGAGGGGCCGTCGTGAGCCACTGGGTGCTCGATCTCGTCGTCCACCGGCCCGACCTCCCCCTCTGGCCCGGGGCTCCGGTGAAGGTCGGCTTCGGCCTCTGGAATTCGATCGCCGGCACGCTCGTCGTGGAGTTCGGCCTCCTCCTCCTCGGCGCCGTGATCTACGTGCGCACCACCCGCGCCCGCGATCGCGTCGGCAGCTGGGGGCTGTGGACCATGCTGCTGGCCCTGGCCGGCATCCTGCTGGGCGGCCTCATGGGTCCCCCGCCGTCGGATCCGAAGGTGATCGCCTACGGCGCGCTGACCCTCTGGCTGTTCGTGCCGTGGGGGTACTGGGTGGATCGGCACCGGGTCGTGTCCGGTGCGGCGCCCGGTTAGGGGCGCCAGGTCCCCTTCGCCACCTTCGGCACGAACCGGTCGAGCCCGCGCGCCGGGAAGGGAAGCGTCCGCCCCTGCTCGGCGCTCCGGTAGGCCGTCATCAACAGCTTGACGGTCTCCACGCCGTCGGTGAAGGTGAGCGACGGGCGCTTGCCGCGACGGAAGCACTGCACCATGTGCCGGTTCTCCGCTTCGTACCCATAGGCGTTCGCCTCGTTGGCCACCACCGGCATCAGCCCCACCTCGGCGTTCTGTTTCTCGACCAGGTCCTCGCCCACCTTTCCCTTCACCTCGCGGCTGAAGAACAGCTTGAGCCCGGTGTCGAGCGTGTTCCACGACATCGAGTACTCCGGTCCGAGCAGCTCGGCGGAGAGCCGGAGGCCGGCGCCGACGTAGCTCCACGAGGTCGTCGCCTCGCCGATCACCGTCAGGCCCTCCCGGGTCCGGAACTCGACGACGACGCTCGCGAAATCCTCGGCGGGATGCCGCGCGTAGTTCACCGCGTTGCCCATGGTCCGCTTGAGTTTGCGCACGTACTCGGGGCGCGACCACTTGAGGCTCGCGATGTGCGCCGTGACGCGCACCGGGCGCAGCGAGGTGCGGGGCTCCCCCGGGCGCGTGAGCAGATGGCGGACGACCTCCACCGAGTGGCACATCATGTCGTTCAGCACGCCGCCGCCCTGCAGCTTCCCCTGCCAGAACCAGGGCATGTGCGGGCCGCTGTGCTCCTCGGCGGCCCGCGCCAGATAGGGCCGGCCGGTGAGCGCCGCGCCGCGGGCCCAGATCAGGTTGCGCCCGTGCTCCACCTGCGGCGCGAACAGCTGGTTCTCCAGATACCCGGTGTTCAGCCGCACCCGCTTCACCATCGCGAGCACCTGCTTGGCTTCGGCCACGTTGCGGGCCAGCGGCTTCTCGCAGGCGAGCCCCTTCAGCGTCCCGCGGCCGCGTTCGATCGTGTTCACGATCTCCTCGACGTTCTCGATCCGGGCGTGATTGGGTCCGCACAGCCAGAGCGCGTCGATCTCCGGATCCGCCACCATGGCGCCGATCGAGCGGTAGGGCTCGGCCTCCCCGATGTCGAGCGAGCGGGCGAGGGAGGCGGCGTCCGCGGCGCGCCGCGGGTTCGGACTCCAGACGCCGCGGACCTCCGCGTCGCGCACGGCGGTGAAGGCCTGCATGTGAAAGCGCGCGTTGAAGCCGCTGCCGACGAAACCGATGCGAAGCGGAGCGTGGGGCATGTGCCGGGAGGTGAGGTGGAAAGTGAACCCGCGAACGGCGGGTGGGCGGAGATGGGAAGGCGCGCCGCGGCATCGCGGCGGCCGTCAGCGCGCCGGGCCGGCGCTCCTATTCGTTGTACACGTCGCGGTAGCTCACCCCGAGCTTGGCCAGCGCCGCATCCGGACATCCGTTCCATCCCGTCCGCATCCGGTTCCCCATGTACTGGAGGTCGTCGATCCCCATTTTCGTGGTCCAGAAGCCGGACGAGGTGAGGTCGCGGAACCGGTTGAAGAAGGCAACGCCGGGGCGCATGGCGTCGGGCGCCTTGGCCGGGAAGGCGATGTCGTCGAGCACCTGCGTGCGCTGCGCGGCGCGGGCGCCCACGAACGTGGTGCCGAAGCGGCGCTCGCATTCGAGATCGAGCCAGGCGAGCCCGCCGCGCATCCAGATCTGGTTGCCGGGCTTGTCGCGCATGATGAAGTCCATGAACTCGGGGACGCCGGCGTCGGTGGCGCTCCCCGATTTGGCATCGCGCGGGATCACCAGGTCCACGAGCACGCGGACCGTTCGCCACTCGTGGGCGGTGAAGAACTTCGGCGCGAACGGCGCCGCACCACTCTCCTCGTCGGCCCGCGCCCGTTCCGCGGCGCGGAGCGCGCGGTCGAGGGCCGGCGGCGTGAATTCGAGCGCGCCGGCCAGCGGCAGCGCGGCCAGCAGCCCCACCGCCTGGCGGCGGGAGAGCCCGTGCCCGCGGCCGGTGGACTCCGTCGCGTCGCGGTCCTGGGGTTCGCCGGCGTCCGGCGTACGGTTGCGATCGGTCATAGCGCCCCCTGCTTGCGCTGCTCGGCGATGTAGCTGCTGGTCCGCATGGCCAGCGCCAGGATCGTCCACGTGGGATTCTTGTCGGCCTGCGAGACGAACGGTCCACCGTCGGCGACGAACAGGTTCTTCACTTCGTGGGCCTGGCAATTGGCGTTGACCACGGACGTCCCGGGGTCGTTGCCCATGCGCGATCCGCCCAGCTCGTGGATGATCGTGCCGCCGGTGGCGAGGCCGTAGCCGCGGTCGCGGTCCGGCATCGGGGAGTGCACGGTGCCGCCCATCTCGGCGATGAGCGCCCGGAAGGTCTCCTGCATGTGCTTCGACTGGTTGTACTCGTGGTCCGACCACTTCCAGTGGAAGCGGAGCACCGGAATGCCGTACTGATCGACGACGGTGGGGTCGATCTCGCAGTACGTATCGTCGTTGGGAATCATCTCGCCGCGTCCCGAGAAGCCGACCGTGGCGCCGTAGTAGCGGCGGTAGTCGGCCTTGAGCGAGCGCCCGTAGCCGCCGCCGGGCGGCAGGTTCTGCATGCCGCCCATGAAGCCGTAGCTCGGCATGCTGAGTCCGCCCCACACCTCGATGTGATAGCCGCGGGGAAAGTCGAGCTGTTTGTTGTCCAGCCACCAGGGCATGTAGATGTGCGCCCCGCCCACGCCGTCGTGGTTGTGCGGCACCTGGTCGACCATGCGCGGAATGAATCCGCCGACGTCCGTGCCCGTGGTGTCGGTGATGTACTTGCCCACCGTGCCGCTGCCGTTGGCGAGGCCGTTCGGAAAGTGCGTGGACTTCGAATTCAGCAGCAGGCGCGCCGTCTCGAGGGCGCTCGCGGCGAGCACGACGACGCGCGCCTGGACGTGCTTGTCGGTGCGGGTCTGCTTGTCGATGTACGACACGCCGGTCGCCTTGCCGCTCGCGTCCACCGTGACCTCGCGCGCCATGGCGTTGGCGATCACGGTCAGCTTTCCGGTGGCCATCGCCGGCGGGAAGAGCACGTTGGTCGACGAGAAGTTCGACGCCGTCATGCATCCGCGATTGCACTGGCCGCAGTAGTGGCAGGGCGCGCGGTTGTGGAGCGGCTTGGTGATGATCGAGAGGCGCGACGGGACGCAGGTGATCTTGAGCCGGTCCGCGGCCTGCTTCACCAACACCTCGTTGCAACGCATCTTCGGCGGCGGCATGAAGATGCCGTCGGGCGCGTTGGGCAGACCCTCGTTGCTGCCGAAGACGCCGATCAGCTTGTCCACCTCGTCGTAATAGGGCTTGACGTCGTCGTAGCCGATGGGCCAATCGTCGCCGAGGCCGTCGATGCTCTTGCCGCGGAAGTCGTTGGGCCCGAACCGCAGCGAGATGCGGCCCCAGTGATTCGTGCGGCCGCCCAGCATGCGGGCGCGCCACCAGGAAAAGTCGGTGCCGGGCGCGCGGGTGTAGGGCTCCCCGTCGATCTCCCATCCACCGATGCAGCCGTCGAACTCCCCGAACGGCCGGTCCTTGGTCGAGGCGCCGCGCCGCGGCGAATCGTAGGGCCATTTGAGCATCGCGCCGTTCTTCACGGGGTCCCACATCTGGCCCGCTTCGAGCAGCACGACGCGCGCGCCGGCCTTCGTCAGCATGTAGGCGGCCATCCCGCCGCCCGCCCCCGAGCCGACGACACAGACGTCGTAGGTGGTGCGCTGCCGTCTCACCTGCATGGTTACCGCTCCTCAGCCGAGAGTTTGCGAATCCAGATGTTGCGAAAACGAACGGGATAACTGTGGTCCTGCAGGCCGAGCGGCAGCTCGGCCGGCGTCACCTCGTACGGCGGCCGCTTCTGGTACGCCGTGGGTCCCGACAGCGGCACATCGTCCTGCACCAGCACGCCGTTGAAGAACAGCGTGATGCGGGCCGGCGACGTGACGTGGCCGGCGGCGTCGAAGCGCGGCCGGCGGAAGACGATGTCGTAAACGTTCCACTGCCCGGGCGGCCGCGTGGGATTCACGCGCGGCGGATACTGGCCGAACACGGCGCCGGCATGGCCGTCGGCGTAGGTGACGTTGTGATACGAGTCGAGGACCTGAACCTCGTAGCGCCCCTGGAGAAACACGCCGCTGTTCCCGCGCTCCTGGCTCTCGCCGGTCGGCGGCGTCGGCGCCCGCCACTCGAGGTGGAGCTGCACGTCGCCGAACGCCTGCGCGGTGTGGATCGTCCCCGACCCCGGCTTCACCTCGAAGTAGCCGTCCCTGACGATCCACGGCGCGGGGCCGTCCTGCTCACTCCGCCACTGCGACAGATCGTGGCCGTCGAACAGCACGATCGCGTCGGAGGGCCGGGAGTCGTTGCGGACGTAGGGACCGGGATCGACCACCGGCGGCTGCGGCCGGTCCAGGGAATGCTGTGGCCATCGCGTATCGACCTGGGCGCCGGCCGGCGGCGCCGACAGGGTGAGCGCGGCCACGACGACCGCCAGCGAGAGCAGGGGAGGTGAGAAACGCGCGAACAGCCGGGTGCGCAATGGGCACTCCTGATGGGTGGGAGTCTACCCGCGCAATATGCAACGTACGCCGCCGTCCGGTAATCCGTGCACGCCCCCGGTATGCCGCGCCCGCCGTCAGTCGCCGATCGCTTCCTCGGGCACGGCCGGCCGGGCGCTCGTGCGGGCGACGGTGATGATCGCGACGCCGGCCACGATGACGGCCGCCGCCGCCATCGTGCGTCCGGTGACGGCTTCTCCCGCGAATGCCCATCCCAGGAACACTGCGATCACGGGATTCACGTAGGCGTACGTGGCCACGCGGGCCGCGGTCGTGGTCCGCAGCAGGTACGCGTACGCGGTGAAGCCGAGCAGCGAGCCGAAGACGATCAGATATCCCCAGCCGAGCGCCGACGGCAGCGACACGTGCGCCAGCGAGAACCGCGCCGTCTGCCCCGTGAGCGTGGCCACGACGAACAGGGCGGCGCCGCCGCACACCATCTGCATGCCCACCGCGAACAACGGCACGGCCGACCGCGGCTGCCGTTGCGCGACGATCGAGCCCGCCGCCCACGCCAGCGAGCCGAGCAGCAGCGCCGTGGCGCCGACGGGGTTCACGGCGCCGTGCCCGACCAGCGCGCCGGGCCCGACGAGCGTCACGAGACCGGCAAAACCGAGGGCGAGACCGAGCAGCACCCCCCGGCCCGGGTGGAACCCGCGCGGGCGCCACCAGTCGATGAGCACCATCCAGAGCGGAACGGTCGCCACGAGCAGCGCCGCCGTTCCCGACGGCACGTACTGCTCCGACCAGGCGACGGTACCGTTGGCACCCAGCAGCAGCACGCCCACGATCGCGGCGTCCCGCCATTCCGCCCGCGTGGGCCAGCGCCGCATCCGCGGCCACCGCCACGCCATGAGCACGGTGCCCGCCACCAGGTGCCGCATCGACGCCATGAACACGGGCGGAATCGTCTGGATCCCGAACCGCATGGCCAGGAACGTGGACCCCCACAGCACGTACACGGCCGCGAATGCGAGCACGATCCGCGCGCGTTCCGCCCGCGGGTGGTGCCCGGCCAGATCAGCGATCATCGAGGGTCGTCAGGGTTCGGGAGCGCGGGCGCGATGCGGGAATCCGGAGTGCGGCCTCGCCGTCCGAATGCCGAAGCTGCCGGTGGAACGGCCGGAATCTAGCCGGGCCGGGAAGGGCTCAGGAGCCGACGGCAACCGTCAATCCCAGGTACACGTTTCGCCCCGGCGCCGATTCGTAGTATCGGCCGCGCGTGGCGTTGATCACCACCGAACTCACGTACCGCCGGTCGAACGCGTTGTTGACGGCGACGAACGGCTGGAAGGGCGCGCCCCCAATCGTTCCCTGCCATCCCGCCCGGACGCCGACCGTGGTCCAGGGCGACGTGTGCACCGACAGCGTGTCGTCCACCGGGTATCCCGACGCGTGCTGCAGTTCGATGTCGAGCCAGCCCGGGCCGCGCCCGGGCCGGGCGTGGAGCACGAGATCCAGCCATTGCGGGGGGATGCCCGGCAGCCGCCGTCCGTCCAACTGCTGGGCGCCCACCGCATACCGGGTGTAGCGGAAATCGGAGAGCGTCCAGTTGGCGGTCAACGCATAGCCCGGTCCCAGTTGCGCGGTGGCGCCCAACTCCACGCCGCGGTGGCGCGACCGGCCCGCGTTCCGGTAGAAGCTGCGGCCGGGCGCCGAGGGCTCCTCGAACGCGATCAACTCGCCGCGCACGGCCGCCTGATAGACGGCGAGCGAGTACGTCACCCAACCCGCGGCACGGCCGCGAACCCCGATCTCGTACGTCGTCGCCGTCTGGGGATCGAGCGACGGATTGAATCCGCCGGCGGTGTCGGGGCGGTTGGCCAGCTCGGTGGTGGTCGGCGTTTCGAACGAGCTCCCGACGTTCGCGTACAGCGTGGCGGCATCCGCGGCCTGCCAGGTCAACCCGGCCGATCCGCTCAGCGCGTGCATCAACCGGTCGCCCGAGTCGTCGGGGTTGGTGGGGGTGATCAGCCGGTCGTCCACGCGGAACCGGATGCGGTCGTACCGGGCGCCGAACGTGGCCGTGGTCCGCGGCGCCAGGGCCACGGCGGTCTGGACGAAGGGGCCGAACGAGGCCACGTGCTCCAGTTGGTCGAGCGTGGCCGGTGCCTGCGGTGCGCCGGCATCGTTGGCGAAGTTTCGCCGGTCGTCGCGCTGCCACTGGGTGTCGAATCCGGCCGTCAGCGTCTGGCGCACGCCTCCCACCGTCGCCGGCCGGCTCACCGATCCCCGCAGGCCGTAGGCGCGGCGGCCCAGATCGACGTATGCGTAGGTCAGCGGATTCTTCAGCGTGCGGCCGAGCACGAACGCCGTGAACGACGCCTGGCCGCCACCCGGAAGGTCGCGCCGCACGGTGACGCCGCCCTGCACCTGCCGCACGGCCTTTCCGGCCCGCGTCGTCTGATAGACGGCGGCGGCAGAGTCGGGGTTGGCGGCGAGCTCGGCGGCCGACAGCGAGCCCGGATTGTCGGCGCGCGGGTCGTCGCCGGCCTCGATCAGCGCCGTCGTGGTCCACCCGCCGGCGGTGGGGAGCACCAGGCGTGCGTTGGCGGATCGGAGGTCGGCGGCGCTGTGCTGGCGTTCGCCGTCGTAGGTCAGCCGCGAGACGGTGAGCTGCCCCACCCCCGGGCCGACGCGCCAGCGCGAGGTGCTGAGCCACTTGCGCCACACGTGCCGGAGTCCGTCGCCGCTGGCGCCTCCGGTCAGGCGGACTTGCTCGGTGGCACGCCGGGGCGGCAGTGGATCGCTCCAGATGCTGATCACGCCGCCGGCGGCGTTGCCGAACAGCGCCGAGGCGGACCCCCGCAGTACCTCGACCCGATCCGTCTCCCCGAGTTCGACGTTGGTGAGCTGTCCCTGCCCGTCGGGAAGCGTCTGCGGGATGCCGTCCAGGAGCACCGTGATGCCGCGAACCGCGAACGCCGAGCGGGCGCCGAATCCCCGGATCGAGATCCGCTGGTCGAGCGAGAAGTTGTACCGATTGGCGACGTACACGCCGGGCACGAGGGCCAGGGCCTCGTCGAGCCCGAGGGTGGCTCGCCCGCGGGCGATGGCGGCCCGATCGAGCGTGGCGGTGGCATTGGGCACGCGGTCGCGGGCCACGTCGGACCGCGAGGCGGAGACGCTGATCGGGGAGAGGGGGACGGCCCGGGCGGAGTCGGCGCGGGTGCTGTCGGGTCGCGAACCCTGGCCAACGAGCGCCGGCGGAGCCAACACGCTCCAGGCCCACAGGAACCGCACCAGCCATTCGTGGCTTCGTTTCACACGGGAGGATTCCACAGCCAATGACGTGTTCGGGGTGTACGAGAGGGAGCATTCACGACCAATCCCGGCCGCAGTCGACGGAGTGGGGAACTGGTCGCGGCCAACGTCGCGGTGTTACCTTGGCACGTCAAACCACTATGCCAGCCTCCTCCCCCAGCGGCCCGCGGGCCGGCGATGCCGACTTCGAACGCGAAGCGTTGCCGTGGATGGACGATGTCTACCGCTTCGCGCTGTCGCTGACGCGCGATCCCAGCGACGCCGACGACGTCGTACAGGAAACCTTCCTGCGGGCGTATCGTTCCTGGCACACCTACACCCCCGGCAGCGACTGCCGCCGGTGGCTGTTCACGATCTGTCGCAACGCCTTTCTCCGGTCGCTCGAGCGGGAACGCCCCACCGTGGATCTCGACGACGTGGAGCGCGACGTGATCGGCGCCGGGGAGATCTACGTGACGGCGCTCGAGGAAGGATATACCGACCTGTTCGCGCGCACGGATATCCGTCCGGCCATCGATCGCGCCGTCGAGGACCTGCCCGAGCCCTTCCGGACCACGCTGGTGCTGGTGGACGTGCAGGACCAGTCGTACGAATCCGCCGCCGAGGTGCTCGGCGTGCCCATCGGCACCATCCGTTCGCGGCTGTTCCGCGGACGCCGGCTGGTGCAGGAACGGCTGCTGGCGCACGCCCGCGACCTCGGGGTCGCCGGCCCCGCGCGCCCGCCGGCCAAGGAGACCCCATGAACGGCGCCAAGCTTCCCCCGATGCCGCCGGAGTGCCTCGAAGTGCTGAAGCACGTCTGGGACTACCTCGACGACCAGTTGACCGACGAGACGACGGAGCGGCTGCGCACGCATCTCGACGCGTGCCCGCAGTGCTTCGAATACAAGACGTTCCAGGAGAATTTTCTCGAGGCCGTGGGCACCCTGCGGCTCCGGGCCGGCGCCTCGCCCGCGCTCAAGGAGAAGGTGCTGGGCACCCTGCGCCACGAAGGCTTCGCCCGATAGGCCGGGCGCTCAGCGGCCGATCGTCTGCCGCACGAGTTCGCCCCGTTCTCCGTTGAGCGCCACCGCCGCCTGGATCACGATGTCGGGCGCCAGCGACGACGCCACCGAACAGTACCGCTCCAGTGACAGCGCCACCGCCCGTTCGGCGTGCGAGCGCTCGACGTCCGTGCCCGTGATGTGAAAGGTGAGGTCGATGGCCAGAAAGCGGCGCGGCGGCGTCGCGCTCCGCTCGCCCACGACCTCGACCTCCAGGGCCGACACCGGCGTGCGGCGCTTTTCCAGAATGTCCACGACGTCGATGGCGCTGCAGGCGGCAAGCGCGCTCAACAGGGCATCGGTGGGGCTCTGGCCGGTGCTTGCGCTGCCGTCGATGCGGGCCGTCGGTTGCCCCACCCGGCCGGTGTCGAAGCGGTGCTCGCCCTGCCAGACGGCGCGGATCATGCTCACGGGTTTGCTGGGAGCGGTCATGGCGTCTCCTATCCGATGCGCGTGCCGTCCGGCACGTGCTGGTCGAGGGAAAGCAGAACGACCTCGGCGGCCGTCGGCATGGCGCCGAGCACGAGCACCTCGCTTTCGAACCCGGCGATCCGGCGCGTCCCGAGGTTCACGGCGGCCACCACCTGCCGGCCGACCAGCGACGCCGGCGTGTAGTGCACGGTGAGCTGGGCGCTGGACCGCCGGACGCCCAGTTCCGCTCCGAAATCGATGGTCAGCTTGATGGCCGGCTTCCGCGCTTCGGGAAACGGCTCGGCGTGCACCACCGTTCCCACCCGCATGTCGAGCGCCGCGAATTCCTGGGGCGTTGCCATGCCGGTAACTTAGCCGCTGCCGCCACCCGCGAAACCGCCGCGCGGCCGTGCGCTATCTTCTCCGAGTCCAATGACGCTCCCGGTATCCCGCCTGGCCGAACTGATGGAACCGTACGCGCGGCACGTCCTCGTGTGCACGGGCGGCTACTGCTCTCCCGATCGCGCGGGGCGCGAGCTCTACCGGCGCCTTCCCGAACTGTTGCAGCGGGAGGGCCTGCTGTTCGGACCGCGCCGGGTGAAACGCGGCGAGACGCCGTGCCTCGGCGTGTGCACGTCGGGCCCGATCGTGGTCGTCTATCCGGAGGGCGTCTGGTACGCCGGCGTCACACCGGAGCTCCTCGAGCGCATCGTCGTCGAGCATCTCCGCGACGGCCGCGTGGTGGAAGCCGCCGTGTTTCATCGACTCGCGCCGGGCTGACCGGTCTCGCGCTTGCGGCGCCCGTCGAGGCCGGCCACCTTTTCGGCGCCACCTTTTCGACTTCTTTGCGATGGCCGACGAGATCCTCTACCAGCGCTTTCTCCCCCATGGGCCCGCGGTGCGCATCCGGCGCACGAGCGAGGCCGGTGCGGCCCCCGTCACGGCCGTGCTCGAGGTGGACCGCCGCGCCGGGACGCCCCGGGAGGCGGCGGGTGGAACGTCCCCGGCGCTGATGCACTGCGAGGGCGCGACGGAGGCCGAAGTGGTCGGGCTGCTGGAGCCCACCGCGCGCGACGACCGGCTGATCGCCCAGTTGATGCGCGAGAAACAGCTCCGCTGACGCCCGGCGCCGGCCCGGCCGGCGATTGCTCGCCTGTAGGCGGACGGCTAAGTTGCCCCGCAGCCCCTATCAGGCCCGCGAACGATGCCCGACGAACCGCTGCAGACCCGCCGCATGATGGTGAGCGCCGCCAAGCGCCTGCTCACCACGCGCGGCGATGCGCTCCGGGCCGACTCCGCGACCGACTTCCCCCGACTGACCCTCAGCGCCCTCGAGAAGATCCGTATGTCCCGCTCACGCGAACGCATCCTGAACAACCTGGACGACATGTACCGCGAGGCGTTCGAGCGCGCCAAGGCGTCCGACGATCCAACGCAGATGACGACGCTCGACTTTGCGTACCGACGCGAGCAGCTCTATCTGGAGATCCTGCTCGACATCCGCGACGCGATGGAGCGCCGCTGAGCGGACGGATCGGCCCCGCGCCGGCGTCGTCGCCGTCATTCGGCGCCCGCCGGCGCTTTCTTGCGGGGCCAGAGTAGCGAGGCGCCCACCGCCGCCGCCAGCAGGGTCACGATCACGGTCAGCGAGACGCCGATCGGCAGCTCGATCCAGTGGTCGACGAGCATCTTCACGCCAATGAACGTCAGGATGGCCGAGAGGCCGTATTTGAGCAGGTAGAACCGGTCGAGTACGCTCACCAGCAGGAAGAACAGCGAGCGCAGGCCGAGAATGGCGAAGATGTTGGACGTGAAGACCAGGAACGGGTCGCGGGTGACGCCGAAGATCGCCGGAATCGAGTCGATGGCGAATGCGAGATCGGTGACCTCCACCAGCACGAGCACGAGCAGGAGCGGCGTGGCCAGCCGCCGGGCGCCCTCCCGGGTGAAGAAGTGCGACCCGTCGTAGTGCGGGCTCATCGGCACGAACCGCCGCACCAGACGCACCACGCGGTGCTTCTCTCCGTCGAACTCGGCCAACTCGTCGTGGAACGCCATCCGCGTGCCGGTGACGACGAGCAGGGCGCCGAACAGGTAGAGCACCCAGTGAAAGCGGGCCAGGAGCAGGGCACCGAGCCCGATGAACGCGCCGCGAAGCACCAACGCCCCCAGGATGCCGTAGAACAGCACGCGGTGGTGCGACCGCTTGGGCACCCCGAAATACGCGAAGATCAGCGCGATGACGAAGATGTTGTCGGCGCTCAGCGACTCCTCGAGCAGATAGCCGGTGAGGAACGTGATCGCCGTCCCCCGCGGCTCGAACACGTGGAGCACGCCGGCGAACACCATCGCCATCGACACCCAGGCCAGCGTCCATATCGCCGCTTCGCGCGGACGCACTTCGTGCGCCTCGCGATGGAAGACGCCCAGATCGAGCGCCAGCATGGCGAGCACGAACGCGAGAAAGCCTACCCAGAACCAGATGTTGGTCGCAATCGAATGCACGGCGGCGATGGCTGGTGTGCGGAAGTCCTGTAAGGTAACGTCCCCCCTTCACGCCGCCCCGCGCTCCGGTTCAATGCCCAACCCTCCACCGCGTTCCGCCATCACCCGTGCCATCGTGAACGGCCGCATTCGGACGGGCGATCCGCGCCGCCCGTGGGCCGACGCCGTCGCGCTGGCCGGCGACCGGGTGGTCGCGATCGGATCGAGCGCCGAGATCCGCAAGCTGGTCCCACCCGCCGCGGCGATCGTCGATGCCGGCGGCGCCACCCTCTCGGTGCACGACGGCCGGGTGGCCGATGCGCCCGCTGGACCCGGTTCGCGGCCGCCGTGACCCAGCCGTGACGCCGCGCTCTCGCCCATCGACGCAAAAAAGTCTTGCGCGATCGGGGCCGGCCTCACATTTATGGGCCAGACGGGCACCGGGCCCGTCTCTCGTCAGCCGGAGGCGAATGAGCACACCGGTCCGACAGCGACGACTTGCCTGTCCGATGCGCGCGCGAGCGCGGCGCATGTGCTTCGTCATCCGAAACCGGCCATCGAGGGCCGGCGTGACACCCCGCCATGGGACATTCGTCCCGTGGCGGGGTGTCTTCCTTTTCCGCGAGGTGAAATGTCCGGCCGTCGGCACTATCACCACGTCACCCTCCCCCGCGTCCCCCGCACGCCCCGGCGTGCCCGCCGGACGCATCCGGCCAACCAGAAGCGCGCGCTCAAGCGCGCGGCCATGCGTGACTGCGGCCGCCGCTGCGTGTACTGCGGGGCGTGTCTCGACTTCGAGGACGCCACGCTGGATCACGTCTTTCCGCTCGCCAAAGGTGGCACCCACAATCCTGGCAACCTCGTCCTCGCCTGTTGCCGCTGCAATCGCCTGAAAGCCGATCTGTTGCCGAGTGAGTTCTTCGCGCGCTTTCCCTGGGCGGGCCTGAACTTCATTCACTACGCCCGCGCCGTCCATCGCGCACTCAAGCGCTGTGCGCGCCGGGCGGTGAGTCTGGCATACGCGGAAGCGGCCTGAACCGCCGTTGGCTGGCCCCGGCGCGCCGGAGGCCGGGTCCGGCCGGCGGCCGATCGTCGCTCAGTAGTCCACCGGACGCAGGTAGCTCTCGCCGATCGCCGTCGGGCTCAGCATCGCGACGGTCGGCAGCTTCCGCTTCCAGTGGGTGCGGGCGACGCGCTTCTGGACCAGCGCGACTTCAGCGGCGTCGAAGCCGCGTGTGAGCAGGTCGGCCTCGGTGTACCCCGAAAGCAGCCAGTTCAGGATCTGGTCCGCGCGGGCGTAGCTGATGCCGAAGTCGCCCTCGTCGGTCTGCCCCACCACGAGATCGGCGGTGGGGGGCTTGCTGACGATCGCCTCGGGGACCCCCAGATGGCGCGCCAGCGCCCACACCTGCGTCTTGAACAGGTCGCCCAGCGGATTCACCGGCGGGGCGTCGTCGGCATGCCAGGTGAAGTAGCCGAACATCCGCTCCGTCTTGTTCCCGGTACCCAACGGTATGGCCGACTCCTTGGCGGACAGGTCGAACAGCACGATCATGCGCATCCGCGCCATCACGTTGCCGCGACGGGTGCCGTCGGCGTCACCCGCGCTCTGGAGGTAGCCGTCCACCGCCGCGCTGATGTCCACCGTCCGCCCCTCGATGCCCAGTGCGTCGATCACCAGCTGGCCGTGAGCGCTGCTCTCGGGGCTGGAGGTCCGGTAGGGCATGCGCACGCCGATCACGTGTTCGGGCCCCAGGGCCCTGGCCGCCAGATAGGCGGTGACCGCCGAATCGACGCCCCCGGAGACGCCGACCAGCGCCTTGGAGTATCCCCGCTGGCGGATCTCGTCGCGCAGGAACTCCACCAGCCACTGTTCCGTCAATGCCGGATCGATCTCCAGCGGAACCGGCGGGGCATCGGCGCGATCGCCGTTCACCACCGGCATGCGTGGTTCCGGCGGCTTCCGTCCCGTCGATCCGCGGCCGGGCCGCCGCCGGCGGGGCGCCGGCGGGCGGGGTCGTACGCCAGAGTGGCCGGCTCGTGGCGCTCGACGCGCTCCATGGCGGCGCGCAGGTGCGGCGCCATCACCTCGAGGTCGGCGAGCAGCGGTTGATCGGCGCGGGCGCGCTCCACGTCGGCGAAATCGAGCCGGTGGACGATCAGCGCCTCGGTCCACAGCGGGCCGCGGGTCCGGACCTCGCCCTTGGGACCCGCCACCATCGCGGCCCCCGGAAAGATCCGCCCCCCCTCGCTGCCGGCCAGGTTGGCCAACACCACGTACACGCCGTGTTCGTCGGCCATGTCGCGCGCCAGGCGCTCCCACCGGCTCACGCTCGATGGCATGCCGGGGGCGTCGGCATCGCGCCAGGGGCCGCGGGCCGGCGGCGCGGTGGGGATGAAGAGCACCTGGGCGCCGTCGAGCGCGGCCACCGTTGCCGTCATGCTGTGCCAGGCGTCTTCGCAGATGAGAATGGCGGCGCGCCCCCATGGGGTCTCGAACGCGCGAATGTCCCGTCCCCGCTCCACGAACCGTTCCTCGTCGAAGAGACCGTACGTGGGGAGAAACATCTTGCGATGCACATGCCGGATCACCGGCTCGGCGCCGCCGAGCGTGACGTACATCCCGCTGTTGTAGAGCTTGCCGTTCCAGGCTTCGTAGAAGCCGATCACGACGTCCAGCGGGTGGTCGCCGGGCACGGCGGCACGGTACGTCGACTGGAGATCGGCGGCGAGGGTGCCGGCCGTGACGGCGTGTTCGCGGACGCCTCCTTCGAGGAAGTAGCCGGTGAGCGCCGACTCGGGGAAGCAGAGCACGTCGGGACGCGGCTGCTGCGCGTCCACCTGGGCGAACAGGGGTCCGAGCCGGGCCAGATTGCCGGCATAGTCGCCCTTGCGGGGGTGGAACTGGGCGATCGCCAGCTGCACGGATTGGGTCATATCGTGTATAAGCATCGCGGGGCGCCGGTCGCCGGGCAACCGGGCGCGGCCGTTTGGCTATCTTATTCGAGAGCATGATGATTTCGGGAATACGGGCCGGCAGACGAGCCGGATGGGTGCTGGCGCTGGCCGGCGGCATGTGGCTGACGGCATCGCGCCTGCCGGGCCAGGAGGCGCAGACCATTGCCTGCGCGCCCAACCTGGGCTCCACCAGCAGCGAGGCGTGGCAGATCGTCCCGCTCCCGCAGTCGTCGCAGGTATTCGCCCGCGACGGGTCGTTGATCGGCGAAATCGGCACCGATTGGCGCACGAACATCTCGCTCGCGACGCTCCCCAAGTACGTGCCCCAGGCGTTCATCGCCGTCGAGGACAAGCGGTTCTACGAGCACGACGGCGTCGACCTCGTGGGCATCGCGGGCGCCCTCAAGGACGCCGTCACCGGCGACGTGCGCGGCGCCAGCACGATCACGCAGTTGCTCGTCGGCAACATGCATCCCGACCTGATCGACCGGCGCGACCGCAGCATCTCGCGCAAGCTCCACGAGCAGGCGGCGGCGCGGGAGATGGAGAAGCACTACAACAAGGCGCAGATCCTCGAGGCGTTTCTCAACCTCATCAACTTCGGCCACCGCTGGTGCGGCATCGAGGAGGCGTCGCGGCACTACTTCGGCAAGCACGCCTCCCAGCTCACCCTCGTCGAGGCGGCCTCGCTGGCGGCGCTCCCCAAATCGCCGGCGGGCTACGATCCGGTGCGCCACCCCGACCGCAACAAGGAACGCCGCGACCTCATCCTCGGCCTCATGGCCGACCAGGGGTACATCACCCGCCGGCAGGCAAGCCAGGCGCGGGCCGAACCGCTGGTCACGGCTTCCAACGCCGGGTTCGCCGTCCACGCCCCCTACTTCGTGGACGCGGTGAAGCAGGCCGCCGAGCAGTCCGGGGTCCACCTCAGCGCCGGCGGCTACCGCATCTATACCACCGACGACCCCGTGCTGCAGCACGACGCGCAGCAGTCGCTGGCGGACGGTATCGCCAAGGTCGAGGCCCGCGCCGGCTACCATCACCCGAAATTCGACCCGGCGCATCCGGCGCGGACCAACTACCTCCAGGGCATGGTGGTGGCCGTCGATCCGTACACCGGTGACGTGCAGGCACTGGTCGGCGGGCGGGACTACGATGCCTCGCCGTTCGATCGCGCGGTCAACGCGGCCCGGCAGCCGGGTTCGTCGTTCAAGCCGTTCGTGTACGCCAAGGCACTCGAGGAGGGGATCGCCGCCAACACGATCGTGCCCGACACCGCCCTCGCCATCCCGCTTCCCAACGGCGACGTGTACGAACCCCGGGACGACGACGGACGGTTTCTCGGCCCGATGACGATTCGTGAAGGCCTCATCCATTCGCGCAACGCCGTGGCGATCCAATTGGGCCAGCTCATCGGCATGGATTCGATCGCCGCCCTGGCGCGGCGCATGGGCATCGAGACGCCCATCGATCCCGTTCCGTCCAGCGCGATCGGGGCCTCGGTGGTGAAGCCGCTGGACTTCGTCACCGCCTACGCCGCGTTCGCCACCAACGGGCTGGCGGTCACGCCGCGGCTCGTCACCCGCATCGACGATCGCTACGGCCGCACCGTGTACACGGCGCCGGACAGCGCACCGCGGCGCGTGCTCGACCCGGCGGTGGCGTTCATCGTGCGCGACATGATGCGCGAAGTGACGGAGCGCGGCACCGGACGGGTGGCACGCCGGATGGTGCCCGACGACATCCCGATTGCCGGCAAGACCGGCACCACCAACGACAACGTGGATGTGTGGTTCGTCGGCATGACGCCCCACCTCGTGGCCGGCGTCTGGCTGGGGTTCGATCAGCCGGAGCCGATCGCGCTCGGCGTGGCGGGAGGGTCGCTGGCCGCTCCGGTGTGGGGCGAGATGGTGAGCGACTATTATGCCGGCAGGAGCGCCGGCAGCTTTCCGACCGCGTCCGAGCCTGGTGTTCGGTCTGCGCGACCGTGCCACCGGCGGGCCGGCCGGGCTGTTCACGCCGCCCGACAGTGTCTACACGGAGTACTTCGTGCCCGGCACCGGTCCCCTCGCGACCCGCGACAATCCGTGGCGGGTGCCGCAATGGGGAGCGGTGCTGTTTCACTGATCAGGACGTCGTGAACCTCTCCACGCCAGCATGACGGGTACCCCTCCGGACTCCCATCGAGCCGGACCTCCGGCGCTTTCCATCCGGGCCACGCGCGACCACGCACCAGCCGACTGGGATGGGCGGGTACGCGGGATGGGGGGAAACGCGTTTCACGGGGCCGGATGGGGCGGCGTCGTCGCCGGCCTCGGGGGCGAACCCTGGTTTCTGGAATTTCTGTCCGACGGCGAGCCGGCGGGATACGCCGTCGCCTGGGGCGCCCGGTCGCGCCGGCCCTTCGTGGGCCGGCGGCGGAGCGAGTTGCTGCTCAACACCACTCCGCTCCTGCGTGCCGGCGTGGAGCTGGGCGACGCCGCGGACGCACTCCGCGAGTTCGCGCGGGCCCAGCGGTTCGGCTGGCTGGAGTGTTCCGCGTACGCCTCGCTGCGCCCGGCCGCCACCGAGTCGCTTCGCGACCTCGGATTCGCCGTGAACCGGAGGCTCGAGTTCGCCGTCCCGCTCGGCGAAACGCTCGAGGCGACGCTCGCCGGGATGTCGTCCACGCATCGACGAAACGTGCGCAAGGGCATGGACCAGGGCTTCGCCTTCCGCGAGAACTCCACGCACGACGGCGCGATGACGCTGCGCCGCCTGCAGGACACCACGTACGCACGTCGGTGGGAGATGGGCCAGACCCACGCCCAGCCGATACCGGACGACGAATACGCGCGGACGATGGACGCCTGGCTGCGTGCCGGCGGCATCCGGTTCTGGTTCCTCGAACACGACGGACGACCACTCTCGGCGCTCGGAATTCTCGTCTACGGCAGGCGCGCGTACTACCTCGTGGGCGGAACGGCGGCCGACGGGTACACGCTCCGGGCGCCATTCGGCGCATTCGGCCACGTCATGCGGGAGTTGTGCGCGGCGGGCGTCACCGAACTGCACCTGGGCGGCGTGCCCTCGGGCGCCGAGGACGAGCAGCACCCGGACCACGGACTCTTCCGGTTCAAGCGCGGCTTCGGGGCCGAGCCCACGCCCACCTGGGATGCGCGCGGGCGGGTGTGACGGGCACGCGGTCCCGGCCGCTGGCCGGGACCGCGCCGGGTGACGGTCAGGCCTGGCCGGCGCCCACCATCTGGTCGGCCAGATCTTCCAGGGCGTGCGCCCCTTCGGTGCCGCCACCCACCGGAAGCAGGGCGACGGCGAACACCTCGTCGAGCGTCGACACCGGATGGAACACCATCTGTTCGCGCACGTCCGCCGGGATGTCTTCGAGGTCGGCCTCGTTGTCCTTGGGCAGGATGATGTGCGTGATTCCCGCCCGGTGGGCGCCCAGCACCTTCTCCTTGAGGCCGCCGATCGGCATCACGCGGCCGCGCAGCGAGGTCTCGCCGGTCATCGCCACGTCCTTGCGGACGGGGCGATTGGACATCGCGCTCACGAGCGCAGTGGCCATGGTCACGCCGGCCGACGGGCCGTCCTTCGGGATGGCGCCGGCGGGTACGTGGATGTGGACCTCGATCGAGCCGAGTTTGTCGGCCGGGATGTCGAGGGTGTCGGCGTGCGTCGCGGCGTACGTGAGCGCGGCCCGCGCGCTCTCCTTCATCACGTCGCCCAGCTGACCGGTGAGAATGAGCGACAGGCTCCCCCACCCGCTCACCTGCACCTTGGCGTCTTCCGGCTGGGCCGGGCTCGTGGCGAACATCCGGCGGATCGCCGCCTCGACGAACATGATGTCGCCGCCGGCCGGCGTGTAGTACATGCCGGTGGCCACGCCCACCTCGCTCTCCTCCGCGGCGTGTTCGGGGTGCACCCGCGGCCGGCCGAGCAGGTCCGCCACTTCCGCGGGGTCGATGACGTGGTCGTGTACCGCCTCGGTCTCGCCCGAGGCGACGCGGCGCGCCACCTTGCGGGCCACGGCGCCGATCTGCCGCTCCAGCTGGCGCACGCCGCTCTCCCGCGTGTACTTGCTGACCACGGTCATCACGGCGTCGTCGCTGAAGCCGATGTTCTTGTCGGCGAGTCCGTTCTCCTCGAGCTGGCGCGGAATCAGATACTTCTTGGCGATCTCGGCCTTTTCGCGCTCGGTGTAGCCGGCGAACTCCACCACTTCCATCCGGTCGAGCAGCGGGCCCGGGATGTTCTGGATGAAGTTGGCGGTGGCCACGAACAGGACCTCGCTCAGGTCGAAGGGCACGCCCAGGTAGTGATCGGTGAACGTGTCGTTCTGGGCCGGATCGAGCACCTCGAGCAGCGCGCTCGCCGGGTCGCCCTGGAAGCTGACGCCCAGCTTGTCCACCTCGTCGAGCAGGAACACCGGGTTCTTCGTACCGGCCTGCTTCATCCCCTGAATGATGCGCCCCGGCATGGCGCCGACGTACGTACGCCGATGGCCGCGGATATCGGCCTCGTCGCGGGCGCCGCCGAGGGCGGCCCGCACGTACTTGCGATTGAGCGCCCGGGCGATCGACTTGGCGATCGACGTCTTGCCGACGCCCGGCGGGCCGACGAACAGCAGGATCGGCCCCTTGGCCATGGCGCGCGCCTTGGCCTCCTTCTCGTCGGTAATGGCGCGATCGTCGTCGGCCCTGGCGAGCGACGGATTCGCGTCCTCGCGCGACGACTGCATCTTCACGATCGGCATCTCGCCGGTCTTCTTCAATTCCTCGGCCAGCTGGTGGGCGCGCAGTTGGCGCACGGCCAGGAACTCGAGCACGCGATCCTTGACGTCGGGCAGCCCGTAGTGGTCCTCGTCGAGAATCGTCGAGGCGTGCTTCAGGTCGAGATCGTCATCGGAGCGCGCATCCCACGGGAGCTCGGCGATCCACTCGAGGTAGGTGCGAATGACCTGCGCTTCCATCGATTCGCGGCCGGCCCGCTCGAGGCGGCCCAGCTCGCGCTCGACCTCCGCCCGCGCCTCCTTGGGGAGCCGGAGCGCGTCGAGCTTCTCGCGCAGCTCCTCGATCTCCTTCGACGAATCGTCGTCGCCGAGTTCCTTCTGGATCGCCTTCATCTGCTCGCGGAGGAACATCTCGCGCTGCCGTTCGCCCAGCTCTTCCTGGACCTGCGACTTGATCTCCTCCTGCATCTCGATCATGCCGATCTGCTTCTGGACGTGCACGAGCACGCGGCGCAGCCGCTCCTCGACGCTGAGGATCTCCAGCAGGCCCTGCTTTTCGGGGGTCGGCAGCTCGATGTACCCGGCCACGAGATCCGCGAACCGGCCCGGATCGGTGACCGAGTCGAGCACCTGGTGCACGACCTCTTCGGGCAGACCGCGGCGTTCGCCCAGTTCCCCGGCGCGTTCACGGATTTCCTTGTACAGCGCCACGAAGGCCGGATCCTCGTCGTTGACCGGCTTCATCTCCTCGACGTCGACGACGACGGCGTTGAGATACCCCTCGTTGGAGCTGTACTGGAGGGCGGTGGCCCGCTGCTCGCCCTGCAGCAGCAGCTGCACGCCGCCCAGGCCGCGCTGGATCTGTCCGATGCGCGCCACGACGCCCATTGCGTACAGGATCTCGGGGGTGGCCTCGTCGGTGTTGTCGCGCTGCGCGACCGCGAATACGAGGCGGTCGGCCTTCAGCGCGGCCTCGATGGCCCGCAGGGTGCCGGGCCGGCCGGCGGCGATGGGCGCGGTGAGACCGGGGAAGACGACCGTCCCCCGAAGGGGAAGAACCGGCAGTGTCTGGCGCTGTGCCATGCGAAACAGGTACTCCAGGAAGAGGTAATGCCTACCATCGGCAGTACCGCAGGATGCAGACTCCGTTCCACAACTCGTCGATGGGTGGTAAGTGAGAGCCCGCATACACTTAGTCCCACGACGGCGCCGGCGCGTTGCCGATTCGGTCGCTCAGGCTGTCTACGACTTACGACACGCTGGCGGGATTTGCAACTTCCACCCGCTAGTCTGACGTAGGGGCTCTGCCGAACCGGCGCGTCCTTTCCAGATGTATCCCGCAGTGCTAGAATGCCGTATTCCGCCCTAAAACGAGCTCGCTGAGTGTCTGACCCCGTCGTCCCGTCTGCGGACTCCGAGATGCGCGCGCTCGTGGAGCGCGCTTTGAGTGCGCACTATGAGCTGGACGCCGAAATCGGGCGAGGCGGCATGGGCATCGTGTATCGCGCGCGCGATCGCCGCCTGAAGCGGACCGTGGCGATCAAGGTGCTCCCGCCCGAACTTGCCTTCCGCCGCGAGATCAAGACCCGCTTCCTGCGCGAGGCCGAGACGGCCGCGCAGTTGAGCCACCCCAACATCGTGCCGATCTACACGGTGGACGAGTCGGAGGGGTTGGTGTTCTTCGAGATGGCGTACATCAGCGGCGACAATCTCGCCAAGCGCCTGCACGACCGGGGCGTACTGCCGGTGGACGAGGTGCGCCGGATCCTCCGAGACGTCGCCGACGCGCTGGCCTACGCCCACGAACGCGGGGTGGTGCATCGCGACATCAAGCCGGACAACATCCTGCTCGATGCCGAGAACGGGCGGCCCATGGTCACCGATTTCGGCATCGCGCGCGCCGTGAGCGACGGCGACTCGCGCCTCACGGCCACGGGCATGGCCATCGGGACGCCGGCCTACATGTCGCCCGAGCAGGCCGCGGGCGAACGCGTGATCGACGGGCGGAGCGATCTCTACGCGCTCGGCATCGTGGCCTATCAGATGCTGTCCGGCGAGCCGCCGTTCTCGGCGGGGAGCACGCCGGCGATGCTGGTCAAGCACATTTCCGAAACCCCGGTGCCGATCACGCAGCGGCGGGCGGACGTGCCCCCGGACCTGGCCCGCGCCGTGATGCTGATGCTCGAAAAGGACCCGGCGAACCGCTTTCCGTCGGCGGGCGACCTGGTGAAGGCGCTCGACGGGGGCCCGATGCCGGCGCCCCCCACCGGGGCGGGCCCCAGCGGCGTCGGTGCCCCGGCCGCGCCGGCGCCGGCGCCGATCGCGACCGGCGGCTACGACGCCGCCACGTACATGCCGACGGCCGACGAGATCCGGCGGTGGGACGCGCCCCAGGTGCGGGCGTTCCGCCGCCGCGTGTGGCCGTACCTGTACGTGAACGGCGCCATCATCCTGATGGGGATTCTGTTCGGCACGGGCCTCACCGGGATCACGGCGATCTGGAGCATCTGGCTGGCGTTCAAGTACGCCAAGCTCTGGGGCGACGGCTACGACTGGCGCGACGTGTTCCAGCAGCCGCGCGACCGGTCGCTGATGGAGGTCTTCGACGACCTGATGGAGCATGCGCGCGCGCTGTTCGACTCGAAGCGGCGCCGGGCGCTGCTCGACTCGCGTCGCCAGCGGCGGATCGCCCGGCGGTCGGGGGGCACGGCGGGGACGGGGCGGCTGCCGGGGCCCCGCATCGACGACGGCACGCTGGCCCAGGCCGCCGGTTCCTATGCCGACGTCGTGCGCCAGGCGAACGCGGACCGCGACGAGATCGTCCGCCTCATCGATTCGATGCCGGAGCGCGACCGGTCGCGCGTGCCCGACGTGGTGCGCTCGGCGCTGGCGCTGCACGAAAAGATCCAGGGGCTGGCGATCGCGCTCGCCGACATGGACCACAACAGCGTGGCCGGGGGCATGGCGGCCTACGAGGCGGAGATCGAGCGCCTCGAACGCGCCGCGAATCCCCTGGACTACCGCGCCAGCGAGGAGCGCGTGCACCGCCTGGCCTATCTCAAGCGCCAGCGGCGGGCGATCCTGGATCTCGAGCAGAAGCGCGCCGCGACATCGGCCCGCCTGGAGACCTGCACGCTCGCGCTGCGGAACATGAAGCTCGACGTGCTCCGCCTGCGGGCCGGGACGCAGACCCATCAGCACATCACGTCGCTGGCGATGAACGCCCTCAACCTGGCCGACAGCGTGGACAGCGCCGTGTACGTGGCGGATGCGATGGCTCGCGGGACCGCCGGGGGAGAAGCCAGGTCGGCGGCTGAACGGCGGTGAGCGACTACCTGCAGGATCGGCTCGTCGCGGCGGTCGGGGATCACTACCTGGTCGAAGCGGAAATCGGCCGCGGTGGCATGGCCGCGGTGTACCGCGCGCTCGACCTGCGGCTCAACCGGCACGTGGCGATCAAGCTCCTACCGCCCGACCTCGCCTTCAACGCCGACGTGAAGACGCGGTTCCTGCGCGAGGCCCAGATGGCGGCGCAGCTCAACCACCCCAACATCGTCCCCATCTACTCCGTGGACGAGCGCGACGGCGTGGTCTACTTCGTCATGGCGCTCGTCGAGGGCCAGACGCTCGCCGAACACCTGCACGACATCGGCCGCTGCTCGTTCGACGAGGTGCGCGACGTGATCGGCGACGTGGCCGATGCGCTCGACTACGCGCACCGGAAGGGCGTCGTCCACCGCGACATCAAGCCGGACAACATCATGCTCGACCGCCCCAGCGGGCGGACGATGGTGACCGACTTCGGCATCGCCCGCGCGGCCGCCGGCGACTCCCGGCTCACCGTGACCGGGGTGGCCGTGGGCACACCCGCCTACATGTCGCCGGAGCAGGCCCTGGGCGAGCGTGACGTGGACGGGCGCAGCGACATCTACTCGCTGGGCGTCGTCGCCTACCAGATGCTCACCGGCGAGCAGCCGTTCTCGGCGGTCAACACGCCGGCCATGCTGGTGAAGCACGTGTCCGAGGTACCGCGGCCGATCCGCGACAAGCGGAGCGACGCGCCTCTGGCCATCGTGCGGGCGGTGGAAACGGCGTTGGCCAAGGATCCGGCCGCCCGCTGGCCCGACGGCGCGGCGTTCCGCGATGCCATCCGGGCCACCGACGTCGTCGCCCCACCCGCCGCCCCACCTCGCCTCGAGCAGCTCTCGTCCACCGGGTTCGTGCCCTCGCCGGAGGCCGGCGGCAGCGCCGGCGCGGCGCCGGGCGCGGCCGGTCCCGCGTTCGTGCTCCCCGCACCGCCGGCCAGCTACGATCGCGAGGACTGGCGCAACTGGACCGCGGAGCTGCGCGAACGCGCCGCCGATTTTCGCGACCAACGCGCGCGCTGGCGGGACGAGATGCGCGACGAACGACACGCACTGGTCGACCAGCGCCGGGCGCGGCGCCGGCACAAGCACGGGGAGACGATCGACGCCCTCGAGTACGTGCGTGACCGGCCCGACCGGCCGATCGAAGAGCGTGTGGCTGCGTTCCGGCGCCGGCTCGTGGGCAACCTGTCGACGCTGCTCTTCCTGTTCGGCATCAACATGCTCACGTCACCCGAGTTCTGGTGGTGGCTGTTTCCGGCGCTCGGCATCGGCATCGGGCTGGTGCACCGGTGGAGCAACCTGTGGGCCGATGGGGCGACGCTCAAGCATCTGTTCCGCCGCGGGCGCCCCGAGGCCCCGGCCGCGCTCGGCGCGTCGGAGTCGGCGGGCAGGGACCGCGCCGCGCTTCCGCCCGCCGCCTCGCCGCCGGAGCCCCCGCTGGCGAGCGCCGTTGTGCTGGGCGGACCCCATGGCGCCGCGATCCGGCGCGCCGGCGGCGACCGGATCGTGATTCGCGAAGTGCTGGCCAAGCTGACCCCCACGGAGCGGCAGATGCTGCCCGAGATCGAGCCCACCGTGACGGCGCTGTGGGACCGCATCGGGTCGCTCGCCGCCACGCTGACGACCCTCGACACGGACGTGTCGGGCGCGAATCTCGGTGTGCTCGACAAGCGGATTTCCGAGTTGAAGCGCGAGCCGGAGACGACCGAACGCGAACGGCGCCTGTCGCTGCTCGAACGGCAACGGGCCACGGTGCACGATCTGCTCGAGCGGCGATCGCGGCTCATCGCGCGCTTCGAAAGCGCGTGTATGGCCCTGCAGAACCTCAAGCTCGACCTCGTGAAGCTCCGCTCGGCCGGCATCGACGCCGCACTCGGGGACGTCACCAGCGCCACCCAGGAAGCGCGGGCGCTGTCGCGTGACATCGGTCACGTCCTCGAGGCCGCGGACGAGGTGCGCCGACTCTGAGTCATTAGGTTGCAGCCATGCGCGCCACCCGCCTCTCCTCGCTCCTGCTCGCGGCCCTCGCCGCCGGCTGCGGCGACCGATCGCAGCAGCCCCCGGCCACGCCGGCGGCCGCGGAATCCGCCACCGCGACAGCCGGCGCCCGCGGTGGGCCGCGCACCCGCAACCGCCGGGGCAGCGCGCCGCGACGCCCCGCGGACAGCGGCACCGTGGCCGCGGCAGACACCGCGCCGCCGACGCCCAGATCTCCCGCGCCGCGGCGCCCGGCGCCGGTGCGCCATCTGGCGACCCCCGATCCTCTGCGCGGCCTGTACGTCAATCGGCTCGTGGCGCAGGGGCCGGAGGTGTGGCAGCTCATCGCGCTGGCGCGCCACACCCGTGTGAACGCGCTGGTGTTCGACGTCAAGGACGACAACGGACTTCTGCTCTACCCGTCCACCGTCGGCCTCGCCCATGCGATCGGCGCCGATACCGTGCGGCCGATGCCGGTCCGGCGCCTGCACGCGCTCATGGATTCGCTACGGAAGTATCACATCTACCCGGTGGCGCGCATCGTCGTCGGCCGCGACCCGGTGTTGGCCGTCCACCGGCCGCAGTGGGCGGTGGTGCCTCGGCCCGGCGATCCCGAGCGCAGCGCCTGGCTCGATCCGCGGCATCGCGAGGTGTGGGCGTACGCCGCCGACCTGGCGTCGGAGGCTGCCGCCCGCGGATTCAGCGAGGTGCAGTTCGCCGACGTGCGCTTCCCAACGTCGACCGGGGAGAGCCAGCGGGTGGAGTTCACCTCCGCCGACGGCAGGACGATGGGCGAAGTGATTCGCGCGCAACTGGGGTTCCTCCGGTCGCGCGTCGGCGTGCTCGACGTGCCGATGGCGGTCGCCGTGAGCGGAATGGCTGCCGTGGATTCGTCGGACCTCGGCGTCGGCCAGCGATGGGAGGCGGTCGCCGACCGGGCGGACGTCGTGGCGCCGATGGAGTTCCCGTCGCTCTTTCCGTCCGGCACGTTCGGGTTGCCCAATCCGAACGCCGAACCCTACGAGACCGTGAAGCGGGCGCTCACCGACGCCCAGCGTCGCAGCGTCGCCGTGCGGGGCGCGGGCCGCCTCGTACCCTGGTATCAGGATTTCACCGTCGGCACGACGGCCTACGGCGAGGCGCAGGTGCGGGCGCAGATGCGGGCGGGGACGGATGTCGGCATCCGGAGTTGGATGCTCTGGAACCCCGCGAGCCGTTACACGGAGGCGGCGCTGCGGGCGCCGGTGCGTCCCGACAGCGGCAAGGCGGCGCGCGTCAGCGCGCCAGCAGGTGGGCGATCACGGCGCTGAGTGCCGCGGGCGTGTCCTCGGGGAGGTAGTGCCGCGCGCTGGGCACGACGTCCAGGGTCGCCCCCGGGATCGCGTCGCGCAGTCGTTCGCCGACCGCGACGGGAATGAACGGGTCGCCGCGTCCCCACACGACGGCCGTCGGGATCGCGATTCCCGAAAGACGAGCCGCGATCGCGACCGTGTGCGAGGGCTCGAGCGCGCGCAGATGCCGCACGAACGCCGCCCGGCCGTCGACGGAGGCGAAGATGCGCGCGTACCGCTCCAGGGAGTGCATCCCCTGATCGGCGTTGGCGTATCCACGCTGCAGCGACGTGCGCAGCATCGACTGGATCCACGACGGTGGCGTGGCGGACACCAGCGCATGGAGCCGGCGCCAGAGGCGGAATCCGCGGGCCGGCCAGGCGTCGAACGCGACGCTGCTTACCAGACAGAGTCGCGACACGCGCGCCGGAAACCGGACGGCCAGCGACTGCGCCACGCCGCCGCCGAGGCCGTGCCCCACCACCGCCGCGTTGCGAATGCGAAGCGTGTCGAGCACGGCCAGTACGCGATCCGCGTGCGCGTCGAGCCCCAGCCGTTCCGCGCCCGGACGGTCGCTCCGCCCGTACCCGAGGAGATCCAGCACCACCACGCGGTGCCCTGATGGCAGCAGCGGCACGACCTCTCCCCAGAGGTGCCCCGAGGTCGGAAATCCGTGGATGAGCACCAGCGGCTCGCCCGCGCCGCGCGTGCCGGCGGCGTAGTAGTACAGGCGTACGCCGCCGACGTCGACGAATTCACCGCGCACGGCGCAGGGGTGGGGGGGCGAACCGGAGTGGGGCGAACGGCATCGGGTGGGAAGATCGCCGTTGCGTGCGTTGCGGTCCAGCCGGCCGCAAACGACTGCGGGCCGCCCCTCTCGGAGCGGCCCGCGCTGTCATGCGTGCTGGAAGTGGTTCAGCGACCGCCGCCGCCACCGCCACGGCGACCGCGCTGCGGCATCGCCGCGACGTTCTCGTCGAACGTCTTCTGCTGATCCGGCGTGAGCAGGGCCCGCACCGCATCCATGTACTTCTTGTTGATCTCCTGGAACTTGCCCATCATCGCCTGCCGGTCGTCGCCTGCCGCCTCGCGCGCCGCCGACTGCTCGTCGGCCATCGCCTTCTTGAGGCTGTCGACCTTCGTCTGCTGATCGGCCGTCAACGTGATCGCCGTCGGCTGCTGCAGCACACGATCGATCTGGGACATCCGACCACGTCCACCGCCCATGCCGCCCATGCCGCCCTGGGCCGCCGCCACCGAGGCGGTGCCACCCATGCACAGTACTGCCAGTGCCACCATCGCCAGCTTCCGCATGAAACGCTCCTGATAAAGAATGGGAACCCTGCACTCAAGTGATTGTGCTCAAAGGGGTTATATTGTGCCCTCTAGCGCATCACCCGAAAAACGCTATGCTTACGCGCCCGTAGTCGAGGATGGTACGACATCGCCCTTTCACCCGACGCCAGCGACGCCGTGACCCAGCCGCCTACCACGAATCTTGAACCCGAAGTCGCGGCTGACGTTCCAGAGCAGCCGGCGCCACCGCCTCCCCCGCCACCCCCGCCGCCGCCACCACCCGTGCGGTTTCCGCTGGGGTGGTTGCTGGAGCACGCCTCGACCGCCATCCGGTACCGCGCGATCACCGAGGTGGCTCAGCTGGAGCTGCCCCCGGAGGCACGTGCGGCGACACTGCCCTATACGTACCGATCGGCTCTGCTGTTGGCCGTCTCCCAGGCGGTCGATGGGACCTGGTCCCATACGATGCTCACCCTGCCGTCGCCGAGGGCGTCGCACTTCGAAGGCGTGGGGACGATCAATGCCGTCGTCCGGCTCCTCGAATACGGGTGGGACCGCAGTTCTCCACCGCTGATGCAGGCCCGGCGCATTCTGTTCCGGCTGCTCGCCGAGGACGACGACCCGGATTTCCTCTATGAATTCGGGGGGAAGGCCGCCCCCGACGATGACATGGTGCATCGCGGGCGCGGCATTCTGCGCGAGGCTGCCGCGGCGGCGCTTGCCCAGGCCGGCTATCAGGGCGATCCCCGTCTACGCGGCGCCGCCCGGCGCATCCTCGACCGGATCAACGACTTCCTGCGTTCCCCGCTGGCCGAGAAGCCGTGGATCCGGGTGGGCAACCAGCACGTGCTGGCGCCGGAGGCGGCCCCGCCGTCCATCTACGCGCTCAACATGCTGGCCCACATGCCGCTGTTCTGTACCGAACACGCCGAGGTGATGGACCGCATCTACGCGTGGGTCACGCAGTCCCTGCCGCGGCAGGAGGTCGTGCAGCTGCTGGGCCGCCGGATCGCGGCCCAGGCCCATCTGGTGATGGGCGACCAGCTGCCGCACCGCAACGCCGCCGACGCCGATGTGGCGAGCGCGCTTGCCTGGCTCGAGTTGATGGCGCGCCTCGGCTTCCTGAAGCTGAACGACAACTGGTCGAAACTGTTCGAGCGGTTCCTCGACGACCGGGACGGCGATGCGGTGTGGCACCCCCACAAGGGGCTTCAGGCGGTGAAGACCACCAACCCCTTCGTGTGGCCCATGTACCCGCTGGAGGAGGAGTTGGCGGGCGACGAGCGGTGGACCGACGTGACCTTCCGCCTGGGGCTCATCGCCCGCCTGGCGGGACGCACGATCGAAGTCATCTGACCCCGCTGGCAGTGGGACGCGCCGGCGCCAGGGGCGGGGGCCGGGCGTCCGCGTCCACCCCGCTGAGCGCCGACGAGATGTATCCGGCGCACGCGCCGGGGGTGGCGGCGCGCTTCGTCGAGGTGCGCGACGGCCTCCGGTTGCGCATCCTCGAAGCCGGTCCCCCCGGCGGGCGTCCCGTCGTTCTCGTGCACGGCTGGGGCGCATCAGCGTACTCGTATCGCGACACGATTCCGGCGCTGGCCGGTGCGGGCTACCGGGCGATCGCCGTCGATCTGCCGGGGCACGGACTGAGCGACAAGCCGGAGTCGCTGGCGTGGTACTCGCGCGACGGCATGGTGGCCACGGTGGGAGCGTTGCTCGACACGCTCGACGTCGACGGCGCGACCGTGGTGGGCGTGAGCATGGGGGGCGGGATCGTCGCCGGACTCGCCGTGGCCGGCCATCCCCGGCTGGCCCGCGCCGTGCTCGTCGACCCGGCGGGCTTTGCGCCGGTGCGGTTCACGACGATCTCCCGCTTGCTGACCCCGCTCGCGATGCGCGACTACGCCGGCTACCTCGTTGCCCGCCCGCTGGTCAGCTGGTTCCTGCATCTCGCGTACTGGGACCGGGCGCGGGTCACCGAGCGCGACGTGGACGAGTACTGGGCCACCGCCTGCCAACCTGGATTCGCGCCGGCGCTCGTGGCCTGCCTGCACGAATTCTCGTGGGAGCCGTTCGCCGCCGATCAACTCGCCCGGGTGCGGATCCCGGTGTTGCTCGTGCTGGGCACCCACGACCATCTGATCGTCGGGAGTGAGGCCCACGCCCGGGCGATTGCCGACCTCCGCGTGGTGGCCATCGACGGCGGGCACGCGGTGAACGAGGAGTGCCCCGACGAGACGAACGCGGCGCTGTTGGCGTTTCTGCGCGAGTAGCGACCGCGGCGCGCCGGCGTTAGCGTTCACCGCACAATGCCAAGACGGAAAAAGACGACGCAGGAGCCCGGCCAGCCCGTCCCCACGTTCGCGGAGCTGGGACTCTCCGAGCCCGTGCTGCGCGCGGTCGAAGCGGCCGGCTATCAGACCCCGACCCCGATCCAGGCGGAAGCGATCCCCCTGGTGCTCAAGGGCCGCGACATCATCGGCCTGGCCCAGACGGGCACCGGCAAGACGGCGGCGTTCACGCTGCCGATCGTGGACCGGCTGGCCCCCGGACCCCGCCGGACGCGCGCCCTCATCCTGACCCCCACCCGCGAACTCTGCGTGCAGGTGGAGGAGAGCGTGCAGAAGTACGCGAAGTTCGCGGAACTCGACGTCGCGCCGGTCTACGGCGGCGTGCCGCTCGATCCGCAGCAGAAGAGCCTGCGCGCCGGGGTCGACATCGTGGTCGCCACGCCGGGCCGGATGATCGACCACCTGGAACGACAGAACGTCGTGTTCGACGACCTCGAGGTGCTGGTGCTCGACGAGGCCGACCGCATGCTCGACATGGGATTCGCGCCCCAGATCAACCGCATCGTCGCCCAGATCCCGCCCTACCGCCAGACGCTCCTGTTCAGCGCCACGATGCCGCCCGAAGTCGAGGCCCTCGCCCGGAAGTACCTGCGCAAACCGGAAGTCGTTCAGATCGGCATCCGCTCGGCGGCGGCGAGCACCGTGTCGCACGCGGTGTACCCGGTGCCCGCCGACCGGAAGACGGCGCTCCTGGCCGAACTGCTCAAGGCCGACGGCATGGACTCGGTGCTCGTCTTCTGCCGCACCAAGCACGGCGCCGACCGCGTGGTGCGCCAGCTGGAGCACGCCGACGTCCCGGCCACGGCCATGCACGCCGACAAGACGCAGGCACAGCGCACGAAGGCCCTGGCCGACTTCAAGCACGGCAAGATCCGCGTGCTCGTGGCCACCGACATCGCCCAACGCGGCCTCGACATCAACGGGATCTCGCACGTGATCAACTACGACGTGCCACAGCAGCCCGAGGACTACGTCCACCGCATCGGCCGCACGGGCCGCGCCGACGCGACCGGTGACGCCTTCACGTTCATGGCGCCCGACGAGATCGCGATGGTCCGGACGATCGAACGGATCCTGGGCGAGCCGATTCCCCGCATCTCGGTGCCGGGCTTCGATTTCGGAACGGTGGCCGCCGGGTAGACGCCGGCCGCCCTCTTGCGGGACGGCGTTCGGGCGGTTGCTTATCCCGGCGTCGAGACCCCCTCACAAGGAGACCCCCTGTGCCTCACGCTTCCCGACCGGTCCGGCGCGGCCTGCGGACCACGGCGCTCGCCCTGCTGTTCGCCTCGGCGTCCGCCCTCACCGCCGGCGCCCAGGACACGCCGAACGCCGCCGCCATGGCGAAGATCCGCGACGAGGGCTTCAACCGTTCGCAGGTCATGAACATCGAGAGTTGGCTCACGGACGTGTACGGGCCGCGCCTCACCGGCTCTCCGTACACGCAGGGAAGCCGCCGACTGGGTGCTCAAGCAGCTCACGAGCTGGGGCGCGTCGAATCCGCACCTGGAGTACTGGGACTTCGGCGGACGGGGCTGGGTGGCCGACCGGTTCAGCGCGCAGGTGGTCTCCCCGCATCCGTATCCGCTCATCGCCTACCCGGGCGCCTGGTCGGACGGCACCAAGGGGCCGGAGACCGGGGAGGTGGCGGTGATTCACGCCGACTCGACACCCGATCTGGCGCGGTATCACGGGAAGCTGCGGGGCAAGTGGGTGATGACGAGTGAGCCGGCAGCCATCGAGCCGCACTTCACGCCCGACGCGCACCGGTTCACCGACGAGGAGCTGGCGAAGATGGCGGCCGCCGAGCCGCCACAGGCCGGCGGTCGGGCGGGACGCGGCGGCCGCGGCTCGGCGTTCGCCGCGCAGCGCGCCATGCAACAGGCGCTACCCGCCTTCCTGATGCAGGAAGGCGCGCTGGGCGTGCTGCAGCTGGGACGTCACGACGACGGCACCCTCATCGTGCAGTCCACCGGGTCGCGGGCGCCGGATGCGCCGCCGGCGCTGCCCACGGTCGTCGTGTCCGCGGAGAACTACGGACGCATCTACCGGGTGGTGGAGAAGGGCATCGCGGTGAAGGTCGAGATCGACGCCCGGAATCACTTCGTGGACAACGGCGGCAAGTCGTTCAACATCGTCGCCGAGCTGCCCGGCACCGATCTCAAGGACCAGGTCGTGATGCTCGGGGCGCACTTCGATTCCTGGCAGTCGGGCACCGGGGCCACGGACAACGCCGCCGGATCGGCGGTGATGCTCGAGGCGTTCCGTATCCTGAAGACCGTCGGCCTCCCGATGCGCCGCACGGTCCGCCTGGCCCTGTGGACGGGTGAGGAGGAGGGACTGCTCGGGTCGAGGGCCTACGTGCGCGAGCACTTCGGTTCGGTGGATGCGTCGGGCCCGCACTTCACGCCCGAGAACGCGAAGATTGCCGGCTACTTCAACGTCGACAACGGCACGGGAGCGATCCGCGGGGTCTATCTGCAGGGCAACGCCGCGGTACGTCCGATCTTCCAGCAGTGGCTGGAGCCGTTCCGGGACCTCGGCGCATCGACCCTCACGATCAGCAACACCGGCGGGACCGACCATCTGTCGTTCGATGCCGTGACGATTCCCGGGTTCCAGTTCATTCAGGACCCGATCGACTACGGGACGCGGACGCACCACACCAATCAGGACGTCTACGAGCGCGTGCAGCCGCACGACATGATGCAGAATGCGGTGATCGTGGCATCGTTCGTGTACGACCTGGCGAATCGGGCCCAGCCATTGCCGCGGAAGGACGTCGTGATTCCGCCGGCCCGCGGCGGCCGGGGCGGCACCTGAGCGTAACGCCCCCGCGAGGCGTCGGGCGGAAATCACGAGGGCCGGCAGCGGATGCGCTGCCGGCCCTCTGGTCTGACCTGCCGGCCGCCCGGCCGGCGCCCGTTACTGGCGAATCACCAGGACGCCTACTTCGCCGTTGAAGCCATCGTGCATGGTGGGGGTGTTCGGCGGCGGCTGCCACTTTCCACCGTCCACGCGCACGTTCAACTGATGCACACCGGAGGCGATCGGGAGGAGGACGTCCCACACGTCGCGTCCGCGCTGGACCATGTTGACCGGCTGCCAGTCGGTGAAATCTCCCATCAACTCCACGGTCTCGACGCCGACGATGCGCACCCGCACGCGCTGCAGTGAGGCGCCGGCGGCATCGACGTCGAACCGGCTGATGGCGCTGGCGCGCGACTCGATGGGCACGGCGCCCTCCGTCATCGACGGCCAGGCCGCGAACATCGCGCCCAGATTGGCGTAGTTCCGGGCCGGCAGGCCGCGTGCGGGGTTCGCCGGCTGGCGCCCGCCGCCCACGACCATGGCCAGGTCGGGCGACAGCCACACCACGGCGCTGGCGGCCGCCCAGCGCCGGGAGTCGCGGCTCACGTCGTTGGCGTCACCGAACCGATAGCCGGTCTGGGCATTGAGTTCCACGGCTCCCCGCTCCCAGTGCACCGTTCCCTGCACGTCGCTGAAGTGCGATTGCCGGAGGCAGCGGCTGTTGCTCGCCTGGTTGGTGCAACTCTGGAGCGACCCCGTGGAGTCGCTGGCGCTGGCGATCTTGGTGAACGAGAAGTTGGTGTAGGTCCCGGTCAGTGTCGCTCCGCCCAGCTGGGTCCAGGCGCCGGCCCCGGCCACGTCCACGGACGACACCACGGCCACGCGCCAGGGACGGGCGACGCCGCTCTCGAGCCACATCCCGCCGCGCTGCGAGAACACGAGATGGACGCGCGCGTCGGCTTCGATCTGGTCGTTCTGGTTGATGCGGTCGTAATACGCCCGGCTGGCGTTGGCGATGATCTGGGCCGCCAGGTGGTGGCGGGTGGGCGTGGTCATCGTCGCCGTGGCGTCTCCATCGGCGAACTGCCACGAATTGCCATAGATCCAGGCCGACCCGTGGGCGGCGAGCCGGAACATGTGGCTATCGTAGCGGACGTCGGGGGTGAGGCTGAGGGCGTTGGCGGGCACGAGACCGGGGGCCGCGCTCATGATCGCGCCCGCCTGCAGCCGGCCGGTCAGTTGCGCCGAAATCCCGCGCTGCGGGATGAGCAGGGCGAGACTCAGAATCAGTACGGCGGAGTATCGCTTCGTCGGCTCGACCATGCGCTACGAGCTCGGTCTTCGGGAAACCGCGAGCCGCTATTCGGGGACCTTCGCAGGCGGCAGCCGGATCGGCACCTTACGAGCCCTGCTGAGCAGGGCGTCGGCCGGTGCGGCTCCAGATAGTATGTCCTGTCCGACGGATTGGGACAAGCCCATCAGGTCCGCCTCCCCGGCGCCCTGCATCCAGAGCTGGAGGATGGCCCGCGACGCGGTGTCCCGCGGGACCCCGCGAGAGACCAGATCGGCCATCACGACGAGGGGGACGGTGATCGACTTGCCGTGGCGCACCTGCCGGAGATCGATGATCGCGGTGGCCGGGATGCCGGCCTGCAGGGCGGCGGCGCCGGCGGTGAGTTCGTCGCGATTTGCCTGCTCTCCCAGCACCGCCCGGGCCTCACGCAGCGAGAGGAAGACGGTCCGGACCACTCGGGTCAGGAGCGGCCCGGCGGCGTGCTTGCTCACCCCTTCCTGGGCCTTGGAGACGATGGGTTGCGTGGGGAGCCCCTCCGCCGTGGCGGAGTCGATGAGCGCTTCCACGGTCCGCCGGCTGGCCGTGTCGAGCCGCGCCAGTGGGTCGCCCGTCTGGGCGGCCACGGCGGGCGCGACGGTCGCGGCGGCGAGCAGGGCCATGAGGCCGCGCCGGAGCAGACGCCGGGTCATGTGGCCGATCCCTGGCCCACGAGGACCACGGAACTGGGGCCGAAGCCGTCGTCGGGGGCGCGGAGGCCGGCCGGGTCGGGCAGGAACTTGGTGCTGCCGGCGTCGTCCACCTCGAAGGCGTAGACATGGCGGCCGGCCGGGAGACGCACCTTGGCGATCCACTTGCCGTCATCGGTGCGCGTCATCGGCGTGGCCGAGTCGTTCCAGCCGTTGAAGTCGCCGACGAGGGAGACCCGCGCGGCCTGGGGATACTGGAGCACGAACTCGTGGAGCACCACCGGCGCCGAGGCGTTCTGCGCCGGCGTAGCGGCGACGCCGCTGGCCGTCGAGGCCGGCGCCGGCTGGTGGTCGCTGGTGAGCGTGAGCCCGGCCAGCACGCCGATGCCGACGAGACCGGCGGCAAGGAGCGAACTGACCAGCGGCGACCGGGACACGGGCCGCGGCGACGTCAGCCAGCCCAGGCCGCGGCGGGGCCGCGCCGGAAGCGGCGTGGCCCGGACGGCGTCCATGATGCGTGCGCGCAGACCGTCGCTGAGCGCGACCGGCCGCCGGGCTTCGCGGACGATCCACTCCACGTACGGTTCCTGTGGGTCCAGATCGGACTCAGTCATGCTTGATGCGCTCCCATCGCTCGCGCAGCCGGTCGGATGCGCGCTTCACTCTCATCTTCAACGCGGAAACGCCGACGCCGGTGAGCGCGGACATCTCCTCGTAGCTCAGTTCCTCGATGTACTTCAACAAAAAAGCCTCGCGCAGCAGCGGATCCAGCTCACTCAGGACGCGCTGCACGAACTCCTCGTCCTCTCCCGTCCACCCCGCCGACGCCCGGTCGTCCGCGGCGTTGAGCAACAACGCTTCCTCGCGCACGAACACGCGATCCCGTTGGCTGCGACGCGCGGCCAGACTCCGGCACTGATTGACCAGGATGCGGTACAGCCACGCACTGAACTTGTCCCGCTCCTGGTACTTCGCCAGCGCGCGGTACGCCCGCAGGAATGTCGCCTGCAGCGCATCCTCCGCATCGTCGCGGTTGCCCAGCATCCGGACCGCATACCGGGCGCACTGTTCGTAGTACCGATCCACCAGCGCCGCGTATGCGTCAACGTCACCGCTGAGCACACGTCGGACGTCGGCAGCGTCGTCGGTCATCTCATGAGGAATAACCCACCCCCGGCGGTGCAGCGTCACATTCCTGAGTGATGGGGGTCACGCCAGAGACAATTTCGTGACCCGAGGCCCCAATTAACGCAATCTAGCGCTGGCAGACGTCCGGCGGCCAAGCGTCCGGCGGCCGTTCCGCACCGTCGATCCCCCTACCGCCGGACCCGGCCAAGGCGCGAAACAAACAGTGTGTCGCGAGCCCGTCCGCGGCTGAAGACGACCGAGAGGTTGGCCGCCCCGCGACCGAGTCCGCGCCCATCGTAGCTCATCGAGTCGCGCGTCGAGCGAAGCGTGACCCCATAGATGGACCCCAGCGCGCGGATCCGGGTTCCGCGTCCCGGCACCCGCACTCGTACGGATTCTGTTACGCTGTCGATCACCACCCACACCACGGCGTTCCGCGCCAGTGCCTCTTCACGGGCGCTGGCGAACAGCGTCTCGGCCTCCCGCGACGCCGCGCGCACGGCAGCGCTCGCGAACCCGCCGGTCACCGACGGGAGGGCCAACGCGAGGATGGTGCCCATCACTGCCAGCACGATGAGCAACTCGACGAGGGTCGTGGCGCGCCGGGACATGCCCAACGATCGCCGGCGGCCCCCGGCGGCGCGCCATCATCCCGGCGCGTCCGGCACCCGGCCGCCGCACCCGGCCGGCGCCGTGGACGCCCGGTCGCCGCGCGGCCATTTTCCCGGCGAACCCTCAGCCCCAGTCCCCATGCGCACCCTCCGTTCCTTCGTTCCCGCCGCCCTCCTCTGCCTGGCCGCCGGCTGCGTGAACCCGCGCGCCCAGGCCAACATGGCGCAGGCCGTGATCGACATGGGCACAGCCGTCCAGAACATGCAGCAGGATCTGCAAGACGCGACCGACCGCCTCGATTCCCTGCGCGCCGTCGTGGCGTACCAGGACACGCTCATCGACCGGCTGGCCACACTCACCCACGTGCCGTGGCCACCCCCGCGCCATTAGCTGACGCGGCCCGCGAATCGGGTTACACTTCGCGTACGATGAACATCTCGATCGAATACTGCACGGTCTGAAACTACGAACCGCGGGCCGCCAGGTTGGCGGCCGAGCTCGAGGACCGGTTTCCCGAGGCGACGGTCACGTTGGTTCCGTCCCGCGGCGGGCGCTTCGAAGTCGTGCGCGACGGGGTGCCGGTGTTCGAGAAGTCGAAGCTCGGCCGGCACGCCGGGCCGGGCGAGATCGTGAACCTCCTCACCTCCGAATAGCGCGGCCCACGCGGCGATGGTCGCGCGTGGAGCGGGGACGAACCATGCGCATCGCCATCTCCACCGGGGGCGGGGACGCCCCGGGACTCAACGCCGTGATCCGGGCGGCCGTGCTCGCCGCCGGACATCGCGGCTGGGAAGTCGTCGGCATCAAGCGCGGCTACTTCGGCCTGCTGGGCGAGGACGAGGTGGTGGCGCTCAACGCCGACTCCGTCCGTGGCATCTCGCACCTCGGGGGCACCATCCTGCGCACCACCAACCGGGGGAATCCGTTCCGATGGCCGGTGCCGCAACCCGACGGCTCGGTCGCCGAACGGGACCGGTCGGACGAGCTGATCGAGAACGCCCGCCAGTTGGGGATCGACGCCGTGATCTCCATCGGCGGCGACGGTTCCCTGTCCATCGCACACCAACTGTACGAGAAGGGACTGCACGTGGTCGGCGTGCCGAAGACCATCGACAATGACGTCAGCGGGACGGTCCGCACCTTCGGGTTCGACACCGCGGTGAACACGGCGCTCGAGGCCATCGACAAGCTGCACACCACCGCCGAGAGCCACGACCGGGTGATCGTGATGGAGGTGATGGGGCGCCACGCCGGCTTCATCGCCTTGCACGCCGGGCTGGCCGGGACGGCCGACGTGATTCTGATTCCCGAAATCCCCTACGACATCGAAACGGTGTGCGAGAAGATCCGGGCCCGCGACCGGTCGGGACGTCACTTCTCGATCGTCGTCGTGGCCGAGGGCGCGTTTCCGCGCGGCGGAACGCCGTACCTCATGGAGCCCGCAGGATCCGGCGTGGGCCCGCGGCTGGGCGGCGTGGCCGACGTGGTGGCACGGGCCATCGAAGCCCGCACGGGCAAGGAAACGCGCTCGCTGGTGCTCGGACACCTGCAGCGCGGAGGCCAACCCACCGGGTACGATCGCCTGCTGGCGACCCGGTTCGGGGGCGCCGCCGTGGTGGCGGTCGCGCACGCGAAGTGGGGGCACATGGTAGCCCTGCAACCGCCCCATATCGTGACCATTCCGATCGCCGACGCACTGCGCGAGCCGAAGCGCGTGGCGCTCGACCACGACGTGATTCAGACGGCGCGTGCCACCGGGATCAGTTTCGGCGACTGATTAACCGGCGTTGGAAGGGGTTGGGACCCGGGCGAGGATCGGGCGCGCCGCCGTGTGAACCTCGGCTGCCGGTCCGTGTATGACCTCCTGCGCAACCGGTCGTCGTTTGCGTGAGGTCTCCCCCGGATCGCCGTCCAAATTCACTTATGAAGTCCGTGCGCATTCTCGCCATCGCCTGCACTCTGCTCGTCGCCACCTCGGTCGAGGCCCAGCGGCCGAAGTCGGCCAGCAAAGCGGTGCCGGCCAACCTGCGCCCGCCCGCCGGCATGTGCCGCATCTGGCTGGACGGCGTGCCGGCCGCCCGGCAGCCGGCGCCCACCGACTGCGCGTCGGCGCTGCGCAACCGGCCCGCCAAGGGGCAGGTGATCTTCGGCGACGACTACGCGCATCCGGATTCCGATCGCCGCGCCACCGACAAGCCCGACGCCGATTCGCCGCTCAAGGGTGTGGCCCCGCTGCCGAAGGGGCTCGAGCCGAAGGCGGCCGATTCGACCTCCGCCGGCAAGAAGCCGCAGGACGCGCGAACCAAGGGCGACGCCCACAAGCCGGGCCGCCACAAGCCCGACTCCACGCGCACCGGCGGATTCGGCGCCGGTCCGCTGCCGTCGGGCGGCTGAGGGCCGCGGGGTTCCGGCGGAGCGCGCACGCGTGCACCTTCCGCCACCGTGACACGCGCGGTCCACGATCGATCCCTCCCGCCAGACCACGACGCCTTCGTCCGCGCTGAGCCGCCGACCGGGCGCGTAATCGTCATCGCGCCCACGCGCGCCGCCTGCGAGACCATCGAGATCGCGCTCGGGCTCCACCTCGAGACGTTTCTGGAGCAACGCCACGGGGCGCGGGTGCGCGAACTGGCGCGCGGCGGCCGCGGGTTCGGCATCGTGGCGGGCACGGGCACCGGCAAGACGCTCGCCATCCGGCCGATCGCCGAGGAGCTGCTCGGCACGACCGACCTGCGCGTGGGAGTGGTGAACCGCGAACGGGAGGCGACGCCGGAAACGCCCACCTGGAATGTGGTGATCGTGACCACCGGCATCGCGCGCCGCTGGTTCGAGGACGGTGACATTCTGGCCCACGATACGCTCGTCGTGGACGAGATCCATCAGACGTCGGCGGAACTGGAACTCTGTCTCGCGCTCGGCAAGCGGGCGGGCTGTCGCTTCGTGTGGCTGTCGGCGACCGTGGATCCTGCCTTCTACGCGCGCTACCTCGACAGCGCCGACGTGCTCCAGGTATCGGCCTTCGATCCCGAAAAGGCCGCCGAGGTGCGCGTTCTCAACCGCCGGTCCCGCGACTTCCTGGACTTCCGCCTGCTGCAGCAGTTCCAGCGCCAGCGACGTGGCGTGGCGCTGTTCGTGCCGACCCGTCGCGGCGTGGAAGAGGCGGCGGCGCTCGCCGCCGAGCGAGCCCCGCGAATGAACGTGGCCTTCTACCACGGGGGCGAACCGATCCGCGCCATCCGCCCCTTCCTGGACGGCAGCGAGCGCAAGCCGTTTCTCCTCGCGATGACGGCGGCGGGGCAGAGCGCGTTGAACATCCAGGGCCTCGATACCGTGATCATCGACGACGTGCGCTACGCCAACCTGATCGATCGCGGACGGAACGTGCTGACGCAGGTGCACCTGGGCGCGAACGAGATTCTGCAGATGGCGGGGCGCGTGCACGGACGCGTGGCGGGTGGGCGGGTGTACATCCTCTCCGACCGCGACATCGACTTCGCGACGTTGCGGCCCACGGAACCCGACTTCCAACTGGCCGGCGATTCCGAGCGCGTGGCGATGACCTGCGCCGCGCTCGGCGTTCGCGCCGACGAACTCGACCTGCCCGTTCCCCTGGACCGGACGGCGTATCGCGACGCGGTGGCACTCCTCGAGCGCCGCGGCATCGTGGCGCAGGGCCGCCTGACGCCGTACGGCCGGACGGTGGAGGCGATGCCGGTGGAGCGCGCGTGGGCGGAGCTGATCGCCAACGCCGGGGACGATCTGGTGCCGTATCTGGCCGTCATGAGTTCGGTGGAGTCGCTGCATCGGATGACGCGCGACGAACGGGACCTGAGCGGCCTCGTACTGCCGGGCAGCGACCACCTGACCGCGTACAACGTGTACGCCGAGGCGTTCGCCCGCGCCGGGCGCATGGGGGAAGTGTACGGACTCCCGCGGCACGTCTTCGACGAGGAGCGCATGGAACGCTGGGCGGAACGCCGCGGCGTGCTCGTGAAGGCGGTGGAGGACGCGGCGTTGGGCATGGCGAGCGTGTACCGCGCCGTCGGCGTGCCGCTGCCGGCGCGCATGCCGTGGGGCAGCGATGCCACCCTCCGCCGGTTTCAGGAACTGCTCGCCCGGTATCTGCCGTTCACGCTCGTGATCGACGAACGCACGGCGTGGGGCGACGAGGCGCGCGTGTCGAAAACGAGTGTCTGCGGCAGCTGGGGGGCCGTGGCCGGCGAGCTGCGCTACTTCGCCGACAAGTTCGGGGTTCCGCGCGCTGCCATCGAGGGAACGCAGATTCCGGCCGACCTCATCCGCGAGTACGCCACGCGCAGCGAACCGGAATTGGCGTACGACGCGCGCCGCCACCAGGGCGCACTCGTGCTCGTGCGCCGGGTGGAGTACTTCGGATTCGAACTCGAGCGTGATGCCGAGTCCGTGGAGCGCTTCCCGCCGGCGCACGCCGCGCGGGCCAGGCATCTGCTCGCCGAAGCGCTGGCGCGCGGCGAGTCACGCCACCCGGCCGTGCGCCGGAACCAGCCGGCCATCGAACACGTGCGGGAAGCCTGGCGGCGGTCGTGCGGGCGCACGGCGCGGCTCGGACTGGCCGAGCTGGCGGCGTTCTACGAGCAGGCGCTCGCCGGCGTCGATTCGATGCAGGAATTTCGCGCCGCGCCGCTTCGCTTCGACGCCGACGCGTTCGTCCCGGCCGACGAGCGGGCGCGGCTTGGCCGGCTGCCGTCGCGGGTGGAGGTGCGGGGGCAGCCGGTGGAGATTCACTACGACGTGGAGGACACGCCGGAGGGGCCGCGCGGGGTGGCGCGGCTGCGCCTGCCCGAGAAGGTGGCGCGCACCCTGGCCGCCGCGGAACTGCCGGTGCTCGACCGGCCGCTGCGGTTTCTCGTGACGCGCGGCAAGCGGGGCGCCGTCCGCGCGGATACGCTCGACGAATTGCAGGACCTGCTCGACCGCCCGTACACGCCCGACGAATTGCATGAACGTCCCGCAGCGGCCGACCGCGAACGTCCGAGACGGGGCAAGGGGCGGGCCCGCGGCGCCCGGCCCGGGGGCGGAGGCGGGGGCGGGGGCGGGGGCAAACGCGGCGGTGGCAAACGCGGCGGCAGTGGGCGCCGGGGCGGACCCGGCCGCCGGCGCTGACGCCGGCGATGGTCGGTCAAGTGCGCGTGCGGGCCCGGTGGCGCGCGGCTTTGGCGCGGTTGCCGCAGGTGGCCATGTCGCACCAGCGCCGGCCCCCGTTCTTGGTCACGTCGTAGAAGACGCGCCGGCAACGCGGATCGGCGCAGCACCGGACGCGCGCCAGTTCGTCGCGGATCAGCGCGTCGGCCGCCGACTCGACGAGCGGGATCATGAGTCCGGCGAAGGCATCGCCCTCGGGCACGAACGCCCGCGTAAACGTTCCGTCGGCCTGCGGCTCGAGCCGGCGGATGCCGGCACTGCGCCCGAGGACGCGGTTGATCTCGGCGACCGCGTCTTCCCGCGCCGCGGCGTCGCCCGCTCCCTGTTCGGCCAGCGCGCGGAGGGCGGCCCGCACTCGGCGCGCGTCGACCACGGCGGCCGAGGCCCCGGCCGGTTGCTGTTGGGCGCGGCGCCGCATGCCCGCGGCCCGATCCGCGTCGAGCACGCGGGCCACTTCCAGCCAGGCGACGAGCGAATCGAAATCGCTCAGCGCGTCGGCCCGCGCCACCGACACGTCCGAGTTGACGAAGTCGAGCCAGAGGCGCTCGCCCAGGAACACGAAGGCGCCGCGCTGGGCGGTGGATGACGCGGAATTGGACGCGGGTGAAGTCACGGGCGGGGACGAATCGGAGACCGGCGGGCGGACAAACATGGAAGGCGCCACCGGCGAGGGCAAGCGAAGCGCGACTGCGCGGCGTGCACGGTCGTCGGCGCGCTTGAATCCACGGCGTGCCGCGCGTCAGATTCCGTGTCCGCCGTCACCCTTCACTCCCGGTCCGCCGTCATGTCAACTTCCCTTGCCGCTCTTCGCCGTGTGGCCGTGGGCTCCACGAATCCGGTCAAGATCAACGCCGTGCGCGCGGTGCTGGCGCGGGCGGGCGTCGACGCCGTCGTGGAGGGATTCGGCGTCGCGTCGTCGGTGCGCGATCAGCCGGTGGGAGACGAGGAGACGATCCGCGGGGCGATGACGCGGGCGCGCGGTGCGATCGCCGCCGGCGGCGCCGACCTCGGCGTGGGGATCGAGGGCGGTGTGGTGAACGAGGCCGACGGGGCGATGCGCACCTGCGCCTGGGCGGCGGTGGTCGCCCCCGACGGCCGGCGCGGCGTGGGCGGATCGCTGGCCATGCCATTGCCGCCGGTAGTCGCCGACGCCGTGCGCGGCGGACTGGAGCTGGGGCACGCCATGGACCGGCTGACCGGCGCGCGCGACACCAAGCGGGGCGCGGGGGCGGTGGGCATTCTCACCGCCGGACTCGTGGACCGCCAGCAGGCCTATGAAGTGCTCGTGTCATACGCGCTGGCGCCCTTTCTGACGCCGGAGCACTGGTCGACGCCAGCCGGGGGGCCCGGCCTCACATCTCGGTGATTGCCGGGTGCGGGCCGCTGGTGGGCATGCCGCGGGCCCGGGCGTACCGGCGCGTGAGCGCCTGCAAGCCGTCGTAGGCCGCGTACTTGTACGCCTCGGCGAGCGACGGGTAGGTGAAGACGCTCTGGATGAAATAGTCGAGGGTGCCGCCGAGACTCATGCACGCCGCGCCCACGTGGATCAACTCGCAGGCGCCGTCGCCGACGATCGAGATGCCGAGCAGCCGCTGGTCGTCGGGGTGGAAGATGAGCTTCAGGAAGCCATTCACCTCGCCGAGAATGAGGCCGCGGGCGTTCAGGCGGTACGACGCGCGGCCGACCTCGTAGGGCGTCCCGGCGGCCTTCAGCGATTCCTCGCTGGCGCCGACGGTGGCGACCTCGGGGATCGTCCACACCCCGTATGGGAGGAGTTGCGCCACCTGCTGCTTGTACTTGAGATCGAAGGCGTGGCAGACGGCCACGCGGGCCTGCTCCATGGACGTCGAGGCGAGGCCGGGAAATCCGACCACGTCGCCGGCGGCGTACACTCCGGGCACGCCGGTGGCGTAATGCTCGTCCACGCGGATGTAGCCGCGGGCGTTCGTCTTCACGCCGATGGCGTCGAGCCCCAGGTCGCCGGTGTTGCCGTCGCGGCCGGCGCAGAACAGCACGCAGTCCGCCGTGAGCGTGGTCCCGTCGGAGAGTGAGACGTCGGCGTAGTCGTGATGCGTCACGACGCCGGTGACCCGCGACTCGACGTGGACCGAGATGCCGAGGCGGGCCGTCATCTGCTGGCGCAGGGCGTCACTCACTTCGACGTCGAGGTGGGACATCAGCCGCGACCGCCCGTTGATGATCGTGACCTGCACGCCGAGGGCCGCGAAGGTGGAGGCGTACTCACAGCCGATCATCCCGCCGCCGATCACGATCATGCGGTCGGGAATGCGCTGCAGCGAGAGCAGGGAGTCGCTGTCGACGACCACCGTGCCGTCGACCTCGAATCCCTCCGGGCGCTGCGGATGGGAGCCGGTGGCGATGAGGATCGCCTCCCCGGTGATGCGGTGCGCCGGCTGCCCGTAGCGTTCCACGTCCACGGTGTGCGCGTCGACGAACCGGGCAACCCCCCGCTCGGTGCGGACGCCGTGTCGCTTGAAATTCTCGCTGATCTGCTCCCATTCCGTTTTCACGACGGCCCGCTCGCGACGCATGAAGTCGGCGATCGTGATGTCGTGCTTCACATGGAGCTCCACACCATGCAGGCCGCGCTGGCGGATGCCACTGAAATAGAGCGCGGTCTCGCGGAGGGTCTTGGAGGGGACGGTGCCGGTGTTCACGGCGGCGCCGCCGGGCCGGGGAGAGCGCTCGATCACGCAGACGCGCTTGCCGAAGTACGCCGCCTGCGCGGCGCCCTTCTCGCCGGCCGGGCCGGCGCCGATCACGACGAGGTCGTAGGATTCGTCCATGCGGCGGGGTGGGAGGGGAAGGACGGATGCCGTGAAGTCGGGTGAAGATAGGCCCCGGCGCCCGGGCTGCGCTAGATTTATCGCATGCCCACGCCCTCCGAACTTCCGACCTACTTCCGCAAGGGCTTCGGTCTCAAGACGGAAGTCCAGGCCGAGCTGGCGTCCGACTACGACGGGCGGCTGGTGGACTATCTGCGCGCCAACGACTACCACCTCGCGGCCGGTGACATCACGATCACGCTCGCCCGTGAATTCGGCTTCTGCTACGGGGTTGAGCGCGCCGTCGAGTACGCCTATCAGGCGCGGCGCAAGTTTCCCGACAAGCGCATCTACCTGGTCGGGGAGATCATCCACAATCCCCACGTCAACGCCCGCCTCGGGGAGATGGGCATCGAGATCCTGATGCCGGGCCCCGAGGGCTTCGACTTCGGCGGCGTGCGCGCCGAGGACGTGGTGATCATGCCCGCGTTCGGTGTGACGATCGGGGACTTCGAGGCGCTCCGCGCCATCGGGTGCGTGCTCGTGGACACCACCTGCGGGTCGGTGCTCAACGTGTGGAAGCGCGTGGAGAGCTACGCCCGCGACGGGTTCACGGCGCTGATCCACGGCAAGTACTACCACGAGGAAACGCGGGCCACGGCCTCGCAGGTCCGCAAGTATCCGGGCGGACAGTACCTCGTGGTGCGGAATATGGACGAGGCGCAGCTCGTGTGCGGGTACATCGCCGGCCGCGTGGACGGGGCCACGATCACCGAACGGTTCCGGGAGGCCGTCTCGCCCGGCTTCGATCCGGCGCGGCATCTGCAGCGGATCGGTGTGGCCAACCAGACGACGATGCTCGCCCGCGAGTCGCTGGCGATCGCCGAGGCGGTGGGGGAGACGATCGCCCGTGTGCGCGGGGCCCAGGCGCGGGTCGACGATTTCCGCACCTTCGACACGATCTGCAGCGCCACCCAGGAACGCCAGGACGCGGTGATCGAGTTGCTCAAGGAGCCGCTCGATGTGATGGTGGTGATCGGGGGGTTCAACTCCAGCAACACGATCTCGCTGGCCGCGCTGTGCGGCGAGCAGGTGCCGACCTACCACATCGACTCCGCCGCCGGCATCAACCCCGAGTTGCGGTCGGTCCACTACCGGCGCGTCGGCATCGACCACGAAGAGGCCGACGAGGTGGACTGGCTGCCGGCGGGCCCGATCCGCGTGGGCGTCACGGCCGGTGCGAGCACGCCGAACAACAAGATCGGCGAGACGGTGGCGCGCATTCTCGCGACGCGCGGCGTCGTCGCCGACGTCTAACTCCCCACACCGCCGCGGCGGCGTTCGAAGGACTGCCCGTGGACTTTGAAGAGTATCTCGCCTTCGGCGACTCGTTTTCCGGTGACCTGTATCCGGCGCTCGACGCCGGCGCCACCAGCGTGGCGGTGGCGCTGGAGCGGGCGCCCGAGGCCGGCGACATCGCGCCGCTCGGCTCGGCGTCGCTCCTCCACGCCAACGACGACGCGCGATGGCCCGAGTTCGCGGGGCTCGACCTGGTCACGGCCCACCCCGGGATCGCCTTCCGGCGGCTGGTGGAAGAGGGCGCGTCGATCGGCGATCTGTTCGGCGAACAGATGGCGACCGTCGAGGAGAGCGACGCGCGGGCGCTGGTGACGCTCACGGCGGGGGCCACGGAAGTGATGAGCCTGCTCGTGCGCCGGCCGACCGCGGAGATCGTCCGCCAGGCGGCCGACGACATCGCCGACGCCTATGAGTTTCTGGTCGACGCCATCCGCCGCCTGCGCCCCAACGCCACGCTGCTCCTGGCCACGGTCTGCGATCCCTCCGACGGGACGGCGCTGCTCCCGGGCGTGGACTCCGAGAAGAAGCCGGTGCGGTTGGAGGCGCTGGCCGCGGTGAACGACCGGATTCGCGAACTCGCGTCGGGCACGCCGGGCGCGCGCCTGGCCGACCTCCATGCCCACTTCCTGGGGCACGGCGTGGAGGCGGAGCAGAAGAACCGCTGGTACTGGCGCCGCTCGCCGCTCGAACCGAACGCCGCGGGCGCCAGCGAGGTCCGCCGCGTGTGGCTCGACGCGCTCGGATCGGACGAGGAATGACGCCGGACGTGCTCGCGCGGTTCCGCGCCGTGCGCGAGCACGAGCGGCGCCTCGCCATGGCCACGCTCATCGCCGCCGAGGGCACGTCGTCGAGCATCGTCGGCGCCAAGACCTTCGTCGGCGAGACCGGGGGCATCCTCGGCTCGGTGACGATCGGGGGCTGCCTCGACGCGCGCGCGGTGGAGGCCGCGGACCGGGTGCTGGCCACGGAACGCCCCGAGGTGCTCGATTTCGCGCTCGCCGACGAGGAGGCATGGGACATGGGCCTCGCCTGCGGCGGCACGGTGCGACTGCTCGTGGAACCGGTCACGGGCGGCGGCGGCGCGCACCCGGCCGCCGACGCCTACGCGGCCGCGGAACGGGCCGTGGCGGCGGGGCGGCGGGCGCTCGTGGTACGGGCGCTGGACGGTGACGGGTCGCGGCTGGTGGTCGGCCCCGACGTGCCCCGCGTGGGAACGCTGGGCAGCGCGGACCGCGACGCGCGCGTGGGCCGTCTGGCCGAGTCGCACGCCGGCGACGCGCCGTGCGTGGTGCACGACGAAGCGGACGGATCCTCGTATTTCGTGGAATCGTTCGCGCCACCGATGACGGTGGCGATCTTCGGCGCCGGCGAGGTGGCGGTGGTGCTCACCCGCATCGCGCACGATCTGGGGATGCGCGTGGTGATCGTGGACGCCCGGGGCCGGTACGCGACGGCGGCGCGGTTTCCCGAGGCGGACGAGATCAGCGTGGGCGACCCGGGGGCGATTGCCGCCGAACTGCCGGCCACGAACGACACGTTCGTGGTCGTCGTGTCGCACGACTACAAGTACGAACTCCCGGTGCTGCGCCGCGTGCTGCGCTCGCCGGTGGGCTACGTGGGGTTGATGTCGAGCCGCACCCGCGGGACCAGGCTGCGAGAATTCCTGGCCGGCGAGGGGTTCACCGAACAGGAGCTGGCGCGCATCCGGACGCCGATCGGCGTGAAGATCGGCGCCCGGACGCCGGCCCAGGTGGCGGTGAGCATCGCCGCCGAACTCGTGGCCGTGCGGGCCGATCAGGGCCGACCCGGATGAACGGATGATCGTCGCCCTGGTCCTGGCCGCTGGGGCGGCGCGGCGCTTCGGATCGCAGAAGCTGCTCGAGCCGTTGCGGGGCGAACCGCTGGTGCGGGCGAGCGTCGACCGCGTGGTGGCGGCGGGCCCCGAGCAGACGATCGTCGTCGTCGGCCGCGACGGTGGCGCCGTGCGGCGTGCCCTGGCCGGGCTTCCGGTGACGATCGTCGACAACCCCGATCCCGATCGGGGGCTCAGCTCCTCCCTGCGTGCCGGTCTGGCGCTGGTGCCGGCGAGCGCGGTGGCCCTGCTCGTCACCCTCGGTGACCAGCCCATCGACCGCGACGAGATCATCCCGGCGCTCGTGGCCCGGTTCGGCGGCGACGACTCGGCCGTCGTGGCGCCCCGGTATCGTGGCGTGCAGGGACTGCCGGTGCTGTTCGCGCGCGCGGTGTTTCCGGAGCTGGCGCGGCTCACGGGCGACCGGGGGGCGCGCAGCGTGGTGGAGCGCGATCCGACCCGCGTGGCCTATGTGGATTTCGACTTCCCGATGCCGGCGGACGTGGACACGCCAGACGATCTCGAGCGCCTGGCCGGTTCCTGAGCCGGCCGGCGCGGGGCGCTATCCGGCGGCCGGATGGTGTTCGCGTTCGGCCTGCGCGCGGGCCACGCCGCCCAGCACGGCGCCGGCGAGGCCGGCCGCCATGCCGGCGGCGGTGAGCCAGAGTGGGCGGACGACCGGCGCGGGCATCAGGTGCGCCGGCAGCCCGGGCGCGACCTGCGCGGCGAGGAGATAGAGCACTCCGACGGCGAGTCCGTGCGCCGCCGGCCGACGGCGCGCGATCGCGGCGCCCAGATAGCCCCCCGCCACCGCGGCCAGCGCGTGCATGAGCAGCAGCATGAATGCCAGCGGTGCCGGCATCGTGCCGCCGGCCGTCCCATGGAAGACGACGGCGCTCGCCATCGCGCCCAGCAGGGCGATGACGAGCACGCCGAACACGACTCCAGCCATCGAACGAACCACAGCGCCTCACCGAACCCGGTCGCCTCAACATAGGAAGCGGATGCATTAACAGAAAGCTGACGAGGCACCCCTTGCCGCGGCGGGCGCGTTTGGGCATCGTCCGCGACCCTCCGCGACGCGTTCCTCCAACTTCCCGATCCGCCCGCCATGCTGCTCGCCCTCGTGCTCCCCGTGATGGCTGCGCTCTCCCCCGCCGATTCGGGTTCCACGTACAACGCGCGCCAGGGCGCGATCCACGCCCGTCCCCCGCGGCTCGAAGCGGACGCGACGGTGGATGGAAAGCTCGACGAGCCGGCGTGGCGCCAGGCGGCCCGCCTCACCGGGTTCTCGCAGCTCACCCCGGTGGACGGGGTGCCGGCCGACGACTCCACCGAGGTGCTCGTCTGGTATTCCCCCACCGCGATCTACTTCGGGGTACGGGCGTTCGAGTCGCACGGAGCGCCGCACGCCACCCTGGCCGACCGCGACCATATCAGCGCCGACGACAACGTGCAGATCGTCCTCAGCACCTTCGACGACGCCCGCCAGGCGCTCGTGTTCGGGGTGAACCCGCTGGGCGTGCAGATGGACGGTACGATGGCCGAGCTCACGTCGTCGGGAGGCGGGTTCGGCACCGGCGTGACGGCGCGTCCACAGGCGGATCTCAGCCAGGACTTCGTGTTCGAATCGAAGGGGCGCGTGACGCCGTGGGGCTACGTGGTCGAGATCCGGATTCCGTTCAAGTCGCTGCGCTATCAGTCGGAGGCCGTGCAGCGTTGGGGCATCAACATCATCCGCGACGTGCGGCACTCCGGCTACGAGAACACCTGGACGCCGGTGCGGCTCGCCCGAGCCGGCTTCCTGTCGCAGGAGGGCACGCTGGACGGGTTGCACGACCTGCGCCGCGGGCTGGTGGTGGACGTGAACCCGGAACTCACGCAGCAGACGCTGGGGGCGCCGGGCGTGGGCGGACCGCCGGCGCGTTGGGCGTACGACGCCCGGGCGCCGAAGCTGGGCGGCAACGTGCGGTGGGGGATCACCAACAATCTGACGCTCAACGCGACGGTCAAGCCCGACTTCTCGCAGGTGGAGTCCGACGCGGGGCAGGTGGTATACGATCCCCGCCAGGCCCTCTACTTCCCCGAGAAACGTCCCTTCTTCCTGGACGGGATGGAGGGGTTCACCACGCCGAGCAACCTGGTCTATACGCGGCGGATCCAGCAGCCGACGTTCGCCACCAAGCTCGCCGGCAAGGTGTCGGGCACCAGCGTGGCCTTCCTCTCGGCGATCGACGACCGTACGACGTCGGTGGGGTACGATCGGACCACGGGGCGGGGCGGCCGCGGTCCGCTCTACAACATCCTGCGCGTGCAGCGCGATCTGGGGCAGCTGTCGCGCATCGGCGTCGCCTACACCGACAAGGAGGACGAGGGCTATTCGAATCGGGTGGCCGACGTGGACGGCCGCGTGGTGCTGGGCGCGTTGCACACGTTCGAGTTCCAGGCGGCGGGAAGCCGGACCGCCGATGCCACGGGCGTACACGTGGCGCCGCTCTGGGGTGTGCGGGTGCGGCGCACGGGCAAACGGTACAGCGCCTCATATCAGTTCACCGGGTACGATACCGCGTTCGTGGCCGGGGCCGGGTTCATCAGCCGGCCGGGGCTGGGGCACATGAACGTGGACCAGCGCCTCACCTGGTTCGCGGAGCCCGGTCGGTTGCTCGAGAGCTTCAGCTTCAATCCGATCTACGACCTGACCTGGAAGTACGCGTACCTGATGCACAGCCGCGACGCCATCGAGAAGAAGCTGCACTTCAACGCCAACGTGGGATTGCGCGGCGGCTGGTCGGTGGGTGGGGCGCTGCTCCTCGAGACGTTCGGCTTCGATCCCCAGCTCTACCAGAACGTCTACGTCGCCCAGCCGGCGGCGTTCGGCGGCGACACGGTGCCGTTCACCGGTGTGCCCCGGCTGCCGAACCGCGATTGGGTGATCACCATCAACACCCCCGCCTGGCAGTGGTTCAACGGGAGCCTGCTGTACGTGTGGGGCCAGGACGAGGACTTCGACGAGTGGGCGTCGTCGCGGATCTATCTGACGCAGGCGAGCGCGCTCATCCGGCCCACCGACAAGTTGCGCATCAGTCCGTCCTACACCTTCCAGGCCTACGGGCGGGCGTCGGACCACAGCTGGGTCCGGTCCGGCCGCATCACGCGGGTGAAGGCGGAATACCAGATCGCGCGGCCGCTGTTCTTCCGCGTCGTCGGGCAGTACAGCACCAGCAACGTGCTGGCGCTGGTGGACGAGGGCCGCACGGGCGGCGCGTTGCTGCAGGGGTTGGGCAATGGACAGTACGCGCCGCTCGGGCCGTCGCGGAGCAACGAGTTCCGCATCGACTGGCTGGTGGCGTACCAGCCGACCCCCGGCACGGTGTTCTACGCCGGGTACGGCAGTTCCTCGGAGCCGGCGGCGCTGCGCGTGGATCAGTTGACCGAAACGCGGTACCGGCTGAACGACGCCTTCTTCGTCAAGCTCACCTACCTGTTCCGCATGTAGGGGCTGCCGGCGCCCGCTGCGTGTAGGAGCCGCCGGCGCCCGCAGACTCCTCCCCCGAACGCCGGCGCGTGGAAAGCGGCGCGGCGTGGTGCTACATTCGCGCCGTTCGCCCGTCCCCAGTCCCCACCGGGAGAGAGTGCCATGACTCGCCGTGTCCCCGTCCTCGCCGCCGGCTTCCTGCTCGGCGCCGCCATGTTCTCGCCGTGCGTGCCGGCCGCGCGCGCCCAGCAGCCCGCCGCCGGACCCACCAAGCAGATCTCGATTGCCGACATGCGCGCCTGGAAGTCGATTCGCGGCGCGTCGGTGTCCCCGGACGGCAAATGGCTGGTCTACGAACTGGCGCCGAACGACGGCGATGCCACGGTGGTGATCCGCGCCACGACCGGCGGTACCGAGTGGCGGTTCCCGGTGGGCGACGCTTCGGGCGGCCGCGGCGGGGGGCGCGGCGGGTCGGGGGTGGCGACGATTTCCGGTGACTCGAAATGGGCGATCTTCAACGTCGCTCCCACCAAGGCCGAAGCGGAGCGAGCCCGCAAGACGCACAAGCCGGCCGAGTCGAAAGTGGCGCTCGTGGACCTGTCCGACGGGCACCAGCGGGAGTTCGCGCGCATCGGCGCGTTCGCGTTCGCCGGCGACCACCCGGAATGGCTGGCGCTGCACACGGAGCCGGCGCCCAGCGAGGGCGGGGCTGCCGCGGGCGGTCGTGGCGCCGAGTCCGCCCCCCGGGCGCATTCGTCGGACCTGCTGCTCTACCATCTCGCCGACGGCACGATCGTGAACGTCGGAAACGTGGGGGAGTTCGGCTTCGACCATGACGGCCGGTACCTGGCCTACGCGATCGAAACGGCCGACCGCGTGGGGGACGGCATCCAGCTCCGCGACCTGGCATCGAACGTGGTCCGCACCGTGGACGGCGCGCGCGCCCTGTACCGCCGGCTGGCGTGGGCCGACAGCGGGCTGGCCTTCGCCGCGCTCCGGGTCACGCCGGACAGCGCGACCCGCGACACCAACGTGGCCGTCGTTGCCTTCAATGCGTTCGGCGCCGACGGCCCCCGGAAGACGGTGCTCGACCTTGCGGGCCGGAACGACGCGCCGGCGGGCATGGCGATCAGTCCGGACCGGGGGCCCACCTGGTCGGAAGATCTGGGGGTCGTGTACTTCGGCATGCGCGAAGCGCCCAAGCCGCCGGCCAGGGATTCGCTGGCCGGCACCGATCTGCAGTCGCTCGTCAAACCGGGGGCGCCGGGCATGGGCGGTACGCAGAACCAGCCCCGCACGGCGGCCCCGTCGGACGAGGACCTGCCGTCCCTGATCCTCTGGCACTGGAACGACCCGCGCCTGCAGTCGCAGCAGATCGTGCAGGAGCAGCAGGACAAACACTACAGCTACCTGGCCGAATACCGGTTGGCCGAGAACCGGGTGATCCGGCTGGCCAACGACTCGCTGCGCACCGTGTCCATCGCTCCGCACGATCGCTATGCGTACGCGCTGGGCAATGCGCCGTATGAGCGGGACCAGAGCATCACGGGGCGCGCGTTCGTCGACATCTACACCATCGACCTGCGCACCGGCGCCGAGCGTCGCCCGGTGCGAAAGGTGATCACGCGCGCCTTCCCGTCGGCGGACGGCACGCAGTTGCTGTACTGGGCCATGGACGCCAACTGGCACCTCATCGACATGGCCACGGGGCAGGAACGCAACCTCACGCGGGGTCTGCCGGTCAGCTTCGCCGACGCCGAGGACGACCACTACAACCTGGTGCAGCCGCCGGAACCGGCGATCGGCTGGTCGAAGGACGGCGCGGCGGTGCTGCTGTCGGATGGGTGGGACGTCTGGAAGGTGTCGGCCTCCGGCGCGCCGGCCGTGAACCTCACGGTGGACGGACGGAAGACGCAGGTGCGGTATCAGCGGCGAACCCTGGTGGACCGCTCCGACGACGGGATCGACCTGTCGAAGCCGCTCTACTTCCAGACCTACGGCGAGTGGACCAAGAAGTCGGGGCTGGCGCGCGTGGACGGCATGCGCGGCGGCGCCACGCGGCTGATGTGGGACGACGCGGCGCTCAACTTCATGAAGGCCAAGGATTCGGACGTCGTGCTGTACGCGCGCTCGACGTTCAACGACTATCCCGACTGGTATCTGGCGAAATCCGATTTCTCGGGCGGCACGCGGCTCACCGATGCCGACCCGCAGCAGCGGGAATTCGCGTGGTCGAGCGGCACGCGCCTCGTCAACTACACCAGCGCCAAGGGCGACAAGTTGCAGGGGGCGCTGTTCCTGCCGGCCAACTACGAGCCCGGCAAGAAGTATCCCCTGCTCGTGGAGATCTACGAGAAGCGGTCACAGGAGCTGCACAACTACGTGGTGCCGAGCGACACCCGGGCCCCCGATCTCAGCGTCTACACCAGCCGCGGCTACGCCGTGCTCCTGCCCGACATCGTGTACCGGGTGAACGATCCGGGCATGTCGGCGGTCTGGTGCGTGGTGCCGGCCGTGCAGGCGGCGATCGCCACCGGCATCGTCGATGCCGCGCACGTGGGCCTCCACGGCCACTCGTGGGGCGGGTACCAGACGGCGTTCCTGGTCACGCAGACCCACATCTTCGCGGCGGCGGTGGCCGGGGCGCCGCTCACCGACATGGTGAGCATGTACGGCTCCGTGTACTGGAACGCGGGCATCGGTGACGCCCAGATCTTCGAATCGAGCCAGGGGCGCTTCAAGGGAAGCTTCCTGGACAACTGGGACGCATACGTCCGGAATTCGCCGGCGTTCCACTCGAAGAACGTTACCACGCCGTTGATCATCCTCTCCGACGACAAGGATGGAGCGGTGGATTTCAACCAGGGCATCACCTGGTTCAACGATCTCCGCAACGCCGGCAAGAAGGTCATCCTCCTTACCTACGTGGGTGAGAACCACGGATTGGCCAAACCCGTGAACCAGCGCGACTACGCGATGCGGATGCAGGAGTTCTTCGACCACTACCTGAAGGGCGCGCCCGAACCGGACTGGATGGTGCACGGCATTCCGCGCCTCAAGATGGAGGCGGCGCTCAAGGCGGAGCGGGCGCGGGTGGAGGCGCAGCTCCCCAAGCCGGCGGCCGGCGCGGCGGCCGGCGGCGGGGGGCGCCGGCGCCCATGACGCGGCGGCGCGGAGTGGGCGCGTGACGACGGTCCCCCCGCCGGCCCCGGGCGCGCACGTGGAGGAGCCCCGGGATCTCGGATTCGGCACGGTGGTCGGCCAGGCCGACGCGCCGCGCCTGCTCAACCGCGACGGGTCGTTCAACGTGCGGCGCGATGGCCTGCCGCGGCTCGCCTCGCTGAGCCTGTATCACGCATTGCTGTCGCTCACGTGGCCGCGCTTCATCGGGCTGCTCGTGGGCGGATATCTGCTCGTGAACCTGCTGTTCGCGCTCGCCTACGCGGCCTGCGGGCCCGGGGCGCTCGGCGGCGCCGCCGCGGCGACGATGGGCGGGTCGTTTCTGCGGGCGTTCTTCTTCAGCGTCCACACCTTCGCCACCATCGGGTACGGCAACGTCGTGCCGGTCAGCCTGCCCGCCAACCTCCTCGTCACCCTCGAAACGATCGTCGGCCTGCTGGGGTTCGCCCTCGGCACCGGCGTGCTGTTCGCCCGGTTCGCCCGCCCCACGGCGCGCATCATCTTCAGCAGCCGCGCCGTGATCGGCCCCTATCGGGGAGGCCGGGGATTCATGTTCCGGCTCGTGAACGGGCGCTCGAGCCAACTCATCGAGCTCGACGTGAAGGTGCTGTTCAGCCGGATCGAGACCCGCGGCGGCACGCGCACGCGGCGGTACGATGAACTGAAGCTGGAGCGGCGCCACGTCGTCTTCTTTCCGTTGTCGTGGACCGTCGTCCACCCGATCGACGAAGCGAGTCCGCTGTTCGGACGGTCGCAGGAGGATCTCCGGCGGTGCGAGTCCGAAGTCCTGATCCTGCTCAGCGGCATCGACGAGACGTTCGCGCAGACCGTGCACGCGCGCACGTCGTACAAGGCCGACGAGGTGGTGGTGGGCGCGCGGTTCGTGAACATCTACAAACCCCGCGCCGCCGACGGATCGGAGAGCATCGACATCAGCCGGTTGAGCGAGATCGAACCGGCGCCGGACGGCGAGCCGGGTCTGGCGACCGACACCGCCACCTGGCATCACACGGGACACTTTTCGGGATACGCACCGCCGCCACTGGGAGGCGGGGGCGGGGGAGGAGAAGTCTAGGCCGCAGGGTCGTTGGATTCGTCGGAGGCGTCGCTCGCCTCCTCGCTCGCCTCGCGCATCTCCTGCGCGCGCGCGGCCGACACCGGCAGCTTCTCCAGTACCGCCTCGCGACAGGCCGCGAGTACCGCCTCGAGCGCTTCGATGCCGTCGTCGGTGGCCTCGTAGAACAGGTCGTTCACCGCCGTCTCGGCGCGCTCCAACTGCTCCACGAGCGCCTTGGCGTGGCCGCGACTCGGCATCACTCCGCACACTTTTGGGGTCACCCGATTCCCGCACGGCTTGCGGAGCACGATCACCGCCCCCCGCTTGCCGGGCTGTACGTAATACGCGGACGAACTCGCCTTCTGGGTACGTCCGCGTTTGGGGCTGCGTTTTTTTGCTGAACGAGGGCGTTGTCTGGCCATGGAGCTGATCACGTCATCGCAGGGTTCTTGAACAATACTGCGAACGGGCGGATGAACCTAGGCCTGCCGGCGCTCAATCGAGATTCGCCGTCGGCAGATAACGCGGGGGAACGCGCGTTTTGGCAGCCTGCTCGTATGCGTACGCGAGTCGCAGCAATACGTCTTCGGTATACGCTCGGCCGAAGAACGAAAGGCCCACCGGCACACCGAACACGTAGCCACAGGGCACCGTGATGCTGGGATATCCGGCCACCGCGGCGGGCGATGTGCTGGAGCCCCCGCCGCCCGGATCGCCGTTCACGAGATCGATGAGGGGGGCCGGCCCCATCGTCGGGGCGATGATCGCGTCGAGGTGGTACCGGTCCATGGTGGCATCGATCCCCTCGGTACGCGCCTTCTGGTGGTTGTGCGCGAGCGCCTTCTGGTAGTCGGCGTCGGTCAACGGCCCCTTGCGTTGGGCCTGCTCGAACAACTCCTGCCCGAAGTACTTCAGTTCCTGCTGGCGGTGCGCCTCGTTGAACGCGATGACGTCGGCCAGCGTCCTGACCGGCGAGGAGGGACCGAGGTCGGCGAGGTATGCGTTGAGGTCGTGTTTGAAGTCGTAGAGCAGCACGTCGAATTCGGAGTCGTCGAAGGTGCCCGCCGTCGTGAGGTCTGCCGGATCGACGATCTCGGCGCCGGCGTCCTTCATGAGGGCGATCGCCGCTTCCACCAGGGCGTCGGTGGGCGGGCTGTAGCCCATGTAGTGCGCGCGGGCGACGCCGATGCGCGCGCCCTTGAGGCCGGCCGCGTCGAGGAAGGCGGTGTAGTCCGCGTGCACGTGCCCACGATTCCCCGCCGTGTCGGGATCCCGCGGATCGGCGCCGGCGATGGCGCCGAGGAGGATGGCGGCGTCGCGCACCGAGCGGGCCATCGGTCCGGCGGTGTCCTGGTTGTGCGAGATGGGCACGATGCCGGCGCGGCTGACGAGGCCCACCGTAGGCTTGATGCCGACCAGCGAATTGGCGGACGACGGCGCGAGAATGGATCCGTCGGTTTCGGTGCCGATGCCGACCGTGCAGAAGTTGGACGCCACGGCGGCCCCGGTGCCGGAACTCGAACCCGACGGCGAGCGGTCGAGTGCATACGGATTGCGGCACTGGCCGCCGCGGCCGGTCCAGCCGCTGGACGAATGGGTGGACCGGAAGTTCGCCCACTCGCTGAGGTTCGCCTTGCCGAGAATGACGGCGCCGGCGGCCCGTAGCCGCTCGACGACGAAGGCGTCGCGGGGGACGGTGGCACCGACGAGGGCCAGCGAGCCGGCCGTGGTCAGCATCCGGTCGGCGGTGGCGAGGTTGTCCTTCACCAGGACCGGTACGCCGTGCAGCGGGCCCCGCGACTTCCCGGCGCGGCGTTCGGCGTCGAGGCGGTCGGCGATGTCGAGCGCGTCGGGATTGGTCTGCAACACGGCGCGCAGTGCCGGGCCCCGCCGGTCCATCTCGGCGATGCGCGCCAGATACTGCTCGGTCAGCGACCGTGCCGTGAAACGTCCGGCGGCAAACCCGGTCCGCACGTCGTCGATGGAGAGTTCCTCCAGCGGCGCTGCCGGTGCGGCGCTCGCGGGCCCGGAGGGCGCGGTGAGCACGGCGAGCGGGTGGAGGCTGCCGCGCACCGCGGCGGCGGCGCCGGCGAGGGCCGACGCGCCCACGAATTCGCGCCTGGAGAGGCGGCCGTCGCGGCCGCTGGATGGCTGGTGGGTGGACATGGATTCCTCGGGGAAGGCCGCGGAGAAACTGTTGCCGTCAGCCCGTTCTGACAACCGGCAGGCATGCATTAGGTTGATCCCATGCGAAGGCTTTGTGCGCTGGCGGTGGTCATCGGCACGGCGGCAGCCCCGGTTCATGCCCAACAGGCCGGCCCCGTGCCCGCGCCGGCGCGCGCCTCCGCCGCCGGCGGCGACGCGGCCGTGGAACCGCCGCCGGTGCGCCGCGAATTTCGCGGCGTCTGGGTGGCGACGGTGGACAACATCGATTGGCCGTCGGAGCCCGGGCTCACCACCGCGCAGCAGCAAGCCGAACTGACGGCGATCTTCGATCGCGCGCAGCAGCTGAATCTGAACGCGGTGATCTTTCAGGTTCGACCGTCGGCCGACGCGCTCTACGAATCGCAGTTGGAACCCTGGTCGTCGTTCCTCACCGGCCGCATGGGGCGGGCGCCCGATCCTCTCTGGGATCCGCTGGCATTCGCGGTGCGCGAGGCGCACGCGCGCGGCCTCGAGCTGCACGCCTGGTTCAATCCCTTCCGGGCCCGCTACCCGGGGGACGATGGGCCGGCGGCGCGCAGCCACGTGAGCCGGCGCCGGCCCGATCTCGTGCACCAGTACGGCCACTACCAGTGGATCGACCCCGGCAGCGCGCAGGCGCGGGCGACGGCCATTCGCGTGATCCTCGACGTCGTCGAGCGATACGACGTGGACGGCGTGCACATCGACGACACGTTCTATCCCTATCCGGTCACGCGCCGGGGACGCGACGTGCCGTTCCCCGACGCCGCGACCTACCGTGCCTACCGCAAGGGCGGCGGCACGATGTCGGTGGACGACTGGCGGCGCCACAACGTCGACCTGTTCGTGCAACAGCTCTACGAGGCGGTGAAGCGCACCAAGCCCTGGGTCGCGGTGGGCATCAGCCCGTTCGGCATCTGGCGGCCCGGCAATCCGCCCAGCGTGCAGGGGTTCGACGCCTACGCCAAGCTGTTCGCCGATTCGCGCAAATGGCTCGCCAAGGGCTGGGTGGACTATCTGGCGCCGCAGCTGTACTGGCCGATCGCCCAGACCGGACAGAGCTACGCCGACCTGCTGTCGTGGTGGGTGCAGCAGAACGACAAGGGGCGGAACCTCTGGGTGGGGAACTACGCGGCGCGCGTGGCCGGCACGCAGGGCAGCGCGCCTCCCTGGCCGGCGAGCGAGATCATCGACCAGATCCGGTTGACGCGCGAGGAGCCGGGTGCCACCGGCGACATCTTCTTCAGCATGGGGGCGCTGATGAGCGACCCCGACAGTCTGAACGAACGGCTGCTGGCCGGCCCGTATGCCACGCCGGCGCTCGTCCCCGGCTTCCCCTGGCTCGGGAAGGGGCCGCCCCCGCCGCCGGCGGTCACGCTCGTCCCCCAGGTGGACGGACCCGGCACCGTGGTCCGGATCGAGGCGGGGGATGACGGCCGCCCGCGCCAGTGGGTGGTGCAGGCCCGGGTGGACGGCACGTGGCACACGGCGATCATCGCCGGGAGCGCCACCACGTACACCCTCGACGGGGCGCTCGGGAACGCGGATGCCGTGAGCGTGATTGCCGTGGATCGGGTCGGCAACGCGAGCGTTCCCGCCGTGGTCGTGCGCGGGCCGCCCGGCACTCGATGACCTTCGGTACACCAACGCTCTCCGCTTCCCCTTCACCCCTCGTATGGAGACCCCCGGCATGACCGCCATTCAGCGCCCCACCGCCGACGAATTCGCGCCGTTCTACGCCAACTACGTGAGCGGTGTGCCGGACGGCGACATCGTTCACGTGCTCCGGACCCAGGGCCGGGCGCTGCACGAGATGCTGAGCGGGTTGACCGGCGAGCGCGCCGGATACCGGTATGCGCCGGGAAAGTGGAGCGTGAAGGAGGTGCTCGGGCACGTCACCGACTCCGAGCGGATCTTCGCCTACCGGGCGCTCCGCATCTCGCGGGGAGACGCGACGCCGCTGGCGAGCTTCGACCAGGACACCTACGTGGCCAACGCGCAGTTCGGACGCCGCGAATTGGCCGGGCTGCTCGCCGAGTTCCAGACCGTTCGGGCCGCCACCGTATCGCTGTTCGAGGCGATGACGGAGGAGGAGTCCCGGCGGGCCGGCACCGCCAGCTCGGCGCCCGTCACCGCCCGCGCTCTGGCCTACATCGCGGCCGGTCACGAACGGCACCATACCCGCATCCTGAGCGAGCGCTACCTCACGGCATGACAACGAGATAGGGACTCTTCCGCCGGCGCGGGAAACGCTTCGTCAAAGGTTCACGAAACCCGTACTTGCTGCTGCTCGTTGGGGAGCGATAGAGTAGGGTCGAGGCGGTGTAACGCCGCGGCAATGGCGCGGGAGGGCCTATGATGCGCTTGTGGAAGACATCGTACGTCGAACGCCCGGCAATCGGGTCGAGCGCGGTGCTGAGCACGGTTGCGCACGTGCTCGTCATCGCGGCCGCCATCGCCGCGACGGCCAACGCACCGCGCCGCCTGAAAGAGGCCATCGAACAGCGGATCCAGTTTCTGCCGCCTCCCGATCACGTCCCCGAGCCCCCGGGGCCGTCGGAGACGCTGCACTTCGTGGCGCTGCCGCCCACCGGGAAGATGGGGTTCGATCCCACGCCGCTGAACCGGCATTCGCAACCGGCGGCCGTGGTCCCCAAGCAGGGAGAGGGCGATCGACCGATCGCCGTCCCGGTGAAGAACGTCGTGACCGGCGGCGACTCCGTACTCTCGGTCCTGCAGGTCGACTCGGTCGCCATGCGGTATTTCGACAGCGCCGCCCCCGCCTATCCGCCGGACCTGCTCGAGAAGAACGTCGAGGGTTCCGTGTACACCGAGTACATTGTGGATACCACGGGCTTTGCCGACACCGCGTCGCTGGTGATCGTCCGGTCGAGCCATCCCGAATTCACGCAGGCCGTACGCGAAGCGCTGCCGTACATGCGGTTCCGCCCGGCCAAGGTGGGTGATCGCAAGGTGCGCCAACTGGTGGAGCAGCAGTTCACGTTCAAGATCCGCCGGCCGGTGACCGACACCACGTCGGCCAGCCGATCGGGCGAAGGGTGACGCCGGGCCGCGAACCCGAGCCGGGCCCGCGCACGCGCCACGTGGTCCGGCTGGCGGGGATCGTGATCGGCTATTCCGACCTCGAGGAAACCTGGCCCCAGGAAGGACGCGCCCGCGGGGCCTTCCGCCCGGGCGTCGGCTACGAACTGGTGGAGCCGGTGTTTCGCCTCTACTCCGAGGCCGTGCCGGATCCGGCGGCCGGCGTGCGCGACGAGGGCAAGCTGGCGCGCTACCACCAATCGCGCGACGCACTGGGGCTCACCCTCGAAGCGCCCGACGGTGCGGCGGTGAAGACGTCGGGCATCCACATTGCCGACTACGCGCACGACGGTGACGACGATGCCCGTGTGCTCGAGGTGCTGATCGCCGACGGCGGCTACTGGGAGCGCAGGGCGGCGCGCGCGGGCGCGTAGCCCGGCAGACTCACGCGGCCGCCGCCGGCCGGTGTCTCTCGGCGGTCGTCCTCTCCGTCGCCGTACGACAGCCCATAGCGTGCGCACAGCGCCCGGACGCGGCGCTTGAGGCCGTCGCGATAGCGCCGGCCGGGGGTGTGCGTGCCGCGGAAGGTGGCCTGATACCGCGGCAGCAACTCCGGAAATTCCTGCGCGATGAACGGGAGGTATCGCTGGCGGGCCGTGGAGCGCAGCGACAGGGAACCGGCCACCAGGGCGTCGGCCCCGGCCGCCGCCACACGCTGCACGAGCGCTTCCAACTGCTCCGGTCCGTCGGTAATTCCGGGGAGCACCGGCATGGCGTTCACGCGCACGCGTACGCCGGCGTCGTGCAGCCGGCCCACCGCACGCAGGCGCGCCTCGGGGGTCGGCGCGCGCGGCTCCAGCCGCCGCGCCAACTCCCGGTCCACGGTGATCAGGGAGACGTGCACCTGCACGCTCGAGTGTCGCGCCAGGCGGGCGAGCAGGTCGATGTCGCGGGTGACGAGTGGACTCTTGGTGATGATCACCACTTTCAGATCCAGGTGCTGCGCCAGCACTTCGAGTATGCCTCTCGTGATGCGGAACCGCCGTTCCGCCGGCTGGTACGGGTCGGTGGCCGTGCCGATCACGATCTGGTGACCCCGCGCGAGATCGCGGAACCGGTCGGGCCCGTTGCGCAGCGTGCGGGCGAGCACGTCCGGCGCGTTGCGCTTGACGACGATGGCCCGCTCGAACGCCAGCCATGGCGGCAGATCGCGCGAGATCTGCTGCAGGCCGGCGTGGTTCGGGTCGGTGGCCAGTGCCCGCTCGAGCGCGTAGCGGTGCGCGTAGCGTGCGTAGCAGTAGGCGCAGCCGAAGGCGCATCCGACGTACGGGTTGATCGACCAGAAGCCATCGAGTCCCGTGGTCCCCGGGTCGTTGAGCACGCCGCGGGCGCGAGTGGCGAAATACCGGATGTCGCGTTGCTCCCCGATCACGGGGAGCACGCGCTCCCGGGTCAGCGCGTCCGGGAAGAGCGAGAGCTGGCGTTGGTTCGTCGGCATGAGGCGGCAGAATGAATACCGAATAAAGACCGAAACTACAAGGAAAACATTCGGCGTTCCACCGTCTTCATCGTATCTTCTTGCCTGTGAAATTCTTCTTCGGCATGCATCCCGAAGCCACCCGGGTGTGGCGCAGCTCGCTGTTCACCGTCCGCATGGTGTCTCTGGTGATGGGGAGCATCGCCTTCTCGGGCGTGCTGTGGGTGACCGAACCTGCCGGCCCGGGCCTGCAACGCATTTCGGCGGCGTATCTCGGGGCGGCCCAGTCGCTGGCGCTCGGGCAGGGGCTCCGCGTGCAGGAGGCGCCCTGGGACGCACCCGACAGCACATCGCCCCTCGCCCGTCACGCGCCGGGGTTCCCGACCGCCGTTGCGCTCCCGATCGCACTGGGCTTTCCCCCCGTGCAGAGCGCGCGATTGGTGGAGGCCCTGTCGGCCTTCGTGACGATGGCCGTGTTGGTGGCGATGGCCGGCGACGCCGTCGGCATGGCCACCGCCGCGCTGCTCGGCTTCGCCCTCCTGCTCATGCCGGTGATGGTGGACGTGCACCTGATGGTGCTCGGAGAACCGCTGCTGCTGGCCCTGTTCGCCCTCACGCTGGCGACGATGGTGGCCGCGCCGGATACGCCGTTCGCGGCGGGCTTGTGTGCGGCGGGCGCGCTCGCGGTGCACTACGTGGGGTTCGGCGCCGTGGTCGGGGTCGCGGCGTGGGCACTGCTCTCGAACCGTCCCTGGTCGACGCGTCTGCGGCGGGCGGGTCTGGCCCTGCTCCCGACGGCGGTTCTCGGTGTGGGATGGCTCGTGGTGGCCGGGCCGTCGGCCGGCGCGGTCTTCCACCGGCTGGGAGTGTACGGTGGCCTGCCCGACGCCCTGGCCGACGGGGGGGCGACCGTGGCCCGCTGGCTGGTACCGACCGCGACTCAGGTGGGATGGGTCTGGTGGCCGGCGATCCCGGTCGCGGCGGCGGTGGCGGCGGTGATGGCAATCGGGGGGAAGCGGGCGCACCGGCTCTGGCAGCTGCTTCCCCGTGATCTGCCCACCCAGAGTTCGACCAACGTGCCGCAACTGTTCGCCGCCCGCGTGCTCGGGGCCGGCGCCGTGCTCGGCGGGTCGTACGCGGCGGTGCTCGTCGGCGCGCGACTGTTCGCCGACGGCGCGTTCACCTTCGACGCGCGATTGCTGTCGCCGCTGTTGATGCTGGCGTCGCTGAGTTTCGCCGTGGCGGCGGCTACCTGGTGGCGGTCGGCCGGCCGACTGCCGCGGATGGCGCTCGCGCTGCTGCTGGTGTCGTGGGGTGGGGCCTCGTGGATGGCATCGCGGGACCACGTCCACGAGTCGCTGACCTACGGGCTCGATCTGGCCAGCGACGGCTGGCGCCGGTCGCCGCTGCTCGAATGGGTCCGCGCCGACGGCAGCCGGCGGCCGCTGTATTCCAACTGGCCGTCACTCCCGTACCTCTACCTGAACCGGGCGACGCGCGGCGTTCCCGCGTCCGGCGATGCTGCGACGCTGCGAGCGTTCGGCGACAGCGTCACCGCGCACGACGGCGTGGTGCTGGCGTTCGCGGCGGACAATCCCGCCTACGTGTCGGGCGATTCGCTCGCGGCGGGCTCGGGGCTCCGCGTGCTCGCCGAGTTTCCGGGCGGGCGCGTGCTGGGGGCGGCGGCGGCGCGGGGACCCTGAGGGTCAGCGCAGGCGGACGCCCACGCGCAACCCGGCGCGGGCGTCGGGGTGCACGAAGAAGTCGGCGAACCGCCCGTCGCGCCGTATTCGAATGACGTGCATGAGGGCGACCCCACCGTAGATGAGCGCGATCTGGGCGGAGGTGAGGCCAGACGTGCGCCGCATGAACGCCACGTCGCTCACGCGGCCGGTGCGGCCGAGCGTGAGGTAGAACGCCGTGGTCGCGATGCCCCCGGCGAGGACGCCGCGGCGGAAGGGGCCGCCGCCGTGCTCGCGGTCGTCCAGAATCGCTTCGTCCACCATCGCCTGCACGTCGAGGCCGGCGCTCGAGAACATGAACTGCCGGTGCGGGTGCTGGTCGGGATCGATGCCGGAGAAGACGGTGGGGCGGGCGTGGTCGAGGCCGAAGCTCGGGCGGGCGCCCTGGAGGAGCGAGGCGGCCACGTGCCCGCCCTCGTGGGCGAGAATGCTGGCGGCGAAGCCGGCCCAGAACCGCGTCCAGGATCCCCGCGAACGCGCCGGTGACTGCGCGGCGAGGACGGACGGCCACAGGAGGGCGATCGCGATCGCTACGCGGAAGTGTCGAGGCATTACTTCGTGAACGCGAAGCGCATAGAATGCGGGTGAATCAGAGCGCTCGGCCCTGTGAGGATCACCGTCGCGCCGGAAGGAGGAGGCCAATGCCAGCAAAGCTATCGGATGTCGAGATCCAGCGCTCCCTGGGCGCGCTGCCGGGGTGGTCGAGGCGTGGTGACGCGCTGGCCAAGACGTTCACCTTTCCACGGTTCGGCGACGGCATCGCGTTCGTGGCGAAGGTCGCGGGGATGGCCGATGCCATGGACCATCATCCCGACATCGATATTCGCTACACCCGGGTGACGTTCAGCCTGTCCACGCACTCGGCCGGCGGCATCACCCAGCTCGACCTCGATCTCGCAACGCGGATCGAGCGGGGGTTTGCGGGCCCGGGCTAGCAGCGCCGGCCGTCCGGCGCCACCGGTCAGCGGCGGTCGCCCCCGCTCACGAGGCTGAGGATGAACAGGAACAGGTTGAGCAGATCGAGGAAGATCGTCACGGCGGCGAACACGTAGTCCTGGTCGCCGAGTTGACCGGACCGGGTGATGCGCCAGGTGTCGAACACGAGCAGCCCCGAGAAGACGAAGACGCCGGCCGCCGAGATCCACATCGACGCCCCGACGCTCGGGAAGAACATGCCGACGAGCATCGTGAGGAACAGCACCACGAGCCCGACCATGAAGAAGCCGCCCCAGGCGCTGAAGTCGCGCCGGCTGAACGTCGCGTACAGCGTCAGGGCGCCGAACGTGGCGAAGGTGAGGAGTCCCGCTTCCGCCAGGGCAGCCGGCTGGTACTTCAGGTAGAACGTCAGGATCGGCGCCAGGTAGACGCCGGTGACGAACGTGAACAGCAGCGTGAGGATGATATTCCGCGGAAAGTTTCGGGCCTGCGACTGGGCCACGAACAGCGGGGCGAACCAGCAGATCATCATGATGATCGGATGGGCCGCGACGGCGTTCAGGAGCGCCGGCTGCGAGGCCGTGAACGCCGCGCCGAGGATGGTGGCGATGACGCCGACGAAGACGAGGCCGTAGGTGCGGCGCACGAGCGCGGCCCGCTGCACGCCCGACAGCACACGGGGGGCCGCACCGACCGAGTAACGCGAGAAACCCATGAGGCGAACGAACTCCTGAGAGAGAAAAACCCTGCCTCCAATTGTACCCGGCCGAGGGGGCCAAGTGCCAGTGGAGGCAGGGCGCGCGGGGGATCGACCCGCCCGATTTCTCAGTGTTTTCGCAACTCCACGTTCCCGTTCACGGTGCGCATGGTGATGCGCGGCCCGCCCTTGCCGAGCGTGGCCCGCAGGTGGCGCGGATCGATGCGGCCGCTGAGGGTCACCGGAAAGTCGGTGGTGAACCGGCCGTTCACGGTGCTGAGTTCGACGTCGGCATCCACGTCGTTGGGGAGTTCCACCACCACCGAGCCATTCACGGTGCCGAACCGCATGTCCTCCGTGGGGTGGTAGCGCAGCATGCTGGCGTGCACCGATCCATTCACGCTGCTCGCCGATACCGGGCCGCCGTCGGTCTGGACGTCGACGCGGCCGTTCACGGTGCTCGCGCGCACTTCGGACGTCACGCCGGAGACGGTGACCTCGGAGTTGACCGTGTGGGCGCTCACCTTCACGCCCTCGGGCACGCCGACGTCGAAGTCGACGGCGATCTGATTGCGGCGCCGGTCGTTGTCGTTGCTGTGCGAATCGTAGTCGGTCGGCGAGCAGCTCGCGTCGTCGCCCCAGAGGGCGCAGACGAGCACGCTCTGGTGGTCGTCGCCGAACCGCTGCACATCGTACCGCACGTACGCGGCATCGCCGCGCCGCACGTGCTTGGTGGCGGTGACGGTCACGCTGTCGCCGGCGGCGCGATGGGCCGTGACGCGGCCGTTGAGGCTGCGGATGGTGATCCAGTCGCCCGCGGGAACCTTCCACGCCCAATGCATGGTGGTCGCGGCGGAATCCTGGGCGCCCGCCACGGCGCCGGGAATCCCGGCGGCGAGGAGGGCGGCAATCGCAATCAATCGGCGCATGATGGAAATCCTACTCGAAGGTCGTCGTTCTGTCACTTCAGGGCACGAAGGCGTACGTCGCCGCTGACCGTGGAGACGGAGAGCTCGCGACCGCCCTTCCCGATGCGGGCGTTGATGTTGCGGCGTCCCATGCGCCCGTTCAGGGTCATGGGAAAATCGGTGTCGAGATCGCCGCTCACGGTGGACAGCGAGAAGTCGGCGTCGAGCCCGGTCGGGACGCCCAGCGTCACGTCGCCGCTCACGCTGCGGAAGGTCAACGGGCCGTCGCCTGAGAGTTCCACGACGTCCACGTCCACGTCGCCGCTCACCGACGTGGCCCGGACCGAGGTGGCGTGCAGGTCGCGGAGGCGGACGTCGCCGCTCACCGTGGTGGCGCGCACCTCGCCGTGGGCGCCGTCGATCCGGATGTCGCCGCTCACGCTGCTCGCCTGCGCGATCATCGACGCCGGGAGGGTGACGGTCACGTCCATGCTGCCGCGGTCACCCCAGTGCCGGTCGTGGGAGTGCATGTGCGAGCCATCCTCGTCGCACGATTCATCGGTGTCGCGCCACAGCACGCAGACGACCACCTGATGCGAATACTCCTTGACCACGGTGTACACGTCGCCGTCCGAGCCGTGGCGTGTGGCGCTGACCTCCACGGTGGTGCCGGACCCTGGCTGGAAGGTGACGTCGCCGTTGATGTTGTGCACGGAAACGACCGTGCCGGCCGCCTCCGACTTGGACCAGTGAAAGTCGCTGCGCTGGGCGCCGGCGGTAACGGCGGTGAGAGCAATGGCGGTGAGTCCGAGAAGTGCGCGCATGGCAGTGGGGAGCAGAGGGAAACGGAAGGGGCGGTAGAGAGAATCAGCGTCCGCCGCGGCGGTGAATGACGATGTCGCCATTGAACGATTCGGCGCGGATACGGGCCTCGCCGCCGCCGATCGTGAACGTGAAACGCTTGCTGGTGCCGACGCCGATGTCGTGCTCCCCGGGCTGCAGAGTGATCGGAAAATCGCTGTCGATCGATCCGCTCCACGTCGAGACGGTGAGCTGGGCGCTGGCGCGCGCCGGAATGTCGAGGGAGATATCGCCGGAATGTGCCGTGAACGTGTAGCGGCCGGCCGGGTCGATGACGCCATCGAAGCCGAGGTCACCGCTGGTCGTGCTGGCGTCCACGGACTGCGAGGTCACCCGTTCGAGAATCACGTCGCCGCTCACGGAGCTGCCGCTCACATTGCCCGACACGTCGCTGAGGCGGATGTCGCCGCTGATGCTGCTGGCCGAGACGGTGCCCTTGAGTTGGGCGGCAGTGATGTCACCGGACAGCGTATTGAAGTCGACGTGGCCCGACGCGTTCTCCACCGAGACATCGCCGTTCTGGGTGTGCACCGACACGTCGGCGCCCGTGCCGCGCACCTGGATGTCGCCGTTCCGCGACTGCGCCGTGATGCGCACGCCGGCCGGGACCGTCACCTCGATGCGCGAATCGCCGACGTCGGAGGCGTCCACCGAGATCCGGTTGGTGCTGGCGTCGAAACGGATGCGTCCGCGGTCGGCGTTGGCGTGGACCACGACGACGTTCCCCGACCCGGTGTGAACGGTGATGTCGCCGCGGTTCGACGAGAGGGCCACGAGGCCGCCGGCGTGGAAGGCCACGGTGGTGTCGACGCGGTCGGTGCGCAGGCGGTCGAAGGTCCGGCCGTCGTCGCGGCGGTTCTGGGCCGCGAGCGGCGCCGCAGCGGCGAACAGGAAAACGGCGGAAAGGTATCGGAATCGCATCGGATGGTCCTAGGTGGCGGACGGCAGTCCCGCCGTGAGCCGCAACAACTGCACTTTGGTGTCGAGCGACTGGTTGAGCGACTGAATGAGGAACTGGCTGTGCGGATCCTTGGCCAGCGCCGTCTTGCACTGCGCGATGGCCGAGTCGATGACCGCCAGGTTGTGTTTGAGCACGGCCACGGTGGCCGTATCGAGCTGATCGTGCCGGTTGGCGATGATCGTGCGCAGGCCGGCGATCTCGGTGTCGTACGTCTGCTCCACCGCGGCCGGCGTGGCGTTGGCGGCGCGGTTGGCGGCGAGCTGCGCGCGGCCGGCGACGGTTCCGCGGCCCGGAGCGGGCGCGGCGGTCTGCCCACCGGGAGCGGCCGGCGACGCCGGGGTGTCGGCCGGGAGCACCGGTTGCGTGGCCACACGCGTCGGCGCCGCGGTGGCGGGCGCGGCCGTCCCGGGCATCGCGCGGTGGGCGGCGACCTCGTATCCCAGGCCGGCGGCGAGCACGATCGCGGCGGCGGCCGCGAGGCCGAGCACGCGGGGCGACGTCCAGACCCGCCGGCGTTCGGCGAGCGGCACCACCGGGGCGGCGATGCGTCCGGCGATGCCGCTCCACAGGTCGTGCGACGGCGTGAGCACGGGCAGGCGGGCCGCGTCGTGTTGCACGCGGCGCAGATCCGCCAGCAGGGCGCCGCAGGCGTCGCACTGGCGGGCGTGCGCGTCGAGCGCGGCGCGGGTCGCGTCGTCCAGATCGCCCTCCAGCAGGTCCATCAGCCGGCCGGCGAAGTCCTCGCAGGTGATGGGGAACCCGGATTCGCTCATCGTGTCAGTTCCTTCCTCAAGAGGAGCCGGGCCCGGTGCAGCTGGGCCTTGGTGGCTCCGGTGGTCACGCCGAGCATCTCGGCGATCTCTTCGTGCTTGTACCCTTCCACGTCGTGCAGTGTGAACACGCGCCGCGCGCCGGGCGGGAGTCGCGTCATCGCTTTCTCGAGGTCGAGCAGGTCGCCCGGCTGGAGCGTGGAGCCCACCGTCCCGGCGTGTGCGTCCATGCCCCGTTCCTCGTCCTCCTCCTCGAATCGTGCCTGCCGCCGCGAATCGGTCTTCCGGGCGTTGAGCACGACGTTCACGGCCAACCGGTGCAACCAGGTGGAGAACGAACTCTCTCCACGGAACAGATGCAGCTTGTCCCATGCGCGGACGAACACGTCCTGCGTGAGTTCCTCGGCGCGCGTGCGGTCGGCGACCATGCGCGCGCAGAGGGAAAACACCCGGTCGACGTGGTGCCGGTACAGCCGCTCGAACGCCGCCCGATCACCCGCCGCGGCGCGTGCCGCGTCGGCGTCGGACGGTCGGGGTGTCGGCGATTCGAGTATGGCCACAGCGGTCATGCGTCGTCGGTCTCCGTCCGTACACTGGATCAGATACCGGGCGCGGGCAAAGGGTTGGAACGCCGGGCGGGGGCGGCCCCGGCCGGCTGGAGGGTGTGACGGGGCCTACGCCCGGGGCTCGCGACCGGTTTCGGGGCCCCGGGCCGGGGCCAGGGGCGGAGCGCCGGACGCCGCCGCTCCGTCAGCGCGGTCACCAGCCCGAGTAGCTCCGCGGGGCGCTCCGCGAAGCAGCGGGGTGTTGGCAGTAAGCGGCGTGAGAAAAGGCCCCCAGAGGGCGGCCACGGTGGTCACCCGGCAGCGTTCCGGCGTGCATGTCGTGCACCGAGTCGCCACGAAAAGGGCGCGGCCGGCGGTGGCGCCCAGGCGGTCGAGGGCGACCCGCAGGGTTCCGGGTCCGGCTCGTGGCGTTCGGTGGAGTCGGCGCCCACGATCGTATCGACGAAATCGAGGAGGCCCAGGTGCGACAGCCCGCGCTCGGAGAGGTCGACCGACTTGCTGGTGACGATCCCGATGGAGGCCCGTGTCACGGAGTGCCGCGAGTGTCTCGGCGGATCCGGCGTAGGGGCGCAGCAGGCGGTCGTGGTTGGAGAATTGGTATCCCCGGTAGGCCCCGATGAAGCGCTCGACTTCGGCGGGGTCGCGGTGACCGCTGGAACGGGTACGCAGCGGCGTGCCGAGCCACGAAGCCATTCGGCGGTCGTTCGGCGCCGTGAGCCCACGGGACTCGAAGGCGGACCGTCTGGAGTGAGGATCGACTCGACGGAATCGATGAGGGTGCCGTCAAGGTCGAAAAGGAGGGTGAGAGGCGGCATGGGTGCAGACCGAGGGGTGAGGGATCCGAGGAAAGGACTTCGGCCGGCGGCCCGTGACGAGAGCAGCGCCGGCGGTCGGGCAGGGAGTCGATCGGATAGCGGCCGCGCTTGGGATCGAAGCGGGACCCGTCCTTGAGGGTGACGAAGATGGCGTTCCGGGCGCCGCTGCCCGGGAAGGACGTGTTCCAGCAGTTGTGGTACACGATCATCGCGATGTGCTCGGACTTGATCATGGCGAGCAGATCCGTGGGGGCGGCGTGCGGCGGGGGCAGCGCCGTGCTGCCGCCGGCAGGGGCGCTGGCCCAGGCGTTGGTGGGCGCTGCCGCGGCGGCCGGGCTGAGGTTCTGCGACTGGTGGGATCGGCAGGTCGTAGGCTCGGTGTGGGACTGTACTCCTCGCGCCGCCCGTTCACCCAGATGTTGCGGGCGCGCCGGCATTCCCGCCCGCCATCGCCGAGCATGCCCGGGTTGATGTCGCGCATGGCGTCGTAGGCGTCCTTCACGTACCGATGCTTGCTCTCGGAGACGATCATCCGCGCGTCGATGACGTAATCGTCGGAGCGCGCTCCGCGCGTTCACGCGCACGGTGTCGAGCTGCGGGGGAACTCCGGGGCAAGCGAGGGGGGGGGGGGGGGGGGGGGGGGGGGGGGGGGGGGGGGGGGGGGGGGGGGGGGGGGGGGGGGGGGGGGGGGGGGGGGGGGGGGGGGGGGGGGGGGGGGGGGGGGGGGGGGGGGGGGGGGGGGGGGGGGGGGGGGGGGGGGGGGGGGGGGGGGGGGGGGGGGGGGGGGGGGGGGGGGGGGGGGGGGGGGGGGGGGGGGGGGGGGGGGGGGGGGGGGGGGGGGGGGGGGGGGGGGGGGGGGGGGGGGGGGGGGGGGGGGGGGGGGGGGGGGGGGGGGGGGGGGGGGGGGGGGGGGGGGGGGGGGGGGGGGGGGGGGGGGGGGGGGGGGGGGGGGGGGGGGGGGGGGGGGGGGGGGGGGGGGGGGGGGGGGGGGGGGGGGGGGGGGGGGGGGGGGGGGGGGGGGGGGGGGGGGGGGGGGGGGGGGGGGGGGGGGGGGGGGGGGGGGGGGGGGGGGGGGGGGGGGGGGGGGGGGGGGGGGGGGGGGGGGGGGGGGGGGGGGGGGGGGGGGGGGGGGGGGGGGGGGGGGGGGGGGGGGGGGGGGGGGGGGGGGGGGGGGGGGCCCCCCCAAATCGAGACGTTCACCGTGTCGCCCGAACGCGCCCGGGAGCAGGCGCGTGGTCTGGACGTAGCCGATCTTCTTCAGCGACCACGCGGTACGACGCCGCTGTCCGGGGTGAAGACGTTGAAGGTGTATCGCCCGTCGTTCGCGGTCGTGGCCCCGAGGAGGGCGCCCTCTTCGTGGGCGCGAATCACCACCAGCGTGACGCCGGGCAACGGGGCCTGCGCGGCGTGCGACGACCCGCACGTGCGCGACCGCCGGGGGCGCGCCCTGGCCGGCTGCCGGCGCCGGTACGGCGGACGCCACGGCGAGCAGTCCGAGCATCGAGCGGAATCGCATTCGGTCGAATATCCAGCGCTCGGGGACGGCCGGCAACACCCGCCCGGGGTTACGAGAAAGCGAAACGGCCGGCCCGGGTTTCCCCGAGCCGGCCGCTTTCGTGTGCCCCCGAAGGGGCGGTTGGCCTTAGCGGCCGAGCTTGGTGACGTTCTCCGCCGCGGGGCCCTTCTGCCCCTGAACGACGTCAAACTCGACCCGCTCACCCTCGGCCAGCGACTTGAAGCCGCTACCCTGGATGGCGGAGTGGTGGACGAAGCAATCCTTCTGCCCGTCCTCCGGCGTGATAAAGCCGAAGCCCTTCGCGTCGTTGAACCACTTCACTGTGCCGGTCGTACGCATGCGGTACTCCTCTGTGTTGTTGTGGTCGGAGTCCGGTATGGCCGTACGTGCCGACGACAATGTTCGTGACCATAGCCCTCACGATGGGCGTTGTTCCCACTCCGCCGGACACTCGCCGGACGTCGCGCGCGACATCGAACAAAAAAAGACCCAGCGATTGCCAGGCCCCATCCCGTTCGTGGAACGTGTCGTACCGAGGTACGATTTCGCTGGGCATAACCTAGGTGGGCCGCAGGGGCCGCGCAACGGGGAGAAACGGGGTCGAAACTGTCCGCTTTCCCCCCACGCCGGTGTCGTGACATGGAGGATGGCGGCGGGGGGTGTCCGGCACGCATACTATGAATACCTGTGTCCACCCGGGACGCCGCCCCGTCGCGGCGGCCGGGCGGCGCGGGCTCGGCGCGCCATGCGCTGCACCGGAGGCAGGGATGATCGATCACAAGCCGGCGCTCGACGCCAACGAGTTCGGCGGATTCGCGCCCGCCCACGAACCGAAGGGGTTCGCCGCGTCGGCGTCGCGCACCATCGGCGCCGAGGTGGAGCGTGTGTTCGCTGCCTGGACCGACGAGCGCAAACGCCGACAGTGGCTGCGGAACGACGAACTGGAAGTCTCGGAGTCCACGCCGTCGATCTCGATTCACGGCACCTGGGGGGCCACGCCGCTGCGTGTGTTCTTCATGCCGCGCGGCCCCTCCCGCACGCACGTCACCGTGGATCAGGAGGAGCTTTCCACGGGACGCAAGGCGGAGCAGATGAAGAAGTTCTGGCAGGCGCGGCTGGGGCGCCTGGCGGCGGCGCTGGAGCGCGCGCGGCCGTGAGCCGGGTCGCGCCCCCGCCCCCGCGGCGCGGGTGAACACCTTCCGTCCCCGCACCGACGTCGATCGGGCCCGGACCCTGGTGCTCCGGCACGGCTGGAACGCCACGGCATACCAGATCCTGAATCCCGGCATCGCCCACTGGTTCTCGGCCGCCGGCGATGCCGTACTCGGCTATGCCCGCTTCCACGGTGTCCATGTGGTGGCGGGCGCCCCGATCTGCGCCGCCGACCGGCTCGCCGGCGTCGTCGACGAATTCGAGCGCGAGGTGCGCGGGGTCGGACACCACGTCTGCTACTTCGGCGCCGAGGGGCGCCTGGAGCGGCTGCTGCGCCACCGGCCGGAACGCGCCTTCGTGATCCTCGGCGGGCAGCCGGCGTGGCACCCCGCGTCCTGGAACCCCATCGTGGCCCGGCATGCCTCGCTGCGCGCCCAGATCCACCGCCCGCAGCACAAGGGGGTGTCGGTGAGCGAGTGGAGCGCCGCCCGGGCGCGCGGGCGCGCCGACCTCTGGCGGTGCCTGCGCGAATGGGGCGCCACGCGGGGGCTGCCGCCCATGCACTTCCTCGTGGAACCGCGCACCCTGGACCGGCTGGAAGACCGCCGCGTGTTCGTGGCCGAGCGGGCCGGCTACGGCGTGGTGGGGTTCCTGCTTGCGTCGCCGGTGCCGGTGCGCCGCGGATGGCTGGTGGAGCAGATCATCCGCGGGCGCGGGGCGCCCAACGGGTGCAACGAGTATCTGATCGACACCGCGATGCGCGTGTTCCAGGCGGAGGGGGCGGAATACGTGACGTTGGGGCTGTCCCCGCTCTCGCGGCGGGCCCACCTGGACGAGACGGTGAACCCGCGGTGGCTGCGGTACGCGCTGGCGTGGATGCGCGCCCACGGGCGGCGGTTCTACAACTTCGACGGGCTGGACGCGTTCAAGGCGAAGCTCGATCCGGAGCGGTGGGAGCCGGTGTACGCGATCGCCGACAACCGGCGGGTGCTGCCCCGCACGCTGCTCGCGATCGCCGCCGCGTTCAGCGGGGGATCGCCGATTGCCTTCGTGGCCCGGGCGGTGCTCGGCGCGGCGCGGATGGAGGCGGTGTGGGCCCTGGAGAGCGCGCGGAGTACCATCAGAGGGTGATGCGGTGACCCGGGGGCCGTGGCGCTGGACGCCGCCGCCCCCGCGCTGTTGATTTGCCCCGTTCGCCCCGCCATCCCGCGTCTTCCCTCCCCGCCTCTCCCGCATGCATTTCACGAGACTCGACTGGATCATCATCACGGCGTCGATCGTCGTGTCGTTCCTGCCGGCGCTGTTCTTCATCAAGCGCGCGGGCTCCAGCACGGCGGAGTTCTTCACGTCGGGACGGGCGGCCCCCTGGTGGCTCGTGGGCGTCTCGATGGTGGCGACCACGTTCAGCACCGACACGCCGAACCTGGTGACCAACATGGTCCGCCAGAATGGCGTGGCCGACAACTGGCTGTGGTGGGCGTTCCTGCTCACCGGCATGATGACGGTGTTCTTCTTCGCCCGCATGTGGCGCCGGTCGCGGGTGATGACCGACCTCGAGTTCTACGAACTGCGCTACTCAGGCAAGGCGGCGAGCTTCGTGCGCGGGTTCCGCGCCGTCTACCTGGGTCTCTTCTTCAACTGCGTCATCATGGCCACGGTGAACCTGGCGGCGGTGAAGATCGCCGGCATCGTACTCGGGTGGCCGTCGTGGAAGACGCTCACCATCGCCGCGATCATCACGGTCTTCTTCGCCTCGGTGTCGGGCCTGTGGGGCGTGCTCGTCACCGACTTCATTCAGTTCGGCATCATGATGACGGGCACGTTTGCCGTGGCGTACTTCGCGGTGAAGCAGCCGGAGGTCGGCGGCATGGCGGGGCTGATCTCCAAGATCGATCCCAAGACGCTGAATCTGCTCCCCGACTTCGGGAACTGGTCGGTGGCGCTGGCGGTGTTCATCATCCCGGTCACCATCCAGTGGTGGTCGGTGTGGTATCCCGGCGCCGAGCCGGGCGGCGGGAGCTACATGGCGCAGCGCATGCTCGCCTCGCGCAGCGAGAAGGACGCGCTCACCGGCACGTTCCTGTTCAACGTGATGCACTACGCCCTGCGCCCCTGGCCGTGGATCATCGTCGCCCTCGCCAGCACGATCATCTATCCCAACCTGGCCTCGATCCAGCACGCCTTCCCGGCGCTCGATCCCAAGCTGCTGGGCGACGACATCGCCTACCCGGCCATGCTGCGCTTCCTGCCGGCCGGATTCCTGGGCCTCATGGTGGCCGGGATGCTCGCCGCTTACTGCTCGACGATCGAGACGCACCTCAACTGGGGCACGTCGTATCTGGTACACGATTTCTACCGGCGGTTCATCAGCCGGGAGCGGTCTGAGAAGCACTACGTGTTCATCGGGCGCGTGGTCACGGCGCTGCTGATGGTCTGCGCGGCGCTGCTCACCTTCGAGCTGACCACGGCGAAGGCGGCGTTCGACCTCATCCTCTCCATCGGCGCCGGCACGGGGCTGATCTACCTCCTCCGCTGGTTCTGGTGGCGCGTCAATGCGTGGAGCGAGGTGTCGGCGATGGTGAGTTCGTTCGTCGTCGCCGTCGGGTTCTTCGTGGGTGGAAAGATGGGCCACCCGGTGGACGCCAACGTGTCGCTGGTGATCACCGTGGCCGTGACCACCGTCGTGTGGGTGGCGGTCACCTATCTCACCGAGCCGCACGACCACGCCACACTGCTGGCCTTCTATAAGCTGGTGCGTCCCGCCGGCCCCGGGTGGACGGCCATCCGCGCCGAGTCGGGTCTCGGCGCGTCGCCCGACAGCCTGCCGCAGGCGATGCTGGGGTGGACGCTGGGGTGTCTGTTCGTCTACTCGGCGCTGTTCGGCACGGGGAGCATCCTGTACGGACGAACGCCGCAGGCGATCATGTGGATCGTGCTGTTCGTGGGGAGTGGCATCGGACTGCTGATGGTGGTGCCGCGGCTGTGGACCGGCGCCGGCTCGGAGGCGGCGAACGGCGCATGACCCGTCGCTGGCCCGCGGTGTCGAAGGCCGTCGTGCTGGCGCGGGGCCTTGGCACGCAGATGCGCCGCGAGGACGCGGGCGCGGCGCTGGACGACGCGCAGGCCGCGGTGGCGGCGCGTGGCGTGAAGGCGATGATCCCCATCGGCCGGCCGTTTCTCGATATGCGCTGAGCGCCCTGGCCGACGCCGGATGCCGTGACGTCTGTCTGGTGATCGGCCCCGAGCACGCCGAGATCCGCGACTACTTCACCCGCACGTCGCCGCCCGAGCGGGTGCGCGTCGCGTTCGCCGTCCAGCACGAGCCGCACGGTACCGCCGACGCCCTGCTCGCCGCCGAGCCGTTCGCCGCCGGCGACCGGGTGCTGATGGTCAACTCCGACAACTACTACCCGGCCGCCGTGCTGGCGGCGTTGCGCGAGGTGCCCGGCGCCGGCGTGCTCGGCTTCGAGCGCGAGGCGCTGCTTCGCGACAGCAACATCGAGGAGGGCCGGCTGCTCAAGTACGCACTGCTGGCGCGGCGTCCCGACGGCGCGTTGGCGCGCATCGTCGAGAAGCCGGACGCGGCCACGGCCCGTGCCTTCGGCGCCGATGCGCTGGTGAGCATGAATGCGTGGCTGTTCACGCCGGCCATCTTCGAGGCCTGCCGGCGGGTGACGCCGTCGGCGCGCGGCGAACTCGAGCTACAGGATGCAGTGCGCATCGCCATGGACGAGATGAGCGAGCGCTTCGACGTGGTGCGGGTGGCGGCCGGCGTACTGGACCTGTCGAGCCGCGGAGACATTGCCAGTGTGCGCGAGCGGCTGCGCGGCGTGGAGGCCCGGCCGTGAGCGGCACGTTCGCGCGTTCGCTGGTGACCGCGGGCATGTCGAGTGCCGCGGCGTTGGCCAAGGACGAGCTGTTCACCGCCGCCGTGGACGCCCTGCGCGCCCACGACGTGTCGGGGCAGTCGCTGGCCGCCTGGTTCTCGCCCGGGCGCATCGAGGTGTTGGGCAAGCACACCGACTACGCGGGCGGACGCAGCCTGCTGTGCGCCGTGGAACGCGGCGTCTGCCTGGCGGCCTCGCCGCGCGCCGACGGGATGGTGCGCGTGATCGACACCCGCCTGGACGATTCCACCACGTTCCCGTTCGGTCCCGACATCGAACCGCCCATGGGGCGCTGGTCCAACTATCCGATGACCGTGGTGCGCCGTGTGGCGCGCAACTTTCCCACCGCCCGCCGCGGGCTCGACATCGCGCTGGCCAGCGATCTGCCGCTCAGCGCCGGCGTGAGCAGCTCCAGCGCCCTGGTCGTGGCCATCTTCCTTGCCATCTCGTACGTCAACGACCTCGAGCATGAGGAGGCGTACCGGCGGGAGATCACCGATCGCGAGGCGCTCGCCTCGTACCTCGGCTGCGTGGAGAACGGGCAGAGCTTCGGCTCGCTGACCGGCGACCGCGGAGTCGGGATCTTCGGCGGCAGCGAGGATCAGACGGCGATTCTCTGCTGTGCGCCGCAGACGCTGAGCCAGTATGCGTTCTGTCCGGTGCGGGCCGAGGGCACGGTACGCCTTCCGGACGGATACACGTTCGTCGATTGCCAACAGCGGGGTGCTGGCCGAGAAGGCGGGCGCGGCGCGCGACGCCTACAACCGGGCGTCGGTAGCCACCCGCGTGATCGTGCAACTGTGGAACGACGCCACGGGGCGGGGGGACGACTCCCTGGCGGCGGCGGTGGCGTCGTCGGCCGACGCGAGCGATCGGATTCGCGACCTGATCCGCGGGGCCGGGCACGCCGAGTATGCGCCGGGGGTGCTGATGGACCGGTTCGACCAGTTCGTGTCGGAGAGCACGCGGTTGATTCCCGCGGCGCGGCGGGCGCTCGACGCCGGCGACCTGGACCGGTTCGGCGCGCTGGTGGACGAGTCGCAGTACAACGTGGAACGGTGGCTCGGCAATCAGGTTCGCGGAAACGGTCGCGCTGCAGCGGCAGGCGCGGGCGCTGGGCGCGAAGGCGGCGTCGGCATTCGGCGCCGGGTTCGGCGGCAGCGTCTGGGCGCTGGTGCCGGCGGGGGGCGCGGAGGAGTTCGCGCGCGCCTGGGAATCCAGGTATCGTCTAGCGTTCCCCAACGCGGGGCCGGCGGCGGAGGTGTTCGTCACCGGAGCCGGCCCCGCCGCACTCCAGTTGGCCCACCCACAACGATGAGGTGCGTATGTGGAAGGAGTTCAAGTCGTTCCTGATCAAGCAGAATGCCATCGGATTGGCGGTGGCGGTGGTGATCGGCGTGGCGCTCAACGACGTGGTGAAGGCGATCGTGAGCGACGCCATCATGCCGATCGTCGCCGTGGCGCAGCCCAGCGGCGAGTGGGCGACGTATGTGCTGCCCCTCTGGAAATTCAACTTCGCAATCGGCCACCTCGCGAATGCCGTAATCAACTTCTTCATCATCGGATTCGTGGCCTGGCGCATCAGCAAGATCTTCGTCAAGGCGCCGGCCAAGGGTGAACCGACGACGAAGACCTGCGAGTTCTGCAAGATGACCATCGACATCCACGCCACACGCTGCCCGCGCATTGCACCAGCCAGCTTGCCGCCTAGGAACGGGCGATGGCCGGTGCGGGGAAGCGGGTGGGGGCCGCTCGCGCGTCGTCGTCGGGGACCTACGCCCGCATCTACGCCGTGGTGCGGAAGATCCCGCGCGGACACGTGGCCACCTACGGGCAGGTGGCCCGCCTTGCCGGGTTGCCCGGGCACGCCCGGCAGGTGGGGTACGCGATGGCGGCGGTCAAGCCGGGCGTGCGCGTACCGTGGCACCGGGTGATCAACGCCCAGGGCGCGGTGAGTCCCCGGCGCGCGGGTCCCGGCGCCGGGGTGCGCCAACGCCAACTGCTGGAGCGCGAGGGAATCGAGTTCAATCTGCGCGGGCGCGTGTCGCTGAGCCGCTTCGGGTGGGAGCCGCGCGCCCGCGCCCGATGAGTCCGTTCGTGGACGTTCGCCATGCACGTGGTCCGTCGGAGGGGAAAGGGGAACGATGCAAGAGTATTTCAAGCGACTGATCGCGCACCTGCAGTGGGCGGATGCCCGCACGCTGCGGTCCATCGTGGACAGCGAGCATCTGCCGGCCCGAGCGCTGGAATTGTTCGCGCACGTGGTGGCGGCCGAGCACGTATGGCTGAGCCGGATCCAGGGGGGCACTGCACGCCTGCCGGTGTGGCCGACGCTCTCGATTGCCGAATGCGACGCCCTGATGCACGAGAACCACGAGGCGTACACGCAGTACATGGACGAGATCAACGACGAGCGCCTGGCGCAATCCGTGCCCTATCGCAATTCGGCGGGGCGGGAGTTCACGTCGACGGTGGAGGAGATGCTCACCCAGGTGGCCACGCACGGCTGCTACCACCGTGGACAGATCGCCGCGCTGGTGCGCGCGGCGGGGGACGAACCGCAGCCGACCGACTTCATCGCCTTCGCGCGGGGCGCGCCGGCGGCCACGCGCGGGAATCCGTGAGCGCGGAGGCTTCGTGATCCCGGGCGCGAACGACGATCCGCCCCAGCCCCCCCGGGCCGGAGCGCGAGCAGCGGCCGGTTCGGGGCCGTCCGGGGGCGGGGCCCCGGCGCCGGCGCACGGGCGCCGCCGGTACAAACCGCTCTGGCCACGGACGGTCTACTACCGGCACATCCTGCGCAACGCCCTCATCGGCGCGTCCATGGTGTTCACGGCGCTCATGGTGGGCGTGGTGGGCTACCACGTCACGGCGGGGCTCGGCTGGCTCGATGCGTTGGTGAACGCGAGCATGATTCTGGGGGGCATGGGCCCGGTCGATCCGGTCCGGTCGGACGCCGGCAAGTGGTTCGAGAGCTTCTACGCGCTGTTCAGCGGCGTGGTGTTCATCAGCTCGGTGGGGGTGCTGCTGGCGCCGCCGGCCCGGCGCTTTCTGCACCGCTTCCACCTGGACATCGAAGCGGACGACTAGAGGCCGATCCTGGCGACGTGAACACGGTCCACGGGCACGCCGTGGTCCGTGTCCGGTCCCAGCGGCCACCAGTAGACCAGGATTTCCGTCGTCGCGGCGGGGCGGTAGCCGTAGACAGCGGCGTACGGGAGCGTGGTGGCCGCGCGCGGCTGCACGATCGTGCACCATGCATCCGCCGTTCCGCAGGTGGTCCATTCGACGAGGGGTGAGTACCCGGCGTCCATGGCGAAGTAGCCGATGGGGACGCTCCCGGGATTGGCGAGGTGGAGCCCGGCATCGGCGGCGGCGACGGTGATGTGCAACTCGTTGCGTGGTTGCGTGGGCCCGTTGCACGCCGCGACGAGGACCGCTGCCGTGAACAGGCTGCCGGCGAAGAGATTTCGCATCTCCAACTCCCGGGGGAAGGGGTTCGTGGGCGAGGAACTGCAGTTCGAGTTGACGGGCCCGCCCCGCGGCCGCGTGGGCCGGCGCTTCCCTGTGAGCACAACCGGCGCGCCGGTGATTCGGTCACCTGGACCGGGACGTGGGCACGGCAGCGCCGGCCGGGGATACCAAACCCTTACTTGACTCTCGCGCCTCCGGCGACCAGAATTCCCGGCCATGACACCGCGCACCTGCTGGTACTACTCCTACTGGTATTCGACCTCGCAAACGGGCCGAAGCTGGAGGCGTGCGCACCGGTAGTCAGGCGCAGCAGCTATTCCGCAGGCGGTCCGTGAAGCTCACGGACCGCCTTTTTCGTTTTCACCACCATCGAGGTCGCCATGCTGGACGTCACGCCGAATCTCCGGGTTGAAGATCCGCAGTTCATCGAGCAGCGGTGGAGCGACTACACCGACGAGAACCACGCGGTCTGGGCGCTGCTGTATGAGCGCCGCATGCGCGACCTGGCCGCGAACGGCAGCGAGGTATATCTCCGCGGCGCGGAGCGGATCGGGCTCTGCCCGGATTGCGTACCCGACCTCGACGTGGTGAACGAGAAGCTGCGCGTGATCACGGAATGGAAGGCGATGCCGGTGAGCGGATTCCTGCCCGCTCCGGAATTCTTCCGCTGCCTCTCACGGCGGATGTTCCCGACCACCGTCACCATCCGGCCGCGGGAGCAACTCGACTACCTCCCCGAACCGGACATCTTCCACGACGTGTTCGGGCATGTCCCGCTGCACGCGAGCCCGGCGTTCGCGGACTATCTGCAACGCTTCGGCCAGATCGCCTGCCGCGCCGAGCGCGAGGAGCAGATCGCCGGCATGGCGCGGTTGTTCTGGTTTACGGTGGAGTTCGGGCTCGTGAAGGAGGAGGGGCGGGTAAAGGCATACGGCAGCGGGCTCATCTCCTCGCACGAGGACTGCGCGCACGCGCTCGGGCCCGACTGCGAACGCCGTCCGTTCTCCGTGGATGCGGTGCTCGCGCAGCCGTTCGAGATCGACCGGGTGCAGGACGTGCTCTACGTGATCGATACCTTCGGGCTGCTCTTCCACGCCGCGCAGGAGGCGGCCGACAAGCTGGGGATTCCGCGTGCCGTGTGAGCGTGGCATCTTGGGCGGGTGACGAACCGACCTGGCGGGAGACGGCGAATCGTTGCGGCGATGCTGGCGGTGGTGGGCCTGACGACGGTGTGCAGGCAGGGGCCCACCCCGCAGCAGGTGGCGCAGCGGCAGGCCCAGCGGGCGCAGGACGTGGCGAACTCCCCCTGCCCGCCCGACGGGCAGTGGAAGGAGTGCAGCGTGACCGAGCGGTTGCTCCGTGCCGGCATGGGGGTGCGGCTCGACTCGGCGCCGGCCCGGGACAGCGCCATCGCGGCGCCGGGTCTGCTGTACCACATCGGACGTTCCACACTGCAGGTGTACCTGTTCGCGGACTCCAACGCGCGCCGGGCCGCCGCGGCGAAACTCGATACGAGCGGGTTCATCGACTACATGGCAACGCAGGTGTACCCGCCGAAGACGTCGATGCTGCAGTCGGCCAACCTGTTGGCGCTGCTCGTGAGTCAGAGTGAGACGCAGCGCCAGCGGATCGGAGACGCGCTCACGGCCGGGGCGCCGCCGCCGGCGAAGCCGTAGGGACCAGCAGGAGCAGGGCGCGCACCGGCGGCGCCTCGCTCGAGACCGGGCGGGCGTGGAGCCGCGCGAAGGTGCGGACCGCGTTGAGCCACGCCTCGTCCGGCAGGCGCGCGTCGGCCAGCGCCGCGAGTACCTGCTCGGCGCCCGCCCCGACGGTGAGCGACGCGGCGCGCCTCGCTTCGCGCGCCAGCGGCAGGTACCGGCCGCGCAGATGCCGAGGGCTGCGCGACGCGATCGCCTCGATGCGCCGGAGGAGGCGCCGCCGGGCGACCGCGGGTCCCGCCACCGACAGGTCCAGCGGTTCGAGCGATGCGCAGGCGTCGGTCCAGTCGAGCAGCCGCGCCAGGGCGGCGTCGACGCAGGCGGGATCCGGCGGCACCTCGACGCCCACGGCCGATTCGAGGGCGGACCGCACGATCGCCGGCGCGTCGCCGATCGTGCTGCCGTCGGCGGCCACGATCCGGTCGCGTCCGCGATCGCGAACGGCCGCCAGAAACCCCGGCGTCCGGGCGCACACGGCGGCCACGATCACTCCTGGATCGTCCCCGCACACCCCGGGGGCATCGCGCAGCCAGTGCTCCAGGCAGGACGTCACGGCGGCATCATCGCGAACTCCCGGTGGGGCGTCCACGGGCGGCGCCGGAAACAGGCGCGGCAGGATCGTTCCGCGCACCCCCACCGCGCGGGCGGCGGCGGCGATCTTGCGCCGCAGGCGGCGCTCCAGACGGAGCAACCGGTCGGCAGACGCCGGCGGGCGCAGCGCGTACACGAACACCGATTCGTGCGGCGACGAGAGGCGCCGCACCCGGCCCACCCGCTGCTCGAATCGCGCCGGACTCCAGGGCAGATCGGCGTGCACCACCACATTCGCCTGCTGAAGGTTCACGCCCTCGCTGAGCAGATCGGTGGCGATGAGCATCGTCACGCGCTGCGCCGGCGGCACCGCCGCGCCCGTGTCGGGCGCGAACTGCGCGAGCAGCTCGCGGCGGGAAACGCGCCCGCCCGCGACCTGCCCGCCCCGATGGGTGAGCATCGCCACGCCGCCGCATCGCGCGAGTCGCGCGTACAACATCCGCACCGTGGCCGCGAACTCGGCGAACACGACGATGCGCGTGCCGGGGTGGCGCCGGCGAATCCGCAGCAGGGCCGCGGCGCGCGCCTCGTCGGGCTCGGGACCGCGGGCCAGCCGCTCCCGCAGCGCCCGCACCGCCTGCACGTGGAGGTCCGACTGATCGATGAGCGCGGCGGCGTCGGTCGGCACCGCATCGGCGGCCAGTTCGGGGAACGCGAGTTGGAGGGCGCCGTCGGCAAAGTACCAGGCGCGCAGCTGCCCCCGCGTCGGATACCGATCGGACCCCAGGGCGTGCAGCAGCGCCTCGGCCTGCGCCAGGCGCTGGCGGAGCGCCGCGTCGAGCGCGGCGCGGCTCGACCCCCACTGGCGAACCAGGGAGAGCGCGATGAGCGCGCCGCCATCGCCGCCGTCCCCGGGGGGAACGGGGGGAGGCAGATGCACGATGTCACGCAACACGCCTTCGTCGTCGCCGACCTCCAGCCACCGGACGCCGGCCACCCGGGGCAGTGCGGGGGCGCCGCGCTCGCCGTCGTCGACCATCGACTCCCGCTTGACGATGTGCCGGCCGAGTTCGGGTTCACGCATCGCCCATGCCCGGCGCCCGAGAAACAGGGCGAGTTGGGCCCGGAGATCGTCGGGCCGGTTGTGCACGGGAGTCGCGCTGAGCAGCAGGAGGCGGGCCCGCGCGCTCAGTCGCGCCAGCGCCGTGTAGCGGCGGGTGGCGGGGTTCCGCACGTGATGCGACTCGTCGGCGATCACGACGTCGGGGTCCACAGGCGGCGCACCGCCGCGACTGAGCGCCTGGTAGGAGACGATGCGGCCGAGGACGCCCGACGCGGCGAGCGCGTCCGTCCACATGCTGCGCAGGGCGGCCGGCGCGACGACGAGCAGCCGCCGGGCGTCGCGCGCGGCGGCGAGCGCCGTGTAGGTCTTGCCCAACCCCACGGGGTCGGCGAGGAGTGCGCCGCGGTCGGCATCGAGCATCGCGCGCAACCGGGCCGCGGCGGCGCGCTGGTGTGGCCGGAGCACGATCGTTCCGAGCGTGGCGACCCCGCGGGCGCCGAGCCACGCCCGCGCGATCGCCGCGCGAACCTGGACGGCGGGAACGGCGGTCCAGTTCACGGGGCGTTCCATGCCAGCAACGGCGCCACGTCGCCGTGGCGCAGTCGATAGGCATCGAGAACGGCGTCGGCGAGCAGCGCCGCCGGCAGGGTGTCGAGGGCGTGGCGCCGTGCGAACCGGCCCACGAGCGGGGCCAGCGTACGGCGGGCGCGCGCCCAGGGCGCCGGGAGTGGAAGCCGGACCACCGTCCAGGCGAGGTAGCGGCGGAACCCACCGCGCGCCGGTTCGGCGATCACGTTCAACCACGCGGAGGCGATGGTCGAATTCAGAATCGCCGCCAACGCGCGGGCGTCGGTGGCGTCGGTGCAGCGGGCCACGTAGCAGGTGTTGAGCGGCACACCCGGCGATCCGGCCGGCAGTATCAGCGCCCGCGGGCCGCGCCCGAAGTCGGCCCAGACCACGCGGGGACGGTCGGCCGCCGCGCCTTCGGTGCGAAACAGCGACCACCAGCACCTGGTGTTGCGGGCGTCGGCGCGGGCCACGAGCCGCCGCCGGTGGCGGGCGAGCCAGCGCGCCGCCAGCGGGGGTAACGACGCCAACGGCGCGCCGCCGGCGTCGCAGGTCCATACGATCCATTCGCTGCCCCACCTGGCGTGCCAGCGGCGCGTCGTCTCTCCCCGGATCACGGGGCGTAGCATCGACCGCTCGATCTCGCCGGTCGTGCCGTCGGCGCCGCGAATGCGGGCTACGTCGCCGTGTGCCTCCAGGAGTTCGACGACGAACGCATCGTTGAACCCGCACTTCACGCCGAGCAGGGGCCGGCCCACGGGCCCGTCGGCGAGCGGCGGCCCGGCGGCCGACAGCCGGTCGAAGGCGCGGCGCACCGGCGGCGGAAGGAGCAGCCACGGGCTCCCGGGAGAATCGTCGAGGCCGAGCGCCGTTTGCGGCGTATCCCATTCCAGCCGCCGCGTGCCCCGCTGGACGGCGATGTCGACGCAGGCGGCTGCCGCGTCGACGGCGTCGGCCGCCGGTTCCCTGGCGCGCGCCGCGATCACCGACGGGTAGACCGCGGCGTCGAACGCCGCCGGCGCGTCCGACAGATCCTCCACGCGCACGATCTCGGTTCGGGTGGCGAGCAGCCGGCGGACGCCTCCACCGGCCAGCGATCGCCAGAGCTTGGCGGGCACGAGCAGCGCGACGATGCCTCCCGGTTGGAGGAGGGCGAGGCTGCGCTCGACGAACAGCGCCGAGAGGTCCGCCTGGCCGGCGAACCCCGCCGACGCACGCGCCGCCTCGGCGCCCGGGGCCCACTGGGCGCGGCGCAACACCTCGTACCCCCGGCGCAGCCAGGCGCGGTCCGCCGGCGGGACGCGGTGCAGCCGGATCCAGGGCGGATTGCCGACCACGACATCGAATCCGCCCACCGCGGAGACGTCGGCAAACTGCACGGAGAACGAGAACGGCAGGGACCCTCCGTCGGCCACGCGTCGGTGCTCGCGGCGGAGGGCGGCGATCCGCCGCCGGTGCGCCGCCATCTCCTCGCGGTCGGCGGCCGAGATCCGGCGTCGGTCGCCAAACAGGTCGTGCGCCCGGCGGGCGAGCAGAAGTTCGCGCCTGGCGTGCTGCGCCCCCGCGAGGGCTCGGTCGAGAACGGCGAGGGCCCGCCGGCGCTCGCCGGCATCGAGCGCCCGGCCGAGGGTGGCCTTGCGCCGGCCGGTGGCGCGCGTGTAGCGCTGGCGGAGCCGCGTGAGGTCCACCGGTCCGCCGCCGCCGGCCGACGCGTCGAAACCGGCGCCGGCCAACGAGTCGCCCACGCGGATGTTGCGATCGAGATTGGGCAGGGGCGCCACCCGCATCGGGTCGTCGGTGTGGCACTCGATCACCACCGACAGCCAGAGCCTGAGTTCGCAGAGCCAGACGGCCATCGGATTGCAATCGACGCCGAACAGGTTCCGGGTCACGACGTCGCGCTTCACCTCCGTCACCGGCCGCCGGTCGCCGAGCCGCACGTGGAGCCGTGCCAGTCGTTCGAGGGCGAACACGAGGAAGGCGCCGGAGCCGCAGGCGGCGTCGAGCAGCGTGACGCCTTGGAGCCGCCGGCGCAGCGCGGGGTCTGACGCCGTGGGCGGCGCATCGTCCTGCAGCAGCGCGGCAGCCGCGCCGGCGTCGGCGCCGAGCCGCTCAAGCAGGTCGCCGAGCGCGAGGTCGGTGACGTGCGCGACGAGTCGCTGGGGGGTGAAGAAGGCACCGGAATCGCGGCGGTCCCGGGACGCCATCAACGATTCGAACGCGCGGCCGAGCATCTCCGGGTCCACGGCGGCGTCGCTCCACGTGGCCGCATCTTCGCGTGCCGTGAAGCGATAGCGGCCGAACAGCTCACCGATGAGGGCGCCGAACGCGGCATCGTCGAACTGGAGCGGGCGATGGCGCCGCTCGAGTGCCGTGGGAGCGAACAGCCCGCCGTTGAGAAACGGGATGCGGCCGAGCGCGCGCGCCCGCGGCGCGCGGCGGCGAAGGGGCGTGTTGAGGGTGCCGAAGAACAGGGGGCGCAGGATGCGGCGGTGAAAGCCGCCCCCGTCGGCCATGCACCGGTCGAAGGCATCGGCGAGAAAGGACCGTCGGCCGTCCAGCCATCCCTTGGCTTCGAGAAAGGCGAGGAAGAGCAGCCGCGACGTGTGGAGGGTGGCCAGCGTCCGGCGATCCTCCTCGGATGCCGGCGCCGACGCGCTCCGGGCGAGGGCGGCGACGCGCCGTTCGAGGTCGCGATAGAAGCGGCGGGTCAGGGCGTCGCGGCCGAGGATCTCGGTCCAGCGCAGGTGCAGCAGGAGATCGTCGTCGCACGCGGCGGCGGCCAGCGCGCAGACGGTTTCGGCGTCGCTGTCGACCACGTGCGTGCGGTCGACGAGCAGGGAGCGGACGCGCGGTGCTCGCCGCTCGCCGTTCCATGCCGCCAACGCCAGTTCGGAGCTTCGACGGTCTGCCAGGGCCACGAGCCAGAGCACGTGGGGCGCACGGGACTGCAGCCGCGCCGCCAGCCGCGGCAGGCGGTGGGGCAGGGGCGGGCCGGCGGACAGTTCCGCGATCAGGACGCGGACGCTGCCCGGTCCGGCGACCACGTGCGCGGTGCGCAGATCACGCGGCAGCCCGATGGCGGTGTGTTGGTCGGGGGCGAGGGGACGGAGCGCGCCGGCGATGCCCGCCGCTTCCACGAGCGCGGCGATGGACGGTGGCGCATCGGCGCCGGCGAGCCGTGCGGCGGCCGTTCGGATGGTGAGCACGGCGGCACGTTGCGCCGGCGGCGGGCGGCGGTCGTCACCGGATCACTGCCGACGGTGCCGGAATCCAGCGGGCCACGGCGCGCGTCATGTCGCCCGGTACTGCCTCCCCTTCCATTCCACCCGCCGGCCGCGCACCAACGCCGCGATCCCGATGTAGAGCACCACGAGCAGCCCGAGCGGATAGGCGAGGGCGTACCAGACCGGCAGGCGAAGAAACGCGTACGCGGCCGCCCAGTAGAGCACCGTGCATCCCACGGTCACCGTGGCCCAGAGCATCACCGCCGGCGACGTCAGTCCGGCCAGCGCCGCCGCCAGGACGGCGGGCGGTGCGAGGCCGAAGAGCGGCGCCGCCAGCAGCGCCAGCGGGAAGAGCGCCCGCGAGATCCGGTCGTCGGGCATCGCGTCCCGTCCGCCGACGTACACGTTCTTCTGCCACCCGCGCACGATCTCCCCCAGCGACGTGTACATGCGCGTTTGCAGCTGCTCCAGCCCCGCCACCAGGGCCAGCGCCCGGTGCTGCCGCACGAACCGCTGGGCCAGCGCCAGATCCTCCGCCACCTTGTCGCGTACCGCCGCGTGCCCCCCGCTCGCGTCGTACGCGGCGCGCGTCACGAACAGGCACTGGCCGTTGGCGATCGCGTCACTCGGACGCCGCGCGCTGCTCACCCGCTCGGTGCCGCCGTAGCGCGCGACGAGCAGACCGAACATCTGCGGCTGCACCACGCGCTCCCAGAACGTGCCCAGCTCCTGTGTGCCGGCCACGCTCAACAGCTCGGCGCCCCGGGCACGCATTGCGTTGAGGCTGCGCGCGATCAGGTCGGGGGCGTGCACGGTGTCGGCGTCCGCGAACAGGAGCACGTCGCCGGTGGCCGCCGCGGCGCCGGCGGCGCAGGCCCACTGCTTGCCGAACCACCCCTCGGGCAGCGGGTCGGGGGTGAGCACGCGCACCCGCGCATCGCTCAGCGCGACGGCGCGGGCGATGCCTCCCGTGCCGTCGGTCGAATGGTCGTCCACCACCAGCACTTCGAGATCGGGGTGCGTGGAGGCGAGCACGGAGAGGACGCAGCGCTCGATGTGGCGCGCCTCGTCGCGTGCCGGAATCACCACCGACACCCGCGGCACCGGCGGCGGGACGACGTCGGACCAGTCGTCGAGGGATCGGGACCGGCGGGCGCGCAGCGCGACGATGAGCGGCGCCAGCAGCCAGGGCAGGGTGGCGGCGAGTGCGACGGGGACGGTCACGGCGGGGAGAGCGGGGAGGAATCACGCACGCCCCTAACCTCCACCGTCGCCCATCCGCAGGGAAGGGGCGGGCTCCGTTGACCGCGCGCGCGGCACCGTCTACGTTCGACCGCCATGCACGCGTTTGCCGCCCCGTCTCCGTGAAGCGCCCGCCCGTCTTGGCCGCCGGGGCGCGCGTGGCGCTGGTCTGCCCGGCGGGCCCGGTGGCGGGCCCCGAAGATCTGGCCCGCGCCGAGCAGAACTGCCGCGTCATGGGGTGGGAGCCGGTGCCCGGCCAGTGGGTGCTCGCTCGCGACGGATATCTCGCCGGCACCGACCAGCAGCGGCTCGACGACTTCAACGCCGCGCTGCGCGACGACACGATCGCCGGCATCTGGTGCGTGCGGGGCGGTTACGGGGCCATGCGGCTGCTGGAGGACATTCAGTACGACGTGCTGCGCCGCCATCCCAAGACGCTGATGGGCTATTCCGACATCACGGCCCTGCACGCCGCCATTGGCGCGCGCTGCCGGCTGGTGACGTATCATGCGCCGGTGGCCCGCGCCGAACTGACGCCGTTCACCCGTGACTCGCTGGAGCGTGCCGTGGTGCGCGGCACCGACCCGTGCGGCGCGGCGGCCACGGCCCGCCCCCTGCGCGGCGGCCGGGCGCAGGGCCGCCTCGTGGGCGGGAATCTGGCGCTGCTGGCGGCGCTGGCCGGCACGGCGTTCGCGCCCGACTACGACCGGGCGATCGTCGTCGTCGAGGACGTGAACGAGGACGTGTACCGGCTGGAGCGCATGCTGCTCACGCTGCGGCTGGGCGACGCGTTCGCCACCTGCACCGGCCTCGTGTTCGGCGCCTTCACCAACACGCCCGAGCAGCGGCCCGACCACGGCGGCGCCCGCCCGCTGGCTGCCGTGCTGCAGGAGTTGGCCGATCAGCTCCGCGTGCCGTGCGTGGCCGGCGTGCCGGTGGGGCACATCGACGACCAGTGGACGATACCGCTCGGCGCGCAGGCGCGGCTCGATGCCGACGCGTGCACGCTGTCCGTCGCGTAGTCTTACCGGCCGCACGGGCGCCGATTAGGTTGCGATCATCCCTCCACGTTTACTCATGAAGACCGGCCAAGCGCTCCTCGAAGAAACGAAATCGCGCATCCAGGAAACGTCGGTGGCCAGCGCGCTGGACAGCTTCCGGCGCCGCGAGCACATCGTGTTCCTCGACGTGCGCGATCCCAACGAGACCGCGCTCGGACGCATTCCGGGGGCCCTCGTGATCTCGCGCGGCAACCTCGAGTCGAAGGTGGAAGCGGTGCTCCCCCGCGACGCGATGGTAGTCGTCTATTGCGCCAACGGCAATCGCTCGGCGTTCGCCGCCGAGACGCTGGAGCAAATGGGCTATCGGAACGTCACCTCGCTGCGCGAAGGGTTCCGCGGCTGGGTGGACGCCGGTGGCGGCGTGGAGGACTGAGGTCCGGGCGGCGGTGACATGACCCCGCTCGACGCCTTCCTCGGCCACCCCGAAATCGCGCGCGTCGCGCGGGCGCTGGCGGCCCATCCCGGACGCATCGTGCACCCGGACGTCCCGGTACGGTACGCCGCGATCGCCGCCACGCTGCGCCCAGGCGACGCGGGGCCCGAGCTGCTCCTGATTCGGCGCGCCGAAGTGGAGCGCGATCCGTGGAGCGGGCACGTCGCCTGTCCCGGCGGGCGCATGGAACCGGGCGACTCGGATCTGATGGCCACCGCGGTGCGCGAGACGCGCGAGGAAACCGGCGTCGACCTGGCGGCGCAGGGGCGGATGCTGGGCACGCTCGACGACATCCATCCGCGCACCCCGGTGCTGCCGCCGATCGTCGTCCGCCCGTTCGTGGCCGCCGTCGCCGGCGAGACGACGATCACGCCGAGCCGGGAAGTGGCCGACTACACGTGGGTGCCCTTCGGGGCGCTGCTCGACGAGCGGAACTGGGGCACGGCGCCGATCGAGGTGCGCACCCTCGGCGTGCAGGAGCGGCCGGTGTTCCGCTATGCCGACTACCAGGTATGGGGCATGACCGAGTATCTGCTGCGCCAACTCGTGACCCGGTATCGTCAGACCGACTGAGCGACCGGCCGGCTACGGGCGCGGCTTCACCGCCATGATCGCCATCGTGTTGTCGTCGAGATCCCGGAAGAAGCACATCCAGAGGTCGCCGTTCGGCATCGGTGCCACGAGGTGCGGCTCGTCGATGAACTCGACCCCGCGCTCCTTGAGCTTCCGGTACGCCGTCTTCCACATCGGGCACGTCGAAGTAGAGGATCGAGCCGGGGTGGTCGAAATCGGGCTCCGACGGGCGGTCGAGCATGAGCCGGACGCCGCCGGCGTCGAAGAAGGCGAGGTTGGGCGGGGCGGCGAACAGGAACTTCATGCCGAGGGCGTCGCGGTAGAAGGCGGTGGCGCGTTCGACGTCGTGCACGACGACGGCGATCTGGCCGATGCGGGAGAGGGAGAGCATGGGGAGGCGGGCGGTGGGAGGGTGGAACCGGGCGCCGGCGCCGGTTGGCGGCGTATCGGCTCGTTGCAGGACCGGCCGGTGCGGCATATTGTTAGCTAACCTAACTAACTATTCATCGTGCCCTCGAAACGCGCAAGCCCCGGGTCCCGCCGGGCGGCCGGGGCCGCCCCCGCTCCCCCGCCGGCACCGCCGAACTCGCCACCCGGCTGCACTCGGCCGCCATCCACCTGCTGCGCCTCCTCCGCCGCGAGGACGACGCGGCCGGCGTCTCGGCGCCCCTCCTCTCGGCCCTCAGCGTGCTCGTATTCGGGGGCGACCGCACGCTGGGGGAGCTGGCCGCGGCCGAGCAGGTGCGCCCGGCCACGATGAGCCGCGTCGTGGACGCGCTGGCCGCCGCCGGCCTCGCCCGACGGGTGGCCGACGACCGTGACCGGCGCCGCTCCCGTATCCGGGCCACCGCCGCGGGCGGGCGGATGCTCGAGGCGGGGCGCCGGCGCCGGGTGGAGACGCTGACCGCGCGGCTGGACGGTCTCGCGCCCCCGGAACGGCGGACGCTCGCGTCTGCGGTGGGTGTGCTCGAACGGGTGCTGGACGAGGCACGAGGCTGACCGGCGACCGGTCGGCGATCGCGGGGGCGGGGAGGGGGGGCGGCTAAAGTTAGGCTTGCCTAATTGTCGAGTTAGGTTAGCAAACATTATTCGTCCATGCGTCAGAATCCGACGCCAGGCCGGCGGCGCGTGCAGGCGCGCCAAGGGCGCGCGCGGTGGGCTATGGTCTGCGGTGCGCGTGGCTGGTGGCCGGCCTGACCGGCGCCGGCGTCGCGGCCCGGGCGCAGCGGCTGGAGACGCCGCGGGGCCGGCTTTCCCCGCCGTTCGCACCGGCACGACATCACCACGATCGGCCGGCCAAGACCGACAGCCCGTTCACGTTGAACTCAGGCCACCTGCAGCTCGAGTTCGACGTCGGGAACCTGACCGTCGACCGGGCGGACGGCTGGGGGCGCACCACGACGTATGAGGTTGCGCCCGCCACGTTGCGGATCGGTCTCTCGCCGTCGGTGGAATTGCAACTCGTGTTCGCGCCGTACGAGTCGATGCGCATCGAGGACGGGTCGGGTGCCGGCGCCACGCGCCGCTCGGGCATCGGAGATGTCACGCCGCGGCTCAAGTTCAACCTCGCGGGCAACGACGGCGGAAAATACGCCGTGGCCCTCCTTCCCTATCTGACGCTGCCCACCGCGCGGCGCGGCCTCGGCGACGGGGCCGTGAGCGGTGGGATCGGAATCCCGGTGGCGATCGTCGTACCGGGGTGGGATCTCGGCGTCGAGACGGCGCTCGATGCCGGACACGGGGACGGCGCGTACCACCTGAGTAGCGCGAACTCGATCAGCATCGGGCGCCCCACCGGCGGGGCGCTGGAGCCACACGTGGAGTGGTATCAGAGCACGCGGTTGGGTTCCGGCGCCACGCCGGTGGGCACCGTGGATCTCCGCCTGACCGCCAGGAGGGCGGCGACATCGTGCTGACGGCGGCGCGACGCGCGTACGACCCACGCTCGCCGACGACTGGCATCCGTGGTTGGGCATGACCCGCCGATTCTGACTGCCGAGAGCGACCGTGCCACCCTCTGAATTCAACGCATCCCATGCCTGATCGCATGAACGCTCGCCGGACCACGCCCATCGGGCGCGTGCACGGCCGAAGCCTGTCGCGACGATCCCCGTGCACGCGTGCCCGATCCGTCGTGGACTGGCGCAAGGTGCTCGCCTTTGCCGGCCCCGGGTATCTGGTGGCGTGGGCTACATGGACCCGGGCAACTGGGCCACCGATCTGGCCGGCGGTGCCCGGTTCGGCTATACGCTGCTCAGCGTCATCCTGTCTCGAATCTGATGGCGGTGGTGCTGCAGGGAATGGCGGCCAAGCTCGGCATCGCGACGGGGCGCGACCTGGCCCAGGCCTGCCGCGACCACTACGCAGGCCGGTGGCGATCATGCACTGGATCCTCGCCGAGATCGCGATCGCGGCGTGCGACCTGGCGGAGGTGATCGGGTCGGCGATCGCGCTCCAGCTGCTGTTCCACATCCCGCTGCCGTTGGGCGTGGCGCTCACGGCGTTCGACGTGCTCGTGCTCCTGTTCCTGCAGCGGTTCCGCACGCGGATCGAGGCGCTGGTCGTGCTGCTCGTGACGATCGGCATCTGCTTCGGCTTCGAGATCTCATGCTGTCGCGAGCCCGATCTGGCTGCGGTGATGGCGGGGTTCGTGCCGCAGCGCGAGATCGTGGTCAATCCGGCGATGCTCTACATCGCCATCGGCATTCTCGGCGCCACGGTAATGCCCCACAATCTCTACCTGCACTCTTCCATCGTGCAGAGCCGCAAGTTCCAGAAGGACGAGAAATCGATTCGCAACGCGATTCGCTTCAACACGATCGATGCCACCGTCAATCTCGCCGTCGCGTTCCTGATCAACGCCGCGATCCTCGTGCTGGCGGATCACCTTTTACGAAGGAGAACGTCGCGGGCAAGCGGAGGCCGTCCACTTCGCGTTCATCGATTCGACGGGATCGGGCGCTGACCATGGCGCTGTTCTCGGTACGGTGGCGGCGAGCACCCTGTTCGCGGTGGCACTCCTCGCCAGCGGGCAGAGCGCCACCATCGTCGGGACGCTGGCCGGACAAGTCGTCATGGAGGGTTTCATGCGGTGGCGTGTCTCACCGGCCACACGCCGGCTGATCACGCGCTCGCTGGCCATCGTTCCGACGGTTATCTTCATCGCCGTGCGGGGAGCCGGAAACGTGAACGCCGCCATTCTCATCGTCGCGGGCGCGACGTTCCATAGCACGGGGTACACGCAGGTGGCGGAGATCGGCGACGCGTACAAGCTGCTGACGCCGCTGCTGGGCGGCGGGGCGAGCACGGTGTTCGCGTTGGCGCTGCTGGCGTCGGGCCAGAACTCGACGCTCACCGGCACGCTGGCCGGTCAGATCGTGATGGAGGGGTTTCTCAACATCCGGCTCCGTCCGTGGGTGCGGCGGCTGATCACGCGGCTGCTGGCCATTGTGCCGGCGGCGGTCGTGGCCATCTTATACGGGGAGTCGGGCACCAATCAGCTCCTCATCCTCAGCCAGGTGATTCTCAGCCTCCAGCTGTCGTTCGCCGTCTTTCCCCTGGTCACGTTTACGTCGGAACGCGCGAAGATGGGAGAATTCACCAATTCCCGGCTCCTCAAGCTCACGGCGTGGACGATGGCGTTCGTGATCGCCGCCCTGAACGCCTGGCTGCTCGTGCAGTCGGTGCGCGACTGGTTCGCCTGATGTTCCGGAAGATCCTGCTGCCGCTGGAACACTCCGCGTACGATGCGGGGATCATCGAGTACGTGCGCGATCTCGCGAGGTGGTCCGGGGCGTCGGTGCTGGTGATCCACGTGGCCGACGGATTCGCGGCCCGCAACGTGAAGGAGTTGGCGCTGCGCGAGTCGGAGGAGATGCGCGACGACCGCGAGTACGTGGAGCGCGTGGCCCGCGAGTTGTCGGCGGCCGGAGTCGTCACCGACTGCCTGCTGGCCGGCGGCGATCCGTCGAAGGAGATCCGCGAGGCGGCCGAACGCGAGCATTGCGATCTGATCGCGATGGCGACGCACGGCCACCGATTCTTCAAGGATCTGTTCTTCGGCAGCGTTGCCACCGAGGTGCGCCACACCTCGCGCGTGCCGGTTCTGCTGGTGTTGGGGAAACCCGGAATGCCGCTGCGCGCCACTCCACCGCGCGGCGGCCCCGCCGCGTGAGTCCGTCGCGACCCCGCCCCGGGCGCCGCTCCACCGCCGCATCAGCCCGCGGCCGGCCGGAAGCCGCGGCGCCGCTCACGGCGCCGGTGGAGGACTATCTCAAGGCGATCTACGAGCTGGAGCGGCATGGGGCGGCGGCCGGCACCAAGGAGCTGGCGGCAGCGCTGCACATCGCGCCGGCTTCGGTGAGTGGCATGGTGCGCCGGCTGGCCGCGCAGGACCTGATTGCGCACGAGCGGTATCGCGGCGTCCGCCTCACCGACAAGGGGCGCCGGGCGGCGCTCGGCACGCTGCGCCGCCACCGCGTGATCGAGGCGTACCTGGCCGAGGCGCTCGGGTATCCGTGGGATCGCGTGCACGACGAGGCCGAGCGGCTGGAGCACGCGGCGTCGGACGAGCTCGTGGACCGGATGGCGGCCGCCATCGGCGAGCCGGAGACCGATCCCCACGGCGCGCCGATCCCGGCCCGCGACGGCACGATGGACGAACGCCGGCTGGCCTCGCTGGACGACCTTCCGCCGGCCGCCGAGGCGCGCATCATGCGCGTGGAGGACGACGACCCCGAGCGGCTGCGCTATCTCGGCGAACTCGGCATCCGGCCCGGCGCCCGGGTGCGGATCGTCGAGCGGGCCCCGTTCGGCGGACCGATCACGCTCCGCGTGGCGCGCGCCGAACAGCACATCGGGTCGGAATTGGCCCGGCACGTACTGGTCGTGGCCCCTCCCGGGGTACCTTTCGGTCATGCTGCTGCCGATCCTCCATCTGCTCCTGATCCAGGCCGCGGGTCCGGTCAATCCGCATCACGTTCCGGCCGCCGGGGCGCAGGGGCTCGCGCCACGCGTGCAGGTCGCCCGGCCCCGTCCCCCGGCCGGCGCGCCAAGAACGATCGCGATTGACGAACGGCTGGCCGCCGACGCGCGCCTGCACGTCGGCGACCGGGTGGCGGTGCGCGCAACCGTGAACGGGCCCGCCGACACGGTGGTGGTCGGCGCGATCGTCCGGCGCAGCGCCGATCCCTCGGAGGTCGCGCGCGGCGAGTACCGGGTGCTGATGCACCTCGGGCAACTCCAGACGCTCCTCGACTACGGCGACCGCGTGGACCGGTTCGCAGTCGCGACCCGCGACTCGGCCGCCACCGACTCGGCGACGGCGCTGATCAACGACGCCGCGTTCGGGTTCCAGGCGCACCGGTCGCGCGACATCGCCGTCGAGACGTCGCAGACCTTCCTCGTCGTCAGCCGCTTCCACCGGGCCATCGGCGTGATCACGATCGTGGCGAGCGCGGTGTTCCTGCTCTGCATCATGCTGTTGAAGGTGGACGAACGGCGGCGCGACGTGGCGGCGCTGCGACTCATGGGCATCTCGTCGGCCACCGTGCTCAAGGCGGTGGTGCTCGAGGCGACCTTCGTGGCCGCCCTCGGCAGTCTGGCCGGCATCGGCATCGGCGTCGCCACGTCGGCCCTCGTGAACGAACACTACCGCGGCGTGTACCGCACGCCGCTGGCGTTCGCCATCGTCACCCCGGGTGTGGTGGAATTCGCCGTCGCGCTGTCGCTGGCGCTGGGCGTCGTGGCCGGATTCTTCGCGGCCCGGCGTCTCACCCGCGTGGATCCACTCGTGCTGTTCGGGCGGTGACGGCGTGCTCCTGACCCTCGCCCGCGCCGCCCTGCAACGCCACCGGCTGCGCACCGCACTCGCCGTGGTCGGCGTGGCCGTGTCGGCGGCGCTGCTCCTCGACATGGTGATGCTGTCCAGCGGGATGCGCGAATCGTTCCGGTCGCTGCTCGAGTCGACGGGCTTCGAGATCCGGCTCACGCCAAAGGGCACGCTGCCATTCGATACCGAGGCGACCATCGACAGCGCCGATGCCCTCGCCGCCACCCTCCGCGCCAATCCGGACATCGAGGCGGTGAGCCCGGTGCTGGGTGGCCAGGTGCACGTGCAGCTCGGAGCGGCGAACGTGTCGGCGGTGGCCATCGGCATCGACCCCGCCGTTCAGGGCGACTACACGCTGCGCGGCGGCCGCGACATCGCCGCCGCCGACCAGCTGGTGGCGAGCGACGCCTTCCTCGCCGCCACCGGCGCCCGGGTGGGCGACACGCTCCGCGTGGCGGGCGGCTACGACGCCCAGATGCGCACGCTCGTGCGGGAGCGGCGGCTGGTGGTCGTGGGAACGGCGCACTTCGTCTACATGCCCGCCAATCCGCGCGTCGTGGCGATGCCGCTGGCCACGCTGCGGGCGATGACGGGCGCCCGCGGCGATCCCGCGTCGATCCTCATGCTGCGGTTGCGCCCCGGCGCCGACGCGTCGGTCGTTCAACAGTGGATCGCGCGCCATGTGCCGCGGGTGACGCCGATCTCCACTGCGGCGGCGCTTCAGCAGGTGGACCAGCGGCTCAGCTACTTCCGCCAACTCGCCTTCATCCTCGGCTCGGTGAGCCTCACCGTGGGGTTGTTGCTCGTGACGACGCTCGTGACGGTATCGGTCAATGAACGACTCGGCGAGATCGCCGTGATGCGCGCCATCGGCGTGGCCAAACGATCGATCGTGGCCCAGGTGCTCGTGGAGGGGGTGGCGATCATGCTCGCCGGTGCCGGGCTCGGATTGGGACTGGGCCTCGTGACGGCGCACTATCTCAACGGGATTCTGTCGCACTTTCCCGGGCTGCCGGCCGCCATCGACTTCTTCCTCTTCCAACCGCGCGACGCCTGGGTCTCGCTCGGGCTGCTCGCCGTCTGCGGCGTGCTGGCCGGCGTCTATCCCGCCTGGCGCGGCGCGTCGATGCCGATCGCGATCACGCTGCGCGAGGAGGCGGTGGCATGACCGAATCCCCGCTCGTGCTCAGCGCGCGCGATCTGCGGCGCGACTATCCCATGGGGGCCGCGCCGGTGCATGCCCTGCGCGGGGTTTCGCTGGACGTCGCCGCCGGCGAGTACGTGGCGATCGCCGGCCCGTCGGGGTGCGGCAAGTCGACCCTGCTCAACCTGCTCGGCGCCATCGACCGGCCGAGCGCCGGCACGGTGAGCATTCAGGGGCGGCGGGTGGACCGGCTCGCCGACCGGGAGCGCACGCGCTTCCGGCTGCTGCACATCGGGTTCGTATTCCAGCGCTTCTATCTCATGCCGGCGCTGACGGCGGGCGAGAACGTGGAACTCCCGCTGGCGGAGGCGGGACTGGGGCGCGCCGAGCGGCGGGCGCGGGCGGCGGAACTGCTGCAGTACGTCGGGCTCGGGGCGCGGGTGCAGCACCGCCCGTCGCAGCTCTCGGGCGGCGAGCAGCAGCGGGTGGCGATCGCGCGGGCGCTGGGCAACCGGCCGGCGCTGCTCCTCTGCGACGAACCCACGGGCGAGCTGGACGCCCACACCGGCGCCGAGGTGATCGGGTTGTTTCGGCGGCTGAACGCCGACGGGACGACGATCGTGGTGGTGACGCACGACGACGAACTCGCGGCGGCGGCCCGGCGCGTGGTGCACATGAAGGACGGCGCCATCGTTTCCGACACGCAGGCGGGCTGAGCCGTGCTCTCCCTGCTCGCCTTCCGCCAACTCGTGCAGCGTCCCTGGCGCACCCTGCTGCTGCTGTCGGGATACGGGCTCGGAGTGGGCGTAATGGTGGTTCTGCTCTCCATCGGCACGGCCATGCTCACCCAGGCGCGCAGCGAACGGCTGGTGGGCGGCGGCGACGTCACCGTGCTCCCCGAAGGCATCGACGTCGAGGTGATGAAGACGGGCGGTCTGGGCGGGATGTTCCTGTCCATCGACCATTCCCGGTTCATCTACCGGCAACTGCTGGCGTCGCCGCGGCTCGCGGGCGACGTGACGGGTGCGGCGCCGCAGGTGGTCGGGAAGCTCGTCTATCTCACGCTGCCGGACGGCCGGCAGCAGCCGGTGCTGGCGAGCGGCCAGATCCCGTCGCGGAACGCCGCCGTGGGCGCCGGCGCCGATCTCACGGCCGGCAATTGGACGGACGACGAGGGCGACCGCGCGTGGATGGCCCCCACGCCCTACGAGCTGCGCAACGAGATCGACCACTTCCACAAACCGCCGGCCGCGCTGGCCCACGATCCGTCGTGGGCCGAGTGGCACTATTTCAACGTGGTGTCCGCCGACGGGAAGCGTTGGGCGTTCATCTCGTACATCGTGGCGGGCGCCGTCGGCGCCGGCGGCGGTCAGTGGGGTGGGCAGGTGCTGGTGACGCTCCACGAGCAGGGCCGGCCGGCCCGCCGCTTCGCGGCCAACGTGCCGGCGGCGCAGGTGCAGTTCTCGACGACGAACGCCGATCTGCGCATCGGCTCGTCGGCGGTGACGCTGCTGCCCGACGGGAGCTACCTGCTCCACGCGAGCGCGGTGGGGGCGGCCGGAGCGGCCGGGGCGGGGACACCGTTGACCGTCGATCTGGTCGTCAACCCCGAGGCGGGTGCCTACTTCCCCGGTGCGTCGCTGGCCACCGATTCGCTGGTGTCGGGCTACGTGGTGCCGGCGCTCCGTGCCGCGGCGGACGGTGAGATCTGCGCCGGCTCGCGGTGCGAGCGGTACGTGGGCGCCCAGGCGTACCACGACCACAACTGGGGCGTATGGCGGGGGGTGAGTTGGGAGTGGGGTGCGGGAAGGGCGGGGAAGCTCGGCGTGTTGTACGGGCGGGTGGAGGCGGGGGGCGCGCACGAGGCCGACGTGCGTCCGCTGTTCGTCTACCTCACCGACTCCCTGGGCTTTCTCGCCGTCTTCCGCCCTCACGAGATCCGCTACACTGACGGCGACACGATCGTGGTGGGCGGCCATCGCGTGGCCGTGCCGTCGCGCGGGGTGATGACCGACGTGCGCGGGGACGATTCGTTGCGGGTGGAACTGGAGGTCCAGAACGCGGCGGGCACGGACACGCGCGCTTCTGCCATCTTGCGGGGCGACGCCAGCGCGGCGCGGGGCCTGGCCCATCCCTATTTCATCCAGATGAAGGGGCTGCTGCACGTGACCGGCCGGGTGCACGGTGTACCGATCTCGGGCACGGGCATCGGGTTCTTCGAGACCTACCGGTAGGCGCCGCTTGACGCGCCTGCGTGCGGCGCGCCAATTGGACGGATGGCCGGCTCCATTCACCTCGGAACGCAGGGCTGGAACTACGACGCCTGGGTGGGACCGTTCTTCCCCCCGCGCACGCGGCCGGCCGAGTTCCTCACCGTGTATGCGCGCGCGTTCGACACCGTGGAGGTGGACTCCACCTTCTACGCGGTGCCGGCCGCGAAAACGGTGCGCGGGTGGGCGAAGCGCACCCCCGACCACTTCCAGTTCGCCCTCAAGATGCCGCAGGAGGTCACGCACGAGCGGCGGCTGCGTGAGTGCGGCGATCTGGCGGCGGAGTTCTTCGATCGCGCCCGCGAACTCGGGGACAAGCTCGCCGTCATCCTGCTTCAGTTCGGCCCCGATTTCGGACCCTCGGAACTGCCGGCCCTGGCCGAATTCCTGCCCACCCTCCCGGCCGACATCCGGTTCGCCGTCGAGTTTCGCCAGCGCGGATGGATCCACGACGGCATCCTGGCGCTGCTCTCGGAGCACGGCGTCGCGCTCACGCTCACCGACGGGAAGTGGATTCCACGCAAGCAGATGTTCGCGCTCGCCGAGCGTCCCACCGCGGATCACGTGTACGTGCGCTGGCTGGGCAGCCGGCAGATCGTGGATTTCTCGCGCGTGCAGGTGGACCGCACCCGCGACCTCGAGGCGTGGGCCGGCGTGCTGGCGCGTCTGGAGAAGGACGGCCGCACGATCCGCGGCTACTTCAACAACCACTTCTCGGGGCACAGTCCGGCGTCGGCCCGCGACCTGCAGCGGCTGCTGCGGCAGAGCCCGGTGGATCCGGAAACGCTGGGCGAACAGATGTCGCTCTTCTGAGCGTCCGGAACGCCCGCGGCTTGGCCCGCCCCCGCGCCGCCGGCGCGCCGTGTCCGAACGGCGCGCGCCCACCGGCGCGCGCGCGGATGCGCTAACTTTGCGGGCATGTCCCGGCGCATCGTGGTGTTCTCGATCATCTCGCTGGCCATGGCGGCGCTGTTCACGCGGCTCGGCTTCTGGCAGATCAGCCGCCTCCACCAGCGTCAGGCGCTGAACGCGTACATCGGGTCGCGCATCGACTCGGCGCCGGTGCCCTTCTTCTCCCTGCCGCACGACAGCGCGATCACGCACTTCCGCCGGGTGACGGTGACCGGCACTCCGGACTTCGACCACGAGTTCTACATGGTCGATCGATCGCGCGCCGGCTCGCCCGGGGTGTACGTGCTGACGCCGGTCCGCGTTCCGGGACACGACACCGCCGTGCTCGTGAATCGCGGCTGGGTGTACGCGCCCGACGCCTCGACCATCGAGCCGGACCGCTGGCACGCGCCGGACGGCAGCTTCGAGGGGTACGTGGACGAGTTCCAGGCGCCGATCACGCCGCCGCCGGAGCCGCGCCACCTGCGGACGATCAACTACGCCGGCGTCTCGGCCGGCGTGCCGTATCCGATCGCCGACACGTACGTGGTGGCGCTGGGCCGGGACTCGGTGGTCGCCGGGGTGCCGCTGCGCATCCGGCCGCCCCCGCTCGACGAGGGGCCGCACCGCAGCTATGCCATTCAGTGGTTCGCGTTCGCGCTGATCTCCATTGGCGGCGCGACGTTCGTGGCGCTCAAGGACCGCGAGGCGCGGCTCGCGGCCGCCCGGGGCGCCGGTGGGGCGGATGGGGAGGGCGAGGGAGACTCGAATCCGGTCGGGGTGTGAGATGGCGGATCGCAAGCAGACGCTGGCCAGCGAACAGGAAGCACGCGACGTGGCCGAGGCCGCGCGCGAGAGTGAGTGGTCGGGGCCGAGTTTCGTGCGCGAGCTGTTCCTCGGCCGCTTTCCGCTGCACCTGATCCACCCCTGCGCGCCGCCCGACGCCGCGGAAGCGGAACGGGCGGAGCCCTTTCTCCGCCGCCTGCGTGCCTTTCTGGAGCGCGTCGACTCCGATGCCATCGACCGCACGGGGGAAGTGCCCGAGGCGTACGTGCAGGAACTGCGCGAGATGGGCGCCTTCGGCATCAAGATTCCCGAGGAGTACGGCGGGCTCGGGTTGCACTATTCGAGCTACGTGAAGGCGATCGCGATGGTCACCTCGAAGGACGGCTCGCTGGCGGCGCTGCTGTCGGCGCATCAGTCCATCGGGCTGCCCCAGCCGCTGGCGCTGTTCGGCACCGACGAGCAGAAGGCGCGGTACTTCCCGCGGCTGGCCAAGGGCGCCATCTCGGCGTTCGCGCTCACCGAGGTGGATGTGGGCTCCGATCCGGCCAACCTCGCGTCGCACGCCGAATTGAGCGACGACGGCACGCACTGGGTGCTCAACGGCGAGAAGCTCTGGTGCACCAACGGCACGCGGGCCGACCTGTTCGTGGTCATGGCGCGGACGCCCGACCGGGTGGTGCACGGCAAGCCGCGCCGGCAGATCACGGCGTTCATCGTCGAGGCGAGCTGGCCCGGCGTCGAGGTCGAGCACCGCTGCCGCTTCATGGGACTCAAGGCGATCGAGAACGGGCTGATCCGGTTCACCAACGTGCGTGTGCCGGTGGAGAACGTGCTGTGGGCCGAGGGCCGTGGGCTGAAGCTGGCGCTGGTCACGCTCAACACGGGCCGCCTCACCCTGCCCGCCAGCACCGTGGGCTCGTGCAAGGCGCAGCTCGAGATCGCGCGCAAGTGGGCGCTGGAGCGGGTGCAGTGGGGACAGCCGGTAGGCAGGCACGAGGCGGTGGCACAGAAGCTCGCGATGATGGCCGCCGACACCTTTGCCATGGACGCCGTGTCGCGGCTGACGGTGGACGTGGCCGAGCGCGGCGGCTACGACATCCGGCTCGAAGCGGCGGTCGCGAAGCTGTACAACACCGAGGGCGCGTGGCGCATCGTGGACGACACGCTCCAGATTCGCGGCGGCCGCGGCTACGAGACGGCCGATTCGTTGCGGGCCCGCGGCGAGCGCGCGGTGCCGGTGGAGCGGATGATGCGGGACTCGCGCATCAATCTGATCTTCGAGGGCTCATCGGAAATCATGCGGCTGTTCATCGCCCGCGAGGCGGTGGATCAGCATTTCAGGGTGGCGTTTCCGATCGTCGACCCGAAGTCGTCGTTCGAGGAGCGCGTGCGGGCGGCCGTGCGCGCCGTGCCGTTCTACGTCGCCTGGTACCCGATGCTCTGGGTGCCGCGATTCGGCGGATTCGGCGAATTCGGACGGCTGGCGGGACACCTGCGCTTCGCCGAGCGCCGGGCGCGGAAGCTGGCCCGGGTGCTGTTCCACGCCATGGTCCGGTTCGGGCCCCGGCTGGAGCGCAAGCAGGCGGTGCTCTTCCGGGGCGTCGACATCGGCGCCGAACTGTTCGCGATGGTGGCGGCGTGCGTCCGGGCCGACGACGAGGCCCGCCGCGGCAACGCCGGCGCGCTCGAGCTGGCCGACGTGTTCTGCCGCGAGGCGCGGCGCCGCGTGAATCAGCGGTTCCGCGATTTCTACGGGCCCAACGACCGGGCGATCTACGCGCTGAGCCAGAAGGTGCTGGCCGGCGACTACGCGTGGATGGAGGGGGGCGTGATCAGCGGGTGGGACGACGGGCACACATCCGGCTAGCCACGGCGCCGCGCATTGCCGGCGCCGGCCCGGCGCGGCATGACGCCAGCGCCGCTGCGTCGCCCGCCGGTGCTCAGCCGGCTGGTTCCAGGAACGCCGTGTACCCCTCGTCCGCGATCGCTTCCTCGATCTGATCGATGGTCGCCACCGCGGGGTCGTGCTCGATCTTCGCCGACCCGATCTGCACGTCGTTCACCTTGACGCCCGGCGTCTTGGCGAGGCGGCTCGATACGGCATGCACGCAGTGATTGCAGGTCATGCCTTCGATCTTGAATGTCACCTGTTCCATCGTGTGCTCCGATAATGGCCTGCCGGAAAAGATAGTCGCGCGGCGGGGCGGCCGGGGAGCCGGGGGGCGGGAGACAGGGGATCGAGGGCCGGGTGCCGGGTGCCGGGTGCCGGCGCTAGTCGCCCGCTCCCTTCCGCAGTTGCAGCAGCACCACGGCGGCCGCGATCAGCACGCCGCCGCCCAGTGTGGCCGGTGTGAGCCGCTGCCGCAGCACCCAGGCGCCGAGGAGGGCCGTCCAGAACGGCTCCACGGTGGAGACGATGGCCGTGCGCACCGGTCCGAGTATCCGCAGCCCGCGCAGAAAGGCGATGAAGGCGATGGCGGTGGACCAGAGGGCGAGGCCGCCGATGGCCAGCCAGGCCGTGGGCGAGAGCATCATCGTGGCCCGGTTGGTGAAGTAGTCGAGCACGAGCAGCAGCACACCGGCGCCGAGCGCCGAATACACCGCCGCGATCGACTCCGAGAACTTCACCTGGTAGTAGCCGATGAGGGGGATGTACATGGCGTAGGCGAGCGCCGAGACGAGCGCCAGCGCCACTCCCATCGGGTGCAGCACGCCCACGCTCGGCGTGCCGACCATGATCGCGATGCCGGTGAGCGAGAGCAGGAGGGCGAGCACGCGGATGGGGGTCAGCCGCTCCGTGCCGCGCGCGGCGGCGATCACCGCCACCCAGGCCGGATACGTATAGAAGAGAAAGCTGAGCGGGGCGGCGGGAATGTAGTCCAGCGCCGACAGGCTCACGAAGGCGATGAAGGCCTGCGCCCCGCCGGCGAACAGCAGCACCGGCAGCAGGCGGCGCATCGGCACCCGGAGGGCGCGCAGTCCGCCGGCGGTGAGCGCGAGCATCACCGTGCCGAGCAGATAGCGCCAGGAGAGGGCGTTGAGCAGCGACGCCCCCGACTGCTCGGCGATCGAGGTGAGGATGGGGATCGCGCCGAAGCCCGTGGCGCTGATCATGATCAGCCCCGTGGCCTTCCAACTCGCGCTCCGCGGCGTCGCGGCCGGTTCGGTCATCAATTCCGGGGCAGGGGGGCGGCGCCGGCGGCCATCACAGCAGGCGTCCGCGGAGGAAGAACAGGGCGACGTTGAAGTAGATGACGAGACCGGTCACGTCCACCAGCGTGGCCACGAACGGCGCCGACGCGCTGGCGGGGTCGAAGCCGAGCGCCTTCATCACGAACGGCAGCATCGATCCTGCCATCGAGCCGAAGGTGACGATGCCGATGAGCGCAACCCCCACGGAGACGCCGAGCAGGGTGTGATAGGTGCCGTAGTCCACGAACCCCGCCTTCTGCCAGAGCAGGATCCGCACGATGCCGAGCACGCAGAGGATGCTGCCGAGGGCGATGCCGGTGGGGAGTTCGCGGAGGGCGACCTTCCACCAGTCGCGCACCTTGATCTCGCCCAGCGCGAGGGCGCGGATGATCAGCGACGTGGCCTGCGACCCCGAGTTTCCCCCGGAGCTCATGACCAGGGGAATGAACGCCGCCAGCACGAGCGCCTTGGACAGCTCGACGTTGTAGTGGTTCATGGCGCTGGCGGTGAGCATCTCGCTCAGGAAAAGGGCGCTCAGCCACCCGCCGCGCTTCTTGAGCATTCGCCAGAAGCCGATCTGCATGTACGGCTCGTCCAGCGCTTCCATGCCGCCCAGCTTCTGCACGTCCTCCGTCTGCTCTTCCTGAATGGCGTCGATCACGTCGTCCACCGTGACCACGCCCAGCACGCGATGCTCCTCGTCGATCACGGGCACGGCCACGAGGTCGTAGTTCGAGATCGCCCGCGACACCTCTTCGCGGTCGCTCTGCACCGGCACCGTCACGACCTCGGTCCAGGCCACGTCGCCCACCCGTCCGCCCTCGGGCGCGGCGAGCAGTTCGCGCAGCGACATGACGCCGCTCAGCCGGCCCGCCTCGTCGGTCACGTAGATCTGGTACATCGCCTCGCGCCGGCCGCTGCGCGCGATGCTGCGCACGCTCGCCAGCGCCGCCTCCACCGTCATCGACGCCGGCACCGACACGAACTCCGTGGTCATCAGACCGCCGGCGGTGTCGGGTTCGTACGCCAGCAGCTTCTCGGTTTCGCGCCGGGCCTCGGCGGGGATCGCGGCCAGAATCTCCTCGGCGCGCTCCTCCTCGATCTCCTCCAGCGTGTCGGCGCGATCGTCCGGCGTCATCTCCGAGACGAGGGCGGCGGCCTGCCGCGCCGACATCGCCTCCAGCACCTCGGCCCGGAGTTCCTCGTCGAGGTACTCCAGCACGTCGGCGGCGCGCTGCGGCGGCAGGGCCGCCAGCAGGGCCGGCACCTTCTCGCGCGGCAGCAGCTCGGCGACGTCGGCGAGATCGGCGGCGTGCAACTCCTCGGTCTCGGCGGCCACCGCGGTGGGCGCGTCGTCGAGCAGGGCGAGGATGTCGGGCGCGAGCAGTGCCGCGACCGGCCGGTCTTCCGGAGTGTGCTGAGGTGGCGTCATATCCCGGCCTCCCTGGAACGCGCAGGGCGTCTTTTCGGCGACGAACGTGGTCGGGGACCGTTCGCCCCCCGCCCAGGTCCCTCCATAACGGCGCGCGTCAAGTTAGGCCCGCCCACGCAAGGGGACAAGGCGCGATCGGGCGCCGGTTTCGCTGGATACATCACCGATTCGACCGGCGGCGCCGCGCCGGCGATGCCAACCCTTCGGCCGGGATCGTTGTCGAACCTCGTGCAGGCGCACCTCGTGCCTCGTGCCTGCCCCCCAAGCGTCCACCGTCTCCACCCCCGCATCGTTCATGAATCGTTCCGCGCTCGTGACCGCCCTGGTGCTTCCCGTCGTGCTCTGTGCACAGCAGCCCTCGCACCGCGCCGCCACGCCCCCGTATGTCAGCGCAGCCACCGCCGCCGGACCGGCGGCCCTCCCGACGCCCACCGCCACCCCGCCGGTGCTCGACGGCCGCGATGACGACCCGGCCTGGAAGGACGCCCGGCTGATCACGGGGTTCCGCGAATTCGAACCGGTGCCCGATGGCGACCCCCGGTTCCGGACCGACGCGCGGATCACCTACGACTCCCACGACCTGTACTTCTTCGTGCGCGCCTACGATCCCCATCCCGACAGCATCCTCGCCCTGCTCAGCCGGCGCGACGTGAAGACGGCGTCCGACCAGATCAAGATCATGATCGATTCGTACCACGACCTGCGCACCGGGTACGAATTCGCGGTCAATCCCGCCGGCGTGAAACGGGACTACTACACGTACAACGACGGCGACGAGGATGGATCGTGGGACGGCGTCTGGGAGGTGGCCACCCGCATCGATTCGCTCGGGTGGACCGCCGAGTTCCGGATTCCCCTCAGTCAGCTGCGCTACCCGTCGGAGCCGGACAACACCTTCGGCATCATGATCAATCGCGACGTGGCGCGGTTCAGCGAGCGGTACAGCTGGCCGCTGTACAGCCGGTCTCGCACCGGGATCGCGTCGCAGTTCGCGGCCGTTCCGGGATTCACCGGGCTGGCGTCGCCGCACCGGCTGGAGGTCTCGCCGTACACGGTGACGAAGACCGAGAACGCGCCGGTCGGCGCGGGCTACGAGCAGCGCACGGTGGCCACGGCCGGCGCCGACATCAAGTACGGCCTCACCTCCAACCTCACCGTCGACGCCACCGTCAATCCGGACTTCGGGCAGGTGGAGGCCGACCCGTCGGTGCTCAACCTGAGCGCGTTCGAGACCTTCTTTCCCGAGAAGCGCCCCTTCTTTCTCGAAGGCCAGGGGCTGTTCCGGTTCGACGTGAACTGCAACGACGGCGTCTGCTCGGGCCTCTTCTACTCGCGGCGCATCGGGCGCGAGCCGCAGCTCGGCGGCGTGTACAGCGGCGACGAGAACCCGTCGCAGACGACGATCCTCGGCGCCGGCAAGCTCACCGGCCGGCTGGCCAGTGGCGCCTCGATCGGCGTGCTCGACGCCGTGACGAGCCGGGAACAGGGGCCGGGTCACGCCACCATCGAACCGCGCACCAATTACTTCGTCGGCCGGTTGCAGCAGGATTTCCGCAACGGCGCCAGCGGCGTCGGCATCATGGTCACCAGCGTCCGCCGGACCCTGGACCAGTACAGCGCCGACTACCTGCGCAACGACGCGCTGGCCGGGGGCATCGACTTCCGGAACCAGTTCCTCAACCGGCGGTACAGCGTGTCGGGTTACGTGGCGGCCAGCCGCGTGGCCGGCTCCGCCCGGGCGATCGCCGCCACGCAGCAGAGCTTCGTGCACGACTACCAGCGTCCCGACGACCGCCTGGCGTACGACAGCACGCGCACCTCGCTGGGCGGCACCTCGGCGCAGCTCAACCTCAACAAGATCGGCGGCGGCATCACGCGCTTCAACGTCGGCTACCAGTGGCTCTCGCCCGGCTTCGAGATCAACGACGTCGGATTCCTGAGCCAGGCCAACGCGCAGAACCAGTACGCCTGGTTCGCGTTCGTGTTCAACAACCCGACGCGCGTGTACCGGCGGTTCCAGGTGAACTTCAACGAGTGGACCAACTTCTCGGCCCAGGGCATGCGCGAGGACGCCGGCGGCAACGTGAACTGGAACACGACGCTGGGCAACAACTGGTTCGTGGGAATGGGCGAGGGGGTCGACGCCGCCGTGCCCTCGCTCTGCGCCACCTGTTCGCGCGGCGGGCCGGCGGTGGCGCAGAGCCGGTCCACGTGGGGGTGGGTGAACGCTACCGGCGACAGCCGGCGGGCGATCGTGCCGGGGATCTCCGGGGGCTGGGGGAACGCCGACGAGGGACGCTCCTGGAACTGGAACGCGGGCCCCACGGTCAGCTTCCGCGTGTCGAGCCGGTTCAGTGCCGACGTCGGCGCCAGTTGGAGCCACGCCGTCAGCGCCACGCAGTGGTACGGGAACTACGGCGATATGGGCAGCGACACCACGCACTACACCTTCGCGCGCCTCGATCAGCACACCGTGTCGATGACCACGCGGCTCAACTTCACGGCCACGCCGAATCTCTCGCTCCAGGTGTATGCGCAGCCCTTCGTCACGAGCGGCAGCTATACCGACTGGATGGAGTTGAACGATCCCCGGGCAACGAGCCTCGCCGATCGCTACCGTCCGTACGCCAACCCGGCCGGGCTGTCGGGATTCAACTACAAGCAGCTGCGTTCGAACACCGTGGTCCGGTGGGAATACCGGCCCGGCTCGGTGCTGTACTTCGTCTGGTCGCAGCAGCGGCAGCAGGACGGCCTCGACCCCGGCACCTTCCAGTTCGGACGCGACTATCGGAACCTGTTCCGCGCCCACCCCGGCAACACGTTCCTGATCAAGGGGTCGTACTGGCTGGACTTCTGACCGACCGACGGCCCTGGGTGGCGCGCGGTTGGCGGGGGACGGCCGACCGCCGCCACACGTTCACAGGAGCCGGCGTCGCTCCTCCACCACGTCGCCCACCTCGTACCCGGCCACCGCGATCGCGGTTCGCAGCGCCTCGGGCGTGGCGCGCCCGTCGTGTTCGATCACCGCGGCGCCGATGCTCACGTCGGCCCGGGCGATGCCCTCCACCGCCGTGAGCGCCGTGAACACCGCCGTCACGCAGTGGTTGCTGCGCATGCCGGGAATGGTGAGCCGGGTGAACATGCCCGCAAATTAGCGGCCGCCCGCTCCGTTGACGCGTCCCGCCGCGTCCGCGAACTTCCGGACGCCCTCACCCACTGCCAATGACTTCAGTTGCCTTTCTCGGGCTCGGCGCCATCGGCCGCCCCATGGCGCACCGCGTGGCCTCGGCCGGCTTCGAGCTCACCGTCTGGAACCGCACCGCCGAGCGGTCGCGCGAATTCGCCGCCGCCACCAGGGCGCGCGCCGCCGCCACCCCCGCCGACGCCGTGCGCGGCGCGCAGGTGGTGGTCAGCTGTCTCTCCACCTCGCAGAACGTCGCGTCCCTGCTCGACGGGCCCGACGGCATCCTCGCCGGCGTCGAGAAGGGCGCGCTGTTCGTGGACTGTACCTCGGGCGACCCCAGCACGTCGGCGCGCATCGCCGAACGGCTGGCCGAGCACGACGTGGCGTTCATCGATGCGCCGGTGAGCGGCGGCACGAGCGGCGCCGAGAAGGGCATTCTCACCGTGATGGTGGGCGGCGACGCCAAGGCGCTGGAGCGCGCCCGGCCGGTGCTCGAGTCGTTCGGCAGGAAGATCGTGCACTGCGGCGCCGTGGGCGCCGGCGACGCCGTGAAGGCCATGAACAACGCGATGCTCGCCATTCACGTGTGGTCCACCGGCGAGTGCATGGCGGCGCTGGCCCGGGCCGGCGTGAGTCCGAAGGTGGCGCTCGACGTGGTCAATTCGTCGAGCGGCCGGTCGAACACCTCCGAGAACCTCTTCCCCGAGCGCGTGCTCACGCGCGCCTTTCCGCGCACCTTCCGGCTGGCCCTCCTCGACAAGGACATCGGCATTGCCGCCCAGGTGGCGCGGGAGCAGAAGATCCCGTCGCCCATTCTCCAGCTCGCCGCCGAGCTGTTCCGCATGGCGCACGCCGAATTCGGCGAGGAAGCCGATCACGTAGAAGCGGTGCAGGTGATCGAACGCCTCGGCGGCACCGAAATCAAATAACCCGATCTCCCCGATGCCCAAGACCAGCGACCGACCGACCGCCGCCGCCGTGGACGCCATCCGCGCCCACTTTCCCGCCCTGCGGCGCGTGCACCGCGGACACCCGGTGGCCTACTTCGACGGGCCCGGGGGCACCCAGGTGCCGCAGGTGGTCGTGGACGCGATGGCCGACTACCTGCTGCACCACAACGCCAACACGCACTGGGCGTACCCCACCAGCGAGGAGACCGATGCGATGCTGGCGGAGGCCCGACAGACGCTGGCCGAGTTCCTGAACGGCCGTGCCGACGAGATCGCCTTCGGCCAGAACATGACCTCGCTCACCTTCCACCTGGCGCGCGGCCTGGGCCGCGCCTGGGGGCCGGGCGACGAGATCGTGGTCACCGAGCTCGACCATCACGCGAACGTGGCGCCCTGGCAGGCGCTGGCCGTGGATCGCGGCGTCACCGTCCGCACGGCGCGGATGCGCCCGGAGGACGGCACGCTCGACTGGGACGACCTCGAACGCCAGCTGTCGAAGAAGACCAGGCTCGTAGCCATCGGCGCCGCCTCCAACGCGCTGGGGACGATCAGCGACGTGCGGGCCGCGTCGGAGCTGGCGCACGCGCACGGGGCGCTCGCCTTCGTGGACGCGGTGCACTACGCGCCGCATCAGTTGGTGGACGTGCAGGCCATCGGATGCGATTTCCTGGCCTGCTCGGCGTACAAGTTCTACGGGCCGCACATCGGGATTCTCTGGGGGCGCCGCGCGCTCATCGAGGGTGCGGACGTGCCCCGGCTCGCGCCGGCTCCGCAGGAGTCGCCCGAGCGGCTGGAGACGGGCACGCAGAACCACGAGGCGATCGTCGGCGCCGCAGCGGCCGTGGACTTCCTGGCCGGGCAGGCGCCCGAGGGCACGCCGGGCGGGCGCCGCGGCGCCCTCACCGCGTCCTACGCGGCGCTGCACGAGCGCGGCATGGCGCTCCTGGAGCAGCTCTGGACGGGCCTCGAAGCCACCGACGGCGTCACGCTGTTCGGGCCGCGTCCGGGCCGGCCGCGCACCCCCACGCTCTCGTTCGTCAAACGGGGCGAGGACACGACCGCGATCGCGCGCCGGCTCGCCGCCGAGGGGCTGTTCGTGTCCAACGGCGACTACTACGCCACCACCGTCATGGAACGCCTGGGCCAGATGCCGGACGGAACGGTTCGGGTGGGGATGAGCTGCTATTCCAGCGGCGAAGAGGTGGAGCGATTGATCGCGGCGGTCCGGCGCCGGTGAGCGTGCCGGCGGGCCGGGCCGGCGCCGGCCCGGCCCTGCGCCGGTTCCCGGCGGCGCTGTATCTTGGTGCCATGCTCCCCCGCCTCTCCCTGCTGCTCCTGCTCGCGGCGTGCGTCCGCCCCGCCCCCGCGGCGCCACCCGCCGCGGAGTTCCTGCTCGTGGCGGGCGACTCGACCTACTGGGTCACCAACGGCGCCAACGGGCCGCGGGTGCGCGGGTCTCCGCTCATGCTGGCGCGATATGGGGGCCGGTTCCACGAGCTGTACGTGGCCGACGACGACCGTTCGTACTACGACGCGCTGCTGGTGGGGCAACTCGTCTATTCGCGCGACCTGATCACCGACGACTCCACGGCCGTGTTCGCCGACACGCTGGTGGATCGAATCGCGAACGCCTACGCCGCCGCGCACGCCGACGAGGATCCGCTCGGTCCCGACGACCCGGTGGCCGACCACCCGATGGTGGTGGCGACGTCGGACGTCACGCTGCTCGACGTGTACGGCCCCTTCCTCTCGCTCGAGTACCACGCCGACACGCGCATCCGCCCGCATCCCGGATACCACGCCACCTGGCGCAGTGTCGTCGACCTGCGCGCCGGCACCCCGGTGGCGCTGACCAGCCTGCTCGGCCCCGAACGCGCGGCGCGCACCATCGCCGGCGCGCGGCGCCGCTATCGTGGCCTCGTCGATTCGGCCCGCGCGGGCGAGGGTGACTTCGGCGACGCCGTGGACCTCGCGCTGTCGGAGGTGCGCTTCGACGAGACACAGCTTCGCCCTCGCCGACCGCGACGGCGAGCCGGCGATCGTCTTCGCGGGCGTGGTCGCCGGCCGGCACGACGAGGTGGGCACCTTCCCGCTTCCCGCCATCCCGATCGACTCCCAGGCATGGTGGGGAGCGGTCCGACCCACCCTGCCCACGAGCCGCGGTGGGGATCGCGTGCGGTGGGACCGTCCGGGGTACGCCGTGGTCGCGCGCGTCGACACCACCGACAGCCTGGCCGACATCACGATCGTCGACTCGGCGGCGCACCGGGAGTGGGCGGTGGGCCGCGTCCACACGCCGCTGCGGCGGGTGTACTGGCTCGACCGGCCGGCGATCGACTCCACCACCCGGCGGGCGCTGCGGCGGGCGTTCAACGAGGCCGTGCTCTACGACGACAACGTCCGCATCGCGGCGCGCCGTTCCGCCTCCCCGGGCAGGCCGGGCGTTCCGTCCCCCGACGGAGCGGCGCTCTTCCATCCGGCGGCCAACCGCCGCGTCGAACCTCCGTCCTCCCCTCGTTCATCTCCCTCCGCCCGCCGCTCGGCGTAGCGAACGCCGGCGCCCCGCCCAGCCATGAGTACCGTCAAGCGCGCCATCAAGACCGTGAAGGAGAGCCAGCACGAATCGTCGCAGCTCATGATGCCCGGCGATGCGAACAACCTCGGCCACGTGTTCGGCGGCGTGGTGCTGTCGATGATGGACAAGACGGCGGCCATCGCCGCCCTCCGCCACTGCCGCAACTCGGTGGTCACGGCGTCCATCGACCGCGTGGATTTTCGCGAGCCCATTCACCTGGGCGATCTGCTGGTGATGAAGGCGAGCGTGAACTATGTGGGGCGCACCTCCATGGAAGTGGGCGTGCGGGTGGAGGCCGAGGATCTGCTCACCGGTCTCCGGCGCCACACCAATTCCTGCTATCTCACCTTCGTGGCCGTGGACCGCAACGGCCGGCCGGTGGACGTGCCGGCGCTCAAGCCGGAGACTCCCATGGAGTTACGGCGATACGAGGCCGCCGAGGCGCGCCGCCGCCGGCGGCTCGAGGAGCGGGAAGCCGAGCGCCGGCAGCAGGAAGAGGCGTAGCGGCCCCGCCGCGCATTGTTCGGGCCCCCTGCTTTCGGCTATACTCCAGACATGAAGCTTTTCACCGTCGACCAGGCAAACGCGACGCTTCCGCTGGTGCGGAAGATCGTCGCCGACGTGGTGCGTGAGCACGCCGCGTGGCGCGCGAAGATCCTCGAACTCGATCTCGCGGCCTCGACGGTGCATGCCGAATTGGAGCAGGCCGATCCCGAGCGATTGGAGCGCGAAGTGCAGGAGCGGGCGCGGGAGATCTCCGGTTTCCAGCGCGAACTCGGCGCCCTCGGCATCGAACTGAAGGATCCCCGGCTCGGGCTCGTCGACTTTCCCAGCGAGAACAACGGCCGGCGGATTCTGCTCTGCTGGCGCCTGGGCGAGCCCGAGATCCAGTTCTGGCACGAAGTGGACGGGGGCTACGCCGGCCGGCAGCCGCTCGAAGCGTCGCTGGTCGGGTGACCTCCCGCATTCCCCTCGACCTTTCCCACTCTCCCGAACCCCACATGCTCACCTACAGCGCGCCGGACGGCATCCAGTACTCCGTTCAGGTGGCGGTGCCGGCGTCCAGCAACGCCGTCGTCTACTTCCGGCACCCCGACGGGCAGCACACGCGGCTCGATCGCTACAACTGGTACATCAGCCGCGGTCCCGAGGCCAGGAGCGTCACCGGGCGGCTGGATCCCAAGCTCGTCGAGCAGTCGCTCGACCAGGAGACGCTGGCGCGGCTGTTCCGCCGCTCGATGCCCGTGTCGCGCCCCGATCCCGTGGGGCGGGTCTGGCGCTCCGAGGGGTCACACGCCGGGCGGAACTGACCCCTCGCCGGCGTCGCGGTAGGGCACGTCGATCTCCATTCCGTCGCGGCCCACCACGACGTCGGCGAATTCCTCCCTCGCCTCGCGCGCCAGATCGGACGTGTCGCGCGAGTAGCGCGCCGAGAGGTGGGTGAGCACGAGCCGGCGCACCCCGGCTCTGGCCGCCACCGTGGCCGCTTCGCGCGCCGTCGAGTGGCCGGTCTCGCGCGCCCGCTCCGCCTCCTCGTCGGCAAAGGTCGCTTCGTGGAGCAGCAGGTCGGCGTCGCGGGCCATCTCGACGGTGGCGTCGCAGGGGCGGGTGTCGCCGGTGACCACCACCCGGCGCCCGGAGCGCTCCGGTCCCACGAGCTCGGCGGGCTCCACCACGCGGCCGTCGGCCAGCGTCACCGCCTTGCCGCGGTGGATCTGGCCCCAGAGCGGGCCTTCGGGCACGCCGAGTTCGCGCGCCCGCTCGGGGTTGAAGCGGCCCTTGCGCACCTGCTCGATGAGCGCGTAGCCGAACGACAGGGCGGGGCCGTGCTCCACCGGAAAGGGCGTGATCGCGTAGTCGCCGTACTCCACCGGCTGCATGGCGTCGAGTTCGACGATCTCCACGGGAAAGCTGATGCGGTCGACGCCGAATTCCTTGGCGCGTTTGAGATGGCGCCCGGCGCCGCGGGGGCCGAACAGCCGCATCGTCTCGGTGCGCCCCTGCAGGGCCATCGTGCGCATGAGGCCGATGACACCGATCACGTGGTCGGCGTGGAAGTGCGTGAAGTAGATGTCCCGCAGCGCGAACGACACGCCGTAGCGCATCATCTGGCGCTGCGTGCCCTCGCCGCAGTCGAACATGATCGTCTCGCCCTCGCGCACGAGCACGACGGAGGAGACGTTGCGTTCCACGGTGGGGCGCGACGCGGAGGTGCCGAGGAGGCCGAGCGAGAGGGACATGGTTCGGGAATATAGGTACCGCGGGACGCGACGTCGGGTGGGCGGCGACTACCGGCCGGCGTGCTCCCGCGCGGCGCGCCAGCGGGCGTCGTCGATGTTGCCGCCCGAGACGATGGCGACGGCGGGAAAGGTGAGCGGCGACTTCCCGAACAGCACGGCGCCCACGGCCACGGCGCCGGCGCCCTCGACCTTGAGATCGTGAATCGCGTGGAGCCAGGCGATGGTCTTCCCGATCTCGTCCTCGGTGAGCAGCACGATGTCGTCGAGGGCGTGGCGGCCGATGTCGAGCGCCTCGTCGTCGATCTGGCCGGCGAGTCCGTCGGCGAGGGTGGGGGTGACGGGAATCTCGACCACATGCTGCGCGGCCAGCGAGCGCGTCATCGCCGCCGTCTGGTCGCTCTGCGCGCCCACGATGCGCACCTCCGGGGCCTCGCGGCGCACCAGCGAGGCGCACCCGCCGAGCAGTCCGCCGCCGCCCACGCACACGACGAGCGAGCGCAGCGCCGGCAGCTCGTCGAGAATCTCGAGAGCCACCGTCCCCTGGCCGGCGAGCAGCATGTCGCCCAGGCAGGGATTGATGAAGGTGAGCCCGTGCGCCTCACCGTAGGCCTTCGCTGCCGCCATCGCCGCGTCGTAGTCGGGCTGCGCGTCGTCGAGCGTGGCGCCGAGGGCGCGGATGCCCGACTTCTTGACGTCGGGCGCGGTGACGGGCACGAAGATCGTGGCCCGGATGCCGAGTGTTTTGGCGGCGTAGGCCACGCCGAGCCCGTGGTTGCCCGCGGACGAGGCCACCACCCCGCGCCGTTGCGCTTCGGTGGGCAGGGTGGCCAGCGCGTTGAGGGCGCCGCGCAGCTTGAACGAACCCGTGATCTGCCGGTTCTCGAGTTTCAGGTAGACGTCGCCACCGGCGACGCGCGACAGGGGATCGCTCTTCACGAGCGGCGTGCGCGCGGCGTGGGGGGCGATGCGGGCGGCCGCTTCGCGGACGGCGTCGGGGCGCAGGTCCTGGAACATGGGCGCATGGTAGACCGGGCGGCGGAGGGGGGCAAGGGAGGCCGCCGGCGGGGTCCCGGGGCGGGTTGTGACGCCCCGCACAGGCCGGTCGTCATCTTGACTGTAAGGGGGTCACCGGCTAGGATTCACTCAGTCGAGCGGCCCCGCACGCGGGGCCGTTGTCGTAGGAACCCGGGTGCGAACGGGCAGCGCAGTCTTTCCGGCGTCTCGGGCCTTTCGGGGCTGTAGCTCAGCTGGGAGAGCGCTGCAATCGCACTGCAGAGGTCAGGGGTTCGATCCCCCTCAGCTCCACTCGCGAGGCAACTCGCGCAAAAATAATTGCCCGCCGCCGATCGGTAGGACGGAGAGTTCCAATGACGGCGCGCGTGGCAAACAACTCGGCATCGCCGCGGACCAATGGTCCGCGGCGATCTTGTTTTGGGGGCGGCGGGCCCGGTCGGCCTACCGGGGCGGGAGCAGGTTCGAGTAGTCGGTGCGGATCGCGTCGAAGGCGCGGCCGAAGTAGTCGTACTCCTGCTCCTCCACGGCGCCGTCCTGATCGAGGAGCACGCGCGAGATCAGCCCACCGATGAAGCGCATGATGGCACTCTGGTGCACCTCGGCGTGGGCGCGGCGGCTGAGGATCGTCTGGGCGCCGGCGGTGTCGCGCACGGCCACGGTGTACGACATGCCGCGTCCCTGGAAGGGGCGCGACAACGGGCCGCTGATGAAGTGGCCGACGGCGAGCGGCAACTCCCAGTCGGGTTCCTCGCCGAAGTGCAGCGTCCACGAGCGTTCGTGCGCCGAGCGGGAGATGACGAAGTCGGCGGAAAAGTGGTGCACGCCCACGGTGAAGAAGCCGACCTTGGTGGTGAACGAGCCCCAGAGCACGAGCGAGTCGGGCAGGGGGCGCATGCCGCCGGCGAGCGGGAGGAAGTCCTCGCCGAGCAGGCGGGCCTTGAGGATCACGGGCGGCCCGTCGGATCGCGCCGACAGGTACTCGGCGCCCGAGTGCGAGGAGAGGTGCAGATCGTAGTGCGTGGGTCCGACGTACTTGTGCATGTAGTCGGCGAACTGCGGGTACTCCGGGCGGAGCCGGTCGGGGTGCAGGGAGAATTGCAGGGTCACCAGCCGGGAGCCGTCGTTCTCGGGGCGGACGAGCAGCGAATCGAGCGCGAACAGCTTCGAGGCGATCTCGGTGGTGTGCGGAAAGGCCGTGCGGTAGTCGTCGCGGACGACGCTGTCGCGGCGCGTGTCGGCGCTCGTGAGCAGGCCGACGATGCCGTCCGCGACGTCGGCGGCGCTGATCGTGCCGAAGGCGAATACGACGTCGGTGTCCCAGGCGTAGTCGCCGTCGCCGAGCTTGCGGAGGCGGACGATATGGCGGGCGTCGCCGAGCTGCTCCGGCCAGGGAGCGGCGGCCATGATCTGCTGGTCGGTGACGCCGGCGCCGGTGACGTGTTCGCGGAGTTCGAACTGGCGGGTGAGTGAATCCGGTTCCGTCACCCAGACCGTGGTGTCGTCGAAGATGTGCGAGGGCACGAGCACGGTACTGGAGATGCGATCGTGGACGTGGTCGTAGCGCGGGCCGTGGTGGAGGTGCGCGTAGCGCGCGTACAGGGCGGTGAAGGCCCCTTCGACGCGTTCGCGGCCGCCCGGTTCGGAACCGGCCAGGGGGAGCGCGGCTTCGCGGCAGGCGGCAAGGGCGAGGGCGCACGCAAGGGCGGCGGCGGTGGGAAGGCGCCGCCCGCCGGAGGGCGGGAGAGGGGGATGGGGCGGCTGCGTAAGTCTAGGCGTGAACAGGACTAAGCTCGACTCTCGGGGGCGCCGTTAAGGGTTGCCTTTGCGTAGGCCGAAAACTAACTTTGTGGGCCGCGGCGCGCTGTTACGCGATCGTGGTAGATAGTTGGTCGATGCCCCTTGGTGTAACTGGCAACACGCCTGACTCTGGATCAGGAGAGTCCTGGTTCGATCCCAGGAGGTCCTGGTTCGATCCCAGGAGGGGCAATCAAGCAGGACAATGACTTACACGACCGAAGGCGACCCCGTGGGGTCGCCTTTCGCGTTGCAGTAAGCGTATAGTAAGCGCCGGCGAGCATTCGCGCGGAGGCACACTCGGATGAGATGGCAGGTTGAAGTAACGTCCGTCGTCGGGGATGTGGGCGAAGTGCAAGAAGTGCTATCGGTAGCCGGCTACTCCTTGGTGGGCGGGGACTCGACCGGGGCTCAATTTCTGCTCAGTCACGAGAAATACGCTTCGATGAAATCCGCTCAACTTATCCAAGAGGATGCTACGAACTTGGTCGACGCGCTCAGAACCAGCGCAGACCCGATCGGATCTCTCGGCATCCACCTTGGTGTCGTCAGGTCGGAAGACGCTAGTGGCAGGATCCAGAAGTTCCTGGTCGCTGGCGCTGGGGGGATTTCAATCGTTGGCTTCGCGCCGACGATCTCGATCAGCGTCGGCCCAGAAGCGACGGATGAACGGAGGGCGCGGGCTGCCGAACAAGCACAAAAGGAAGAGCAACGCAACCGGCGTGCTCGCATCGCTCGGGAGCGCGCGGCGCTCGCGAATGTCGAAATTCGACGGCTCCACGAGCTGCTCGCCCAGCCTGACGGCCTCTCGATCGACCAGCTCGGAAAGGTCGTCGAGCTCTCGAGAAGCATTTCCGGCGGGGACCTGTCTCCGATTGCCTCGAAGAATGAACTGAGTCGATTTCGGCGTTCAATCAACCATCCAGAGGTGTTTGGGCTGGCTGCGCGTCACGCCGTGCCGAAGGGTGTCGTGCCCGCCAACGCCATGACCGAAGCCCAGGCGAAGGAGCTGGCGCTACGTGTTGGGCGCTGGTGCTTGGCTGAGCGCGGGAGCCTTCCCTGACAGCCGGCATAGGTCGCCAATCCCATCGATGCCTGAAACGATTTCATATCTGACGCTGGTCGTCTCAGGCTTGGCGGCACTGCTCGCCGGCCTGATTTACTGGGGGCAGAGGCAAGACGCCGGCAAACGCGAGTCGGAGCAGAGGGCGCTGACGGCAGCCATCGCCGACCAGCATGCCAAGCTGCTGACGGGGATCGCCGAGGAACAGCAACGGCTCGAGCGTGTGCGTGGAGTGGTGGAGCACTACAAGGCACTGACGATGAGCGGTGCCGGCCACCACATCGGAACGCTCCTCGACTCAGGGGTTGAGATTCTCCGGACGGACCAAGAAATCCGGGACGCCGTTCGCGAGATGGCGGCCATCAGTAGGAACCACCCTGAGCTGAAGCAAATCGCGGAGTGCGACGTGGACCTCGTCGCTTTCGTGAAACTGGCCCGAACCATGCCGTCGTACGGGCCTGGAATGGCCCGCGGAATCATCGACGAAGTCCGGAATCCGCCGAGGCCGAAGCCGCCCGCGTAGCCGCGCCTGCCATGCGGTCGATCGGGCGCGATTCGCTCCCTCACGCTCGCTTGGCATGCGGTTGAACGGCGCCGATCGGCGCTTGTGCAATAGACCAAAACCGATCTTAGCGTACGCCCGCGCGTCGGAAGTCCCTGCCGTGTCAGAGCATACAATATCGCTTTGGATGCTGACACGCGTTGATATTGATTCCATTCCCAAACCGGTTTTGTTGCGGCGCGATACTGAAATCCGCATAACCCGCAACCGGGAGACGGTATGGACTCCGAATTTCTGACGACCCCTGAGGCCGCCGCGATTCTGCGGCTGTCACCCCAAACCTTGATCGTCTGGCGAGGGCAGGGGCTCGGACCGCGCTTCCGTGATCGGGCGGATCGTCTACGCCCGCGCCAATATCGAGGCGTTCATCGAGAACGGGGCGGCCAGTTCGACCTCCGAATACCTCGGCTCTGCCGCGCAAATCGCCGGCCGCAGATGAGGCTGCGGCGGGCGGAGGAGGCGATATGAACAGGCGACCCGCCTTTCAATTCTACCCGGCCGACTGGCGCAAAGACCCCGAGCTTCGCGTCTGTTCTTTGGCCGCGCGCGGCCTCTGGATGGAGATGATTTGCATTCAACATGAATGCGAACGGTATGGTCATCTCATGGTCGCGAACGAACCAGTTTCCGACGCACAATTGGCGCGCCTGGTCGGCGAGCCGGTTCGCAAGATTCGGCGCCTCCTCGCTGAACTCGAAACGCATACCGTGTTCAGCCGCACCGAGGAAGGCGTCATCCATTCCCGGCGCATGGTGCACGATGAGCACATTCGTCAGGTCCGTGCCGAGGCCGGGAAGCTTGGGGGTAACCCTCACCTTTTGGTCAAGCAAACCGCCAAGCAAGATCCAACCCCTTCATCTTCTTCTTCATCTTCAACTTCGGTAGGGAAGCGCGCTGCGCCCGAGGGCGCGCGCGCCGCCGGCCCGACCGGATCTCTCGGCGAGGAACTGCCGGTTGGCGCCGAGGCGGACGAGGCTCAGCGCCGGCGAGCCAGCGAGACGGTCTCGCCAGGGCAATGCTCCGGACCGGGGCCAAACGTGATCGCCTCGGGGCCGCTCACACTGGAGACGCACGTTCCGGTCGTCGTGCACGGCGACACCGTCTCGGCTCCCGACCCCGGCGGGGAGTATCTGGCCGTCACCTTTCTCCGGGGTGGGGGCATTGGTGTGGTGACACCGATCGAGAACGCGGCGGCGCACCGCCTCGGCTTCAGCTTCTGGCGCTTTGCCGTGCGAAAAGCCGAGCTGCGGCGCGGCGTCGGTCGGGAGTGAATCCGTTCGGGAAGGTCGTCGTCCGCGACGGCCTCCGCGTCGAATTCATGGAATCGCAGTGGCCAGCGCCCTGTCTGACGCATTGCCCGTTCCGCGGGCGTTCCGGCTTGATGGTGATTAGAAAGCCTTAATCGTCGCGGACGTGACCACGCGTCTCCTTTACGTTCACGCCGCGCTTACCCAAGTTCTGTCCCTGATCATTGTTTAATTCGAAACCGAGGGGCCCCACAAGATGCGAGCGACCAAGGGCAGCCAGAAGTAGCTGCAGGTGGCGGTGAATGACCGTTCCGACGTGCTGAATCGCGCAATCATCGTGGCGGCGGGTCTGGACCCCTCTACGATCGCTACCTGGCTCTCGCCGTTGGCGGGTGAGAACTACGTGGAGTACCGCGACGGCGCCTTCATCGAGAAGATCGGCGCGGAGCTGCGGTATAGGAGCCTAGCCAGCTTCTGGCCCTACCGGAGGCCGATGTGGGATGGGTAGCGCGTACTTCGAACGGCGAGATTCTCCTCGTCGAGGCCAAGGCCCACATCCCCGAAATGGTATCGCCCGTGTCCAAGGCGTCCCCCCCTATCTCGCGCCAAGATCACGCGCGGGCTGGAGGAAACTCAGCGGGCCATTGCTCCGCGCACCAGCATGGAGTGGTCCGGAACGTTCTACCAGTACACCAACCGACTCGCGCACTTGTTCTTCCTGCGAACGCTAAACAGGCAGCCCGCGCGGATGGTGTTCCTTGACTTCGTTGACGACAAGGACATGGGTGGGCCAACTTCGCATGAGGAATGGGAAGGGGCGATCAAGGTCACGGAGGTCTACCTCGGGCTACCGCGTCACAAGCTTCGCCCTTTCGTTCATCATGTGTTCGTGGATGTGAACGACCTTAAGCAGGGCGGATAGCGGATGCGGGCGCTCTGGATCCGCCACCGCGACCGAAGATGGCTCAGTATCCCCTGCGTGGATGCGAGGAGGAGACAATGGCGCTGATGCAATGCTCAGAGTGCGGGAGGACGATCTCTGACCAGGCTGCGGCATGCCCCGGCTGCGGGGCGCCGCCGCCGGCCGCGCAAGCTACTTCACCGCATGCGGCAATGGTTGTTGGCTATGACCGCGCGACCTGCCGTTTCAGCGGGACGCTAACTCTGGTTGTGAAATTGGCGATGCGAGCCGTTCAACACCTCGGGTGGACGATCACCGAGGTGAACGAAGCTGTCGGCTTCGTCGGGTTTCAAACGCCCAGGAGCATGGGCTCATGGAGCGGCATATCAGGGTCACTCAATATCGACGAAATCTCGCCGGGGCAGTTCAAGGTCGTGGGTACCGGAAAGCAGAACGTCTCCGGGATGCAACTTGGCGCGCTCGATTTGGGTGAAGCCAAGCGAAAGGCGGAGAAGGCGATCAGCAAGATGAAAGAACTCGCGGCCGAAATCCTCTAAGGAATCGGTTAGGGTCTCGTTGCGTTGTATGACCCTCCCCTATCCTACCTGCCAGATATGCTGGGTCTCATCCGTTGAAGTAACCGGGCCCTCAACGGGGAGGCGGGCACTCGCGTCGGGAGGCCGCCCCTTAACAAGTCTCAATTCCCACCAAGCGCCAGCATATCCGCCTGAGCCGCGTCCGCCCCTCCGCCCCACTTCGATCCGCCACCCATGATCGAGATCCTTCACACCCCAGACGCCGCGCACGCCGAAATCGTTCGGCTTGCCCTCGAAGCGGCGGGGATCAGGGTCCGGTCGGTCGACGACACCTACGACCCGTACCTGCACCGCCACGTCCTGTCCGTGAGCGAGGCCGACGCCGCTCGGGCGGTCGACATCCGCCGCCGGATCGAGCGGCAGGACGCGGCCGACGCGCCGCGCCATCCGCCGCTACGCAAGTCCGTCGTGGCCGGGATCGTCGCGTTCTGGATCGTGGTCTATCTGCTGCTTCGCTGGTTCGCGACGCACTAGTTGCGGACCCCGGTCAGACCACCGCCACCTTCACGTTGTGGATGGGGGGCAGCGCATCGAACACGCACTCCCATGCCTCACCCCCGTCGCGGCCGATCCAGAGTTGCCCCGTCGTCGTTCCGAAATACAACGCCGGCGACTTCAGTTCATCGATGTCCATGGCGTCGCGCTGGACCGTGAAGAAGCTCTCCTTCTTCGGCAGTCCCTTCGCGAGCCGCTTCCACGAATCTCCGCCATTCTCGCTGCGCCATACGGCCGGCGCGCCATCGGGACAGGTGCGCGTGGCCGGCGCGAGCGGCATCACGTAGACGGTATCGGGATCGTGCGGGTGGACGACCACCGGAAACCCGAAGTCGGACGGAAGGCCCTTGGCGATGGACCTCCACGTGCGGCCGTAGTCGTCGCTGCGCAGCACGCCGATGTCGGGGCGCCGGCCGCCGGGTCCGTCCCATTCGCCCCAGCCGCCGTGGTTCTGCATGTACAGACGGCCGGGCGCGTCCTTGTGCCCCACGATCTTGTGCACGCACTGGCCGAACTCCGGATAGGGATCGGGCGTGAATCCCGCTCCCACCCCCGAGTTCGACGGGTTGAACGTCTCCCCGCCGTCCTCGCTGACGTAATGCCCGCCCGTGGAAATGCCGAGATGCATACGGTTGCCGTCGCGGAGAATCGTGTGCATGCACAGTCCACCCGCGCCAGGGTTCCACTTGCGGGCGTGCGGATGATTGCTGATGCCCTCGACCATCTGCCACGTGTCGCCGTTGTCGCGGCTGCGGAACAGGGCGGCGGGTTCGACGCCACACCAGATCTCGTTCTTCGTCGCGCCGGGCTCGAGCGACCAGATATTGGCCAGCGCCCGGCCGTCATCCTTCGGGAATGCCGGCGCCGACTTCGTCTCCTTGAAGGTCTTCCCGAGGTTGGTGGAGCGGAGCACCTTCATGCCGAAGAACGGATTGCAGCTCGACGCGTAGATCCTGGGCGTGCCACGCGTGTCGATCATGCTCGAATAGACGGCGACGCCGCTCGCAAACGGGCCGCGCAGTGCGAACTTCCCGCGCGTTTTCGCCGATTCGGCAACGAACAGGCCCTTGCGGGTTCCGATAGTGAGGACCACACGATCCGGCATCGTCAGCCTCCAGAAACGGCGGGAAGAATGATCACGACGTCGCCGGCGGTGAGTGAAGAATCGAGGCCGTCGAGATCGCGCATGTGCACTTCATTGACGAAGATGTTGATGTGCCGGCGAACGGCGCCGGTCTCGTCGCAGACGTTGACGTAGAGTTGGGGATACTCGCCCGCGATCTCGGCGAGGACCGCGCGAACCGTTCCCCCGGAGACCTCGAGCGTGCGCGCGTTGCCGCAGTACTTGCGCAGCAATTCCGGAACGAAAACTTCGACACCGGTCGTCGTGGGCATACGAGTCGCGAAGCTGGTGGGGTCGGGCCGCCCGGCGGAACAGGCCTGAAAGCTGGATCACACTCCGGTGGAAGCGCCAGGGGGCCCGGGTCGCCGCGCCCCCGCGACCGGCCTTACGGGCGAACGCGGATGATCGGCTTTCCCGGGCGTCGCTGGGTGGGGTTCAGGGCGGCGACGGCGTCGTCGAGGGGCGCGACGTGGCCGATGTTCGTCCGCAGTCGCCCATCCCGCACCCGCTGGACGATCTCGCCCAGTTGGGCGCGATCGGCCTCGACGACGAAGTCGACGGCCAGGCCGCCCTCGGGTGGGGTGTCCGGCGGTCCGACGATGGATACCAGGGTTCCTCCGGATCGTATGAGCCCCGCGGACCGCGTCTGGATGTCGCCGCCGATGACATCGAACACCAGATCGATGGGGCCATCAGGGTCCGGTCGGTCGACGATACCTACGACCCGTACCTGCATCGCCACGTGCTGGCCGTGAGCGAGGCCGACGCCGCTCGGGCGGTCGACATCCGCCGCCGGATCGAGCGGCAAGACGCGGCCGACGCGCCGCGCCATCCGCCCCTACGCAAGTCCGTCGTGGCCGGGATCGTCGCGTTCTGGATCGTGGTCTATCTGCTGCTTCGCTGGTTCGCGACACACTAGTCGCGGATCCCGGTCAGACCACGGCCACCTTCACGTTGTGGATGGGGGGCAGCGCATCGAACACGCACTCCCATGCCTCACCCCCGTCGCGGCCGATCCAGAGTTGCCCCGTCGTCGTTCCGAAATACAACGCCGGCGACTTCAGTTCATCGATGTCCATGGCGTCGCGCTGGACCGTGAAGAAGCTCTCCTTCTTCGGCAGTCCCTTCGCGAGCCGCTTCCACGACTCCCCGCCATTCTCGCTGCGCCATACGGCCGGCGCGCCATCGGGACAGGTGCGCGTGGCCGGCGCGAGCGGCATCACGTAGACGGTATCGGGATCGTGCGGATGGACGACCACGGGAAATCCGAAGTCGGATGGAAGGCCCTTGGCGATGGACCTCCACGTGCGGCCGTAGTCGTCGCTGCGCAGCACGCCGATGTCCGGCCGCCGGCCGCCGGGCCCGTCCCATTCGCCCCAGCCGCCGTGGTTCTGCATATACAGACGCCCGGGCGCGTCCTTGTGCCCCACGATCTTGTGCACGCACTGGCCGAACTCCGGATAGGGATCGGGCGTGAATCCCGCTCCCACCCCCGAGTTCGACGGATTGAATGTCTCCCCGCCGTCCTCGCTGACGTAATGCCCGCCCGTGGAAATGCCGAGATGCATACGGTTGCCGTCGCGGAGAATCGTGTGCATGCACAGTCCACCCGCGCCAGGGTTCCACTTGCGGGCGTGCGGATGATTGCTGATGCCCTCGACCATCTGCCACGTGTCGCCGTTGTCGCGGCTGCGGAACAGGGCGGCGGGTTCGACGCCACACCAGATCTCGTTCTTCGTCGCGCCGGGCTCGAGCGACCAGATATTGGCCAGCGCCCGGCCGTCATCCTTCGGGAATGCCGGCGCCGACTTCGTCTCCTTGAAGGTCTTCCCGAGGTTGGTGGAGCGGAGCACCTTCATGCCGAAGAACGGATTGCAGCTCGACGCGTAGATCCTGGGCGTGCCACGCGTGTCGATCATGCTCGAATAGACGGCGACGCCGCTCGCAAACGGGCCGCGCAGTGCGAACTTCCCGCGCGTTTTCGCCGATTCGGCAACGAACAGGCCCTTGCGGGTTCCGATAGTGAGGACCACACGATCCGGCATCGTCAGCCTCCAGAAACGGCGGGAAGAATGATCACGACGTCGCCGGCGGTGAGTGAAGAATCGAGGCCGTCGAGATCGCGCATGTGCACTTCATTGACGAAGATGTTGATGTGCCGGCGAACGGCGCCGGTCTCGTCGCAGACGTTGACGTAGAGTTGGGGATACTCGCCCGCGATCTCGGCGAGGACCGCGCGAACCGTTCCCCCGGAGACCTCGAGCGTGCGCGCGTTGCCGCAGTACTTGCGCAGCAATTCCGGAACGAAAACTTCGACACCGGTCGTCGTGGGCATACGAGTCGCGAAGCTGGTGGGGTCGGGCCGCCCGGCGGAACAGGCCTGAAAGCTGGATCACACTCCGGTGGAAGCGCCAGGGGGCCCGGGTCGCCGCGCCCCCGCGACCGGCCTTACGGGCGAACGCGGATGATCGGCTTTCCCGGGCGTCGCTGGGTGGGGTTCAGGGCGGCGACGGCGTCGTCGAGGGGCGCGACGTGGCCGATGTTCGTCCGCAGTCGCCCATCCCGCACCCGCTGGACGATCTCGCCCAGTTGGGCGCGATCGGCCTCGACGACGAAGTCGACGGCCAGGCCGCCCTCGGGTGGGGTGTCCGGCGGTCCGACGATGGATACCAGGGTTCCTCCGGATCGTATGAGCCCCGCGGACCGCGTCTGGATGTCGCCGCCGATGACATCGAACACCAGATCGATGGGGCCCACGTCTTCCAGCCGTTCATGGTCGAGGTCGACGAACTCCTGCGCCCCGAAGCCGAGCGCCGTCTGGCGGTCGGCCGCGCGTCCGGTGCCGATGACGTAGGCGCCGGCCTCGCGCGCGAGTTGCGTCACCATCGAACCGACGGCGCCCCCCGCGCCGTGGGCGAGGACGCTCTGCCCCGCCTGAAGGCGGCCGTGCTGGAACAACCCCTGCCAGGCGGTGAGGCCGGAGATCGGCAGGCTCGCACCCACCGTGAAGTCGACATCGCCCGGCAACGGCGCAAGGTTGCGTGCCTCGATGGCGATGTACTCGGCGAGAGTGCCGTCCCGGTACCAGTCGGCAAGGCCGAACACCCGCTGTCCTACCGACAGCCCCGTGGTACCGTAGCCAAGGGCGGTGACCACTCCGGCCAGCTCGTGGCCGGGGATCGACGGTGTGCGGTCACGCCGGCCGCGATCGGTCCAGGTCGAGGGCCAGGACATCTCGGTCGGGACGAAGCCCGACGCATGAATCCGGACGACGACGTCGTTGATCGCTGCCGCAGGGTCGGGCCGCTCCACCAGTTTCATCCCCGCCGTTCCCCTGGCCTGGTCCGTCACGACGATTGCCTTCATGGTGATCTTCTCCTCGCAGCCCCGTCGGTTCATCAACCCGGCGCCGCCAACACCCGGGCACGGATCTCATCCCGAACCCGGCCCAGCACCACGTCGGGCGCGAGCCGCAGACGCTCGGTTTCCGCGCGGAGCCACCCGAGCATCGCGAGCCTCGTCGCATCGGGCAGCCCGTCGGTGCTGAGGGCGAGCGAGTTGCCACAGGGGCAATTGGCGAGCGCAAAGGTGCCGAGGGGGCGGGTCGGCGCCCAGTCTTCGTCGGTCGCGTCCAGCGAGAGCGTCGGGCCCAGGGGCGTGGTGTGCCGGATGTAATCCCGCAGCGTCGGGAACTCCCGGCCGCACGCCGGGCATGCCTTGGGGAACAAGCCCTCGAGGTATTCGCGCATCACTCGGATCACTTCCTCGGTGCCCATGCCGCCGAATCCCCCTGCGCACCCGCCGCTGTCCAGGCGCTATCGTAGCGCCACTGGGCGCGGCGGAGAAGTCCGGTGCCCACCGGATGGGGGCCGTCGCCGAGGCCGCCATCCAGCATCCCGCCGGTCCGGCGCGTATTTTAGATGCCGTTGAGTCCCCTCGGGGTCCTCCGCTGTCTCCTTCCCAACCGTGCGACCCGCCGGCCCCCCTCGGATGTGTCGTCCCTGATTCCAATCCCATGAGACACCGCTTCGCGCTGGCCGCCGTCTGTGCCGCGACCGCCCTCAGCCTCGCCGCGCCCACCCTCCCGGCACAGCAGTCCGTGCTCGAGACGCGCGATCCCCACCAGCAGCAGGACCCCAACTTCCCGGCGTTCTACAAGACGTGGACGCACCACGGAAGTCCGCTCGTGGACCACCTGCCCATCGTGCCGGGGGTGCCGACGCCGAAGCAGTTCCTCGGCTACTACATCGGCGCGCCGAAGACGCTCACCTACTACGACCAGATCGTGAAGTACTACCGCGCGCTCGCCAGGGCGACGCCGCGCGTGCAGGTGGAGACGATCGGCCGCTCCCACGAGGGGCGCGAACTCGTGGTCGTCTGGGTCTCGTCCGAGGCGAACATGAAACGGCTCGCCCAGAACCGCGCCAACCTCGCGCAGATCGCCGATCCGCGCGGGCTCAGCGACGCCCAGGTGCACACGCTGATCGCGAACACGAAGCCGGACTACCATCTGATGGGTGGCCTGCACTCCGGTGAGACGGGCCCGTCGGAAATGCTCATGGAACTCGTCTACCGGCTCGCCACCGAGACGTCGCCGCTGATCACGAAGATCCGCGACAACGTCTACGTCTCGGTCACGCCGGCCGCCGAACCCGACGGCCGCGACCGCAACGTGGACTGGTTCTACCACGGCCTCGACATGAAAGCCCAGTACGGGCCGGCCGATTCCGCGGCGCGGGCGGACAGCATCCGCGCCGACAGCCTGCGCGCGGACAGCGCGGCGGCCGCGAACCGAGGAGCGCGCGGCCGGCGCGGGCAGCGGCGGCAACGGCGGCCGGGGCGCCGCGGCCGCCGAGTCGGCGACCGTTGCCGCGACGGCCTTCCGCGGCCGCGGCGGCAACCTCGAGGGCGGCCTTCCCTACTGGGGCAAGTACGTCTTCCACGACAACAATCGCGACATCAACCTCTCGCAGGTCGAGATGCGCGCGATCACCGACTGGTACTTCACCGCCCACCCGCCGATCCTCCACGATCTGCATGAGGCCCAGGCGCTGATGTACGTGTACAGCGGCGGGCCGCCGCAGAATCCGAACCTCGATCCGATCCTGTTCACCGAGCTGCCGTTCTTCGCCAACTACCAGTTGGAGCAGACCACCAAGTACGGCATGCCGGGCGTGTACACGCACGCCTTCATGGACGGCTGGTCGCCGGGCTACCTGGGGTCCGTGGCCTACAACCACAACGGCATGATGGAGATGTACGAGACCGAGTCAGGGCACGACATTCCGGCCGACTCGATGTCGGACAGCATCGCCAACGCGGAGCCGCCGGCTCGCGGTGGCGGGTTCTTCGGACGCGGCGCGCCGACTGCGCCGGCCGGGCGCGGTGCACGGGGCGGTGCGCCGGGCGGTCGCGGCGGTGCCGCCGCCGCCGGAGCCGCGGCCCGCGGCGGCTTCGGGGGGCGTGGCGGCGGCCTGCCCACCGGCAAGGGCGACGGCCAGCCCCGCGAGTGGTACCGCGGGCTCCCGCTGCCGGCCAACGGGGTGGCGACGTTCACCCGCCGCGACAACACCAACTACATGGAAACCGGTGTCCTCTCGGCGCTCCAGCTCACCTCGATGTTCCCCGAGATGGTGCTGGACAACTTCTACATCATGACCAAACACTCGCTCGACGACGGGAGCGAGAAGGCGCCCTACGGGTACGTGATCCCGAAGGCACTCGACATGACCAAGCCCGCCGCCCTCGTCAACATCCTTCGGGCGCAGGGCATCGAAGTGGGCACGCTGAAGGCGTCCACGGTGGTCGGCGACGACACCTTCCCCGCCGGCTCGTACGTGGTGAAGCTCAACCAGCCCTACGGGCGCCTGGCCAAGAACCTGCTCGAGAAGCAGATCTTCCCCGACGCACGGCTCACCACCTACGACGACAGCGGGTGGTCGATGGGCTGGGCGTTCGACGTGACCGTGAAGGAGATCGCCGACAAGTCGATTCTCGACGCGCCGGTGACCCCGGTGAAGCAGGCCGAGGTGACGGGCACGGTGGCCGGCAGCGGCTCGGCGGGGCTCGCCGTGGCCCACTACGGCTCCAACAACATGATCGCCTTCCGGTACCTGCTGAAGACCGTCCCGATGCGGGTGGCCGACTCGGCGTTCGCGGCCGGCGGCGTGCAGTTCCCGGCGGGCTCGTTCATCGTCACCGGGTCGTCGGCCGATCTCGCCGCGGCCCGCCGGATGGTGGATTCGCTGGGGCTCACCGCGGCGGCCCTGTCGTCGCTGCCGGCGGTGAGGTCGCACGAGGCCAACGTGCCCCGCGTGGCCATCTACTCGCAGTGGAACGGCACCCAGGATCTGGGCTGGTATCGGTTCACCTTCGACAAATTCCACATCCCCTACGACCTCATCTTCAAGGAACGGGTGGAGCAGGGGAATCTGAAGCGGGACTACGACGTGATCCTCATGGCGTCGCAGAACGTGAACCGCTCGGCCGTGTTCGCGCCCAAGGCCGATCATCCGCAGCCCTACCAGCGGAGCGACAAGTACAAGTTCCTGGGCATGTACGGGTCGACCCCGGACATGAGCGGCGGCTTCGGCCAGGCCGGGGTCGACGCGATCAACGCCTTCCTCGACGCCGGCGGCACCCTCATCACCGCCGCCCAGGCGGTGAGCTATCCCATCGAGTTCGGGCTGGCACGCTCGGTGGACACCGAGCGGCCGGCGGGCGTGACGGCGCAGAAGCCGCTGGTGATGGCGAAGATCACACGCACCGACAGCCCGATCTTCTACGGGTACGCGGCCGATACGATTCCCATCAAGTTCAATCAGGGCGCGCAGGTCTTCCACGTCGGCATCGCCGACTCGACGCGGATTCTCGCCGAGTACGTGGGCGGCGACGAGTCGGTGCTGAGCGGGCTGATGACGGGCGCCGACAACCTGAAGAACGCGCCGTTCATCGTCGATATCTCCAGGGCCCACGACGGGAACGGCCGGGTGATCATGTTCGGCAACAACCCGGTGTACCGGTGGCAGAACCACGGCGAGTTCAACATGGTGTTCAACGCGATCATCAATTGGGACGACCCGACGCCGCCGAAGAGCGAGGCACCGGCGGGCCGATAGGGGCCGCCTCGCGACCGGCCGCATCGACAACGGCTCACCGAGCTTCCCCTCTCCGCACGCCGGGAGGGGGCGCTCGCTCGCGCACCGCCGCAGGACGCCGTTGTAAACGGGTGATGTCTACCTAAACGGGTGACGCGGAAACGGGGACCGTTGCGCCGCCACCAACCAGACGTCTTCTGGTATACGGCACCGGCGCCATGCCGAATGCCATCATCTACCACGCCCCCCGAAACAGACTGGCCGGGTGGGAGGTACTTTGGCCCGCCGCGCAGGAATTGATCCGAAGGACTCGCGCCGGCGGGCGGGCGGGCCCACGCGGTGCCGGCGATGAAGGCGTTCTTCGAAACCGTCTTCGCGTCCTCACCGAACGGCATTCTTCTCGTGGATGCGGAAACCCAGCGGGCGCTCGTGTTCAACGACACGGCCTGCCGGCAACTGGGGTACACCCGCGAGGAGTTCGCCGCGCTGCGCATCCCGGACTACGAAGCGTCGGAAAATCCAGCCGAGGTTGCCGCCCACGTTCGCGAAGCGGTCACCGCCGGGGGCACGGAGTTCGACACCGTGCACCGCACCAAGACCGGCGAACGGCGGAACGTCCATGTCTGGGCAAAGATGCTCGATGTGGACGGGCGGCGGTGTCTCTACGCCATCTTTCAGGACGTCACCACGGAATTCCGCACCAAGGAGGCGTTGCGCGCATCGCACGAACTGCTGGAGGAGACCGGGCGACTGGCCGGGGTTGGCGGGTGGGCACTGGATCTGGAGACCGAGCACGTCGCCTGGACGCAGGAGGTGTACCGCATCCACGAGGTTGATCCGGGAATCCAGCCGACGCTTGCCGATGCCATCGGCTTCTACGCGCCCGAAGCTCGGCCGGTAATCGCGGGAGCCGTTCAGGCGGCAATCTCGGACGGTACGCCCTTCGATCTCGAACTGCCGCTGGTGACGGCGACCGAGCGCCGGATCTGGGTGCGGGCGGTGGGCACCGCGGTTCGCTCCAACGGGAAGACGGTCGCGGTGCGCGGCGCGTTCCAGGACATCACGACGCGGAAAGTGCAGTCCGAACTTCAGCGGCTTCGCGTCGCGGCGCTGGAAGCTGCCGCGGACGCTGTGGTCATCACCGATCGGGCGGGCCTGGTCGAATGGGTCAACCCCGCGTTCTGCGAGCTCACCGGATACACCGAAGGCGAAGCGATCGGGCGCAACCCCCGCGATCTGATCAAGTCGGGGAAGACGCCGTCCGACGTCTACCGCCGGATGTGGGAGACGATCCTGGCCGGGCGGACTTGGCAGGGTGAGATGATCAATCGCCGGAAGGACGGCGGCGAGTACCACGAGGAGATGTCGGTCACCCCGATCCCGGACGAATCGGGCGCGATCACGCATTTCGTTGCCATCAAGAAGGACATCACGGAACGCCTCAAGCTGGAAGCGCAGTTTCGGCAGGCGCAGCGGATGGAGACGGTGGGCCAGTTGGCGAGCGGCATCGCGCACGACTTCAACAATCTGCTCACGGTGATCAACGGAATGGCGGAGCTGCTTCTGGAGCGGCCCGATCTCGACCGCTCCGCGCAGCAGGAAGCCGAAGAAGTCCTCGGAGCCGGGCGGCGTGCGGCGACGCTGACGCGTCAGTTGCTGGCGTTCAGCCGCCAACAGGTGTTGCAGCCCCGGATCGTCAATCCCAACGAGATCGTCAGCGGGCTCCAGGGCCTCCTGCGCCGGTTACTGCGTGAGGACATCGACCTGATCCTCGACCTCGCGCCGGACGTGGGGCGCATCGAGGCCGATCCCGGACAGCTGGAACAGGTCGTTACGAACCTCGCCGTCAACGCGCGCGATGCGATGGCCGAGGGCGGCCAACTCGTGCTCCAGACGAGAAACGCCCAACTCAGTGCCGAGGACGCGCGTGCCCACGGCGTGTCCCTGCCCGCTGGACCGTACGTGCGGCTCTCCGTGGCCGATTCCGGCGTGGGGATGGACGAGGCCACACGCCTTCGTGCTTTCGAGCCCTTCTTCACCACCAAGGCGCCGGGGCGGGGCACCGGCCTCGGACTCTCCACGGTCTACGGCATCGTGAAGCAAAGCCAGGGGTTCATATGGGTCTACAGCGAGGTGGGCCACGGAACCACGTTCACGATCTACCTGCCCCAATCGACCGGGATCGAAACCAGCGCCGAGCGGCGGCGGACGCCCACGGGCCTCCGTGGCTCGGAGCGAATTCTCCTGGTTGAGGACGACCCGGCCGTGCGAACGTTCGGTGCCCGCATTCTCGAAGCGGGCGGCTACACCGTGGTCGCGGCGGCGACCGGGGACGAAGCCCTGGAACTGGTGGAGAGGGGCGGGCACGCATTCGACCTGCTCGTGAGCGACGTCGTGATGCCCCACATGAGCGGCCGGCAACTCGTCGAGCGACTCGTCCGGACGCATCCCGGAATGAAGGTTCTCTACGTGTCCGGCTACACGGACGACACGCTGCTGCGCCGCGGCGTGCTGGACGCGAGGACGCCGTTCCTCAACAAGCCATTCACCAAAGTGTCGCTGCTGCAGAAAGTCCGCGCCGTGCTCGATTCGCCGCCGGGCCCCGCCTAGCTCCCGGCACCTACCGGGAGTGGGGCGGGGACCGCTTCGGCAACAGCCGTCCCGTGCGCTCGACGTACGCGTCGTACGACGCTCCAAACTTGTCCCGGAGCAGCCCTTCTTCCATTCGCGCCGAGAAGAGCATGCCGGCCAGCAGGGCCGGGAAGAGCAACAGGAGCAGCCAGTTCAGCGTACCGAGCGCCGTGCCCAGCCAGAGGGCGAGGACGGCGCTGTAGAGCGGATTGCGAATGCGCCGGAACGGTCCCGATGTGATCAACACATGGTCGCGGAGCACTCCCGCGCCCGGCACGGCGAAGCGTCCAAGCGACCGCACCGTCCACGGCAGCACGACGACGGCGTATCCGACCAGAACGAATCCCAGCCAACGTGCCGCCTGCCAGGGGGCACTGCCGTCGCCCGGCAGTGTTCCGACGCCGGTGAGCAGTACGGCGAGCGCGATGATGTGCATGGCAACGGGCACGGGGGCGGGAAGGGGGCCGACGCGCTTCTCCACCGACTCCCGCCGGCGTCGAAACCCGGTCACCGACGCGGAGAACCCGACCAGGCTCAGCCCCCAGAGCACGACGAATCCCACACGCGTTGCATCCCACATGGCGTTCCTCGCGGTTCGTGGGCCGGCCGGCCGGTCCGGCCGATCCGCCAGCGTACACCATGCCGGCCACGGACGCAAGACCTTACGGGACAACGACATTGGCATTCGAGTCGGCGGCGCGCCCCGCCGTCTCGATCCCCTCCCTGGCCAACCCGCCCTCCGGGCGCCATGATTCCTGCCCACGATAGACGAGAGTGCTGGATGACGGCAGGCATGATGGATCGACAGAAGGGATTCGACCGGGGCGACGCCGAAACACTGGCGCGGTACACCGAGGGGGTACGGACGGGCGCGATTCGCCACTGGCACCCCGGGGTCCCCACGTCCGCGGACGTCTCGATGATGCGCGAGGTGGCCCGGCGGATGGCGAAGGAAGTGCAGGAGGGCACCCGCCAGAAGTACACGACGGCCGAGGTCGAGCTGATCCGCGAGACGGGCGTCGAGTTGTACCGATTCGGCATCGCCGCGGCCCACGCCCCAGGTCTCAGCACGGACGAGCGAGCCATGGTGGAGCGCCAGCTGGCGCAGGCCAACGAGCTGCTCGCCACCGCCCTGAAGATGGAGTCGCAGCGGTCGCTGGCCGGCTGACCGCGGCCGGCCGGCTGGTCCGGGTCCTCCCCGAGGCGTACGCTCGGCACTATCTTGTGAGGCCTGATCCGCCGGCCGGCGGGGGACCACATGCAAGTAACCGGACATGGCGATGATGGCGTGCCCGATCGCCGATCCGCCCGGACGGGGACGTGAAGAACGGGATCATACGCGTCAAAGCCTGGATGAAGACGGGACTGGGATGGGTGGTGTTCCATCTGGGGATCCACCGTTGGCTGTCCAGGGGGCGAGCCGTCATCGTCCTCTTCCACCGCATCGACGACCGGTATCCGGGAACTCCCATCAACAGCACGCGCGCGGAGTTCGAAGCGTTTCTGAAATTCTTCAAGCGCTTCTATAGCGTGATTTCGCTGGAAGAGTTGCTGGAACGCCTGCGCGACGGGCGTGATCTCAGCAACCGGATGGTGATCACGTTCGACGACGGCTATCTCGACAACTACCGGGATGCCGCGCCCATGCTCGCGCGCCATGGATTGCCGGCCTGCTTCTTCGTGGTCACGGAGTACATGGGCTCGAACAGCGTGCCGTGGTGGGACGAGGAACTCGGAATCCGGTCGGAGTGGATGAACTGGGACCAGGTGCGGGCCCTGCGCGCGCAGGGCTTCGAGGTGGGCGCGCACACCATGAACCACGTCGACCTGGGGGTCACGGTCGGCGACGCCGCGGTGTCCGAGATCGCGCAGTCGAAGCAGCGCCTCGAACGCGAACTCGGCGAGTCCGTGAACTTCTTCAGCTACCCCTACGGGCGCCGGCACCAGATTGCCGAGGAGAACCGGGTGGCGGTCGAGCGTGCCGGCTTCTCGTGTTGCCTGTCGGCCTTCGGCGGAGCCGTGATGGCGGGCGACAGTCCGTTCCATCTCAATCGGATCCCGGTCTCGCCGTGGTACATGTCGCCCTATCAGTTCGGGTTCGCCACCGCGTTGCGGCGGACGTGACGCGGTGGCGCCGGACCGGCACGGCGGTCGCCCATCGTCTGCCGGGGAGCCGGGGCCGGTGACCGGCACGCCACCGGTGCCGGCCCTCGTTTTCGGGAGCGGCGTCACGCAGCTCGGCGTGCTCCGGGCACTCGGCCGCGCCGGCACCGCGGCGCTCGCCGTCTCGGACCGCGACGACTTCGTGCACCGGTCGCGGTGGTACCGGGCGGGGCCGCCGCGCCGCGAGGGCATGAGCCTGAGCGAGTACCTCGCGGCGCTGCCGATGGAGCGGGCGGTGCTCATCCCCTGCTCCGACCAGTGGGTCACGGAGATCGCGGCCCTCGGCCCGGACAGCCGGGCCCGGTTTCCGGCGTGCGTTCCCCCCGTCGACGCCGTGGCGACCCTCGTCGACAAGCTCGCGTTCGCCGCCGTGCTGCGAGCGACGGGCGTGCCACACCCGCTCACCGAGCAGATCGATTCGGTAGCCGATCTCGAGCGCGTGCCCGACGCCGTGCTCGCCGGCACCACCTTTCTCAAGCCCCGCGACTCGCAGCGCTTCTTCGCCCGGTTCAACGTGAAGGCGTTCCGGGTGTCGTCGCGCGACGACGCCGTCGCCCGCCTGCGCGACATCGAAGCCGCGGGGTTGGGGGTCGTGCTCCAGGAATACATCCCGGGGCCGGCGTCGCGGCATTACTATGTCGAGGGATTCGTCGACGCGCAGCAGACGGTGAGAATCTGGTTCGCCCGGCAGCGCCTGCGCATGTACCCGCCCGACTTCGGCAACAGCACCTACTTCGTGAGCGTTCCCCTGGAGCAGGTGGCGGGCGCCGTCCACTCCATGGAGACGTTGCTCCGGCGTCTCAATTACCGGGGGATCTTCAGTGCCGAGTTCAAACTCGACGACCGCGACGGCACGTTCAGGATTCTCGAGGTGAACGCGCGTCCGTGGTGGTACGTCGGGTTCGCGGTGCGGTCCGGTGCCGATGTCGTCACGGCGTACGTCCGCGATGCGCTCGGGCTTCCGGTGCAGACGGTGGAGCACTACCGCGTGGGCGCGACGTGCATGTATCCCTATTACGACTACTTCGCCTCGCGCGAGGGCGGCTGGGGATTGACGGGCGCCTTCCGGTGGATGGGGGCGCTCGCCAGGGCGCAGCAACCGATCTTTACCTGGGACGACCCGGTGCCCGCCGCCACGCTCGTGGCCGGAATCGCACGGGGCCGGCTGGCCAAGGCATTCGGAATTGGGGGCCGGACATGACACGGGCCGCCGCGGGCCCGCGTGCCGGAGCTATTGCATGAATTCGACCGCCGTGACCGGAAACGAGATCGTGTGCGCGGTGCTGGAGCAGCTCGGCGTGCAGCACGTGTTCGGTTTGCCGGGCACGCAGAACGTGCCGCTGTTCGAGGCGCTCCGGCGCTCCCGTGTGCGCACCGTGGCCCCCACGCACGAACTCGCCGCGTCGTTCATGGCGGGCGCGTACTCCCGCGCCGGCGGTCGCGTCGGGGTGCTGGTGACGATTCCCGGTCCCGGGTTCGCATACGCGCTGACGGGTTTGGCCGAGGCCCGGCTCGACTCTGCCGCCGTCGTGCATCTGGTGGGCGCGCCGGCCACGGGGCCGGGCCATGCATTCAATCTGCAGGCGTTGGCGCAGAGCGAGATTCTGAAGCCCATGGTCAAGGCCGTCATCGAGGTGCCCAGTGCCGACCGCGTGGCCGACGCCGTACGCGACGCGTTCGCGCTCGCCGTCGAAGGCGAACCGGGGCCGGTGGTGGTGCAACTCACGGGCGATGCGTTGAACGGCGCCGCAATGCTGGAGCGCCACCCGGTGCCGGCGCCTGCTCCCGTCCGGCCCGATGCCGGGGCCGTGCAGCGGGTGGCCGATCGACTGCGAGCCGCGCGCCGGGTGGTGCTGTTCGTGGGGCAGGGCGCCAGAGACGCCGCCGACCAGGTGCGGGCGCTGGCCGAGCGGCTCGCGGCGCCGGTGGCCACCACGCCCTCCGGGCGGGGCACGCTTCCCGAGGACCACCCCCTGGCGCTCGGATTCGACGGTATCCGCGCCGGTCCGGAGGCGCTCAACGCGTTGATGGCCGAGGCGGATGCGGTGCTGATTCTCGGCGCCAAGTTGGGGCACAACGGCACGGCCGGCTTTGCGGTGAAGTTTCCGCGGGAGCGGACGGTGCACGTCGATACCTCGCGAGCGGTGCTCGGCGCCAACTACGAGGTCGCGGAACTCGTGCAGGCGTCCATCAGACCGTTCGTCGAATCGTTGGCGGCGCTCGACCTCGGGCCGGCGGCGGGACGGGGGTGGGACGAGGCAACGCTGGCCGAACGGCGCCGCCAGCTGCGCGGCGCGGCCGTACGCGCCACCGATCCGCGGGTCGAGGGAACCGCGACCCGGGCACCCGAGGGGGTGATTGCCGAGCTGCGCTCACGGCTTCCGCGGCATGCGATGGTGGTCACCGACACCGGTCGCCACCAGCAGATCGTCCGCCGGTACTACGACGTGCTGGGGCCCGGCGGGCTGCTGATCCCGAGCGACCTGCAGTCCATGGGATTCGGGCTCCCGGCCGCCATCGCGGCGGCGCTGGCGGCACCGGGGCGGCCCGTGGTCGCCGTGATCGGCGACGGCGGATTCCTCATGTCGGGGCTCGAACTCGCCACGGCCGTGCGCGAAGGCGTCCCCCTCACCGTCGTGGTGTTCAGCGACGGGGTGTACGGGCAGATTCGGGACTATCAGTTGATCGAGTACGGGCGGGCCCACGGCGTGGCCATCGGGCCGGTGGCCATCGAGGGGATCGCGCGGTCGCTGGGCTGCGACTACTGCCGGTTCGAGGCCATGTCCCCCGGCCAGTGGGCGCGCACCGCGGGCGTGATGGTGGTGGAGGTGAAGCTGACGGATTCCGCCGGCATGCGCAGCGAACAGGCCACGGCCATTCTTCGGGGCGCGGCGCGCCGCGTGGTGGGTCCGGGTCTGTTGCGGCGCCTCAAGCGCCTGCTGGGGCGGTAGGTGGGAGCCAGGGAGACCGGATGAACGCACGTCACCTGACCGTGGGCATTGCGTCGGCCGCGCTGGCACTCGTCGCTGCCTGCGGGCGCGGCGGCCACGACGCCCGCCGGGCGGGGTCCGCCGCGCCGCCGGCGGCCACCGTTTCGCAGGGCCGCACCTACACGACGAATTTTCCGCTCGCCGAGAATCCGATTTCCGAAGGCGGCCGCTGGGTGAACGGCGGCCGGGCGGGCCTCGATTGGACCAACGTATCGACCACGCCCGGCCGGGCGACCGGGCTGCAATGCTGCGCCAGCTACACGGACGCCACGGCGCTGCTCACGGGGCTCTGGGGACCCGACCAGCAGGTCACGGCCACCGTGTTCGCGGAGAACCCGCGCGACGAGTGCTATCAGGAAGTGGAGCTGCGGCTGCGGAGCGCGCTGTCGGCGCATCGGTCCACGGGCTACGAGATCAGCTTCAAGTCGTCGCGCACGAGCGCCGCGTACCTGATCATCGTCCGGTGGAACGGGCCGCTCGGCGACTTCAACTACCTGTTCAACACGAAGAGCCCGCTGTACGGGGTGAAGACCGGCGACGTGGTGAGCGCGCGGGTGCAGGGCAACCGGATCACCGCGTTCAAGAACGGCGTCGAACTGGCCCAGGTGGCGGACGACACCTACGCGGTGGGGAATCCCGGCATGGGATTCAACCTCGAGACCCGCGCCGCCGGCTGCGGGCGAACGAACGGCGACTACGGCTACACGAGCTTCACGGCCACCGACTCGCTCTGAGCGGATCAGGCCGGTCCGACGCGCCGCTTGTCGTTCAGGCAGGAAAGATCGAACAGGGGGGCGATGCGGGCGAGCTTCTGGTCGTTGCCGCCGGCCAGGGCGTTGCCGGGCCAGAGCGCGTTGTCTTCGGTGAACGGCACGGCCGTGCACACGGCCTGGCCGCCGCGCAACGGCCGTGCCGGGATGCCGCGCTCCAACGTGCAGAGCCGGAACCACAGATCGTCGGCGTTCGGCGCCAGGTCGAGGAATGCCATCCCCTTGTCCCGGATGGCCTCCAGCGCTTCGCGGCGGTAGAGCACGCCATAGGCGCCGTTGGGCAGAACGTCGTGGCGCGAGTCACCGTCGCGCACGAACTCCCACTTCTGGTAGGGCGCGAAGGCACCGGTTTCGTCGAATGTGATCCGCCGCGCCCGATAACACAGCACATCGTTCGTTCCGTCGGCCGCTTCGGCCTGGAATCCCTCCAGCCAGTCGGGCGGGTAGAGCACGTCGTCGTCGATGGTGATGGCGGGTAGCTGATCGGCCTCCGGGAACCACGCGAACAACGGCAGCTTCTTGTACGAGCCGTAGTCCTTGTCCAGACACACCACCTCGACGCCGCGTCGCGCGAGTACCGCAACCGGGAACGGCAGGTGCGCCCGGTTGTAGCGCGTGCCGTCGAGGAACAGGACCACGCGGGCAGGCTGCACGCGCCCGCGCGAGAGGGAATCGACGGCGAGCATCGCTTCCCACTGACGGGGGCCGTACGTGGTGAGGGTGACCGTCGCGAAGCCGCCGGGAGCGGGAATCCGGCGCCGGGATAGAATCGCCCGGGCCGACAGCCAACACCACCGAACGAGCTCGATCAGGTTGTACGTCAGGCCGCGAGCCAGGTCTGCCACCTCGGGTCCTCGCTACGTTGTGCCCGTCGAGCCACCGGTGCCCTGGTGTGCACTATTCGCCCGAGTGGGCGCCAGGGCCGGATGGCCGGCGGCGACCACGAGGGCTGAACAATCGCAATCTCGACCGGCCACGTCGTTGGGGGGAACGATCTTTCACGCGGTCGCCATGACGCCCAGTCGGCCTGCCCGGTGAGATCCGGAGCCGGTGGACGAGGTCCGCCCAAGCTATGCCGGAAAGCAAAGAAATTCAATCGTTTTTGCCACAGCCGCCGGGGGATTCAGTCGAGCACCCGCTCGATCTCCCGGGCGAGCCCCGCCACGAAACGGTCGTCTCGCATACTGCGATAGTGGCTCTCGATGGCGCCGAACCGCTCGATCACGGTGCGAATCCGTTCCGACGGTTCGCCCAGGCTCACGGCCCTGGCCTGCAGATTCCGCACGTAGGGACGCAGGTGTGCCCTCGCTATCCCCCGATACCGCGTCTTGGGCTCCACGAGCAACACGCGCCCGTCGTACGGCTGCAGTTCGTACGCATGCTGGGCTCGGACCTGGAACTGGTACTGAACGACGATCCGTTCGATGGCCGCGGCATCGACTTCCGGCATCAGGGACGCCACCCGCCCGGTAAGCACGCGCAGGTAGTCGTCCGGCGGCACTCCCGCAAAGTCGGCCTCGGTAAGCATGAACGGCAGGCCGGTGTTGAGTTCCAGCAACGCCGCGAAGTTCTGCAAGTGCCCCGAATCGCGGGTTGCCCCGGCTGCCAGCCGCGCGACTTCCTCTTCCGACGGCATCACGGGGGGGCCGGCCGATGGGTGCCGGCGCGTGCCGAGCAGGTAATGCATGGGAAGTCGGAGCCACCCCGCCAGCAGGATCAGTACCCGAATGGGAGAGCGCTCATACGTCGCCCGGAGCGCCCACCATCCGTAGCTGTGCTGGTTGCGACGGTCCAGCGCCAGCGGGTCGATCAGCACCAGAATCCGCACGTCCTCGCCCGCGGCACGAAGCCGGCGCGCGATCTCGTAGCCGAACGAGCCGGCCGAGGAGTACGCGGCCAGGGAGTAGGGACCGTGCGGCTGGCGATCGCGAATGGCATCGACGTACCGGCCCACCCACCTGTCGAATCCCTCCGACAGCTCGCGCTCCCCGAGGATGAACGGGTCCCGGACGCCGATGATCTCGCGCGGAGTCTTCAACGCCTTCGCCAGCTTGTCGTACGCGCCCAGCGTGCCGCCCGCCGACGCGACGACGAAGAAGGGGGGGCGATCACGATCCGTTCCCTTGCGCATCGTGACCAGCAGCGGCGCGCGCGATTCGGCGGGCGCGGCCCGTCCACTCCGCACGCGATCGATCCACGCCGCCTGGGCCTCGACGGTGGGATGACGATAGACCGCCTGCTCGGGAAGTTGTGTGCGATCGAGGGCGAACGCGGACCGCAACCGGTGGACGAGCGAAAACACGCTGAGCGACGTGCCGCCCACCTCGAAGAAGCTGCTGTCGGCGTCGTGGGCGTCGTGTCCCAGGGTCTGCGTCCAGATGTCCGCCACCCGCTGTTCCGTTTCGGAGAGTGGACGCCGGGCCGCCGCCGCGGCCCGCCCGCCCGCCGGGAGCGCCAGCAGCCGGGCGCGATCGAGCTTTCCCCGGTCGGTGAGCGGAAACGCATCGAGGACGGTGAGCGTCGAGGGCAGCATGTAGGCCGGCAGGCGCTGTCGCAGCGTCGCGTAGGCGGCGTCGCGATCCACCGTTCCCGGCGTCACGAAGGCGCGCAGCGACGCGTGGCCCGAGTCGGCATCGGCCACCACCGCGGCCGCCTGTTGCACGCCGGAGTGGCTCAGAAGCGCGCGCTCCACCTCCTGCAGGTCCACGCGGAAGCCGCGAATCTTGACCGTGTCGTCGGTGCGCCCGATGAACTCCAGGTTGCCGTCCGGCAGGTACCGCACCTGATCGTGGGTGTCGTACAGGCGCCCGCCGTCGGCCGCGCGTTGAACGAGCACCGACGCCGTGAGTTCGGGGTCGCCCAGGTACTCGGTGAACAGCGCCGACCCCGCGATGTGCAGCCGTCCCGATTCACCCGGCGCCACGGGCTCCAACTCCGGCCCGAGCACCAGCGCGCGGACGCCGTCGGAGATCGGCCTGCCCAGCGGCAGCTCCCGGCCCGGCTGGAACGACGCCCGCAGGTCGCACACGAGCGTGGAACTCGCTTCGGTGCTCCCGTAGATGGAGTAGAGATGCGTGGTCGGGGGAAAGCTCCGCACGGCTCGTTCGGCCAACGGCGGGCTCACGTACTCGCCCATGAGCACCACCACCGCGAGCGGCGGCGGTATGAAGCCGGGCATGTCGAGGCTGGACTGCAGCGCCGAGGGAACGATGAGGAGGCGGGTGATCCGGCGGTTCCGGATGGTGTCCCAGAAGAGTTCGAGGTCCCGGGCGTCGCGATCGGGAATGATGACCACCGGGACGCCCTGCAGGAGCGGCTCGAACAGTTCGTAGATCCCGTGCGTGGTCGTCGCATGGGCCTTCTGGCAGCAGACCTCCCCGGGCGCATACGGGTGCCGTTCCCAGCTCCAGCGCAGCCGGTGCTGGAAGGAGGCATGGCTGCGGACGATCATCTTTGGCGTGCCTGTGGATCCGGACGAACAGAGGACCAGCGCCGGCTGCTCCGGCCGGCCAGGCGCGGGCGGTGTGGGCGGCGTGGGCGGGGCGTCCTCCCGCGAGAGTTCGTCGAGGTCCACCACCCGCGCATCCAGGGTGCGGTCGAGCGGGGTGTCGCCGCTCTCGACCACCAGATCGAGCGCCGCGTGGTCGAGGATTTCGCGCAGGCGTCCCACGGGGTACGACGGGGGCAGCGGGAGCACGGCGGCGTTGGTCTTCAGGATGCCGAGCAGGCCGGTGACCCACGCGATCGAGCGCTCGAGGTGCAGCCCCACGGTGTTCCCGGCGCCGATGCCCCGGGCTCGCAGGGCGCGGGCCACCTGCTCGGCGGCGGCATCGAGCTCGCCATAGGCGATCGACCGGCTCCCTTCCAACAGGGCCGGGCTGCCCGGCGTGCGTCTGGCCTGGGCCTCGAACTGCCGGTGGAGGAGTTGCTCCGAGTCAGACCGTGCCATGGGGTGCTGCCGGCTGCCGGGGATCGGGCGACGACGGACTGAGGAGCAGGGACTCCATCCGGCCGGAGATGACGTCGTAGCCCACGGCAGCCCCGTTCTGCGCTACCGCGTCGCGGTTGTCCCACAACCGTTCGATGAGCTGGCGAATGCCGGGCACGTCCGACGGGTCACAGGCGATGGCCCCGATGCGCTGTCCCTCTCGCGCTGCGGCGCTGGAGGCTTCGGCGAGCACGAGCGTCGGGACGCGCATGGCGACGCATTCGTAGAGCTTGGCCGGAACCTGCACGCGCTGGTCCTGCGCCAGCACGAGCGCCAGGTGCGAGGTGTTGATGAGATCGAGGGCGTCGGCGCGCGGCAGGCGACCGAGCACTTCCACGTTGTCGCGGAGACCGGTGGCCGACACCTCGTCCCAGAAGCGGTTGAGGTGGACGGACTCCATGTTGCCCGCGAGACGGATCTTCACCGCGCGGCGCGCCTCGGGGTGGGCGGCCAGGAATTCGGCGACGGCGCGCACGATCGGGGTGAGATTGCGGTTGAAGTAGAGCGTGCCGGCATAGGCGATGCACAGCCCGTCGGATTTGGACGACGCGGCCGGCGGCAGTCCTTCGAGGTCGATGCCGTTGGTGACCACGGCGATCGGCGCGTCGGGGTACTTGTCGCGCATGTGGGCGGCGAACTCGGGCGTGTTGACCACGACGCGCGTGGCGCGGCGGATGACGAGGCGCTCCAGCGTTCGAATGATGAACGTCGTACCATCGAAGCGGTCGAGCGCGTGCGCGGCCCGTGTGAAAGCCGGCTCCGACCACGGATCCCGCATGTCGACCCACATCTTGCCGGGGTGGCCGGCACAGGCAATGAGGCCTGCCAGGTGCGCCGAGTGCGGCGGGCCGCTGCTGACCACGGCGGCGAACTCGTGCTCGCGCACCAGGGCGCGGGCCGTGGTGCCGGCGCGCAGTATCCACCCGCGGCCGACGTCGGGGAACGCGAGGGCCGTGCCGAGGGCTTTGCGGAGCCATCGGAATGGATTCCGCAGCGGGTGTGGAGCGGTTGCAGGAACCGACGACGGCGCGTCGGTCGCGGGGCCAGATGCGCCGTCCGCGCCGCGCCGCGCGTTGCGCCGGTGCACGACCGTCTCGCGGTACCGGTCGTTCAGCGTCCGGCGGCGGGGACAGCGATGCACGGTGACCCCTGGCATGGGCACTGGGGAATGGCCGGGCGCCGCGGTGACGACGTGGATCTCCCATCCGTTGCGGGCCAGGTACTTCGAGAGGCCGGCCCACCGCAATCCGCCCACGGATCCGTCGGGGGGAAAATGGTAGGTGATCACCAGCAGGCGGCGAGACCCGTCGCGTCCGGGTTGCGGGGCGGGTGGTTCGGTCTCACGCATCACGAGTGGCGCTGACGGGATGGCGGCCGTTGCCCCGGGGCCCGGAGGAATTCGACGATGGCCGGCACGGTTCGTTCATCGGTCCGGTCTGTGGCTGCGGCTTTGGATCGGGAGGTCCTCCTGTCGAGGCCGTACTGCGGATGTGCATTCGCGCGCGGCCTCGCCGGGATCGCAGAAGTGCGACGCCAACGACGGATCCTGGGGGATTGTTGCAAATTTCAATCGAGCCGGGCGGAAACGCAACCATGTACCAACGGGCCCCGCGCGCTTGCGCGCGCGGGGCCCGTTGAGTGGGACCGGTAGCGGGCCCTGCTAGTGAGCGGTATCGGTGGCGGTGAAGCTGGTGTAGCCGTAGTCGCCGTTGTGGCCCGAGCAGCCGCTGATCGACGCTTCCAGATTGAAGCCCATGCCGGGGGCGCCGCTGGTCCACGTATTGTCCGTGGCCTGCCCCATCTGCACGCCGTTCTTGTACGCCGTGATCACGTTGCCCACCACGGTGGCACTCACGATGTCGCCGTTGTGGACGGCGTATTGCGACGCGTGGGCGTTGAGCAGGTAGGTGAAATCGCCGAGCGCCCCGTTCCAGCGGACGATGATCAGATAGGGATCATTCCCGGCCGAGACCTTGAAGCTGATCTCGTAGCCGCGGTTGACGTGCGCGCTGATCGCGCTCCGCAGGCGGAGTTCCACTTCCTCGTAGCACCCATCCACGGGGTTCACCGAGTGGACCGTTCCCGTGACCTGCTGGTCCGGGCCCCAACTGCCCGTCAGCAGCGCCGTGGCATCGGTGTAGGTGGCGCCTGATTCGTGCCCGATCGCGAGCCCCGGCGTGGTGGACACGTTGGTCCAGTCCAGCCCGTTGGCGCCGCCGTTGATCCAGTTGCCCCCTTCCGAGATCGGGTTCTCCGTGCCCGGGAAGGCGGTCGTGTACGTGCGGCCGGTGGCCGCCGTGACGGTGACCGTGGAGGTGTCGGCGAGGGTGCCGCCGCTGACCTTGGCGATCACGCGGTAGCTACCGGCCGTGCTGCCGGCGGTATAGAGGCCGCCGCTGGTGATCGTGCCGCCGGTGGCGGTGTAGGTGGCCGTGACGCTCGTGGTGCTGCCGTCGCTCATCTTGCCGCTCACGCTGAACTGCTGCGTGGCGCCCACCTGGACCGAGGCCGTGGCCGGCGTGAGGATCAGCTGCTGCAGCACCGGCGGCGCCGCGGTGACGGTGACCGTGGAGGTGTCGGCGAGGGTGCCGCCGCTGACCTTGGCGATCACGCGGTAGCTACCGGCCGTGCTGCCGGCGGTATAGAGGCCACCGCTGGTGATCGTGCCGCCGGTGGCGGTGTAGGTGGCCGTGACGCTCGTGGTGCTGCCGTCGCTCATCTTGCCGCTCACGCTGAACTGCTGCGTGGCGCCCACCTGGACCGAGGCCGTGGCCGGCGTGAGGATCAGCTGCTGCAGCACCGGCGGCGCCGCGGTGACGGTGACCGTGGAGGTGTCGGCGAGGGTGCCGCCGCTGACCTTGGCGATCACGCGGTAGCTACCGGCCGTGCTGCCGGCGGTATAGAGGCCGCCGCTGGTGATCGTGCCGCCGGTGGCGGTGTAGGTGGCCGTGACGCTCGTGGTGCTGCCGTCGCTCATCTTGCCGCTCACGCTGAACTGCTGCGTGGCGCCCACCTGGACCGAGGCCGTGGCCGGCGTGAGGATCAGCTGCTGCAGCACCGGCGAGGCCGCGGTGACGGTGACCGTAGCGCTGCCGGTCACGCCATCGGAGGTCGCGACGATGGACGCGGTCCCCGGAGCGACGGTCGTTGCGTACCCGCTGCCGTTCACCGTTACGACGGAGGAGGCGCTGCTGGACCAGGTAACGGTGTGGCCCGAGAGCACGTTGCCCAGGGAATCCTGAACCGACGCGGAGAACTGGCGATGCGCACCGGCGGTGTCGGTGAGGGAGGCCGGGCTGACCACGATCTTCGAGACGGTCGGAGCCGGCGGGCTTGAGGTGGCGGCGGTGGCAACGTTCGAGAGCTGGCCGAACACAACGCTCTGCGTATTGAGCGTGCCACGGAAGGCCACGAGTTGGAAGTCGTAGTTGGTGGCGGGTGCGAGCCCGCTCACCGTGCAGTGCATGAGCGTGCCCGTGCTCGCGCCGGAGATCGGTGTCCGACAGGAGCCCGACGCGGCACTGGTGGCGGTTCCCCAACTGATGGGGTGCGCGGCGTACCGGACTTCGTAGCTGGCGTTGCCGCCCGTTCCGTCACCCACGGCCGTGAACGAAAGGGCTGCCGAAGAGTCACTGCTGGCAACTGCGGCCAGATCGGTGACCGCCGCTGGAGGATTCGTCGTCGTGCTGCCGACTGCCACCGAGGTCGCGCCCAGGATGCCGGCGCTCGTCGCCGTAATCGTGGCCGTTCCGGCGCTGCGGGCCGTCGCGCTTCCCGTGCTGTCGATGGAGACGACGCCCGGGGCGCTGCTCAACCACACAATGGGCCGGCCGGTGAGGACGTTCTGGGTCGAGTCGTACAGCGTGGCGGTGTAGTTCACCGTCTGGCCAACGGAGAGAGTCGCCGCGTCAGGCGCGACCGAAATCGAGGCAATGGGAACGCCGAGGCCGGTTGTCTGGGCGTCCGCGTTGAGGCTGTCGACGGTTGCCCTCAGCTTCGTCCTGCCGACACCCACCCATCGGACTCTTCCCGTCGTATCGACTTTCAGGATGGTGGAGTCCTGGGAATACCATCGCACGTGTCGTCCGGAAATCACCGCACCGGCGCGGTCGTACGCCGTGGCCGTGAACTGGGTGGTGCGGCCGACGCTGTCACTGGCCGAGGCCGGTGAGATCGCGAGGCTGGCGGGAGCGCCAGTGCTGGGGGTGCCGGAGACGGTCCCGGACACGAGACCACCGGTGGTGCCATCGGCGGTGCAGGCGGCGAGGCCGAGGGCCAGGATCAGAGACGAGAACCGAACGCGGGCGCCGGGGGCGCGAGTCGCGGATCGCATGTTGCGGAGTTTCCCCCCCGGGGGGTCGGGGGCGTGAATAGAGGCATTCGCCTAGTGCCTGATTACACCGGTTGCGGTGTACAAATCGAGCCGTCAGCGCCGACGTCTCTTGTCGGAAGCGCTGGCGGCTCGGCCGGCATGGCGAGTCTCTACTCGCTACAGCCCCGAAACTCTGCGCCGCCACCTTTCGGTGGGTTTGCTCTGAGCAGCGTATCCTGCAAAAACCGGGCGTGTTGTGCTACACGGCAACGCCCGACGAGTTGCACGCCGCAGGTAACGGATGCGTTTGGTGCCTCGTGACCTACTAACGATCGAGACCGACCGGGGTAACATCAGGGTAACACAAACACCTGAAGTCACACCCCGGCCGGCAGATAGCTGCCTCCGCTCGGAAAGCTGCCGGGAATTCGACGCCCCGGCTCCGCCAGTCCGTTCCGGTATCTCGATCAGTGGGCGGCATCGGTAGCGGTGAAGCTGGTGTAGCCGTAGTCGCCGTTGTGGCCCGAGCAGCCGCTGATCGACGCTTCCAGATTGAAGCCCATGCCGGGGGCGCCGCTGGTCCACGTATTGTCCGTGGCCTGCCCCATCTGCACGCCGTTCTTGTACGCCGTGATCACGTTGCCCACCACGGTGGCACTCACGATGTCGCCGTTGTGGACGGCGTATTGCGACGCGTGGGCGTTGAGCAGGTAGGTGAAATCGCCGAGCGCCCCGTTCCAGCGGACGATGATCAGATAGGGATCGTTCCCGGCCGAGACCTTGAAGCTGATCTCGTAGCCGCGGTTGACGTGCGCGCTGATCGCGCTCCGCAGGCGGAGTTCCACTTCCTCGTAGCACCCATCCACGGGGTTCACCGAGTGGACCGTTCCCGTGACCTGCTGGTCCGGGCCCCAACTGCCCGTCAGCAGCGCCGTGGCATCGGTGTAGGTGGCGCCTGATTCGTGCCCGATCGCGAGCCCCGGTGTGGTGGACACGTTGGTCCAGTCCAGCCCGTTGGCGCCGCCGTTGATCCAGTTGCCCCCCTCCGAGATCGGGTTCTCCGTGCCCGGGAAGGCGGTCGTGTACGTGCGGCCGGTGGCCGCCGTGACGGTGACCGTGGAGGTGTCGGCGAGGGTGCCGCCGCTGACCTTGGCGATCACGCGGTAGCTACCGGCCGTGCTGCCGGCGGTATAGAGGCCGCCGCTGGTGATCGTGCCGCCGGTGGCGGTGTAGGTGGCCGTGACGCTCGTGGTGCTGCCGTCGCTCATCTTGCCGCTCACGCTGAACTGCTGCGTGGCGCCCACCTGGACCGAGGCCGTGGCCGGCGTGAGGATCAGCTGCTGCAGCACCGGCGGCGCCGCGGTGACGGTGACCGTGGAGGTGTCGGCGAGGGTGCCGCCGCTGACCTTGGCGATCACGCGGTAGCTACCGGCCGTGCTGCCGGCGGTATAGAGGCCGCCGCTGGTGATCGTGCCGCCGGTGGCCGTGTAGGTGGCCGTGACGCTCGTGGTGCTGCCGTCGCTCATCTTGCCGCTCACGCTGAACTGCTGCGTGGCGCCGACCTGGACCGAGGCCGTGGCCGGCGTGAGGATCAACTGCTGCAGCACCGGCGAGGTGGTCGTATGGGGATCTGCCGGAGCCTGGCAGGCCACGACCAATGCCACGGTGCCCAGCAAGGCCTCGAGTCTCATGTCACGATCTCCCGCGGCCTGGCGCACGGCCGCATCGTCCTTCGTTTCGCCCGCGGATCAGCCGGGTGTTCCGGCGGACTCCGAACGCGGCGCCACGCGCTCCAACCAGATTTCACGCCAGAAGATGTGTTCGTTCTCCGGATTGAAGCCGAGGTACTCGCCCGTCGCGGTTACTCCCTCCAGCACGATGCACGGTGTGGTGAGCTGGATCAACTTTCCGGTCTTCTCGACGATCACGCGCTCCAGCCGGGCCCGCACCGTATACTCAGCGCCGCAGAAACGCAGCATATCTCTATCGAAATACAGTCCTCGATTTCTCGACGCAGCGTTCAACGTGGGTTCGATCCGATGTTTCGGCTTCACCCGCACCCGTTCTCCGGGCTGAAGGTTCAGCGATTCGTGGGGTGAAGCCTTCGACTCACCCACGATGTACGACGGAAATCCGGCCCCTCCGCGCTTGCGCTGAACCCAGTTGAAGCACGCGATCGCAACGCCCGTCAGAAAAGGACGGATCCGGATGTTGCCGTACCACAGTTCGCGGAGATAGTGTCGCGGATCGTCCCAGGCCATGGGCGCCGCTCCGGTGGTCAACTCGGTGGCCTGACACCTGTAGATCGTGTCGCCATCCGCATCGACCCGCGAGGCGAACTCATGCAGCCGGGGGTCGACGGCCGGGGGATTGGGCTCGTCGCCTGCGGTCTGGGCCGTTGCAGACGGCCGCGACCGGCGCAGCCACAACTCCGACCACCTGATGTGGCAGTTCGCCTGGCATCCTCCATGGGCCGATCCGCTGCAACGGATGTCCGTCAGGAGTACCAGGTCGTGCATCCGCTTGAGGCCTGCGCTGTGGATCCAGTCATTGAGCTTGTCGATTCGCCTGAAAACACGGGCTCGGCGGCCGCAGTACGCGGCCATCTCCGGCATGAATGGCACGCCACCCAACGTCCCATTCTCGTCGAGCGTGGCGAGAATCTCATCGAGTTGGCGGACCTCCACCCACTCGCCGGGGCGGAGCCCCAGGGGCTGCGGCGCGCGGCCCCCGGAGCCGCCAGCGGCATGGAGAACCTGGATCATCCATCGCCGGAACGGACCGGCGACGGACTCCCGCCGCGCCGCCGATGCGTACGGCAGCCCCGCTTCCTCCAGGCGATCGCGCCGGAGCGCGATCAGACCGCCAACGGTGACCAACGTGGTCCAGGCGGCCACGATGCCGATCAGAATCGCCGACGCCGTCAGACCCACAGCGGCGATGACTGGCCATCCCCCCGCCCGCGTGAGGCCCGCTACCGCCAGCGCCAGCAGCGACAGGCCACCGGCGACGACGGCGGCCGCGACGGCCGTCGTCTTGCGATAGCTCCCCCGATCGCTAGTCACGGCGACGGGGCGCCAGTTCGAGGATCGTCTTCCGGCCGTGGAACGCCTCGGCATAGCCGTCGGGGGCGGCGCACTCGATGCCGCGAATCCGCATCAGCCCGTCGAAGGTCTCCGGCGAGTACCAGCGCTTGCGGGCCTGACTCGGGAACGCCGACATCAGCAGCCGGATCTTGCGCCGGCGGATCCGGGTCGAGAGTGGCACATACACGTTCGGATGCGCCAGATCGCCGTCGTACTTGGGAATCTCGTATTCCAGCACCGTGTGGTCGCGGAAGGTGTTCCAGGTCAACTCGCACACCAGGCGATGGTCCTGGTGCAGATCGTGCCGGAAGTGCGTGAAGATGAGATCCGGTTCGATGGATTTGAGCTGCTCGAACACTTCCTTGACCGCCGTCCCCTCGTAGGGCAGGAAGCCGTCGCGAAACGACTCGACGCGAACTTCGCTGCGCCGCGCGCCACGCAGAACACGCCGGGCGCTGCGGCGGGCCTCGCCCGCCCGGCCCCCGGCGCCGCTCATCACCACCCAGTGCACCACCACCGACGGCCGCTGCTCCAGCAGGGTGAGAATCGTGCCGCCGCAACCGATCTCGATGTCGTCGGCGTGGGCGCCGAGACACAGGACGGTGAGCGGCGCCCGGCGCGCGGCCGGCAGCGTCAGCGGCAGCATGCCAGGGCGGTCTCGGCGGCCCGCTCGCCGCTGATGAAGCTCTCGTCGGTCCACATGTAGCCCCAATCCCCGTAGCGGCCGCAGTAGGAGACGTTGATGTCGTCCAGATAGCCGTGCACGGTCTCGAGCGCCTTGGCGCGATCGAGATCGAAAATCACGTTGGCGTACGGCACCAGGAACGCGTTCTTGAACAGAATCCGGTCGGTCTCGCGCAGCAGGCCCACCTTCTTCAAGTCGGCGATCACCGGCTCGATCAGACTCTCCGGCTCCACGTCCAGCGGCCGGTACTTCTTCGAGTAATACACCTCGGCCTGAATGCTGCCCGCCCCCGGCGGCACGTTGGTCCGCGACAGCATGTGCGGGAAGCTGAGCCGCGTGAACCGGATGTCCTCGTCGTAGAAGTACGACATGTGCGCCTCGGACAGGTCCTCCCGGTCCACGGCCACGTTCACGAGCACGCAGGTCGAGCAGGCGAGGCGTCCGGCGGCCGCCACCACGTCGTCGGGCGCCCCGGCGATCATCGGGACGAGGTCGGTGAGCGGGATGGACGACACCACGCCGTCGTAGCTGGCGCGGTGTCCGTTGCGGAACGTGAGCTGGCGGGCCACGGGGTCGAGGCCCACGAGTTCATGCTCCAGCCGGATCTCCCCCAGGGGGACGAACTTCTTGAGGTAGGCCGCGAAGCCGCCCTGGGTGGGGTACCGGAAGTGCGTGATGTAATGAATGTTGGGCGCGCTGGGCGAGAGGGCGCCGCGCAGCACCTCCTCCAGGCTGGGCCGATAGATGCGGGGCCCGAGCCAGTCGGTGCTCATGTTCTCGGCGGTCGTGAGGTGGTACTTGCGCGTGTACTGCATGGGGAACTGCTCGGCAAACGTCTTGCCGAAGCTCGCGTACAGCCAATCGGCGTAATTGCGAATCTCGCGTTCGGGTTCGTGGCTCGCCGCCACGAAGTCCTCGATCACCTTGATCACGACATCTTCCGGCAGGCCATGCAGGTGGAGCTGCACCGGATGCACCGGCCAGTGGCCGCGCCAGTAGTTGTTCAGGCGGATCTGGATGTTCTCGTATTCACCGCCCACGCTCTCCGCGAACATCTCCTGGATCCGCTCGTTCTTGGTAAACGAGATGTGCGGTCCGATGTCGAACAGGAACCCGCCCTCGTGACGGAACGAGGCGGTGTGGCCGCCATAGTACGAGTTCTTGTCGTACAGGACGGGCCGCATGCCCTCCGCGGACAAGCGATTGGCGGCGCCGAGCGCGCCCATGCCACTGCCGAGAACTGCGATGCGTTCCAATGGAATTCCCCGGTGTTAATCGTGCGGGCCGTCGCGGCCCGAGGTGAGCAGCTGCTCGTAGCGTGCGATCTGACCTGCGGTGAGGGATCGGATATCGGCGCCGGCCGCCCATCCCCGGTACCATTCGACGATCCAGTCGAGGGTGGCGTCAAGCCGCATCGCCGGGTGCCAGTGCAGCTCGTCGGCGGCCTTCGACGCATCGAGTCGCAACTCCGCCGCCTCGGCCGGGTGGGCCGCGGCGTCCCGGTCCCACCGCGCCGGCGGTCCCCACTGCGCGGCCATCCGGTCGGCAATCCACGACACCGGCTTCGCATCGGCCGGCTGCGGGCCGAAATTCCACCCCGACGCGAACGACGCCTCACCGGCGGCGAGCCGCTCGGCCAGCATCAGATAGCCGCGCAGGGGTTCGAGCACGAACTGCCAGGGCCGGATGCCGCCGGGGCTCCGAATGAGGCAGGCCCGGTCGGCCGTGAACGCCCGGATGAGATCGGGGATGAGTTGGTCCGCGGTCCAATCGCCGCCGCCGATGGCGTTGCCGGCGCGGGCACTGCCCAGCGCCACGCCGTGGCGGTCGAGCGCGGCGGGCGGGAAGAACGACTGCCGGTACGAAGTGGTGACCAGCTCCGCGCATCCCTTGGAGTTGGAATACGGGTCGTCGCCGCCCATCGGGTCGTCTTCCCGGTAGCCGGGCCCCGACGATCGGTGCGCGTAGCACTTGTCGCTGGTCACGTTCACGATCGCGCAGCGGAGGCCCAACTGCCTGACGGCCTCGAACAGATGGACGGTGCCCATGACGTTCGAGGCGTAGGTCTCGATCGGCTCGGCGTACCCGCGCTTCACCACCGACTGGGCGGCGAGGTGCAGCACGACGTCGGGGCGCGCCTCCGCGACGACGGCCCGCAGGCGGTCGTAGTCGCGAACGTCGGCGATGATCGAGCGGAGACTCCGGTCCACGCCGGCCTGTTCGTACAGACTGGGCGTGGTGGGCGGGGCCAGCGCGTAGCCGGTGACCTCGGCGCCCAGCGACTCCAGCCACAGGGCGAGCCAACTTCCCTTGAAACCGGTGTGGCCAGTGAGGAATACGCGACGACCCCGCCAGAAGGCGGGGTTGGGGGCTCCGGGGGCCGGCGTCGGCGAGGTGTCGGCGCCGGATGGGGAATGGCCGGCGCTCATGTTCGGCACGGCTTTCGCCAGACTTCCCAGGGCGGGTTGCCGTTGGCCAGCAGTTCGTCGAGCCGCTGCTTGTCCTTGAAGGTGTCCATGGCGCGCCAGAACCCGTCGTGCCGGTAGGCGAGGAGCTGCTGCTGATCGATCAGCCGCTGGAACGGGGCGTCCACCAGTTCCTCTCCCTTTTCCAGATAGTCGAAGAACTGCTGGCGGAGGATGAAGAAGCCACCGTTCACCCGGAGCTCCGTGGCCCGGACGTCGGTGAGACTCATGACGCGCTCCCCCTCCGTGGCGACGTAATGGAAGCTGACGTTGGGCGGCACCGTGACCATCGACGCGATCTTCCCGGACGCGCAGAAGTGGGAGACGTACGCGTTCAGGTCCATATCGGTGAGGCAATCCGTATAGTTGGCCATGAACATCTCCTCTCCGGCCAGGTGCTCCCGTACGCGTCGCAGCCGTTCGCCGATGGGCGTGGAGAGCCCCGTATCGACGAACGTGATGCGCCAGTCGTGGATGTCGCTGTTCAGCAGCTGCACCTGCTGGCCCCCGGCGGCCATCACGAAATCGTTGGAGAGGGCCTCGTTGTACTCCAGGAAGTACTTCTTCACGACGTCGGCCTTGTAGCCGAGACAGAGGATGAAGTCCTTGTGTCCGAAGTGGGCGTAGTACTTCATCAGGTGCCACATGATGGGGCGGTAGCCGATGCTGACCATCGGCTTGGGGACGTTTTCGTCGTAGTCCCGCAGGCGGGTGCCAAGTCCTCCGGCAAAGAGGACGACTTTCATGACGCGTGCGCCTCCGACATCGCGGGCGCCTCCCGGTGGGCCGCGGCGCCGGCGGGGGACGCCCAGCGATCCCGCTGCTCCGCCCAGAGGCGGTCGCTCAGGCGCTCCGCGGGCATCGTGACGTCGTGTGCGGTGACGACCCCGTCCCTGGCCACGGGTCGCGTGAGCACGCATCCCTTGGCGAGGCCGATGGGGAGGGCGTCCATGCCGCGTGCAGCCGCCGAGTTCTCGATGAGCCCGTACACAGTGAAGCCGCCGATGCCGTCGATCGTCTCGCCCGGCTTGAGGTCCCGCTTGGCGACGGCCACGACCTCGCAGCGCGGGCCGTCTATGGGAGTGACGGTGGCGTCGTTGAGGACGACCGCACGGCCGATGGTCGACGCGATCTGCAGGTGCGGTAGGTGGTAGGGCGTGTAGAACACGTAGAAGGGTCCGTCGCCCATCTTATAGTAGGCGAGCTGGGCCTGCTTGAGCGGATTGTCCTCGTAGATGACGACGAATGCGCCGGTGTGGGGCGCCGCTCCGAGCGCGTAGTCCACGATGCCCCCGTCGAGCATGTCGGCGGCGGGGAGCAGCGAAGCCATCTCCTTCACGTTGGCGCAGGCGGGCCCGTGCATGCCGCGTTTGCCCACGTGGAATCCGGTGGCGTTGGCGAGGACGGTGGTTTCCATCGAGAGCTTGGTGGCATCGGCAAACGAGGTCACCTTCCACGCGTCCTGGTCATTCTTCTCGGCGAAGGCACGCTGGGTGTCGGGGTTCCGATAGTGGTCCACCATGCCCTTGATGTTCCCGGCGGCCACGGGGCGGAGGCCCAGCGACCGCACGTAGCGGTAGAGCGTCATGGCCACGCCGGGCTCGTCGCCGTCGGTATTGGTGAGCACCACGCCGGCCTCATCGGCGCGCGCCTTGAGGATCGGGCCGATCGTCGAATCGAGTTCCGCGTTCACGATCACGGTGTGCTTGCCGTGGGCGATGGCATTGAGCGTGACGGCGGCGCCGAAGTCGACGGTACCGGTGACCTCGAGGACGATGTCGATCTCGGGGTTGGCCACGAGCAGGGCGGGATCGTCGGTGAGCACGGGCACGCCGCGCGCAATCTGATCGTTCACCTCGCCCTGGGCATCGCTGGTGGCCCACCGGGAGATGCCCGCCTCGCGGAAGGCGCGTTCGGCGTGCGCGGCCGTCCGGTTGGCGATGCCGGCGAGGCGGATGCCCGGGACCGGCGTTCCCAACTGGAGGGCGATGGCGCGTCCGGTGGCGCCGGCGCCGATCAGGGCGACGCGGATCGGCCGGCCGTCGGCCTCTCGCTGTCGGAGTGCGGTATCAACGTTCATGACGTCGCTCTGGGGTTGGTGGACTCGAGGAAGGGCCATTTTCGATCCTGCTCGGACAGCGCCTGGGGCGGCAGCGGCCACTCCACGCCGACGGTCGGATCGTCGTAGCGGAGTCCGCGCACGCTCTGGGGCGCGTAGACCGCCGAGGTGAGGTAGAGGATTTCCGCTTCGTCGACCAGGGTCTGGTAGCCGTGGGCACAGAGAGGAGGAACATAGAGCATGCGGCCGTTCTCGGCGGAGAGTTCGACCCCGAACCATCGACCGTACGTGGACGAGCCGGGACGGAGGTCGACGAGCACGTCGAACACGGCCCCACTGGTGCAGCGCACGAGCTTGGCCTCTTCGGCCGGCGCCACCTGATAGTGCATGCCGCGGACCGTCCCGGCCATGTGGCTCGCGCCCATGTTCGCCTGCAGCGGCACGAAGTCGATGCCGTGGGCCGCGAATTCTTCGATGCACCAGGCGCGGAAGAAGCGCCCCCGTTCGTCCACGTGTGGACTGGGGTCGATGGTCCATGCCCCGTGAACGGGTGTCTCGACGAAGCGCACGGCGAGCCCTAACTGATGACCGCGTGAGTCTGTTTCGACACCTGCTTCCGGACAGGCTGCTTGGGACTCGGTACGCGCTCGAAGATCCCCTGGATGGTTCTCTTGGGATTCAGCACGATGTCAAGCACCCGCTCGACCACCGACCACGCGAGTCGTACCCGGTTCACGCGATAACCCATCGCACGAAAGTGCTTGAAATGGTAATCCCAGAACTCGCGGCCGGGGAAATGCAGGGCCTCGTAACCCAAGAACCGATAGTACTGGCGGGTAACCTGCTTGAGGCGCATCTGGAACTCGTCGTCGGTCAAATAATGCGGTCCGAATTTCGTAATCTCATCGACGTCCCCTGCGTAGTAGCTCCCCACCCGCTCGAGATAATGGGTCGTCCGCGATTTCTGTCCGGTGCGCATGAATGTCAGGACCTGATGGACGAATCCGAAGTCCCATTCCTTGAGCAACTCAAGATACGCCTCGGCGTCACCGGCATAATTCAGCGGGTTGTAGAACGGGTGCCGTCCTTCGAGCGCGCTGACACGAAGGAGCGAGGTGGACGGGTTTCCGAGCACTCGAGCATTGTTGAGCAGCCGCTGACGGCCGATTTCCCGTCCTGGGGTGAACGGGCTCGGGTAGGGGAGTCCGTCGAAGCGGATCTCCGATCCAGCCAGAACGTACGAACAAACCATGCCCACCGTAGGATAGGCCTCGGCGACCTTCACCAATTCGGTGATGCACTCGGGAAAGAAGCGATCGTCGGCGCCGAGGATCTTGATGTACTTGGCGTCAGGCGAGTGGAGCGTCAATGAGTGATTGTGGCTGTCAACCACGCCAACGTGCTTCTCGTAGGTGACGACCCGGATGCGAGGGTCGCCAGCCGCGATCTCCCGGGCGATATCGGCGGTACGATCCGTGCTCTGGTTGTTTCCAATCGTGAGGTCCCAATTCGGATAGGTCTGGGCCTGTACGCTCCGAATGGCGTCGGCGATCATGTCCTCCCCGTTGTAGACGGGGATGACTACGCTGACCAGGGGGTGGGAGGTCTTCGAACTCATTGGGGTCTCGTCCGCTAAGGTGTGATTCCGTCTTCGTCGGCGTCTCCAACACCACTTCCTGCGACCGCCGCCGCGGCGAGGGCGGATGGCCCGCTTCGCTCTGCGAGAATCTCGCAGCTGATGAGCCGCGGCTTCATGTTCACGCTCCCGCGAACTGCGGGGGCCCCACTCACGAAGAATGTGGCCGCGTTCGACCACTTGTCGTGCGGTGTGTTCTTCGTGTAACAGAACAGATATCCAGTGATATGGAATGTGCCCTCGGCCAGAGTCGCCTCGATTTCGAACGTCGTCGTGACGGTCTGCCCTGCCTCAAGAACGAACGGCGGGCGGCCGAGCCGGTCCGTGCAGCTGTCGAACAACGGGTAGGCCTGGTCGTCGGTGATCTGAATGACCACGCTGACGTCCTCGTAGCGCTTGCGCGCCCGAGCTTCCACGGTGACGAGGATCTTGTCGCCGCTCTGAAAATCCACGGCGGGGCCCCGGCTGTCATGGACGACGACTTCCGTGATCTCGATATCGCGCTGGCCCTCTCGCGAACGGCGCTCCTCCCCCTCGAGGTATTTCTTCAGGACGTCCGAGGTTTCACCGATCATCGACACAACGCCACTTCGCAGCAACAGACTCCGCTGACAGAGATTGCCCACCGCCCGCAGGTTGTGGGAGATGAATACGACCGTGGTGCCGTTCCGAATCACCTCGTCCATGCGCTCCAGGCACTTCCGCTGGAACGAATAGTCCCCCACGCTCAGCACCTCGTCCACGAGCAGCACCTCGGGGTCCACGTGCGCGGCCACCGAAAAGCCGAGCCGCGCGAACATCCCCGACGAGTACCGCTTGACCGGCGTGTCGATGAACGCCTCGAGCCCCGAGAAGGCCACGATCTCGTCGAATCGCTGCGCGATCTCGTGCCGCTTGAGCCCGAGAATGGCGCCGTTCAGGTAGATGTTCTCGCGGCCGGTCAGATCCTGGTGGAAGCCCGCGCTCACCTCGATCAACGCCGACAGCCGGCCCCGAACCGTGATCCGCCCCTCGGTGGGGCGCATGATCCCGGTCAGCAGCTTGAGCATCGTACTCTTGCCGGCGCCGTTGTCGCCGATGATGCCGAACGCCTCCCCCTGCTTCACGTCGAACGAAACGTCCTTCAACGCCCAGAAGTCGCGCTTGTCCAGCGAACCGTCCTGCCGGGCGCGGAACATCCGCCCCGTCAACGCCGGGATCAGGTCGCGCAGCGAGTCGTAGATCTCGCCGCGGCGAAACTTCTTGGACACGTGCTGGACTTCGAGAGCGACGTCACTCATGGCGGCGATCCTACACGCTTTCGGCGAAGAACGGTTCCAGCTTCCGGAACGCGGTCATCGCCAGCAAAAGGAACACGACGGCAAACCCCAAGCTGTAGCCGAGCCAGTGCAGGTCCGGCATCTGGTGGTGTACGACCGTCGCCGAGACGGCCTCCAACACCGGCGAGATGGGATTCAGCAGGATGAGCGTCTCCCACCTGCCCAGCATCCGGCTGTCGAAGAACACCGGCACGAAGAACACGGCAAAGGTGAGCAACACCTCCACCAGATACTTCACGTCGCGGAAGAACAACCCCGCCGCGGACAGCAGCACGGCCGCCCCGACCACGAGCATCAGCAGAATCAGGAACAGCACCGGAAGCCAGAGGAGCTGCAGCGACACCCCAACCCCCACCGCCAACGCGAAGATGCCGATCACGGCAGACGCGACCGCGAAATCGAGCAGCTGCGCGAACACCGCCGACAGGGGGAAGATCAGGCGCGGCATGTACACCTTGGTGAGCAGCGTCGAGTTGGCGATCAGACTGCTGGTGCCCAGCCGGATGCCCGACACGAGGAACGCGTACGGCACCGACTTCACGGCCACCGCCGCAATGTCGGCCGATTTCACCGGCGTCCCCGAGAAACTCGCGAATGCGAACCTGACGATGACGCCGGCGCCGACGATTACCATCGGCATCAACAGCGCCCAGAGGAGCCCCATGATCGACTGCTTGTAGCGGATCTTCACCTCACGCCAGGTCAGCGTGTACAGCAGGTCGCGGTGCCGAATGACCTCGCGAAGTTCCGCGACCATGCCGAGCCCGTCGGCGCGCACGGCCTCGCGCACCACGGTCTGCGCGTGGTCTGATGTTGACGGCACTGCCTGGCGGGCGGATGTGGCCACGATGTTCGTTCGACGGGGGACGGGGACGGGGGAACTCAGCCGGCCCGGCCTGAAACCCCCTGAATATCTATTGAACTGCGGGAAAACAGCATGGTCAAAAGCAACTTGCATGCCATTGGACGGAAGGGCGATAGCCACTGGCCGGAGCGCGATCCGGTCCGGCTTCCCCCGATCGACCCCGGTTCCCGACAAATACGACCGCACGAGTGTCGGATCGTTGTGTCCTGGGTCACAGGCTCCCGGAGGCTCCCGCGGGCGTGGCCTGCCGCGCAGGGCTCGTGCCCCGTTTTGTAGCCTGGCGGCTAACCCGTCGCCGGCCCTGATCCCGGGACTGGACGCCGGCCGGGCCGGCTCGTTCATTTCGGCAAGCCGGCGGCCGGGGCGGACTTCCGCGTCCGGCTTTCTCCGACACCCAACCCCACGCCATGCACGACATCATCTCCGCCATCGTCCTCGGACTGGTCGAGGGCGCCACGGAGTTCCTCCCCGTCTCGTCCACCGGGCACCTGATCCTCGCCGGCCACGCCCTCGGTTTCGTGGGCCCGCGGGCCGACGCCTTCGAGATCATCATCCAGCTGGGCGCCATCCTCGCCGTGGTCTGGCTGTACCGCGACCTCCTCTGGCGCACCGCGAGCCAGGGCATCGCCGTCCAGGAGTCGCGCCAGTTGATCCTGGCCCTGTTCGTCGCCTTCCTGCCGGCGGCGATCGTGGGGCTGGCCACGCACCACTGGATCACCGCCCACCTGTTCGTGCCGCCGGTGGTGCTCGGCGCCCTGATCCTCGGCGGCATCGGTATCCTCGTCATCGAGCACTGGCGCCCCAGCCCGCGGTTCACGACGGTGATGCAGATCGGCTATCGCACCGCGTTCTGGATCGGCATTGCGCAGGTGTTTGCCCTCATCCCGGGTGTCTCGCGCTCCGGCGCCACGATCATGGGCGCCCTGCTGGCGGGGGTGGACCGGGCGGCGGCGGCGGAGTTCTCCTTCCTGCTCGCCATCCCGGTGATGTTCGCGGCCACCGGGCTCGAACTGTGGGAGAACCGGCACCTGCTGGCGGGCTCGGATGCGCTGGTGTTCACCATCGGATTCGTGGTCGCGTTCCTCAGCGCGCTGGTGGTGGTCCGGTGGCTGGTGCGCTTCGTGTCGCATCGCACGTTCGACGTGTTCGCGTGGTACCGGATCGTGTTCGGTCTGCTGCTCATCGGCGTGCTGATGAGCGGCCGGAGCTGGATCACGAAGTAGGGAGCGGTCCGGCGGTCACTGCCGCATCGTGACCGCCGGATCGATGCGCATGGCGCGCGTGGCCGGAATGGCGCTGGCCGCCGCGGCGGCCACGAGCATCAGCAGCGCCGCCGCCGCAAACGCGCCCGGATCCCGAACCGGAACGCGATACACGAAGTTCGAGAACAGCCGCGCCCCCGCGAGTGCCGCGGCGAGGCCGGCCGCCGCCCCGGCGCCTGAGAGCGCCAAGCCCTGGCGCTCGATGCTCCACCACAGCCGGACCGGCTCGGCGCCGAGGGCCAGGCGCACGGCCAGTTCGTCGCGGCGGTCCCGCACCGTCAGCAGGAAGACGCCGCCCACCCCCACCATCGTGAGCAGCAGTGCGATGGCGCCGAACGCTCCGATCACCACGAGCTGGAAACGGCGGCTCGCCGTCGAACTCGCCACCACGTCGCCCAGCGAGGTCATGCCGAAGGTGACCGCGTCGGGGAAGGCGGCGCTCGCCAACCGCCGGACGTCTCGCTCGGTCACGCGGCGGGTGCCGCGCACCACGACGTCCATCCCCCAGTTGCGCCCGAATCCCTCCCCGGCCTGCGACGCCGGCATGTACATCGTGGGCCGCAGGTCGGCGTCCAGCCGGTTCATATGGATGGTCTCGACCACGCCGATCACCCGCGCCGGCAGCGGCGGCTGTTTCGGCGGTCCGATCAGGAGCAGGTGTTGGCCCACGGGATCGGCGTCCCCCCACACCCGGCGCGCCAGCTCCGCGTCGACGACGAGCACGGGCTCGCTCCCCGCGCGGTCCTCGGCGCCGAAGTCCCGGCCGCGCACCAGTTGCGTGCCCATGGCCGCGAAGTAGCCGGACGTCACCGGCCGTTCGTACACGGCGAGCAGGTGGGCGTCGTCGAGCGGCTGCCCCGGCACCCCGACGCCGGTGATCCACCAGTCGCCGGTGAGCGGGAGGCGGGTGATCGCGCCGGCGTGTTGCACCCCGGGAAGGGCCTCCAACCCGCGCAGCAGTGTGGTGTACTGCTCGACGGCGCGGGCGCGGTCACGGTTCAGGGCCGCGATCACCGACTCCACCGGCCCCTCCACCGCGACGTGCATCGGGGGTTCGATGCGAAAGGTCACCGCATCGCGCGCGTCGAACCCCATCGGTTGGGAGAGGAGCGCGACGAGCGTGCGCAGGATGAGCGCGGCAGCCACGAGCACGAACGTCGCGAGCCCGACCTCGCCGCCCACGATCAGCCGCTGCAGCCGCCGCCCGCGGTGGGTCATCGCGTGGCGGGTGGTGCCGAGCGCGCTGCGCCGGCGACCGCCGCGCCCCGCCCATTCGGTGACGACGCTCAGAATGGCGACGGCGGCCACGGCGAGCAGGGCGGCGTAGGCCACGGCGCGACCGTCCACGGCCACGGTCTGCATGCGCGGCACGAAGCCGCCGAGCAGGGGCCGCAGGCGCGCGAGCACGAGCGCGGCCACGCCGACGCCGAGGGCCGCCGCCCCGGCGGCCAGCACCAGCGCTTCCGTCACCAGTTGGCGGACGATGCGGCCGTGCCGCGCGCCGAGGGCGGTGCGCAGCGCGAACTCCCGCTCACGCACCACGGTGCGGGTGAGCAGCAGGCAGGCGGTGTTGGCGATCGCGATGAACAGCACGAGGGTGCCCATTCCCCACACCAGAAGCAGCGCCCCTCGGACGTCGCTCGTCTGCGCGGCTCCCCACCGCCGCACGAGCAGCGTCCAGCCGCCGTCCTGGTCGGGATAGGTGGAGGCGAGCGCGGCCGACGTGCGGTCGGCCGCGGCCACGGCGGCCTGCAGGGTGGCGGTTGGCCGCAACCGGGCCACGGCCGCCGCGCTTCGCGTGCCACGCATCTGCCGTTCACTCTCCGGGAGCTGCAGCGGCCGCCAGAACTGAGTGCGCGGGCTCGGAAAGCTGAACGACGGCGGCATCACCCCGATCACCCGCCAGTGCGCCCCGTCGACCACCAGTTCGCGCCCCACGACGCGCGGATCGCCACCGAATTCACGGCGCCAGAATGCGTCGCTCAGCAGCACGGCGTTCCCGCCCGGCACATCGTCGTCGGGCTGGAGCGTGCGGCCGAGCTGCGGCCGGTCCACGAGCACGCGGAAGAAGTCTCCGCCCACCGCCGTGAAGGCGATCCGCTCGCGCTGATCGCCGTTGCTCAGGGTGCCGGTGCGCGATTGGTACAGCGCGCCCGCCGCGTAGATCGACGTGTCGCGCATGACGTCGGCGAAGTTGGCCGGCGAGATGCCGAATTCGAGCAGTCCCCGGGCCGCGTTCTCCTCGGTGACGCTCACCAGCCGGGCGGCGCCGGCATACGGATACGGACGGATGAGCACGCCGTCCACCAGTGCGAAGAAGGTCACGTTGCCGCCGATCCCGATGGCCAGCGTCAGTGCGGCCACGATGCCGAACGCCGGATTGCGGCGCAGATGCCGCCACGCCTGCACGAGATCCTGGCGGAGCACATCGAGGTGCGCCCCGGCCCCGGCCCGGGCGACGTCGGCCACGAATGGAAGCAGCGATGGCCGTGAGGCGAGGAGATCGGCCTGCAGTTCACGGGCGTGTTCGGCGCGGACGTGCGCCGGGAGCAGCAGCAGCGGCAGGCGGTAGCGCAGCGGCAGCCGCCGGGGCTCGGCGGCGGAGCTCGGGTGGGGGGTGGGCATGGGGGCCGTTTCCGATTTCAGGTGGAGGGGCGCGGTTTGAGCAGGCGCAGCGCGTAGTCGACGGTGGAGCGCAGGCGTTGGGTTTCCGCCACGAGTGCCGCGCGGCCGGTGCGGGTGAGTCGGTAGTAGCGCCGCCGCTCGTCATCCAGGTCCCGGTCGGGTCGCCACGGCGACTCCTCGATCCATCCGCCGTCCTCGAGGCGGCGGATGGCGGCGTAGAGAGTGCCGGTGCCGACGCGCAGGGCGCCGTCGGTCTGGCGCTCGATGGCCTTGCCGATCAGGTAGCCGTGCCGGTCGCGGCCGGCGAGGGCGAGCAGGATGTGGTAGGTGACGGCTGACATCGGGGGCATGACGCGTGGGGTGCGGGTTGGCCAGATCGTCCGATGGTCGGACTAGTACTCCGACAGCGGGTGCGCCCGAATGGTTTGCACGGGCCGGCCCGGCTACCCCGCGTCGGGAACGGCGGCGGCCGGCCGGCGGGTGGCTGCCGTGACCAGGGCGAGCACCACGCAGTTCACGGCCAGCGCCACGATGCCGACGTTCAGATCCTTCACCATCTGGGGCGCCCATGGCGCGAGCGTCGCCACCGAGGCGCCGCTCAGGGTCAGATAAGCCACCGTGGCCTCACCCGCCACGATGCCGGCCGAGGCGCCGGCGGTGGTGGCCATGGGCCGTTCGCCGAGGCTGAACAGCAGCGCCGGAAAGAGCTGCGTCACCATGTTGTAGCCCATGAGCAGCAGGGGGACGATGGCCTCGCCGCCCCGCAGCGTGAGGCCGACGGCGGCGAGCGCGATCACGCCCACCAATCCCCGCGCCAGACGGGCCACCGACCGGTCGGTGGCCGACGGCACCGCCACCCGGTAGACGTTCTGGGCCAGAATCGTGGCGGCGGTGAGCAGGATCATCGAGCCCGGCACGAGCGCCGTGAGCAGGCCGGCGGCGCCGATGACCCCGACGGTGCCCGGCGAGAAGGCCTGCTTGGCGACGCGGAACAGCGACAGGTCGGCGTCCGCGCCTTTGAGCCCCGGTACCTGGAGGATCGCGGCGAATCCGGCGAAGAACACGAACAGGATCACCAACTGGTAGAGCGGGAGGAGGACGGCGTTCTTGCGGAACACATCCTCACGCTTGGCGGTGTACGACCCGGCGAAGAACTGCGGCCACATATAGAACCCGGTGGCGGTGAGCAGGACGGTGCTGATGAACCACGCCGGGCTCATGCCGCTGGACGGCAGAGTGAGGAACCCCGGCTTCGCGCGGTCGATGGCCTCGAACATCGGGCCGTAGCCGCCGTAGTAGTGATACGGCAGATAAAGGCCGAGCACGACGGCGACGCTCAGGATCATCACGTCCTTGAGCGCCGCGGTCCACGCCGAGCCGCGCACGCCGGATACCACCACGTACAGCGTGAGCGCGGCGGCGCCGGCCCAAACGGCCGCCGTGGACGACACGTGCCCGTACGAGGCTTCGGACACGATGATCCCGAGCCCCTTGAGCTGCAGCACGAGGTAGGGCACGAGGGCGGCGACGCTCACCAGCGCCACCAGCACGCCGAGCGCGTTGCTGTCGTACTTGGCCACGAAGAAGTCGGCCTGCGACACCAGCTTCCGCGCCTGCGCGTACCGCCAGATGACCGGGAGCAGGAAGTACGACCACGAGTACGCGATGGCGCCGTAGCACAGGATGTAGAGCGCCGGCCCGCCCTTGCCGTACGCCCAGCCGCTGCCGCCGAGAAAGGTGAAGGTGGTGTAGATCTCGCCGGCCATGAGCAGGAACACGAAGACCGTGCCGAAGGCGCGGCCGCCCACGCTCCACTGCTCGAGATTCATCTCGTGCCCGCGCCGCGCCCACAGCCCCAGCCCGATGGCCGTCGCGAAGGTCAGCGCGAGGATGGCGAGCGCGGTGGTCATCGGCCGCCCCGCTCGCGCCCGCGATCCAGATACAGCACCACCGCCATCACGCCCGACGTGATCACCACCCAGGCCACGATCCACGCCATCAGCAGCGGGAGGCCGAACACCATCGGGTGCACGCGGTTCACGAACGGGATGCCGGCCAGCAGGACGATGGAGGGGACGGCGGTGAGCCAGTGGTAGGCGCGCAATCCGGTGGGCCTGGGTGCGTCGGGCACGGGCGGGTCCTCGGCGGTACTCGGAGTCGGAACGGGGCGGGCGATGGGCGCGGTCCCCCCGGGGGGGCGCCGCAGCCAGCTTACCGCACGTCGCCGTGGATGGTAAGGGCGGCGTGGACGACGGCGGGAGTCAGCGCTGTCGGCGCAGCGCGTCGAGTGCGGCCATGGTGCTGAACCCGTGAAAGGCGCGGTCGCGTTCGCTGCGCGCCACCCACGCGTGCGCTTCGATGCCCGGCTTGCCGTCCGCCCCGCGCTTGACGCCGATGCAGACGGCCGCCGGCACGCCCCATCGGCGCAGCACCAGACACTCGGCGACGCTCTCGTACAGACAGCTGGTGCGCCAGTGCCCACCGGGAAGCCTGGCGAGCACGCGCAGTGTGCGCCTGGCGGCGCGGAGCGCGGCCACCGGCTCCGCGCGCGGCACCGCAGACGCGCCGGCCGGCAGGGTGAGCAAATCGGAGAAGCGCGGCGACGCGATCCAGCGGGCGCTCCGGAACGCCGCCAGGGCGCCAATCCATCCGGCCGGGGGATTCATGTGTACCAATCTGCCTCGCCGCGGCCTTCCCGGCACCCGTATTGCAGATCAGAGCGGGGTGGCGTAGGGTACGAAAGGGGTCCAAACGCAGGAGGCGTAATGCGGCTCACCAGACTGTTCATGCTCGCCGGAAGCGCGACGGCGATGCTCGCCGTGCCGGCGCTGGCGCAGGGGCGTCCGCTCCCGGTGCAGAAGCCGCCCACCCGCGCCCAGACGGGCACCGGTGCTCCGTCCGCCCCCCCACCCCAGGCCCGCCAGGAGCGTGGCCACAGCGAACGCGCCGATCGCGACGGGGGGTACTACCGCCAGTCCGATGGATACCGGAACGGGTACGTGCCGGTGAAGATCGAGCAGAACGGACTGGTCTACGGAAACTTCGGCTACGGCTACGAGCGCGTCGCACGCCAGTGCACCACGTCGCAACCGGCGCCGCAGACCGCCGCGCGGCAGCCCACGCCGCAGGCGTACAGCCAGCCGCAGCTCACGCAACCGGTGCCGCGGCCGCAGAGCTATTCTCCCACCACGACCACGCTGCCGTCGGGGTATTCGGGGCTCACGTCGCCCAACACGTCGGCCATGCACGTGGGGCCGCCCACGCCCGCGGCCACGGCGGCCTGCTGGTCGCGGTCGGGCAACGGCACGGTGACCATCCGGCGTTAGCGGATCCCCAGCGCCTTGTGCGTCTGGAGGCTCAGGCGCCACTGCGGATGTTCCAGGCAGTAGGCGAGCGCCGCGCGCGTGTTGTGGGTGAGGTCGGGTCCATCCATGGGCTGCAGGGAGAAGTGCGCGAAGTCGAGTGACGCGTAGCGCTCCGGCTCACCCCCCGACTGCGGGTACACCAACTTCAATTCGTTGCCGCTGGTGAGCAGCAGCGGCGCGTTCGCCTTCGGGCTCACGCACACCCAGTCCAGCCCGTCGGGCGCAGCCTGCGTTCCGTTGGTCTCCACCGCCACCTCGAACCCGCGCTCGTGGAGCGCCTCGACCAACGCGTCGTCGAGTTGCAGCAGCGGCTCCCCCCCGGTGCACACCACGTAGGGTCGGCCGCGCTCGGCGCCGCCGGACGGCCACCGCGCCGCGATCGCGCCGGCGAGTGCCTCCGCCGAGTCGAACTTGCCGCCGTCGGGTCCGACGCCGAAGAAGTCGGTGTCGCAGAAGCGGCACACGGCGCTCGCACGATCCTCCTCGCGCCCCGTCCAGAGGTTGCACCCGCTGAACCGGCAGAACACCGCCGGGCGTCCGGCGTGAAAGCCCTCGCCCTGCAGGGTGTAGAAGATTTCCTTGACGGTATACACGGCGCTCAGGCTGGCGGACGAGAGGAAGTGGAAGGCGGCAATCGCAAATTACCCATGACGGGCGACGAACCGGCGACGAACGGCAAATCGAGCGTGGTCGGCCACCGGTCCGTGCTCTTCAAACTCCGGGCTGATAGCGGATGGGGTCCTGCAGCCCCGCCTCCGCGAATCCCTTGAGCCGCAGCGCGCAGGCGTCGCACTGGCCGCAGGCGGCGCCCGACGCGTCGGGGTCGTAGCAGCTCGTGGTGAGCGCGTAGTCCACGCCCAGCGATGTGCCGAGCCGGACGATCTCGGCCTTCGACAGGTCGATGAGCGGGGTCTCGATATGGATGGGTGCCGTGCCCTCCACGCCGCCGCGGGTGGCGAGATTCGCCATGCGCTCGTAGGCCGCGATGTATTCCGGACGGCAGTCGGGGTAGCCCGAATAGTCGAGCGCGTTCACGCCGATGAAGATGTGGCGGGCTCCCAGCACGTCGGCCCAGGCGAGCGCAAAGGAGAGGAAGATCGTGTTGCGCGCCGGCACGTAGGTGATCGGAATGCCATCGCCCATCTCGTGCGGGGAGCGGTTCTTGGGCACCGGCAGGTCGGCGGTGAGCGCCGAGCCGCCGAACGCGCGGAGGTCGATGTCGAGCGTGACGTGGCGCGCGACGCCGAACGCCGCGGCCACCCGCGCCGCCGCCTGCAGCTCGTGTTCGTGGCGCTGTCCGTAGCGGAAGGAGAGGGCGTGGATCTCGTAGCCCTTCGAGCGCGCCACGGCCAGCGTGGTCGTGGAGTCGAGCCCTCCGCTCAGAAGCAGGACCGCCCGGTTCTCGTGAGTCATGAGCGAAAGTTACCGCGCCGCGGCACCGTCCAACGCCTGGCGCAGGTCGGCGACGAGATCGTCGGCGTGCTCGAGCCCCACGCTGAGCCGGAGCAGCGCCGGCGGCGTGCGACTCTCGGGCGGCTCCACCGTGGCCCGGTGCTCGATGAGCGACTCGGTGCCGCCGAGGCTGGTGGCGCGGGTGATGAGCTGCAGCCGCGCGATGGTGGCGAGTGCGGCGTCCCGTCCGCCCTTCACCTCGAAGGAGAGCATGGCGCCGGCGCCGCGCATCTGCCGTCTGGCGAGCGCGTGACCGGCATGGCCCGGCAGCCCCGGATAGTGCACCACCGTCACCGCCGGGTGGGCGTCCAGCGCCTCGGCAATGCGCCCTGCCGTCCCCGTCTGGGCGCGCACGCGCCAGGGCAGTGTGCGCACCCCGCGCAGCGTGAGCCAGCAGTCGAAGGGCGAGGCCACGGCGCCTCCCGTGGCCTGCACCGCGCGCACGCGTTCCCAGAACGCATCGGCGTCGCGCGTCACCAGCGCTCCGCCGAGCACGTCGCTGTGCCCGCCCAGGTACTTGGTGGTGGAGTGCAGGGCCAGGTGGGCGCCGAGTTCGAGCGGCCGCTGCAGCACCGGCGTGGCCCACGTGTTGTCCACCACCACGTGGGCGCCGGCGTCGCGCCCGATGGCGGTGAGTGCCGCCAGGTCCACCACGCGCACCAGCGGATTGGAGGGGGTCTCGATCCAGAGCAGCCGCGTGCCGGGTTCGATGGCGGCGCGCACGGCGTCGAGGTCGGCCATGTCGACGAGCGTCAGCCGCAGGCCCCAGCGGCCGAACACCTCGCGCATGAGCTTCACGGTGCCGTAGTAGGCGTCGTTGGGCGCCAGCACGTGGTCGCCCGCCGCGAGCGCCTGGCATACCGACATCGCGGCCGCCGAACCGGAAGCGAAACATGCGGCGTCGGCCCCCCCTTCGAGGGCCGTCAGGCAGCGTTCCAAGGCCTGGCGGTTGGGATTGTCGTTGCGCGTGTAGAGGTAGCCGCCGGGGAGCGTGCCGTCGGCCGACCGCTCGAAGGTGGTGGACAGCTGGATGGCCGGCGTCACGGCCCCGGTGACGGGGTCCGGCGTGTGTCCCGCGTGGACGGCGATGGTTTCGAGATGCATGGAGGTCGGGGCGGTGGGGCCGTGAGGCCGTTGGGCGGTGGGGGTGTACCGGAAGCTACCATTCAGACCGTCCGCCGACCTACTGGCGCCCGACGGGCCCTCGCCGGTCCCCGATGCCCGCCACGCTGCGTCCCCCCACAGCACCCGGCCGCTTCCCCGCGTACTCCCAATAGCCCACCTCCCACTCCAACCGGAATCTCTCGTGACCCACCTATTTCCGATCCGGCGCGCGTGCGCCCTGCTGATAGCTCTCCCCGCCGCGGTCGCGGCGCAGCAACTCCCGCTCAAGCATCGCGCCCAGCCCACTTCGGCGGCGATTTCCGCCTCCGACCTCATGACGCGCCTGTACATCTTTGCGGACGACTCGATGCAGGGGCGCGAGACGGGGACGATCGGCCACGTGAAGGCCACCGCGTACATCGCCGCGCAGGTCGAAGGCGATGGGGCTCAAGCCGGCCGGGGACAACGGGACCTACTTCCAGAACCTTCCCGTCTTCCAGCGGTCGCTCGATCCCGCCTCGGCGATTGCGGTGGGCGGCACGCGCCTCACGGCATTCCGCGACTTCGTGGCCTCGCCGGGTCGCGGCGGCGATCCGCGCTCGATCGACGGCGCGCAGGTGATCTTCGGCGGCGAGCAGGGCGACACCACCGATCAGCTCACCGCTGACCAGGTGCGCGGCAAGCTCGTGATCCTGACGGCGCGGCCGGGTGGCCGGGGCCGCGGCTTCGGGTTCGGGTTCCGGGGCCGCGGGCGCGGGGGCGCCAACCCGCTGGCCGAGGCCGCGGGGATCGCCACCGTCGAGACGGGGGACGCCTGGACGGCGGCCGTACGGTCGGCTCGCCCGCGTCCCGGCAACGTGATCTTCAAGGATCCGAACGCGGCGCCGGCGCCCGAAGCGGCCGCCACGCTGACCATCGACGCCCACGCCGCGCAGGTGCTGCTCGGCGTGCCGGTGGCGCGGGCCACGAAGGGCATGCTCGGCAAGACGGTGAGCGGCAACCCGCGGTTCGCCGAGAAGCCGGCGCCGGCGCGTAACGTCGTCGCCATTCTCCCGGGGTCCGATCCGGCGCTGCGCGGTGAGTACGTCGCCATCGGCGCCCACAACGATCACATCGGCATCCGGCAGGGGCCGCCGGTGGACCACGATTCGCTCCACCTGTACAACGCGGCGCGCTACGCGATCACCGGCATGCTCGCCCGCGGCGAGCGGCCGACGGCCGAGCAGCAGCAGGCGGTAGCCGACATCCACATCAACCTCGACAGCGTCCGCAAGCTGCGGCCGGTGCGTCTCGACTCGATCAGCAACGGCGCCGACGACGACGGGTCGGGGTCGGTGAGCGTGCTCGAAATCGCCGAAGCGTTTGCCAAGGGCACGGTGAAGCCCAAGCGGTCGATCATCTTCGTGTGGCATGTGGGCGAGGAGAAGGGGCTGTGGGGATCGTCGTGGTTCACGGACCATCCCACGGTGCCGCGCGATTCGATCGTGGCGCAGCTCAACATCGACATGGACGGGCGCGGCGACGCGCAGGACCTGCCGGTGGGCAGCCCCACGTACCTGCAGCTCGTGGGCTCGCACCGCCTCTCCACCGAGCTGGGTGACATGGTGGAATCGGTGAACAAGACCGAACCGATGCCGTTCTCGTTCGACTACCGGTACGACGCGCCTGGGCAGGCCGACAACATCTACTGCCGCAGCGACCACTACAACTACGCGCGCTACGGCATCCCCATCACCTTCTTCACCACCGGCCTGCACGGCGACTACCATCAGGTGACCGACGAGCCCGAGTACATCGACTATCCGCACATGGCGCGCGTCAGCCAGTTCGTGTTCGACGTGGCCGTGCACGTGGCGGATCTCGATCACCGGGTGAAGGTGGACGGCGTGGTGCCGGCCGATCCGCACCAGCGGTGCGTGAACAACGGGGCCCCGCTCACGGGCGGCAACGGCGGGTTCTAGTTCGCCGGGCCGTCAACGCACGCCGGAGAGCCGCGGTCTCGCAGGAGGCCGCGGCTCTCTGCGCGTTCACCCCCGCGTGGGCCGCAGTACGAGCCACTCTTGCGGCAGCCGGTGTTCGTTGACGGCGAGGCGCTGCCGGTCGGCGTCGAGAAAGGAGAGATCCACGGGAGCCGGCGGAAGCGACGGATCGGAGGCGACCCGCTGGATGTCGTGCGTGGCGGCGTAGCGGGCGGCGATGGCGTCGCCGACGCCGGGCGCCACGGCCTCGTGGATCTCGATGATCATCGTCGCCGATCGCAGGGCGGGAACCTCGGGGCCGCAGAACAGGGCCCGCTCGTAGCCCTCGCAGTCGCTCACCACGAGGGCGCTTTCCGGCAGCATCGCCGCCAGCCGCCGCGGCGTGACCCGGTGCATGGTGCGCACGCGGCCGTCGGCGTTGGCCGCCGCCATCTGGCGGGTGGCGGCGCGCGCCCAGCGGTCGGGGTCGACGGCCACGACGGGGGTGCGGGGGTAGCGGCGGGCGAGTCCCACGGCGTAGTACCCGAAGCGTGACCCGACGTCGACGATGGTGGAGAACCGCACCGGTTCGAGGGCGCGCCAGGTGTCGTGCAGTTCGTGCTCGTAGGTGCCGAGGAGGTACGGACCGATGTGGTCGCGCAAGGCGAGCGGCGTGAGTTCCAGATTCTCGAACGGCCCGTCCACCACCCGCGTGCCCAGTCGCGCCACCAGCGCGTCGTTGAGGGCCAGGCACCCCCACTCGGCGAACAGCCGGTGGGTGTGGCGGCGGGCCCGCCCCGAGGCCAGCGCGAGATACATGCCGGGGGCCAGGCGTTCGAGCGCCGTCCGCGCGGACCTCCGCGTGCCGCTAGCGGGCACGGAACGGCTGGGGCGCCACGCCTACGCGCCCGTCTTCAGGCCCCCGACCAGTTCCTTCAACTGCGTGCTCTCCTGCAGCAGCACGTTGCTGGCCGAAGTCATCTCCTCGCACGCCGCGCTCTGCTCCTCGGTGGAGGCGTTGACCTCCTGGGCGGCGGCGGCGTGGTTCTCGGCGGTCTTGCCGATGGCGTCGAGGCCGGCGCTGGCGCTGGCCACCGCGCCCGCGTTCTGCTCGGCGGCCTTCGACACCCCGCTCGCCGCGCTGCGGGTACGGCCGGCGGCGTCGGTGATGATGCGCAGGGCCTCGTCGATCTCGCGCGATACGCGCTCGATCTCCACCACGTGCTGGGCGCCCGATTCCATGGCCCGGGCGCTCGTCGTCACGCGTGTGGTGACGTGTCCGGTGATCTGGACGACGTCCTGGGCGGCGCGCTGCGACTGCTCGGCGAGCTTCCGCACCTCGTCGGCGACGACGGCGAACCCGCGGCCGGCCTCGCCGGCGCGGGCCGCTTCGATGGCGGCGTTGAGCGCCAGCAGATTGGTCTGCTCGGCAATCTGGCTCACGGCGTGCACGAAGCGCGTGATGTCGGCGGCGGCGGTGGTGAGGGCGGCCACCTCGCCGGCGGCCTGTTCGACGCTCGTCTTCACGTCGGCGAGGATGCCCAGCGCGCGTTCGATCTCCACGCGCTTCTCGCCGGCCGAACGTTCGATGTTGGCGGCGAGTTCATGCACCTCGTCGGCGCGGGCCTTCACCTCGCCCGAGGTGTTGCGCACCGTGGTGAGCGTATCGTCCACCTCGTGCAGCTGGTGCACCTGCGTCTCGGCGCCGTGCGAGACCTCGGCCATGGCGTTGGCCATGTGGCCGGCCGAGACGGCGATCTCCTCGGACACCGACGACAGTTGGTGCGCGGAGCTGGAGACGTTCTCGGCCGTGCGCGCGGCGGCCGACACCACGCGCGAAAGGGAATCGCCGGTCCTGTTCATGGCGTCTGCCAGAATCTGGAACTCCCCGGGCATCGGGGCGCTGGTGCGCGCCGTGAGATCGCCGTGGCTCAGCCGGTCGGCGTGGGCGAGCAGCGCATTGAGGGGGCGGCTCACCGACGACACCGTGAGCACGACCACCGTGACGCCGATGATCAGCGCCATGGCGAGGAGGCCGAGCATGACCGTCGCCCGCCGCCTGGTCTCGGCGGCGAGGCGCGTTGAGGCGGCCGCCACCTTGCGGGCCTTGAGCTGGGCCAGGCGGTTGATGCTCGCGAGCAGCGGGTCGACCACGGCGTGGGCGCGGGCGGCGGCCGCGTACGCGTCGGGAGTGCGACCGAGATCCGCCAGCCGGTGGGCCAGCGTGTACTTCACCTCGAGATCCGAGAGTTGGGCGTCGATGGCGGCGAGCACGCCGATCTCTTCCGCCGTCTGCCCCGGACGGTCGTTCATCTCGCGCTGGATGTTGTGCGCCGACCAGCCCTGATTGCGGAAGATCTGCTGCGACACGGAGTCGCGCGATTCGACGTACTGGGCGCCGGCGACCACGGTCTGGGCGACGGCGCCCGAGAGCTGCGAGGCGAGCCGCGACTCTTCCTCCACCGAGGTGAGCGTGGACGACATCGTGACGGCGAGCGTGCCCATCGACGTACGCGCCACGGCGCCGGCGATCAGCAGCAGCGCCACGAGGATGCCGAATCCGGTCCACAGCCGGCCGCGAATCGTGCCCAGGTACCGCGCCGCGATCGTCATGGCGCGCCCTCGACGACCTCGAGCGCGCCGTGATGGATCACCGTCATCACGACGCTCTTGCCCACGGGGTCGCCGTCGGCGCCGAAGTAGACGTTTCCGGTGACGCCCTTCCAGGCCGAATTCTGATCGAGCTTGGCGAGGAACTCCCGGATCCGGTCGCGGTCGGGCCCCACCGAGGTGAGTGCGTAGTAGAGCAGATTGGTGGCGTCGTAGCCGAGGGCGGCGTTGCCGTCCGGCGTCAGATGGTACTTGGCCCGGAACTCCTGCACGAACTTCTGCACCGCCGGTGCCGGGTTCTCGGCGCTGAACGGCGCGCCGACATAGATGCCCTCGGCGAGCGTGGTGTCCACCGACAACCCCGTCCATCCGTCGCCGCCGAGCAGCGTCGCGCTCATCTTCTGCCGGCGGAATTCCTTGATGAAATCGAGCCCCGAGGCGTCGGTGCCGGCCACGAACACGAGGTCGGGATTCAGGGTCTTCAGGTAGGCCACGTACGGCTCGAAGTTCTGCGATCCCTCGGCGATCGGATCGAAGCTCACCACCCGGCCGCTGAAGTTGCGGCGAAAGGCGTCGGCGAGCCCGCGTCCGTAGGCGTTGTTCTCGTAGAGCACCGCCGCGCGATGCTTGTCGAGCCGCGTGCTGGCGAACTGCGCCATGTGGAGGCCGTTCATGGAGTCGCTCGAGATGACGCGGAAGACCCAGGGCGAGATGCCGGTGAGCGCCGGCGAGGTAGCGGTGGTGGCCATCGACACCAAGTGGCCGGCGTCGTACACCTTGGCCGCCGCCACCTCGGTGCCCGAATTCACGTGCCCGATGACGGCGATCACCGCGGGGTTGGTCACGAACTGGCCGGCGATCGTCGTCGCCTTCTGCCCGTCGGCTTCGTCGTTCTGCCAGTCGATCTCCACCGGGTGCTGGGCGTAATCGGTGCGCGCCTTGATCTGATCGTAGGCGAGTTCCATGCCGCGGCGATTCATGGCGCCGTAGGCCTCGTTCCAGGGGCCGGCCGCGCCGAAGCGCACGGCGCCGCCGGAGCCGGATCCACCGCAACCGAGGAGGAGCAGACCAACAACAGTGACGAAGCGTTTCACGAGACGAGGGGTGACGACGAGAGGAGAGCGCGCAGCATGGCGTCGTCGCCATCGACGGCTGGCGCGCTGCTGAGGCAACGCCGCGACGCGCCCTAATGTAACGAAGTTGCCCGGTGGTAGCACGGCGGATTCGCGCGACTGGTGACGCACGCCACACCGGCGGCGGCCGGCGCGCCGGGCCGTTGCGAACGGCGGCGCGCCACGGCGTCCGTCACCTCGCCCGCGACTGTTGCTGCGTGAGGCAGTGCAGCGTGCCCAGCCCCCATACGAGATCCACGGCGTGGATGCCCACCACCTGGTGCTCGGGGAAGATCTCACCGAGGATGTTCAGCGCCACCCGGTCGTTGGGGTCGTTGAACGTGGGCATGATCACGGTGCCGTTGGCGATGTAGAAATTGGCGTAGCTGGCGGGGAGCCGTTCGCCGTTCATCATCACCGGCCGGGGGTAGGGCAGCCGGATCACGGTGAAGTCGCCCTTCCGGGCGCCGGCCGCCTGCAGCCGTTGGAGGTTGTCCTTCGACCGGCGGTGGTTCTCGTCGGCCGGATCCTCCTCGTACGCCAGGAGCACCACGTCGCGCGCGGCGAATCGCGCGATGTCGTCCACATGTCCGTGCGTGTCGTCGCCCACGCATCCCTCGCCCAGCCAGATCGTCTTGTGGATGCCCAGCCATTCGGCGAACGCGTGTTCGTAGTCGGCGCGCGTCATGCCGGGGTTGCGCGCCTGAATGTCGGAGAGCAGGCATTCCTCGGTCACCAGCAGCGTGCCGTGGCCGTCGGTATCGATGGCCCCGCCTTCGAGCACCAGCGGGCTGCCGTCGGGGCGCCGGGCCTGCTCGCGGGGCAGGCCGGTGATGCGCGCGATGGCCGCCCCCACCTCGCGATCGTACGCGTAGTTGTCGTACTTGGCCCAGGCGTTGAACTCCCAGTTCACGAGTCCGACGCTGCCGTCGGGGTGCATCACCGTGGTCGGCGCCGAGTCGCGGAGCCAGACCCGGTCGGTGGGCACCACGTGGCGGTGCACGTTCGCCGTCACGCCGTGCGCTTCGAGGCACGTCTGCGCGTGGCGGCTCACCTCCCGGTTGTGGCAGAGAATCTGCACCGGCTCGCGGGCGGCCAGCACGCGGGCGATCTCGGCGTACACCCAGTGGATCGCCTCGAGCTTTCCCGGCCAGTCGGGTTCGTGGTGCGGCCAGGCGATCCAGGTGGCTTCGTGGGGCTCCCACTCGGCGGGGAATCGCCGCTCGGGCGCCGCGGCCGCGCGCTTACGCGCCGAGGTAGCGGTTGAGGATCGGGGCGTAGGCATCGATGCGGCGGTCACGAAGAAAGGGCCAGTTCCGCCGGGTATCCTCGATGAGCTTGGGGTCGCAGGTTGCGATCAAGACGTCGGGGTCGGCGCCGGCGTCGGCAAGGAGGCGACCGAAGGGGTCGCAGATGAACGAGTGTCCGAAGAACTCCAGCCCGTCGGTGCCGGGCTCGGCCTCGAACCCCACGCGATTGGGCGACGCGACGAACACGCCGTTGGCGATCGCGTGGGCGCGCTGCGCGGTGCGCCAGGCGTCGACCTGTGCCTGGCCGAATTCGGCCTTTTCCGACGGATGCCACCCGATGGCCGTCGGGTAGAACAGCACGTCGGCGCCGAGCAGGGACGTGATGCGCGCCGCCTCGGGGTACCACTGGTCCCAGCAGATGAGCACGCCGACGTTTGCGTACCGCGTCTTCCAGACCTTGAATCCGGCGGCCTGGGCCACGCGCCCGGCCGGCAGCGACGCGTCGGCCGTTCCGTCGCCGGGGGCGAAGTAGTACTTCTCCAGGAACAGCGGATCGTCCGGGATGTGCATCTTGCGATACACGCCGAGCAGCGACCCATCGGCGTCGATCACGGCCGCCGAATTGCGATACACGCCGGGCCCCTGCCGCTCGAACACCGGCACGATGAGCACGATCGCCAACTCGCGGGCCAGCCGTTGCATGGCGTCGGTGGTGGGGCCCGGAATCGGTTCGGCGAGATCGAACCGCGCCGCCTCCTCGACCTTGCAGAAGTACGGGGCGTTGAAGAGTTCCTTGAGGCACACGATCTGCGCGCCGCGCCTGGCGGCCTCGCGCACGCGGGCCACGGTCGCCGCCGTCGACGCGGCGGCGTCGGCCGTGGCTGCGTCCTGCACGATGCCGACGGTGAAGGGCTGAGCGCTCATCCGCGAAAGTTGTACCGACGGGTCACCGGCTGGAAGGGCGGCGCGCAAATCACGATTCCGGGCTCCGCGGCACGAGCACGCGCAACGCGCCCGGCCGACTCTCCACGCGGACCTCGGTGCCGGCGGCGCGGCGCAGCTCGCCGTCGGCCTCGTACGTCGGCGGCCGGTCGAACCGCAGCGTGAATGCGGCGGCGCGGCGGGCCGTGACCCGCGGGTGCCGCAGATGCGCGCCCCGCGCGGCGCGCGCCAGAAGTGCCGGCCGGCCGGCGCGCCCGATGTCGGCAATCGCGATCGCATCCAGCATCCCGTCGTCCACGCGGGCGCCCGGCGCGATGTGGAACGCGCCGCCGAAGTGGGCGCCGTTGGCGAACGCCAGCAGCAGCAGGCGCGATGCCGGCGCGCCATCGACGGCAACGGTGAGTCCGCCGTAGGCGAGCAACTCCCGCACCGCCGCCGCGGCGTACAGGGCCGCCCCGCCGAGCCACGGGATGCGCTCGGTGCGCAGCAGCACGGCGACGTCGAACGCGAATCCCGCCACATTGAGAAACCAGTCGTCGTCCACGGCGGCCATGTCGATGCGTCGTTCCACCCCCTCGCCGGCCACCAGCCGCGCCATCGCGGCGGCGTCGTGGCCGGGCCCGGGCAGGTTCTTCAGGAAGTCGTTGCCGGTGCCCGCCGCGAGCAGGGCCATTCGGGCCGGCGCGCCGAGGCGGGCGAGGGCCGCCGCCGCCTTGCTCCACGTCCCGTCGCCGCCGAGCACGGCGATCGTCTCCACGCCGTCGTGCACCGCGGCCGCCACCTGCCGCGCCTCGTCGCCGGGCGCCGTCGTGGTCCGGACGTCCGCAATGCCGTGGGCCGCGAAGGCCCGAATCACCGCCGGGGCGAGCTTGGCGCCGCGGCCGCGACCCGCGGCGGGATTGATGAGCAGGCAGGCACTGGCCATGGAGAGGCGGGTTGGAGCGGACCCCGGGCGGTGGATCAGGCGGCGACCAAACGGAGGGCCGGCGCCGCACGGTCCGGACCGCCGGCGTCAATCGTGCGCTTCGATGCTCCCGATCACGATGTCGGCCACGTTGGTCGCCGTCGGGCCGGTGCGCAACAGCGCGCCGGCGGCGTCGAGCGCCGAATACGACTCGTGGGCGCGGAGCGCCGCCGCCGGATCGCGGCCGGCGTCGCGGATGACATCCCAGGTGCGTCCATCCACGCAGGCGCCGGCGGCGTCGGTGGGGCCGTCGCGGCCGTCGGTGCCCGCGGCCAGCAGTGTGATGCCGCGGCCGGCGTCGCCGGCCTCGGAGAGCACGTGCGCGGCGGCGAGCGCGAGTTCCTGGCACCGGCCCCCGCGCGGTTGCGGCACCGGGGGCAGGGCGCCGGAATCGCTCCGGGCGCGCATGGCCGGCGTGAGCATCGGTTGGGGGATCGTCACCGTGGTCTCGCCGCCGCAGATGAGCACCGACGCCTGGCCGCCGGCCTGCTCGCGCCGGGCGATGAGGGCGCGGGCCATCGCCGCCCCCACGTCGGCGGCGGCGCCGTCCAGCGGCACGTCGGCCACGGTCACGTGCTGAATGCCGAGGCTCGTGGCTCTGGCCTGCGCGGCGTCCAGCGCCACGCGGTTGTTGACGATCACCCGCGACGTGACGTGAGCGAACGCCGGATGCGACGGTTTCGGCGTCTCGGGCACGAGGCCGCGCTGCGTTCCCGACAGGTGCTCGCGGAACGAGGGCGCCAGTCGCTGGTAGAGGCGCGTCCGTTGGAGGATGTCGATGACCTCCTTCACCGTGTACGGGTCGGGCACGCAGGGGCCGGAGCCGATCGACGAGACGTCGTCGCCGATCACGTCCGAGACCGCCAGGCAGTAGGTGGTCGCGGGGGCGAGCGCCAGCGCCAGACGTCCACCGCTCCAGCGCGAGAAGCGCTTGCGCACGGCGTTCATGGCGTGGATGTCGAGCCCGCTGTTGAGCAGCATCTCGTACAGGTGCGAGAAATCGGCCTCGCTCATGCCGCGCATCGGGGCGCCGATGAGGGCCGACGCGCCGCCCGAAATGAGCACGATGGCGAGATCGTTGCTGCGCATGCCCGTGGCGGCGTCGGCCAGCCGCGCCGCGGCGGCGAACGAATGGCGGCCGGGCACGGGGTGGTCGCCGCGCAACGAGAGCACGCTCGCCGTGGGCGACGGCGCGTCACTGGGCGCGACGATCAGTCCGCCGGCCACGGTGAGCAGCGAACGCTGGAGCGCCGCCACCGCGGCGCCCGCCATCGTGTGCGCCGCCTTGCCAACGGCAAACAGCCACAGCCGCTGGTGGCGGGCAGTGGGGATGGTGGCCAGCGCCTGCGCCGTGGCGGCGCCGGGATCGGCGCCCTCGACGGCGGCCTGGAACAGCGACTCCACCAGCTGCCGCGGCGTGGACTCCGTCATCGACCCGCCGGCGTCAACGCACCGGCGCTCCGCACGGCCCATGGTCCAGGCGCCGTGCGGCGGCCGCGCCGATCATCACGACGCGCCGCCGGCGTCCGCTCCCGCGGCGCTGTCCACCGCCGCCTGGAGCTCCTTGTACGCGCTCGCGGCGAGCACGTTGAAGGGCACCATGCGATGCGTGATCCGGCCGTCGGGGCCGACCACGAAGAGGTAGCGCAGGTCGATCTTGTTCTTGGCATTGGCGGCTCCGTACAGCTTGCCCACCGCCATGTCGGTATCGCTCCCGAACAGCATGGGGAAATGCGCATCGCGGGCCCAGGCATAGAGCGCCGTGTCGGGGTCGGTGCTGATGGCGAGCACCACGACCTTGCGGCCGTTGTGGAAGAGCGTGGCGTACTGATCACGGTACGCCTCCATTTGCACCGTTCAACCCTTGGTTCGCGCTCGTATGAAGAAGGCAATGACGACGGTCTGGCCGCGGAAGTCCCCCAGGCGGACCGGGTCGCGCAGTACGCCGTAGCGTGTGGCGCCGGGAAGGGTGAAGTCCGGCGCCATCTGCCCCACCGCCGGCACGCCGTCCGGAACGGGCGGCGCCTGCTGAGCGCCGGCGCCGGCGGAGGCGAAACCGAGGGCCAGGGCAAGCCCCACGGTGGTGATCGTTGCACGTTTCATGGGTCCCTCACGGGGATAAGCACCGCGGGAAATTGGGGATAGGCGATGTTTAACGCAATGCAGGTTGGGAAGTTCACCCCCGATCGGCCGGCCGTTCCCTGCGCTCCCTGCCCGTTCCGTGACGGCCGATACGAAACCTTTGTCGGGGTGGCGCGGTCTTCAGACGGTATCATCAGGTCGACGACGACCCGGAGGATCACACCTATGAGCCAAATCGAAGCCGATCTCGACCAGATTCTGGAAACGCTGGTGCGCGACGTGGTCGCGTCGGTGCATGCCATGTACCGGGGGGAGGTGCGCCAGCACACCGCGAAGCTCCAGACGGCGGAACAGCGCTCCACCGCCCGCGCCGCCCTGCTGGGGCTGGTGAGCGCGCCCCCGAGGGCCACGCCGCCTCCGCTGGCCGGCACCGAGCCACCGCCGGTTCCGCTGTCGTCGCTCGAGCCGCACGAGGTGGCCGCGATCACGCGCTGCATCATGGGATGGTTGCCCATGGGTGCGCCGGCGGACATGGTGGCCGATTCCCGGTGCATTCCCGGAGCGCGCGAGATCGCGCCGACCTGGGGGGAGCGGGAGCGGGCGCGGCTCGCCATCCGCCGCGCCTCCGAGCGCGCGGCTTCCTGACGCAGCCCGGGGCGCCGCACCGCGATCGGCACGACGCCCCGGACCCCCGCTTCCAGGAACCGCCGGCTACTGGCTGTTACCCACCAGCGACCGCAGCACGTACGACAGGATCCCGCCGTGGCGGTAGTAGCGCATCTCCTCCGGCGTGTCGATGCGGGCCTGGACCCGGAACTCCTTCGTCGCCCCGTCGGCGCCCGTGGCCCGCACGGTCAACGACGCCTTGGGCTTGAGCGAGTCGTCGAGCCCCGCCACCTCGTAGGTCTCGAACCCGGTGAGCCCCAGCGACTGCCGGGTCTGCCCGCCGGTGAACTCGAGGGGCAAGACGCCCATGCCGACGAGGTTGGACCGGTGGATGCGCTCGAACGATTCGGCGATCACGGCCTTCACCCCGAGCAGGATCGTCCCCTTGGCCGCCCAGTCGCGCGACGAGCCGGTGCCGTATTCCTTGCCGGCGATCACGACGAGGGGCGTGCCGGCCTTCTGGTAGGCCATCGCCGCGTCGTAGATGAACTGCGGCTTCCCGCCCGGTTCGGTGGCGGTCCAGCCTCCCTCGGTGCCCGGCGCCAGTTCATTGCGCAGGCGGATGTTGCCGAAGGTGCCGCGCATCATGACCTCATGGTTGCCGCGGCGCGACCCGAAGGAGTTGAAGTCCTTCCGTTCCACGCCCTGCGCAATGAGCCACTCGCCGGCCGGGCTCTTGAGCGGAATCGCGCCCGCCGGGGAGATGTGGTCGGTGGTGATCGAGTCGCCGAGCATGGACAGGGCGCGGGCGCCGGCGATCGGCTGCACGCCCGGCGGCGTCATCGTCATCCCCTCGAAATACGGTGGGTTCTTCACGTACGTGGAGTCGTCCTGCCAGGCGTACGTCTGGCCGTGCGGCACGTCGAGGCCGCGCCACTCGTCGTCGCCCTTGAACACGTCGGCGTATTCGCGGCTGAAGAAGTCCTGCTTCACGCTGCGCAGAATCTCGTCCTGGACGTCCTTGGGGTTGGGCCAGATGTCCTTGAGGTAGACCGGGCCGTCCTTGCCCTCGCCCAGCGGTTCGGTGTTGAGGTCGACGTCCATGCGGCCGGCCAGCGCGTAGGCCACCACCAGCGGCGGCGAGGCGAGGTAGTTGAACCGCGTCATCGGGTTCACGCGGCCCTCGAAGTTCCGGTTGCCGCTCAACACCGACGCGACGAGGAGCTTCTTCTGTTCGATGGCGGCGGCGATCGGTTCCGGCAGGGGACCGGAGTTCCCGATGCAGGTGGTGCAGCCGTAGCCGACGAGATTGAAGCCGAGCGCGTCGAGATATTCGGTGAGCCCGGCCTGATTGTAGTAGTCGGTGACCACCTTGGAGCCCGGCGCCAGCGAGGTCTTCACCCACGGCCGGGTCTTGAGGCCCTTCTTTACCGCGTTCCGGGCCAGCATGCCGGCGGCGATCATCACGCTCGGGTTCGACGTGTTGGTGCAGCTCGTGATGGCGGCGATCACCACCGCGCCGTCGCGCAGCTTGAAGGTCGCGCCGTTGTGGGAGCAGTCCACTTCATTGTGCTCCTGCGCGGCGCCCTCGGCGTCCATCCGCGCCTTGGCGGCCGCCGTGTCGCCGTTGCCCGAGGCCTGGGCCGACGACGCGATGCGCGCCGCTTCCGCCCGGTAGGCCTCCCCGTACATCTGCTTCGCCTTCGCCAGCGGCACCCGGTCCTGCGGGCGCTTGGGGCCGGCCAGGCTGGGCTCCACCGTCGCCAGGTCCAGCTCCAGGGTGTCGGTGAACACGGGATCCGGCGTGTCGTCGGTGCGGAAGAGGCCCTGCTGCCTGGTGTACGCCTCCACCAGCTTGACGTGATGCTCGGGGCGCCCCGTGAGGCGCAGGTACTTGAGCGTCTCGGCGTCGCAGGGGAAGAAGCCCATCGTGGCGCCGTATTCGGGCGACATGTTGGCGATCGTCGCCCGGTCGGCGAGCGACAGCGAACTCAGCCCGGCGCCGTAGAACTCGACGAACTTGCCCACCACCTTCTTCTTGCGGAGCATCTCGGTGCAGGTGAGCACGAGGTCGGTGGCGGTGGCGCCCGGCGGCAGCTTGCCGTGCAGCTTGAACCCGATCACTTCGGGAATGAGCATCGTGACCGGCTGGCCGAGCATGGCCGCCTCGGCTTCGATGCCGCCCACTCCCCAGCCGAGCACGCCGAGGCCGTTGATCATCGTGGTGTGCGAGTCGGTGCCGACCAGCGAGTCGGGATACGCCTCGCCCGTCTCGTCGTTCACGAACACCGTCTTGCCCAGATACTCGAGATTCACCTGGTGGCAGATGCCCGTGCCCGGAGGCACGACGCGGAAATTCTTGAACGCGTCCTGGCCCCAGCGCAGGAAGACGTAGCGTTCCTTGTTGCGCTCGAACTCCTTCTCGGTGTTGAGCAGGAACGCCGCGGCGCTGCCGTATTCGTCCACCTGCACCGAGTGGTCGATCACCAGATCCACCGGCTGCAGGGGATTGATCTTCTGCGGATCACCGCCGAGAGCGGTGATCGCGTCGCGCATGGCGGCCAGGTCGACCACCGCCGGCACGCCGGTGAAGTCCTGCAGGAGCACGCGGGAGGTGCGGAAGGCGATTTCCTTCTCTCCCTTCGCCTTCACGTCCCAGTGGATCATCGCCTCGATGTCGCCGCGCTTCACGAAGGCGTCGTCCTCGTTCCGCAGCAGATTCTCCAGGAGAATCCTGAGGCTGAACGGCAGCGTGGCGGTGGTGCCGCCGAGCTTGCCGAGTTGATAGACGGTGTAGGACTTGCCGTCGACGGAGAGCGTCGCGCGGGCGCCGAAGGAATTCTTGCTTGTCATGGGCTTGCCTCTCGATCACGGCCGCTCAGTGGGGCCGAGGCGAGGGTTCTCAGTGGAGCCACTGCCGCACGGGCGGCAGGCTGACACGGAATGTAGCCGGTGCGGGACCGGTAGGGCGGGGAGGGGAGGCGCGAGACGGCCGGTGGCGGAAGATCGGCGGCGGCGGTGCCGTGGCAGCTGCAGTCACGTGGCAGTTGAAGTTGCAGTTGCAGTTGTCGTTGCAGTGCCCTTGCGGTTGCAGTGGCCGTTGCAGTCGTAGTTGCAGTTGCCGTTGCAGTTATCCGCGCTGGTCCGCGCTATCCGCGGAATCGCAGTTCCATCTGTTGATGCCTGCCGACCCGTCCCCGTCCACGTCGTCCACCCCCGGCGGCCCCGCGCTCGGTCCCGTCCCGGCCCCCGGCGGCTTCGCCGTCGCCTGCGGCGGCGGCGTCCCCAACACCCCGGCCCGCGCTTGACGAACGGCGGCCCACCGGCGTAGATGCACGGGAACTCGACACCCAGCCGTCCGTGCCCGAATATCCTTTCGTTCCCCTCCAATTCCAGCGCCGGCCGATCGACGAATCGCGCGAGCGCGCGCGGCTGTTCTACGAGGAGATGAATGCCCGGCGGACCACCCGGCACTTCTCCACCGAAGCCGTGCCGCGCGAACTCATCGAGTACGCCATTCGCACGGCCGGCACCGCCCCCAGCGGCGCCCACCAGCAGCCGTGGACGTTCGTGGCCGTGTCCGACCCCGAGTACAAGCGGAAGATTCGCCAGGCCGCCGAACGCGAGGAGCACGAGAACTACCACGGCCGCATGCCCGCCGACTGGCTGGAGGCCCTGGCGCCGCTGGGGACCGACGAACACAAGCCGCACCTCACCGACGCGCCCTGGGTGGTGGTGCTCTTCCGCCAGTCGTACGGGCTCGACCCGGACGGCGGCCGCCGCACCTACTATTACACGCAGGAGTCGTGCGGCATTGCGGCCGGGCTGTTCATCGCCGCCGTCCACCAGATGGGACTCGTCACGCTCACCCACACCCCGAATCCGATGGCGTTCCTGAGCGAACTCCTGGAGCGCCCCGCCAACGAGAAGGCCATGCTGGTGATGCCGGTGGGGTACCCGGCAGCGGATGCCCGCGTGCCCGACCTCGCCCGAAAACCCCTCGATCAGATCGCCGTCTGGCGATAGGACCTGCCATGCCCGCCACCAACGACGTCGTCGCCCTCGCCCAGCAGCTCATGAGTATCGATTCCACCAGCGGGCGCGAGGGCGAGATGATGACGCAGGTGCACGCCCTGCTCGAGCAACGGGGGTGGCAGGTGACGCGCATTCCGGTGAGCGAGGGGCGGTTCGCCGTCTTCGCGCGCGCCGGCGACGATCCCTTCATCACCCTGTCCACACACCTCGACACGGTGCCGCCGTACATCCCGCCGCGCCTCGACGGCGACGTGCTCTGGGGACGCGGCGCCTGCGACGCCAAGGGGATCGCGGCGGCGATGATCTGCGCCGGCGACCAGCTGCGGGGCGACGGCGCTCCCGTGGCGCTGCTGTTCGTGGTCGGCGAGGAAGTGACGCACGACGGCGCCCACGCCGCCAACGACTGGATCGCCCGGGCCGGCCTGGTGAGCCGCGCCGTGGTGGACGGCGAACCCACGGAGAGCAAACTGGGTCGAGGAACCAAGGGCGCCCTGCGCGTCACCGTGCGCACCAAGGGCCAACCCGCCCATTCCGCCTATCCGCACCTCGGTCACTCGGCGATCGACGACCTGGTGGCGCTCCTGGCGCAGCTCCCACAACTCGACATGCCCCGCAGCGAACTGTTCGGCGACACCACGATCAACATCGGCCGGATCAGCGGCGGGGTGGCCGACAACGTGGTCGCACCGTGGGCGGAGGCGCGGCTGATGGCGCGGATCGTCTCGCCGCCCGCTGAGGTGATGCGCGTGTTCGAACGGTGGGCGGCCGGCCGGGCAGAGTTGGAGGAGGGGCCGATGGTCCCGGCCGTGAAGCTGGGGGTCGTGCCCGGGTTCGAGACCGAGGTCGTCGCCTTCGCCACCGACATTCCCGTGCTCGGCAACTGGGGCACGCCCTATCTGTTCGGCCCGGGGTCGATCCACGTGGCGCACCGCGACGACGAGCACGTGCGGCTGGAGGAACTGCGTGCCGCCGTGGGGGCCTACATCCGGATCGCCGGCGCCCTGGCCTGAGGGTCGCCCGGGGGCGGAGGTGGGGGCGGGGGCGCGTCCTTCCACTCCTCCGCCCACTGCGCAATGGCCGCGAGCGCCTGCTCCAGCGCCCGCCCCTTCCGGCTCAACTCGTACTCCACGCGGACCGGGGTGTCGGGGGTGACGATCCGGAGCACGATCCCCTCGACCTCCAACTCCTTGAGCCGCTCGGAGAGCATCCGGTCGCTCACCTCCGGAATGGCACTGCGGATATCGCAGTACCGGGTCCGGCCCCCCATCAAAACCTGGAGCACGGCACCCGTCCACCGGCGCCCGATCAACTCGATCGCGCGGTGATAATGGCGGCAGACCGTCCGGGTATTCTCTGACATGGCACCAACCTTTCGTTGCAGGACCAACTTGACAAGAGGAACTTACACTTTTATAGTCACATATCCAAAATAGGTAACACATCACCTTATTCAAGTGGGAGATCCTCTGATGAACGGTCAGACGAAATGGCAAATCGATGCCGCGCACAGCGCCGCGGAGTTCGCGGTCCGGCACCTGATGATTTCGACGGTCAAGGGCCACTTTGCCGACGTGACCGGAACGGTGACGGTGGACGAGGCCAATCCGAAGGCGGCCCGCGTGGACGTCAAGATCGGCGTGGCCAGCATCGATACCCGCGACGCCAAGCGCGACGCGCACCTCCGGTCGGCGGACTTCTTCGACGTCGAGCGGTTCCCGACGATCACCTTCAAGAGCAAGCGAATCGACGGCTCCGTGGACGGCGAGTTCAAGCTCGTCGGCGACCTGACGATTCGTGACGTGACCCGCGAGGTCACGCTGAACGTCGAGTCCTCGGGACAGGTCAAGGATCCCTGGGGCGGCGAGCGGGCCGGCTATGCGGCCAGCACCAGGATCAACCGGAAGGAGTTCGGGCTCACCTGGAACATGGCGCTCGAGACGGGCGGCGTGATGGTGGGCGACGAGGTGAAGATCTCGATCGAGGTCGAGCTCGTGAAGGAAGCCGGCAAGGAAGCGACCGCCGGTGTCTGACCTCCGGGAGCGCGGGGCCGGGGCGCGGTTGCCCCGGCCCGCGCCGCGGATGGAGATTCCCACGATGTCCATCGATGCCGGCACCGCCATCGGGTGCGTCCATCTTCGCGTGAGCGACCTCGACCGGTCGCTCGCGTTCTATTCGACGGTGCTCGGGCTCGCGGTGCAATCGAAGGACGGGGGCAGCGCGGTGCTCGGCATCGGCGACCGCCCGCTCGTGTCGTTGCGGGCGCTGGCGCAGGCAACGCCGCGCCCGCGCCATACCACCGGACTCTATCACTTCGCCGTGCTCGTGCCCGACCGCCTCGCCCTCGGCCAGGCGCTGGGCCGGCTCGTCGCGTCTCGCTGGCCGTTGCAGGGCGCGTCGGACCACGGAGTGAGTGAAGCGCTGTACCTGGCCGACCCCGATGGACTCGGCATCGAGATCTATCGCGACCGGCCACGCCCGGAGTGGCCGCGCAACGAGAACGGCCTGGCGATGGTCACCGACCGACTGGACCTCCAGTCGCTGCTCGACGAGGCGGTGCAGGCGGGTGAGATGCCGGCCACCGTACCGGCGGCCACGCGAATGGGGCACGTCCATCTGCAGGTGCGGGACATCGCCGAGGCCGAACGCTTCTATCACGGGACGCTGGGGTTCGACGTCGTGCAGCGGATGGCGGGCAGCGCGCTGTTCGTCTCGGCGGGTGGCTATCACCACCACATCGGCCTGAACACGTGGGGGGTGGCGGGCGCACCGGCGCCGCCGGCCGCCGCGCCGGGCCTCGACTACGCGGAGGTGCTGCTGCCCGGGGCGGAGGCGCTGGAGAAAACCCGCCAGCGGCTGGTGGAGCTCGGGGTGGGCCTCGAGCAACGTGACGGGGGCTGGATGGCGGTCGATCCGTCGTCGAACGCTCTGCTGCTCACCGTGCGTTAGGGAACGGCCAGATCTTCCCGGTCGGGGTCGGCGTCGGCGTCGGCGACCGGGGTCGGCGGGGTGACCAGGTCGAGTCGCGCCGCCTTGATGGCGCCGGTGGGGCAGTGATGCACGAAGTCGCCGTCGGCCGCCGACCATTCCACGAATTGTTCGCGGGGCACGGCGGTGCCGTCGGTGGGATCGAAGGTCATGAGATCCGGCGCCAGCGCCACGCAGAGGCCGCACTTCACGCACGATTCCCGTACCACGTGCAGGCGCATCCGCTTGCGCGGGTAGACCCCCGACGGCTGTTCGAGGTAGGCGTCGATGTGTTCGAGGGCCTTGGTGGTGGCGCGGTAGCCCTCGCGGATGTTCTGCTCGGCGTTCACGAAACTCAGCCAGTGCGAATCGATCTTGGGGCGGATGAGCAGCATCGGCGGTCCGTTCCAGCGGGCGAGCGGCTGTTGCTGCAGGTGGTGCATCATCGTGGTGGCCGAGCGCATGTAGATGGCGGCGAACCCCTGGGCGCCGATGCGGGGCACCGGGCGCATGTCGGAACTCCCGACGTCGACGGCGATCACCGCATCCATGCCGAGGCCGGCGGCGGCCACCGGCAGGTTGTCGATGACGCCGCCGTCCACGCACAGGCGCCCGCCCACGTTGGCGGGTGGGAAGAATCCCGGCAGGGCGCACGACGCGTACACGGCATCGCGCACCGAGACGTCGCGCAGGCCGGGCAGCCCCCACACGAGCCGCGTCGCCCGCTCGAGATCCACGGTGTTCACGAGCAGCGGCGTGCGCAGCTCGTCGAACGTCCCGCCGGGAGCCACCTCGTCGATCATGTTGCGGAGCGGCTCGCCGAGGTAGATGGCGGGCGAGCGCATGCGCTCCATGAGCATGCCGAGGTGGTTGATGCGGAACAGGTCGCGGCGGCGGAGCGATTCGGCCCGCTGTGCCAGCTCGTCGGCGCTCATGCCGCTCACGGCGGCGGCGGCGATCAGCGCGCCGATGCTGGTGCCGGCATACACCGTGGGACGGATCCCGCGTTCCTGCAGCGCGCGGAGCACTCCGATGTGCGCGAAGCCCTTCATGCCCCCGCCGCCGAGGACGAGGGCAATCCGGGCCTTCGCGACCGGAGTCGCGGCGCTACTGGAGGTAGTTGTAGAGCCCAATGAGCCCCACCACGACCCCGCCCACCATGATCACCGTGCCGGGGTCGCCACCGATGATGGCGCCCACCAGCAGTGCCCCGCCGCCCACGATCATCATGGCGCGGGACTGATCGCGGGTGGGCGGCGCCAGCGCGGCCGCCGGATCGAGCGGCGTGGCCTGGTGCAGCGACTGCACCCCGACCGCCGACGACCGGAGCACCGGGCCCACCGAAGCCGTCCGGTGCACCTGCACCGCCGGGGTGAGCGCCGGAGCCTGCGCGGGTAGCCGGATCTGCGTCGGGGTCTGCGCCCCCGCGGTCGCGGCACAGAGCGCCAGGCCGAGGACCAATGCTTGCACGCGTCCTGTCATGTCGTTCCTCCAACGGTATGATTGAGATCGCCGCGCGACCGGATCACGGCGCCACCACGTCAATATGGTGGCGTCCGGAGGGCGCGAGGTCTAGTGTTGTACACGCTTCGCCGCCGACGGCTCCCCATCGGCGCGTTTTCATCCGAACCGTCTCCCATGAGCCAGCGCGCTTCCATCGAATCCTCGCTCGTCCGGGCCGTCGGCGTTTGGGGGCTCGCGGCGAGCATCGTCAATCTGATCATCGGCGGGGGCATCTTCCGCATTCCGTCCGACCCCGCGGTCGCCGGCCTGCTGGGGGCGGCGGCGCCGCTGGCGTATCTGATGTGTGCGGTGGCGATGGGGTTCGTGGTGCTGTGCATGGCCGAGGCCGGCAGCCGCGTATCGCTGACCGGGGGGCCGTACATGTACGTGGAGACGGCGTTCGGTCCGTACGCGGGGTTTCTGGTCGGTGTGCTGATCTGGATGATCGGGGCCACCGCGGTGCCGGCCATCTCGATGATCTTTGCCGACAACTTCGCGCGGCTGGTGCCGGGATTCGACTCGCAGGCGGCCAAGGTGGGGCTCCTGGTGGTCACCTACGCCGTGGTCGTGTGGATCAACGTGCGCGGCGTGAAGCAGGGCACGCGCCTCATCGGCGTGGCCACCGTGGTGAAGCTGTTGCCGTTGGTGCTGCTGATCGTGGTCGGACTGTTCGGCGTGCACACCGAGTACCTGAAGCCCACGGCGATGCCCCCCAAGCGGGACTTCGCGCGCGCGGCGATGGTGCTGGTGTTCGTCTTTGCCGGCTTCGAGAGCGCGCTGGTGCCGAGCGGCGAGGTCACCGATTCGTCGCGGACGGTGCCCCGGGCGCTGCTGCTGGCCATGGGCATGGTGACGCTCCTGTTCGTGGCGCTGCAGCTCGTGGTGCAGGGCATCCTCGGCCCGCACCTCGTCGGCTCGCCGACGCCGTTGGCCGACGCGGCGGCGGTGGTCATGGGACCGTGGGGCGCCAGGCTGTTCGCGGTGGCGGTGGTGCTCTCCACGTTCGGATTCATGACCGGCATGGCGCTGGCGATGCCCCGGGCGCTGTTCGCGTTCGCGCGCGACGGGTTCGCGCCGCGATTCTTCGCCGGCGTCCACCCCCGGTTCCACACCCCGCACGTGGCGATCATCTCGCAGGCGGTGCTGACCGTGGCGCTGGCGGCCACCGGCGCCTTCGAGCGGCTGGTGGTGCTCGCCAACCTGGCCGCCCTGCTCGCCTACCTCGGGTGCTGCGCGGCGGCGTTCGAGTTGCACCGCCGCGACGTGCGCGGTGTGGGCGAGCCGTTCCGGCTCCGCGGCGGGAACGTCATCCCGGTGATCGCCGGACTGCTCGTGATCGCCCTCCTCTCCTCCATCACTCTGCGCGAGTGGCGCGTGGCCGGGCTCGTGCTGGCCGTCGCCAGTCTCGTCTTCGTGTCCACGCGTCGGGCCCGGGCGGCGCGCATCGCGACCTCCGGAACCCCATGACCGACTCCCTGCTCGCCTACCGCAACGAGTTCCCGATTCTCGAGCACACCACGTACCTCGTCTCCAACTCGTTGGGGGCGATGCCGCGGGCGGTGCCCGAGCGGCTGGCCGAATACGTGGACGAGTGGGCGGAGCAGGGCGTGCGCGCCTGGGGCCGCGGCTGGTGGGGCATGCCGGGGGCCGTGGGCGACGAGATCGCCCCCCTCATCGGGGCGGGCGCCGGCGAGGTGGTGATGGTGAACAACGTGACGCTCGCGCAGGCGACGGTGCTCTCGGCGCTCGACTATCCGCCGGCCCGCAACCGAATCGTGATGACGGCGCTCGATTTTCCGTCGGTGCGCTACGTGTACGACCGGCTGGCCACGCGGCTCGGCGCCGAGATCGTCGTCGTCCCCGCGGCCGCCGACGGCATCAGCGTGGACGCCGACGCGGTGATCGCGGCGATCGACGAACGCACGCGGCTGGTGTGCATCTCGCACGTGCTGTTCCGCTCCGCGTACGTGATGGACGTGGCGCCGATCGCCCGGCGGGCGCACGACGTGGGAGCGCTGCTCTCGCTCGATGCCTTCCACGCGGTGGGCGTGATGCCGGTGGACGTGCAGGCGCTGGGCGCCGACTTCCTGACGGGGGGCGTGCTGAAGTGGCTGTGCGGCGGGCCGGGGGGCTGCTTCCTCTACGTGCGGCCCGAGGTCGGCGCCACCCTGCAACCGGCGCTCACGGGGTGGATGGCGCACGAGAATCCGTTCGGCTTCGAACCGGGGATGGCGTTCGCGCCCGGCGCCTATCGCTGGCTCAACGGCACGCCCGCCGTGCCGGCGTTGTACGCGGCCGTCGAGGGGCCGCGCATCGTACGTCGGGCCGGCGCCGAGGCGATCCGCGCGAAGAGCATGCGCCAGACGGCGCGGCTGATCGAGTTGGCCGACGCGCGCGGCTATCCGGTGCGCGCCCCTCGAGATCCGGCGCGCCGTGGCGGAACCGTTGCCTTCGACGTGCCCCACGCGTACGAGGTGTCCGAGTATCTTCTGGCGCGGGACGTGCTCGTGGACTTCCGCCCCGACGCCGGCATCCGGGTGGCGCCTCACTTCTACACGCGCGACGACGAACTGGAGTCCGTGGTCGCGATGATGGATGAGGCGATCACCTCGGACCGCTGGCAGGAGTACCGGAGGCCGGCCACGCCCTGATCGTCCGCGGGCTCACCATCTCACGCCCTCACCGACCCGATGAAGAAACCCACCGCCAATCGTCTCCGCCGGCGCTACCTGAACGCCGATCACCCGCTCGTCGTCCTCCGCTTCGAGGACGGCCATGAAATCCGCGTCGACCGTGGGCAGGGCAAGGAATTCGACGCCTACGAAGGGGAAACGATCAAGGTCCTCGCGATCTACGATCCCACCTCGCGCGAGCGCGATCTGCTCGACTCACGCAAGGCCGAAGCGTTCGACCCCGCGTGATCCGGCTGCTGCCCGACCTCCGGCAGGCCATCGCGGCCGGCCACCCGGTGGTGGCGCTGGAGAGTTCGGTGTTCGCGCAGGGGCTGCCGGCGCCCGCCAACCGCGAGTGCGTGGAGCGCATGACGGCCGCGGTGGTGGCCGAGGGCGCGCATCCGGCGGTGGCCGCCGTGGTGCATGGCGTGGCCACCCTGGGCCTCGAACGGGACGAACTGGAGCGCTTCCTGGCCGGCACCGGCGTGAGGAAGGTGTCGGCCCGCGACCTGCCGGTGGCGATGGCGCAGGAGGCGGATGGCGCCACCACGGTGGCCGCGACGCTCGCATTGGCGCACCAGGCCGGCCTCTCGGTGTTCGCCACCGGCGGCATCGGCGGCGTGCACCGCGAACCGGCGTTCGACGAGTCCGCCGATCTGCTCGAACTCTCCCGGACCCCGATGGTGGTGGTCTGCGCCGGGGCCAAGGCGATTCTGGACCTCGACGCCACGATGGAGCGGCTCGAAACGTTCGGCGTGCCCGTGGTGGGCTACCGCACGTGGGACCTGCCGGGGTTCTACACGGCCGAGACGGGGATCCGCCTGGGCGCGCGGGCCGAGTCCGTCGCCGACGTCGTGCGGATCTTCCGCGCGCAGCGGGCGCTGGGGCGTTCCCAGGCCCTGCTCGTGGTGCAACCGCCGCCACCGGCGGTTGCCCTGCCGCGCCGCGAGGTGGAAGCGGCGGTGGACCGGGCCATCGCACAGGCGCGGACGGACGGGGTGCGCGGCGCCGCCGCGACGCCGTATTTGCTCGCGGCCGTGACCGACGTCACCCATGGACGGTCACTCACAGTGAACCTTGCACTGTTGGAAGAAAACGCGCGGCTGGCCGCCGCGATCGCGCGCGCACTGACCACCACCCCGTAACGTCACCGAAATTCTGCGGTTCCGCGCAAAACTCACCGTTGAACTTGGCCACTCGGTGATTGTACTATAGGCATGCCCCCTCGATTAGGAGGTCTTCGTCCTCATGCCGACCCCGTTCCTGAGTTCCGAGGAGTACGATGAACGTGCCCACCAACTCTACAACGAGGGGTTGTACGACGACGCGCTGGATGTGCTTCGCGAGGGGCTGACCCTCTATCCCAACTCCGTCGAGCTGCACATCGGCGTCGGCTATGCCCGGTTGGCCCGCGAGGAATTCGCGTGGGCGCGCCGCAGCTTCGAGGAAGCGCTGGTGCTCGAGCCCGAGCACGAGGACGCGCTGGCGGGACTCGGCGAGACACTGCTGCGGTTCGGCCAGCAGGAAGCGGCGGTCCGGTGCTTCACGCGCATCTTCGAACTCGGGTACAGCGACGATCTCGACCTCATGCTGCAGGTGGGGCGCGCGCTGTTCCGCGAGGCGTCGAGCCGCGAACGCCCCGAGCTGTTCGCGTTGTCGCTCCAGTTCTTCGAGCAGGCGGTGGCGCAGGCGCCGGAGATGGCCGAGGCCCGCGCCTGCGTGGGCTACGCCCAGCACCGGCTGGCCGATGACGTCGCGGCCATCGAGGCGCTGCGCCGCGCCCTGCAACTCGATTCCGAGCACGCCGAGGCGCGGATCTATCTCGCCAACATCTTCTACGACCAGTCCGAGTACGAGGGCGCACTGTATCAATTCGAGCGGACCCGGCCCGAAGACCACTGGGACGAGCTGGGCATCTGGCGCCTCATCGAACTCAAGCGGTCGGTCTACAACCTGGACGAGAACGACCCCGAGCTGGCGCCGTGGCAGGCGCGCCTCGCCGAGCTGGGCGACGATCTGGACGACGTCGACACGTTGCTCGTCGATCTCGATCCCGATGCGCCGGCGGCGGAGGGCGAGGGCTCGCGGAACCAGTTGGAGATCTTCGGGGCGCTGCTCACCGGCCTGGCCGGCCGCGACGATGTGGACGACGCCCTCCCGCACCAGGTGGTGGGCGACGACGGGACCAGCTACGAAGGCTCGTGGGAAGAGATCGTGACGGGCATGCGGGACGCCGAGCGCGCTGAGGAGAGCGCGACGCTCGAGGACTTCATGAAGCGTCGCGCCCGTTCCGTATTCCGGCAGACCGGCATTCAGCTTCCCAGCCACGATGCGGAGAGCTTTCTGCGGGCGAGCGCGCGCGCTGGCCTGCTGCGCATCGTGCGGTGACCGGCTCCGAGCATGATCCGGCCGCGGCCGCGCTGGCCGCGGCCCGGGCCGTCGTCGCGCGGCTCGATCCTTCCCGCCATCCGGAGGACGTGGCCGCCGATCTGCTCGATGCGTGGCGCGCTGTGGAGCACGCGCTGCGGTCGCTGCTCGGCGGGAGTTCGGCCAGCGGCACCGAACTGGTGCGCGAGGCGCGCCAGCGCCAGCTGCTGACCTTCGATCAGGCGAACGCGCTGGCGGCGTTCCACGCCGCGCGCGAGCGAACCCACGAGGCCGGCTACCGGCCCACCGGCGACGACATCGACCTGGCCCGCAAGGGCATGGCGGCGCTCGCCGGGTCCGCCGGCGCCGGCGTCGGGGAACCGACGCCCGCGACGCCCCCGGCGCCGCAGCCTCCGATTGCGACCTCGGCGCCCTCACCCGGCGGCGCGCTGCCCGCTTCCCGCGGGGAGCCGCCGCCGCTGCCGGACTTCACCCCGGAGCCGGCGCCCGCGCGCGCGCCGTCACGGGCCCGGCTCTGGATCGCGCTCGGGGCTCTGGTGGGCGCCGGGTTGATCGGCGGCGGCGCGTACTACTGGTTCGACGGCCCGCGGCGCGACGCCGTGGTGAACCGGGCGATCGCAGAATTCGATGCCGGGAACCGCGATTCCGCGGCCGCCGACTTCCGGCGCGCGCTGCTCATCGATCCTGGCTACGTGGTCGCCCACGTCTACCTCGCCCGCATCGCGCGCGACGCCGGCAATCTCCCGGCCGCGAACGCGGAACTCCAACTCGCGCTCACCGCCGACCCCACCAGCGCCATCGCCCTCCGGGAAATGGGCGGCTACCTGTACCAGACGGGCAACTTCGAGCTGGCGCGGAAGTTCTACGTGCGCGCCGTCTCGGCCAACCCGGACGACCCGGCGTCGATGGGATACCTGGGGTGCACGCTCATCCGGCTCGGGCGCATCGACGAGGGGGAGCGCTGGATCACCCGCGCCGGCCCCGGTGTCTGGACGTCCTGCGTCAGTGCGTCCACTCCTCCAGACACGTTGCGCCGTTGATCGAACTCACGAACGTCGGCCATACATATCGGTCCCTGCCGGGGCGCCGGGTGCGGGCCGTGGACGGGTTCACGCTGGCCATCAATCGCGGCGAGGTGGTCGGTCTGGCGGGACCCAACGGCGCCGGCAAGAGCACGCTCATCAGCCTGCTCCTGGGGTACATGCACCCCACCGACGGGCGCGTCACGATCGACGGACGCGCCCCGCGCGCGTTCATCGAGCACGAGGGGATCGGGTACCTGTCGGAGTTGATCGCCCTGCCGCAGCGGTGGCGCGTGGACGAGGCACTGCACCGGCTCGCACTGCTCGCCGGCGTGGACCCCGCCCGGATCGCCGAACGGCGCGAGGCGGTCGTGTCGCTGCTCGGACTCGGCGAGCACCGGCGCAAGCGGATCAAGCAGCTGTCGAAGGGGAACCTGCAGCGCGTGGGGTTGGCCCAGGCCCTGCTCCACGACGAGAGCGTGATGATCTTCGACGAGCCGACCCATGGGCTCGACCCGGTGTGGACGCAGCGGTTCCGAGACCTCGTCCAGGATCTCCGCCATCCCGATCGCGCGATCCTCATCGCGTCGCACAATCTCGACGAACTGGAGCGCGTGGCCGACCGCGTGGCGATCATCGACCGCGGGCGGTTGCAGCGCGTGGTGGACACGCGGGCGGCGGCCGGCGAGGCGCTGCAGGTCTATCGCCTGGTGATCGCCGGCGGCGAGGCCGCCCTGCCCGCGGCGTTCCCCGGCGCCGTTCCGGCCGGCGCGATGACGTTCGATCTGCCGCCGGCCTCGCTGCAGTCGGTCAACGAGATGGCGGCGCGGTTCATCGCCGCCGGCGGGCTGATCGCCAGCCTGGCCCCGGCGCACTCGGCGCTGGAGCGGCAGTTCCGGGAGGCGGTCACCTCATGAGCACCCGCCGCGCCCATCTCGGCCGCTATGCCGCCTGGCAGCTGTTCGACTATTTCTATCCGGCCGGACTGGTCACGATCCTGATCTCCGGCCTGATCACCTGGGTGGTGGTGAAGCAGGTCCACGTGCTGCAGCGGATTGCCGCGCAGCATCCCAACGCCGGATTGCCCGGCGATCCGTGGGCCAGCCAACTGCCGCCGGTGTTCTACATTCTGGCCTTCCTGGGCGTGCTCGTCGCCGTCCACGGCATCGTGTCCGAGGGGCGGCGCCTGCGCTACTACCGATTCCTGTTCGCCAAGCCGCTGAATCCGCTGGCGTACCACGGGCAGGCGTTCGTGGTGAACGGCGCCGGCTTCGTCGTCCTCGCCTCGCTGCTGATCGGGATCTTCTCGCTCTGGGTGCACCCCGTCTGGTCGTGGCAGTTCGTCACCGCGCTCGCGGTCGTGTATCTCGCCTTCGGCGGCATCGGGTTCCTGATCTCGACGCTGACGCGCGGCGACGGGCTGATCCTTATGGTCGTGATCATGGTGGCCTATTCCCTCTGGGACAGCTGGGGGAAGTCGCCCGGGTGGCGCCACTGGGTGGTCCGGGGGTTGCCGCCCACGCCGCGGGTCGCCGATCTGGTGACGCTCGCGTTCGGCAAGGCATCGGCCTTCCCCTGGGAGTCGACTCTCTGGCTCGCCGGCTACGGCCTCGTCTGCTTCGCCATCGGCCTCGTCGTCCTGCGCTTCCGGTCGTTCGGCGAGGCCTGACCCCTCTCCTGCCGATGACAGAACTCCTCGATCCCGCCACCGTGCACCGCCACGTCCTGCGCAACGGCCTCACGGTGCTCGTGCGCCGCGACAGTTCGGCCCCGGTGGTCGCCATCGTCACCCACGTCAAGGCGGGCTACTTCGACGAGACGGACGACGTGGTGGGCATCGCCCACGTGCTCGAGCACATGTACTTCAAGGGCACGGCCCGACGCGGCGTCGGCGAGATCGCCAAGCAGACCAAGGCTGCCGGCGGGTACCTGAACGCGGGCACGATCTACGACCACACCGTCTACTACACGGTCGTGCCGGCGTCTGGATTCGCCGAGGCGCTGGACGTCCAGGCCGACGCCTATGCGAATTCGCTGATTGACGCCGGCGAGCTGGCCAAGGAGTTGGAGGTCATCATCCAGGAGGCCAAGCGCAAGGCCGACAATCCGGGCGCCGTGGCCACCGAGACGCTCCACGAACTGCTGTTCGACCGCCATCGCATACGCCGGTGGCGCATCGGGCGGGAGGAGGGGCTGCGGCAGCTCTCGCGCGGCACCCTGATGGAGTTCTATCGCAACTTCTACCGGCCGAGCACGACGATCCTCAGCGTGGTGGGCGACGTGGACGTGGACGAGGCCATGAGCCTCATCGAAGCGCGCTACGGCGCGGCGCCGGCCGGGGAACCGGAACGGTCGCCCGGTCCCACCGAGGACGGCCCTCCGGGGTTCCGCTACCGCGAGCTCTCCGGAGACATCGCGCAGGCCCAACTCGCGTTCGGATGGCGCACGGTTCCCACGCAGCACGCCGACACGCCGGCGCTGGAACTCCTCGGCACCGTGCTCTCCACGGGCCGCGCATCGCGCCTCTACCGGGCCGTGCGCGAACGGAAACTCGTGTCGTCGATCTCGGCCTACAACTATTCGCCCACCGAGATCGGGGTGTTCGTGGTGCACGCCGAGGGCCAGCCCGACACGCTGGTGGACGCGGCGCGCGCCACCTGGCGCCAACTCCTCGGCATCCGGGAGTACGGGCTCAACGCCGAGGAGGTGGAACGCGCACAGCGGATCGTCGAGGCGCGGGTGATCCGCCGCCTCGAGGACATGGAGGGGCAGGCCAACCATCTGGCCGAATGGGAAGCGCTGGGCGACTGGCGGCTGGGCGACGAATTCTACGACCGGACCATGGCCTGCACCGCCGACGATCTGGCGTCGGTAGCCCGCCGGTATCTCGACCCGGCCCAGGCGGGGGTGATCGCGTACCGTCCGTCCGGTGCGCCCGAAGTCGCGGCCGACGCCGCGGGGATGCGGGCCCTGCTGGCCACGGTGGGACCGGCCCCGCGCCCGTCGGTGGTGGCCCGCCGGCCGGACGCATCCACGGCCCGGCGCCCCGGCGCGACCTTCGAACGCGAGGAGGCCGGCGTACGCGTGTATCGGACCGCGCAGGGCGTCCCGGTGCTGGTGCGGCGGAAGCCCGGATCGCCGATGACGCGCGTGGGGCTGTTCGTGCGCGGCGGGGCGATCGAGGAGCCGGCCGCGATGGCAGGGCTCACCACGATGATGACCCGCACCGCCGTGAAGGGAACGGACTCCCGGTCGGCCGAGGAGATCGCCGAAGCCGCGGAGCGGCTGGGCGGGTCGATCAGTCCGGTGGCCGGGCTGGAGAACTTCGGCTGGTCGATCGCGGTCCCGGCGGCCCGCTATCCCGAGGCGCTGGGACTCCTGGCCGACGTCACGCAGCACGCGACGCACCCCGAGGAGGCGCTGGCCACCGAGCGCGACGCGGCGATCTCGGAGGTCATCTCGATGCGCGACGACATGTATCGCTATCCGATGCAGCTCGCGCTCCAGGCGGCGTACCCATCGCATCCCTACGGACGGCCGCCGGGTGGCAGCGAAGCGTCGTTGCGCGCCGTCACGCTCGACGCGGTGCGCGACTGGCATGCCCGGCGGGTGATGCACGCCGCGTCGGTGGTGGGCATCGTCGGGGACGACGATCCCGATACACTGGCCGACGCCGCGGCGCGGGCGTTCGCCGACCTCACGTACGCCGAGGGCGGGCTGGCCGTGGCGCCGGCGTGGCCCGACCGCGTGGCCACGGCCGTGGAGGCACGGGACAAGGCCCAGACGGCGCTCCTGCTGCTCTTTCCCGGACCGTCGCGGCTGGACGACGCGCGATACGCGGCCGGGTTGGTGGCCGGAATCGCGAGCGGATTGGGCGGGCGGTTCTTCGACGAGCTGCGCGAGCGCCAGTCGCTGGCCTACACCGTGCACGCATTCGCCTCGGAACGGCGGATGGCCGGCGCCTTCGGCGCCTACATCGCGATGTCGCCGGACCGCGAGGAGGTGGCGCGGGCGGGACTGCTTTCGGAATTCCGGAAGCTGCGCGAAGCGCCGGTGACGCCGGACGAGTTGGCCCACGTGCAGACGTATGCCCTGGGCACCCACGCCATCCGGCTGCAGCGCGGCTCGGCGGTGCTCAGCGACATGATCGGGGCGTGGGTCGACGGCCGCCTCGCCGCACTGACCGAGTTCGAGGCGCGGGTCCGCGCCGTCACCGCCGAGGAGATCCAGGCCCTGGCGCAACGGTATTTCGATCCCGACCGGCGCGTCGAGGGGATCGTCCGCGGGGTGGGGAAGACCGTGTGAGCGGCGCCGTCAGGCGCCGCTAGCCGACGGGGCGGAGTTCGGTGCGCACGTCGCGTGGCGTGAGCCGCCGCCGGAAGACTTCCAGGACCTGGGCGGGCTGCTGCGTGGCCAGCGTGAGCGCGTCGAGGATCAGCCGGCTCCGCTCGGGCAGGGCATGCACCAGCAGGTGGCCGGGTTCGAGCACGAGCATCGCCGTGAGGCCGCCCTGGGCGCGGGGGTGCAGGGTGGGCGGTCCGAGCGCCGTGAGGCCGGCGCTGCTCGCCGCCGCGATCAGCAGCCCCGTGATCAGCGGCAGATCCCGCAGCTGCTCGTCGCGCACGCCCGAGAGGTGGGCGGTGAGATGCGTGAACGTGGGCGTCACGCCGAACCGCCGCTCAGAACATCGACATCGCCAGGAACGACCGGAGCGAGTCGTTCGTCTGACGGAGCCTGGTGGTGAGCAGGCGCACGACGGCCCAGAGCACCTTGTGGGCGATCTCGCGATCGAAGTCGAGGAGCATCTCGAAGTCGGGACGGCTGATCGTGAGCGCGGTCGTGCCGCCATTCGAGATCGCGTGCGTGGAGCGCTCCGTCCGGTCGAACACCGCCATCTCGCCGAACAGCGCCCCCGGCTTGAGCACGGCGAGCGCTTCCTCGCCGCTGCCCGGTACGTCGCGGCTGATCCGCACCGCGCCGTCGGTGATCAGGTAGAGCCGGTTGCCCGCTTCCCCCTCGCGGAAGATGAATTCCCCGGAGACGAACTTCTCTTCCTTGCAGATCTCGGCGACGGCCTGGAGCTCGGCGTCGTCGAGATCCTTGAAGATGGCGGCGCCGCGCAGGAATTCCATCACTTCCGGCATCCGGACCTCGGGAAACGGGGCGGAGGTGGCAAGCTAGGACGCGCGGGAAGCGGTGGCAAGCACGCAGCGCCCCCAGTAGGTTTGGGCCATGCATGCACGGCGGGGGCTGCGCCAGGTCCCCAACTGGATCTCGTTCTCGCGGCTGCTCATGGCCGGCGCGTTCGTCGGCACCGATGCGGTGGACGTTCGCGTGCTGCTCGTCGGCTTCGCCGCCGTGACCGACTTTCTGGACGGCTACATCGCCCGCCGGGCCCGCCTGACCAGCCGCTGGGGCGCGCTGCTCGATCCGATCGCCGACCGCGTGTTCGTGCTCACTGCGGTATCGACCTTCCTGTTCACGGGCGGGATCGGGACCCTGGGCTACTTCGTGATCATCTTTCGCGATCTGATGACCGCGGTGGGGTTTCTCGTGGCGCGCATCATCCCCTGGCTCCGACCCGTGGAGTTCCGGGCGCGGCGGTCGGGGAAGCTGGTCACCGTGCTGCAACTGGGGACGTTCGTCGCGATCCTCGTTCGCCCCGGGCTGGTGCCGGGCCTCCTGATCGCGGTGGCGGCCGCCTCGTGCTGGTCGGTGGCCGACTACACCCTGGCGCTGTGGCACGCCCGCGCGCGATGAGGCCCCCTCGCGGCCGGCGCCTGTGGGCGGTGCTGCTGGTGACCCTCGCCGGCACGGCGGCACGGGCGCGCGCGCAGCACATCGCGCCGCGTCCCGAGCTGCGCCTCGACGTGCTGGGCGCGGCGCCGTACACGGTGCAGGTGGGGGGCGGGGTGAACCTCGGCGCCGGCTACTATCAGCGCGTCGAGCTGGACGCGGGCGCGGGGGCGGTTCGCTGGAACGGCGCGCTCCTCGGCACGGGTCGCGCGGATGCGCTGATGCGCTTGCTGCTCGACCCCTTCGGGCGGCAGCACTGGGCGCTCTCGCTGGCCGGCGGCGTGAGTCTGCGTTACAGGGCCGGCGACAAAGTGCGCCCGTTTCTGGCGGGCGCACTGGATTTCGAGGGGCCGGTGAACCACGGAGTACGCGTGGCCTACCAACTCGGGTTCGGCGGCGGCGTGCGGTTCGGCGTCGTCATCCGACGGAACCGCACCATCTGGCGTTGATTGCGGCCGTCAGGCCGCGCTCGCCGCTCCCGCTTCTTCGGCGGCCGGATTCGACTTCGGGGGCTGCGCGAACCGCGATCCCAGCTTCTTCAGCTCTTCGAAATCGCGCTCGGCCAGCTCGGGGTACCGGTCGGCCATGTACTTCATGGTATCGTCGAACCATTCCTGCTGGTGCTCCGGTGCGGAGCCAATGACATCACAGCGAATAATGTGCTGGAACAGTTCGTCTCGGGCTTCCTCAAAGGGGCTCGGCATCGCGGACGACGACGGGCCGCTGCGTCTATTCTTGCTCTTAGCCATTTAACCTGGTGAAGGGTGAGAGAAACGTAACTCCCGTAATCTAATGAGTGGTCCGCGGTCCTGCAGAATCGCGGGTTGACGGCGAAAATCGCCCCGGAACCGGGGCGCCGGCCCCTCGGCAACCGCCGCGTCCGCTTGTTGCGTGGGTCCGCGAGCGCGGTCTAGCTTTGGAGGTTCGCGCCGCGAGGGCGGCCTCATCATCGGACGGCGTTACGCCGGGGGCGAAGGAAAGAAATGGCAAAGAAACGACGCACCACGGGCAAGTCGGGCGGTTCGCCGGCGATGCGCGGATTCTACATCCTCATCGCGGTCATTGCCGTGGTCGGGATCGGCGCGCTTTCCTATCTCGCGGCGCGCCCCAATCCCGCGGGCACGCAGTGGGACAGCACGCTGCCGAAGCTCACGGCCAAGGGGCATCTGGAAGGGAGTGACAGTGCGCAACTCGAAGTCATCGAGTTTGCGGATTTCGAATGCCCGGCGTGTGGCCAGTTCGCCACCATCATCGAGCCAGACGTGCGGACCCACCTCATCGACTCAGGCGTGGTGAGCATTCGCTACGTGGACTTCCCGCTCTCCATGCACCGGAACACCTGGAATGCGCACCGCGCCGCCTGGTGCGCCGGCGATCAGGGCAAGTTCTGGCAGATGCACGACGCCATCTACCAGAGCCAGGACCGGTGGAACACCGAGGCCACCACGAAGCCCGACAACGTGCTTGCCGGCATCGCCCAGGGGCTCGGGTTGAACATGGAGGCCTACAACAAGTGCGTGGATGAGAAGACCTTCCAGGCGCAGATCCAGGCGAACGCCACCGAGGCCGAGTCGCGGCAGGTGGACCAGACGCCGACCTTCGTGTTCGGCAACCGGGTGATCGGCGGGTACGAGACGTACGATCAGTTCAAGGCGAACGTGGAGGCGGCCATCGCCGCCAAGCGGGCGGCGGCCAAGCAGTGACGAAGCGGATGGGGCTGGCGGTGCTCGCCCTCTGTGGCGTGCTGCTGGCCACCTACCTCGCCCTCCACGATCTCGGCTACATCGGCACCCTCGCCTGCGGGAGCGGGGGGTGCGAGCTGGTGCAGACCAGCCGGTGGTCGCGGCTGCTGGGCATTCACGTGGCGGTGTGGGGGGCGGCGTACTACCTCGTGGTGTTCGCGGTGGCACTGGCGTCGGTTCAGGAGCCGTTCAGCGACGACCCGCGGTTCTCGATCGCCCTCCTGGGCCTCACCGGTTGGGGGGTGCTGTTCAGCGGCTGGCTCACCTACGTGGAGCTGTTCCGCATCCATGCCATCTGCCGCTGGTGCGTGGGGTCGGCGACGATCGTCGTCGTGCTGTTCGCCCTCGCGTTACTTGACTATCGCGGCCGGACACGCACAGTAATAAGCCGGTAGCAGCTTTCGCGTGCGCCGCGGGATGCGGCGTCCGCGTCGAATCCCCGTCCGCGGCCCCGGGCCACCCGGCGCCGCCACTGGAGCGAGTCCCATGCCTTCCTTCGTCCTCACCGTGAACGGCGCCAAGCACACGGTCACGGCCGACGCCGACGCGCCACTCCTCTGGGTGCTGCGCGACAAGCTGCAGATGACCGGCACGAAGTTCGGATGCGGCGTGGGCGCCTGCGCGGCCTGCAGCGTCCACGTCGACGGCGACTTCGCGCGTTCCTGCCAGTGGTCGATCGCCGACGCCGCGGGCCACGAGATCACCACCATCGAGGCGCTCGCCGGAACGGAGGTGGGCCGCCGGCTGCAGCAGGCCTGGGTGGACGAACAGGTGCCGCAGTGCGGCTACTGCCAGTCGGGGCAGCTCATGGCCGCGGCGGCGCTGCTGGCGTCGACGCCGCACCCCACCGACGCCGACATCGACTCCGGCATGAGCGACAACATCTGCCGCTGCGCCACGTACCTGCGCATCCGCCGCGCCATCCATCGGGCGGCCGGGAACGGGGAGGCCAAATGAGCAAGAAGACGATCAGCCGCCGCCAGTTCGTCGCCGCGTCGGCGGGCACCGGTGCCGCGTTCATGCTCGGGTTCAGCACGCTCGACGCGCTGGCGGCCCGCATGGCCCCGGGCGACTTCGGGCCGGCCCCCGAAGGGTGGACGCCGAATCTCTGGCTCAGCATCGACGCCGGGGGCACGATCACCATCCAGTCGGCGAAGTCCGAGATGGGCCAGGGTGTGTGGACGGCGATGCCGATGATCGTGGCCGAGGAACTCGATGCCGATTGGAGCAAGGTGCGCGTGGAACGCGCGCCGACCAACGGCAAGTACAGCACGGGCACGGGCGGCAGTCAGAGCACCCGCAGCTCGTACATGCCCCTGCGCAAGGCGGGCGCCACGGCCCGCGCCATGCTCGTGGCGGCCGCGGCGGCCAGGTGGGGCGTGCCGGCTGGCGAATGCTCGACGATGGCGAGCGTGGTGACCCACGGGCCGTCCAGGCGCACGGCGACCTACGGCGAGCTGGCGGCGCTGGCCGCCCGGCAGCCGGTGCCCGCCGGCGACGTTCCGCTCAAGGATCCCGCCACCTTCCGCCTCCTCGGCAGGAATACGCCGCGCCTCGACATTCCCGAAAAGGTCAACGGGACGGCGCCGTTCGGCATCGACGTGCGGGTGCCCAACATGTTGTACGCCAGCGTCGCGCGCTGCCCGGCGTTCGGCGGGTCGCTGCGGAGCGTGGACGACAGCAAGGCGCTGCAGGTGACCGGCGTGCGCAAGGTCGTGAAGCTGGACGCCGAGGAACGGCTGCTGCCGGCGCGCGTGGCCGTGCTGGCCGACGACACGTGGGCGGCGATGAAGGGCCGGGAGGCCCTCGTCATCGATTGGGATCCGGGCCCGAGCGGCAGCTATTCAACGGAAGCGGCGAGCGCGGACTTCCGCGCCCGCGTGCACGACGACGCCAACGCCGGCGTGACGGCGAGCCGGGGCGCGGTGCGCCCCGCCGGCGCCGGCGAGAAGACGGTGGAGGCCATCTACGAGTATCCGTTGCTCGTCCATGCGCCGATGGAGCCGATGAACTGCACGGCGGACGTGCGCGCCGACGGCGTCGACGTCTGGGTGGGTTCGCAGTCGCCGGACAGTGCGCGGACGGCGGTGGCGCGCTACCTCGGCGTCTCGCCCGACACGGTGAACGTGCACATGCAGTTCCTGGGCGGCGGGTTCGGCCGCCGCTCCCAGACCGACTTCGTGATCGAGGCCGTGCAGCTGTCCCGGGCCGCCGGCCGTCCGGTGAAGGTCACCTGGTCGCGCGAGGAGGACATCCAGCACGGGTTCTATCGCGTGAACGGCATCCAGCGCCTGCGGGCCGTGCTCGACGGCGCCGGCAATCTGGTGAGCTGGGAGGACCGCGTGGTGGGACCGTCGCTCGAGGCGTACGCGTTCCCGCAACGGGGCGGGAGCCGGGGGCGCGGCGAGGCGGGCGCCGAAGCGCGGAACAACGTCCGCCACTTCGACGCCGCCGAGCCGCCGCAATACGAGATTCCGAACTACAAACTCGACTTCGTGTTCGTGGAGAGCCCGGTGCCGCTCTGGTTCTGGCGCTCCGTGGCCAACTCGCAGGACGGCTACTGCAACGAAGCGTTCATGGACGAGTGCATCCGCGCCGCGGGCAAGGATCCCGTGCAGTACCGCCTGGCGATGCTCAGGAACAACCCGCGGGCGCAGCAGGTGATCCAGCTCGCCGCCGACAAGGCCGGGTGGGATCGCAAGCCGGCGACCGGACACGGGCGCGGCTTCGCCTACTACGACTACGACGGCACCCTGGTGGCACAGGTGGTGGAGGCGCACGTGCCCGCCGACGGCAAGGTGAAGGTCGACCGCGTGGTGTGCGCCTTCGACTGCGGGCAGCTGATCAATCCCGACACCGTGGTCGCGCAGGTGGAGAGCGCCGTGGGATGGGCGCTGAGCATGGTGCTCTACGGGGAGATCACGGTCAAGAACGGAGCGGTCCAGCAGAGCAACTACACGGACTACCAGGTGGTCCGGATGAACGAGATGCCCAGGGTCGAGGTGCATCTCGTGGAGAACCACGAAGCGCCCACCGGCGTCGGGGAGCCCGGCGTGCCGGCGTTCGCGCCGGCGCTGCTCAGTGCGATCTACGACGCCACCGGCGTGCGCGTGCGCAAGCTGCCCGTGAAGGCCGAGCTGCTGAAGGCGGGGGCGGCGACGTAGCGAGGGCGGCCCCCCCGCCCCCGCCCCCGGCCCCGCGGAGTCCCGTGCCGGTGCCGGGCCCGGCCGGCCGGGTCAGGACTCCGTGGCTTCGTACTGATCCTTCAACCTCGCCACCACGTTCGGATCGGCGAGCGTGGTCGTGTCGCCCAGCGCGCGTCCTTCGGCAATGTCGCGCAACAGCCGGCGCATGATCTTGCCCGAGCGCGTCTTGGGCAGGTCCGCGGAGAAGATCACGTCGTCCGGCTTCGCGATGGCGCCGATCTTCTCGCCCACGAAGTCGCGCAACTCGTCCAGAAGCGCGGCCGAGGGCTTGTGCCCCTCGCGCAGGGTCACGAACGCCGCCAGCGCCTGTCCCTTCAGTTCGTGCGCCTTGCCCACGACGGCGGCCTCGGCCACCGCCGGGTGCTCGACGAGCGCCGATTCCACCTCCATGGTGCCGATGCGGTGCCCGGCCACGTTGAGCACATCGTCCACCCGGCCGAGAATCACGTAGTAGCCCTCGGCATCGAGCTTCACGCCGTCGCCGGGGAAGTAGAGGTCCGGGCGGCCCGCCCACTTGGAGAAGTAGGTGTCCACGTAGCGCTTGTCGTCGCCCCAGATCGTCCGCAGCATCGACGGCCACGGATGGGTGAGGGCGAGCAGTCCGCCGCCCACCGGGATGTTCTTGCCACCGGCATCGAGCACCGCCGCCGCGTAACCCGGCAGCGGACGCGTGGCGCTTCCCGGCTGCGTGGAGGTGATGCCGGGCAGCGGTGAGATCACGATCGAGCCGGTCTCGGTCTGCCACCAGGTGTCGACGATCGGACACCGCTCGTCGCCGATCACCTTGTGATACCACATCCACGCTTCGGGGTTGATGGGTTCGCCCACCGAGCCGAGCAGGCGAAGCTGCGAGAGGTCATGCTTGGCGGGATGCTGGGCGCCCCACTTCATGAACGCACGGATTGCCGTGGGCGCCGTGTAGAGAATGGTCACGCCGTACTTCTGGCAGATCTCCCAGAACCGGTCCTTCTCGGGCCAGTCGGGGGCGCCCTCGTACATGACGCAGGTGGCGCCGTTGGAGAGCGGCCCGTAGGTGAGATAGGTGTGGCCCGTGACCCAGCCGACGTCGGCGGTGCACCAGAAGACGTCGTCGTCCTTGAGGTCGAACACCTGATGGGTGGAGGTCGTGGCCCCCACCATATAGCCGCCGGTGGTGTGCACGATGCCCTTCGGCTTGCCGGTGGTGCCGGAGGTGTAGAGGATGTAGAGCACGTCCTCGGCGTCCATCGCCTCGGGCTCGCACCACTGGCCGGCCTGCCGCATGAGCCGGTGCCACCAGTGATCGCGGCCCTCTTTCATCTCGGCGAACGCCTCGTCGCCGCCGGCCCCCGGGCGGCGCTGCACCACGACCACATGCTGGATGGAGGGGGTCTCCTCGAGCGCCTTGTCGCAATTGCGCTTGAGGGGCACGATGCCGCCGCGCCGGTACCCGCCGTCGGCGGTGATCAGCACCTTGCACTCGGCGTCGTTGATGCGGTCGCGCAGCGACTCCGGCGAGAACCCGCCGAACACCACGGAGTGCGGCGCCCCGATGCGCGCGCAGGCCAGCATCGCGATCACCGCTTCCGGGATCATCGGCAGGTAGATCGCCACCCGGTCGCCCCGCCGCACGCCCAGTGATTTGAGCACGTTCGCGAACTTGTTGACCTTCACGAACAGATCCCAATAGGTGTACGTGCGGCGATCGCCGGGCTCGCCCTCCCAGATCAGCGCCGCCTTGTTCCGGTTGGGGCCGCGGACGTGGCGGTCCACGCAGTTGACGGACGCGTTGAGCTTGCCGCCCAGAAACCACTTGGCGTGGGGCGGCTTCCACTCGAGCACGTCCGTATACGGCTCCATCCACTCGATGCGCTTGGCCTGTTCGGCCCAGTAGGCCGGGATGTCCCGGGCCGCCTTGTCGTAAATGGCGGGATCGGACACCACGGCCGTGGCCCGGAACGACGCCGGCGGTGGGAATTTGCGGTTTTCCTGGAGGAGGACGGAGATATCGGTCATCGAAGTGGCGGAAGGAGAAGGGCTGCGCAGGGCCGGAAGGCGGCGCGGACGCCATGCTCCCAGATACTGCGAATCGGATGCCGCGTCGGCAAGGTTCGAGGGGCGGCGCGCCGCGGCGCGGCGGGCGGATAGCCGGGCGAGGCGTGGCGACCGCCTGTGGGCGGACTATCTTCCGGTTGCAAGCTCGAAATTTCTCGACTCGCCGCTGGATCGCCGCATGCCCGACCGCACTTCCCAAGTCAGCACCGGCTCCACGGCGCGCCCCCTCACGGGTGCGCGGGTGGTCGTGACGCGCTCCGCGGACAAGGCGGACGCGCTCACCCAGCCGTTGGCGGCCCTCGGCGCCGAGGTGATCGAGATGCCCGCCACGCGGGTGGAGCTGCTCGACACGGCGCCGGTGCTGGACGCGCTCCGGAATCTGCACCGCTACCAGTGGATGGTGTTCACCAGCCAGAACGCCGTCGCCTTCTTCTGGCAGCTGCTGCGCGAGGCGGGGCAGGACGCGAGCGCTCTCACCGGCATCCATGTGGCCGCCGTCGGCCCGGCGACGGCCGGCGCTCTGCGCGAACTGGGCATCGACGTGACCGTCACCCCGCGGCGATTCGTGGCCGAGGGGTTGCTCGAGGCCCTGCGCCGCCGCGACGACCTGCAGGGGAGCCGCGTGCTGTATCTCGTGGCCCGGGGCGCGCGCGAGGTGCTCCCGGTGGGGCTGCGGGAGCTGGGGGCGTCCGTGGAGGTCACACCGCTCTACCGCTCGGTTCCCGACACCGAGGGCGCCGCGGCGCTGCGCGAGCGGCTGCTGCGCGACGAAGTGGACCTGATCACCTTCACCGCCGGCTCGTCGGTGCGGGCCTTCGTGGACGCGGTGGGGGCTGACGCCGCGGCGCGGGCCGGCATCGTGAGCATCGGGCCGGCCACGTCGGCGGCCATCCGCGCGCTTGGCCTCGAAGTGCGCGCCGAAGCGGCGCCCTCGACGATGGAGGGCCTGGTGCAGGCGACGGTGGCCGCCCGGCGCTGAGAGCGGCTAGATTTCGGGACCCTCGAAACATTCGGATTCCATGACCGATCAAGGCCCGATCCGCATCGCCACCCGATCCTCCGACCTCGCTCTTTACCAGGCCAACCTCGTAAAGAGCATGCTGGAGGCGCACGGGCACGCCGCCGAGCTGGTCACCTTCAAGACGGTCGGCGACAAGAAGCTCGACGAGCCGTTGAGCGCCATCGGCGCCAAGGGGCTGTTCACCAAGGAACTCGAGCACGCGCTCGGCCGCGGCAAGGTGGACTGCTGCGTGCATTCGTTGAAGGACCTGCCCACCGAGTCGCCCGAAGGCCTGGCCATCGGCGCCGTGCTCCAACGGGAGGACCCCCGCGACGTCCTGGTGATCGGCGACGTGGCGTCGGCGGAATCGCTGGAGGAGCTTCCCCGGGGCACGCGCGTGGGCACGTCGAGCCTGCGGCGGCGCGCCCAGCTGGCCGCGCACCGGCAGGACCTGGATATCGTGGAACTCCGGGGCAACGTCCCGACCCGCGTGAAGAAGGTGGATACGGGCGTCGTGCACGCCGCGATTCTCGCCGCCGCCGGCCTGCACCGCCTCGGGATCTCGCAGCGCATCACGGCCACGCTGGAGGCGCCCGATTGGCTGCCCGCGCCCGGGCAGGGGGCGATCGCGGTACAGATTCGAAGCGATGACGCCCGGATGCGCGACATCGCGGCGCTGCTCAACGACCCGCGCACGATGACCGATATCCGGGCCGAGCGCGCCTTTCTCGGGGCGCTCGAAGGCGGGTGCCAGGTGCCGATCGGCGCGCTCGTCATGCCGCGGGGTGACGGCTACGTGCTGCACGGGCTGATCGCCGATCTCGACGGCGTGCGCGTGGTGCGCGGAGAGATCGCGCTCGACGAGCAGGATCCCGAGCTCTGCGGCGTGCGGCTGGCCAATCAACTGCGGAGCGAGGGCGCGACCGAGATTCTCGAAGGCCTGCGGCGGGCCCAGCATCTGCCGTCGCCGCAACCCGAGTAGATTGCACGCACGACGGCGCCGGGCCACGATCGGCCGGGGCGCCCGCACTCAGAGTGATCCATGGCCATCTTTCCCGACTATCGTCCGCGCCGGCTCCGCCGGACCGCGTCGCTTCGCCGGCTGATTCGCGAGACCCACCTCGCGGCCTCGCAGCTGGTGTTCCCGATGTTCGTGCGTCCGGGCCAGAAGGTGCGGGTGCCGGTGGAATCCATGCCCGGCAACTTCCAGCTGTCGGTGGACGAGCTGATCCGCGACGCCACGGCGGCCGCGAAGGCCGGGGTGGGCGGCGTGCTGCTGTTCGGCATCCCGGAGCACAAGGACGCTACCGGCAGCAGCGCCTGGGACGACCAGGGGCCGGTGCAGCAGGCGGTGCGTGCCCTCAAGCGCGAACTTCCCGATCTCGTGGTCATCACCGACGTCTGCATGTGCGAATACACGGACCACGGGCACTGTGGCGTGCTCCGCGACGGCGACGTGGACAACGACGCGACGCTGGCGCTGCTGTCGCGTGAGGCGGTGTCGCACGCCGCCGCGGGGGCGGACATCGTCGCTCCGAGCGACATGATGGACGGCCGGGTGGGCGCCATCCGCTCGGCGCTCGACGATGCGGGTTTCCTCAACACCCCGATCCTGAGCTACGCCGCCAAGTTCGCCGGGCCGTTCTACGGACCGTTCCGCGACGCCGCCGAGTCGACGCCGCAATTCGGCGACCGGCGCAGCTACCAGATGGATTCGGCGAACACCGACGAGGCGCTGCGCGAGGTGGAGCTGGACATCGCCGAGGGCGCGGACATGCTGATGGTGAAGCCCGCCGGTCCGTTTCTGGATATCATCCGCCGGGTGAAGGACGCCACGGGCTACCCGCTGGCCGCGTATCAGGTGAGCGGCGAATTCAGCATGATCAAGGCGGCGGCCGAGCGCGGGTGGATCGACGGGGACCGCGTGATGATGGACTCGCTGCTCGGCATCCGGCGCGCCGGTGCCGACGTGCTGATCACCTACTTCGCCGTCGACGCGGCGGCCGCGATCACGCGTGGGGACTATCCGGAATGATGAATCTGTGGCGCGACCTGTCCGCGGGCGCGCATCCGCCCGAGGAGATCACGGCCGTGATCGAGATCCCGCAGGGCAGCCGCAACAAGTACGAACTGGACAAGGTCACCGGGCTCATCAAGCTCGACCGGGTGCTCTACTCGGCGGTGCACTATCCGGCCGAATACGGGTTCATTCCGCGCACGCTGCACGACGACGGCGATCCGATGGACGTGTTGGTGCTGCTCAAGGAAGAGACCTTTCCGGGGTGCATCATCGCCGCCCGCCCGATCGGCGTGCTGCACATGGTGGACAAGGGGGAACCGGACGACAAGATCCTCGCCGTGCCGACCCACGACCCCTACTCCCAGGAGTACTTCGACATCGCCGATCTCCCCCAGCACCTGCTCAAGGAAGTGGCGCAGTTCTTCGTGAGCTACAAGGAGCTGGAGGGCAAGAAGGTGGAGATCGTGGGGTGGGGAAAGAGCGAGGAGGCGATGCGGCTGATCGTGCGGTCCATCGACCAGTACGACGAGACGTACATGACGGTCGGGCCATAAGGCCGTGAGGGAGTCGCGGCGGCCTCCCGCCGGCGCACCGAATGTACGCGGGACATGAGTACGGATCGACCGATTCAGCCCGGCAATCGGCCGCAACCTTTACAATATAAAGTACTTGACAGTGGTGTGATCCCGGGGTTAAAATGTGCCCCATGTCTGCCCTCGTCCGCGTCCTCTTCCCCGATCCGTCGCTCGTGCGCAGTCCCGGGCGGCTGCTCCGCTGGTGGGAATCGCACCGGCTGATCTACAACGTCGTGGTCGGCGGCGCGGGGGTGGTCACACTCGGCGTCCTCTCGGCGGCGCAGGCGCTTCTGGGGCTGCGGGGGACGATCATTCCGTGGCCGGCCGTCGTCGCGTACGGCATCATGGCCAACGTGTGCTACTCCGGCGGCTGGGTGGCGGAGGCGCTGCTGCAGAAGTGGCTGGGGCGCGAGACGTACGGGCTCGGCCCGGCGCTATACCGCCACGGGCTCGTCTTCTCGGTCGGCCTGACCCTCGTGCCCGCCGGACTGATGACGGTTCTCGCCGTCGCCAAGCTACTCGGCGCGGCGATCTGATGCGCGCGGCGCCGCCCCGGTAGCGGGTGGCGGTGGGACGCAGGGCGGTGGTGGCGCCTCAGTCGTCGAGCGCCCGGCGCCGGACCTTCACCTCCGACATGAACGCCCATCCGGTGATGCGGATGACCGGCGCTCCGCGCGGCGGCGCGGGCCCGCGGTCCGTCCGATCGCTCACCGAGGCCAGAATCGAACTCGTCTCGGTGACCACGTGGACATGCGGCGGCACGGTGATGCGCACGGCGGCCATCGTCGCCTTGACGCGGATTTCCATGACCCCCGCCGAGAGCTGGGCTTCGCGAAGGTCGATGTGCGTATCGGACATCACGGCCAGCAGGTCCAGCGTCTGCGGCGGGATCCACATGCCGCGGCGCACCCGGTTGCCGAGCAGCGACACCATCCGCGTCTGGGAGAGGTCGGACGGGCTCGGCGCGGGGCGGACCGCCGTCGCAGTGGGCGCGCCCTCGGCGGCCGGCAGGTCGGACACCAGCGCCCGGATCTCCGCCACCGAGGTCGCGCGATAGGCCAGTTCGAGACGGGTTTCGAGTTCGTCGACGGACAGCCGGTCGTCGGCGAACTGCCGGGACAGGATCGTGATCACGCGCTCGCGTTCGGCTTCGAGGGCCTGAAGCGACGGGGGCGGTTGGCTCGGCGTCGTCATGGCGGGTCAGCTCCGGGCGCCCGCGGGCTCGCCGCGGAGAAAGGTCCATTCGTACAACAGGCCGGCCACGATGCCTCCAATGATGGGTCCGATCCAGTAGATCAGGTGGCCTTCGAAGTTCCCGCTCACGAGGGCGGGCCCGAAGGAGCGGGCCGGGTTCATCGAGGCGCCGGTGAGGGGCCCGATGGCGAGGAAGCCGGCGGTGAGCGTGAGTCCGACGGCGAAGCCGCCGACCCGCGGGCCGCGGGGGTCGACGACGGTGCCGTAGAAAACGAAGACCAGAAAGAAGGTGGCGATCGCTTCGAGGGCAACGGCGCTGCCGGTGCCGACGTCCGCGGCCACCCACTGGCCGCCGAGCCGCGCCGCGTGGGCCGCGGCGGCCGGAAAGAGGACGTTGAGCGCGAGCGCGGCGAGGACGGCGCCGGCGCACTGGGCCACGATGTACACCACGGCCGCGCTCGGGCTCAGTCGTCCGCTTACGGAAACTCCAATCGTGACGGCGGGGTTCAGGTGCCCCGACACCCGCATCGTGGCCGTCACGAGCAGGGCCATGATCAGCCCGTGGGCGACGGCGATGTCGAGCAGCGGAACGGCGCCCGTGCCCTGATTCACGTACCCGTTCATGATCGTCGCGCCGCCGACGAACACCAACGCAAAGGTGCCGACGAATTCCGCGACGATGGGACGCTTCAGGTCTTGCATGACGAAGGCTCCGACGGGTGGCATGGGGCGGGCGCGCGCGTCCCGCTCCCAACGCTAAGCCGGGCGCGGCGCACCGTCCAGCGCCGTGCCGTGCCGACGCGGCCCACGGCGGGTTGCCGCGCTCAGTCGGCGCGCCGCATCACGAGCGCCGCGTTGATGCCGCCGAAGCCGAACGAGTTCGTGAGCAGATGGTCGGCGCGCCCGTCGCGGCCGCGGTTGGGGATGTAGTCCAGGTCGCACGCCGCATCGGGCGCGTCGAGGTTGAGCGTCGGGGGCAGCCATTCGCGCTGCAGGGCGAGCGCGCAGATCGCCGCCTCGATGGCGCCCGACGCGCCGAGCGCGTGCCCGTAGTAGGCCTTCGTGCTGCTCACCTGCAGCCGGGCCGCGTGGTCGCCGAACACGCGCTTGATGGCCGTGGTTTCGGTGGGATCGTTGAGCGGGGTGGAACTGCCATGCGCGTTCACGTACGCCACCTCGTGCGGCGCCACGTGGCCGTCGTCGAGCGCCATCTTCATCGACCGCGCCGCCTGCGACCCGTCGGGGAGTGGCGCCGTCATGTGGTGGGCATCGTTCGAAAATCCGAATCCCAGCACCTCGGCGTAGATCGGCGCGCCCCGCGCCAGGGCGCGGCCGCGCTCCTCCAGCACCAGCACGCAGGCGCCCTCCCCCATCACGAATCCGTCGCGATCGCGGTCGAAGGGGCGCGACGCGCGTTCGGGCTCGTCGTTGCGCGTGGACATGGCGCGGATGATCGCGAAGGCGCCGAAGCAGAGCGGCGCCAGCGGCGCTTCCGCGGCGCCCGCGAACATCACGTCGGCATAGCCGTCGCGAATCGCCCGGAACGCCTGGCCGACGGCGATCGTGCCCGACGCACAACTCATCGCGTTGGTGCTGTTGGGACCCTGCACACCGAGTTCGATGGCGATGTTGCAGCTCGCGGCGCCGCCGAACACGGTGAGGGCGAGCGACGGGTTCACGGCCCGGATGCCGTCGCGCATCGCCACCCGCACCTGGTCCTCGGCGAACGCCACGCCGCCGAGCGCCGAGCCCATCATCGCGCCCACGCGCTCGCGGTCCTCGACGGCGAGGTCCAGGTTCGCGTCGTCCATCGCCAGGCGCGCCGCCGCCACGGAGAAGTGGCCGAACCGGTCCAGCCGGCGCGCCCGCTTGCGATCGATGAAGTCCTCGGGCGCGAAGTCGCGGATCTCGGCGGCGTTGTGGCTCCGGAACATCTCCGGATCGAACCGGGTGATCGTCCGCACGGCGCTCTGCTCGCGGCGCAGGCCGGCCCACAACCCGTCGCGGGCGAGGCCGATGGGCGTGAGCGGCCCGAGGCCCGTGATCACCACCCGTCTGTCGAGATTCATGTACCACTCCCTGGGGAAGGCCCGGCCGTCCGCTCGGCGACACTCGCCAGCCCGGCCAGGGTGCGCGACGCGATGCCGTGGACGAACACCGGGCCGATGACCCGTCGCGCTGCCAGGTCACCAATCACCGGCCAGGGCGGACCGTTCCACATGTGCAGGATCGTGGTCATCGTACCGTCCCCGGTGTCCCGGAACGCCCAGAGCACCTCCATGCGCCGGGTAATACCCCGCACGTGCCGGTATCGGATCCACGGCGTGTCGCCGGCGGCCTGAATCTGCATTTCCGAAACCCACCACGTGGGCCAGTCCACCAGTCCGAAGGGGCGGACCGCCGCCATCTGCACCACACCGCCGCCGTCCGTGGTGCGGCTCATGAACCGGACGCGGCGGTAGTGGGGCAGGAGTTCCGGCCACCGCTCGACGTCGCGGGCCAACGCGAACATCGTCTGCACGTCGGAGGCCACGAGCTGCCGGTCGACGGTGATCATGCGCGCCGCCGGCGGCATCGGTCCCAGGTGAAAGGGATCCCGGCGCGGGTCGTGCGTCACGCGCGCGGCACGGTGCTGACGGCCGTGAGGCGGAAGCCGGGCCGCCGCCGCACCCGGGGCGCGCGCCCCGCGGCCTCGGCGACGATGTCCGTCAGCTCGCGCGCCGTGAAACCGCGCAGCACCGACACCGCGCCGTCGTGGCGCGTCACGGCATGGAAGCCGAGCGGGAAGCTCACCAGCCAGAACCCGGCCATCGCCGTCCAGCTCCGTCGTAGGTCGCTCACGATCACGGCACGCCGCGCCACCCGGTGCATCTCGCGCACCACGCGAATCGCGTCGGCGCGCGTAAAATGGTGGAGCAGCTGCGAACACGTCACGAGGTCAACACTGCCGGATCCGAAGGGAAGCGCAAGGGCGTCGGCGCAGACGGCCTGCGACAGGCGCCCGCGGGCCGCGCGCAGCAGCGAGGGCGCGGCGTCGCAGCCGATGGGCGTGAGCACCACCCCCCGACCTGCCGCGGCGCGGACGGCGCGCCGCGGCAGGTCGGCCAGTCCGGTGCCCACGTCGAGCAGGGTGAGCGACCCTCCCGGCGGCGGGAGGAGTTCGCGGACGGCCGCCAGATACGCGTGGGCGCCGCCGAGCAGCGTGTTCGAGCGGACGACGTCGCGGATCGACCGTTCGCGGACGTCCGCGGGGACGGCGGGGTCGTCGAGGTACTCGACCCCACGGCGGCGCGCGGGGGCGAGGCGCGGCATCAGCGCTCGAGCTGGGCGTATCCGCCGCGGTAGTAGAGCAGGGGGCGGTCCTGTCGCGTCGTGGCGCGTTCGACTTCGCAGACGATGATCGTGTGGTCACCGGCGGGGTGGCGCTCGCGGACGCGGCACTCGAGGTGCGCCAGCGCGTCGTCGAACAGCACCACGCCGCGTTCGCCGCGCCCGTAGCCCAGGCCCTCGAAGCGATCGGACTCGAGTTCCGCGAACCGGCGCGACAGCGCTTCCTGCCCGGCGGCGAGAATGCTGAACCCCACGTGCTCCTGCTGCAGCATCAGGTCGTGCATCTTCGCCACGTGGTCCACGCAGGCCAGCACCAGCGGCGGCGTGAGACTCACCGAACTGAACGCGCTCACCGTCATGCCGTGGTCGCGCCCCGCGGCGTCGCGGGTGGTGAGAATCGTGACGCCGGTGGCGAACCGGCCGAGCACGGCGCGGAAGGTATCGGAATCGATGGTCATGCGCGGGTCGCCGCCTCGGCGGTGCGATGGGGAAGGGGACGTGCGAACAACCTAAGCAGAAACCCCGGGCGCATGACGCGGCGCGGGGGCACGAAATCGCCGGCCACGCCCACCAGCAGGTCGGCGAGGGCCGGATAGGCCTCGCAGGCGCGCGCCGCGCGATCGATGAGCGGAGCGGTGGCGATCACGGCACCGATGGCGCGTTCGACGATCCACTTGCCGCCGAACTCGTGGCGGCGCGAGCGCTCGTACGCCGCCAGCGCCACGTCGGCTTCGGCGGGAGAGGCGGCGTCCAGCGCGGCGCGGGCGTAGAGGGCGGCGAGCTCGCCGCCGCGGAGCGCCGAATAGATGCCCTCGCCGGTGAACGGATCGAAGAAGTCGGCGGCGTCGCCCACGAGCAGCGCCCCCGGCGCCCAGGCCCGTCGCGCGTGCGACGCGAACGGGCCCACGGCACGCACGTCGTCCACACGGCGGGCGTGCGCGAATCGGGGCGCGAGCGCCGGCTGGCGCGCCAGCCAGGCGTCGAGGTATCCGGCGCGGTCGCGCGCGATGTCGCGGCCGGCGCGGGCGGGAAACACCGCCGCCACCGTGGTCAGCGCGTGTCCCACGTCGGCGATCCCCACGTAGCCGTCGCGCGCCACGTGCATCTCGCCGAAGTCGGTGATCCCGCCGACGCCGGCAAAGTGGGCCACGAGCGCCAGCCGGCGCGGCCAGGGATGGCGGCGCGCGAGGCCCAGCCGCCGGGCGGTCATCGAGTTGAGGCCGTCGGCGCCGACCACGAGCCGCGCCGGTCGTGTCTGCCGCTCCCCATGCGCGCCCTGCGTGATCACGCCGCACACGCGGCCGGTGGCGTCGCGGGCGAGGTCCGCCACCCGCACGCCCTCCTCCACCGCGGCCCCGGCGGCGCGCGCGGCGTCGAGCAGCAGCCGGTCGAGCACCTCGCGCCGCACCGACAGGCCGTAATCGCGGAAGGCGTGGAAGCCGTGGCCGGCGCGGTAGTGGCCGTGGATGCGGGCCCCGCCGGGGGCGTGGACGATCATCCCGGCCAGCCGCGCCGCGCCCGAGGCCTCGACGGCTTCGAGCACCCCCATCCGGGCCAGACCGCGCGAGGCCTCGGGACTCAGGAATTCGGCGCAGGGCTTGGCGCGGGGAAACCGCGCCCGGTCGAGCACGAGCACGCGGGCACCGGTGGCGGCGAGCGCGTGCGCGGTGGCGGCGCCGGCGGGCCCACCACCCACGACGATCACGTCGGGGGCCGTCACAGGTGGACCGCGGCCGCGTAGGCGACGGCGGCTCCGATCACCGTGCAGGCAGCGTTCACCGCGTCGTTGTCCAGCCACCGAATGCCGCCGGCGGGCCGCGTCGGGTTGCCGCAGGTGTGCACCAGGCGTTCGGTGGCCACCTGGCAGGCGTCGCACCAGCGCCGGTGCTGCAGCAGGCCGCCCAACAGCGAGTCGGCGAGCGACCCGGCGACCCCGCCGGCGAGCACGGCAACGACGACGTTCTGCGGCCAGCCGAGCATCAGGGCGGCGAGTTCGATGAAGGCGGCGCCGAGGACGCCCCCCAGGAACCCGAGCATGGTGACGCCACCCGAGGTGCCCGGGGGCACGACGCGGAAGCTGGTGATCGAGCGGGGCGCGCGGGGGGCGAGCATGCCGATCTCCGTGGCCCAGGTGTCGGCGGTGGCGGCGGCGAGCGCCCCCGCGCCCACGGCCTGCCAGGCGACGCCCGGCGCGGCGACGTAGGCGGTGGCGGCGAGCGCGAACACGGCGCCGTTGGCCAGCACCTGCACGGCGTCGCGTTCGTCGCCCTTGCCCACGATGCCGGCGGCCGCGGCCCGCTTCTGCTCGCGCCGCACGCGCGAGAGCAGCGACGAGGCGACGAAGAAGGCGACGAGGAGCGCACCCCAGTCCCACCCGGCGGCCACGGCCGCGGTGCCCACCAGGGTGGCCGCCACCGCGCCCGACATCGAGAGGGCGCGGGCACGCCGCGCCGCCGCCGCGATCACGATCGCGACGACGAGGCCACTTCCCAGGCGTTCCAGACCGGTCATGCGGGCAACGGGTGAACGGTGACGGGGCGCACTCCACCCCCGGCTTGCAATCTGCGAGTGGCGCGGACGGGCGGGCAAGCGCGTAGATTGATGAAGCGCACGAGTGCCGGCGTCGTTCCCGCCTTGTTGCCTGCCGCTGCTGCAGTTAGCTTCGCACGCTGCTTTCTCCCCGGTGCATGCTTTCTACTGTTGACGCTCTACTCCCACTGAGTCTGCTCGAGGCGGTTCGCGACGTCGATACGCCCGGCGATCTGGACGCCGAGTTCGTCGACGAACTGCGCAACAAGCGGCTCGGCCTCAGCGACACCGTGTACTCGCAGATCAAGCGGTACAGCGACGCCGCCAGGCGCCACCAGCGCGCGACCCAGGACGAGTCGATGGCGCTCGCCAAGCTGATCGGCCGCCGCCCCGATGCCGAGGCCGTGTTCCGCGCCGCCGGACGCTACCTGGCACGGGAGGCGTACATGACGATCTCGCCGATCACCCGGCAGATGCTGCGCCTGTTGCCGTCGATGGTGGCCCGCCCCTGGGCGCTCCGCCGGGCGCGGCACGTCTCGGCGCGCTACCTGAACGGAACGGCGCGGCGCGTGGGCGGGTACATCCTGCTCGAAGTGCCGCGCTCGGTGACGCTCGGCTCGGCGCCGGGCAGCATCGGGTGCGCGTACTACGAGTCGGCGCTCCGGGAACTCCTGCGGCTGCTGATCGGGAGCATCGGTTCCGTGGATCACATCCGGTGCGACGGCCGCGGCGAGGGGACCTGTGAATGGCGCGCCGACTGGCGGTCGGTGGCGTGAACGCCGCGACCCGCCATCCAGCCGGCGGCCGCCGGGCCGCCAGAGAATCAACCCGCGAACGGACATGATGAACGAAGCCGATCTTCCGCGACTCCAGCAGGTGCTCGCCGAGCAGAACCTCGACGGGTGGTTGCTGTTCGATTTCCACGGCACGAACCCGATTGCCGGCGGGATGCTGCAGCTCACCGGCCTCGTGTCGCGCCGTGTGTTCGCCTTCCTGCCGCGTGAAGGGACCCCGGTGGCGATCACGCACGCCATCGAGCAGGGGCCGTGGGAGCGTTGGCCCAAGGGTTGGAAGCGCGTCGTCTATTCCTCGTGGCGCTCGCTCGACGAGCACCTGGGCGCGCTGGTCCGCGGCAAGCGCGTGGCCATGGAGTACTCGCCCGGGGACGCCGTCCCGTATCTGGACCGCGTGCCGGCCGGCGTGCTCGAGATGGTGCGCTCGGCGGGTGCCGAAGTGGTGTCGTCGGCGACGCTGGTGACGCGCTTCTACGCCGCCTGGAACGCCGAGAACGTGGCGTCGCACGAGCGGGCCGCGGCCGCGATCGCGAAGATCGCGCAGGAGGGCATGAAGACGGCCGGAACACGCGCGCGGTCGGCCCATCCGATGACCGAGTACGAGTTGATGCAGTGGATTCTCGAGCAGTTCAGCGCCGCGGGGCTGGAAACGGATCATGGGCCGAACGCGTCGGTGGGCGCCAACGCCGCGAACCCGCACTACGAGCCCACGGCGGAGCATTCGAAGCCGATTCGGGAGGGCGACGTGCTGCTCGTCGACCTCTGGGCGCACGAACCGAATGGCGGGGTGTGGGCCGATCAGACGTGGATGGCCACGGTGGGCGAACCGTCGGCGCGTGCGCGGGAGATCTGGACGGCGGTGCGGGATGCCCGTGACGCGGCGATCGCGCTGGTGCAGGAGCGCCAGGCCGCGGGCAAGCCGGTGCTCGGCGCCGAGGTGGACGACGCCGCCCGTGCCGTGATCACGGCGCGCGGGTTCGGGGAGTACTTCACGCATCGCACCGGACACTCGATGGATCCGCGGGAACTGCATGGCTCGGGGCCGAACATGGACAATCTCGAGACGCACGAAGACCGGCAGCTCCTGGACGGCGTCGGCTTCTCGATCGAGCCCGGCATCTACGTGCCCGGAGAGATCGGCGTGCGGAGCGAAGTGAATGTGCACCTGGTGCCGGGGAAGGCGGTGGTCACGCCTTCGGTGGTCCAGCGGGAGATGATGATCGTCTGATGGAGTGGTCCCGCGAGATCCGGGCGTTCGCGCGTCCGGTCCGGTTGCAGGCATTCGTGCTGGTGGTCGCCGGGTTGCTTTCCGCGTGCGGGGGCGAGTCCGGGTCGGAGAGCGATGGCGGTGCCAACGGAGCGTCGACGAAGGCGGGAGACTCGGTGACGGCGTCCGTGGCCTCCGAATTCGATTCGCCGAAGGATGTCGCGAGGGCCATCACCACCGGGGGCGACTACCAGGTGGTCGCGGTGTCGAATCCGGGGACGATTCACGGGGTGGTGACGCTCGACAGCGTGCCGGTGGCGCACGACACGACCCTCAGCGGCGACGACGCCTCCGCGTGCGGCACCCGGATGCGCGATGAATCGGTGGTGCACTACGGACGCGACCTCGAGGGCGCGCTGGTGTGGGTCAGCGATGTACACCAGGGGCAGGCCCTGACGAGCGACCGGCGCGCCGACCTGGCGATCGTGCGCTGTCAGTTCGTGCCGCGGATGCTGGCGCTGGTGCAGGGCACCACGATCAACCTGCAGAGCAAGGACGCCACCGTGCACCACACCCGGTTCTACAGCGAGGCCGAGGGCGAACTGCTGAGCCGGATGCTCACCGTCGACCGATGGGCGGTGGTGCCGAGCGCGAAGATCGCCGCCCAACCCGGCCTGGTGCGGGTCCGGCTGAGCCGGCATCCCTACGTCCGCGGCTTCGTGGCCGTATTCGACCATCCGTATTTCGCCGTCACCAACCGCTACGGCCGGTATCGCATCACCGGACTCCCCGCGGGCACCTACCACGTGCGCGTCTGGCACGAGCGTGCCGACAGCGTCACCGAGCAGACGGTCACCGTGAAGCCGGGGCGCACGGCCGAACTCGACGCGGTGCTCGCGCTCCACTGAGTGCACCGGGCGGGCCGGCCCCCACGGTCCGGGGCTACTCTCCCGAACGCAAGACGGGTGGGGGTTTCCCGCCCGCCTCCGCGCGCCGGATCAGCGTCGAACGCGGGGCGTCACTCCGCCGCCGGCGCGAACTGGGTGCGGTACAGGCGCGCGAACAGCCCGTCCTGCGCCAGCAACTCGTCGTGCCCGCCCGCCTCCACCACCCGTCCCTTCTCGAGCGCCACCACGCGATTGGCGCGTCGGACGGTGCTCAGCCGGTGGGCGATGATCAACGTCGACCGGTTGCGCAGGAGATCCTCCATCGCCTCCTCCACCAGCCGCTCGCTCTCGGTGTCGAGGCTCGACGTGGCCTCGTCGAGCACCACGATCGCCGGGTTCTTGAGAAACACGCGGGCGATCGCGATGCGCTGCCGCTGACCGCCCGACAGCTTCACGCCCCGCTCGCCGACCAGCGTCTCGAAGCCCTGCGGCAGGCGGTCGATGAATTCCAGAGCGTGGGCGGCCCGGGCGGCGGCGCGGATCTCGTCGTCGGTGGCCGGATGTGCCGACTCGGCGGGGCGCGCGTAGGCAATGTTCTCGCGCACCGTGCCGCTGAACAGCGCCGGCTCCTGCGGCACCATGCCGATGGCGTCGCGGAGATCGGCAAAGCGCAATTCGCGGACGTCCACGCCGTCCACCCGGATCGCGCCGGCGGTCACGTCCCAGAAGCGCGGCAGCAGCGACGCGATGGTGGTCTTGCCTGCTCCCGAGGGGCCGACCAGGGCCACGACCTCGCCGGGCGCGATGTCGAGCGAGACGTCGTGCAGCACGTCGGGCAGATCGTCGGCGTAGCGGAAGCACACGTGGTCGAGCGACACCGCGCCGCGCACCGGCCTGGGCAACGGCCGCGGGTGCGCGGGCTCCGGCACCGTGGGCCGCGTCTCGAGAATCTCGAACACGCGCTGGGCGGCGCCGATGGCTTCCTGATAGCTGCCGAACAGGCTCGCCAGACTCCCCACGGCCGCCGCCACGAAGATGGCGTAGAGCAGGAAGGCCACCAGCGAGCCCGCGGTGAGCTGGTTGGCGAGCACCATGCGGCCGCCCTCCCAGAGCACGGCGGTCACGCCGGCGAAGGCGACGAAGCCCACGACGCCGAACAGCATGGCCCGGATGCGGGCGCGGACGAGCGCCGCCGCCACCACTTCCTGCATCAGCCCCGAGTAGCGCGACGCCTCCACGCCCTCGCGGTTGAAGCTCTGCACGGTGCGGATCTGTCCGAACGCTTCCTGCGCCATGCCCATGGCGCGCGCGATGCGATCCTGCACCCCCGTGCTGGCGCGGCGCAGCCGGCGCCCGAAGAGCACCGCCGAGCCCACGATCACCGGCACCACGGCCAGCGTCGTGACCATGAGCTGGGTGTGGGTGAGCGTGAGCAGCACGAGCCCTCCCACCAGGAACAGGAGCTGGCGCGCGATCTCGGCGAGCTGGTTGTTGAGCACCGACTGCAGCACGGCGAGGTCGGCCGAGAGGCGGCTGGTGAGGTCGCCGCTGCGCTGGTCGGCGAAGAATCCGGCCGAGAGGTTCACGAGGTGCGAGAACACGCGGTCGCGGAGTTTCGCGATCACCCGCTCGGCGGTGGCCGAGAGCAGGTACACCTGGATGAAGTTGACCACGCCCATGACCGCGAACAGCCCGATGAGCATCAGGGCCACGCGGTTGAGCAGCGAGGCATCGTGCTGCTGGAACGCGGCGTCGAGCAGCCAGCTCACCACCGCCGGGAAGGCCAGCTGGAGGGCCACCGAGATCACCAGACTGGCCGCGGCGACCGTCAGCGCGCCGCGATGCGGGCGCAGCCAGGGGCGCAGCCGGCCCAGCGGTCGGGGCGATTTCAGCCGGCGCGATTTCTTCCGTTCGGGTTCGGGCGGTTCGGGTCGGGGGGTTCCGTCAGCGGCCTCGGCCGCCGCGCCGGTCACGCGAACAGGCCGCGATCGAACGCCATCGCGGTGAACAGCAGCGCCAGATAGAGGAGCGAGAACTTGTACACGCTCCAGGCGGGTTTGGTGAAGTTGGCGGCGCGCATCACACGAACGATCCCTCGCAGCAGCCAGGCGTCGAGCGCCACGGCGATGACGAAGTAGAAGAGGCCCAGCGCGCCGAAGGCCACCGGCAGCAGGGTCAGCGAGATGAGGATGAGCGTGTACCAGAACATCTGCCGTTTGGTCTCGCGCTCACCCCAGACGAGGGGGGCCATGGGAACGCCGGCGCGGCCGTAGTCCTTCTGCTTGTTCAGGGCCAGAGCCCAGAAGTGCGGCGGCGTCCAGTAGAAGATGATCAGGAACAGGAACACGGCCATGAGGTCGAGCCCGTTGGTCACCGCCGCCCATCCGACGAGCGGTGGAATGGCGCCGGCGGCGCCCCCGATCACGATGTTCTGCGGCGTGCTGCGCTTGAGCCACCGCGTGTAGAGCAGGATGTAGGCGTAGAAGCCCAGCAGCGCGAGCGCCGCCGTGAGCACGTTGGCGTAGCGCGCCAGCAGGAACGTGGCGCCGGTGGCGAGGATGAGCCCGAACACCAGCACCTCGCGGGGGTGCATGCGGCCGCTGGGAATCGGACGCAGCCGGGTGCGCGACATGCGGTCGTCGATGTCGCTGTCCAGGTACATGTTCACGGCGTTCGCGCCGCCGGCCATCAGGTACCCGCCGGCGAGCAGCACGAGCACCAGCCAGATGCTCGGATGGCCGGCCACGTACATCGGCGCCACCGTGGTCACCAGCAGCAGCGAGATGATGCGCGGCTTGGTGAGCGACAGGAAGTCGCGGGTGAGCGTACGCGCCGCCGACGGCACGGTGGTCGTGCCGCTCACGTGCCCGCCTCCGCCATGGGCCGTTGCGCGCCGCCGGCGCGCGGCGCCGGACCGGGCGCGCGGGCCGTCTGCCCTTCACCCAGCGGCCCGAGCCCGGCCGAGATGCGGGCCAGGTAGGCGAGCGTGAACGTGGACAGCCAGATGGCCACCCCCGTGGCCTCGTGCAGCGACCGCAGCGACGACGGCATGTGCAGCAGCACCATCGACGCCGCGACGCCGATCTGCAGCACCACAAGTGCCACGGCCACGTGGAGCGCCCGCTTCACGGCGGGGGCCACCACGGTGCGGCCGGCCGTCAGCCCGAGCCACAGCAGAAAGAGCGCCAGCAGGATGGCGACGGTGCGATGCGTGAGCTGGATGTGCACGGCGCTCGACGGGGCGTCGGGGTTGGGGCCGCAGAAGGGGAAGGTGGTGCACCCCACGGCGGCAAAGGGATAGTTGGCGGTAAGGCCGCCCATGGCGACGGTGAGGAAGGCCATGGCCGCCGCCAGATTCGCCCGCCGGACGAAGCCGCGGGTGGTGCCGTGCGCGCGGGCGCCCGTCCCGCCCATGGCGCCGGTGCGGACCACGGCGGCAGCCAGCATGCCGAGCAGCGTCATCGCCAGGATCCAGTGGGCGACCACCGTCCACGGCGCGTTGCCGAGCTTGACCGTCACCCCGCCCAGCACGGCGACGGCGAACACCGTGACCAGCGCCGCCGTGGCCGCGCGGAGCACGCCCCCCCGGCCCCCGACGCCGGGTTCCGCCCGCCGCCGCCACGCCCCGATCCACAGCCCGAGCAGCGACAGGCTGACGACCGAGGCGAGGTAGCGGTGCATGACCTCGATGATCAGGTCCGGTCGCGACAGCGGTGGGAACCAGTAGCCGTAGCACCGGGGCCAGGTGGTGCCGCACCCCAGCCCGGAGCCGCTGATGCGCACGATGGCGCCGAACACGAGGTGCAGACAGGCGACGCCCAGGGCGAGGTACGCGTACCGGCGCAGGGCCCTCACGGGACGCGCCTGGTGGCGACGGCGGAGTCGGAGAGCCGGAGCCCGGCCGGCAGTTGGGGCCGGTGCATGGCCTGCCAGGTGAGCGCGAACACCCCGATCAGCACGAGCGCGGGCAGGAGCGTCCAGATGACCTCGACCCCGGTGCGGGGGCGGGGCACCTGTTCGCTTCCGGGTGCGGGCTCGTGGGGGCTGAGGGCGGACCGGACGATGGCCACCTGGGCCACCAGACAGCAAACGGCGGCGATCCAGAAGATCGCTTCGCCAAGGAGAAGGCGCATGACTAGTTGGGTCTCGGAGAGCGGAGAATCCGCTCCGGAAACTTCGTCGGGCCGGCCCGTCGCGTCAACGGAAGCCGCGGGATGGCGACAGCGGCCGGCGGTGACCGCGATCAGGCGTCGTGGTCAGGGCGCCTGCGCGCCGCGGTCAGAAAATATGGACGCTGATGTAGCGCCCCGGATGCGCCTTGATGTCCGCGAGCAGCGAATCCATGGTGCCGAGCGTGTTCCGGAAGTTCGCGTACAGTGTGGTGTCGTTGAGCAGCAATCCGAGCGATCCATCCCTGCCGCTCGCCTTGGCCAGCAGGTCGTTGAGCTTGCCGGTGGCGCTGTCGAGCTTGGCCGCCGTTCCCGAGACGGTTTCGCTCGACGCGCGCAGATTGCGCATCGTCGAATCGACGACCGCCGAATCCACGGCGTGGGCCAGGTGCTCGTACGCGGCCAGGGTGCGGGTCAGATTGTCGCTCTGCTGCCCGGCGATCTGCTGGAGCTCGGCCGACAGGGCGGCGGTCGAGGCGATCGTCTTGCGCAGGTCGCGCAGCCCGCCGGCGTCCACCACCTGGACCTGCATGGCGTGGATGAGTTTGTTGAGGGCGCCGCTGATCGAATCGGCCTTGCTCATGATCTCCGACACGCCGGCTTCCGGCGGGCCCGCCGGGATGGTGTCGCCGGTGGCGAAGGTCTCGCTGAGGTTGGCGCCCAATCGCGGCGTGAGCGCCACCGCGACGTCGCCGAAGAACCCCACGGCCCGCACCGTCGCCTTGGCCGTGCGCGGCACGTGGTACTGGTTGTTGATCCGCATCACGACGTCGAGGTAGCCGTCGGGGCGCAGTTCCACGTCGTCGACGTAGCCGATGTTCACGCCGGCGAGCAGCACCGGCTGCCCCTGCTTGAGGTTCTGCCCCCACGAGAACCGCGTGTACAGCGGATACCCGGAGGACAGCCCGCCGCGGGCGAGCCAGAGCACGCCGGCGAGGAGGACCACCACGGCGACCGTTACGAGGATGCCAACCGAGACTTCGTCGCTTCGTTTCATGCTTGTAGGTACGGGGCGAGGAGGACTGCGGTCAACGCGTCCAGCACGAGAATGGCTACCGACGTGATCACCACCGCGGTGGCGGTGGACCGGCCGACGCCCTCGGCGCCGGCCTCAGCAATGTAGCCCTCATAGGCCGAGAAGAAGGAGATGGCCCCTCCGAACATCGTCGCCTTGAGCAGGCTGTACACCACCTGGAAGGTCCCGAAGCCGAGCTTCAGCCCGTCCTTGAAGTCGCTGGGACTGATCCCCGTGGCGTACACCCCCATGAGGTACCCGCTGCCCACGCCGACGGCGTTGGCGAACACCGTAAGCACCGGCAGCATGATGATGGCGGCCAGCAGCCGGGGCAACACCAGGAAGGCCACCGGGTCGTAGGCCAGCGTCTCCAGGGCATCGATCTGCTCGGTGACCCGCATCGTGCCGATCTCGGCGGTCATGCGGGCGCCCACACGGCCGGCCAGCACGAGCCCGGTGAGCAGGGGGCCCAACTCCAGGATCACCATCTGCCGCGTGGCCAGGCCGACGAGGGAAAGCTGGACCCCCGGGAACATCTGGTAGCGGGTCTGGAGGGCGATCACGCTGCCGATGAATCCGGCCACGATCACGGTGAGCGGCAGCGAGTCCACGCCGATGTTCTTCATCTGGCGGATGGTCTCGGGGCCGTAGGTGGCCGGCTCGCTGAACGCCCGCAGGATGTCGCGCGTGAAGTACACCCAGGCGCCGGCCTTCTCGAACGCCCCCGTCACCCCCCGCGATACCCGGCGGAAGAAGCGGATCCCCGATCGTTGCATGACCGGGAAGGTATCGGTGGGGGCGGGATGTGGGTGGTGCGGGAAGTGAGTCACGGTCAGGAGCGGACGCGGGCCAACAGCACGAGGCCGACCACCGCGAAGGTGGCGTTCGGAATCCAGGCGGCCAGGTCGGGGGGCATGATGTCCGCGCCGCCGATCGCCTTGGTCACCTGTACGGCCATGAGGAACGTAACCGTGGTGGCCAGGGAAATGGCGATCCCGTAGGCGGCGCCGCCGCGCTGGTTGCTCGTGGCCAGGGGGGCGCCGAAGAGCGCGATGATGATGCAGGTGACCGGAATCGCGATCTTGAGGGCGCGCTCCACCTTCCACTCGTTCACGTCGGTGCCCGACCGCTCCATGGCCCGGATCACCCGCGACAGCTCGCCGTACTGCATCTCGTCGGGCAGGTGGGCACGCGACATCATCTCCTCGGGTTGGGCCCGGAACTCGTTGTCGCGCATCGTGCGGAACGCCATCGTGAACGCGGGGCCGGAGTCGGAGAACACGTGCATCGTGCCGTTGCGCAGCACCCAGTACCGGCCCTGCCAGGTGCCCCCGTCGGCGGCAATCACGTACGTGGGGAAGTCGGCGCCGCTGCCGCGCCGCTCCACCTGCACGCTCTGCACCGTGCCCATCACCCGGTTGAGCGTGCCGATCTTGTACACGCGCCCCATGTTGCTGTCGCCGGCGAAGGCGAAGTTGTAGCGGGTGTTCTGGCCGCGGTACTTGTCCTCGTTCAACAGGTCGTTGTGGGCGCGGTTGGCGGCCGGCATCACGTCGGAGATCACGAGGTCCAGCCCCGTGGCGAGCAGGGCGCCGAACAGGATCGGCATGATGAACCGGTAGAAGCTCATGCCCGACGCCTTGGCGGCCGTGATCTCGGAGTGGCGCGAGAACCCACTCACCGAGAACACGGTGGCGAACAGCACCGCCGCCGGAAGCACCATGAACATCGATTGCGGCACCCAGTACAGGTAGCTGAGCGCGATCGCCTTGGGGGTGAGCTGCCGGTTGAGGTAGGTGTCCAGGTGGTCGGTGAGATCGATGATGATCGTGATCACCGGGAACCCGAACGCCGTGACGAGGAAGATCTTCCAGAACTCGGCGAAAACGTAGCGGTCGAGCGGCTTGAGGAAGGGGATGCGCATCAGGCGGCTTCCCGCGGCGCGCGGCCGATCAGGCGCCGGAGGAAATGCGCCATCGCCTGGCGCAGTTCGGTCCAGTCGCCGCCCCGCGTGGCGCCCGAGAGGCGGTTCATGCGCAGCGTCATCACGATGCCGACCACGAGCAGGATGATGTTCGCGCCCCACATCGCCCAGAACGGCGAGATGAAGCGGCTGTCGGCCAACGACTCGCCACCGATGAGGCCGACGTAGTAGAGCGCGAACACGGCGAAGCTCACCCCGATCACCAGCCCCACGCCGCCGCGCGGAAAGCGCAGCGCGATCGGGGGGCCGAGCAACACGAAGATCAGGCAGGCCGCGGCCAGCGAGAACTTCTTCTGGATCTCGATGTCGTAGCGGATGCGCATGTAGCGCGTGACCTGCTCGCGCGACTGCGCGCTCGACAGCTCGCCCTTGAGCTGGACCTCGTCGAACTGCTGGCTGGCGCCGGGCGTGCCCGGTTGGTCGACCACGAGCCCGCTGGACGGCGCCACGCGCGGGACCGGCGTCCGGACGGCCGTGCTCTGGCCGCGGGCGGCGTCGGAGGGTGGCCGCGGCTTCTGCTGCTGCGGCAGGGCGGCCACCGGCGCCGGGGGCCCGGGCGGCAGCGTGGCCGCGGCGGCGGTCTTCACCCCGAACAGGTGGGCGATCAGGGAGCAGTAGATCCTGCCGAGGCCGAACGGATTGCGCGGCGCCGGCCTGACCGGCATCCGGACGTCCGCTTCGCCTTTGAGCTGGCGCAGCCGCGCGTCCGCCAGATCGTGCTCGTACGCGGCCACCTGCCACTGATAGTCGGCGGCGGCAAAACGCTCCTGCATCTCGCACACCGACATCTCGCGGTCGCTCTTCGTGGCCGAATCGGCGTCGGTGGCCTGGAAGCTGTTGGTCACGTTCCGGACCCGCAGCAGATCGCGGTCGTAGAACAGCCGCGTCATCTGCTCGGGGTGGTCGGTGGGCACCTCCACCATCCACCCGTGGTAGAGGCGCATCAGCAGGTCGGTGCGGTTCTCGGCGAAGGCGAGCGTGCCGCTGTCGGCGAAGATGGTCCGCCGGTGCTGCGGGTTGCCGACGTCGTAGATCACCACGCCCTGCATGTGCTGCGAGCCGCGGTCGATGCGCGACGCGCGCAGGTACAGCTTCTGGTCGGCCACCGTGTTGATGATCTGTTCCTTGAGGGCGAAGCTGGGCTTGGTGCGCCCGATGTCGTTCTGGAGCACCGCCAACTGGTGGTTGGCGCGCGACAGCACCTGGTCGTTGAACACCAGCATCACCAGCGCCACCGCGGCGCCGGCCACGAAGGTCGGGACCATGAGCGTGCGCATGCTGATCCCGTTGGCGCGCATCGCCGTGATCTCGTTCTCGGCGGCCATCCGGCTGTACGCGTACAACACGGCCACGAGCACCGCCATCGGCAGCGTCATCGCCACCGTGAACGGCACGGTGAGCACGAAGAACTCGGCGAGCACGTGCCAGGGCAGCCCCTTGCCCACGAGGTCGCCCAGCCGCTTGCCGATGTACTGCAGCAGCATCAGCGACGTCAGCGCCGTGCAGGCGAAGACGAAGGGCCCGAGGTGCTCCTTCAGCACGTACTTGGTGAGAATCTTCACGAAACGGGCGCTCGCACCTCGGCGGCGGGGAACTTCAACGGTCCCACGGAGTTGTGGGCGGACGCACGGGTAGAATATTCGACCACCCGGCCCGGCAATTTCAAGGTCCGGATGGCGGATGCGCCGGCGCGCCGCTCGGCGAGGCGGACCACGGCGCCGGAATCCGGACCGCCGGCACGCCCCGTGATACCCGCGCCGGACGGGTTTGGTGCGCTCCCCCCGGCTGCTGTGTATACTGGCTCATCCCCCAACCGCTCCGCTCCCCGTCACCCGTCGATCGTCACGTGCGAATGTTCTCTCTGCTGTGCCTGGCTGCCCTCACCCTCACCTCCTGCGACCGCTTCCGCGGCCCGCAGACCACGTTCGACGGGCAGGCGGCGTATGCCATGACCAAGACCCAGGTCGATTTCGGTCCCCGCGTGCCGGGCTCGGCGGGCTGGCAGAAGACCGGAGACTGGATCGTCGCCCAACTCAAGGGCCTCGGCGACTCGGTGACCGAACAGCGGTGGATGCACGTGACGCCCACCGGCGACACGATCCCGATGCGGAACATCATCGCCCACATCGCGCCGGAGAACTCGCAGCGCGTACTGTACATCACGCACTGGGATACGCGGCCGACGGCCGACAACGACCCCGTGCTGGGCAATCGCAAGCGCCCGATTCCGGGCGCCAACGACGGCGCGGCGGGCGTGGCGATGCTGATCCAGGTGGCGGCGGCGCTCAAGAAGACGCCGCCCACGGTGGGGGTCGACCTGCTGTTCGTGGATGGCGAGGACTACGGCGACTTCAGCGCCTGGACCGACACGGCGAGCAACCCGAACGTGCTCATCGGATCCACCTACTACGCGGCGCACATGGACACCGCCCGGAAGCCGCTGTACGGCGTGCTCTGGGACATGATCGGCGACCGGAGCCTCGACATCTACCAGGAAGGGAACTCCGCCGACGCGGCGCCCGAGGTCGTGTCGCGGGTCTGGCAGACGGCGCGCGACCTGGGGTATTCGAAATACTTCATCAACCAGCGCGGGCAGACCGAGATCGACGACCACGTGCCCTTCCTGTACCACGGCGTGCACGTGATCGACGTCATCGACTACGACTACGGCCCCCGCGACGCCACGCACGTGGACGGCTGGCACCACACGCTCGAGGACACGATCGACAAGGTCTCCGCGAAGAGCCTGCAGATCGTGGGCGACGTGGCCGTGAAGCTGGTCACGGAGTAGCGGAGCCGCCGCATCCGCCTGCGGCCGGCGGTGAAGATCGGGGGCGGGGAGGCGGCGAATTCGTCGCCGCCTCCCCGCTCGACGGTCAGTCCTTCACGATGATCCGCGCTTCATAGTCTGCCTTCACGGCCGCGGGAATCGCGGGCGATTGCAGCAGACACCGCACGCGGGCCGCGCGAGTCCGCGCGGTGCGGCCGTCGCGCATCAGCACGTGCAGTCGGGCCGACTCGAAGCTTGCCGCGAGTTCGGTCTGCGGGTCGCCGAAGGTCGACGCCGCCTCCGCGAGTTGGTCGAGGGTACGCGCCGTGCTGGCGGTGTTGTCGGCGAGGTCGAACGCCACTGCCAGCTTCCAGTAGGCGTCGCGGGCGTAGCGGCCGGCCTGTTCCTCGTCGCGGATCACGTCGCGGTAGAGATCCTCCGCCCGGCCGAGGCGGCCCGCGAACACCAGCGAGTCGGCGTGGGCGATCCGGGCATCGGGAGTCGCACGGGTGTCGGGCGTGCCGGGTACCGACGGAACGGACACATGGGCGGCCGGCGGCAGCGGGGTGGGGGTGACGGCCGTGGGTGCGGCGAACTGCGCGGCTGAGAGGATGACGGCGAGTGTGGAGAGCATGGCGAACCCCCGCGAAAGAGATGTGGTACGGTCTCGTTGGTTGAGACAACTCTGCGTACCACCACGTTTGCCGCGGGGTTTCGGAGTTTACGAATCCGACACACACCGGGTACGAACGCTTACATCACTCTCCACGTGCTCCAGCTCCCGGTTGAAGGCGGCGAATTGCGCCGCGCCGCGGGCGGACGATGACGCCCTGCGCGTCCCCGGGGGATAGCGTCGATGCATGTCGACTGCCGCCGAACGCAAAGCCCTCGTCTTCATCGGGGTCGTCGCCTTTCTGGGGGGCGGGGTCCGCTTTCTCCGCGCGCACGAGCCTCCGCCGCCGGCTGCCCGGCAGGCGCTCGACGCGCGCCTCTCGGCCGTCGGCGGCGCCGGGCGCGACACGAATCCCCCCAAGCGGGCGCGGCGGAAGCCGGTCACGGTGCGGCCCAAGGTGACGGTGGTGGCCGTGCCGGCGCCGCCGGGGCCGCACCATCGGGTGGACGTGGATCGTGCGACCGCCCGGGAGCTGCAGGCGCTGCCCGGCATCGGGCCGGCGCTGGCGGCCCGGATCGTGGCGTTCCGCGACTCCAACGGCCCCTTCGGATCGCTCGCGGCGCTTCAACGGGTGAAGGGAATCGGACCCTCCAAGGCCCGCCGGCTGGACTCCCTGGTCACGTTTTCGGGTTTTCCGCGTCTGTAAGTTGTCGTGGTGCCGGACGTTCGGAACTCGTGCGCTGGCTCACACTTTCGGTCGCCGTGAAGAAGGGCTAACCCGTTCTTGACAGGGAGGTTACGGGTCGGCACCTTCCGGATTGCGGCGTCCCGTCCTCATACGGAAGTCTGCCGGCCGTTCTTCGGCTTCACCGTTTCACCCCTGCACCCACCGCCATGGCTGTCCCCGTCGCATCCAGCGAACGCATTGGCGATCTCCTCGTTCGCGAGGGCGTGATCTCCAAGGAGCAGCTTGCGCAGGCGCTCCAGGAGCAGAAGCAGAGCGGCACGCGGGTGGGGTACAACCTGGTGAAGCTCGGCTTCATTCACGAGACCGAGCTGACCAAGATGCTGGCCCGGCAGTTCAAGATGCCGGCGGTGGATCTGTCCAAGTTCGAGGTCGATCCGCGGATCGCGAAGCTGATTCCCGGCGATCTGGCGTTGAAGCACCTCGTGCTGCCGCTCAAGCGCGACGGGCGCACGCTCACCGTGGCGATGGCCGACCCCACGAATCTCGGCGTGCTCGAGGATCTCAAGTTCATCACCCGGTACGACATCTTCCCGGTGATTGCGGGCGAGTTCACGATCAAGAACGCGCTGGAGAAGATCTTCGAGGCCACCGATACGCAGATGACGTCGCTCCTCGAGGACATCGAGGGGATGGGGCTGGAGGGCGACGTCGAGGTGGTGGAGGACGAGGAGGAGGAGGTCTCGGCGGCGGCGCTGGCGGCGGCGGTGGACGACGCGCCGGTGGTGAAGCTGATCAACGCGATCCTCACCGACGCCGTGAAGAAGGGGGCGTCGGACATCCACTTCGAGTGCTTCGAGCACGAATTGCGGGTGCGCTACCGCATCGACGGCGCGCTCATGGAAGTGATGAAGCCGCCCAAGAAGATGCAGGCGGCGCTGGTGTCGCGCTTCAAGATCATGGCGTCGCTGAACATCGCCGAGCGCCGGGTGCCCCAGGACGGCCGCATCAAGCTGAAGATGGGGAACAAGGTGATCGACTATCGCGTGTCGACGCTCCCCACGCTGTTCGGCGAGAAGATCGTGCTCCGGATTCTCGACAAGGGAAACCTGACCCTCGACCTGGAGAAGTTCGGGATCGAGCCGAAGGCGGAGCAGGATCTGATGGAAGCGGTGATGAACCCCTACGGGATGGTGCTGGTGACCGGCCCCACGGGGTCGGGCAAGACGACGACGCTCTACTCGGCGCTCTCGAAGGTGAATTCCATCGACGTGAACATCATGACCGCCGAGGACCCCGTGGAGTACAACATGTTCGGGGTCAACCAGGTGCTGGTGCGCAACGAGGTGGGGATGACGTTCGCGGCGGCGCTGAAGGCGTTCCTGCGTCAGGATCCGAACATCATCATGGTGGGGGAGATCCGCGACCTGGAGACGGGCGGCATCGCCATCAAGGCGGCGCTCACGGGCCACCTGGTGCTCAGCACGCTGCACACCAACTCGGCGCCGGAAACGGTCACCCGTCTGATGGACATGGGGCTGGAGCCGTTCAACGTGGCGTCGGCGCTCAACCTGGTGCTGGCGCAGCGGTTGCTGCGGCGCATCTGTCCCAACTGCAAGGAGAAGTACACGCCCGACGAGGAGGAGCTGGCGATCGCCAAGGTGACGCCGAAGACGACGCTGCGGGATCTCCGGTTCACCGACTACGCCATCGACGCGGCGCGGCTCCGGGCCACCAAGGAGGCGGCGCCGCACCTGGCGAAGGTGACGCTCGACACCACGTTCGGCGAACTCGCGTACTTCCGCGGGCGGGGATGCGATACCTGCAACGGCACGGGCCTCAAGGGGCGGCAGGGGGTGTACGAGGTGCTGCCGATGACCCCCAGCATCCGGAAGCTGGTGATGATGAGCGTGGGTGCGGCCGAGATTCGCGATGCCGCCATCGAGGAGGGGATGCTCACGCTGCGCATGGACGCGTGGATGAAGGTGATGAAGGGCATCACGACCATGGAACAGATGTGCCGGGAGACGTCGGCGTAGCGACCGTGAACACCGGTCGCTGACTTCTCGGGCCCCGCTTCGTCTTTATTGCGGCGGGACGTGCCCGCCGCCGGCCGCAGCACCCTACGGCCTCACCGCCTCACCCGCTAAGGAATCGATGACAGCCCCAGCCACACCTTCGACGGTCAATCTCCGCGTGCTCCTCGAGGAAGTGATCGAGCGTGGCGCCTCGGACCTCCACATCACCGCCGGCGAGCGTCCCAAGATGCGGATCGACGGCGACATCACCGACTCGAGCGTGGAGACGGTGATGCAGCCGAAGGACACCCTGCAGCTGGCGTACTCGGTACTGACCGAGAACCAGAAGAAGCGGTTCGAGATGGAGGATGAGCTGGACTTCTCGTTCGGCATCCAGAACCTGGCCCGGTTTCGCGGCAACTGCTTCAAGCAGCGCGGCTGCGTGTCGATGGTCATCCGGCAGATTCCGTTCACGATCAAGACCTTCCAGGAGTTGGGGCTGCCGAAGGTCATCAGCGACCTGTCGGACAAGCCGCGGGGGCTGATTCTGGTGACGGGGCCCACAGGATCGGGGAAATCGACGACCCTGGCGGCGATGATCGACAAGATCAACAAGGAGATCCGGGGCCACATCATCACGATCGAGGACCCGATCGAGTTCATCCACAAGCACCAGGGCTGCATCGTCAACCAGCGCGAGGTGGGGTCGGACACGAAGAGCTTCGGGGCGGCGCTGAAGTACGCGTTGCGCCAGGACCCCGACGTCGTCCTCATTGGAGAAATGCGCGACCTGGAGACCATCCAGGCCGGGCTGACGATTGCCGAGACGGGCCACCTGGCGTTCGCGACGCTGCACACCAACAGCGCGGCGGAGGCCATCAACCGGATCATCGACGTCTTTCCCTCGCACCAGCAGTCGCAGGTGCGGGCGCAGTTGGCGTTTTCGCTGGAGGGGATCATCACCCAGACCCTGCTGCCGAAGATCGGGGGCAAGGGGCGGGCGATGGCGGCGGAGATTCTGGTGGTGACGCCGGCCATCCGGGCGCTGATCCGCGACGACAAGATCCACCAGATCTACTCGATGATGCAGTCGGGGAAGAAGTTCGGCATGCAGACGATGAACGACGCGCTCTACAATCTGTACGTGACGCGGGCCGTGGCGTTCGAGGAGTGCGTGCGGGCGTCGCACGATCCGATCGAACTGGCCCGCATGTGCGGAGTGGCGTTGGACGAGGTGGAGGAGAAGCGGACGGGATCGCTCACGCCGAGCATCACGGGCAACAGGCGGTAATCACCGGAGGCGACAGGCGGTATGCCTACATACAGCTACACCGCGCGTACGACGAATGGCCAGCTGAAGAACGACACCATGGAGGCGGCCAGCCGCGACGACGCGATTGCGCAATTGCGCAGGCAGCGGCTCACGGTGGTGAAGATCGACGAGGGCGGGGCGAAGAAGAAGCGCATGGGCAAGATCGCGATGCGCGACATCGTGATCTTCACGCGTCAGTTCTCGACGATGATCAACTCGGGGTTGCCGCTGGTGCAGGCGCTGGACATCCTGGCGCAGCAGAGCGAGAACCCGGCGTTGCGCGACGTGACGCGGGCCGTGGTGTTCGACGTGGAGTCGGGGCACACGGTGGCCGACGCGCTGCGCAAGCATCCCAAGGCGTTCACGGAGCTGTACGTGAACATGGTGGCGGCCGGTGAGGCGGGCGGTATTCTGGACACCATCCTGCTGCGTCTGGCCGTGTTCATGGAGAAGAACGACGCCCTGGTGCGGAAGGTGAAGGGGGCGATGATCTATCCGGCGGTGATCATGACGGTGGCGGCGGCGGCGATCGCCGTGCTGCTGATCTTCGTGATTCCCGTCTTCCAGAAGATGTTCTCGAGCGTGAACGTGGCGCTGCCGTTGCCGACGCGCATCGTGATCGGGTTGTCGGGGTTCCTGACGGGGTACTGGTGGGCGGTGGCCGGCGGGTTGATTCTGGCCGGGTATCTGTTCCGGAAGTACTACGCGACCCCCGACGGGAAGCTGGTGATCGACCGGATGGCGTTGCAGGCGCCGGTGCTGGGCGACGTGCTGCGCAAGAGCGCGGTGTCGCGGTTCACGCGGACGCTGGGCACGCTGATCGGGTCGGGCGTGAGCATTCTGGACGGGCTCGAGATCACGGCGAAGACGGCGGGCAACCGGGTGATTCAGGACGCGATCATGGAGTCGCGGGCCAGCATCGCGGGCGGTGAGACGATCAGCGCGCCGTTGAAGAAGAGCAACGTGTTCCCGCCGATGGTGATCAGCATGATCAACGTCGGTGAGCAGACGGGTGGTCTGGACGAGATGCTGTCGAAGATCGCCGACTTCTACGATGAAGAGGTGGACGCGGCGGTGAGCGGGCTGCTGGCGCTGATGGAGCCGGTGATGATCGTGTTCCTGGGCGTGGTGGTGGGCGGCATGGTGGTGGCGATGTATCTGCCGATCTTCGACATGGTGAACGCGGTGCAGTAGGCCGATGGGGAACGAGGATGGAACGAGCGCGGCCCGGGTGAGGAACCCGGGCCGCGCTTTGTTGTTGGGGGAGGGGATTGGGGCCGCGGACCTGCGGGGCATCCGCATCGTTCGCATCCGGGTAATCGTATTGTTCGCACCTTCGAAATGACGCAGAGTCAACGAGTTGGATGACTTGAAGACGGACCACTCGATGTCCATTTCGCAGCGGTTTCCTGGGTCCGCCGTGCTCATCGCTCGGCGGACCGGTCCGTTTCTGGCTCTTATGGCGCTACCATCCCTTGTCCCCTATCGCGGATGAACCCCAATTCCTCGGCGAATCTTGTCTCTGAAATCGGCGCCCGCATACGAGAAGCGAGGCGGGAGGCGGGTTTGACGCAGGCGGAATTGGCCAAGCGCGGCGGGCTGAACCGCAGCTTCCTCGGGGCCATGGACCGTTGCACTCGGAACTCGAGCCTAGAGACGCTCGTCAAGATCGCCAAAGCGCTGAAGGCTGAGCCTCAGTGGCTCGTGCCACCGGGGACGCTGCCACCGAGGAAGAGCTGAAAGCCGTCCGCCGCGCATCAGGCCGAGGAGGGGGCGGGTCTTTCGCCCGGCGGGCCGGGTTCCAAGTCAGCATCGGCTTCCAGTGGCCAGTGGCCAGTGGCCAGTGGCCAGTGGGCAGTGGGCGGGGCAGAGCATCAGCCCCCGTGACGTGCCCCCGCCCGGACGACTTTTCAGGAGCCCAAGTCCACCCCCGGCGGCCAAGGTAGAGCAGGGGTTCCTATTCGAACAACGACTCGAACCCGAGCAGCCGCCGCTGGCGCCTTGTCAAATTGCGACCAGGGGCGAGGAGCTTTGCCTTGCGCAGCAAGTCTTCGAGCGAACTGTTCGCTTGAGCCAGAATCGTAGCACGTGCTCGCCGAACATCGGATACTTGACCGTATGACCCGAGCCAGCCCGATGCGAAGTAGGAGAGCTTGCGATACCGCTCCGCGAGCGGGATTTGCGAGTCCGGCGCCAACGTCTCGATAATCGTTTGCTTTGCGCGATTGACGGAGTCGTTGCTTGGTCGGCGTGCGAGACGCCGAACCGTGCCTCGAATGTTCACACCGAGGAAATCCAGGTTGACCTGGGGTCCGCAAGCCAGCCGAGCCTTCTTGCTTCGACCAGGCCCCTCGAAGTCGTGAATCGCGAGGCCGATGTCCCCGAGATACGCCTTTATCCACCTGTGTGCGTCCCGAGCCTCCTCCACGTCCTTGCAAGGAATAGCGAGGTCGTCCGCGTATCTGACCACTGTTATTCCGTGTGACGTGGAATCTGCATCAAACCGGCGAAGGTAAAGGTTCGCGAGAACCGGTGACAGCACGGACCCTTGCGGCAGGCCCTTGGCTGATCCAGGAAAGCAACTGCGCTTCACTTCCGGTACGGTCGCCAGGTCGTGGATCTCCCAGTTCTCCAATTGATTCAAGAGTGGGGCAAGCGAGTCATCGGGCAGAAGGCTGGTGAGGTCCGCGATGACCTGCGCTGCGTCGATCGAGGGGAAGAAGTCAACGATATCCAGCAACAAGACGCAGGAACGCCCAGCGCGCAGATGCCCGCAGAGTTCGTCACTGCGGATCGCACCCCTCGACCGGGTCCGCCGAGGAAAGCGTGACTGCTTGGGTGATCGATGTGAGGGGCGACGTATTTGGCAATCGCCCGTAGGACGGCGCGCTGAACCACCCGGTCTTCGACGGTAGGTACCAAGATCGGCCTGAACTTGTCGGTGCCCTTCTTGGGTATGGCCACGGGCCGGAGCCGGCTGAACCGGAACTCCCCACGCGCGAGCCGTTCTCGGAGGGCCCGGAGGCGGCCATCCAGGTCGGTCGCATAGTCCGCCAGAGTGACGTCATCGACGCCACCCCGGGCCCGCCGTTTGCCCCGCAGAGCGTGGAAGGCCGCGCGAAGTGCCGTCCTCCGGGCCATCCGACTAAGAAGGGTGCCTCCTCTAGTCGAGGAAGCACCCTTCCGCCGGGGCGGTCCAGATGGTCCGGGCGTGCTGCTTGGCATCGTCCTGACTTCTCTACGAAAGCGAGACGGCCTGCATCAGCGTGGTACCGGCGCAGCACTCGCGCAGCCGCTCGGTCTCCGCGGCGTTGGCTTGAGCATGCCCCGACGCGGCCCAGACTGCAACCGCGATCGAGTCGTGGCCACCGTAGGACAACCGAAAGATATATCGGCAGCCTGGTGTGATGCCACTTCACCGGCGGGCGCGACGGCGAAAAGCGCGACGAGGAGCTGCAGCACGGCACCGCCGACAGCGGCGGCATACAAAAACCCCAGCTTTCTCCGCATCAAGACCTCCCGCAACGAATTCGATTGCCCGCCCGCCGCCCGCCGCCGCCCGTTGAACTTCGCACCAGCCGTGAAGCCTGACCCCGAGGGTCCTTCCGACGGCATGTTGCCGGAAAAGCGTGGGACCGGCGCAGCACTCGCGCTGCCGCTCGGTCTCCGCGGCGTTGGCTTGACCCCGCCCCGACGCGGCCCAGACTGCAACCGCGATCGAGTCGTGGCCCTGCCAGGCTGACGAATCCGTCCGCCCGTTCCAGGTCGGTGGTCTGGCCGGAACATTCAAAATACTCGCATTTAGGCGGCGCAAAGTCCATGGAACGGGCAGGGCACGGAGAGCGAGGTCGCGGCAGGCGGCGGGCGCCCCGCGATCCCGCCGTATCCCTCTCTCTGCTGCCTCTCGGGGACGCTCGCTGGCTCTCAGCGTCTTTCGCTCTGGACCGGATGCGCTCTGGGGCCCCGGGCGCCGTCACGCGACTGGCCAGGTGTCCGCTACTCGCGCTGACCCCAGCACGTTCTCGGGCCGCGCGTCTCCGCCGCGATTGCTGGCGTGACGTTGTGGCCGATCAGCGACAGTTTCCTCTGAATGTGCGCATGATGCTTCCTGGGCGCGAGCAGGTGAATGCTCGGAGCGAAATGCAGCCCCATGCGGAAGGAGTCGTCCTGCCCTTCCGCAAAGAAGGTTGTAGCCATTCCGAATATGCCTATGACGGAGTCGGAATACTGTTGGTCGCGGATGTAGTCGGCAGAGTCGGACGTGATACGGCGGACATACCGAGTAACGTTCCGCTGGGGCTGCCCGACAACGAAACAGTCGAGACTCAGCACGATCAACCCGGGGGCTCCGGACCGACGGATTTGGTGGGAGGCGTCCTTGACCCTTGCTTCGAGCGCGCCAGGGCTGCTCAGGCGTTTCGCGGCCAAGCCAAAGAAAGTGTCTCCGGCGCGTATGCGGATGTCAGGCTCCGCAGCATCACCCCTTCAACCCCTCCAAGCCGCAAGAGGGAGTAGACGAACAGTTCAAATTGCGTGCTGCGTGCTTTGGGATTCGCGTCCTGGTCCGGCGTGTCGGCCCCTTCCAAGAGCAGAGGGAGAGCGGAAAGGTCGGTCGGATTCTTCGGGTCGGCCGCGCGGACTATATAGAACACCTCAATGAGCGTGCGAAATGCGGATGTCGCACTCGAATGATCCATGAGGGCCGAGCCGGAGCGCTCGGCCTCTTCGCCCATTCGACGCAAGTAGTCGCGGGCCCGGCTGATTCTGTTGGGCCTGGGGACGCGGACGCCGAGTCGCCGGAGTTCATCCATGGTGACATCAGCGCTGGCGATCGTGTCATGGCCGGTCAGAAACTGGAGTTGCTGGTCTATGCTGGCTGTGCGGGATTTGGCCATGGTGCCTCTTCGCGTTCAAGTAGCACAGAAGATGACCCCCCGGGCAGATCCACCGCAAATTGGTACTCCCTGGCGATCGCTAGTTCTGAATCGGGAGGTCGCGGGAGGTCATCGCGGCGGGTGGGGGCGACGGGCGGAAATCGATTGTGGTGGCAAGATGAAGCGACCGGACGCGAGACGACGAACCTCACCCAGTCGGGGTCGTAGCAGTGGCCGCTGGTGATATCCTGCCAGATCGTTGATGGCGCCGCACATATCCCTACCCAATACATAATGTCATTGAACAGGCCGACCAGCCCGACGACCGGCGCTCCGGGCTGTGTGTCCCAACGCAGTGCGATCAGGTGGCCATTGGTCCAACGCCAAGTGCTCGTTTCGTCGGCAAGGATTGGGTCATTCGACGCGTGAACAAACTTCCCCAGGTTCCAACGCCATCCAGAATGAAGCAACGGATCGCGTCAAGAGCGGTGAACTTGATTACTCCGGGGGCTCGGGTCTCGGCGACCCAGAAGAAGTACTCGTAGGCGATTTTTGCTATAGCGCGAAAGATCAGCTGATGGATCTCCAGTGAAAGTCGAGCCTCAACTTCCTCGACCTCATCCTGTCCCGACTCTTCAATGGGCGTCCACGATAGGTGGTCCAGTCCGGCAGCCACGGACGCCTCCCCGAATTCTTTCCGGCGCGGTTGGGTCGCCCGCCCACCAGAAGATTTCGACGCGTTCCGGCTTGCCTTTCGCCAACAGCGGGGGGAGCTGCCGCGGGATCTTCCGCTCCGGAATGCAGACAGGCGAGGAATTGCCCCAAGTAACCCGAAGTTGGGCCATTGGCGCGGTGCCGAGTTCGTCGCTCTCCTTGTTGATGACGAATCGGAGCAGCATCGGTGCCATGCGATGGTCCCGGGGCATCATGAGCGTCAGCCGGTCGTAACCGAGGCGATGGAGGTCTCCGCCGAAAGTAGGCCAGACCTTGCACGTAGATACGCTTCGTATGAGTTGCGGGCGAGACCGATGTCCAGCGAATTGCCGAAACGCTGATTGCAGGCGGAGCAGACGCGGTAGCGCCGCGGTCTAGCCAAAGTGAGGGCGCCCCGGAAGCGGCCGAATGCCCGCGGAATCACGTGCTCAGTGTTGAACTGTCGGGAGTCGCCGGCAATGCGACAGTAGATGCACTCCGCATTCTTGCTCACGGTCATGACGAATGGTAACCCACTTTACCGAGCTGCTCTCAGCCGGCCCCCCCCTGATCGTCGGACCAGGTGGGCTGGCGCAACAGCGACGAAACGGCCTGATTGGCCGGGCTGATGTAGGGGCCTTTGCTTGCTGAGGGAGCCAGTGATCAACCTAGGTTCGCAAGGTTGGACCGGCATAGGTATATCCGGGGTCAATCGCGAGCGCCTTTCGGTACCAGGCCTTCGCGGCATCGACGCTCCCCAGCCCGTGCTACAGTTGCCCAAGTAATTGCATGCGGCCTTGTGGCGAGGGTCCAGTTGCACACACGTCAGCAGCGCGTCCTTCGCTTGGGTCAACCGCCCCTGATTGCATAAGAAGACGCCAAAGTTGTAGTGGACCTGCGCGTCCCCTGGTGACCATCCGACCGCCGTCTCGTAGGCGTCTTCGGCAAGGTCCAGGTGGCCCAGTTCGGTGAGTGCTATCGCCTTGTTGATCCAAGCGGGCACGTAATCGCTTTCGGCTGTGAGACAGCGATCGTAGCATTCCACTGCGCGCGTGTAATCCGCAGACCGCAGGTACAAGTTGCCGAGATTGTAGTGGGCTCGCCCGGTATTCGGATGCTGCCGAACGACGCTCTGCCAGACGCGCCGCGCCGATGAGTAGTCCCCCATCGCGGCGAGGATGCACCCCTTGTTGACGTCCAGTTTGGGATACCCAGGGGCGAGCTGAGCGGCCCTTTCCGTCAATTCAAGTGCGATCGCCGGCTCGTCGAGCAACATGAAACTGGCCCCACGATTATCAGCGCATGGGCCTCCGCCAGGGAGCGCGGCAGGGGCCGATATCTTTGGCCGGTTCGTGCCCTGAAAAGGCGGCTGAGTTCAGCGATCAAGGTATCATACGTCTGCGGCCGGTCCTTCGGGTCCTTGGCCAAGCACCTTCGGACAACGCCCCACTCCGGGCCTGTGAGTGGACGTGGCTCCGACTGGAGGCGGATTTGCATCAACTCCTGCGCAGAGCCGTTCCCGCGGAGGTCGTAGGGATAGTTCCCTCCGCTCAGGAGTTGATATGCAACGATCCCGACCGCGTAGATATCGGCACGATGGTCAACGTGGGGTGCGAAGAACTGTTCGGGCGCCATGTAGGCCGGAGACCCTGCGATCGTATCAATTTGGATGTTCAGGCTCTTCCATTGCGGCGACGAAAGCCCCGCAAGTCCGAAGTCGCTGACCTTCGCGTCCCCGAAGCTGTCAATGAGGATGTTCCCCGGCTTAATGTCGCGATGCGCCAGGAGACCCTGCCGCTGCGCGTGCTGCAGACCCTCGCAGATCTGGGAGATGAGGGCAAAGCTGTGGATGCCCCGACGCGCCGGCGCTCAAGAAGGACTTGGAGAGTACCGGCGCCATCTTCTCCCGCCGCGATGAATTCCAGCGCGAGGGCAAGGCGTCCGTTGAACGTCTCGGCCCGCAGGGCGGAGACGACGTGAGGATGGGGTTCCATAGCGAGCCAGAGCCTGATCTCGTCTCTGAATCCGCGTTCTGCGTCCTCGTCGTCGCTCGGCGAACGCTTGAGCACCTTGAGCGCGCACAACTCACCAACCTTGGCACCCTGCGCAAGGAAGACCTCGCGAACGCGCCCTCGCCCAGCTTCCCGAGCACCCGGAAGGGACCGATCCCTATTGGTTCATCTGGGATGGCAGTTCTATCAAGACGGTCGGGCATCGCTGAACCACCCTCCAGACAATCCAGTCGCCGCGGGCCAATTGACGTCAGATGCGAGTGCAGCCGTCACACCATTGTGCCTGGCCGGTTACCGGCTGGCAAGAAGTCGGCCAGCACGGCCGGACATTAAAGAGCCGTAATCACGACCCGTCCCACGGCTGGACCCGTCGTCCATCCGAGGCTGAGGCGGGGTTCTTAATCTCTCTAATCCCAACACTAGAAGGTTATGCGGCTCTTGCCGACATCGGCGCAGTGAAGCAAAATCGACCTTGTTCTTCGGAACGTCTCCAACTCGCTGAGCGTCGATAGCTAGCGAACGCGCCTCGTGGGCTGGCGTCCAGGCACGGTCCCGCCCGACTTCGATGCTCGTTGGTGTTACCCCAAATTGGCCTGAACAAGTGAACGCTGAAACAGCCGAGCTACTGTTGCCATCGATACTCACAGGGCGGTTGGTTGTCCTGACGGGGGCTGGTTTGTCGATGGCCGCTCCGAGTTGCCTGCCCTCAGCGGCCGATCTGGCCGACTCTTGCGCGAGGAAGCACGAGTTGACCGGCGAAGTACTCCCTCGGGAGCTCCATTCGCGGCTGCCGGATCTTGCGTGCCAATTCTACCAGCGCGGCCAACTTGCGAGCTACTTTCTCACCCGTCTGGTAGCGTGGCGGCCATTCCTCGGCGAGCCAAATCGTGGCCACGAGGCGATCGCAGATTTCTAGGCTGTGGCGCCTGCGATTGCACAGTGACTGCGAATGTTGACTTTCTTGTCGAAAATGCGGCCCGCCGCCTCGGGGGCCGGCTTTTGAATCGGCGCTCGATGGCGATCAGGCGGCGATAGAACTCGAACACCGACCTTACTTGAAGTTACACGGGTGTTGTCAAAAGGCTCGACGCGAAACGCTGTGGTGCCCTGCCCAGTTGGATGAAGGCACATGGCAGGGACGCGTAGGGTCGTCATCTCGTCGGCTGGACGCCGGCTTCCCCAACGAGACGTACTGATTGTGGGCTATTGGACGGACTGGGACTATCTGAATCGCGTTCTGTTGAGCTGCCTCGGGAACGCTCTTCCGCGTGCCGTGGTGATCGTGGATCCCTCCAGCTCGGAGGCGCTCGAAGTCAAAGCTCCGGACCTATGGGCATGGGCGGCGCGTCCCAAATCAATAGAATCCACGAGCGAATGTCAGGTGACCAATTCCTCGATGAGTAACGCGATTCAGCGCGATGCTGCTTCGAGAGATTGTGGAAACCGGCCGGGGCGTGTTCGTGGCGGCGGGGGGAAGGGCAGACACCCGAACCGCCTCTATTCAACGAACATAACACCACTGACCTGTACGCGCTGCGGCGAGATTGGACCGGCACGCCGTCCAACATGGTCTCGCGAAGTCGTGCGGCGTCTCTGCATCACGAACAATTTGGGGCCTTCGTGCTTCGACTCGTTGCCGCAGGGGCCGCGCTGGAAGGTCCCTATTTCGCGGTTCGCTCTTCCCGTGTGCGGGTCATCCATGCTGCAGGCCGTTTGCTCTACACGGTGAGGCGTGACTTCCGTGCCGGAGCCTTTCCGGGCAATCATCCTGACATCACCGTTTGTGTAGGCGCGGAGGACGACGGCGGTGTTCCAGCCGATATTGTACGAAGCGGGGAGGGCCCCTCGATCTTGC
>CAVSJE010000014.1:0-25954 GCA_963728115.1 uncultured Gemmatimonadaceae bacterium
GGCATGTAGGCACCGGCGGCGGGAGATCGCGAACGGCCGGCGGCGCGCTAGCTTTCCCGTCATGCTGCGCCTCGTTCACCCCTCCACGGAGCATCTGTCCAGCTACGTCGCCGCCCTCGAACGGGGGTGGTCGCCGGACAACGTGCGCGGCGCGGCGGCGGCGCGCGAGGAACTCGCGGAGATCGCGGCCGACCCGGCCGCGTTTCTCGCGGGACTCGACGATCGGGAAGCCGCGGGGCCGCCGATCCCGATGCCCGACGGCACGTTCGTGAAACGCCTGCCGGGATTTCACCGCTGGATGTGGGACGGCGAGTTCGTCGGGACGATCGGCTTCCGTTGGCAACCGGGCACCACCGACCTGCCGCCCACCTGCCTGGGGCACATCGGCTACGCGGTGGTGCCGTGGAAGCGGCGGCGGGGGTACGCGACCCGCGCCCTGCAGCTGATGCTACCGGAGGTGAGGTTCTCGGGGTTGGCGTTCGTGGAGATCACCACCGACGTCGACAACGTCGCCTCGCAGCGCGTGGTGGAGGCGAACGGCGGCGTGCTGCACGAGCGATTCACCAAACCGGCGGCGTTCGGCGGAACGCCGGGACTGCGGTACCGCATCACCCTCTGAGCCGGACTCGTCATGGCCCTCTCATCCACCATGCACACCTTCGACGTCGCGCTGAGCAACATCGACCGCGGGGTGTATGAAGCGCTCACCATCAAGGCCGCCCGGCACCCGTCGGAGACGGAGGAATATCTGGCGACCCGCGTGCTGGCGTACTGTCTGGAGTACGCCGAGGGGATCGCGTTCTCCAAGGGACTGAGCGAACCGGACGAGCCGGCGATCAGCGTGCGCGATCTCACGGGCGCGCTGCAGGTCTGGGTGGAGATCGGCGCCCCCGATGCGGCCCGGCTGCACAGGGCGAGCAAGGCGTGTGCCCGCGTGGTGGTGTACACGCACAAGGATCCGCGGATGCTGCTGCGCGGCTACGAAGGGCATCGCATCCACCGCGCCGAGCACGTGGAGTTGTACGCGCCCGACCGGGCCGTGATCGAGCGCATGGTCGAGCGGCTGGACCGGCGCGTGGACTTCGCGCTCACGGTCACCGACGGCCAACTCTTTCTCGACCTCGGCGGGAAGACGGTGAGCGGGGCTCTCGAGCGCGTTGCGCTGCCCGGATGAACGGGGGGCGGGGTCGGCCGGCGAATCCGGAGGCGGGCGGTGGACCTGCCGATGCGTCGTCGGGCTCCGGGGGCACGGCGCCGTACGACCGCATCGCGGAGGCGTTCGCGGCCGCCCGCACCGAAATGCGGTCGAAAGAGGTCTCCTACCTTCCGCTCCTGCTGGAGGGATTGGCGCCTGCGAGCCGTGTGCTCGACCTCGGGTGCGGCACCGGGCATCCCGTCGCCACGCACATCGCGGCGCAGGGCCACCGGATCGTGGGCGTGGACGCCTCGGCGGCCATGCTCGAGGTGGCGCGGCGGCGGTTGCCGGGGCATGAGTGGGTCCACGGCACGATGGAGGCGGTGCGGCTCGCCGGCCCCTTCGACGCCGTGGTCTGTTGGGACGCGATGTTCCACCTGCCGCGCGAGCGTTGGCCTGGGGTACTGGCCAGCGTGCACCGGTGGCTGCGTCCCGGAGGCCGGCTGATGCTGAGCAGCGGCGGCGTGGTGGATGCCAACGGCCAGGGGTTCACCGATACGATGTTCGGCTACGAATTCTACTACGACAGCCTGCCGCCGGATGAGTTGCTGCGCGTACTCGACGGGATCGGTTTCGACATCGTGTTGGCCGAGATGTGCGACCAGCCCGACGGGGGGCGGAATCGCGGCAAGTGGGCGACGGTCGCGGAGCGGCGTCGCTGACGCGCTACTCCGCCCGCAGAGCTTCGATCGGGTCCGCGCGCGGAGGGGGGCGACGCCTGTTGCCGGTACCCGGCCGGGGTCACATATTGCTATTGGAAACCAATAGGAATGCGAGTGGCCGACCGAATCGACGTGCAGCAGGGGACGCTGGTGATCATGGTGCTCAGGACCCTGGACATGCTCGGTCCGCTGCACGGATACGGGATCGCGCGCCGCATCGAAGAGACGAGCCGGCACCGGCTCGCGCTCAACTACGGCACGCTCTATCCGGCACTCCTCAAGCTGGAGCAGCAGGGGTTCGTGAAGGCGGCCTGGGGGCTGTCGGAGAACAACCGCCGGGCTCGCTTCTACGAGATCACCGGGTCCGGCCGGCGGCATCTCGCGCGCGCGACGCAGGCCTGGAACGCCACCACGGAACTGATGGGGTGGTTCCTCGATCCGCATGGGGCCGCCCCGTGAGCCGGTTCAGGGAGTGGGTGGCGCGCGCGGGCGGATTGTTCGATCGGGCGCGCCGGGACCGTGAGTTGGAGGAGGAATTCGCCGCCCACCTCCAACTCGAGATCGATGAGAACCTGCGCCGCGGTCTCCCGCCCCAGGAGGCTCGACGGCGCGCGATGGCCAACACCGGCGGCATGGAGCGCGCGAAGGACGCCTACCGTGATCAGCGCGGGTTGCCCTGGGTGGACGCGCTGATCTCGGAACTGTCGACCGCCGCGGCTCGGCTGCGCCGCCATCCGGCGTCGCTGGTCGGATCGGCGCTCTCGCTCGCCCTCGGCATGGCACTCGCCACGGCCGTGTTCAGTATGGTGGACGTCCTGTTCCTGCGACCGCTGCCCTACCCCCGCCAGGAACAGCTGGTGCGGATCCGCGAGCGCGATCCGAAATACAAAACGGTGACCTGGTTCCTCCCGGCGCGCGACGTGCTCGCCGCGGAATCCGAAGCCCGATCGTTTTCCGGCGTGGCAACCGCGCAGTTGAACGGATACGGGAGCTTCGTTGGCGCGAGCGGCGACGCCGTACACGTCTCCTCCAGTCCGGTGACGAGCAACTATTTCGACGTGCTGGGCGTGCGCCCCATGCTCGGGCGTTCGTTCACGGAGGCCGACGCGGCCGCCGGCGGCGGGGCGCCGCCGGTCATCCTCTCCCAGGGCCTCTGGACGTCGCGGTTCGGGCAGCGGGACGATATCGTGGGCCGCCGGATTCGCGTGGACGGCCGCCCGGCGCTCGTGGTGGGCGTGATGCCGAAGGGGTTCGACATGCCGGGCGGCACCCAGCTGTGGCTGCCGCTGGGACAGGACAGCCTGCAACGCCTCGCGGCGTCGCCGAACGCCGACTGGCAGTACTTCGCGGCCATCGGTCGACTGAAGCCGGGCGTGTCGCCGGACCGGGCGAACGCCGACCTCACGACGGTGCTCCACCGGGCTGCCGAGTCCGATGGCTCGGTGGGGCGCGTCCCGTCGTCCGACGTGGTGTCGCTGGCCGACGAGGTGACGGCGCCGTACCTGGCCGAGATGCGCCTCTGGATCGCCGCGGCGGTCGTCATCGCGCTGCTCTGCGCGGTGAACTTCGCCACGATGGCACTGGCGCGCGGCATGCGCCGCCGCGAGGAACTGGGGGTGCGTCTGGCCCTCGGCGCCACGCGCCGGCGAGTGGTGGCGATGATGGTCACCGAAACGGCGCTGATGTCGGTCGTGGGGGGCGCCCTGGCCGCGCTGCTCGCGGCCTGGCTGCTCGACGCGCGCCACCTCTGGTTCGGTGGCGACGCGCTTCCCCTCGCGCCGCACGTCGACTGGCGGATGGTGGCGTTCGGGATCGCCGGCACGCTCGCCGTCGGGATCGCGTTCGGGCTGGCACCCGCAATCGAACTGTCGCGCACCGAGCTTCGCCCCGTGCTTTCCGGGGGGTCGTGGTCCACGGGCAGTGCCCGCGAGATTCGGAGCCGGCGCGGCCTCGTGGGGTTGCAGCTCGGCTTGTCGCTGGCCTGCATGGCCGTGCTGGCGGCGCTCGTCGTCGCCGAGCGACAGGTACAGGGCGCCGGCGGCCCGGGTTTCGACTATACGCACGTGGTTTCGGCCCAACTGTACGTTCCGGATTCAGGCGCCTCCGGCGGCGTTGCGCCATCGCTGGAAGAGGCGATGCGGGCGATTCCGGGTGTGATCGATGCGTCGGTGGTCCGGGCGCCCGTTGGAATTCGGGGGGCGGCACTGCTCTATCCCGATTGGCGTCCCCAGTTGCCGGCCGGGGTCGGATGGCACGACGTATCGCCGGAATATTTCCGGACACTGGGCCTGCGGGCGATCGCCGGCCGCCTGCCGTCGGCCGCCGAGATGCGCGCCCGCGCGCCGGTCATGGTCATGTCGAAGTCGACGGCCCGGTGGCTGTTCCCCGACGGGGCGGCGCTGGGGCGGCGCGTCGGCGTTGCCGTCCACGCGAAGGACCGCCCGAACTGGTTCACGGTGGTCGGCATCGTACCCGACGTGCGCGCCGCGCCGGACTTCGACCCGCTGTCGGCGCCGGTCTACACGACGCAGGGACTCGCGATGGGCAGGACGACGGCGCGCGTGATGCTGCGGATGAGCGGCGATCCGCGCCTGCAGCTTCGGGCACTGCGGGCCGCGATCGGGCGCGTGGACTCCCGGATCGTGGTGAGCGACGTGCAGCCGGTGGGGAATGCGGTGCAGGCCTGGTCGGCGAGGGCGCGGTCGCGCACGATGTTCTTTGGAGTGATGGCGATGGTGTCGCTGGTGCTCGCGGTGGTGGGCGTGTACGGACTGACTGCCTATTCCGTGGAACTGCGGGCCCGGGAGTTCGGCATCCGGATGGCGCTGGGCGCGTCCAACGCGCGCGTGATCCGTACGCTGTTTCGCGAATTCGGATGGGTGGCCGCGGGCGCGGTGGCGGCCGGATTGCTGCTCGGCGGCCGCGCCGTACTGTTGGTCGATCTGTATCTGAGCAATCCGGTTCTGCCGAGACCGGTGATCTCGATGCAGTTGCTACCCGTCGGCGTCGCGACGGCCACGCTCGCCATCGTGATGGCCATCGGGACCGCGATCCCGCTTCGCCGCGTGCTGCGGCAGGACGTGGTGCGGGCGATTCAGGGTAACAACTGAGTGACGCCGGCGGATTCGCGGCGGTGCGCCGGCTCCCGGTTGCCTTGACAGTGGGGCCGAGATAGCACGAGACTCATCGCCATGTCCTTCCGCTCGGTCTTCATCGCCATCGTCATCGCGACGGCGCTCATCGTCGCCGCGCTCATCGTCAACGGCCTGCGCCCCGCGGTCGAGGTGCAGCAGCCCACCGCCCAGTTGGTGGAGGCGAGCGGCAAGTGCGCCGAGTGCCATGCCCGCGAGACCTCGGCCATCGTCATCGAGTACCGGCGCAGCCACCACGCGGTGAAAGGGGTCACCTGTCTGGACTGCCACCAGCCGGTGAAGGGGCAGAAAACGGTGGATCACCGGGGCTTCACGATCGCCGACAGCGTGACCCCGGCCAACTGCGCCACCTGCCACGACGCCGAGTATCAGCAGTTCGAACGGAGCCGGCACGCCGCGCCGGCCTGGGCTGCGGTGTACGGCTCGGCGCCGTTCACGGCTGCGCAGATCGCGTATGCCGAGCAGTACCAGCCCGGCGCCGTCAAACGCGCCCCCAATCCGCTCGTGCAGCCGGAAGGGAACACCGCGATCGGCGCCGGCTGTGCCACCTGCCATTCCGTGGGCAAGCCGCACGCCGACGGGTCCATCGGCTCCTGCACGGTGTGCCACGCGCGGCACGCCGCGTCGGTGGCGCTGGCGCGACTGCCGACCACGTGCGGCCAGTGCCACATGGGCCCCGACCACTCACAGCTCGAGATCTACAGCGAATCGAAGCACGGGGTGCTGTTCGCGCTGCGTCGCAACCAGCTCAACCTCGACGCGCCGCCCAAGCAGCTCACGACGATGGACATGTCGGTGCCCACCTGCGCCACCTGTCACATGAGCGGACTGGGCGGGATGAACGTGACCCACGACGTCACCGAACGGCTGTCGTGGTACCTGTTCCAGGCGGTGTCCACCAAGCGGCCCGATTTCGCGCAGGCGCGCGCCCGGATGCAGGAGCTGTGCGGCAACTGCCACGCCACGGCGCAGGTGAAGAACTTCTACGCCCAGGGCGACTCGGTGGTCGCCGCCACGAACACGAAGGTCGCGGCCTCGATCGCGCTCATGGACAGCCTGAAGACCGAGGGGCTGTTGACCGCGGCGCCGTTCGATCAGCCGATCGACTTCGTGGCCTTCGACCTGTGGCACTACTTCGGCCGCACCACCAAGCACGGCGCGTTCATGGGCGGCGCCGACTACACGCAGTGGCACGGCAACTACGAACTCGTGGCGAAGAGCGTGGAGCTCCGCCAGATGGCGGAGGAGTTGCGCGCGGCGCGCCGGCGTCGATGACGCCACGCCTCGCGATGCCCGCCGATCCGGCGGGTGCTGGTGGAGACGTTCGTGTGCGCGAATCTGGCGTTCCTGGTGCTCGACGTGCTCATCGCGCACGCCGTGAACCGCTTCGCCAGCCCCGCCGAGTGGATTCCCGTGGGGTTCGCCGCCCTCGGCGCGCTGGCGCTCGTGCCGGGCGTCGTCCGGTCGTGGCGAACCGGCGCCCCACTCGGCGGCGCGGGCACGGTGGTCGGGTGGTGTGGGGTCGTGGTCGGCGTGGCGGGGCTCGTCTTTCACCTGCGGAGCCAGTTCTTCGTGGCGACCACGCTCCACAACCTCGTGTACTCGGCGCCCTTCGTGGCGCCGCTCTCGTTTGCCGGGCTGGGCCTGCTGCTGCTCGCCAACCGGATGATCCCCGCCGGCTCTCCCGACTGGCCCGAGTGGGTCCTCTTCCTCGCCCTCGCCGGCTTCGTGGGCAACTTTGCGCTCTCGCTCAGCGATCACGCGCAGAACGGGTTCTTCAACCGGCTGGAGTGGGTGCCCGTGTTCTCGAGCGCGCTCGCCGTGGGGTTCCTGCTCACGGCACTGTTGCGGCCGCTGTCGCCCGGGTTCGTGCGCGCCTGCTGGGCGGTGCTGGCGCTGCAGGCGGCCACCGGACTGGTGGGGTTCGGGCTGCACGTATGGGGCGATCTGCACGGGCCCACGCACCATCCGATGCTCGACTTTCTGTACGGCGCGCCCGCGTTCGCGCCGATGCTGTTCGCGGACCTGGCGGTGCTGGCGGCGATCGCCCTGGCCAGTCTGCCCGTGGCGCCGCCGCCGACCCCGCGCGGTTAGTCGCGGCCGAGCGCGGTGAGCGGAGCCACGCGCGTGGCCCGCCGCGCCGGCAGGTAGCTGGCCACCGCGGCCACGGTCATCAGCAGCGCGATCACCGCGGCGAAGGTCTCCGGGTCGTGCGCCGAGACGCCGAACAGGACGCCCGCCAGCAGCCGCGTGAGCGCCAACGCGCCGGCGGTGCCGACGAGGGCGCCGGCGAGCGCCACCCGCATTCCCTCACCCACCACGTGCGCCAGCATCTGCCCGGGCCGGGCGCCGAGCGCCATGCGCAGGCCGATCTCGTGAGTGCGGCGCGACACCGAGTAGCTCGTCACGCCGTAGATGCCGACCGCCGCCAGCGCCAGCGCGACGACCGCGAACGTCACCATCAGCACCAGATAGAACCGCCGGTCCGCGGAAGCCGCGGCCACCACCGCGTCCATGGTCTGCACCTGGCTCACCGGCACCTGCCGGTCGATTCCGTTGACGGCGCGCCGCAACGCCGGCGTCGCGCTCCCGGCGTCGCACGCGAGCGCCGGTGTTCGCGCAGGCCAGGCGCAGCACGAAGGTCATGTACGCGAAGTGCCCCTGCGGACTCGTCTGGTAGTCGGCCTGCTGGAGATAGGGCACGTACAGCTCCCACTGCACCGGCCCCGCGATGTCGTCCTCGGCGGCGTTCTTCGACACGCCGACCACGGTGAGCCAGCGTGGGTTCCGGGCGGGATCGTCGAGCGTGATCCGCTTGCCGATGGGGTCCTCGCCCGGCCACACGCGCGCGGCGAGTTCCTGGTTCACGATCACCACGGCCGGTGCGTCGCTTCGATCCGCCGGCGTGAAGTCGCGGCCACGGACGAGCGGCAGGCGCATGGTCTGGAAGTATTGCGGGAACACCACGCGGTACACCGCCGAGCGCGACCGGTGCGGTCCCGGATCGGGCAGGCCGGCGACGTGGAAGTTCCAGCCCCACAGGTCGCCGCCGATGGGCAGGTGGTTGATGGCGCTCACCGCGGCCACGCCGGGCGTGGTGCGCAGCCGGTCGAGCACCTGCTGGTAGAACGCGGTGCGCACGTTGGCCGGCTCTTCGGCGGTGCCCTGAACCGACACCACGGCCGAGAGCACGCCGTGCGGATCGAAGCCGGGGTCGTGCGCCGACAGCGCCGCGAAGGTGCGCACCATCAACCCGGCACCGACGAGCAGCACCAGCGCCAGGGCGAACTCGGAGGCGATGAGGAACTTCCGGAATCCGGCGCGGCGTCTCCCGTCGCTGGCGCCGCGGCTGCCGTCCTTGAGCGACTCGTTGAGATCGACCGCCGTGGCCCGGAGCGCCGGCACGAGTCCGAACGCGAGTGCGGTGGCCGCTGAAATGGCGAGCGCGGAGACGAGCACGCGCGCGTCGATCGTGGCGCCCTGCACGCGCGGAATGCTCGACGCGCCGAGTGTGACCAGCAGGCGCACGCCGCCGTAGGCCAGGAGCACGCCGCCGGTACCGCCGGCGAGGGCCAGCACCAGACTCTCGGTGAGCAGTTGTCGCACGGTGCGCCGGCGGCTCGCGCCGAGGGCGGCGCGCACGGCGATCTCGCGCTGCCGCCCCGCGCCCCGGGCCAGCAGCATGTGCGCCACGTTGGCGCAGGCGATGAAGAGCACGAACAGCACCGCACCCATGAGCACGTACAGCGGCGTGCGCACGGCGCCCACGACCAGCTCGTCCAGCGGGCGGACCTCGACGCCGTTCGTGGACCCCGGAAACTCGCGTTCGAGGTCGGCGTCGATGGTCGCGATGTCGCGGCGCGCGCGGTCGAGAGTGGCGCCCGGCGCCAGGCGTGCGAACACGCGGAGGCTCTGCCCGCCCTGCTGATAGATCCGCGGCCCGAGCGCGAGCGGCGCCCACAGTTCGGCGTGGGTGGCCCAGAAGGGCGCGAACGCGAACCCCGGCGGCATGACGCCGATGACGGTGTACGACTCGCCGTTCAGGGAAAGCGACCGGCCGACGACGCCGCGGTCCCTCCCGAACAGGCGGTCCCAGATGGCGTAGCCGAGCACGACCACATGGTCGTGGCCGGGCTCGTCCGCCGACGGCGACCAGACGCGCCCGAACAGTGGCTTGACGCCGAGCATGGGGAGGATCTCGGAGGTGAGCCGCAGCGCCGGCACGCGGTCGGTTCCGTCGCCGTGCGTGTAGCTCACCGTCCAGTACTCGGCGGCGCCGATGCTCGAGAACGCCGTGGCGCGCTGCCGCCAGGCGGCAAAGGTGGCCGGCCCAACGGGATTGCTTCCCTTGTTGAGCAGCACCGTGAGGTCGCCCGGGTCGTGGTAGGCGAGCGGTTTGAGCAGCACGGCGTCGACGACGCTCAGGATCGCCGTGTTGGCGCCGATGGCGAGGGCCAGCGTGACGACCGCCGCGGCGGTGAACACGGGATGCCTGGCCAGCGAGCGGATGGCGTAGCGGACGTCGCGCAACGCGGCGTCGAGGGTGGTTCGCCAGGTGGGCGAACCCGGGGCCCGGGGGGGCGCGGAATCCGTGGTCATGAACCTCTGACACCGCGACGGCACGATCGGTTGGGGGGACCCGCCGGGTCCCTCACCGCCTGGGGCGGCGCCGGTCGATCGCGCGTTGGCCCCGGCGGGTCAGCCGCCGTCGCCGCCGAGGATCGACAGCAGCCGCGTCCAGGCCTCGAGTCCCTCGTGCAGCCGGTGCAGGCGGAAGAACTCGTTGGGCGCGTGGTAGTCCTCGTCGGCGGTGGAAAAGGAGAAGAACACCGTGTCGAGCCCCATGTGGCGCTGGAACAACTCGGAGATCGGCACGGTGCCTCCCATCCGGACCACCAGCGGGGGGACGCCGTAGACGGCGCGAAGCGCCTGGCCGGCCGCCCGCAGTGCAAAGTGGTCGGGGCCGATGCGGGCGGGCCTGGCGCCGTGCTCGCCGTACGCGATGGACAGCCGTGTGCCGGGCGGCACGTGCCGCTGCAGATGGCGGACCACCAGCGCGACGATCTCGCCGGGATCCTGATCGGGGACGAGGCGGCAGGTGATCTTGGCGTGTGCCTCGCTCGGGATCACGGTCTTGCCGCCGGGCCCCTGGTACCCGCCCCACATGCCGTTCACTTCCAAAGTAGGGCGCGTCCACTGCCGCTCGAGCGTCGAATAGCCGGGCTCGCCGAACGCTGCCGGCGCGCCCACGAGTTCCAGATACTTTCGTTCGTCGAAGGGCAGGGCCGCGAGCTCGGCGCGCTCGGCCGGCGTGAGTTCGACCACGCGGTCGTAGAATCCTTCCACCGCCACCCGCCCATCGGGCGCGTGCAGTCCGGCCACCAGTTGCGCCATCGCGTGCAGCGGATTGGCGACGCTGCCGCCGTGCCGTCCCGAGTGCAGATCCTTCGCGGCGCCGGTGAGCGTGATCTCGAGGCCGGCCAGACCGCGGCTGGAGACGGTGAGCGACGGTTCGTCGATCCGCCACATGGCGCCGTCCGCCGACAGCACGGCGTCGGCCGCGAGCAGTTCCTGATGGTCGCGAATGAAGGCGTCGAGACTCGGGCTGCCGATCTCTTCCTCGCCCTCGAACATGCACTTGACGTTCACCGGCAGGGCGCCGGCGACCGCGAAGAACGCCGCGGCCACCTCGATCGGAATCAGCATCGGCCCCTTGTCGTCGGACACGCCGCGTGCGTACAGGCGGCCGTCGCGGACGGTGGGGGTGAACGGCGGGGAGTGCCACTTCTCCAGCGGATCGGCCGGCTGCACGTCGTAGTGGCCGTACACGAGCACGGTGGGCTTGCCGGGCGCGCCGCACCACTCGCCGTACACCACCGGGTTGCCCGTGGTGGCGATGGTCCGCACCCGGAATGGACCGGCGGCGGCGAGCCGTTGGGCGACCCAGGCCCCGGCGGCGGCCACGTCGGCGGCGTGCGCGGGGTCGGTGCTCACGCTCGGGATGGACGCGAACGCGACCAGCGCGTCGAGAATGCGATCGTGGCCGGCCTTCAGGTGGGCGAGAACGTCGTCGAGCGGCATCACTTGCCACCGTCGATGGAGAGGACCTGCCCGGTGATCCAGCCGGCCTGTTCGGAGGCGAAGAAGAGCACGCCGTTCGCGATGTCGTCGGGCGTGCCGAGACGCCGGAGCGCGATGCGCTCGACGAGGGCCCGCTGGCCGTCGGGCCCGTACGCCTGCCACTGCCGTTCGGTGGCCGGGTTGGCGCGCACGAACCCGGGCGCGATGTTGTTCACGGTGATTCCCCAGGGGCCCAGTTCGTGGGCGAGTTGCCGCGTGAGTCCGATCTGCGCGGCCTTGGCCGAGGCGTACGCCTGGATGCCGGTGAGACTGACGCCGAGACCGGCCCCACTCGAGATGTTGACGATGCGTCCCCAGCGCGCCGCCTTCATCCCCGGCGCCACGGCCTGCGAGAAGAAGAACGCCCCGTCGACGTTGGCCGCGAAGATGGCTCTCCACTCTTCCGGCGTGATCGCCTCGAGGGGGCGCCCCACCTGGCCGAGCACGCCGCCCGCGTTGTTGACGAGCACGTCCACGCGCCCCGACGCCGCGGCCGCTTCGGCGACGAACGCGCCGACGGCGGCCCGGTCGCCGACGTCCACCACGCGAACGGTGCATCGTCCCCCGGCGGAGGCGGCCAGCCGGGCCGTCTCTTCGAGTTCGGTGTCGAGCAGATCGCACGCCCAGACGTCGGCTCCGCGCCCGGCGAGGGCGAGCGCGATGGCGCGCCCGAACCCGTGCGCGGCGCCGGTCACGATCGCCGTCCGGCCGTCGAACTCCGCCGTCATCGGCCGGAACCCCCGGGCAGGCAGGCGGCCAGCAGGTCGAGCGTTTCCATGGATTGCGCGCGCCGCCCCTGCTCGATGTCGTGGATCAGCGCCACGAGGCGCGCCGTCAGCGGCGTCGGCACGTCCGAGTCGCCGCCCAGTCGCACGACGATGCCGAGTTGGGCGTCGACTTCGGTGGGACGCTTCCGGACCGCGAGGTCGCGCCAGATGCCGCTGTGCGTCTTCGCCGAGCGCAGGTTGTGGGCCACGAGGGCGTCGAGCGACTGGCGGGCGGCGCCGGCGGGGGCGGTGGGCAGATAGGCCGCGGGATCGAAGCCGTCGAAGGCCTCGGGGCGCACGCCGCGGGCGGCGGCGACGGCGAGGATCTCCCGGGCCAGCGCGGCATACAGCGGACGGTACGCCGGCATGTCGAGCGCGCGGGCGATCGGTTCGTTGGTGAGGGCGGTGGCGAACAGCATGGCCCCGTAGGCTTCCTTGCCCCACAGGAAGCCCCAGATGTTCGGCGAGACGATCGCGCGCTCGTCGAACCGGCGCCAGGCATCGCGAATCGCGGTCGCCCGGGGCGACATGCGGCCGTCGATCTCGCCGACGACGATCGCCCCGCGGCCGCCGTAGTGGATGACGCCCGGTTCCAGGTAATCCGCGCCGAAGTTGACGAACGCGCCCACGGTCCGCTCGGCGCCCACGGCGGCGGCGATCGTCAATTCGTTGAGTCCGTTCTGGACGGAAATGACGCACCCGTCGCCGCTCAGGTTGGAACGAAGCGCCCGGACGGCGGGCTCGGTGTGGTGCGCCTTGGTGGCGAGCATGACCGTGTCCCACTCGCCGGTGAGCGTTTCGGGGGTGAACGCCGGCACCTGCGCGGTGAAGTCGGCAATCGGCCCGGTGATGCGCAGGCCGTGCCGGTTGATCGCCGCCACATGGTCGGCGTCCGTGTCCACGAGCGTGACGTCGTGGCCGGCGCGGGCCAGATGCGCACCCATCGTGCCACCGATCGCGCCGGCACCCCAGACCAGGAATCGCACGCCGGCTCCTACCCTCCGCCCCAGGATCCCGTCAGCAGTGCCCGGGTCTCCTCGACTGCCACCTTCCAGATGGCGAGCATGTCCTCGTCGGAGCGCTGGTAGCGGCCGCCGTAGTTCCCGTCGCCGAGATATTCGCGCAGCGACACGGGGTCGAGTGCGCGGACGCGGGCGAGGTCCACCATCGGCCGCTGACGGTCCGGCATCGCGACGCCCGGCAGCCGCGTCCACGGGAAGTTCTCCATCCACGACGCGTGCGAGGCCACGGGGTCGATGGCCTGCACCGTGGCCCAGGTGTTCGGCGCGTTCCACCAGTTGTGGAAGAGCACGCGGCAGTCGGGGTGCGCGGCGGCCCACTCGGGGACGAACTGCTGCACGGCGCCGTTCCCGCCGTGCCCGTTGACGATCAGGATGCGCCGGAAGCCGCTGTGCGCGAGACTGTCGAGGATGTCGCGCACCACGTTCAGATGGGTCTCGACGCGGAGCGAGACCGAACCGGGAAACTCCCGGAAGTACGGCGTCACGCCGTACGCCAGCACCGGAAACACGGGGACGCCGAGCGGTTCGGCGGCTTCGGCCGCCACCCGTTCGGGCAGAATGCAGTCCACGGTGAGGCGCAGGTGGCCGTGCTGCTCCGTGCTGCCCAGCGGCAGCACCGCGCGGTCGTCGCGGCGCAGGTAGTCCTCCACCTGCATCCAGTTCATGTCGCTGATGCGCACGCCGGGCCTCGTCGGAAAGTCGAACCGGGGATAAGCTACCGGTGCCGCTCCGGCAGGGCGAGCGTCCACCGGCACGACGGACCGCTGGCGCCGGCGCGGGGAGGGGACCATGTTGTGCCGGTCACCTGAAGTATCACCAGCTACCCGAGACCTTTGCGCATGAGACGTATCCTGATGCTCGCCGCCTGTGCCGCGCTCGCGGCCTGCGGCACCAAGGGAGAGCAGGGCGGATCCACGGCCGCCGCCGCGGCGTCGGCGACCACCGCGCCCGACTCCTTCCAGGTGCAATTTCAGACGAGCCGCGGTCCGTTCACGGTGGCCGTCACGCGGGCGCTCTCACCCCAGGGGGCCGACCGTTTCTACCACCTCGTGGCGATCGGCTACTTCACCGACGTCCGGTTCTTCCGGGTGGTGCCCGGATTCGTCGCCCAGTTCGGGATGAGCGGCGATCCCGCGGTGAACGCCAAGTGGTCAAGGACACGATCCCCGACGAACCGGTGAAGGAATCGAATGCGCGGGGAACGATCGTATTCGCCAAGGCCGGCCCCAACTCCCGGTCCAACCAGTTCTTCATCAACCTCGTGGACAACGCGCGACTGGACGCCATGGGGTTCCCGCCCTTCGGCCAGGTGGTGAGCGGCATGAGCGTGGTCGACTCGCTGTATTCGGGGTACGGGGAACAGCCGGCGCAGCAGATGATCAGCGCCCAGGGGAACCAGTATCTCGAACGCGCCTTCCCGAAGCTCGACTACATCAAGAGCGCGACGATCGTGGGCGGGAGCGCGGCCACCACGGAGCACTGATCCGCGGCGGCGTGCCGGTCCCCGCGGGGGCCGGCACGCCCGCGATCACGCTGTGTTCACTGACCGCGCGCGGGGCGCGGCAGCGCCGTCGGCGGCAGAATGCCGTTGAGGCGCATGTAGTTCGCCAGCTGGCTGTAGTGATCGGCCAGATCGAGGGCGTGGCCGAGCACCATCGCCGCGCGGGTCACGCTCCGCGACCGCCCGCCGAAGTGCAGCGTCGTCTGCTCGGCGAGGCTCGCATCGGTCACCTGGTCCATCGCCTTGTCGCAGAAGTCGAACGACGCCTTGAGCTGCGCCACGAGCTTGGCCTTCGGCCAGGTGGCCTTCACGGAATCCGGGGTGTTGGCGGCGTCGTCGGGAATCGTGGCCTGCAGGTCGCCGAACGCGTTGCAGAAGAGGTAGTTGTCGTCCGCCACGTGCTGGGCGATGTATCCGATGCTCAACTGCGCGGGGGTCGGCTTGTAGCCGAACTTCGATTCGGGGATCGAGTCGAACGCCTGCGCGACGTTGTGCGAGAGACTCGTGATCCGCCCGCGGAAGGTGGCGGTGATCGGATTGGCGGGGGCGGCGGCTTGCTGCGCGCCCGCGCCGGCCGCCAGCGCGACCGTGAGCACTGCGATGTACCGGACCTTCATACACCCTCCAGGGTTGGGAACCGTTCCGGTTCAATGTCGCGGCGTTCGGGCGGCGGCGCGAGACCGGAATCCGCGCCGGCGCGCCGTTCGGTGTTCGGAAAGTGTCAACACCGCGCCGACCGTCCTCGGCGGGGGCTAGTTCAGCTGGGCGGCCTCGTGGGCCGACGCCTGCAGGAGCCGGACCGTCGCTTCGTCGAGCGCGAGCGCGCGGCCCTGCACGACGGCACGCGGCGGCAGCAGTCGCGCGTCGTGGCCGGTGATGCGTTCGTAGAACACGAGCGCCGCCAGGTAGGTACCGACCGGACTCGGATGCAGCCCGTCGGGGTCGTACAGCGCGAGGGTGGAGTCCATGCCCAGCGCCACGACCCAGGCCGAGCCGGCGGGGACGAAGAGGCCGTCGACCGCCTGCGCGGCGGCGAGGTACGACTGACGCACGTCGTCGAACGCCCACTGGCGATCGGCCGTCGGCCAGACCATGAACAGCGCCGGCCTGGCGCCGACGGCCCGGATGTACGGCGCGAACATCGTGGTCCAGAGGACGAGCGAATCCCGGTTCGCCGGCAGCGACGACGAGCCCTGTTGGAGCACGACGTACTCCCATCCGCCGAGCTTGATGGCGTCCAGCGCGTCGGAGCCGCCGTTCAGATGGTCGATGAGCGCGAAGTTCGGCTGGGCCACGGTCATCACGCGAATCGTATCGCCGGCCGACGTGGCCAGCGCCGACAGCGTGCCGGGCAGGTCGTTCACGTAGGTGAGGCTGTTGCCGATGAACAGCACGTGATGGCCGCCCGGAGCGGGCGGCGCGAGCGGGTTGCCGTTGCCCAGGCAGCCCATGCCGACCAGCCAGGCGGCACACCATCTGGTACCACGTCGGAGCCGCGACATGAGGGCACGATAGCCCGGCGGCCGCCCGGCGCCAGATCGTACCGCGCGTCCGTGGCAGACGCGAACCGCGTCCCGACAGTTTCCTGACGGCGCCGGGTCCCGATCAGCGCCCGCGCTGCACCTGCTTCAGGAACACCACCAGCGCCGCGTCGAATCGCGCCGGTTCGTCCAGATGCACGGCATGTCCGCCACCGGGGACGACGACCTTGCGCGCATCGTGCATCCAGCGCACGAGCGAGTCCGTCGTGCGCTGCCACGCCGGCGCCTCGCGGTCGCCGGAGATGTAGAGCACCGGCATGCGCCACGCGAGCTCCTGGTCGAGGCTGGCCGGCGGAAAGGCACCCGACGCTGGGTGGTCCTCCAGCAGATCCCGCCACGTATAGCCGGCGAGGATCGAATCCACCCGCGCCGCGGCGGCCGCCGACCGGTGCGGGCCCGGCTGGAACTGGGGGAGCGCAAAGATCATGCGCTTCACGGAATCGATGCCGAGCTGCCGCGCCATCTGCTTCAGTCGATCGCCGGCGACGCCGGCGGGTGGCTCCCCGGGGAATCCCGCCGGCGGCGCTCCGCCGTAGAGCACCAGGGCGTCGACCCGCCCGGGCATCGCGGCCGCGAACCGCTGTGCAATGTCGGCCCCCGCCGAGTGTCCGACGAGCGATGCCGTGCGGACGTGCAGCGTATCGAGCAGCGCCCGCAGGTCGCCGGGATCGGCCGACGGATCGGCGTCGCCGGTGGACCGTCCGAAGCCGCGCCTGTCGAAGGCGATCACGTGAAAGTCCGGCGCCAGTGCCGCAATCTGATCGTCCCATTCTCGCAGACTGAGCGCCCATCCGTGAATCAGGACCACGGCCGGGCCGGCGCCGGCCTCGACGTAGTGGATGCGGGCATCGCCGCGATCCAGCGTCCCCGAGCGCGGAGCATGCGAAGCGCAGGCCGCGACGAGCCCGCTCAACAGGACGGCGGCAGGGAGTGTGGGACGCATGGGCAGACTCCTCTCAGCTGGGCTGGAACTCTCCGGCGTCGTTTGCCCGCCCGAGTTCATCGAGCACCCGCGCGGTCTCGCCGCGCGCGACCTGCGCTCCGATGAAGGCCATCGACGCTCCAGGGGGGCCCAGCGAGTATGGTACGGTCCCGCGATCACCGCCACCGGCGGGCCCGCCCGCCACCCGCCGCGCGCCGCCCGCCGGCCTCCAACCCCGGCCGGATCGGGGGATTCACCGATCGTTACCGGCCGGTCGCCAATCGATCTGGCGGAGGTGACGGAACGGACGTATTTCCTTGCACCCTTAACCCTGAGGACGCGTATGCCGCAACCGTCGGCCCCCACATCCGCCGCGACGACGACCGACTACGAGATGGAGCAGGTCCGGCACGCCAATGAAACAGGCCGCACGCCGGTGGTGTTCGTTCACGGGCTCTGGCTGCTGCCCAGCAGTTGGGATCGCTGGGCGGCGGCGTTCGAGGAAGCGGGATTCACGGCGCTCACACCGGGTTGGCCCGACGACCCCCGGACCGTGGAGGATGCGAACGCGAATCCGGAAGTGTTCGCCCACAAGGGGATCACGCAGGTGGCCGATCACCTGGAAGAGATCGTCCGCGGGCTGACCAGGAAGCCGGCGCTGATCGGGCACTCCTTCGGCGGGCTGCTGGTGCAGATTCTCGCCGGCCGCGGGCTCTCCGCCGCCACGGTGGCGGTCGATCCCGCGCCCTTCCGCGGCGTGCTGCCCCTGCCGCTGTCGGCCCTGAAGTCGGCGTTCCCCGTGCTGGGCAACCCCGCCAACCGGAACCGTGCCGTGCCGCTTACCTACGATCAGTTCCGCTACGCGTTCGCCAACGCGGTGAGCGAGGACGAAGCGAAGGAGCTGTACGAAACCTACGCCGTTCCGGCGGCGGGGCGGCCGCTGTTCCAGGCGGCGACGGCCAACCTCGATCCGTGGACGGAGGCCAGGGTGGATACCGAGAGTCCGAACCGCGGGCCGCTGCTCATCATTTCCGGCGAGAAGGACCACACCGTCCCCCCCGCGGTCGCGAACGCATCGTTCAAGCGTCAGCAGCACAACGGGGGCGTCACCGAGATCGTCGAGATCAGGAACCGCGGGCACGCGCTCACGATCGACAGCGGGTGGCGCGAGGTGGCCGACACCGCGCTGGCGTTCGTGAAGCGCTTCGTCTCGTAGCGCCGGCGGCCCGGAGCACCCTCGACGGCGGCCGGCGACGTGCCGGCCGCCGCCGCAGCGCGCCTCAATCGCTGCGCAACGATTCCATCGGATCCACGGCCGACGCTCGCCGGGCGGGCATGTACGTGGCCAACAACCCGACGGCGATCATCGAGGCCGACATGCCCACGAACACGGCGGCGTCCAGCGCGTGGACGCCGTACAGCAGGCCGCCGAGCGCGCGCGTGGTGGCCATGGCAACGGCGACGCCCACCACCACGCCGATGCCGATGACGCGGGCACCCTGGGCGACGACCAACTGCCTTACCTGGCGCGCGGTGGCCCCGAGCGCCATCCGCACCCCGATTTCGCGGGTCCGCTCGGCGACGACGTACGACAGCACGCCGTAGAGCCCCACCGCACCGAGCACCAACGCCAACCCGGCGGCGATGCCCAGGGTGAGCATCGTGAACGAGAGTTGCAGCATCGAGCGGCGTGCCAAACCCGCCATCGTGTACACCCGGTACATCGGCGCCTCGGGCGCCACCTCGTGGACCAGGGCACGAACCGCCGGCGCGATGGTCTCGGCGCGCGCGGTCTTCACCACGTAGGCGGGCGAACCGGCGGCCCAGCTCTGCGGACGTGGTCCGATGAGCGGGATGTACAACATCGGATCCGGCTGGTCGCGGAAGCTGCTCTGCAGCACGTCGCCCACCACCCCCACGACGGTGAACCAGGTGACCGAGTCGGCGCCGACCATCGCGTGCAGCTGGCGGCCGACGGGATCCTGATTGGGCCAGAGCAGTTGGGCCGCGGACTTGCTGATGACGACGTGGTTCTGCGCCGACAGTCCGTCGGACCGTTCGAACGGATGTCCGGAGAGCACCGGGATGCCCATCGTCTTGAAGTAGTCACCGCCGGCGATGGTGAAGTGCAGCAGCGTGCCGGCGTCGTTCGCGTTGCCCATCCCGGCGCTGCGCACGCGCACCGAACCGGTCGATTCGTCCAGCGGCACGTTGTCCACCAGGCCCACCGACTGGACACCGGGGAGCGCACGCAGCCGGTCCATGAACGCGAGGTCGAACTGCGCGAAGCTCGGTCCGTCGTCGAGGGAGGCCCGCGCCGGCGCGATCTGGAAGGTGAAGATGTCCTTCGTGGAGTACCCCGGATCCACGTGGCGCAGGGCCGCGAAGCTGCGGGCGAGCAGCCCCGAACCGATGAGCAGCACGAGCGCCATCGCGGTCTGCGCGACGACGAGGCCGTCGCGCCCCCAGTGGCGGTGCGCCGTCGCGCCGCGCCCGCCCTCGCGGAGCCGCGTGAGATCGGGCGCCGACGCGCGGAGGGCGGGGATCAGCCCGCACGCCAGCGCGGCCACGCCGGCGGCGCCCAGCGCGAACAGCAGGGTGGCGAGGTTCACGTGGACGTCCCCGAGACGGGGAACGTCGGTGGGGGCGGCCCGCAGGAAGAGGGGGAGGATGATCGCGGCCAGGAGCACGGCGAGCACCGCGGCGCCGGCGGCCACCGCCACCGCCTCGGCCATCTGCAGACGCACGAGCTGCGCGCGGGCGGCGCCGATGGCCCGGCGCACGGCCAACTCGCGATGCCGCCGCTCGGCGCGCACCGTGAACAGATTGGCCACGTTGGTGCAGGCGATGATGAGCACGATGGCGGCGGCCCCCAGCAGCACCCAGAGCGGGCGGGCGTAGGGGCCGAGCATCTCCGCCTCGAGCGGGCGCACCACGGCCTGGTGTTCGGCGATGATCTTGCGGTAGTTCGGCGATCCGCCGAACCGCTCGGGAATCTGCCTGGCGAGTCCGTTCAGCTCGCGGCGCACGGCGTCGAGGGTGGCCCCGGGGCGCATGCGCGCCACCAGATTGTCGCCGAACTGCCCGACGCGAATGTCGGCCGGCTGCACCGCATAGGACATCCAGAGCATCGTGCCGTCGATGGGGAACCGGAAGTCCGGCCCCATCACGCCCACCACCGTCCGCATGCGCCCGCTCACGTAGTACGACTTGCCGACGACGGACGAGTCGCCGCCGAACCACGATTTCCAGAGCGCGTAGCTGATGACGACGACGCGGGACTCGTCGGCGTCCACCGGCACGCGGCCCAGGATCGGCCGTGCGTCGAGCGTGGCGTAGAGCGTATTGGTGGGTTGCGACATCCGGATGCGCTCCACCCGGTCGCCCACGCGAAGCGTGGACGTGAATGAATTGAAGATCGCCACGTTCTCCAGCAGGTGGGCGCGCTCCCGGTACTGCACGTAGAACTCGTCGGAAACCCCGAACTCGCCCGGCAGGTCGCTGCCCGGCGCCGAGGCGCCGATGTACACCAGCCGGCCGGGGTTGGGGAATGGCAGCGGCTTGAGCAACACCGTGTCGACGACGCTGAACATGCCCGCGCAGGCGCCGATGGCGAGGCCGAGCGTGACGATGCAGGTGACGGCGAAGCTCGGCGACCGCTTGAGCGCGCGGCCGGCGTGCCGCAGATCGCGGCCCCATTCATTGAGTGTCCAACGCATGCCTTTCCTCCTGGCGGCCGGGAGCCCGGGCCAACTGGGGTGCAGCCGCTCGGCAATGGCCGAGCGGACGAGATCGAAGGCGGTGCCGGTGGCGAACCGGATGGTGGCGCCGGCCCCCCGCTGCCTGGCGGCGCGATAGTCGCGGTCCACCTGGTCGAGCATCTCCGCGGCGAAACGGTCGCGAAAGGGAGCGGGGAACCACCGCACCATCCAGCCGAGGAGCGTTCTCATGGCCGCCCCGAGGCGATACCCAGACGCTTCTCCGCGGTCCGCGCCGCGTGCTTCAGGCGGTGGGCTTCGGCCGCGAGGGCGCGGCGCCCCGCCGCGGTGAGCGCGTAGTAGCGACGCTCGAGCCCCGGATGCGGCGCCGGATCGTCGCCGCGGGCCTCGCGCGCCAGACCGCCGTCGATCAGCCGCGCGATGACTCGATACAGCGAGCCGGCGCGCGGGTCGAGCGTGCCGCCGGAGTCGGCGGCCACGGCGTCGCGAATGGCGTACCCGTAGAGGGGGCGCGCGGCGAGCGCCAGCAGGACGTGAAATTCGAGCGGGCTCATCGACCCAGACTCCGGACGTGGATGTCAGACCACTACGCGCGCATGTCTCCGGAGTTTCCGCCAACTACGCACCGGGTATATACGCCGTCGGAGTATTTGACAGCCGGCTCACGCGAAATGGTTGACGGGCCCGCCGACGCCGACGCCGACGCCGGCCCCGCCGCGGCGGGCGGGGCCGGGCCGAGCCGTCACCATTTGCCGGCGATCTGGCGTGTGCTGACGTTGAGCCGGTTGAACAGGTTGGTCACGCCGATGTGCAGGACGAGGGCCGCCATCTGGCGTTCGTCGTAGTACTCCGTCGCCAGGTGCCAGACCTCGTCGGGCACGGGATCGGGACGGTCCGCCATTCGCGTCACGGCTTCGGTGAGTTCGAGCGCGGCGCGTTCGGCGCCCGTGAAGTGGGGCGACTCGCGCCACCCGGCCACGGGGGCCATCCGTACGTCGGTCTCTCCGAGCTGGCGGCCGTGGCGGAGCCCGAGCTCCAGACAGGCACCACATCCGTTGATTTCACTGGCCCGCTGGTGGCACAACGCGAGGGTCTTGTCCGGCACGCCGCCTCCCTGCGTGGCTGCGAGCAGTCGCTGGATGCCCGGCAGGGCGTCCGGCAGGAGGGTGGCGGGGTTGGTGATGCGGGGCGTCACCGGCACGAACGCGGCCGGCGCACCGGGAACGGCGGATTTCACGGCTTGGGACATCGTATTCCTCCTCGTCACATCTGTGGCGTTAGGTTCGTCAACGCGGTGACGGAACGACCAACGAGAGTGTAACCGATGTCCGATCAGGATTCGCTGACCCAACGATTCGAAGCCGCGCGCGACCACCTGCGCGCCGTTGCCTACCGTATGCTCGGCTCGACCACCGAGGCCGACGATGCCGTGCAGGAAGCCTGGCTGCGCGTGAGCCGCGCCGACACCCGCGACGTGGAGAACCTTCGCGGCTGGCTGACCACGGTCACGAGCCGGGTGTGCCTCGACATGCTGCGGTCCCGCAAGTCGCGCGGCGAGGAATCGCTGGGCGTGCACGAGCCGGAGCCGGACGGCGCCCGGCGGCACGAGCGCAATCCCGAGGAGGAGGCACTGCTCGGCGATTCGGTGAGTGTGGCCCTGATGATCGTGCTCGACCAGTTGGCGCCCGCCGAGCGCGTGGCGTTCGTGCTGCACGACATGTTCGACCTGACGTTCGACGAGATCGCGCCGATCCTGCGACGCTCGCCGGTGGCCACGCGGCAACTGGCCAGCCGGGCGCGCCGGCGTATTCGCGGCGCGCCGCCGGTGCCCGAATCGACGCGGCGGCGGCAGCGCGAGGTGGTGGAGGCGTTCCTGCGGGCCTCGCGCGAGGGCGATATCGAGGGGCTGGTGGCGGTGCTCGATCCGGACGTGATCGTCCGCGGCGATGCGGCCGCCGTCCGGCTGGGCGGCGAGCCGGAGCTCGTGGGCGCGAGCGCGGTGGCCGAGTCGTTCAGGGGACGCGCGCGCGCGGCGATCGTCGGACTCATCGACGGCGAGGTGGGCGTGCACGTACCGGTGAACGGTCGGATGCTGCTGGTGTTGCAGATCGCGTTCGCCGACGACGGCCGGATTGCGGCCATCGACGCCGTGGCCGAGCAGGCGGCGATCGCGGAGTTGGTGCTGGGCGACGTCGAGCGCTGAGCGGGGGCGCGCCGGCCCCCTGTCGCGCCGGTCGGGGAGCGAACAGTTTTCGGGATCGTCCCGCTCCCGGAGCCCCGGTCATGCCGCGTTCGATTCGCTATTTCGTCTGCCTCACCCTCGCCGCCGCGCCGGTGGTCGCTCCGCGCGCCGGCGCGCAGGGCGTCAATACGCTCTCGCCCGACCTCGCCGCCAAAGTGCAGGCGGCCGTCAACGGGGTGATCGCGAGCACCCACGTGCCGAGCGCCGAAGTGGGCATCGTCCGGAACGGCCGGATCGTGTACACGGCCGCATTCGGCGACGCCCGCCTGTCGCCGAAGCGGCCGGCCACTCCCGACATGCACTACGCCATCGGCTCGATCAGCAAGCAATTCACCGTGGCGGCCGTCATGCTGCTCCAGCAGCAGGGCAAGCTCTCCATCGACGACCCCGTTTCGAAGTGGTTTCCCGAACTGACGCGCGCCGACGAAGTGACGCTGCGAAACCTCATGTCGCACACCTCGGGCTACGAGGACTACGCGCCGCAGGACTACACGATCCCGGAGTGGACCAGGCCGTCGTCGCCGGAGAAGATCGTCCACCAATGGGCCACGAAGCCGCTCGACTTCGATCCGGGCACGCAGTACCAGTACAGCAACACCAACTTCAACATCGTCGGGCTGATCGTGCAGAAGGTGAGCGGCGAACCGTTCTGGAGCTTTCTGAAGGTGCACGTGCTCGATCCGGTGGGGCTGGCCCATACCATAGATCTCGACACGCAGCACGATCTGGTGGAGCCCACGGGCTATTTCCGGCACGCGCTGGGCCCGCTGCGTCCGGCACTGCTGGAGGCCCCCGGCTGGTACTTCGCCGATGGCGAGATGGCGATGCCGGTGGGCGACCTGCTCACGTGGGACATCTCCCTGATGAACGAGACGCTGCTCGCGCCGGCGTCGTACGCGGAGATGGAACGGCCGACGCGGTTGAAGGACGGGCTGTACAGCAACTACGGGCTGGGGCTCCACGCCGGGAACGTGAACGGACGGCGGGCGGTGTCGCACAGCGGTGAGGTGGGTGGGTTCGTGGCGCAGAACATCGTGCTCCCCGACGACAAGATCGCCGTCGCCGTGCTGACCAACCAGGAGGCCGCGCCGGCGGCGGGCATGATCCAACGCGCGCTCGTCGCACTCCTCGTGCCGCCGGGACCGTCGGTCGCCTCGTCCCCCGCCGAGACCGCGAAGGCGCAGGCGGAGGCCCGCCGCGTGCTGGCGGCCCTGCAACAAGGCAAGATCGATCGCACGCTGTTCACGGCGAACGCCAACTTCTACTTCGATCGGACCGCGCTCGACGACTACGCGTCGAGCCTCGGCCCGCTCGGCGCCATCGGGAGCTTCGAGCAGATCTCCACCAACCTGCGCGGCGGCATGCGCTACCGCGGCTTCGACGTACGGTTCGCCAACGGCACCCGCGCCACCCTGTCCACCTACTGGACGAGCGACGGGAAGATCGAGCAGTTCCTGGTGGAACCGGCGAACTGACGGCCGGGGTCCGTCAGCGCCGCCGCGCCGTTACGGCGAGCGCCGAGCGCACGCCGGCGGCGGCCCCACTCACCGCCGCCGTGAGCGTCTGCTCTCCCGGCTTGCTGCCGAGCACCCAGCGGGTGCGTGCCACGCCATCGGCGTCCGTCGCCACGCGCGAGGGTGCGGCAACGCCGCTCCGCGCGTGAAAGACCACCACCACCCCGGCGATCGGGTTGCCGTACACGTCCGTCACCCGCGCCACCACGTGCTTGCCGAGCGCGTGTCCCACCACCGGGGTTCCGGGGGGCTCGGTGAAGGTCACGTTCGCGGGAGGCGCCGTTCTCGCGTTCGCGGTGAGCGTGAGGTCGTTCCGGAGGCCGGCGGCATGCACCCGCAGGTGAAGGGCGCCGGCGGCGCGCGGCAGCGTCCACCGCGCATGGGCGAGCCCGGCAGAGTCGCTCGTCAGCTCGCTGTCCGCCAGCGTTCCCCCGCTGGCGTGGAGCGTGAGCGCGATTCCCGGTACGCCGTTGCCCGCGCCATCCACCACCCGCAGCGCAATGGGCTTGCCCAGTGGCGCGCCCACGCGGCCCGTCTGCCGGTCGCCGGCGACGACGGCCATACGCGCGGGAGGGCCAGCCGCGGCGTGCGCACGTAGCACCAGCGCCGGTACTGCGCGTCCGCTGCCGACGCTGAATCGCAGCCGCTGCACTCCCGCCTTCGGGCCCAGCGTCCAGAGGGCGCGAGCGATGCCGAGCGAATCGGTGCGGTCACCGAGCGGCTGGACCGTTCCGCCGTCGTTGGCCAGCCAGGACACGGGAAGCTCGGCGAACGCACGGCCGATCGTGTCGCTCGCCGCCACCCGAAGCGTCTCGGCCACCGTCTCGCCCACGCGGCCGATGGGTGCGGCGTTCTCCACCCGCAGGCGCGTGTTGGTCGGCACCGGATCCGCCTCGGCGGTAACCGCGCCGACGCTGTCCATGTCCACGCGGACGGCGAACAGCCGCTGCCGACCCGCAACCGGGCCCAGCGTCCAACTCGTGCGGGCGATCCCGTGGGAGTCGGTGACGGCGGTGGCGGGATCGGCATGGCCGCCGCCCTCCGCGGCGCGGAATCGGACCGTGTCGCCCGGCATCGGCTGTCCATGCCGCGACCGGAGCTGCACCGCGATCGGGCGCGCCAGCAGGGCGCCGGCCGGGGCGCGCTGCGAACCGCCGGCGACGATCTCGAACGCGCCGGGCACCGGTACCACCCGCACCGGCGCCCGGCCATCCACGCCGTCCACCTCGGCCATCAGCTCCGTTGCGCCGTAGGCGCGGGCCATGATCGTTCCACTGGAGTCCACCGTAACGACGGACGTGTCGAGCGAGCGCCAGACGGCGGGGCGCGGGGGGATCGTGAAGTGGCGGGCGTCGCGAATGCGAAGCGGCGCGGCGCGGTGCTCGTCCTCGCCGAGCACCAACACGCTGTCGCCGTTGACCTCGACACTCCTCACGCGTTGGCGGACCGTGAGCTGGGCACGGGCCACGCGGTCGCCCACCTCGGCCGAGATGGTCGTGGTGCCGGGGTGCCGGGCGACGACGCGGCCGCCGCCAACCGGCTGCGCGACGAACGGATCGTCGCTGCTCCAGTGAATCGTGGCGCCCACCAGCGCCGT
>CAVSJE010000015.1:0-8797 GCA_963728115.1 uncultured Gemmatimonadaceae bacterium
GACTCGAGGGAGGTCGGCCCCGGATGCGCGCGCCGCTCCGGGCCGTACGTCCGGGCGCAACTGCGGTTTCGCTGGATCGTGGCGCTCCGGTCTTGCCTTCCTTCGGCGCGTATCTACTTTGCAATACAAAGTACAATCGCCCACACTCGGGCGATGCGAAATCATGATCGAAACGCGACGCTTTCTCCGGAGTGGATCATGAATCGTTGGCTGAAGCGCATCCGCGGGGCCGTCGGCCTGGGCCTGACCTGGGGCATCGCCTGGGCCGTCGCCGGAATCCTCATCGGCGTGGCCAGCACTCTCGGCGTCCCGATGGACTGGTTCATGAAGGTGTTCGATGCCCCGCTGCCCGCACTGGCGGTGCCCGGCTTCTTCTGCGGCGCTACCTTCTCGCTAGTACTCGGCATCGCCGGCCGCCGGCACCGATTCCGCGAACTCTCGCTCCCCCGATTCGCCTCGTGGGGAGCGCTGGGCGGGCTCATGCTTGCGTCCGTCCCGCTGCTTGCCGCGGGCGCGCCGCTTGGAGTCGCCGCCATCGCGGCCGGCACCCTGACCGTCCTCGGCGCCGGCTCGGCGGCAGCAACCCTCACCCTCGCCAGGAAGGGAGAGGCGCGCGAACTGCTCGCCGCCGTCGACGGCCGGGCCGAACGCTGACTACGCCCTCAGCCTCGTGGCACCTCGACCTTCGACTCGCGCCGCGTGCCGACGAACTCCTCATCTCCCGCACCCAGACGCTCTGCTTCGTCCGCCGACCGGAGTGCCGCCCCGCCCCTTCGCGCGATCAACAGTGTACCCATCGCCGCTCCGACGCCCATGATCACCAGCACCACCAGGTTGCCGATGGCCAGCCGCGGCGTCCACACCCGCCCTCCCGTGAGCGCGAGAAATATCCAGTAGACGACGCCCGCCCCCGCACCCAGTGCCCCCCCAACCCACAGGGAGAGCCGCTGGAACACGCGCGCGCGCGCCGTGACCACGAGCGCGCCGGAAAACACGACCCCGAGCAGAAACGCGACCACCGAAAACCGGCCGGCGGAGCGCAGGATGTCCACCGGCGTCGCCGCACCGGCAAACCACATCGCCGCGCCGATGGCCGACACGGCGGCCCCCACCCCAACGGCAAACGTCAGACCGGTGCCTATCACCCCACGCACGACCCGCAACCATCGCGACAACTGAACCTCCATCCCGGAATTACTTGGCTACCACCACCGGACAGGCGAGCCGCCGCAGCTCCGCCTCGTGCGCGCGAACCGCCGCCACCCCCCGGCTCCGCGCCGAATTCCACTGCGTCCAACTGCTGCCCATCTTGTCCCTCCGCTCGCCGGTCCACCGCTCGAGCACGATCCGCGCCGCCGCACAGCGATCGCTCGCCGCCGCCGCACCGGAGTCCGTCGGCGGCGACGTCAATGCCGAGACCACGAGCGGGATGGCGTCGCCGCCCAACCGCGCGAGGTACTGCAGGTCCGACCCCGCCACGCCGGTCTGCACGAGTTCACCCCGTGCCAGATTCGCCCGCGCCACCAGGGCATCGGGATTCAGCACGTTGAGCGTGAACAGCGCCGCGAACCCACTCACCACAAGCCCGGTGGCAAAGGCACGGGGCCGGGAACGCAGCACCGTGAACGCCAGCCACACGAACACGATCACCAGCCAGATCATGAACGCCGACGCGTAGAAGCGGTCGGTGGAGATGCCGTAATACTGAACGTACAGCCGCATGCGGGCCCCGGCTGAAGCCATGATCGCGCCGAGCAGCACCAACAGCAACACGGCGAGCCGGCGGTACCACCGGAGCGTGCGGCGGTCCGATTCGGGAATGAGTGCCTGCGCACCGAGCAGCATCGGCAGCACCAGCCCCGCCACCCACATCAGTTCGAAAAACCCGCGCCGCGCATACTCGGCGTAGCTGAGGCCCGTGGTTCTGAGCACGAGGGCCTGTCCGCCGAACAACCACCCGATCTGCACGACGACGAATGCCGCGAACAACGCGTTCAGCGTCCCGAATGCGAGCGTCACGTCCGTGGCTCCCAGCGTGAGCGGGAGCTTCCACTCCGGCGCGCCGGCGTCGGGGCGCGAAAGCAGCGACCGCCGCAGCCAGCCGGCCACCACCCAGAAGAAGAAGCCGGCGATCACGACGTGCGACGCGACGACGTCCAGCTGGATGTCCGGGAACCGGAAGAACGAGCCGAAGAGCGGGTCGGCGTTCGCGAGCAGCAGCGTGAAGACGACGAGGATGGGAAGCGTGAGCGCCAGCGCCTTGCCGATCCGCCGGGCCTTGCCGTCGGCCGACGTGTGCGCGCCCACGTCGAACGCCGCGTCGCGCACCAACAGCGGCACCACGCCGGTGGCCACTTCGACGCCGGTGCCGAACGCGGCGCGGATCAGGTCGCGCAGGCGGGCGAGGGCCAGACCGGCCACGGGAATCCCGTCCAGGCTCATGGCGAGCAACACGAGTGCGCTGAGCATCGCCAGCACGTCGAAGCCCTGAAGCAGGTCGGCGTCGTGCCAGGTGAGCCCGGCGGCAGAGAGCACGGCGATCGCCAGCCACGCCATGCTCTCGCGCGAGAGCACGCGTCCCCCCTGCCCGGCGACGAACACGACGTTGGCGGCAAGAAGCGCCATCCAGACCAGAAGGCCGAGTCCCCACGGCTCGTTCCGGAGCAGCGGGTCGGCGAGGATGCCAAGGGGGATGGCGGCCACCAGCGCCCGCCGGGCGAGGAGGGCGCGGGCCGAGGGACCGATCGGCGAGCCGGGAGATGCGGGATCCATGGACGGTCGGTAAAGAGTGTGCAGAGTACTTTACCGTACAAAGACTACGCACGCAAGCGGGAAATCCCCCCGCGGCCCCGCCGCCGCCCTCGACGCGGCGGGATCGGCGCGCTCAGCGCCTGGACGCCGAGTTCAATTTGACGGCCCGCCGCACCAGCGCCTTGAAGGCACGGGCGTTCAGCGTCTCCCCCTCGCGGACGTCGATGGCGCGGCGCACGTTGCCGTCGAGGCTGGAGTTGAAAAGCCCCGCCGGGTCCGCCAGCGACGCTCCCCTGGCGAAGGTCAACTTCACCACCTGCTTGTAGCTCTCGCCGGTGCAGATGATGCCGTCGTGCTCCCAGACCGGCGTGCCCATCCACTTCCAGGCCTCCACCACCTCCGGATCCGCCTCCTTGATCAGCGCGCGGACCCGGGCGAGCGTCTCGCCGCGCCAGTCGCCGAGTTCGGCGATTCTCGCGTCGATATTCGCCGAGGGGGAATCCGCACGCCCGGGGGTCGCCTTCTTCATCGGGCCGTCCTCACGTCCGGGCCTGGACCATCTTCCAGCCGTTCCCCGACGGGTCCCGGAAGCCGGCGTCGACGCTGCCGTAGCGGTCCATCGGCTCCTGCGTGAATTCCACGCCGCGCCCGGCCAGTCGCGCGAACGTCTGGCGACAGTCGTCCACCACCAGCACCAGCGGCGGCATCGCGCCCTTGGCCACCATCTCGTGCAGCGTCTCGGCGGTTGCCGCGTCGTGCACCGGCGGCCCCGGCACGAACAGCCCCAACTGGAACGACGGCTGGTCGGGATGCTGCACCGTCAGCCAACGGTAGTTGCCATTCTTCACGTCCGTGTGGACGCGAAATCCCAGCTTGTCCACGTAGAACGCCAGCGCCTCGTCCTGATCGCGCACGTACAGTCCCACGACATCCACGCCCTGGCTCATCGGGCCTCCTGTTGGTGAGACCGGACGTTAGCCGGGGCTCCCCGGCGCCGCTTCTCCGAAACTGCGGAAGTGAGATTCGGCCGGTGGGCGGCGCTCACGAAGCAGTGCGGCACCTGGTCGAGGGCGTGTTCCGCGGCGCGTGCCCGTTCGCGAACCGCGCCCGGGTTCTCTCCGGTGACGTCGCGGAAGGTCCGCCCGAAGGTGCCCAGGCTCCGCCACCCCGTTTCGAATGCGATTTCGGTGATCGACATCTCCGTATCGCGGAGCAGCGCCGTCGCCCGTTCGATGCGGCGGGTGAGTAGGTACCGGTGGGGCGGGACGCCGAATGCCTGCTTGAACGATCGTGCAAAGTGGGCCGCCGACACGCCGCTCACGCGGGCCAGCCGGCGCACCGGCCAGTCCTCGTGCGAGGCGGCGTCCATGCGGTCTTTGGCACGCAGCAGACGGCGGAGCAGCTCTGGAGATTGGCGTTCGGGAAGTTCGCTCATGATCGATCGGGTGCGGCTTGGAGCCCACGCAGGGGGCGCACTATCGCGATCTCACCGTCCGGACGTCGCGAAGCCTGGTGCCGTCCGGCGAACGCAGCTCCCCCACGAGACTATCGCCACGAATCGTGAATTTCCATGTGCCGCCCGGCAACGCGCAGGCGATCGACCCGTCGGTGTGATTGATCCGGCAGCCGAGCACCCCCATCTCGACTTCCCGGGCACCGACGATCTTGCGCCCATCAACCGCCAGGCTGTCGAGGCTACCCGCGCGGGCGATACGAAAGACCACGTCCTCATCGTGACACGCTGACGGACGGACTTCACACCGTGAGGTGCCGCGCCACACTCCGACGGGATCCGAATTCCCGGTTGGTTGGCACGATGCGCGGGGGGCCAGGATGCAAACGGTCGCGGCAGCGAACAACAGCATGCGTGGACTCATACCCATATATGCTAGCCTCCAATCTCGCGCCCGGAATGGCCGCCGGCGAACATGGCGCCCCGCACGCGGCATTGCGGCTACTTGGTGGCCCGGGCACCCGCCGGCCGTCCGGCGGCCGGACCACGACACGATGCGGCGGTGCGGCATGGGTGTGGAGGCAGGAGCCGCGGGGAAAATCGTTGTCCGCCGGAGGGTTGCCATCCGGCGCACATGAACCTAAGGTCGGACGTCTGCGTGGCGCCGCGCGGCCTCGGCGCGCCGGCGGGCGCCTCGCCGGTTCACTGGATACGGGAGACGACATGAGTGGCAAGACTCTGCAGCTCACCGGACCGAAGGCGATTGCCGCGCTGATCGTGATCGTCGGCGTGATCGCGTTCCGCCAGTACGCCGCCCGCACCACGCTCGACACGAAGGGGCGCGCCGCGCTCCAGTCATGGGTGCAGGCGGAGATGATCCGCCCCCTGGTCGCGGACACCACCCAGCCGCTGGAGGATCGGGGGGCCGCGGTGTCGGCGGCCGCGACGGTGAAGATTCGGTCGCTGGGCGTGCGCGGCCGGCTCAACCGCGCCGTGGTGCGCGTGGAGCTGGAGCCGAGTCCGGCGTTGCCGCCCGGCGCCAAGCTCGTGCGGTACTACCGGATGCACTACTCGGTGACCACGGGCTGGCACGCGCAGGGTCCCGCCACCGCGCTGAACTGGTACCTGGCGATGTTCTGAGTCGACCCGGCGCGGGTCCTACTGCCGGCGGATCGTCGCCAGCCAGCCGGGCGCGCCGTGGTCGTGGAATCGGGTTTCGATCCGCGCCGCTTCGAGCGAGGCGATACGCCATCCGCTGGCCGCGTTGAAGGCGGCGTTCAGGTCGTCCGCGCTCACGGGATGGGGACCCGTGTCGGGCCCCCCGTCGCTGAAGCAGAGCAGGTAGAGCGTTCCGTCGCGTTCGGTCACCGATGCCAGGCTCGCCGCGTAGGCCAGGCGCTCCTGGGGATCGAACGTGTGGAAGAGCCCACAATCGAGCACCGTCGCGAACATGCGGCCCAGCGCCTGCAGACGGAGTGCGTCCGCGACGGCGAACTCGGCGTCGACGTTGCGCTCGCTCGCCTTTCGGCGGGCCTCCGCGATCGCCGCCCCGGCCACGTCGACCCCCAGCACCCGGACCTGTTGCGACGCCACGAGAATCGCGTGCTCGCCCGTCCCACACCCCGCATCGAGCACGGGACCGGACACGTGCCATTCCGAAACCAGCCGCACGATCGCCTGCTGCGGGTGCCCGACGTCCCAGGGCGCCGGCCCGTTCCGGTACGACGCATCCCACGGCAGCCCCGTCATCCGTTCGTGGCTGGTCGGCGCGCGGCCGCCGAACGGATCATCCGGGTGATTGCCCGATTCCTCCGGCACCCGCAGGCCTCCTCTCGAAAAAGTCCGCGGCGCGGCCACGGACGATCCGCATCATCCGCCGTCAGACGCACATCCGACAGCTATCGCAGGCGGCCCGCCCGCTACGCGTCCCTGGTCGGTGGGGCGGCTCCGTCGACCGCCTGGCGGGCACGCCACCCCCGGTAGCCGAGAATCACCGCGCCGGCGATGAACACCGCACCGGCAGCACCCAGCGCGTAGTGCCCGTCTTCAAAGGCGGCTCCGACGGCGATCACGGCGAGCACCGCGATCAACCAGCGAATCACGCCCGAAAGCCCGATCGAGCGGTTCAGGGGCGATTTGTCCTCAGCCATGCGACCTCCGTCGCCACTGAACAGTATCATGAGCCCCGAGACTTGCGGCAAGGCCCCCGGTCGAGTTCAGACTTCGCGTTCATTCTGAACGGGAACACGTAATGACCGAACACGCGGTAGTGATCGTGGGCGCGGGGCCCACCGGACTCATGCTGGCGGGCGAATTCGCGTTGGCGGGCGTCGACGTGGCAATCGTCGAGCGGCGCCCGAACCAGGAGCTCGCCGGCTCCCGCGCCGGTGGCCTCCACGCCCGCACCATCGAGGTCCTCGATCAACGCGGCATCGCCGACCGCTTTCTCGCCGAAGGGCAGCGCGCCCAGGTGGCGGCCTTCGCCGGCGTCACCCTGGACATCAGCGACTTCCCCACCAGGCATCCGTACGGACTCGGACTCTGGCAGAACCACATCGAGCGCATTCTCGCCGGTTGGGTGGAGGAACTCGCCGTCCGCATCTACCGCCCAATCGAGGTCACCGGGTTCACGCAGGACGACACCGGCGTCGACGTCGCCCTGTCCGACGGGCAGACGCTGCGTACGGCATTCCTCGTCGGCTGCGACGGTGGGCGCAGCGTGGTCCGCAAGCTCGCCGGGATCGACTTCCCCGGGTCGGATCCGACGACGAGCAGCCTGATCGCCGAGGCTGAACTGGCGGAGCAACCGGAACTCGGCGTGCGGCACGACGCGCTCGGCACCCACGCGCTGGGCCGCGTCGAATATGAGATCCGGGACGGCAAGGTCGTCTTCAAGGACGAGGGCCCGATGCGGATCATGGTCACCGAACGAGAGCTCCGCACCGCGAGCGAACCGAGCCTGGGCGAACTGCGCGAGGCGCTGATCGCGGTTTACGGAACCGACTATGGCGTCCACAGTGCCACCTGGATCTCCCGATTCACCGACATGGCCCGGCAGGCGGCGGCCTACCGCAGCGGGCGCGTGCTGCTGGCCGGCGATGCCGCGCACATTCACCCGCCCGACGGTGGACAGGGGCTCAACCTCGGCGTCCAGGACGCGGTGAATCTCGGATGGAAGCTGGCCCGGGTGGTCGGCGGTACGTCGCCCGCGAGCCTGCTGGACAGCTACCACGGCGAGCGACACCCGGTGGCAGCGCGCGTGCTGCGCACCACGATGGCCGCGGTGGCGCTCCGCCGCCGTGACGATCGCACCGACGCCCTGCGCGAGACGATCGCCGAGATGCTCGCCATGGACGAGCCACGCAAGCGCTTCGCCGGGATGCTCTCCGGTCTGGGCCTCGCGTACGACCTTGGCGGGGGCCACCCGCTGGTGGGGCGCCGCATGCCCGACCTCGACCTCGTCACCGCTGCGGGCCCGCGCCGCGTCTACGACCTGCTGCACGAGGCCCGGCCGTTGCTGATCAACCTCGGCGAGCCCGGCGCGATCGATGCGGCGCCGCTCCCCAACGGACTTCGGCTCGTGGACGCCCGGTACGACGGCGCGTGGACGCTGCCCGTCGTGGGAGAGGTACCGGCACCCGGCGCGGTGTTGGTTCGGCCGGACGGCTACGTGGCGTGGGCCGGCGCGCCGGGTAGACCGGGCCTCCGCGAGGCGATGGCCACCTGGTTCGGGGTGCCCGGCGGAGGCTAGCGTGAATGCCGCGGCGCTACGGTTCGAGCGCCGCCAGCATGTCCTCCTCCGACGGGGGATGCACCACGTGCCGGTCGGCAAAGTCCGCGGCGTTCGGATAGGCGGTTTCCACGATCTGCCGCGCCGCGTGGATGGTGTCATAGCCGGTGCGCCTGAAGTCGACGTCCGGACCGAGCAGCAGCCAATGGGCGCCGGGCTCGCCGTACGGCATCCCCACGCTCCCGGCATTGATCACGCGGACGTTGCCGCAACGCCGGTCGAACTGAATGTGCGTATGCCCGCAGACGACCACCGGCAGCCCGGCAGCCACCACGATCGGGTGCAGGCGTTCGTCCGGCGTGCGAACGGTGATGATCTCCTCATCGCTGCCCGGCGTGGCGTGGCAGAACAGCGTGCGGCCCAGGGTGTCGATGTCCAGCGTGACCGTCTCCGGCAACCCGGCGAGGAAGTCCCGGTGCCGCCGCTGCAGCTGGCCCGCGGCCCAGGCAACCGTGTCCTGAACGGCGGCCGGCATCGGGGGAAGCGGCCGGCCGTCGTGGGCGTCGACCATCAGGCGGTCGCAGTTGCCGCGCAGATAGCGGGCGCGAGGGCCGAGTTCGCGAAGGCGATCGAGGACCGCCGTCGGCATCGGTCCGAGCGCGAGGTCGCCACCGAGGACGAACAGCTCCGCCCCGGCGGACTCGGCGTCGGCAACCGCCGCCTCGAGGGCCGGCAGGTTGCCGTGGATATCGTAAAGGGCGGCGACCAGACGGTTTCGAGGGCTCATCGGGCACGCGTGGACGAACGAGCCGGGCGGCACTTCATCCATCCCCGCTGCCCCGCGGGGCCGGGCATGCCTCGGG
>CAVSJE010000016.1:0-27067 GCA_963728115.1 uncultured Gemmatimonadaceae bacterium
TGAGAAAATAGTTGACGCGTTAACAATACCCCCGCAGGCTCGATGGTTCGGCCCCGCAGTCGCATAGCCGGGCAGCCTGACAAAACCCGTACACTCAGTTCTCGAAATCCATTTGCCCAGGCCGCGGAGGGGTGCTGGTCTCGGGTTCGCATCACGTGCGGCCGGATGCGCGGCAGAGCGTTGCGGAGCCGCCGTCGTCTTCCCGTTCGCTCCACGCTCCCGCACGTCACCGCAAACGGGGGCATCAGCCACCGGGGCACCGCTACCAGATCATGGGCCTGCCGTCCGGCCGTGCGCGCCGACGCCAATCGTCAGGTACATTCCGGGCGCGATGCCGCACCTGCTCCCGCGACCAAGACTCCGATGATCCGATGAACGAGACCCCACGCACACCGGTCTGCCCCAACTGCGGCGCGCCGGTATCCGGGAAGTTCTGTTCCCTGTGCGGCGAGACGATCGAGGCAACCGCACCGACCGCCGCTCGTGCGCCCGCCCGCGCGGCGGCGGCCCCGGTTGCTTCGCCGCCGGCGCCCGTGCACCGCTCGCGCGGGCGGATGTGGACGGCGGTCTCGCTGTTCGGCTTTCTGGCGCTGGCTCTCTACGTCGCCGGCCGTTCGCTCACGCCGGGGCCGGCGGCACCTCCGGACGGTGGCGGAATGGGCGGCGGCCCGATGGCCGGCGCGGCGGCGGGGGCGGGGGCGGGGGCAGCGCCCGACATCAGCCAGATGTCGCCGGCGGAGCGCGCACAACGCCTGCACGACCTCGTCCTCCGCGCCTATCAGGGTCACTTCATGGACACGGTGCAGCGGTTCTCACCGATGGCCATCGCGGCCTTTCAGATGCTGGACAGCATGAGCCTGTCGCAGCGCTACGATCTGGGGCGGGTGGCGCTGGCGGCGGGGCGCACCGAAATCGCCGCGGCTCAGGCCGATACGATTCTCGCGCGCCACAAGGACGACGTGTTGGGACTGGTGCTCGCCGCGGACGCCGCGCACGACGGTCACGACGCGACGGCCGAACGGAAATACATGGCGCGTCTCCGCTCGGCGGTTCCGGGTGGGGCCTCGGCGCTCACGGGCGCCGAGTATTCCCCGTACCGCAGCGATGTCGAGGCGACGCTCGGCCGGTAGGGAGTCCCGCCGGGGCGGGTGAGGGCGTCACGTCGCGCCCGCCCCCTCCGTTCCCGGCCCCGGCTCGAGCGCCAACCCTCACTCGATCTTCGACTGGAACGCCACCTCCAGCGTGATGCTGTCGGCCACACTCATCACGCGGAAGATCTTCGGAATCGTCATGCCGAACTTCTCGAACGTGAACGTGGTCGTCGCCCGGCCGGCCACGTGCCCGCTGCGGTCATCCACCGTGGCGATGCCCTGCCACGTCAGCGGGGCGGTGGTACCGTGGATGGTCATGTCGCCCGAGAGCTCGAAGCCGAATTGCCCGGTGAGCGGGTTGGGCATTCCCGTGATCGTCTTCGGCACGAACACGGCGTCGGGATACTGCTCCGTGTCGAGCGTGCGCCGCTGGATGAATCCGTCGCGCATGGACTGATCGCTCTTCAGCGTGCGAAGGTCGAACACGAGCTTCGACTTGCCGCTGTCGATCGAGCCGTCCCCCTTGAACACGATCGTGCCGGTGACGGCCGTCGACGTGCCCACCGCGTCGCTTGGGAATTTGATCCCCACGAGTTGTTCGCGTACCCGGTAGGAGGCGGTGGTGCCATCGGTGAGGGTCAAGGTGAGCGGAAATGGCTTGGGTGGCGTCGCGGGCCGTCCGCCCGGCGGCGGCCCGCCCTGCGCGCCCACCTGCGGCACGGACCAGAACATCAACCCGACGGCGACCAGCGCGGCGCGGGCGCCCCACGCCGCACCGCTGTTGAACGTCGGCTTCGCCGAAACTCGCGTGCGATTCATTTCCATTCCCCCATTTGACGTGAAACGCCCGTCCATATGGATGGCCGCTCGCCCCACTCCGGATAGCGAAGTCTAACCGGACGGGACCGGATCTTCCGACGAACGCCCAGTGACCGCTTCCCCGTCATCCCGGTTGAGCGGGCAGGACCCAGTACTCAACCCGTGCCCTCCATGCGCCTGCTCTCCAACTCCGTGCTCGCCGGCGTGCTCGCGCTCGTCGCCTGCCACCACCCTCCCGCGACCGCCCCGATCACGGACCCGTTGATGCCCAACACCGGCCTGGCCGGAATGGTGAGGCGCGCGCCGACGACCCCGGTCTGCCAGGTCGAGATTCCGTGCGATGCACCCTTTGCCGCTCACTTCTCCGTGTTTGCCGGCGGACAGGCGGTGGCGAGCTTCCGCTCCGATTCGGCAGGGCGCTTCCAGGTCGCCCTGCCACCCGGCACCTTCGTCATCGTGCCGGGCCCCGACGCGCCGATCATCTCGCCGGCCTCGCAGACCCGTCAGGTGACCGTCGATTCCGCCGGCGTCACGTGGGTCGGACTGGAATTCGACACCGGAATCCGCTGATCGGGTATTCTCAAGGGTGACCGGGGGAGCTGGCGCCCGGTTGAGCCTGTAGGGACCTGAGCCGAGTCTGCCGACTGACTGCATCGCCACTGAAGCGCAACGCATCCGACGCTCACATCGATCCGGCGACGATTCGCCGCGCGAAGCTCGGGGACGCCCAGGCGTTCACGGCGCTCGTGCAGGTCTACTACGGCCGCTGCCTCCGGTTCGCCACGAGCATGCTTTCGAATCCGTCGGACGCCGAGGACATCGTGCAGGAGACGTTCGTGCGGGTGTTCGGGGCGCTGCCCCGGTACCAGGAGCGGCAGCGGTTCGAGTCGTGGCTCTTTCACATTCTGGGCAACTGCTGCCGTAACGCGAACGCCAGCGCGCACGCGCGCAAGGTGCGCAGTCTGGACGCGATGGTGGACGCCGCGCCGTTCTCCGTGCCTTCGGTGCCGGCGGCGGCGCTGCACGACGACGAGTGGGGCACGGCGGTCCGCCGCGCGCTGGCCGAGGTACCGGACTACAATCGGGAGATCTTCCTGCTGCACTACGTGGAGGAATTTTCCTACGAGGAAATCGAGGCGATGACGGGGGTGAAGCGATCGGCGCTCAAGATGCGCGTCAAGCGGGCGGCCGACCAACTCCGGCAGGCGCTGGTGAAACGAGAGACGGCCTATGAGTGAGCACGAAGACGAACTGGATGCCACGCTGGCCCGGGCAATCGCCGAGCTGCGGCGCGAGCCGCCGGCACGTCCCGACGCCGTGGCTCGCGCCGTCGAAGCGGCGCGGGCGGCGACTACGGTCCCGGAGGAACATCTTCCAGCGACCATGGGCCGTCGCCGCCGCCGTCGGACGATCCTTGCGGTGGCGGGAATCGCCGCCGCGGCGTGTGTGGTCGGGTACGCGGCGCGCGGCATTCTCCAACCCGGGGAGCCCTCCGTGCCCGGCGCCGCCGGCGCGGCGTCGAACGGCCTCGTGGTGCAGGCGACGAACGCCGGCGACGACCCGGCCCTCCTCACCTGGCAGTTCGTCTTCCAGAGCAGCCGGGCCCACCGCGTGGCGCTGATCGGCGATTTCAACGGCTGGGATCCGACGGCGGCTCCGCTCACCCGTGCCGCGGGCAGTGGCCTCTGGTCGGTGACCCTGCCGCTGCCGCCCGGCCGGCACACTTACGCCTTCCTCGTCGACGACTCGAGCTTCGTGCTCGATCCGCGGGCGCCGGCCACCCGGGATGCGGATCTGGGCTCGAAGGAATCGGTGGTCATCGTGGGGCGCCCATGAGCCGGCGCCTGCTCCCCGCCGCGCTGTTGCTCGCGGCACTGACAGCACCGGCGGGCCTGCGCGCCCAACGATCGTCGGGCGCCGGCGCGGGCCTGGATTCGGCGACCTCGGCGGCGGTCTCCAGCGTGCTGGACAATGCGCGCATGGCCGGACTCCCCGCCGGTCCGATCGTGGCCAAGGTCCGGCTCGGCTTGCTGCGCCACGCCCCCGACTCGGTGATTCTGGCGGCGGCGCAGGCGGTGGCCGGCCGGCTGCTCGAGGCGCGCCGCGCCCTCGGCCCTCTGGCCGACCCGGCGGACCTCGCCGCCGGCGCCGATGCGCTCGGCACCGGGGTCACCGCGGACGGGCTGCGGATGGTGCGCGCCGCTGCCGGGAACGGTGCGGTGGCCGTACCGCTGGGCGTCCTCGCGGAGCTGACCGCGAGCGGGGTGTCCGCCGCGCGCGCGGCGGCGATCATCACGGCGCTGGTCCGCCGTCACGCGCCGGCGCGGGAACTCGTGGCCCTCGGGAACGACGTGAACGCCGACGTGCGGGCGGGAGCGGTAGCCGACGCCTCGCTCGGGGTGCGCGTGCAACGGCTCGAGGCGATCCTCGCCGTGCGGACGGTACCCAGCGCGACCAGTTCGCCCGCCGCGACCGGTACCGGTCGCTGACGCTGCCCGGTGGGGGATGAGATGGGCTAGTTTGGAAGATGCATCGTAGCGTCTTCCTGCGCGTCGCGGCGGCCCTGGCGTGCGCCATCGCGCCGCGCGTCGGCGCCGCGCAGGACGGTGGACTGGTGATGGACGTCGACGCCGGCGGCGCGTGGCTCCACCAGCGCGGCATTCCCGAGTCCGGCGCCGAGTCGTTCGGTGCCACCCTGGTCCGGCAGAACGATCGCGCGGGGATCGCCGCGGCGGCGCTCGGTGCCTGTGGAGCGAACGGCGCCTGTACGGCGCAGGCGGCGGCGAGCGCGGCGGTGTTTGCGGCCCCCGGACAGCGGATGCGGTGGGAGTTCTCGCTGAGCGGGAGCGATCTGGCGCTCGACGGTGCGCGGCCGACGACCAGCGGCCTGGTGGCGGCGCGCGAATATGCCGGCCGGCCCGACGCGGGCGTGTACGTGGGTGTCGGAGGCGGCGCGGCGCATGGCTTTCTCACCCGCGGCATTGCGCTGGCCGAGGCCGGCGGGTGGTGGCTGACGTCGCGCGACCGGTGGTCCGGCGGGGTGCGGGTGATGCAGGCGCCGACGAGCGCGCAGCTCGACGGCGCCGCGCAGGGGACCCCGCTGCGGAGTCCGAGGTTCACCGATCTCACCGCCGGGTGGACGCACGATGCCGGCCGGGTGTCGATTGCGACGGCGGGCGGCTGGCGGGTGGCGGTCGAGGGGAACGGTGTGCCGCGCGGGGCCTGGGCCTCCGCCGCCGTGACCGGTTGGGTGACCCCCCGCGTGGCCGTGGTGGTGGCCGGTGGCCGGGCACTCGAGGATCTGACCCGCGGCGCGCCGGAGGCGCGCTACGTCAGCGTCTCGCTCCGCGTGCGGCTGCACGGCCCGGCGGCGTGGCTGCCACGTCCGGCGCCCTTTCCCGCCACCACGCCGGTGGCCAGCGCGACCGCGCTCGCCGACGGCGAAAAGCAGATCCGGATACGCGTGGCCGGCGCAACCCGGGTGGAGGTGATGGGCGACTTCACGGGCTGGGAGCCCCGCTCGCTCACGCGGCAGGGCGACGGGTGGATCTTGGCCGTTGCCGTACCGGCCGGTCCCCATCGCCTGGCCGTTCGCATCGACGGCGGCGACTGGCAGGTACCGGCCAACCTGACTACGGTGCACGACGAATTCGGGGGCGCGTTCGGTCTGATCACGATTCCCTGAATCGACGCGCGCCGAGATCAGCCAGTGGGCACGCGCGCGATCTTGCCCATGAACAGCAGGGTGCCGGACAGTCGCTCGCGGATCACGAACAGATAGGGGCGGTCGACGCGCATCACGGCGGGTGGCGGTTCCTGGACCGAGGTCACTCCGACCCCGGTGGCCGTTGCCGCCGCGGCCTCCGTGCCGCTCTCGTCCACGTGCACGAACGTGTTCTGCTTCACGAAGCTGATGTACAGTCCGCCGGCCGCGGACATCCGTGAGAAGTCCGCGGCATCGGGGTCGAACGCGGACGGCATGCCGAGGGCCATGAGATCGCCGTTCAGCGTCCGGCCGTAGGTCAGATCGAGGCGCGGCAGGTAGAGATCTACGTCGGCCAGCTGGAGCGACGACGTGAGCCCCGCCCAGAAGCCCGGGGAGAGCGAGTCGGCCAGGGCGTCCACACTGGTGCCGGGCGCCGGCAGCAGCACGATCATCGCGAACGCCGAGTCGCCGTACGGAAGTTCCACGGCCTGATAGTTGGCGGCGGCCGTGTAGCGCATGGCGTGGTTCGCGTGCATCAGCGGAACCGTCTGCGGTGCGCCGGTGGCGGGCGTGAACGTCGCCTGTTCGGTGGACGCCGAGTCGAACCGCTGGCGCCACTGCCCCTTGAAGTAGACCGCATTCAGCAGATACATCACGTCGTTCGAGGCGATGCTCGTCAGGATGGACGGGATCTTCCCGTGCGTCCGGGCACTCACCCAGCCGTTGATCGCGGACAGTGAGCCGCTCGCATCGTTGAAGTCGAGCGGCTGCACCTCGGCGTCGAAGTACGTGGCGGTGGTATCGAGGAAGGCCCGCGCGAAGGGAAAGGTCCGGTCGTACCAGATGGAATTCGCCACCTGCAGCTGGACGCCGGGGTCGAGCGAGGTGAGCAGCGCGATGAGCGAGTGGTAGCCGGCATCGATGTCGTGCTGCGTGGTGCCGCCGAACTGCAGCGCGGCACGCATCTCGTCGTAGGTGGAGCCGCCGGCGCCGTTGAGCGCCATGCCCAGTGACATCGACGCGCTCAGGGGCGAGAGAAACATGTTGGCGCCGGGCTGCGCCGCCGAGACCTTGCCGAACAGCGCGAACGAGAATGCGTTCGACGCTTCGATGATGGATTGCTCGGCGGGCGTGAGCGGGCGGGGCAGCGTGGTGAGCGCCGCGCGGGGGCCGAGCGGCTGCGTGGGTCCGTCGGCGCAGCCCGCGACGGTGGCGATCGCCGCCAGCGCGGCGAGAAGTCGGACCCGGCGGAATCGATGCATGGCGCGCGTTCGCGGGTGGTGGAGGCCGCACCGAAGGCGGCGGGGGGTGACGGGAGGCCGGATGCCACGGCCTGTCACAGCCCAACCGGGCGCCGGGGCCCGGGGTCACCGACGCGGCCGCGACCGGCCGGCGATGTGCCGCCAAGGGAAAACCCCACCCGGCGTGCGCCGGATGGGGCTCTCCCCCCCACCTGATCTCTCCGATCAGGCACCCCGTCCCATCGTCAGCTTCCAGTGCAGCCCGTCACCGTGTGCGTCACGAGATTCAGGTTGCAGTTCATCGTGCCCACCTGGATCGGTACGTTCCCCTGGGCGTCGGCCGGGAAGGTCACCACGACGCGGCGCTGAATGGTGCGCGTGCGATCGGTGGCGCCCGAGATCGTGAACGTGGCGTCGACGTTCCGGATCACCTGTCCCGACACGGGCCAGGGATTGGTGGCGTGCGGCAGGTGGAACACCAGGTCGATCACCGAGTCGGAGGCCGCGATGCCGGCGACCCGGGTGTTGACGTCACCCGTGAACGTGGTGGTGTCGCGGCTGGCGCCGTACCCGTTGTGGGTGCGCGAGGAGTCGCCGTCGTTGATGCCGCTGATGGAATCGTGGCGTTCGCGGTGGACCTTCGCCGTGAACTTGTTGCCCGACCGGAACCCGTCGACCTGCAGGTCGACGACCACGGAAGCGGTGAGCCCCTGGCCGCAGGCGACGACGCTGCCGCCGGCATCGTAGCAGGTACGCGTGCGGACGCGGGTGAGGCTGCTGCTGTCCGCAACGGTCGTGAACGACGGTGCCACCTCGGCACTGACGCCACCGAACTGTTCGTTCCCCACCAGGTCGCCGACGTCGGTGGCGATCGCGTCGCCGGCCGATACGGCGAGGTCGGCGGTGAGGCTCGCGTCGCTCACGGGCGACGGAGCGGTGTCGCTGCTGCAGGCGGCGAGCCCGACGACGGCAGCGGCCGCCAGCGAGGCGAGAGCAAGGTTGAATCGTGGCATGGTCTTCCCCGTGCAAGGCTGGAAATGCAGTGCTGCGCTGTCGGGGAGTAAGACGACCGGTGCGCACCGGTGTTAACTGTGATCTTTCTCACGTTGTGCGCCGGGTCGCGCCCAGGGGATCGCGCGCGACGGGAACTCCCGATGCGGGGGGTCGCCCGGGGAGGGGAACGGCTGTCCGCTCGCCGCGCCTCGCCGCGTTCGATATAATGGACCCCACACCCGTCGGGCGCCGGCTTCCCGCCGGCCCCGCCACGTCCGGGACCCCCCGCCATGCTTACCAAGAACCAGTTGGCGTTGTACGGCGTCGAACTTCGCAATGCCGTCGATGCGGCCCTCTTCCGGCTCGCGCAGCTGGACCGCCTGACGGGGGAGTGGCTGGCGGTGAGCGACGCCTGGAAGCGCGCGCCGCACGACGAAGGCCCGAGCATGGCTCCGTGGAGCATGCTCCAGGCCGAGACGTTCGAGCGCATTGACGGATTCCTCTCCGCGTTCGTGCGCGTGTCGCTCCTCGTCTTCCCCGAGAGCGAGTCGCCCTTCTCCGTGGCCCGCGGGGCCGCCATTCGCCAGGCGACCGGCGTGGCCGACGACTCGGTGCTCAACGACCGCGAGTTCCGGGACAGCTGGCTGCACCACGACGAGCGGCTGGACTACGCCGTCGAGCACGAGCTCGGCCACGCCGGCCAGCGGTTCACGGTGGCCGTGGACGTGACCGACCGAATGAAGTCTCAGTATCTCCGGATCGTCGAGATGGATACACGGGTGGTCCACTACCGTGACCACACCGGCGGTCACCGGCAGGGCTCCATGCGGGCGATGGGGGAGGCGCTTCGGTACCTGAATCAGAAGTGGCAGTCGCTCATCTCGCTGGCCTCGTGAGGGTCGAAGCATGAAGAAGCTGCTCATTGTCGGCGGCGTGTTGGCCGGTCTCTGCATCGTGGGGCTCGTCATCGCCTCGTTCTTTCTGGGGTCCATCGTGAAGACCGGCGTGAACAGCTACGCGCCCCGTGTGACGCAGACGCGGGTGAGCCTGGCCGGTGCCAGCATCTCGCCGCTCAGCGGCAGCGGATCGCTGCGCGGATTCGTGGTCGGCAATCCGAAGGGGTGGAGCGACGGGGATCTCGTCTCGCTGGGGAGCGTCCACGTGGCGGTGGTGCCGAAGTCGCTGTTCGGCGACCACGTGGTGATCGAGGACATCGACATCGACGCGCCCGAGTTCGACTACGAGACGCGGATCACGTCGAGCAACGTGGGCGATCTGCTCGCCAACGTGGAGCGCGCGGCCGGCACGAGTGCCGGCACGGCGACCGCGAAGAGCGGCAAGCCGCTCCGGTTCGAGGTTCGCCGCTTCCACGTCCGCAACGGCCGCGTGCGGTTGGGTACGGCCTCGAAAGCGGTGACCGTACCGCTGCCGCCGGTGGAACTCACGAACCTCGGCACGGCGCAGGGCGGGATCACGGCCGCGCAGCTCACGACGGCGGTGGTGCGGGCGCTCACCACCGACATCGTGCGTGCCGGCACGGAGGCCGCGAAGCAGGCGGCCTCGCAGGCCGCCGAGAAGGCCGCCGAGAGTGCGGCGGGGGAGAAGCTGAAGGGCGCGGCGGACAAGGTGAAGGGACTGTTCGGCCCGAAAAAGTAGCGGGCCGGCCGGCGTCTCACGCCAGGTTCATCTTCCGCAAGAGCGCCTGGAATCGCGGGTGCTGGTGCAGCGAGGTGAACAGGAACGAGCGTCCCACGCCGTAGATGGCGCCGCTGCGTTCCTCGTAGGCGCGCTCCAGGCAGTCGATCGCCGCGTCGTCGTCGCCGAGTCCGGCGTACACGTACGCCAGATGGTACGGGGAGACGAAGCGCTGCCCGGCCATCTCCTGCAACTGGCGCAGCACGCCGCGCGCCTGCTCGACGCGGCCTTCGAGCGCGAGCGCCTGGCCCCACTGCGCCCGCCAGTTCGTGCTGGTGGGTGCGAGCGACACCGCCGCTTCCAGCTCGGCGAGGCCCTCGCTTGGCCGCCCGGTCTTCAGATATGCCCATCCGAGGGTCGCGCGGCCGCGGGCGTAGGTGGGATCGGCGGCGACGGTACGCGTCGCGGCTTCGAGGGCTTCGTCGTGCCGGCCCGCGCGGAGGAGCACCGTCGCCAGATCCGCGCGATGCACCAGCGGGTCGAGTTCGCGGGCGCGCCGCTCCATGGTGATCGCCTCGTCGTAGCGGCCGAGCGCGGCGCACATGCGACCGTACAGATCGTAGGTGTCGGCGCTGCTCGGCGCGAGCGCGAGCGCCCGCTCGAATTCGCGCTCGGCGCCGGCCCAGTCGAAGTCGCACACCAGGGCCAGCTGGCCGACGATGCAGTGCACGTCGGCCAATCCATCGTCCAGCGCCTGCGCCTTCGCGGCCGCCTGCCGCGCCAGCCGGTTGGCTTCGGCCGATGCCATGGCTCCCGTTTCGCCCAGGTCTTCGTAGGCCATGGCGATGCTGGCGTGGGCGAGCGCGTACGCGGGATCGAGCGCCGTCGCCCGCTCGAAGAACCGGATGGCCCGGCGCGTTTCCTCGTCGGTGAACTTGGCGAAGCAGTGGCGCCCCTTCAGATAGTACTCGTAGGCCTGCAGGTTCTGCGTCGGCTGCTTCCGAATGCGGCGCTGCTCTTCCGGCGACAGGTGCGCATGCAACGCGTCGCCAATGTGCAGGGCGACGTCGGTCTGGATGGCAAAGACGTCGGTGAGCCGGCGATCATAGGTCTCCGCCCACAGGCAGCGGCCGGTGGCGGCGTCGACGAGCTGGGCGACGATGCGCACGCGGTCGTCCACGCGGCGCACGCTCCCCGCGAGCAGGGTGGCGGCTCCCAGCGCCGCTCCGATCTCCCGCAGGTTCGGCTCGCGGCTCTTGAAGCGCATGATCGACGCCCGCGAGATGACACTGAGGGCCCCGATCCGCGACAGGTGGGCGATGAGGTCTTCGGTGATCCCGTCGGCGAAGTACTCGTTCTCCGGATCGGCGGTGAGATTCACGAACGGCAGCACGGCCACCGACGGGGCGCCTGAGGCGGTGTCGGGCGCTCCGGGCGTGGGCGCCGGGATCCCGGCGGCGGGTTGGGGCGCGCGCACCGGGGCGGCGCTCCCGGTCCCGTCGCCCTCCTGGCCGGCTGGCGGGCGCGGGCCGGGCTGCGGCGTGTGCAGCTCCTCGACGAACGCCTGCAACTCGGCATCCGGCTCGAGTCCCAGTTCCTCCTTGAGCAGCACGGCGTGCACGCGTGCGTGCCGCACCGCACCCGCGGTGTTCCCCGCTCGATGGAGCGCCGCCATGAGGCGATGGGCGATGCGCGAGCTGTAGGGGTCCTGCGCGGCGAGGAGGCGCCACCACCGGACGGCGTTCTGGATCTCGCCGGCCTGTTCCGCGGCCCCGGCAAGGAGCTCGAGCGCCCGCCCCCGTTCCCGGGCGAGCTGTTCCCGTTGCGCGTCCACCCACCGTTCGAGTTCGTCGGCGCCGGTGAGATAGAAGCCGTCGAGGAACGGGGCGGCGTGCAGGTCGACGGCACGCTGCCACTCCCGGCGTTCGATCGCCTCGCCGAACTCCCAGGCGTCGCTGGAGAGCCGCTCCGGATCGAGGCGCAGCCGGTCGCCGATGGCGGCAATGGCCTCGCCGCCCACCGCCTGATTCACACGGTACACGGAGTCGGAGAGCAGGTGCCGGCCGCGTTCGGGGTCGGCGTCCGGCCAGAGCACCGCAATCAACTTGTCGCGGGTCAGGCCCCGGTCGCGGGCCAGCGCCAGGAGCGCCAGCAGACCGATGCGCCGGCGCTGGACCGGACGACCGGTGAGCGGGCCGTCGGGGCCGTCGATCGAAGCGCTGCCGAACAGCTTGAGCCGGAACACCTTACTGCGTGGCGAGAGGTGGGCGAGAACGGGGCGATGGGTGGACGATGCAACCAGCGCAATGTGCAGCCACCCGAAGTTCGGCGGCAAGGCCGCCACCACCACCCCGACGCAGAGGAGTCTCATGCCACATCACGGCAATCCCGCCCATCACCCGACCGCCACACGCGCCGATGCCCCGGGTGCGCTTGGCCGCCTGATGCGATTCGGCACCGGCGGGCTGGCGGCCGTTCTGCTGGTTGCCGCGTGCGACCGCTCGGCCGTGGCGCCCGCCGCGGCCGGCCGGCAGGCGGTTGGCGCCGCCGCGTCGTACGCCCGGCAGACGGACGGCGGTTCCGCGGACGTCAACCGGGAGTTGGCGGAACTCCGCCGGCTCACGGCGCCCTTCCACGACATCTCGGCCGCCAAAGCCGCGGACTGGAATGTGCAACTCACCGGGTGCATGGAGAATCCTCCGGCGGGCGGGATGGGCTACCACTACGCCAACACGGCGCTGATCGACGGCACGGCCGAGGTGCGACGTCCGCAGCTGCTGTTGTATGAGCCCGAAAAGAACGGCCGGATGCGGCTCGTGGCCGTGGAGTACATCATCCCGTACTCGTTCGTGCCCGAAACGGCCCCGGCGCCGAGACTGTTCGGCCAGGCGTTCCACAAGAACGCCGCGTTCCAACTCTGGGGCTTGCACGCCTGGGTGTGGGAGCACAACCCGAGCGGCATGTTCGCCGATTGGAATCCGCGGGTGTCCTGCAAGTACGCCAACTGATATCGCCCCGGCGTCCGGATCCGCCGGGTCCGGACGCCGCACATCCCATTCTACCACGACCCGAACCATGCCCAAGTTCATCATCGAACGTGACCTCGCCGGCGCCGGCAAGCTGACGCCGGAGGAACTCACCGCCATTTCACGGAAATCCTGCGCGGTGTTGCAGGAACTCGGCCCCAGCATCCAGTGGGTCCACAGCTACGTGACGGACGATCGGATCTATTGCGTGTACGTGGCTCCCGACGAGCAGATGGTGTTGAAACACGCGCGTCAGGGAGGATTCCCCGCCGACGTGATCGCGCGGGTGCATCGAATGATCGAACCCGTCACGGCCGAAGCGGTGGCTGCGGGCGGTTGATGCCACGACGGGCCCCGGTCTCGCGGAGTTCGGCCGGGGCTCACACCGGCTCGAACTCCGCGGTGAAGTGGCGCAGGTACTTCGCCTGCTTCACCATCTTCACGCCGCGGACCTCGTGGGCCCGCGCCTTCAGCTCGCAGATCGCCTCGGCCGCGTAGTCGAAGTGGCTCTGGGTGTACATCCGCCGCGGAAAGGCGAGGCGCACCAATTCCATGGAATGGTACGACTCGGTTCCGTCGTCGCGCCGCTTGCCGAACATCACGGAACCGATCTCCACCCCGCGGATGCCGGCTTCGAGATACAGCGCGTTGCAGAGACTCCAGGCCGGGTACTGTTCCCGCGGGAGGTGGGGGAGAAACTCGCGCGCATCGAGGTACACGGCGTGGCCGCCCGTGGGTTGGACGATCGCGACCCCGCCGGCCTTCATCTTCTCCCCCATGTATTCCACCGTGCGCAGTCGGTAGCGCAGGTAGTCCTCGTTCAATCCCTCTTCCATCCCCACCGCCAGTGCTTCGAGGTCGCGACCCGCCAGGCCGCCGTAGGTCGGGAATCCCTCGGTGAGAATCAGCAGCGTCTTGGCGGCCTCCACCAACGCGGCGTCGTTCAACGCCAGGAATCCTCCGATGTTCACCATGCCGTCCTTCTTGGCGCTCATCATGCAGCCGTCGGCAAGGCGGAAAATCTCCTGGGCGATCGACTTCACCGTCCGGTCCTGCTGGCCCGGCTCGCGCAGCTTGACGAACATGGCGTTCTCCGCGTACCGGCACACATCGAGGATGAGCGGTTTGCCGTAGCGATTGAGGAGTTCGCGGTACGCGCGCAGGTTGGAGAGACTCACCGGCTGCCCGCCGCCGCTGTTGTTGGTGAGCGTCATCATGCCGAAGGGAATCCGATGCCCCTCGCGCTCCAGCAGCGCCTCCACGCGCTCGAGGTCAATGTTGCCCTTGAACGGGTGCTCGGTGCGCGGTTCGAGCCCCTCGCGAATCACGAGATCGACGGCCTCGGCGCCCTGGTACTCGATGTTGGCGCGCGTCGTATCGAAATGCGTGTTGTTGGGCACGAGGTCGCCACGCTTGGTGGCGACGCTGAACAGGATGCGCTCGGCGGCCCGCCCCTGGTGCGTGGGGATGATGTATTCGTAGCCGGTGAGGTCCTTGAGCACCGCCTCCAGCCGGAAGAAGGACCGGGAGCCGGCGTAGCTCTCATCGCCTTCCATGATCGCGCCCCACTGTTTGCCGCTCATCGCGCCGGTGCCGCTATCGGTGAGGAAATCGAGGAGCACGTGATCGGCGGGCAGCAGGAAGACGTTCAGCCTGGCGTCTTCGAGCCAGTGCCGTCGCTCACCTCGCGTGCTCATGCGAATCGGTTCCACGGTCTTGATGCGGAACGGCTCTATTATGGTATGCATCGTCGGATGCCCGGTGTGGCGGGAGGTGGTGGATGCCGCGGCGCGCAGGCGCGCGGCGGAGCGGGGGCGGAAGCTTGCGCTCCCGCCCCGCGTGAAGTCTGGGGGATGGTGCGGCGCTCCGCGAGGCTAACGGTGGGCAAGCGGCCGCGGCGGGGCGGTCTGCGCCCGCGGCGCTCCGGATACGGGACCGGCGGCCTGTCGCACCCGTTCGTCCACCCGGTCGGCGAACCGGTCCGCGAACTGCTCCACCTGTACCCAGTCCGTGTACTCGTGGTCGCGGCTGGTGTCCGTGGATCCGCCTTCCTTCCGGCTGATGCGCTTCATGACCCAGCGCAGCACGAAGTTGTACTTGGTGTACCGGATGGCGCCGGCCACGGATTCCCGCAGCAGCGGATGCCAGCCGGTCTCGACACAGAACGCCTCCAACCGCCGCTCGGCTTCCGCGCGCTCCGCCGGATTGGCGCTCCCCGCCGCCCCGCTGACGGCGAAGAAACCGGTCGGGATCCGGTTCAACGCCGGCCCGTTGCCCGCCACGAAATCGCGGACGTAGCGCTGGTACTTGCCGAAAACCATCGAAGCACCAATCAGCACGCCGTCGTAGTCGTCGGCGCGGCACCCCGATGGCAGCGCGTCGCCCTGATACAGCGACACCGCGAAGTCGCGCTCGGCGAGCACCTGGCGGATGCGATTTGCAATGCGCGCGGTCTGTCCGTACCGCGAGCCGTACACGATCAGGATGCGAGCTGTGGGCATGATCCCTCCGATGGGTGGCGCGGCATCGCACCGGCACCGCTGTGGAACCGGTCGCGGGTTCTCGGGTGGATGCTACGCGGCGGTACGGACCGGCCCCGTCGGGGGAACTTCCGAATCCTCTGTCGAGGGTTCCCGTACCTGGTTCAGGGGGACGACGGCGGGTCTCGAGGCGGGGTGTTTTGCGCCCGCCGTTAACCAGCGGATATCGGTCTTTACGGGATCCCTACCTGTCAGCTAACTGACAGTGAAACTTCCAGTTGCAACGGTGTATACAAATCCGTGGCCCACCTGGACAGCACGGGTCACGCAGGATACCGTTCAATTGATTACGGAGACGAGGAGGTTTCCATGCGCAAGACATTGTCAGTTTCGTTCGGGCTCGGCGCCTCGCTGGCGCTGGTGCTGACGGCTGTTGCTGCGCCGGTAGCCTCCGGCCAGACGCAGCCGGCCCCGCAGCAGCAATACGCAGCGGACGCATCGGTGGTGCCCTTCAGCGCCGACCAGCTCGACAATCTGGTGGCGCCGGTGGCGCTCTACCCGGATCCGCTTCTGGCGCAGGTACTGCTCGCCTCCACGTTTCCGGACCAGATCGCCGAAGCCGCGCAGTACGTGCGCGCGAACGGCACCAACGGCATCGACGATCAGTACTGGGACGTGAGCGTGAAGGCCGTGGCGCACTACCCCACGGTGCTCAATACCATGGATAGCCGCATCGACTGGACCACGTCCCTGGGCCAGGCGTATGCCCAGCAGTCCACCGATGTCATGCAGTCGGTGCAGCACATGCGGGAACTGGCGCAGGCACAGGGCAACCTCGAGTCGACGCCGCAGCAGCAGGTGGTGGCGGACGGGGGCTATCTGCGCATCTGGCCGGCCCAGCCGCAGTACATCTACGTACCGGTCTACGATCCGTCGGTGATCTACTGCCGTCCAGTGTTCCGGCAGGCGGGCTTCGGCGCGTACTTCAGCTTCGGCGTCGGTTATCCGATCGGCGCATGGCTGATGTACGACTGGGATTGGCCGGGCCAGCGAATCGTGTACACCGGCTGGTACGGCGGGGGCTGGATCGCGCGGTCGCGCCCGTACATCCGGTTTACGAGCGTGTACGTGAACGCCGGCTACCGGCACGTGCGGTACGGCCGCGACGTGATCTACCGGCGTCCGAACTACGGGCACATCCGCGTGTACAGCGGGATCGGCAGCCATCGCGTGGACTACGTGAACCACATCGACCACAACGCGGGCCGGTACGCCGTGCCGCGGGACGCCCACGGCGTGGTGGTCAATGGCGGCGGCTACCACGCGCCGCGCCAGGCGCAGGCCAACGCCCACGTGCGCGTGATGCCGAACAACACCACGGGACAGCGCCGGCCACCCGCGGCTTCGACGCCGCAGAACGGCGCGCGCACTGCGGAGCCGCGCCGCGGCCCGGTGCAGCCGTCGCGGCCGGTGATGCAGAGTCCGGCACGCGTGCAGCCACGCTACACGACGCCGCAGCGGCCGGTGCGCGTGGAGCCGCGGTACACCGCGCCGCAGCGGCCGGTTCGGGTGCAGCCGCGGGTGACCACACCGCAGCGGCCCGTTCGCGCGGAGCCGCGGTACACCGCGCCCCGGAGTACGCCTATGGTGCGTGCCCGTCCGGCCCCGTCGCGGCCTTCGGTGTCGCACAGCGCGCCGCAGCCGCGCGTTCGGTCGGCGCCGCCCCGGGCCTCGACGCCGCACTCCGCGCCGTCGTCGCACGCCGCGCCGCGGTCGGCGCACCCGCGCGGGCACGGCAACGAGTAGTCAACCGGGCACGCGCGGTGCCGGGTGTCGGCGGGCGGTCGTCGTTCAGGTTCCGAACGGCGGCCGCCCGTCGAGCATCTGGCGCACCCGCTGGGCCAGCTCGCCCACCCGGAACGGCTTGGTGAGCCGGGGCGCGTCGTCGAGGTGCTGCGCCTCGGGCGGAGCCTTCACGTCGGCATACCCCGTCATCAGCAGCACCCGCACTTCCGGCCGCCGGGTCAGCAGCTGGGCGGCCAACTCGAGCCCGCCCATCCGCGGCATGCGCACGTCGGTGAGGAGCAACTGGATGGGGCCATCGTGCGCGGCGGCCACCTCGAGGGCGTCGACGCCGTCGACGGCGGTGAGCACGCGGTAGCCGAACGACGACAGTGCCCGCTCGGTCACGACACGAATCTGGGTCTCGTCGTCGACGAGGAGAATCGTTTCCGTGCCGGTGGCCGGACGTTCCGGGGCCGCGGCGTGCCCCGGTTCCGGCGCCGCGGCCCGCTGCGCGGGCAGCAGCACGTCCACGGCCGTTCCCTTGCCGGGAGCGCTCTCGATCTCGATGGCGCCGCGGAACTCCTGTACGATGCCGAAGCTGGTCGCCAGGCCGAGCCCGGTGCCCTTGCCGAGTTCCTTGGTGGTGAAGAAGGGCTCGAAGACGCGGGCCTTCACCTCGTCGGTCATTCCGAGGCCCGAGTCACGCACCGTGAGGCGGACGTACGGGCCCGGCGCGAGGTCGCCGCGCGGGCGCATCAACTCGTGCGTCTCGGTGCTGATCGTCAACGTGCCGCCGTCCGGCATCGCGTCGCGCGCGTTCACCGCCAGGTTCACGATCACCTGCTCGAGCTGGTTGGGATCGGCGAGGACCGTGGGCAGGCCGGGCGCCGGATCCAGCACCAGCGTCACGTCGTGCCCGAGGAGGCGCCGCAGGAGTCCCTCCATGGAGCGCAGGATGTCGTTGATCGCCACGGGTTGGACCGTGGTCTTCTGGCGCCGTGCGAAGGTGAGCAGTTGGCGCGTGAGCGAGGCCGCCCGATCGGAGGCGAACCGGATCTCTTCGAGGTTGCGCATCAAATCGTCGTGTGACTCCGAGCGTTCGCTGAGATCGACGAATCCCAGCACCGCCGTGAGAAGGTTGTTGAGGTCGTGCGCGATGCCGCCGGCCATGCGCCCGATGCTGTCCATCTTCTGCGACTGCAGCATCTGTTCGCGAAGGCGCGCCTGGTCGGTGATGTCCAGCGCGAGTCCCACGGTCCCGGTGATGGTTCCCGTCAGATCGCGCACCGGCTCGACGCGCCACTCAAAGGTACGCCCTCGGTACTCGCCGCGCTCCTGCGTCGGTTCCCCACGCATGGCCCGGTGGTGCGCCAGCTGGAGGCCGCGGCCAAGTTCCCGGTCGTCGAGCACGTCGCCCATGCGGCGTCCGATGAGGTCGTCGGGGGTGAGGCCGATGATCGCGATCCCGGAGCCGACGGCCGTGGTGATCTGCTGTTCGGCGTTCCCCGACCAGACCACGGCGGGGAGTTGCCGCAGCAGCACGCCGAGCCGCTCCTGGTTCAGTCGCAGCGCCTCGTTGGCGCGGGCGAGGTCGGCGGTGCGGTCGACCACGCGGCGCTCCAGATGGTCGTGGGCCTCGCGCAGCTCCGTCTCTGCGCGCTGGCGAATGGCCACCTCGTCCTCCAGATCGCGCGTCCGTTCGGCCACCTGGGCTTCCAGCCGGCGGGCCTGCCGGCGCACGGCGCGGCCGCGGAGCGACACGGCGGTACCCGTCAGGCCCGCCAGGGCGACTGCCACCACGGCGACGAACCACGGCGTCCGCACGAACGGCGGCACGGCGCGCAGGGTGACGCTCGCCGGCGCGGGGTTCCAGCTGCCGGCCTCGTCGCGGGCCGACACCTGGAAGGTGTAGGTGCCGCCCGGGAGGCTCGAGTAGAACGCCTCGCGCCGCGTGCCCGCATTCTGCCACTGGCTGTCCAGGCCCACCAACCGGTAGCGGAACTCCACCTGGCGCGGCGCCCGGAAGCGGAGCGAGGTGAACTCGATGCTGATCTGCCGCGTGCCCATGGGGAGCGTGATCGAGCCGGAGGTACCCAGCGGCTGACCGTCCGCCACCACCGATTCGATGCGGATGGGCGCCGGCGCTGTCGGCGCCCGCACGATGCTGGGGGCGACGACCACCAGTCCGTCGGCGCCCGGCAACCAGAGCCGCCCGTCGGGGGCGCGCCAGCCGGACGACGCCCCGGCGCTGTTGAATTCGGTGCTCAGCAGGCCGTCCGTCTTGTCGAAGCGGCGCACCGGCGGATCGGGGAGGCGGCCGTCCGCGGCGGCAATCAGTTCTGCCTTCGCCACGCGCTCCAGGCCGAACGACGACGCCAGCCAGATGCTGCCGCGCCGATCGTCGAGCACGGTGAAGGCGTCGTTCAGCAGCGGCCCGCCCGGGCGTCCCACGGACGTCACGCGGCCATTGCGCCAGAGATACAGCCCGCCCCCCTCGGTGCTGATCCACAGCCGATTGCTGTCGGGGAGGAGTGCCGTGACGGCGGTGCCGGCAAAGGCCCCCGGGGCGCCGACCAACTCGGTGCGCCCGCCGCGAATCCGGTACAGCGAATTGCCCGCCGCCCAGACCGTGGCCCCGCGACCGTAGGCCAGGGTGCGCACGGCGCGCGCGGCCGAGTCGCCGGGCAGCCGGACGCGGCTGAACTCCCCGTCGCGGAGCCGCACGAGTCCGCCGGCCCCGCCGAAATACACGTCGCCGTTCGGCACCGGCAGAATGGCGACGACGTTGAAGTCGGGCGCGCCCGGCCGCCCGGTCAGGTTCTCCACGGTTCCGTCGTGGAATCGGGCGACGGTTGCCGGGCGGACGCCGAGCCAGACCGAGCCGTCGCTCACCGGCGCGATCACGCTGATGCGACTGGTGGCGAGCAGCGGGTTGTTGCGCCAGGTGGTGAACCGACCGCCGGAAAATCGGGTCAGGCCGCCGGCGTTGGTGGTGAGCCACACATCGCCGTGCGGATCGCCCGCCACTCCCCACACGAGGGGATCGGGCAGCCCATCGGCGCGCGTGAAGGTGGTGATGGCGCGGGCATGGAAACGGTCGAGGCCACCGCTGGTGGCCGCCCAGACGTTGTCGTCCGTGTCTCGCGTGAGGGCGTTCACCCGGTCGTCGGTGAGGCCATCGCGGGCGTCGACGACGAGGAATCGGTGGTCGGTTCTGATCGCGAGGCCGCCGCCGAGGGTGCCCACCCAGAGGGTATCGCCTGGCCCGGTGAGGGTGGCCAGGACGTAGTTGGAGGGCAGGCCGTCGCGCGTCGTGAAGACGTGGGTGCCCGGCATCCCGTCGCGGGTGGCCGGCGGGGTGAGCTGGACGAGCCCGGCCACGGTGGACAGCCAGAGGGTGCGCCCCCGGCCCGGCGCGATGCCCGTGATCCGGTACAGGGAGGTGTTGAGCACGGGGAGGGCGGCGAGCGAGTCGCCCTGCACCTGGAACAGCCCGTAGCTCCCCACCAGCAGGCGGCCATTCCAGCCCGGCCCGATGGCGAGCGCCCGGAAGCCCTGCCGCCCCACCAGTCGGCACCGGGGGCCGATGATGCGGCACAGCCCGGATTCGGTGGCCACCCAGAGCACGCCCGACGTGTCCTGATACAGGGCGTTTACCTGAAGTCCCGGCAGGCCCTGCGCCGCGGTCCAGTGAGTCACACTGTCGCCGTCGATCCGGAACAGCCCTCCGCGGCGGAACCCCGCCCAGAACGCCCCATCGCGGGTCCGGATGAGGCTCAGCACATAGGGATCCGGCAACGAGTCGAGCGCCGGCGAGTGGACGCGCGTGACCCGTGCTCCGTCGAACCGCACGAGCCCCGCCGTGGTCCCCAACCAGAGATAGCCGTCGGTTCCCTGCACGGCGACCATGATCTGGGCCCCGGGCAGCAGATCTCGTTGGAACCAGGCTTCGTGCACCGGTCCCTGGTCGCGGGCCGACGGGAGGCTGCGGCCATTCGACGGAATCTGAGCCCGGAGCGCCGTCGCCACGAGCCCACAGCAGGCAGCGGCGAGGCACCGGGCGCGGGCGGTCAGCATTCGCGGGCGGCGACGGTCAGTCGGGACCTCGGGAGAGCGGGAGAGGCGGGCATCCTACCATACCGCGTGCCGGGGGTCGAGGCCAGGGGAGCGAAGGCGCCGGGCGCCGCGGCAAGGATTCGCCGATTGCGCGGACCGCACCCATCCGGCGATGCTACAGGAGAACAATCGTTCGCCATTCCGAGGGAGTAATCCATGACTGCCAGCACGGCACCCGCTACGGGCCAGGCCGGAACGAAGATCGAGCCCCATCTCGCCGCCCCCGACGTCAATCCGTCGTTCACGCGCGGCGTCTTCGTCGGCGAGATCCTGGAGGATCTCGTCTTTCCCTTTCCGGCGCTGAGCACGGACGAACAGGAATCGCTGAGCGCGATTCTCGATGCGTTCCGTGCGTTCGCGGCCGATCACATCGACTCGGCGAAGTTCGACCACGACAGCCGATTTCCCGACGAGGTCCGGTTCGGGCTGCACGAGTTGGGATTGATGGGGCTCAGCATTCCCGAGGCCTACGGCGGATTCGGCGCCACGGCCAAGGTCTACAACCGCATTTTCGGCGAGATCGGCGGCACCGATCCGGCACTGACCGTCTACTTCGGCGCCCACCAGTCCATCGGCTGCAAGGGGATCGTGCTGTTCGGCACCGAGGCCCAGAAGCAGAAATATCTGCCCAAGTGCGCCAGCGGCGAATTCGTGGCCGGCTTCTGCCTCACCGAGCCCGGGTCGGGATCCGACGCGCAGGCCATGAAGTCGACCGCCGTGCTGAGCGCCGATGGGTCGCACTACGTGCTCAATGGCCAGAAGATCTGGATCTCCAACGCCGGGTACGCCGACATCTTCACGGTGTTCGCCAAGGTCGCCGTGGAGATCGACGGCAAGCAGAAGCAGCGGGTCACGGCGTTCATCGTCGACGCGCATGCGCCCGGCGTTCGGCTGGGCAAGCTGGAAGAGAAGATGGGCATCAAGGCCAGCGACACGCGGGCGGTGTTCTTCGAAAACGTGCAGGTGCCGGTGGAGGACCGGCTGGGCGATGTGGGGCAGGGGTTCCACGTCGCGCTCGAGGTGCTGAACTCCGGCCGCCTCGGCCTGGCCGCCGGCTCGGCCCGGGGCGCCCGCCGCATCATGCGCGAGGCCATCAGGTACGCCAACGAGCGGCAGCAGTTCGGCAAGCCGATCGGGTCGTTCGAGATGATTCGCAAGAAGATCGCGACCAACGCGGTGGAGGTCTACGCGGCCGATTCCGCGGTGCAGCTGGCAAGCGGGATGATGGATCGCGGCGGCATCGACTTCTCGCTGGAGACGGCCGCGTGCAAGGTGTACGCGAGCGAATTGGCCTACCGGGCATCGAACGACGCCATGCAGATCGCGGGCGGCATCGGCTATTCCAAGGAATTCCCGTACGAGCAGGCAGTGCGCGATTCGCGCATCAACCTCATCTTCGAGGGCACGAACGAGATTCTGCGGGCGTTGATCGCGCTCATGGGGCTGCAGCAGCCGGGAGAGAAGCTCCGGACGCTGGGCAAGGCGTTCAAGGACCCCCTGCATTCCCTCGGCGCCATCAGCCACTACCTCACCGACCGCGCCAAGCGGCAGATCGCGAAGCCCAGCTTCACCAAGGTGCACCCGGCCCTGGCCGACGAGGCCGAGCTGGTGGCCGAAGCGGTGCACAATCTGGCGCTGGCGGTGGAGAGCGTGATCATGAAGCAGGGCAAGAAGGTGATCGAGAAGCAGTATCTGCAGGAGCGCATGGCCAATGCCGCGATCGACATCTTCCTGGCGACCGCGGTGCTGTCGCGTACCACGTGGGAGATCGCGCGGGCGGGCGGGGATGCGTCCGCCGAGGCCGTGCAGCCGCACCTGGACATCGCGCGCATCTTCGTGCCGATGGCCTACCGGCGCGCGCGGCGCAACATCCGGGCGCTGCGTCGCAACCAGGACGACCGGGTGAACCGGATCGCCGAGCGGAGCCTGGAGACGGGGGAACTGGGAGTGGAGGCGGCGACGGACGAGTAGCCGCTGGCCCCGCGGGCCGGCGACGGGTCGATCCCACGCTCCGGTCTAAGCGAAATCCTAGCGCCCCGCGCCCGTTGACAGGCGCGGGGCGATTTTTTTTTGTGTAACCACACCGGTCGCCCGGCCCCCTCGACGATTCGCCCGGTCATTGCGGCGCCCGTAGCACGGCGGCGGCCCGCCGTCCGATTCCCGTTTCCACTCATCGCCATGCCACTGCTCTCGCTCGAGCGCGTGACCAAGCGCTTTGACGGTCTTACCGCCGTGGACGATGTGTCCTTCGACGTCGATCGCGGCCAGGTGGTCGGATTTCTGGGGCCCAACGGCGCCGGCAAGTCGACCACGATGCGGATGATCACGCAGATCTTCGAGCCCGACGAGGGCGCGATTCGTTTCGACGGCGTGCCGATTGCCGACGCCGGACGCGAGGCCAAACGACGCATCGGCTTCCTGCCCGAGAACAATCCGCTGTACGGCGAGATGCTGGTGGCCGAGTATCTCGCGTTCATGGCGCGCCTGCGCGCACTCGGCGGCACCGAGCGCGCCCGCGCCATCGACGAGGCGGTGGCGTCGACGGGGCTCGAGCCCGTGTTCCACCGCCCGATCGGCGAACTCTCCAAGGGCTACAAGCAGCGCGTCGGCCTGGCGGCGGCGATTCTGCACCGGCCCGACCTGCTGATCCTCGACGAACCCACGGAGGGGCTCGATCCGAACCAGCGGGTGGAGATCCGGCACCTCATCGAGCACCTGGGACGCGAGCGCACGGTGATGCTGTCCACGCACGTGCTGCCGGAGGTGCAGCACACCTGTTCGCGGCTGCTGATCATCAACCGGGGCAAGCTGGTGGCGGACGGATCGGTGGAGGCGTTGGTGACCCGGGCGACGACCGGCGTCCGGGTGGACGTCGAGGTGGCCGGCGCCAACGTCGAGGCCCGGCTCGCGCAGCTCGACGGCGTACGCGACGTGGAAGTACAGGGCGGGGTGGAGGGGCGCGTGCGGGCCAGCGTGTCGGCCTCCGGCGACACCGACTTGCGGCCCCGCATCTTCGAGATGGCCAAGCGCGAAGGGTGGACGCTGTTCGAACTGCACCAGGAGACGGGCAGCCTGGAAGATCTGTTCCGGCAGCTCACGGGCGCGGGCGCCGATCCCGGGCCCGAGGCGGCGGAGGCGGCGGCATGATCTCCCGCATCTGGACCATCGCCCGTCGCGAGGTGAAGGCGCTGTTCGACCATCCCACCGGGTACGTGCTGCTCGTGGTGTTCGTGGGCGTGAACGCGTTTCTGTATTTCCGCCAGGCGTTCCTGATCGGGCAGGCCTCGTTGCGCCCGATGCTCGATCTCCTGCCCTGGCTCTTCCTGTTCTTCGTGCCCGCCGTCGCCATGCGCACGCTCGCCGAGGACAACCGCAGCGGCGTACTGGAGCTCGTGCTGGCGCAGCCGGTGACAGAGCTCGAACTGCTGGTCGGCAAGTTCGCCGGCGCGGTCTGCTTTCTCTGGATCGGTCTGGCGCTCACGCTGCCGATTCCGCTCGGCCTCACCTTCGGCGCCCACCTGCACTGGGGGCCCATCATCGCGCAGTACGCCGGCGCGGCGATGCTGGCCATGGGGCTCGCCGCCGTGGGCGTGTGGGCGTCGAGTCTCACCCGCAGCCAGATCACGGCGTTCATCCTCGCCGTGGCGGTGATGTTCGTGCTCATCCTGTTCGGCCTCGACCCCCTGCTGGTGGGGCTGCCGCCGGCGCTGGGGTCGGTGGCGGCGCGACTCGGCGTGCTCTCGCACTTTCACAACATCGGACGCGGCGTCATCGATCTTCGCGACGCGATCTACTTCTTCTCCCTGGCCGGCGTGTTCCTCGCCCTCGCCTACGGCGCCGTGCTGGGCCGCAAGCTCTCCCCGACCGGACAGGCACGTCGGCGGCTCCGCCTCGGCGTGGGCCTCGTGGCCGCGATACTCGTCGTCGTCAACCTGCTCGGCAGCTACATCAACGGACGGCTCGACCTGACCCCCGGGCACGCCTACACCCTCTCCAACGGCACCCGCGACATCGTCGGCCATCTGGACGACATCGTCACCATCAAGGAGTTCGCGTCCGACGCGCTGCCGACGAGCGTCTCCCTGCTCAAACGCGACGTCGACGACCTGCTCCGCGACGTGCGGTCGGCGAGCCACGGCAAGGTGCGGGTGCGGGAGCTCGACCCGTCGAGCGACCAGACGGCCGCCAGCGACGCGCGCTCGCTCGGCATCCAACCGGTGCAATTCAACGTCGTGGGGAACGCCTCGTTGCAGGTGAAGCAGGGGTATCTGGGGCTCGCCATCCAGTATCGCGGCAAGTCGCAGGCGATTCCGTTCGTGAACGAGACCGACAACCTCGAGTATCAGCTCGCGTCGGCCATTCGCGCACTGACCCGCACCGGCAAGCCGGCCATCGGTTTCTTCGACGGCGCCGCGGGGGCGCAGTCGGCCGCCCAGACCCTGCGCCGGGAACTGGAGAAGTCGTACACCGTGCAGACGATCGCGCTCAGCGATACGGCGGAGCCGGCGGGCGACCTCAAGACGGTGGTGCTGCTCGGGGGGCCCGACTCGCTGCCGGCGGCGGCGCGGGCGCGGTTCGCGGCCTTCTTCGACCGCGGCGGCAGCGCGCTGGTGATGACGAGCGGCATGCTGCCCGACGCGCGCGTCCCAATGGCGACGCCGCATGCCGTGGGTTGGAACCCGATGCTGGCCCGGTTCGGGATCACGATCCCCAGCAACCTCGTCTACGACCTCGCCGCCAATGAGATCGTCCCCGTGCCGTCGTCCATGGGCCAGGTGTTGACGCGATATCCGTTCTTCATGCACGCGCAGAGCACCGGCGGGTCCGTGGTCGACCAGCAGGTGGACGACGTGCTGCTGCCGTGGGCGAGCAGCATCGACACCACGGCCCGGCCGGGGTACACGATCACACCCCTCCTGGTGACGAGCCGTGGCGGCGGCGTCCTCACCGGGGAAACGTCCATCGAGCCGACGCGCGATTTTCCGCAGGACAGCCTGGGGGCGCGGCTGGTTGCGGTGCAGGTGGCACCGGCGGCGGGTGCCGACTCCAGCGCGCACGGCCGGGTGATCGTGGTCGGCAACACCGACTTCGTGACCGACCGGATCGCCAGCCATGCCCCCGGGAATCTGGACTTCGCGCTCAACGCGGTGGACTGGTTGTCGCAGGACGACGCCCTGATCTCCATCCGCTCCAAGAATCGCAATCCGCCGGCGTTGGCGTTCACCAGCGCGGCCACGCGCGACGGCGTGAAGTATTTCAACGTCATCGTCGTGCCGTTGTCGCTGATCGTGACGGGGCTGCTGGCGCTGAGCCAGCGGCGCCGGAAGACGCGCGAACCGTACCGTCCGCTGGCCGCGGCCACCGGAGGCACCGCATGAGCAACAAGCAACTCGCGCGGCTGGCCGCGGTGCTCGTCCTCGCACTGGCGCTCTGGGGGGTGGTCGCCCTGACGCGTCGTGCGGGGCGCGACGTCGCGGACGGCCTGCAACTACCGAAGATCGACACTGCGGCCGTGGACACGATCGCGATCACGAGCGCCGGGGATTCGGCGCTGCTGGTGCGCCGGCCGGACGGGCACTGGCGCGTGAACGCGTTCCCCGCCGCCACCGCCAACGTCGATCGCTTGCTCCGGGCGCTGAACGATACCCTGAATTGGAGCGAACTCGCCGCCGAGCAGCGGAGTTCGCAGGCCGCGATGGGGGTGACCGCCGACAGCGGACGCCACGTGCGTGTGGTGGCCGGCGGGTCGACAGGGCTGGATCTGATCACGGGACACTCGACGAGCGACTATTCGGGGGTCTACGTGCGCCCCGCCGGCGACAGTGTGGTCTACGCCCTCCACGGGCCGCTGACCGAGGCCGTGAACCACCCGTTGGACGATTGGCGCGACAAGACGATTGCTTCGATACCACCCGATAGCGTGCAACGCGTGGAGGTCACCCACGGGCACCAGTCGTACACCCTCGTGCGTTCGGGTACGACGTGGCGGCTCGCCTCCGGCCAGGCCGCCGATTCGGCGGCCGTGCAACGGCTGTTGGGTCAGTTCCACCCGGCGTCGGCAACCGGATTCGCCAAACCGGCCCAGGCCGACTCGGTGAACTTCGAGCGCCCCACGGCGCGGGTCCGGCTGTTCGGGGCCGGGCGGTCGCCGCTGGCCGATGTGCGGTTCGATTCG
>CAVSJE010000017.1:0-6451 GCA_963728115.1 uncultured Gemmatimonadaceae bacterium
GTAGCTCGTCGTACGTCCCCAGCGTGGGCGGCAGCGGAACGCCCTGGGCGGTCCGATCCTCCACCGAGACGATCCGCGCCGAGTTGGCGAACGGCAGCGGCTCGAGCAGAATGGGGCTCGCCACGCTGAACACCGCCGTGCCCGCCCCGATTCCCAGCGCGAGCGTGACGACGGCCGTGGCCGTGAACACCGGCGCATTGCGCAGACGGCGCATGGCGTAGCGGACGTCCTGAAGCGTGGTTTCCAGCGCGTGCTCCCACCCTGAGCCCCGCACCGATTCGCGGGCACCGGTGAGGTTGCCCACCTCCAGGCGTGCCGCGCGGGCGGCGGCGTTCGGGCTCATACCGCGCGCACGATTGGCCGCGGTGGCGCGCTCCAGGTAGTCGTGCAGCTCGTCGTCGACGGCGGCGTCGGCGCGGCGCGGGTTCAGCAGGGCGCGCAGGCCGTGGGCGAGCGCCCGAAACGGATTCATGCCATCAACCCTGCGTCGCCAGCAGGCGGGCGACCGCGCCGGCCCGGCGCTTCCAATCGGCGGCTTCGGCGTCGAGCTGCCTGTGCCCCGCCCGGCTGAGCGCATAGTACTTGGCGCGGCGTGAATTCTCCGACACCCGCCACTCGGCGCTCACCAATCCGGCGCGCTCCAGGCGCTGCAGCGCGGTGAGGAGCGAACCGGGATTGACCTTGAAGACATTGCGCGAGATCTGCTCGATGCGGCGTGCGATGCCGAAGCCGTGCAGCGGCTCCAGGCTCAGCGTCTTGAGGATGAGGAGGTCGAGCGTCCCCTGAATGACGTCGGTGTTGGGATCGGGCATGGGGCAATCATGCAGCCATTCCTGTTGATTGTCAAGATGTGACCGGCAACTGTGGGCGATGCGGGCGGCGGCCCCGGCGCCGGGCACCGTGGCCAATCCGGTGTCGCCCCATCGTCCAACGACCCGCGCTGCGGCGGGACGCGTTCAGCCGCGGGTTGCGTGAAGGTGCACGCGACCGGATCGCGGGACGTTCTTCTCCTCGATCTTGTCGCCCCTCTCGACACATATCTTCCTGCCGTTCTCGTCCACTTCGTACCGGGTGCATTCGGTCCGGTGTACCGTTTCCACAGTCGTCACCGTGTACATCGTCTTTCCCAGCGGATCCCGGCGATTGATCGCGAGCGAGAAATCGGGACACGTGAAGTTGACGACGGCCAGACCCTGTGGGTCGTTCGCCGGCCGACGGCAGGCCCCGTACCGCGAGTCGACGGTGAACGAGTCGGGCAGTATCCGGAGCTCACCGGCAATGGTGTGGCCACCCAAACCGGACGGCGCGGTGAGATCCTCCTCGAAGGTGTACAGGCCCACAGGGTCGCTGACCGGTGCGACCGACGGTGCGGCTCGGTGACAGGCGGCCAGTACCGCGGCCGCCGTTGCGAGCGTGATCCATCCTGCCGTTCCCCGCATGGCCGTCTCCAGCGAATGAGAAGGGACACCGCCCCCTAGTGCGCCAAGCTAAAGTCGCCCGTACCTGCCGCAAGGCCCGATGCTTCGTCCAGAGCGTGACCAGCCTGCTCCCGCGCCCGGAAGCGTCCGTCCTCAGCCCATCGGATCAGTCCTTGTAGGGATCGAACTCATCCGCCCCGGCCATCACCACGACCAGCGGCGTGAGCGTGTGCAGCACCTTCACCGTCCCCTCCTGAGCCGCCAGCACATCCGGCAGCCGGCGGTACACGTGCGGACTCTCATCGAGCCCGCCCCCACGGAGGATGACGCCCTTTTCGCGCATCCAGCCCTGCATCATCTCGAGCGTCACGCGCCCGGGCGAGATCACGGCCCCCGTCTTCCGGTTCCGCTTCCCCGCCGCCAGGGTACGCGACATCACCCGCCCGGCTCCGTGGACGGTGCTGAACAGCGCCAGGCGCTGCGTCTCCCGGGTCGCGTCGTCGTCTGCGGCTGTTCCCTGTACGATGACCGCGTCATCCCCCATGGAACCACCGATGAATCCGAGCTGCCCGGGAAAGGCGGGCGTCGCGCCCTTCCGGACGACCACCACCTCCTCGCCGTTGTGCGTTTCCTTCCAGGCGAAGTTGTGGTGGTTGTGGACGAGTTCGAGCTCGCGGCCGCCGAGGATCGACACGACCCTCCGCGCCACCCACTCACGGCCGGCGTAGGCATAGCGCCCGGCGAGGTTCATCAGATGCCAATAGTCATGCCCTGACGGCGCGTCGAGATCGAGCAGCACCTCGCGCTCCGGCACCTTCGTGCCCCACGCCTCGCCCTGCCCGATCGCCAGGAACGCCGAGGCCACGGTGTGCCCGAACCCCCGCGATCCGAAGTGGACCCCCACCCAGAGCGCGCCCGTCTCGTCCGCGAACACGTCCACGTAATGGTTCCCACTCCCGACCGTGCCGAGCTGGTTGCGCGCCTTGGCCGCCAGCGCCTGCCGATGCTTGGGCGGGACGGCGCTCCACGCGGGGTCCGCGAACAGCGGATCGTCCACCGGGGCGTCGTCGGCCGTGTTCTTCCGGCCGATGCCGAAGCTCACCCTCGACGCGACGGCGTCGGCGATGCCGCCCAGCACGGTGCGCACCTCCTCCGGCGTGCGGCCGAGCGAGGCGAGCGTGAGATCCGTGCGAATGGCGGCGTTGCCGCAGGCGATGTCGAAGCCGACGCCCACGACCGATACCTGGTCGCGATAGGCGGCGACACCCCCGATGGGCATGACGTAGCCTACGTGACCGTCCGCCATGAGGGCGGCGTCCACCGCGTGCTCGCGCACGTGCTGGAACTGGACGATGGTCTGTTCGTCGTGCTGTCCGAAGATCTTCATCGAATGCTCGGGTGTGGCGTGATGATGGATGTCCCGTCGATCGACAGCAATGGCCCGGGGTCGGGTCGATCAGTCGTCCTCTTCCCACGGACGACGATCGCGTTTGTCCTCGGCTTTCCGGGCACGCCAGAAGGCGCGCCGGGCAGCGCGCTGTACCGCGCTGCACTCCGAGATCCGGTAGATGTGCGCCGCCATGACGCGGTGCCGCACGCCGAACAGGTCCGTGAAGGCGACCCACCGCGGCGGCGGCTGTGCGTCGAGGCGGTGTTCAACCGCCGCCGCCGTATCGCGTGATACGACGAAATAGTCGAAGTGACTCTCGATCTCGAAGTAGTCCCCGGCGCTTTCCGACGGCGGAAAGTCATCGAAGAGATCTCTGAGTCTGTTCATCCTCGTGTACATGGTGTGAGTGGATGGGCCGGGCACATGTCCGTGCCCGGCCCCGAAGGCCGCAACCACCGGAATGGCGGCGCGGCGAACCCGCCACGCACACCTATCCCATGAAGTCACGGATGACCTGCGGCGTGCTCGCGTCGAATCCGACCACATCGAGCATGCCCGCGTCGTCCGGATCGGCGATACTGAATCCGTTCGACGTCATCGCGACGACCACCAGCTTCGCCGCGATTCCCGTGCGCTCCCGGTACCGGCGGAGCGCCTGGGCCGGATGCACGTCCCCGGCCCACGTCTCGCTGTCGGTGTACACGACGAACGTATCCACCGCCCAGCCGTGCTCGAGCGCCTCCAACATCGGAAGCGCGCAATCCGTGCCGCCGAACGGGAGGTCGGCGGTCGCCCGAACCACGTCGTCCAGGCGCTGGCGCGGCGAGATCGCCAGCGGCGTGAGACCGCTCCCGACATGCGACCACCGCGAGCGGTGTTCGCCCGCCGTGAACGCCACGAACCGGTGGTTCGGCTCCGTGGCCGCGGTCACCAGCGCCATCGCGGCCGACGCCTCTCGGCACGACAGATACGGCATCGCGTGCACGGCCGCGCCCATCGACCCTGAAACGTCCAGGGCCAGCATCACGCGCTTCCCCGAAGGCGCGACGTTCTCGAACGACCGGTAAAACGCCGCATCGAGAGCATCGACCACACGCGCTACGGGCGTCCAACGTCCCTGCCCCCGCATCCCGCGCCCCCGGGCATACGTCTTGAGCGCGGCGAGCACCGCCAGCGGGTGAACCCGTGAACGGCGCAGCGCCTCCCCATCGTGCAAACGCGCGGCGACCTTCGCCGTGGCCTCGGCCCCGTCGACGAGCAGGCCGACGCGACTCATGACGCCGAGATTTCGAACCAGCGCCATGAGCGGCATGTTCACGAGCAGGGCATCCCATACCACGGGCTCCGTGAGCAACCCGGTCGGCACCATCTCGCGCGTGAGGTTGTACACGCGGATCACGCGCGCCGCGTCGGCCGCGGACATCGTGCGGATCGCATGCACCGCCTCGACGCGCTCGCCCACGTCGCCGTGGAAAGCGCCGACGACCTCGTCCCATCCCTTCACCGCGTACCGGAAGAGCAGGGCGTGATCAGCGGTCCCCGGCTTCGGGTGTGACAGCCGGAGTGCATCCCGGTGCGACCACCCGTCGCGCGCCTGGTACTTGAGCAGCTGATATGACAGCGCGCGAGGCGACTTGCGGGTGTACCACCGCCCGACCGCAGAACGCACACCGCGTCCCCAACCGCGGAACGCGGTCATGTACTGCAGCCAGTGGAACAGATGCGTTCCCGTTCGGGCAATGGCGGGGAGCGCCGTGAGGGCCGCCGCGCGGGTCGCGGCATCGGCCGACGCGGCCGCCATGGCGAGCACGAACAGCGCCGGATCGTTCTTCGCGGCGCGCCCGCTCTCGCTCACCTCGAGCACCCGGCGCACGACGCGCGGCCCGTCCTCGACGAGGCACGCCTCGACCGCCTTGGCATTCTCACGCGTGAGCGGCCGCTCGCGGATGTAGTACGTCCCGCCCTCCGATCCGAGCACCAGGAACCGGTCGAGCCGCGCCCAGTGATCGACGGCCCAGGCATAGCCGCCCGCCGAGTTGGGCTCCTGCTTCGAGCCGGGGATGGGCTCGGCCTGCGGGGACACCAGGCGCCGGAGGCGCGTGGCAACGTGTTGCGTGAAGTCGAACATCGCTCGCCCTCCTGTGGTCGAGTGTGGTGGTGGGTGGTGGTGGGTGGTGCCCGGGCCGGCGGGGTTCGAACCCGCACCTCGGCATCGGTGTCCACACGGTCCCGGCTTTCGGCCCATGGGATGATCGTGCGGCGATGCCGCGCTCCGATGTTGACCGTTGAGCTACGGATCCCGGCGGTGCGCGGCAAAGGCCCATACGCACCAGACCGCGCGTCGCGCGGATGAAGGGTTCGACTCGGCCCCGGCGTCCCATACTGCATGCCGGGTTGTGGGCGGATAACCGAATCGAGGCGACCCGCGTGACGGGTCGAACAGCAAGGTGCGCGCGGAACCGGGCAGGATTCGAACCTGCGACATCCCGATTAACAGTCGATAACCCTCGACCGCCGGCCCGACTTGCGAATGGACGTCGGGCGAGTGAATGGCGAGGTGTTCAGGCGCTCTACCGGACTGAGCTACCGGACCGCGTACACCAACATCAGGGGGACGGGTCTCGAACCCGCTCTCAGGGGGGCACAGCCCCTGGTGCCGAGCCGCTTACACTACCCCCTATCCACGAATTGCCATGCCGCCGGAGAGATTTGAACTCCCGACCCCCTGGGTCGTATCCAGGTGCTCTGATCCGCTGAGCTACGGCGGCGCGTCGCTGGGCCGCGCCCCCGGAGCGAGGTGTGTGGAGACACCGAGCGCGCTCCGGAGGCCGACGAGTCCATGTGTGACGAGGCCAGCGGGGCTCGAACCCGCACCCTTCCGGTCGACAGCCGGATGCTCTTTCCGATTGAGCTATAACCCCAGCGTGATCCGCCGTCGGCGCGAGACGGCGACGGGAGCGTGCCGAGTGGTGGGAGTCGCGTTCCAAACCACCCGAGCCCCGTGCCGAAACGGCCGCCGGCGGATCACGGTCCTGCTGATACTGCTTCCTTTCCCCAGACCATCGCTTGTCAATCAGCGGGCGGCGCGCGAAGCGCCTGTGCTGCGTCTTGCGGTTGCACCAGGCGTGAAATGCAAAACGCCCCACCTGGCACTTGGCGCAGGTGGGGCGTCGGTCTTGCTCCCCGGTCCGGGGGGGTGCCTCACGGCATTCGCTTTCCCCTCGCGGTCCCTGCGCTCGAATTCGTCATCTGCGGCTGCGCAATGCGCGCGTCGCCGGCGTCGCGACCGATGGCCGCGACCCAACTCCCGGCGAACCGGCGGTCGCCGGCAAACCGTGCGCTATGCAGTCGGAGGTTGGTCGATGGCTTCATAGGAGCGTGTTGGATTCTCATGAACGAAGTGATGTGATGCGGCCGGCGTGGCATTCACGCCACGACCGGAAAAACAAAATCGCGTCGCCGATGATCGCCTGACGCGGCCTGCGCTTCAGGGTTGGCCGGCATCGCACGGAGGCGGTGCAACGGCTGTGAACATCGGGACGCGACTCCCAGGGCGACAATTCTACCGCGGACCCCGTCGGGTTGTCAAGCCCCGGGATTTGCAATCTCGTAAGCCCAACGGTGCCCACCCCGCGGCGGTCGG
>CAVSJE010000018.1:0-63699 GCA_963728115.1 uncultured Gemmatimonadaceae bacterium
TCATCGCCACCGGTGCAGCGGTCACGACGGTGACCGTCCGAACCAGCTGCGCGGGCCGGCGATACAGACTGAGGCCCACCCGTACGCTCCGATAGGCCTTCCAATCGCGATTGGCGAGCCAATCCCATACGCCGTCAACGCGCAGCGCCACGCTCGGACCAAGCGCGAACTTCACGCCCGCCAGTGCGTCCACACCATAGCTGTGAAGAAAGTTGGTTTCCGTCGACACGCCGGCGCCGCCGCCGAGCAGGAACGACACTGCTCCCGCCTTGACGGGCACGGCGACCAGGCGGCCGGACAGCAGGCCGACGTTCACGTTCGCGAGACCGTTGGGGCGGGTTGCCCGCATTTCGGCATCCTCGAACTCGATCGACCACCGCGGGGCGAGGTACATGCCCACCCGACCGCCACCGCCCAGGCCCGTCTTGAGACTGAGGGTGTTGTCGAACGAGGCGGCGCTGCCGAACGCGCCGAACTCCATCGTCCCCCGCTGCTGCGCGGCGGCCGGTACGGCGAACACCACCGCCGTCACCGCCGCTGCTATCGATTTCATGCGCATCTGATTCTCCTTGAAGACTGCAGTCCCGAAGCGGTGCTGGAGCCGGACAATCATCCGGCCCCGGTACTCGCCGGCGCTATGGCAGCGTGATGACGTTGTTGGTGCCCAGGGACACCCCGCCGTTCCGGGCCAGCGCGCGCCCGGTCAGCGTGGCGTCGTCCACCAGCGTGATGCTGGTCAGAGCGAGGATGTTGCCCTTCCACTGCGACGCGGTACCGAGCGTGGCGGACGTTCCCACCTGCCAGTACACGTTCTTGGCCTGCGCGCCGTTGATCAGCACGACGTTCCCTGCCGTGATGAGCGACGTCCCGGCCTGGAAGACGAACGTCGCGTTCGGATCGCCGCCACCGTCCAGCGTCAGCGTTCCCGTCACGCCGATTCCGCTGGCGGTGCAGTAGACACCGGCCGCCTTGGTTGTGCCGCCAAGATCCGCCACGATGGCGTTGGCCGGCGCGCACGGCAGTCCGAACAGTGTGTTGTACGCGGCCGTGAGATCGAGTTGCCCCTGCACGGCGACCCCGTCGGCCAGATGTTGCACCCCGGTGATCACGCACGGGCCGAAGCCGGTGACCGTATTGCCCGGGCTCACACTCACGTTCGCGTTGATGGTACCGCCCGTGATGCACGTGACCGCCGTACCGGCCATGATGCCATTGGGTGCGGCCGTCTGCAGATCGACGACCGGCGACGAGGCCGACGACATGACCGTCACCGTTGCCATACCCGTAATCGTTCCACTCGTCGCGATCACCGTGTTGTTGTACGTGCCGACGGCGAGACCTGCGGTGAAGACGCCGCTGTTCGTGTTGATCGTCCCCCCGCCGTTCGCCACCGTCCACGTTGGCGTGATCACCACCGTCGCCCCGGATTGGTCGGTCCCGACGGCCGTGAACTGCTGCGTCCCGTTGGTCAGCATCGACTGCGGGTCCGGCGAAATCGTGATCGCCGACAGGGTGCCGGGATCGCTCACGCCGTGTACGTCACACGACGCGGTGAACAACCCGGCGATGGCCATCGCGGCGATGACCGGAATCATCGACCCGCGTTGCGCCAGCGCGCGAACCGCGTGGCGTGTGAGAGACTGTTTCATCGAACTCCTCCTGACCCGATACATGTGATTGCGAACGGACGCGGAGGCGTCCTAGTTCGAGGAAATCGTCAACGACTGCGTGAGCGTGAGCGCGATCCTGGTGCCCGACGCCACGACGACGTCCCGGTCGGCCAGGGTTGCCGCGCGCGCTCCGCCGGCTACGGCACCGATGGCGCCGCCGATGATCGTGCTCTTCTGGTTCTTACCGATCGCCTGGCCGACCGCCGCGCCGACCGCGGTACCGACGGCCACGTTCCCGACCGCGCTCTTGGTGATGCCGCGCCCTTCGAGCGTGTGCGGCACCGCACCAACGGTCGCGCCCAGCTCATAGGTGGTGCCGGCAACCGTCACCGACGTGCCGCGGAGCGCGATGGCCCCGTCCTTCTGGCCCGAATTCAGGGCCGGTCCCAGCTCCGTGATTGTCAGCACCACGGGCGAACCGCTCGGAATGACCACCAGACCGGCGTCATCCATCACGTCGCTGCTCACCACGCCGTTCACATGCTGGCCGACGGTATTGGTGCGCGACGAGATCGCGTCCTGAATCGTGACCGCCACGGCGGCGCCACTGGACAGCACCCGGGGCGAGGAAGCGGCGGCACCGGCGGCGGCACCCTTGCCGGCCAGGTCTTTGCTCTCGGCGCCGGCGCATGCGAGGAGACCGAACGCGAACAGTCCGGCAAGGAGGGATCGGGACATGGGGGCCTCGGCGCAGTGGCCGCGAAGAAGAGACACACGGGCCACCGGCCACGCCGGAACACCCAGCTCATCCGCGACCTTTCACGTCACCGGGGGAGATGTCTTGAGCTTAGGCCGTCCGGCTTCCGCCCCGTATCGCCTGATCAGGTGAATGAGGGAGTAGTCCCTTCGGGGGACCGGGCGATGCAGGGGTTGGCTTGGGGGCCGGTGGGCGCCGGCGCCGAGCGACGGCTAGTCGTCGTCCTGGTCGTGCGCGTACGCGGCGATCTGCAGACGCGTGTGCAGGGCCAACTTGTCCATGATGTTGCGCACGTGGCTCTTCACCGTGTGGGTGGCGATGTTGAGACGCTGGGCGATCTCCTTGTTGCTCATCCCCGCCGCGATCAGCCCGATCACTTCGCGCTCGCGCTGCGTCATCCGCACCGATTCCATGGCCGCCGCGCCACCTCGCTGCACCGCGGCTTTCGCGATCTGCGAGAACAACGTTCCCGTCATCGGGGGCGGCAGCACCCGGATCCCGTCGGCCACCGATCGAATCGTGGCCACGAAGTCGTCAAACGTCGCGTCCTTGAGAATGAAGCCCGCCACGCCGGCATTCACGAACTGGGCGATCTCCTCGTGCACGGGCAGCAGATCCATCACGATCACCCGTGATTCCGCCATCTCCGTCCGCACGGTTTCTGCCAGCCGGAGGCTGCTCTTGTCCTGGAGGCCCACATCGAGCAGCACCACGCGTGGATTGGCATCCTTCAACTTCGCGGTCTCGAGGCTCGTCGCCGCCAGCACCACGTTTACGTCCGGCAGGTCGTTGAGCATGCTGGTCATGCCCTCGCGCACCAGGCGATTGTCCTCGATGATCGCGACGGTGATCACGCGGCACCCGCTCCGGTGCTATCGATCCGTCGGCAGCGGAGGACCCGTTGGCAGCGGAGTAGATGCGAACCTGTGAGCCACGACGATGAAGGCATGATGTGGAATGTCTGCGACTTCCGCCCGAATTGCTAGCCCGCGAGGCTTCGCGACTCCTTCCATCATTGGTCCTCGATGGAAGGAGGCCGGCCAGTCGCGTTGGTACTACTGCAGATAGCGGAACAGGCCGACGAGGCCGAGGATGCCGCCGCCCAACATCACGATCGTGCCCGATCGCCCGCCGATCACGGCGCCCACGATGAGCCCGGCGCCGCCCACCAGCATGAGTGCGACGTTCTGCGAGTTCTCGCCATTCGCCGGCATGACGACGATCGCCGATCCGGTCGTCGTGGCTACTGCGCGGGACCCGACGGCGGACGGCTGGAGCATCGGGCCGACCGGCGGCGCGACCGCGGACTGCACGGCCGGAGCGCTGACGGTAACGGGCGCGACGGCGCGCGACGTGGAGTCCAACGATGTCTGCTGAGCCGCCAGCGGTGCCGCGACCATCAAGGCGGCGGCGAGCAGGAAGGATCGGGAATGGGTAAGCATGACAGGCGCTCCGGACGTCGAGGGATGAACAACCGGTTGTGCGCGGTCTACATGGACCCGCGTCGCCAACCGGGCACTCTCGACCGTTGCGAGAGGCCCTTGATGTGTAGCGCCGGTACCGACGCCGATCCATCACACCAAAGAGCTACTTCCTCGCCGATCGGGATATCTGCACCCGGCACCTATCATACGGGCCCGATGCGTACTACGCTCCATCATGGAGTGGAGAGCGCGGTCGTGCGATGCAGCGGCCGCCGTGTTGGTATTGCATCGTCTCAAGGGGAAGTGCCGTGGTCCGCAGCACCGACGTGGTGGAGTCAGCGCCCATGGGCGAATCGGTCGCAGACGTATACGCGGCCCTCGGGCTGCTCGCCGACATCGTCGACACGGTGCGGGAACCCCTCCTCGTGCTCGACCCCGCCTTCCGCGTGACGCACGCCAATCGTTCCTTCTTCAACACCTTCCAGGTCACGCCGGAAGAGACCATCGGCCAGGTGATCTTCACGCTCGGCAACGGCCAGTGGGACATTCCACCGCTGCACACGCTGCTGCGCGACACGTTGCCGGTGCAGTCCCAGCTCGACGACTACGACGTGGACCACGTCTTCCCGGGCATCGGGCGCAAGGTGATGCTGCTCAATGCGCGCCTCGTAGCTTCCGGCGCCACCAACCCGCGGATGATCCTCCTCGCCATCGAGGACGTCACCGACCGGCGGCGCGCCGAACACCGGCTGGCGGTCCAACACCGGGAACTGCTCCGATCGAATGCGGCGCTCGAGGCGTTTGCCGCGGTCGCCTCGCACGATCTGCAGGAACCGCTGCGGAAGATCCTCGCGTTCGGCGAGCGCCTCGAGGCCAACGCCGGCCCGATGCTCGATGCCGACGCCCGCGGCTACCTCGATCGCATGCGCAACGCCGCCACCCGCATGCGAACCCTGATCGCCGATCTGCTGCTGTACGCGCGCGTCACCACCCGCGCGCAGCCGTTCGAACCGGTCGATCTCGGGCGCCTCGTCCGCGACGTCATGACGGACCTGGAAACGTCGATTGCCGAAGCCGGCGCAACGGTGCACGTCGGGGACCTGCCGGTCATCGACGCCGATCCGCTGCAGATGCGCCAGTTGCTGCAGAACCTGCTCGGCAACGCGCTGAAGTACCGTAGCACTGAACGACCGGCGGTCGTGCGGATCGATGCCCGCGCCGGCCCCGGCGATCAGTACGCACTCACCGTGGCGGACAACGGCATCGGCTTCGGCGCACAGTACGCGGAACGTATTTTCGGCATGTTCGAACGGCTCCACGGGCGCGCGGAATATGAAGGGTCCGGCATCGGCCTCGCCATCTGCCGCAGCATCGTCGAACACCACGGCGGCACGATCAGTGCCGCCGGCACGCCGGACGCGGGCGCAACCTTCACCGTCGTCGTGCCCAGCCGCCAACCCACACCGGTGGACCTCTGACCATGCTCCAGGGAAATGCAATTCCCGTGATGATTCTCATCGCCGACGACGATGAGGACGATCGGCTGCTCACCCGGCAGGCGCTCGAGGAAGCCCATCTGTCCAACGACGTCCGGTTCGTCGAGGACGGTGAGGAGTTGATGGACTACCTCCGCCGCCAGGGACGATACGCCGGACAGGACGGCCGGGCGCCGCGACCGGGACTGATTCTGCTCGACCTCAACATGCCCAAGAAGGACGGGCGAGAGTGCCTGCGGGAAATCAAGGCGGACGACGACCTGCGGGACATCCCGGTCGTCGTCCTGTCCACGTCCCGCGAGGAGGAGGATATCGCGCGGAGCTACCAACTGGGCGTCAATTCCTTCATCTCCAAACCCGTCAGCTTCACCGGCCTCGTGGACGCGTTGAAGGTCATGGGACACTACTGGTTCGAGCTCGTCGAACTCCCGCCGCTGCGCCCATAGAGCGGCCGGTGGGATCGTGGTCCGATGATTCGCCATCATGCGCAACGCGTGTGATCCGCGCCGCCGCCCGGACCGGCGAGCAGACGGGACCCCCGACACGAACATCGGCCGGCCACGCCCTGGGGCGTGGCCGGCCGGTGCGACGCGCAGACGGGCCCTGACTTCGCCGACTAGAAGCCGAACCCAACCAGCACGAGAAACGACCGCGTCTTGTAGCTGGTGGTCGTCGTGATCGTGTTCAGCTTGAGGTTCGACAGCCCGTAGACGTACCGGCCTTCGATCGACAGCCCGTGGAGCATGTCGAACGCCACGCCGGCGCCGATCACCCCCGCATACGTCACTTTCGGCCGGCCCGAGTCCGGGCAATTGCCGCTGTCGGTGCCGCAGTTGATTTCGAACGAAGCCTGCGGTCCCGCGTACGCAAACGGGGCAAACGTGCCCAGCGGCGCCGCCACCCGCACATAGACCGGCACATCGATGTAGTCCAGGTGGCGCGCGTCAGCGGCAATCGAATTGTCGAAGCCCCGCTGGGCGTACAAGCCCTCGATGCCGAGCCCGATCATGCCCCCCGTGTTCGCGCTCAACCCGATGGCGAACCCCGATCGCTGCGCCACGGCACCGGGGAACGTGCCGCCGTGGGAGATGTTGCCGAACGACAGTCCGCCCTTGATGCCCAGGCCGCCGCCCTGCGCGCATGCCGTGGAACCCGTTCCCGCCAGGAGCAGGAACCCGATGACCGCCAGCGCCCGTTTCATCGCTTGTCGGCCTGCTTCATGATCTTCTCGCCGGCGTCCTTGAGCTGCTGGCCCGCGTCGTGCATCTGTTTCGCCGTGACCGCCGCGGCGCGCTCCTTGGCGGCGGAAACCTTGGCCGCCGCGCGCTTGGCCGTATCGGCCATCCGGTCGATCCGGTCGTTGACCGTATTTCGTTTGGATGTCATGTCGCCTCTGGAGGTGGTTGCTCCGGGCGGTCCGACCCTCGGATGCAGAAGCCGCGTTTGCCGCCTGGCAGTCGTGAATGAGTAGCCGAACCGCGTACACGGAACCATCGCCCCAATGGACTACTGCCGCCGGTCCGCCGCCGCGTCATCCCCGACCAGGCGGCGCGGGATGGTCAACCACCCGCGACGGCGCCGCGTTCCCCAACCCAGTACCCGGGGCGGCCGTAGTGTCCGTGCAGGCTGATTTCGTAGTCTCGCGTGAGCGCCGTTTCCTCGGCGTACGCCGGCGACGCCTGCGTCGCGGCCCGCGAAAGCGGCACATACACCTGGGCGTCCGCCCAACTCACCCGATCCGCCCACTGGGGCGCTACCAGCACCTTGCGCCCCGGTCGCCCGTTACCCGTATCGATCACCAGATAGCGGATCGCCCACGTATCGTCGTCGAAGATGAAGTCCTCGACGTGGCCGATTTCGCCGTCGGTACCTTGCAGGTGATAGCCGCTCACATCGCTGGTGCTGTGCAGGTGACTGTCGCACGAGGGCTCTTCCATCGAGGTCTCGCACGTGTGATCGAGTTCGCGAGCAACCTCGAGATACGAATCGCCCGTGTACATCCCGCTCCAGTGTTGCGGCCACAGGTACCCGTGGTACGGCTCCTCGACGCGAGGTCTCGGCCCGTCGCCGCCCGGGCGCGGACGGTCCGCAAGCGGCTGCTTCGCCGACGACCCGGCAATGTCCTGCATGTTGCGATTGGCCGCGTGCGGGGCATACGGATAGCGCATGACCTGGCGGCCGGTGAGCCATGTGCCCGTATCGGCGACCAGGAACCGAACCACCCAGTGCCGGTCGAAGTACAACGAGTCCACCCGGCCGACACCCGCATGCCGGCTGCTCCGCTGGTACTTCAATAGCGCCCTGACCCTCTCGAGCATGGATCCGGCCCTCTCCGTGGAAACGTCGCGAGTCTCTGCCTGCGCGATCGACCATGACGGCAGGGCGTCGGCGGCATACGCGTCGGGATATCTCGACGGCTGACGACCGATCGCTCTCGAATCTACGGTACCACTGCCCCCGCGCTCCATCGCTCAAAGAGCCGAGAAGTGACGTCGCATGAAGGGCCTACTACCGATCCAGCAACTCCCCCACCCGTGCCATCGCCGGCACATGGTCGCATACCAGCTTGGCGCACACGGTGAGCGGTACGGCGAGGACGGCCCCGGGCAGTCCCCACAACCAGCCGAAGAAGATCAGCCCCAGGAAGATCGCCACCGTGTTCACCGGCAGATGCCGCCCCAACAGCGTCGGCGTCACGACGTTCGACTCCGCCAGGTGCACGAGCAGAAACACGGCCGGCGCCAGCAGCGCCCGCGCCGGGTTGTCGATGCTCGACAGCGCCGCGAATGCGATGATCGCCGCCGTGGCGATCGGGCCAAGGTACGGGACGAAGTTCAACACCGCCGCGATCCCGCCCCACAGCAGCGGGTTCGGCACGCCCACGGCCCACACGGCCAGCGCGGTCAACATCCCCACGCCGACGTTGATCACGGCGACGGTGAGCAGAAAGTGCGACGTCGCCAACTCGATCTGCGCCAACAGATGCTCGCGCGACTTCAGCTGATCGCGGCCCGGCAACAGCCCCGCCAGTTTGCGCCGGAACAGCGGGCCGTTGGCGAGCAGAAAATAGGTGAGGAACACCACCGCCAGTGTCACCGGAATCAGCGCCAGCGTATTGAGGGATGCCGTGGCGAAGAGCCCGGGAGTCGCCAGATGCACGGTCTTCGGCGGCTCGGCCGTCGGGGATTCGGTGGCCTGCTGCATCCGGTCGGCGGACTGCACGAGCGCCGACAGCGGCTTGGCGATGCGCCGCACCCTGGTCTCGAGGCGCTGCATCGTCGCCGGCGCCGACGCCACCCACGCGATCGCCGGCGAGACCAGCAGTGACCCGGCCCCGAGGCCCATCCCCAGGGCGCCGAAGACGACCAGCGCCGCCGCGACCCGGCGCGGGAGGTGGAGCTTCTGCAGCCACCGCATCGGCGCACTCAGCATCAGCGTCAGGAGCAACGAAATCACCACCGGGAGCACGAACGTGCGCCCCAGCCGGAGCGCCGCCACCACCAGCAGCGTCACGATCGCGACGGACGCGGCGGACGACTCCCGCCGGACGTCCGATCTGGCCGCCTCGCTCATCGTTCCTTCACCGCCGCCGTCGCGTGCCCCATGGCCTCGGCCCGCAGCACCAGCCCCCGCCGCGTGACGTACACCCCGCGGGCCGCCACGGAGTCGATGTCCGCGGCCAACGTCATCGCGTCGCCGATCTTCCGGTTCAGGCCGTCGAGCAGCAGCGTCCGGCCCCGATCGAGCACCGGCCCCTCGGGGAGCATCGCCCGCTCCCGCACCAACAGCCGCAACGCCGGCGACGCCAGCCAGGAATACGCATTGATCAGCGCGCTCGCGGTGTGGAGATCGTAGTCGAGGTCCGGCATCACGATGCCGTGCCGGATCGCATCGTGGCGCGGCACGCCCACCAGAAAGAGCGTCCCCTGCGCGTCGCCGTGAAACGCCACCGCCAGGCCGAGCCGCCCGCCGGATTCCGCCGACACCAGCACCGAGTCGATGCGCACCGTGTGCCCCTGCTCGGTCACCTCGGCGTCGCGCACCGCGTCGCTCAACACCTGCGACGCCGTTCCGTAGTCCACCACACCCTCCATCAGGATGTGGAACCCATGGGCGCCCGTATCCGCGGCCAGGGGCGGCAGCGGCAGCGCCACCACGACAGGCTCCGAGTCGGCCGTCACGATCCGCGGCCGTGCGTCGAGCCCCACATGCACGATCAGCGCATGGCCGTCGCCGCGGACGTCGCCCACTCGCAGTTGCGTAGGCCCCAGCAACAGCCACACGCCGTCGGTCAACCGGATCGGCCGGTTGAGCGCCCCCCACCATTCGGTCACCTGATCGGTCAGGTCGACGGCGCCGATCGTGCTGTCGATCGTGGCCAACCGGTCTCCCAGCGCCCCACGGGCGGCATCGACGATTCGGTCGGTGACGTCGTAATGCAGCAACCGCACCGAACACCGGTCGCGGTCGGCCCTCGACGCCGGGCCCGCGCGCACCAGTCGCACGTGCGACACGAGGTGCCAATCGGCGGACAGGGACAGGGGCGTGGCCAGTTCCACCACCAGGCGCGGCGGCCGTTCGGTGGACGTGCCGCATCCGGCGCTCACGGTCGGCGTGAACCCGAACTTGAAGAACCCCCGCGCTTCGTACTCGAGGGTGGCGCGGAGGTGGAACTCCTTTCCGCGACCGAATGCCGTGAACGGGCCGCGCGTCGCGTGGAACGCGTAGTGCTTGCGGTCGTCGTCGCCCACCTGATGCACGCTGTCCAGCGATCCGAACTCCGTGGGAACGGCGCGGTCCACCTTGCCCAGGACCTTCGTGATGTCGTAGGTGAGCGGCACGTCGAACCGCGAGAGCGGCAGGACCGGGGGCGGCGGTTCGCGCGCATCGATGCCCGCGGACGACGGCGCGGCGCGGCCGCCGCAGCCGGCGAGCCCGAAGACGACACCGGCCAGCGCCGCCGCGACCGCGCGCCTCATCGCGCCGACCAGCTCAACAGGTTCGACGGCGCCGCGCCTGCCCGAACGCGTGCGATGTCGGCCGGCTCGCGCCACAGCAGCTGGGTCCGATCGGCCGAGCTGAACCGCAGCTCCCATCGCGTCCCGGCGGGCGCGGGATTGAGCGGCACCGCGAGGTCGAGCCGGTAGCTGCGCTTGCCGCCGGACGGAAATGCGCCCAGCAGCGAGACCCCAACCGCGGCCCGGACGTTGCTCGTGACGCCGTAGGGTACGTCGCCGGCCCACAACGTTCCCGCATCGACGAACCCCGCCACGGCCAGGTCGGCGCGCCGGCTCAGCGACGGCAGCAGGCGGCGCTCCTCGAGACGCATCACCGCCCGCCGGCCCCCGGCGAAGGTCGCGTCGGGGAAGCCCCGCACCCCGCCGTCGTGATCGCGGAACGTGAGCTGGAATGGATAGGCCAGCCGCTGGATGCCCGAGAGTTCGAGGCTTGCGATCTGCGTGTACTGCGCGTTCGGGGTGGCATACCAGGCCAGGCGCGCATCGCCCACCATTCCCTGCCACCGATGCGACGCGCGGTCGGCGCGTCCCTCGCCGGTGACCCGTGCCAACAGAAACGAGGAAGGCCGTCCGAAGCCGGCGTACACATCCGTCGAGAGAAAGATGTCGCTCTTCAGCGTCGAGGAGAACATGCTCGGGCCGGCCAGCGCGCCGAATTGCACGCCCACGCCGACGTCCTGGGCTGCGGTGAGTGCGTCGAACCGCCGCACGGTCAGGAAGCGCAGCGCGCGTACGCCTCCGATCGCCGCCAGCCGCATCACGCGAAACGCCGGAAACCGCCCGCCGAGCGCCGTGTCCAACGGAACGTCGACGAGCCCCGAGTCGGAGATGATCACCGGGCCGGCCGCGGTGCGCACGTTCTCGCTGATGAGCACGGCGCCCAACAACCCGACCACCCGCCCCTGGCCCACCCGCGTCACCGCGCCTGCGTCGTACGACGAGCGATGCACGGACAGGGCGAGATCCTCGCCCGCCGGCCGGATCACGGGATAGTACACGCGCGATTCGTCGGCGCCCACGTGAAACGCGGTGCGCTCCAGATCCGTGAGGAACGGATGCGCGAACGCCAGCGACCACTCGCCGCCCAGCGGATAGCGCTGCGCGTTCGCGACGACGGTATACGGACGTCCGAACGCTCCATACTGCGCCACGCGCACGCCGAAGCCCGATCGGTAGGCGAACCCGCGCTCGCCGCTCAGCGCCACCGCCACGGCACTGCCCGACACGTTCTCGCTTCCGACCGTCAGGCGGACGGGCGCGAGGCCCCTGAGGCGCGCGCCGACGATCACCGGCACTTCGTCCACCGTTTCCACCACGATGCGCACGCGGCCCGGACCGTCGGGAACGGCGCGGACCACCGCCGACGCCAGATACGGCTGCAGACGCAGCAGCCGCTCCGACTCGCTCCGGCTGCGCTCCGTGCACGGTCGGCCGACCGTGAGCTGGAGATAGGCGCGGATCACGCGCGGCCGCGTCACCGTGAAGTGCAGGCCGGCCACGTCGGCCAGGCCGCGCCACGATCGGGCGACGCCGCGCACCGGCGGCGGCGACGACCGGATGTCGATCGCCGAAATCGTCTCGCCATTGCAGCCGTGACCCGGTGGTGCGCGTTGCGCCGCGGCCGGGGCGATCGCCGCCAGCATCAGCGCCGCGAGCTCCGACCCGGCGCGCACTACCCCTTCTTGGCCGGGATCAGCAACAGCACGCCGCCAACCAGCACCGCCCCGAGACCGGCCCAGAGCGGAACCGTGACCGTCTGCCGGTCCTTCACCGTCATCGAGAACGGGCCCATCTCCGTCCTGTGGGTGCTTCGCGTATACGTGAAGCCACCGTACGCCAGCCCGAGGGCGCCGGCCACGATCAGCACGATGCCCGCCGTCTTGATCGGGTTCATCCTTGCGTCTCCGTCGATGGGGTCACAGGACCTTCCGCCCCTGGATCACCCGTACCAACAAGACGATGATCGCAACCACCAGCAGAATGTGAATCAACCCGCCCATCGTGTACGACGTCAGCAAGCCGAGCGCCCAGAGTACGATCAGAATGATCGCAATGGTCATCAGCATGGTCAGTTCCTCCGTGTCAGAAGGGGTCTGGTTGACAGTAGCGAACGCCGGGCCGGGCGCGTATCGCCAGAATGGATGACGGAGGAGTAGGTCTTTCGAGCGATCCAGCGGGCGGACCAGCCGTCAATCGGCCCGACCGGCGGCTACTCCTCGTGGTTGTGCGCATAGGCGGCGATCTGCAAGCGACTGCGCAGTGCCAACTTGTCCATGATGTTGCGGATGTGGCTCTTGACGGTGTACAGCGCGATGTCGAGCCGCTGCGCGATCTCCTTGTTGCTCATCCCCGCCACCAGCAACGCCACCACCTCTCGCTCCCGCGGTGTGAGATGTGCCGATGCTGGCGGTCCCGCGCACCCGGCGATCTCGGTCGCCTCCGCGATCCGGGTGAACAGCGTCCCCGTCATCCGGGACGGCAGCACGCGCCCGCCGGCGGCCACGGAACGAATCGTGCTTACGAGTTCGTCGAAGGTCGCATCCTTCAAAATGAAGCCAGCAACCCCCGCGCCGACGAATTGCACGAGGTCGTCATGCCCCGGGGGCAGGTCCATGACGATGATCTCTGCCTCCGCCATCGTTCGCTTGACGGTAGTCGCCAGGCGCAGCGTGCGGTTACCCGGTAACCCCCCATCGAGCAGGACGACGCGGGGCCCGGTCTCCCGGAGCCGCGCGGGCTCGAGTCCGGAATCCGCCAGCACGACCGTCACGTCGGGCAGCTCCTCCAACATGCTGGTGATGCCCTCACGCACGAGACGATTGTCCTCGATGACGGCAATCCCGATCATGGCGCACCTCGGTTCCCGGGCGTCACCCCGCACCCGGAACCATCGATGGTTCCACCGGGCGGCAGACGCGTGAGCATGCCCGCCGTGTTGCGTGCCGTGCTCCGCGCCCCTCCGTCTGGACGTCAGATCCTTCCGCGGGCCCACGCAGGGTCCGCCCGACTACGGGTTGTGCGCAGCCGCGCTGGCGTAGATCGCAATCTCAACCCGCCGGTTCAACTGCCGGCCGGCCTCCGTGTCGTTCGTCGCGATCGGCTCCGTTTCGCCGCGCCCCACAGCCTGAAGGCGGCTCGATGCCACCCCCTGACCGGCAAGGTAGTTGGCCGCGGCCGTCGCCCGTCGCTGTGAAAGCGCCTGATTGTACTCGCTCGATCCAACCGCGTCCGTGTGCCCGACGATCAGGAGATTGGTGTTCGGATACTTCTCCAGACTCGCCGCCAGGCTGCGCAGATTCTGGGCAGCGTCGGCGCGTACGACGTCGGAGTCGAAGTCGTACAGCAACCCGGAAGCGAACGTCACGGCAATGCCCTCGCCAACGCGCGTCACCGTGGCACCGGGAATATTCTGCTGCAGTTCCTTGGCCTGCTGATCCATCTGGTGCCCGATGATCGCGCCCGCGGCCCCGCCCACGACCGCCCCGATGATGGCGCCCCGGGCCGTCGAGCCGGTTTGATTGCCGATCACCCCGCCGACCACGCCGCCTGCGGCTGCGCCGATTGCCGCTCCCTTCTCCTTGCGACTGAGCGACGCGCAACCCGCGAGCATCTGCACGAGGAGCACTCCCGCGACCGCCTGGACCACACCATTGCTCCACCGACTCGAACGCATCGACATAGCCCCTCCCTGGATACCGCCGTTGTTTGCCGCGCGCAAACCTTGGCGGGTGTCACGCGCGCGTCAGCGACCGCGACGCCAATCCCGATCCGCGCCGCCGGCCGTCCCCGCATCCATACCGATGTTCGCCATGGGGCCGGCCTGCGCTTGTCGGCGAAATTCCGTCCTTGGAGTAGGCGTTTTCCCGAACCTCATCCCGAATCGCGCGCCGATTCGCGACATGCGTCAACCATTCGCCGCTCAACCACCCGATCGCTCTACTCCCTTGGTGCGATTGATGCGCCGCGGCGCCGGACATAGCCTGATATGAGGCCCGGGCATCGTCCCGGCGTTGTCCCCTCTTCGCCGAAGGACTGCAGATGTCGAATCACCTTGCCACCGCCTCGCGCGCCGCACGCCGGTTGGCGCTCGTCGGGCTCGCCACATCCGTGGCCGCCGCGTGCGCCATCTCCACGCAACAGGAAGTCCAGCTGGGCGCCACCTACGCCACCCAGATCGATACCCAGTTGCCGATGATTCGCGACGCCCAGGCCGAGAGCTACGTGACCGCCCTCGGCAACCAGCTCGCCGCCGTCACCGATACCCGGTCGCTCGCCTGGCACTTCGCCATCGTCGACAGCAAGGAAGTCAACGCCTTTGCGGTGCCCGGCGGGTGGGTCTACGTCAACCGCGGACTGATTGCCCGCGCCCAGACGATGGATCAGCTGGCAGGGGTGTTGGCGCACGAGATCGGACACGTCACGCTCCGCCACACCGTGCAGCAGATGCAACAGTCGGACCAGGTGAACGGCGGCCTCGTGGCCCTGTGTACGCTCACCAAGGTCTGTGACAGCGGCGCGGGGCAGGCGGCGATCAGCGTCGGCGGCACGGCGCTGTTCGCCAAGTTCAGCCGCCAGGACGAAGCGGAGGCCGACGCCGAGGGCGTGAAAACCACGATCAAGGCCGGTATCGATCCCCACGGCCTGCCCACGATGTTCAAGATTCTGCTCGACGAGCGGAAGACCGATCCCACGGCCGTCGACGCGTTCTTCGCCACCCACCCGCTCGAGGAGGATCGCATCACGGCCACCAACGCCCAGATCGCGGCCTACCCGGCGAGCCAGCTGCGCAATCTGACGGTCGACAACGAGGCGTTCCAGCAGTTCAAACGCCGGCTGGCATCGCTGCCGCCGTCGCCGGCGCCGAAGCCGGCCGCCGGCGGATCGAACGACTGATGTCCTAGTACATCCCGCCCATGCCACCGCCGCCAGCCGGCGGTCCCTGCGGCCGATCTTCCTTCTTCTCCACGATCAGCGCTTCCGTCGTCAGCAGCAGTGAGGCGATCGACGCCGCGTTCTGCAGAGCCGTCCGCGTCACCTTCGTCGGATCGATCACGCCCGCCTGGACCAGGTTCTCGTAGGTGTCGGTCAGCGCGTTGTAACCGAACGCGTCGTCCTTCGACGCCCGCACCTTCTCCACCACGATCGATCCCTCCCCGCCCGCGTTCTGCACGATCATGCGGAGCGGCTCCTCGATCGCGCGCCGGATGATGTCGACGCCGATCTGCTCGTCGGCATCGTGGAGCTTGAGACGCACCAGCGCACGTTGGGCGCGGATGAGCGCCACCCCGCCGCCCGGGACGATCCCCTCTTCGACCGCGGCGCGCGTGGCGTGCAGCGCGTCCTCGACCCGAGACTTCTTCTCCTTCATCTCGCTCTCGGTCGCCGCCCCCACGTTGATGACCGCCACGCCGCCGGCCAGTTTGGCCTTCCGTTCCTGGAGCTTCTCCTTGTCGTAGTCGCTGGTCGACTTCTCGATCGCGCCTTCGAGCTCCTTGAGCCGGCCCCTGATCTTCTCCCCGTCGCCGGCGCCGTCGATGATCGTCGTGTTGTCCTTGTCGATCACGATGCGCTTGGCGCGCCCCAGATCGTTCACCGTCGCATTCTCGAGCTTGAACCCGACGTCCTCGCTGATCACCGTACCGTTGGTCAGCACGGCGATGTCCTCCAGCGTGGCCTTGCGGCGATCGCCGAACCCGGGCGCCTTCACGGCGGCGATCTTGAGCGTACCGCGGAGCTTGTTCACCACCACCGTGGCCAGCGCCTCACCCTCCAGATCCTCGGCGATCACCAGCAGCGGCTTGCCCGACTGCGCCACCTTCTCCAGCACCGGCAGCAGCTCCTTCATCGACGAGATCTTCTTGTCGTGGATCAGGATGAAGGCGTCTTCGAGCACCGATTCCATCTTCTCCGGATCGGTCACGAAGTACGGGGACAGATAGCCGCGATCGAACTGCATGCCCTCGACCGTTTCCAGCGTCGTCTCGAGACCCTTCGCCTCCTCCACCGTGATCACGCCGTCCTTGCCCACCTTCTCCATCGCCTCGGCGATCAGGTTGCCGATCTCGACGTCGCTGTTGGCTGAGATCGTGCCCACCTGGGCAATCTCCTTCTTGCCCGTCGTCGGCACCGAGATCTTCTTCAGCTCCTCCACCACCGCCGCCACGGCCTGCTCGATGCCGCGCTTGATCGCCATCGGGTTCGCGCCCGCCGTGACGTTCTTCAATCCTTCGCGGAAGATCGCCTGCGCCAGCACCGTGGCCGTCGTCGTCCCGTCCCCGGCGATGTCCGACGTCTTGGTCGCCACTTCCTTCACCATCTGCGCGCCCATGTTCTCCACGGGATCGGACAGCTCCACTTCCTTGGCCACCGTCACCCCGTCCTTCGTGATCGTCGGGGCGCCGTACTTCTTGTCGATCACCACGTTCCGGCCGCGCGGGCCGAGGGTGACCTTCACCGCTTCGGCGAGCTGGTCGACGCCGCGCTTGAGCGCCGCGCGAGCTTCCACGTCGAAGTGCAGTTGTTTGGCTGACATTATATGCTTCCTTCAATAAGAAGGTGACGTTCGCTGCGGAATGGTGCGATCAGGACACGATCGCCAGAATGTCGGACTCGCGCAGGATCATCACCTGCTCGCCGTTCACGGTGAGTTCGGAGCCGCTGTACTTCCCGTACAGGACCGTGTCGCCCACCTTCACTTCCATCGGGACCCGCTTGTCCTTCTCGTACCGGCCGGGGCCCACCGCCACGATCCTGCCCTGCTGCGGCTTCTCCTTGGCGGTATCGGGGATGTACAGCCCGCCGCGCATCTGCGTCGATTCCTCGAGCGGCTGGACCACCGCCCGGTCGGCCAGCGGCGCGACCTTGATGGCCGCGTGCGACGACGCCGCCGCGGGAGCCGAGTGTGCAGGCTTCACCCTGGTGGCGACAGGGGGTTTCGTTGACATGGTGTATGACCTGGTTGCGGGCGCGGGACAGCGCTGGAGAGACCTTCCAAGCGTTGGCACTCGTCTGTCCAGAGTGCCAATCGTAGCTGAAGGATAGCGGGTCGGGCCCCGCGCCGCTGACGATGGACCCCGGGCATACCATATAAAGACTTTAAAGGCATGCGGTTGAGAGATTACAGGACCGCATTTGCATGCGCACCGGCGGTCACGCGTCCCCCCGGCGCCCAGCAGTTGATCCGGTCCTGCCGCCGCTCCTGGACGGCGAGGTGTGCCTGACGGTTCCCGTCGAGCACCAAAGAGGGGGAATGACCCCGTCCGGCGCCGGTGACTCCCGGGTGACCGCGGGGTGACCGGGGCTTCGTAGGCCCTCGTGTCGAGAGCACTGGGCTCCGACGGATCTCCCCCTTCACACGACGAGGACCCGTCATATGACACACAAACTCATTCGCGCCGCCGCGGTCGCCGCCGCGCTGTCGTTGGTCGCCTCCCGGCTCTCCGCCCAGGCAGCGCTGGGCAGTCCGTTCATCCGCGACAACACCCTCAGCTTCCGGGCATCGGAACTCACCCGTACCGGCGCGGCGGAAATGACCACGACGTTCGGCGGCGTGTACGGCCACCGCTTCGGCCAGGCCGGCAGCCCCACCCGCGTGATCATGCAGCTTCGGGCGAGTGCCCGTCCCTTCGACGACGTGCAGGCCGCCGTGCTCGACGCCGGCGCCACCGTGGGAATCTCGCGGCAGGTGACCGCGGTGTCCGGCCTCCAGGTGGCCGCGTCCACCGGCGTGGGGATGATGGGGTGGGCCGATGACGTCGCAAAGACCGGCCGTCTGCTGGTGACGATCCCGGTCAACGCCGGCCTGAGCTACGACCTGCACGTGAAGGGCGCGACGATCTCGCCGTTTGCCATGGGTACGGCCGGACGCTACGACCTGCGGACGTCGCTCGACGACGTGCGGCAGTCGCTGGACCGTGGATGGGACGCCTCGTACACCACGGGCGTGTCGCTCCGGCTGCAGGAAGTGGTGCTGACCTCGGCGCGGATCGTGGGCGAGTACGGTATGCCCAACCGGAGCCGCTGGACCTTCTCAGCCGGCGTTTCGTTCTGACGCCGCTGCCTGGAGCAGCCGACCGTGCGCGACGTTCCGCACGGCAGCACGACCGGCCCCCGGCCCGTTTCCACGCGGAGCCGGGGGTCGGGTCGCCCGCCCGATCCCCCATTACTTCCGGCGGGTCCCGGGCCGACCTATTATGGCACCGATGCCCCGCATCGGTCCGTTGTCGCCCCCCCGCGACGTACCCCAGCAGGCACGGTCGAAGGCGGTAATCGCCGCCGGCGCCGCCGGCGCGTGCTGCGCGTAACCACGTTCGGCGGACTGGCCCTGTACCGTGCCGACGCGCGCGTGCAGGGGGCGGCCGCCCAGCCGCGGCGTCAGGCCCTGCTGGCCATGATCGCCCGCGCCGGCCCGCGCGGCATTCCGCGCGACCGGCTCCAGTCCACCCTCTGGCCCGACGCCGACGACGAGCAGGGTCGGCACGCCCTGAAGCAGGCGCTCTACGCCCTTCGTCGCGACGCCGACGCCGCCGACATCTTCCTCGGCACCCGCGAGCTGCGCCTCAACCCCGATGAAGTCCGGTGCGACGTCACCGAGTTCGAGGATCTGGTTCGCCGGAAGGACTACGAGCGCGCCGTGAGCCTCGTGGCCGGTCCCTTCCTGGACGGCTTCCGGCTCTCGGCGGTCCCCGAGTTCGAATACTGGATGGAAGAGGAGCGACGCACGCTCGATGAGACGCTCGGCATGGCGCTGGAGGAACTCGCCCGGACCGCGCACGCCCGCGGCGACCCGGCGGCCGCCGTGCGCTGGTATCGCCGCGTCGCGGCGCTCGACCCCCTCGACGCGCGCCGCACCGTGGAGCTCATGCAAGCCCTCCTCGCCGCCGGCGACCGCGCCGGCGCCCTGCGCCAGGCCCGCATCTACGAAGGGCTCGTGTCGCAGGCGCTCGATGTTCCAGCCGACGACTCGGTGCTCGTCCTCGCGCGGCAGATCCGCGAGGGCAGCGTGGTGCCCGCCGTTCCGGTGGCGCCGGCGGCACCAGTGCCGCATGCGGGGGCCGCGGTTCCCCCGGGTCCGGTGGCCACGCCCCCGGCCCCCACACTCGTCACGCCCGCGGAGCCCGGCCTCGCGGTGGCCGTGCTCCCGTTCGGCGCCATCGCGTCGGACGGCGACGTCGGACACCTCTGCGACGGTCTCACCGAGGAACTGATCTCCGAGTTGGGGCGGCTGCACGGCATGCGAGTGTTCGGCCGGTTGCCGAATGCCGGACGCGACGGCACATCCGATCCGTCCGCGGTCGGCGTCCGCGAGGGTGTGACGGCCGTGCTCGAGGGCAGCGTCGCGCCGGCTGGCCGACAACGTGCGGGTGACGGCGCGCCTCCTGGCGGTACCGGGCGGCCTCGTGCTCTGGACGGACCGCTACGACCGCCGCGTGGACGACGTGTTGGCGCTGGAGGACGATCTGGCGCGGACGATCGCCGAGGCGGTCGAGCGCGCGCTGCGCACCGCCGCCGGTCTGCCGCGCGGCCCGAGTGCCCGCCAGCGCGCCGACGAGTTGTACGCTCAGGGGATGCGTGCCTGGACGCCCCAGGGGGCGGGCCTCGGCCAGGGCCTCGAGCAGTTTCGTCAGGCGGTGGCGATAGACCCCGGACACGCGCGGGCGCACGCCGCACTCGCGGAATCCTACACCCAGCTCGCCTTCTATGGATTCCTTCCCGCACGCCGCGCGGCCGACCTCGTGGATGCGGCGTCGCGTGAAGCCATGCGGCTGGCGCCCGACATCGCCGAGTCCCATGTCGCGCGCGGCACCTGCCTGCTCTGGGTGGACCGCCGGTTCGAGGAGGGCACGCACGAACTGGAACGGGCGCTGGAGATCGATCCCACGTACGTGGTCGCACAGGCGCGCCTCGCCTTCGTGCGCCTCTGCCACGACGGCCCCGTGGAAGCCGAGCGGGCGCTGGCGCACCGGGCGGCGACGGTGGTCGGAGCCACTGGTCTGTCGCGCGTGATGTACGGGCAACAGCTCCTCGCCGCCGCCCGCTACGATGAAGCGATCGACGCGCTTCACGCCGCCATCGACATCGAGAGTCCGTCGTTCCTCGCCTACCACTGGCTGAGTGTGGCCTACGGCCAGAAGGGAATGGGTGCCGAAGCGGTGGCGGCCGCGGTCGCCGAGGCGAGCATCTCGGACCGGCATCCGTGGTCGCTGCTGAGCCTCGTGGTCGCCAGTGCGCTGGCCGGACAGCAGCGCCGCGCCGAAACGCTCCTGGCGACCCTCACCGCCCGCGCGACCACGGACTACGTGCAGTCGAGCGTCCTCGGCGTCGCGCACGCCGCCCTCGGGGATATCGAGACGGGCATGACGTTCCTCGAGCGCGCGGTGGAGGAGCACGATCCGTCGACGATGATGCTGCGCAGCTTTCCGATGTTCGCGCCCTTCCGCCGCCATCCCCGCTTCCGTCCGTTGCTGCACCTCGCCGGCTGGCGCGACTGGGACACCGCCGAATTCCGGATCCCGCCCCCGTAGCGTGGACGCCCCGGTCCGACGCGCCCGCTACGGCGTCACGAGCCCCTGCATCCGGACCACCTCGAAGTCGCTCCCGTGCAGCTGCGACAACGCGTGCAGGTCGTCGTCACTCCAGCGCGGATCGGGCGCGCCACTGAGATAGAACGCGCTGCCGTTGTCGGCGAGGAGCATGCCGTACGTCTTCAGCGCCGTCAGGATGACCCGGACTTCCGGCGGAAACCCCGAGATGTCCACCGTGCTCTTGAGCCGCACGCGCATTCCCATCGGCGGCAACGTGGCGTCGGTACGGTTGCTCGCCCAGTGGCGCGCCGGGGGCAGATACGCCATGCGCGTGACCGGGCAGGTGAAGCGCAGCGCGTGCGCAATGCGGCCGAGTTCCACGGCCTCGTCGTACCGCACGAGCCCGGGGAAGATCGGCAGTCCCGCGGCGTCGGCCGACGTCCACCCCGCGGGGCGCAGCGCGTCGGACGAGAGGTCGAACACGGCGCCGGAGCCGGCCTGCCAGCTCGTTCCATTGTTCTGCGGATAGGCCGCGTACAGTTCGTAGAGCATCCACGCCGACGTGTCGACCACGATCACGTGCCGGTCGCCGCTCGAAGCCGCGCCGCCCTCGATGGGAGCGTCGGACGGAATGGGGTACGGCCCCGGGTCGCTCTCGTCCGCGTAGTCGAACGCGACCGGCACCCGCGGTTGCCCGGACGCCACCAACACGTACGGAATGCCATTGGGCGCGCCGTCGTACACCGTTCCGAAATCCGGATGGAGCGCGGCGCCGGCGCCGCAGCTCGCAATCAGTGCGTCGGAATTGGGGTCGACCGCCTCGGCGGAGATATCGGTGTTCCACGGATTGTCGGCCGGAAACACACGGCGGCCATTCAACGTGCCGCCGCCGGGGTTGGCTCCCCCTCCACCGGCAATGCGCGGCCCGGTGGCGCCGCCGCGGCAACCGGCGGCGATGACGAGCGCGACCGTCGCGACGAAGAGCTGGTGGCGGGAACACAGGCGCATGCGTTCCCGGACGGAGGCACGGCGCGTTTGGTAACGGCGGTGATACAGCGCACGAACCGGATGTGGGTTCCCCGACCAGACTATTTTCGCGCCGCCTTCCTGCCGATGTCGACCACGGGCTTGCCCAGTTTCTTCATCTGGGGACGAACGCCGAGGCCGGGCTCCCGCGATGCCGCCAGCCGTCCGTTCTTTCGCTGCGGCGCGCCGTCCGCGAACGCGACGGTCACGTACGAATTGAAGTCCGTGGACGAGAACAGGAAGCGCTCGGGCGTGCTGTGCGCCAGATGCGCGATCGCCGCCGTGGTGATGTCGCCGCCCCACGTATCTTCGATCGTCATCGCAATGCCGAGCGACACGCAGAGGTCGCGAATCTGCCGCGCCCGCGTGAGGCCGCCCACCTTGGAGATCTTGAGATTGATCACGTCCATGGCGTGGTCGGCCACCCCGCGCACGACCATGTCGATGCCGTCCACGACCTCGTCGAGCACGAACGGCCGGTCGGTGTGGCGCCGCACCGCCAGACACTGTTCATAGGTCATGCAGGGTTGCTCGATATAGACGTCCACGTCGCGCACCGCATCGGCCACACGAACGGCCGCGTGCTGCGTCCAGCCGGTGTTGGCGTCGGCCACCAGCACATCGCCCCGCGAGAGTTCGGCCGCCGCAGCGCGGATGCGATCGATGTCGGTGTCTGGATCGCCGCCCACCTTGAGCTGGAACTTGTGATACCCCTCTTTGCGGTACCGTCCGATCTTTCGGGCCATCTGCGCCGGCGACTCCTGTGAAATCGCCCGGTACAGCGCGAAGTCGTCGCCCACGTGGCCACCCATCAGCGTCGCCACCGGCAACCCGCTCGCCTTGCCCAGCAGGTCCCAGCACGCCATGTCGATCGCCGACTTGACGTACGGGTGGCCGCGCATCGACCGGTCCATCAGCTCGTTCAGTTCGCCCAGCGCCAGCGGATCGGCGCCCAGCAGTTGCGGCGCCAACTCCGCGATCCCGGTGCGCGCGCCCCGCGCGTACGCCGGCAGGTATGCCGGCCCCAGCGGGCAGATCTCGCCCCACCCTACCAGCCCGTCGTCGGTCTCCACCGCCACGATCGTGGAATCGAACACCGACACCGCGTTGCCGCCGGACCAGTTGTAGCTCCCCTCGTGCAGGGGAAGGTCGATCTGGTACGCACGAATCGCCGAGATCTTCATGCCGCGCTGCTCCTGTCCTTGAGAGACGACATCCAGAGCGTGACGGCCGTGTACAGCAACACCACGACCACCACCCATTTCACCACCGTCAGCGGCAGCTCCTTGACCAGGAATGCGGCGACGAGCACGCCGGGAATGCCGCCGATCGCGAGCCCGATGGCCGTGCGCCGGTGAAAGCGACCGGAGCGGTAGAATCGGATCGCCGCCGCCGGAAGGATCACCGCCGCCGACGCCGCCATGACCGGGAATACGGCCTTGGCGTTCATCCCCAGCATGTAGGTGACGGCCATCGTGGGCGCGTAGTTGCCGATGCCCAGGCTGGTGAGCGAACCGATCACCAGACTGGCGACGACCGCGATCACCAACGCCGAACCCGAAAGGCCGATCGTGCCGGCGTCCAGCGACAGGCTCGCCATCAGTCGCATGGCCATGAACCCCGCCGTGAGCAGCAGGGCAATGGCCATGGCGCGCTCGATCGTCCGCCGCGACAGGCGCACCACGACCCCCGCGCCCAGCCACGCGCCGATCCCGCCGGCCAACACCATGCTGACGATCGTCTTCAGATCGATCAGACCGCCGAGCAGGATGATGTAGATGATCGCCTCGGACACGGTGGGAATGGCCTGCCCCACGTTGAGCGTTCCGGGGATCTCGTCGTCCCTGACCATGCGTCCGAGCACCAGCACCGCCGTCGTCGTGGCGAAGGAACCGATCCCCAGCGTGTCGAAGAAGTCGGTGACGGCGCCCAGTCCCAGCAGGATGGGCATGGGGATGCGGCGCGGTTCGTTGGCGGGTGCGTCCATCGACACTCCGGACCTGGTGGTGAGGGCACTGTTGCGGAAGGGATCACGCAGCCGCCAGCCGGCCGTCAATGCATTGCGCAACGCGGGCAGTGGAACTTGCCGCGCGTCGGGGCCGTGTCAAGAACGCGCCGCCCGCCGGGCGTTCACTGTGGGCGCCGGCCCCACCCGCCGGCTCTCGCGGGGCGGACCTCTCTTGTATTCGTCCACCGGCGGCGCTAACGTCGCGCGCATGATTCCATCCTCTCGCTTGTTCATGGCCGCGCTGCTGGCGCCCGCGGCGCTTGCCGCACAGATGCCGGACTCGGCGGCGCCACGTGCCGGCGCACCGCTGGCGCCGTTCGCGACGAAATCCTCGGGCTCCGTGCGCACGGCCGCCGGTACGATCGCCTACGACGCAGTCACGGGTACGCTGGTCGTGCACCCGAAAGGGTGGGACGACGCCGCGCCGCCGGACACGTCGAAGGCGGGCGCCGTCGCAACGATGTCGTACGTGGCGTACTTCAAGAGCGGCGCCGACGCGTCGCAGCGGCCGATCACCTTCCTCTTCAACGGCGGGCCCGGCTCGGCGACGCTCTGGCTGCACATGGGCGCCTTCGGGCCGCGGCGTGTGGTCACGAACGACCATACCCACACCCCCGGCGCCCCGTACGAGATGGTGAACAACGATCAGACGCTGCTCGACGTCAGCGACCTGGTCTTCGTGGACATGCCGGGCACGGGGCTGGGCCGTGTCGTGGGCAAGGACCGGGAGCAGGCGTTCTACGGCGTGGATCAGGATATCCATGCATTCGCGGTGTTCATCCGCGACTTTCTGACGAAGTACGACCGCTGGAATTCGCCCAAGTACCTCTTCGGGGAGAGCTACGGCACGATGCGCGGCGCCGGCCTGGCGCTCGCCCTCCAGACCGAGAGCATCGACCTCAACGGCGTGATGCTGCTGTCGTGCATCCTCGACTGGGACACGATGCCGGACGATCCGCAGTTGAATCCGGGGATCGACGAGCCGTACATCGTGAGCCTGCCCACGTACGCGGCGACGGCCTGGTATCATCACAAGCTGCCGTCGGAGCCGGCGGCACTGCAGCCGTTCCTCGCCGAGGTCGAGCGATTCGCGACCGGTGACTACGCACTCGCGCTGCTTCAGGGCAACCGGCTCCCCGACGCGCAGCGGCAGGCCATCGCCCAGAAGCTGCACGACTACACGGGCCTGTCGGTGGCGTACCTGCTCAAGACCGATCTGCGCGTCGAGTACGGCGCGTTCCAGAAGGAACTGTTCGGCACCGAGGCGCTGACCACCGGCACCCTGGACACCCGGTTCACCGGTCCCACCCTCGATCCGCTGAGCAAGGTCAGCGAGTACGACCCGCAGAGTTCGGCCATCGGCGCCGCGTACGTGGCGGCGTTGAACACGTACCTGGCGCAGTCGCTCAAGTACGACGGCCCGCTGGCGTACAAGCCCAGCGTCGACGTGTACTCGAGCTGGGACTACAAGCACCAGGCGCCGGGCGCCGGCCGGCCGTTGATCGCACAGCCCAACGTGCTGCCGGACCTGGCGGTGGCGATGAAGATGAACCCCACCATGCGGGTGCTGGCGCTGGGCGGGTACTACGACGTCTCGACGCCGTATTTCGAGGGCAGGTTCGAGCTGGGCCACCTGCCGATCCCGGCATCGCTCGAAAAGAACATCGAGTACCGATACTACGAGTCCGGGCACATGGTGTACGTGAACGTGCCGACCCTGAAGCGGCTGCACGACGACGTGTCGGCGTTCATCCGGGGGGGCGCCCCCGGGGCGCTTCCTGGCGGCGGGGACTGAGGGTGGTCACGCGGAATTGACGGACGAGCCCGTGTGCGCATGCATGGTATGCCGCCACCCGTGACGCCAGCCGGCGTCATCACACGGCGCAGCCCTCACTCCGTCGACGATACGGTGGTCCGGATCACGCAACTGGTCCAGGCGAAAGGGGCGACGGTGTTCGCCGTCATCGACCAGGCGGCCGAAGCCGCCAGGGTGGGGCAGCAACTCCGTCCCACGAAGTTGATCGTTTTCGGAGACCCGCGTGCCGGCACGCCGCTCATGGACGCCGTGCCGAGTGTCGCCATCGACCTTCCCCTCAAGCTGCTGGTATGGGAAGCCGACGACGCGACGGTACAGGTTTCCTACAACAGCCCGGAATATCTGACCGGGCGCCATGGCGTGCCGCCTCACCTCGCCGCTGCGCTCCATGCCGTCGAGGCGGTGGCGGCCGCGGTCACCGCGCCGTAACCGCAACCCCACCGTCGCGAGCTTTCCGGAGCGGCCGGGCGGCCACGTCAATACTTAGGCCTTGACCTTAGTGTTTTCCGCGCCTATACTCCCTCCGCCGGATCGAGGGACCCAACCAATCCACTGGTGGTGGCATGATGCAAACTGCAGTCGCCGACGACGTCTTTTACGCGCTGTCGAACTCGACGCGACGGAAGGTGCTGGAGCAGCTGTCGGTCGGGCCTGCGTCGGTCAGTGAGCTGGCGGCGCCGTTCGACATGAAGCTCCCGTCGTTCGTGCAGCACCTGTCGGTGCTGGAACGGAGCCGGCTGGTCAAGTCGAGGAAGCGCGGACGCGTGCGGACCTACGAGCTCGCCCCCGATCGGTTCACGGTTGCGGAAGACTGGCTGGCCGCGCGCCGCCAGGTGTGGGAAGCCCGTCTGGACCGGTTCGACCAGTACGTCAAACACCTCAAGGACAAGGAATCCGAATCATGAGAAAGCAATTCGCGGTCGATCCGAAGCTCGATCTCGTCTTCGAACGGTTCATCGACGCACCCACGCGGCTCGTCTGGGACGCGCTGACGAAACCGGAGCACGTCAAGGAGTGGTACATGCCCCGGGAGTGGGGGCGGGTGGCGCGCGCCGAGATGGACCTGCGGCCGGGTGGCATGTTCAGCATCGACATCGCGGTGGGAGACGGACGTGAGGTTCCCAACCTCGGCTGCTTCCTGGACGTCGTGCCGATGGAGCGCCTCGTCTGGACCTCGATGCTGTTCCCCGGTTATCGGCCGGCGGTCTTCGACGACGTTCCGATCACCGCCATCATGACCCTGGAGCCCGTGGGGTCCGGCACCCGGTACGTGTTCACGGCGCTGCACCGGGATGAGAGCGACCTCGAGAAGAACAAGGAGTCGGGCTGGCAGCAGGGAACCGAGATCGCCCTCGATCAGCTCGTGGCCCATGTGACATCGATGAAGTCGTGAGGGCGGTCGGGGCGGCGGCGCGCTCGTAGCCCGCTGATCCTTCAGGAGTCAGCGGCTGCCGGACGTGTAGACGATTTGGTGACGGGAAGGCCCGATCGTGGGTGCCGGCGGCCGGGAGAGGTCCGCGGCCGAACACTCACGGCGGGAGGGATCATGTCTTCAGGGCGACGCATCGTACATCGGGCGCAGGCCATATCGTCGCTGCTGGTTGCAGTCGCCAGCGCCGCCTGCACGGACGGCACGGCCGGCCCGGCCGCGCCCCTCGGCCCCACCGCAGTCGCGAGCCGGGCCGAGGCGCCGAACACCGTGGCAGTCTGTCACAAGGGCGACGCAGGCGCCCGGATCCTCGAGGTGGATCGGGCCGCGCTCCCGGCCCACCTCCGCCACGGTGATTACGTCACGTCCCTCCGGGTCAGTCACGGAACCGACGCGGCGGGCGACGGCGTGCACTTCGCGCGCGTCACGGACGCCGTGCTGGCCGCCCGCCAGACCAGGCTGGCGCGGGGAGAAACCCAGACGGCGGCGTGCCGGATCACGATTTCCGTATCCGCGGACACCTTCACCGGGAGCTTCGACGCCGGCGTGGATCCGGCACTCGAGCGATTCCCACTCCTCATCGACGTACCGGACGTCACCCTGCTCGGAGCCCTGCGGATGCGGCTGGACGAGCGGGGGCGGGCCACCGGCGACGGGCAGGCGGCGTCCAGGGCCACGGTCCTCGCGCCCGACCGGGGCCTCGAGTTCCTGCCGAATACCGAGGCGATGATCGTCGTCGCGAGCCACCCCGCCGGCTCGACCGGCAACGGCGCGGTGATCGAAGGATTCGCGTTTCAGTCCGCACGGTCCGACGGCAGCTCCGGCGGCATGGGGATCATCGCGCTGCGCGTGCGGGAGCTGGATATCCGCGGGAATCGGTTCGAGCCCGGCCTGGCCACGGCCGGAGACCTGCGATCGAGCAGCGCCACGATCGAGCAGAACTACGCAATTCGTCTCGGCGACAATTGCGCCTTCTGTCTGGCGGGACCGGGAAGCTACCGCGCGTCGGGCAATCGGCTGGTGGACGGCGGACTCGGGGGCATTTACGTGGGCGCGGCGATCGCGGATATGCCGTTCTCGCTCGGTGCGGCCCCCGTCACGACGGTCGAGCCCGACGTTCTGCCCGCGGCCGCGTCGGTGACGGCGGTGCTCGACAACAACGACATCCGGGGCCACGTCCGGTTGCCGATCGGCTTTGCGGTGCGAATTCTGGCGCTCGGCCCCGGTACTGCGACAATCCCGCAGTCGACCCACGTGCAACTCTCGAACAACGACATCACCGGGAACACCTTCGGGGTGATCGTCGACGCCGGGTTTCCGCAGGCGAACACCCTGCTTCACGGCGACGTCGCCGTGGCGCTGAACGGCAACTCCATCCACGGCAACTGCCAGAGCAATCTTCTGGTCGCGTTCACCCGCCATACCGGGGCGCTCGGGCTCACCACCAACCCGTATCTGCAGAACTCCATCGTCCGTTTGGATCTTGGCGGCGACCTGGACTGGAGAGACGCCTGGTTCAGCCACCCGGCCGGATATGGAAATACGCTCTCCGTGGACGGCACGACGATCGCCAACGGAGCGCGCCAGTTCTACGACGCGACGGCGTGTCCCGGCCTGTGAGCTGACGGGCCAGCGGGGAACACGCGTGGCAGTGGCGGCGGGGCAGCCGCGCGACGGGAGCTGCCTCGCCACGCACGCTCCGCCCCGAAGTCGTGCGGATCTGTTGCCATTGCAGAAGCGTGGGAGCGGCCGGCAGCCGACTCGCCCTCACCCCTCATCCCCGGGCGGTGCTCCCGGCCGCCAGCCGCTCGAGCTGAATGCGGTGCCGCATCGGATGCACCACCGCGTGCTCCAGCATCTGCTCGATATTGTAGTCCTCTCCCCAGCGTGACTTGTAGGTGACCGGAGCGAGTTCGCGATCTTCGAGCAACGCGAGATGACGGCGCCAGCCGGCGAGGACCTCTTCCATGAAGGCGGCGCTTCGGCCGGCGATCGCCACGGGGTCCGTTTCCGAATCGAGGTCGGTAACCGGTCGCTGCACACAGTCGCCGATCCATGTCAGGTAGTTACGGCACGAACGCAACACGTGCCCGCCCAGGTGCTCGTTCGACTGATAGGATGGATCGTCGGTCTCCGGAAGCTTCCGGCCGGACGCACGAAAGGCGAGCCATGTATCATGGAACCGCCGCATCTCGATTTCGTGGAGTTCGACGCAGCTTCTCACGGCGTTGCTCTTGAACATGTCGGGCCTCCGAGGGTTTCGGCACCATCAAGCTACGCCGTCCGACCGGCTGCGTCAGGTGAGCACCATCGTCAGCGTACGGTCACCGGAATGGTCCACACGAAGTCATCCCACGCCATCCGCAACTGACCGGTGGACCCGGAGCCGGACAGCGAGATCACGAAATCCTCCTGCACCGGTTGCCCGCGCTTCACCTGCATCGCGGTGCGCGCGACGTCCTGAGACGGGTCGTAGTTCGTGCCCCACTGCCCGTGTTGCCCGTTGACGATCAGGGTGGCGCGATCGGGACCCTCGGGAATGGTCCAGAGCGTATAGGTGCCGGCCGGGATCCGTCTCCCGCCGATGCTCACCGGCTGATCGACGGTCAATTCCGTGGCCGCGTTCGCGCCGGTCCGCCACACCTCACCGAATGGAATCGTCGTTCCGAGGATTTGCCGCCCCCGCTTGCGCGGACTGTTGTATCGCACCGTGATCCGGGCGGATCCCAACTGCGCGGTCGCCCTGGCCGGTGGGGAGAGCTGGCCAAGGCTCGCCCCCGCGCGGTCGCGTTGCGCGAATACGTTCGCGGCCGAATCGATGCTCACCGGCTCGCTCCGAACCGAGTGCGTCTTCTCCGTGGTCCCCGATGCGTCGGCGCGTTCGATCCGTCCCCGATCGTCCACGGTCAGGTGCGTCCACGCGATCCGGAAGTAGTCCACGTCCACGTCGGTCGCACTTTTGCGAACGAGGTGCTTCGTCCGGAGGCTCCCGTTTGCCGCGTCGATCACCGGTACGTCGACCACCTCGTTGCGCGCGGGTCCCAGCGTGGCCGCGATGCCCTGGTACATCCCGAACGAGATATAGAGGCCGTAATCGGAGCCGAAACCGGTCATCAGACCGGGCATCACCGACGGGGACACCGTGCGGGTCGCCGATTGCGAGACACCCGAGCTGTCGACGGTCACGCGCGCGGTGGTGCCGTCGACCGCGATCGTGGTGCGGATGTGGGGCGCGTCGTCAACTCCGGGTTCGCTCAGGTCGAGCACCGAGCGCGACAGTCCACCGTCGCGGCGGAAGTCGATGGCGTAATGGTACCGGATGGTGCGCGGCGCCCGCAGCAGGATGTCACCCACCAGGTGGCCGGGCGTCAACGCGTAGCGCTCGAGCGCGACGGTGTCCTGGCCGATTGTCGTGACGATGGTCGCCGAGTCCGGCACCGGGGACACCGGTTTCGTTGTGACGGGCACGGCGATCAGCGAGACGAGCGCAGCAACGAGCATACCGCCTCCGAAGTAATGGCTAACGACCGTTGCGGTAGCCTACCCCGGTGCCGATGACCCGGACAGCGAGATCGGCCAGAGTAAACAGATCCCATACAGACCCGCAGGAACCCCGATGGGTAGGTAGCTGGACGGTCCCCTCGCTCGATGCTGCCGGCCGGTATTCGCGCTTTCATATTTGAGATCGTCGGTATGTTCCCGGACGTTGTCGAGGATGCGGCAACCAGCGCCCGACCTCGTTTCAATCGCGCGCACGGCCCGAGCGGTGCAACTGGGACAACTGCACGAGGATACTGTCGGAGATATCCCGCGAGGCGGAGTTGATCGGCCCCGCGATCTCGAGTCCGGCAGTGTACGCCGATTCCGCTGCCGCCGGACGGCCTGCGCCGACGAGGGCCTCGCCCAGGTGGTAGAGAGCGGTGGCAACCGTGTAGTGCTCGGGTCCCTGCATCGCCCGGCGCATGGCGATCTCTTCGCGGAACAGGCGTTCGGCTCCCGCGAAATCACCGCGCCGGAGACGCGTCAAGGCAAACGAGCCCAGCGTGTATGCCTTGATCGCGTGATTCCCCGCGACCGAGCGGTCTTCCATCGCCTGCGCCCGTGTGTACAGCGACTCGGCCTCGACGTATCGGCCCTGCGTCCCGAGTTCCCGAGCGAGATCCGTCATCGCATACCCCACCATGATATGCTCGGCTCCGTACGCCCGGCGGCGGCTGTCGAGTGTCGCGCGATACAGCGCTTCGGCGCCCGCGTGGTCGCCGCGCGCCGACAGGATCTCGGCGAGGCCTCCCCGGGGATGATCGAGCGCCAGCTGTTCGGGCCCGAGTTTCGCCTGGAGGATCGCGATGGCGCGGCGATACTGGGACTCGGCTTCGGCGGTCCGTCCCCGGACTTCCCGAAGAAAATCACCGAGAAAGACCATGCTCTCGGCTGTGGCCGGATCGTCCTCGCCGAGGCGCTGCCGTCGGATCCGGAGCGCTTCGCGATAGTTGACCTCGGCCGCGTCGAATCGCGCCAGGCGCCGTTGCGAACCGGCCAGCGGAATGAGGACCGTCGCGACCCGTGGGTCGTCGGGTCCGTATGCCGCGACGGTGATGTCCGTGGCGCGTTGGTAGAGAGACTCGGTCTCACGGACGTCGCCCAGGTAGGGAAGCACGAACGCGAGATTGATCAGGGGCTCGACCAGATCGGGATGCATGGGGCCGAGCGTCTTCGTCTCGATGGCGAGTGCCTGGCGGTGGAGGTCGGCGGCGCCCCGAAAATCGCTGAGGCCGCGTCGCGTCACGCCCAGGTGATCGAGACTCTCCGCCACGTCATGATGCAGCGGGCCGAGTGCCGCGCGACGCAGGGCGAGCGCGCGTGTGAGAAGCTGTTGCGCTCGATCGTATTGCCCCATCCGGTCGTAGATGCGGCCGAGCACATCCAGCAGGCGCGCCTGAATCACCGGCTGACCGTTGAGTTCGTTGGCGCGTTCGATGCCGCGACGCAACAGGTCCCGCGCGGCGAGGGTGTCGCTCACGACGTCCGCGGGATCGCCCGCCTGAAAGATTTGGATGAGAAACGCGACCGCGCTCTGCGTCTCTTCCAGCGCGGCCTCGGCGCGATCCCGTTCGTGTGCCGCGACCGAGGCCTGCCACGCCGCAGCCGCGCTCCCGCCGATCAATGCCATGGTCACCACGGCGACGGTCAGGAGGCTCGCACGATGCCGGCCGAGAAACTTGGAGCTCCGGTACCAGATGCTGTCGGGCTGGGCGAGCACCGGCCGCCGATCCAGATGGCGACGAATGTCCTCGGCGAACTGCTCGACCGAGTCGTACCGGCGCGCCGGGTCCTTGGCGAGCGCCTTGAGCACGATCGTATCGAGGTCGCCCTGCAGCAGCCGTCGCTCGCGCCGGTCGCCCGGCACCATGCTCGGTCGCGTGGGGACGATCTCGCAGATGATGCGCTGGATCTCCGCGAGCGACGACGACGGGAACTCGTACGGACGCCGCCCGGCCAACAATTCGTAGAGAAGTACGCCGAGCGCATAGACGTCGGTCAGGGTGCTCACCGGCTCGCCCCGCACCTGCTCCGGGCTGGCATAGGCCGGGGTCATCCATGGGGCGGAGCGCGTGGCGGGCTCGGCATCGTCCTCGGGGGTGAGCAGCTTCCCGATGCCGAAGTCGAGCAGCTTCGGCGCGCCCCGCGTCGTAACGAGGATGTTGCTGGGCTTCAGATCACGATGCACGACGAGCTGTTGATGCGCGTAGTGCACGGCGTCGCAGATGGCGAGGAAGAGACCCAGGCGTTGCACGGTCGCCAGACCCTGGCGCGCGCAGAATTCGAGCAGGGGGACGCCGGGTACGTACTCCATCGCCACGTACGGCTGGCCCGCCGGCGTCGTGCCCCCGTCGATGAGACGCGCGATGCCGGGATGCTCGAGCCGGGAAAGGATCCGCCGCTCGGCCGTGAGTCGGTCGGCGACGCGCGCATCCACGAATCCGGCGCGGATCACCTTGAGTGCGACGCGTTGCGTGAAATCGGGACGCACCCGCTCGGCGAGATAGACGACGCCCATCCCACCTTCGCCGAGGCACTCGACGATCCGGAACTCCCCGATCCGGTCCGGTAGTGCCGCCGGCGCCGCCTCCGACGGCTCCCCAACCAGTCCTTCCCGGACGTGCGCGGCGAGCAGTGACTCGACCTCCTCCCGCAGTGCGTGATCGTCCCCGCACCTCGCCGCGACGCAGGCCCCGCGCTCCTCCGGCGGGTGCGCGAGCGCCGCGTGAAAGACATCCTGCACCCGCGCCCATCGAGCGGCGTCGGCGGGGGAGGTCATTCCTGCAGCTCGCGATTGAGCCAGGCGCGCGCGGCGGTCCATTCGCGCTTCACCGTGGCCGGCGATATCCCGAGCGCCTCTCCCGTGTCCTCGACGCCCATCCCGGCGAAGAAACGGCACTCGACGATCCGCGCCTGCCGCGCACTGAGCCGTTCCAGGCGCCCGAGCGCTTCGTCGAGTGCGATCAGATCCGCCGGGCGCGACTGCGCGGCAACGATCACATCCTCGATCGGCACATGGGGTGCCGCGGCGCCCCGTTTGTCCGCATTCTTCATTCGCGCGTAGCTGACGAGAATCCGATGCATCGCCTGGGCGCACGCCCCGAAGAAGTGCGCCCGACCTTGCCACGAGATGCGATCGAGCTGGACGAGCTTGAGGTACGCTTCGTGCACGAGCGCCGTCGGGCTCAGGGTGTGATCGGTGCGTTCCCGGCGCAGCTCGCGTTCCGCCACCTCCCGCAGGTGGTCATAGACCATGGGGAGCAAACGGTCCAGCGCGCTCCGATCGCCGTCGGAGAGCTGGACGAGCGCTTGAGTGACCTGCGAGGTCGGTGGCATATCGGGGCCCGTGGCCGCTGGCGAGTCGCTCGCTTGAAATTGACGTGTCGCCCGGGCCCGGCGCCAGACTCCACGATGAGCCCGTTCGGGCGTTCGCGTCCCCGCCGTGTGGCAACCGGGGGGGCGGGGAACACCGCCGCCAAACAACCGTTCTTCGCGCCACCCCGAAGACAAATGAGCCCGTTCGCGGCCGGACCGCGCCTCTACCTGTTATCGCGATGCCTCGTCACGGCCGAACGGTCGAACGAACGCCGCCTGACATTGGAGGTCGATCATGCCGTCCTGGAAGCCCGATCCGACGTTCTACGCATCCCCGGCCCTCGCGGCGGAGGCGCCCCCCGAGACCGCGGCCTATGTGGCGCTGCTCAATGCCGCCGGCGATGGGCGTCCCGACGCGATGGGCGTGGTCGACGTCGTTCCGGATTCGCCCACGTACGGATCGCTCGTCGGACGGGTCGAAATGCCGGGCCCGGGCGACGAGCTCCACCACTTCGGCTGGAACGCGTGCAGTTCGCATCTCTGCCCGTACGCACCGCACGCGCATGTCGAGCGGCGGTACCTGATCGTCCCCGGCATCCATTCCTCACGGATCACGGTGCTCGACACCAAACCCGATCCGCTGAACCCGCGCATCGTGAAGGTGATCGAGCGTGACGAGCTGGTGAAGCGCACCGGCTATACCGCGCCGCACACCGTGCACTGCGGGCCCGACGGGATCTACCTGAGCGCGCTCGGAAACGCCGACGGCGATGGGCCGGGCGGCATCTTCGTGCTCGACCACGAGACGTTCGAGATACGAGGCGCGTGGGAGAAGGAGCACGGCCCCCAGTACCTGGCGTACGACTTCTCGTGGCATCTCGGGCACGACGCGATCGTGACGAGCGAGTGGGGGACGCCGAACATGGTAAAGGACGGCGTGAATCCGGAACTGCTGCTCGGCGGCAAGTACGGCCACGCCCTTCACGTCTGGGACCTTCGGCGCCGCCGCCATCTCAAGCGGCTCGAACTCGGCGAACAATATCAGATGTCGCTCGAGCTGCGCCCGGCGCGTGACCCGCGCAAGGCGTACGGGTTCGCCGGCGTCGTGATCTCCCTCCAGGACCTCTCGGCCTCGGTGTGGCTCTGGTACCTCGACTGGGACGAATCCGCTGAGTGGAAGGTGAAGAAGGTCATCGACATTCCGGCGGAGCCGGCCGATCCGGAACACCTGCCGCCCTTCCTGAAGGGCTTCGGGGCCGTCCCGCCGCTCGTGACGGACATCAATCTCTCGCTCGACGACCGGTTCCTGTACGTGTCCTGCTGGGGGACCGGCGAGCTGCGGCAGTACGACGTGTCCAACCCGTTCGAGCCGGAGTTCATGGGCTCCGTGCATCTCGGTGGGATCGTCCGGCGGACGCCGCACCCGAAGCACCCGGACCAGCCGCTGAACGGCGGGCCACAGATGGTCGAGGTCAGCCGTGACGGCCGGCGGGTGTACGTGACCAATTCCCTCTACTCCCCGTGGGATGCCCAGTTCTATCCCGACGGCATCCGGGGTTGGATGGCGAAGCTCGATGCCGGCACGGACGGTGGTCTCGTCGCCGATCCCGGATTCCTGCTCACCCTGGAAGACGGAATGCGTCCGCACCAGGTGCGCCTGCAGGGCGGGGACGCGTCTTCGGACTCGTTCTGCTTTCCGTGAGCAGCCCCCACTGGGTATGGGTCGCGATCTTCGTGCTCGGGATCTGGCACGGGGTGAACCCATCGATGGGGTGGCTCTTCGCGGTGGGGCTCGGGATGCAGGAGCAGAACCGGCGCGCCGTATGGCGCGCCCTTCTGCCCCTCGCGCTGGGGCACGGGTTCGCGATCATCGTCGCGATCGCCGCGGCAGCGCTCATCGGCATGGTCGTCCCGCTCCATGTCGTGCGGTGGGTGGTGGCGGGGGCGCTCCTGCTGTTCGCGCTCTCCCGCCTCGTGCGGCACCGCCATCCGCGATTCGGGGGGATGCGCGTCGGTGGCCGGGATCTCGCGATCTGGTCGTTCCTGATGGCCACGGCCCATGGCGCGGGATTGATGGTCGTGCCGTTCGTCCTGGGCGCCAGCGGGCCCGGTCACGAGATGGCCGCCGGCCACGCCATGCACATGGCATCAGCCATGCCGATGGTCGGGGGTACGCGGCTGCTCGGCCTGCTCGCCGCCGCTGTCCACACGCTCGGCTATCTCGTGGTGACCGGTGCGATCGCCGCCCTGGTATACGAGCGACTCGGTCTTCGCCTGCTCCGCACGGCGTGGATCAATCTCGACATGATCTGGATCGCGGCGCTCGTCGTGACCGCCGCCGTCACACCGTTCATCTAGCAAGCGAACGGTGCGCGAGCCGGGACGGCGCCGGTGCCCCATCGCGAGCAGAGCGTCACGCCAACCACCCCTTCACCCGATCCAAACTTCCGATGCCGACCTATTCGCAGTCGATCGAAATCGCCGCCCCGCCCGTGCTCATCTGGCCCGTCATGCGCGACGTCGAGCGGTGGAACACCTGGACTCCCTCCATCACGCGCATCGAGTTCGTCCCGCAATCCGCCCTTACCGTGGGGGCACGGGCGCGGGTCGTGCAGCCCAAACTCCCGCCGGCGCTCTGGGTCGTGACGCGCATGGAATCGAACCACGGCTTCGACTGGGTGTCGAAGTCGCCCGGGGCTCGCATGACCGGCGGCCACTGGATCGAACCGACCGCACGCGGCTCGCTCGTCACTCTCTCGTTGGACTTCGCCGGGCCGCTGGGCGCGATCGCCGGCCGCTTGTTCGCCGGGTTGACCCGGCGGTATCTCGCCATGGAAGCGGCCGGACTGAAGTCGAAGGTCGAAGCAATGGCCTCGCGCTGAGCGCCACCCCCACTCAACCGCCACGCCGGCGTCCGCACCCTGCCCCACGCCTGACATGCTCCTGAATGCGTGCGTCACCGCGACACCTCAATAGAACGGCTCCACCTCGTCCTGCGCCGCCGCCCACAATGCCAGCAACACGCTGATCCCCGCGATCGCCCGTTTCTCGTCGAGCGTGTGGATCACCAGCCCGTAGGTGTCGGCCACGAAGCGCATGTTCCGCAGCACCCGCGCCGCGGCGTCGCGCTTCACACCGCCGTGCCAGCGCATCACCTGGTCGAGGATCATCCCCTGGTAGCGACGGAAGAACTCGCCCATCGACACCACGCGCGCGCTCAGCGCCGTGCGCGGCCGGCAGATCGTGAGGAGATCGGCGAGATAGTCGTCCCAGTGCTCCGCCAGACGACGGTGCTCGCGCTTTCGCAGGTAGCGCGCTCGGGCGAGCGAGAACCGAGCCCGCGTGCGGACGCGGGCGCGCGGAATCACGGGGTACAGATCGTAGATGGTGGCGACGTATCGCTTGTCGTGCCCGTCTCGCTCGTGGTACACCCAGATGCCGCGCAGCTGGCGCCAGCTGTAGATCGTCAACACCGCCGAGTCTTCGCTGTCGAGGACGATGAACCTGCCCGCCTCCGCCTTGACGACGGTGACCCAGTGCGCCCACTCCCGGACGCAGAGCAGACACGGGTGCCCGCGCCGCAGGTGGGCCAGCAGCTCGCGACGCGCGAGCTCGGCCTGGTGGCGCCGGATCGGCGTCAGGTCGCAGTGGAACCGGCGCGCCGCCTTGCGCAGCTGGCGCTCGTCCGTCCCCTCTCCCGGGTCCGTTCCCGCGATCTCGGTGATCACGCCCTCGGGCGCGAAGATGCCGAGGGTCACCAGGGCGTGCTTGAGCGCGAACGGTCCGCATTGCCAGCGGTTGGGTTGTGGGTAGAGACCCATTCGGTATTCGACCTGAGGAAGCGGACCGCCCGGGGAATGAACATATTACCCCATGGCCGATACCCCCGCGACCCCGACGGCTGCGTCCGCACCGACCGTGGCGATCGTATTCAACCACGTCGGCGTCGACGAGTACGAGGCCCTCAAGCAGGTGGACCCCGCCAGCCTCGACTTCACGCCCGAATACCCGATCGACGTCGCCACGACGCTCGAGGAATACGAGGCGATCCGGGACGCGCTGAACGAGGTCGGCTGCCAGGCCGAACTGTTCAATATGGAGGACGACGTCGACAGACTGATCGCGTATCTGCGGCAGCGGCGGCCCGACGTCGTGTTCAACCTCGTGGAGTACGTGCGCGACGAGTCCGGGCTGGAGGTGGCGGTGGCCGGCCTCTACGAGCTGCTCCAGGTGCCGTATACCGGCGCCGGCCCACTCGCCCTCGGCCTCTGCCAGCGGAAGGGGACCACCAAGCAACTGCTGCTGGCCAACGGCGTGCGGACGCCGCGCTTCCACCTGCTCAACGGGCCCACGCTGCGGCGGCGGCACGGGCTGCACTTTCCGATGATCGTGAAGCCGTCGCGCGAGGACGCGAGCACCGGAGTGGAGGCCGACTCGGTGGTGTACGAGCCGGAGAAGCTCCACGAACGGATCGCGTACTGCTACGAGGAGTACGGCGCGCCCGTGCTCGTCGAGGAGTTCATCGAGGGACGCGAGCTGCACATCTCCGTGCTGGGTAACGACCCGCCGGTCGCGCTGCCCCTCCTCGAGTACGAGCTGTCGGGGCTGCCGGCGCATCTACCGCGGATCATCAGCTACGCCAGCAAGTGGGATCCGCTGCAGGAGGAGTACCACCACGTACACAGCATCTGTCCCGCGAAGGTGACCCGGGCCGTGGCGCGCCGCGCCAAGGAGGCCGCGCTGGCCGCGTATCACCTCACCAACTGTCGGGACTATGCGCGCATCGACGCGCGGCTGTCGAAGGACGGGAAGGTCTACATCCTCGAGGTCAACCCTAACCCGGACCTGACCGAGGATGTGTCGTTCATGGAATCCGCGGCGGCGGCGGACATGTCATTCGGCCAGACGCTCAGGGCGATCGTGGATATGGCGCTGGAGCGGCGGCCGGAGCCGTCCACCGATGAGGGGTCGGCGGAGGCGGGGGCGCCGGTCGCGACTTGACAGAATACGTCATCCGATGCGGTTGATCGGCACCCGGTCCCTTCCGCCTATTCAGATCCTCTGTATGCGCCTGGAAGTTCCCCTCGAACTACGCGCGCAATAGAAGTGGACCCGCTCACGTGTCCGGCCTGCGGCGGGTGCCAGTCCGAGGCCCCCGGGCTGAGCCATCCTGAGTTCGTGGAAAGGGAGCTGACCCATAGCTGGCTCCCGCTCATACGGAGCTGGGCGGCGACGTGACTTGGGCGGACTCTGGCGCCGGGAGCCCTGGTACCCGACTATAAGAGTCGCCAGATTCGCGAGGTCGAGTCCTCCATGTCCATCATCCACCTCCGCCTGCTGGGTGGCGTCTACCTGTCGGTCCTGGAAAGCGGCCGGGAGCAGCTCATCCAGATGCCGCCAAAGCCAGCGGCGCTCCTTGCCTATCTCGCCGTGGCCGGCGCCGATGGTCGCGCCCTGCGGCGCGATACCCTCCTCGCACTCTTCTGGCCCGAGCTCCCCGACGCGCGCGCGCGCGCCGCCCTGCGGCAGGTGCTGTTCCGGGTGCGCCGGATTCTGGGCGCGGAAGCGCTGCGCGCGGATCGGGGGAGCGTGGCGCTCGCCCCCGGCGCGCTGCTCTGCGACGTCATCGCGTTCGAGGGGCATCTCGCTGCGGGCGATCCCGTCGCGGCTCTCGAGCTCTACCGCGGTGATCTCCTCGCTGGGTTCTACGTTGACGGCATGTCGGAGGAACTCGAGGCGTGGATCGAGGGTGAGCGGGCGCGACTCAAACGTCGGGCGTTCCAGGCCAGTTGGTCGGCCGCGGACGAAGCCGAGCGATGTCACGACGCATCTGCGGCGGCGACCTGGGCCCGCCGCGTCGTGGCGCTGGTGCCCGATGACGAGATAGCCGCCCGGCGTTACATCGAGCTCCTCGACAGATGCGGCGATCGGGCCGGCGCTCTCCGTGCCGCCGACGAGCTGGCGCGCCGTATGGCCGAAGAGTTCGGCTCCGAACCATCCGTCGAGACTCAAGAACTCGTGGCCGCGATCCGGAATCGCGGGGCCGGGGGAGGCGTCTTCGGTGTGGCCGCGTCCGCGGGATCGCCTGCGCCGACGGCCATCACCGCGGCAGTGCCCGTCCCGCCGGAGGCCGACCCCGCGAAGTCCGTGCTTCACAAAGTCAGGGCGGTGGGAGCGGCGATCTGGCCGGTCCGTCGCCTGCGATCGTGGCCGCAGTCGACGCGCGCCTCGGCGTTTCCGGCCGCCGCCGTGGTCGTCACGTTGCTGGCGCTGGCGGGGGGAGAGCTGCTCGCCTCTCGCGGAACACGTGCCGCGGCCCCGGACGTCACGATCACCTCTCCGGTCGCGCGACGGCTGTACGAAGAGGGACTCGGCCGCTACTACGCAGGCGACGAGCGCGAGGCGGCGAGGCTCCTCCACGCCGCCGTGGTGGAGGATGGCTCGTGCGCGATGTGCGCGTACTACGCCTCCCTGGCCGACGCCCGGTTCGACGACACGTCGGCGGTGCGCATGCTCCGGCTGGCGATGCACCGTGCTGGCTCCGTGTCCCAGCCTGAACGCATGTTCATACGCTTCGGCTGGGCCGACGCCACCAACAGCCCGAACCGCCTCGCCGTCGCCGATTCCCTGGTGATGCGGTACGAAGCGTGGCCGCAGGCGCAGCTTGCCGTGGGCGAGGCCCTGTGGATGGAGGGCCAGTACCTGGACGCGACGCGGCACCTCCGCCTCGTGATCTCCGCCGACTCGCGCGATACCACCGCATCGAGCGGCGACTGTCCCGCCTGCACGGCGGAGTTTCTCCTGGTGAACGCGTACAAGGCAGCCGACTCCATGCCCGCGGCGGTCCGCGCCGCCCGAGCCTGGGTGCGCGTGAGTCCGAGTTCACGAAGCGCCTGGTTGGAGCTCGCCAACGCGCTCGCCGGGTCCGGTCGGTACGCCGAGGCTCGCGCCGCGCTGGACAGCAGTATCATGTACGCGGCCGGCCAGCGTGACGATCCAATCGGGCGGGCCGAGATCGAGATTCGGGCGGGAAATTTCTCCGAAGCCGACGTGCTGCTGAAGACTCTGGCGCTCACCGGCCAGGCCAACAGCCGTGTCGATGCGCTCTGGTGGCTGGTCATCAGTCTCCGCCAACAGGGCCGGCTCAAGGAAGCGCTCGCTGTGGCGCGGGGACCGCTTCAGTCGGCGGAGATCGCCTCGACCCTGGCCCCCGGGGCCGCGCTGGTCGCCCAGGGACAGCTGCTGTTCGAGCTCGGTCGCTACCGTGAGGCCGCGGCCATCTTCGAGGCGCACGCCCGCCCCGACCCCGGCGCGGCGCTGGCCAGCTCGGGAACCCTGGCCCGGCGGCGCGCCTGGTTTCTGACGCAGGCCGGCTCGGCCCTCGCCGCCGCCGGCGACACCAGCGGGCTCGCCGCTCTCGCCGACAGCGTCGAGGCCTGGGGGCGCCGGAGCGGGCTGGGACGCGACCGACGCCTGTATGAGTACTTGCGTGGCCTGCTCTTTGTGGCGCGCCGCCAGCCGGTGGACGCCGTGGTCGCTTTCCGCCGGGCGATGGTGTCCCCGACCGAGGGTTTCTCACGCCTGGACCTCGAGTTGGCCCGCACTCTTCTGGCGCTCGAGCGACCGATGGAGGCCGTGCCAATCCTCAGAAGCGCGCTCAGCGGTTCCCTCGAAGGCGGTAACTACTATGCGACCCGGACGGAGCTCCAGGATCTGCTGGCGCGGGCCTACGACGCGGCCGCCGAGCCGGACAGCGCGGCCGCGTACTACGGCCAGGTGCTGCGGGCCTGGCGAACGGCGGATCCGCAGCTCCGGCCCAGAGTTGCCATTGCCCGCGCCCACATCGTCGTGGAACGGCAGCACCTGGCCTCCCGGAACTGACCCGGGAAACGGGGCTTCGAGCCGGTGGTCCGGGCGCGGTGACGGGGCTGTAACACTCCAGGCCTAGCTTCCCTCCCCCGAGGTCCGCGAGCGAGCCTCCGTTCGGCATCGCGGCCCTCACCGGAACCCCACGAGGGAGGTGCCCCATGAACATTCCAAGGACCACGCTCTATCTACTGATGCTGGCGCCGTTTGCTCCCGCCATCGCGCAGGACACGCCGCCGGCACCCCAGATCTGCCTCGCGCCTGCCAGTGTCGAGAGCAACGGCGGCAATGCGGCCGACGCGATGAACGTGGTGCGGGAAGGCTTCACGAGTTTTCTCGCGGGACCGACCCTCGGCACAAAGCCGCTCAACGCGCGACTCGAATCGCAGGTCCGCGAGGAAGCCAGGACCGCCGGTTGTCCCTACCTCCTGCTCACCACGGTGAAGCACGAGCGCAAGACCAGCGGCGGTGGACTACTGCACCGGATGATCGGCAGCGCCGCGCAGCAGGGCGCCTGGTCGGCCGCCGGCGCCGCATCGGGTTCCGTTCCTGGCCGAATTGCGGCCACGGCGGCGGCAGAAGCCGCGAGCGCCGCGGCGGCGGCCTACGCCAATTCGGTGCACGAGGAGGACGAGATCACGCTGAGCTACCGTCTGGAGGCGAGTGACGGGCGCGTGCTGGTGAACGCCAACGACAAGCGGAAGGCGAAGTCAAATGGCGAGGACCTGCTCACGCCGCTAATCCAGCATGCGGCCGAAGCCGTCGCGGCGGCGGTGGCGAAGAAGAGCGGGACGCCCTAGCGAAACGCCCGGCGCCGACTCTGCGAACCGCGCTCGGGGCCGGTGAACACGGCGCGGTGACGGGCCTGTAACGTTGGCCGCCTACGTTTTCGTTCGAAATCTCCGGGACCCGACCCGGCAACCATGGGACCATGGTTCGAGCCGGTCGCGCTCCACACGACAGCCGGCACGTCCCGGCGCCCCGAGAGGACGAGGCATGATCAATCGATGCACGCGGATCCGCGACGGCGCCGTCGCGCTGACCCTCCTGGGTCTTCTGACCACAGCCTGCGGCCGCAAGACACCCTCACCGGGGTCGCAGGCGTCGGCTACGAACTCGGCCTCCAAAGGCGCACCGATTTCCGAATCGGGCACCGACGAATACGACTACGACGATCCCTGCTCACTCCTCGAACCGGCGGAGGTGGAGGCGGTGCTCGGGGCCAGACTCGCCACGCCGCCCTTCCGCTCCGGCGGTGACCCGGATTCTCCCGCCGCCGATGGCGACCACTGCATCTACGAGACCGCCAACTTCCACTTCATCTCGATGAGCGTGGAGTTCACGGACGGCGCCCAGGCGTACGGGATGATGAACTTCGGGAAGAAGCTCCTGAGCGGGGCGCCGGGCCAGCTCAAGCAGGCTCTCAAGCTCGACGACGGCACCGAGCTCACGGGGGAATGGGACGAGGCCACGCTGTTGCCCATGAACTGCTGCGACTTCGCCGCCCTGCGGGGCGATCAACTGATCGAGATCGACTTCACGGCCACGGACGCCACCCTGCCGCAGGCGGCGAAGCTCGTCGACGCCGCCTTCAAGCGTATCGACCAGCCGCTCAAGATCGACGGCGGAGCCAACGTCGACTCGGCCATGGCGCTCTCGAAGACCCGTCCGCGGCCCGTCGACCCCTGCGCGCTCGTCTCGCGCGCCGACGCGGAGGCGCTCATCGGCAAGCTGATTGCGGACCCGGTCGCCAACGGAACCGACGAGTGCGACTACGAACTGCCGCCGAAGGGCATTCGGCAGGTGTACGGCCTCCAGATCAGCTGGCGCGGCGGCTACGCCGAGTGGCGCTCCAACGCGCACATCGCCGATATCGCGGCCGACGCACTGAAGAAGGACGTAATCACGACGCGCCACGACACGACGTTCCACCATGTCGTCCGGCTCGACATGAACCATGCGGTGGCCGACTCGGGCGCGTGGGAGAAGACCGGGATTGCCGGCATGGACTTCGTCGCGGTCAAGAAGGACGTGCTGGTCAAGATGGATCTGAGGGCCGTCGACGGGGACAAGGCCCGGAAGCTGGTCGAGGCTGCGATCTCGAAGATGTGAAGGATCGGAAAACTGGGGCCGTGCCGCGCCAACCGATGAGAGGCGCGGCGCATCGGGAACTCAACCGGAGGTCGATTATGAAGTCGCTCGTGATCGCAACGCTCGCCCTGGGCATCGTCAGCGGGGACGTCACCGCCCAGAGTCAGGCCAGGACGCTCGCCACTCCCCAGGGGGTCGTGATCCAGATGACGCGGCAGGACCTGCCGTCGGGGAAGCCGAGCCCCAGTGGATCGATCTACATCCAGGGCGGCATGCTGCGAGAGGACCACGTCGACGGTCGAGGGCACATCGACAGCTACTCCGTCATCCGGGACGGGGCCATCTGGGATGTCAACACGCAGGCGCGTACCTACGAGAAGATGGACAAGGCGACGATGCAACAGGAGGCGGCGAGGCTGAACACCATGCTGAGCGGGATGAAGGCGCAGATGGCCAGCATGCCGCCCGAACGCCGTGCCATGGTCCAGAAGATGATCGACCGCTTCGAGGGGAACGCCGGGGCCGAAGCCATGCCCCAAGTGACCTTCGTCGATGCGGGCAAGGACGAGACGAGCGGCTCGTACCGGTGCCACGTGTGGGAAATGCGCGTGGGGGACCAGGCCGACATGCAGTATTGCGTGGTCCCGTGGAGTTCCGTCCCCGGCGGCGACCAGGCGGAGGCCGCATGGAAGCAGGTCACGGCGATGACGAAGGACATGATGTCCGCAGTTTCGCTTCCTGGCCTCTCCAGGATGGCGAACGATCGCATGAAGGCCTTTTCCGATCCGCATGGTTTCCCGGTCGTGACGCGCCAGATCAGCGACGGGAAGCCGATGAGCGAGGAGGTGGTGACCAGCATCCAGCAGCAGTCGATCCCGGCCGACAGGTTCGAGATCCCGAAGGGGTTCAAGCAGGTCTCCCCCATGGATGACATGGGCGGGATGGGCCCGGGTGGCCCCGGCCGTGACTAGGCAAACGTCGCGGTACCTGGCGACCCTGATTCTTCTCAGCGTTGCTGGCTCGTTGGCGGCGGGGTGCAGGAAGCACGGGGAAAAGGCGCCGGCCGGGGGCGGAAATTCCCCGGCCGCGTCGCCTCCCGCGACAGGACCGGCGGCGGGCCGTCCGCCCGGCGCAACGCTCGCCGTTGCCGGCGAGCTCCTCGACGGCCGCGACCCGGCCGCCATCCGCGCATATCTCCAGTCGGTCAAGGAGATCCAGCCGGCGAAGCTCACGTTGAGATGGAACCCGGCCACCGTCGCGGTGAGCCGGGACGCGGCCATGCGCTCCCTGCAGGCCATCAGCGAGGATGGTTCCGACTACACATTCTCCGCCGCGGAGCCCGCGATCGCCGGGCTCCGGGTCGGCAGCATCCTGTGGATCTGGGACATCGCGATCCGCCGGGTGGACAGCCTGAGCCGGAGCGGAGACGTCATCGTGGCCCACACCGGCATGGTCCCGGTCACGCAGATCTGGACCGACGCCGACATCGAGTTCCACGCTCCGGTGAGCCTGCCGGACTACTACATGTCGTACCGGCCGCATCACCCGAAAACGGCGCCCGCATCCAAGGTGTCCGCTGCGCCGGGGCGATCGGGGTCCGCGCTGTTTGCAGCCGCACCCGCGCCGCAGATATCCCTCGCGTCGTATTCCGGCGGCCGGGCGCGCTTCGCCCTCACCCGGAGCACACGCACGCCGGGCGACTCCCCGGCGCGCGCGGAAAATCCGGCGAGCGCCGGCGAGCCGCAGGATACCGCTGCCGAGGACGACTGGGGGCAGGGAACCCCAGCCACCAACGGCTTCAACGGAGAGATCAAGGGTTTCGAGTACTCCCTCGCCTACGATGCGCGTCCGAACGGCGTGAGCATCACGCTCGAGGCCAAGAAGAAGGAGGAGGGAGAGGACGACGGCAAGCTGGACAAGGAAAAATACGACGAGGCAGCCGAGAAGCTCGAGGAGGCCAACAAGGACATCGAGAAGACCACCCAGCAGTTGGAAGACGAGAAGAAGGACCTCGAAACGCTCGACGATCAGTACGAGAAGCAGCTCACCAAGCTGGAGTCCGACCAGGCGCACCGGAACGATCCGGGCTACCAGGGTCCGAAGCCGCCGCCGCGGAAGACGGATTCCAACGGGATGCCCCTCTCGGACAAGGCGGAGCGGGACCTGCTCAAGCAGCAGTACGATCACGAGCACGACATCGAGACCGCCAAGATGCAGGAAGTGCAGAAGCTGCACGACGAAGCCGAGGAGCGAGTCAAGGCAGCCAAGGCCACGGCCGACGCGATCAAGAGCGTCGCGAAGCATCTCTTCGAGATGGTGTCCGAAAACCTCGACGTTCGCTTCAAGGCCCACGCGGATCTGGACGACTTCGCCGTGGACGGCGTGCTGTCGGTCGCCAACGGGGACCTGGACCACGCCAGTGCGCAGTTCAAGAACCTGAACGGCACCGTCACCATGGACTTCATCGGCCGCATGGGCGACGCCGGCGACGGCGTGATCAAGCTGCCCCTGGCCGACGTCCCGATCGCCTTCAACCTCCCGATCCCGATCGCGGGGATTCCCTTCATGGTCCAGCTGGGGGCCGACTTCAACCTGACCCTCTTCCTCGCCGGGAAGCACGCGACCATGAAGTTCGACGGCAAGTACTCGTTCAACGGCAGCGGCGGGTTCAGCGCCGATCAGAAGACGTCGACCGCGACCAGCACGATGTCTGGCGGAGAACCCGCCGTCACGGACTACGCCGGGATGAGCCCCGGCGTCTCCGGGGGCGTCCTGGGAATCCAGGCCCCCCGTGTCGGCTTCGGGATCGGGCTCCTGGGCACCTCGTCGGTGGCCTACATCGACGTCGTGAATGTGATGACGATGACCAATTCGGCGTCGGTGGCCATCGGATTGGCGACCCCGCCGTGCAAACGCATCACGTACCTCACCGTCGGGCACGTTGGCGTCGAAACGAACGTCCTGCCACTGCCGATTCCGTTCCTGTCGGATGCAATCAACGACAAGCTCAGCACCAAGAAGAACATCTTCAATCACGAGAAGGAAGTGCTCGATCCTCCCATCAAGGCCTGCGAGATCAAATGATCACGGTGCGATGCGGAGTCGCGGGACGGTGGATCGCCGCCGCGGCGACCGGCCTGATCTGCGTGGGCCGGGCCGGCACCGCGACGGCACAGACTCCTGTCGTCCGGCCGGTGCAGGGCCTCGTCGTGACCACATCGGATTTCTACGGCCTGGTCGGCACCGAGATCAACTACAACGCGCTGGACATGGAGAACCACCTCCGGACCCAGATCATCGGTTCCGACGCCACCACGCTCGTCCTGCACCTGGGGGCGCCCACCGACCAGATGGCGGACGAGAAGCTCGGCCGATACGCGATCACCCGAAAAACGCGAAGGGTGGACCTGGACTCCGCCATGCGGCTCTCGCTGTTCTGGAGTAGCGATGACCCATCCGTCCTGCCCGGACAGACGTTCGGACAGATCTCGAAGGCGGCGCTCCGGATGCTCGACGCCACGGGACGGCTCCCGCTGGTACTCGGCGTGAACACCGTCGATAAGACGCTCGGGACGATCTCGAGCGCGCTCGGCTCGACCCCCAGCGCGCCGGCCCCGCAGAACCAGGCCGCGGCCGCCGTAAGTCCCAAGAACCTCTCGTCCATGTTCGCACTGCTCGGGGCGCAACGCCGCTACTACCGTGGCACGCTCCACCGGGTCGAGCCCGGCACCGTACCGTTCCCTGTGCTTCTGGACGGAGTGCGCACCATGCTTCCGGCCGTGCACGCGGCGGGTGATTTCCATTTCGGGACCGAGCCGCCCGTTCACATGGACTTCTGGTGGCTCGACGAGCCCGCCTATCCCCTGACGCTGAAGTGGGCCTACCGGGACCACTACTCGGTGGTGATCCGTATCGACACGCCGCCCCCGAGCACGACCGAGGAGGCACAGACCCTGGGCACGGCGCTGGAAGGGAAGAGCTGCCGGATCGAGCTGCACGGCGTCTACTTCGCCACGGGGAGCGCCGAGATCATGCCCGAATCCGATCCCATGCTCGCCGCCGTGGCCACGCTCATCAAGGCGCACCCCGACTGGAAGCTCACCGTAGAGGGCCACACCGACAGCATCGGGTCGGCGGCGTACAATCAGGACCTGTCGGAGCGGCGCGCCGGGGCGGTGCGCGCAGCGCTCGTATCGCGGTACGGCGTGTCGGCGGCGAAGCTCTCGTCGAAGGGATACGGCTTCACCCGGCCGGTGGAGTCCAACGCCACCGTGGAGGGAAGAGCCCACAACCGCCGAGTGGAACTCTCCCGGCCCTGCGGTGCGGCCGGCGGCGTGTGAGGGCAACGGGTCCCAGACAAGCACTGCAGTCCCGAACTCACCTTGTAGACGTTCGACCGGGGTCGGTTCGGGGGAGATCCTCGACTCGGCACACATCGTGGCAGCGAAGCGTCTGTACGGACCCGGAGGATGCAGCAACGAGGGGCTCGGCGGGGTGAGCACAGATACGCGCGGACGCTCGACGTCACCTACGGAATACGGATCGCACGTGAACGCGAACGACTTTCCGGCCACGGGAACAATCCGATTCCCCGTGGGAGTGCTGCGGACGCGACGTCAGAGGTAGGCTGGGTCAACGAACGCTGGCGGATCTGGTTGGCCAAGACCGGGGGACGCCGCTACTTCCGCGCCGACTTCTTACACGTCACCCGGTGCGGTTGATCGGCATCCGGCCCCCTCGCTTCTTCAGATACTCCATCTACGAAACGAAATCCCTCTCGAACTGCGCGCGCCCAAGTGTTCTAGTGGCGGAATCGGTATGCCCTTCTGCAATCCGCAGAGCCTCCGGCACCGCGGCGCGAACGAAAACTCCAGTGAACTCCTCGGACAGTACCTGCCCAAGGGCACCGTTGGGACATGGGCGTCCAAGGACAGAGGCTTCATGGCGAACGGCCGGCCAACTCGCTGACGGTGCCCGCCCCCGCGGAAAGGTGCTTCGGCACCTTCCGGCGAGTTGAGCCGGACCGGGCGTAGGACACATGGGCGGCGGCCCGGGCCACGGCGGCCCCATCTGTTCGGTTGCGTGGGCGAACCGATCGAGAGCATCCGGCAGGACAGGGCCAACCGAAATGCCTGATTACCATTCTCCCCCGTCCCCGGGTCCGAGAAGCCCTCGTCCGGCCCGACCCCGCCGTCCTACGGTTCCGGTCGCGACCGGCCCTGCACGGCGGCGGCAGCCCGCCGGCGGAACGGATCGAGGCTCGCCAGCTCCGGACGCGACGTGAACCAGCGTCGCCGGCCCGGCGCGGCAGCGCAGGCGCGCTGTTCCCACTCGAACGCGCGGCGGGGATCGCCCAGCTCCGCATGGGCTTGCGCGACCTTCAGCTCGGGGGGAATCAGCAGGTCGCCGGCGTTGTCCGACAGCTGCTCGAGCAGGCGCGCCTCCTCGGTGCGCAACCACGCCGACAACTCCTCGCGCCGGGCAGCGCCGTAACCCTCGGGCCCCCCGGCGCTCCAGGCACGCCGAAAGACGCGGGCGGCTTCGGAGTCCTGCGACTCGCGCAGACTCAGCGCCTCCTCGTACCGCCCCGCCCGTTCGAGGGTGCGCAGCAGGCGATCGCGCGCGGCACCATAGGCGGGATCGAGTTGCAGCGCGCGCCGAAGCTCGTCGATTGCCGCGTCGAGCTGCCCCGCTACCATGTACGCGTCGGCCAGCGAGTTCCGGAAGATCGCCATTTCGGGTTCGAGTCGAACCGCTTCTCGGAGCTCGCGAATCGACTCCTCGCGGCGACCCATGAATCCCAGATACACCCCGTAGAACCGACGCCCTTCGGCGTAGTGCGGCTCCAGCGCCGCGGCGAGCGCGAACTCGCGCCCGGCGCGCTCCCAGTCGCTCTCCAGAAACATTGCCTGCACGCCGAAATGCACGTGCGGAACGGCCAGCGACGGATCACGGGCGAGGGCCTGGCGGCTGAGTTCGATGGCCCGGCCAAAATGCTCATGGAACGGCTTGAGCATGTTGCGCGCCGCCCCCGACGCGTAGTAGTTCGAAAGGCCGGCGAGCGCGAGCGCGAAATCGGGATCTCGCTCCAACGCCTGCTCGAAGTGCGACCGGCTGGCGTGCAATTCGTCCGGGTGGCCGCCATGCGCGGCGCGGAGGAAATGATAGGTTCCGCGCACGTACAGCACGTAGGCCTGTGCGTCGACCGTCGGGACGGCGGGCGCGCGCCCGCGGACCCGGCCGGCCAGCGCCACGGTCTCCGGCGCCGGCTCGGCGTCGTATTCGGCGCGCAGCCGGCCGGCGAACGCCTGGTAGGTCGTCAGCGCCGCGGCACGATTGCCGCTGGCGTCGAGCAGCTCGACCAGTTCGCGGAGCGCCCGCTCGTTGTCCGGTGCGATGGCGAAGGCGCGCTCGGCGGCGCAAACCGCACCCGGCAGGTCACCGCGTGCGCGGCAGGCGATGGCCTGCGAGCGCGCGGCCGAGGCGACGTCCTCGGCAACCCGCCGGCGAAGATCGGACAGCCAGTCGTCGAACGCGGGGGCGCCCGAAACGTGAAATCCCTGAAGGATCTCGCCCTCGTATCGTGCCAGAGCGGCGTCGAACCGGCCCGCAGCGAGCTCGGATTCCAGGTCCAGCAGATCGCACCGAATACGACCGGACTCGACCCCGACCGCGCCGTGCCCCGCGGTGCGGATGACGTCGTCGCCGAGTCCCTGGCGCAGGGCATGGAGCGCGTTGCGCAGCGCCCGCCGGCCGTGCTCCTCCGTTTCCCGGGGCCAGAACATCGCGATCAGTGTGTCGCGTGCGTGCATCCCGCGCGGCCGGCCCAACGTGAGATATGCGAGAATGGCCAGCCGTCGCGGCTGGAGGACCAGCCGGGGGTCGGCGCGGCCGTCGGGCACGACGAGGGACGGGGCGCCGAAGACACGAAATTGGATGGGCGCGTGCATTGGGGGCACCGTCCGGTTCCGGAGGTGCCCCAAAGTAGACGATTTGAAGACGGATTGCACCTACCGTCCGGGGGCGCCTTGGCCGGCAGGCGGTATCTGGGTTCCCGAACGTTGACCGGCGGAGGAAGTCGCATGCCACAGACGCCGCAACATCAGACCGTCGGGCGAGCTGGACCGTACCTCCTGTTCGCGAGCGGGGCCGGCCGCCGGACGATTCCGTCGCGCGCCGCGGCGGCCTGCCTGCTGGGAGTCCTGTGCCTTGGCGGAGCCTGCGGTAACCCGACGCAGCCGGCGAACGGTCCCGACGACACGCCGCCCTGCTGTGGCGGCCCCCCCGTCGCATCGTTCGGACTGGCGGGGCCAGGGGAGGTGCTCGTGAACGATCATGCCACGCTGGCCGTCACCGCCAGCGACGCGCAGGACCATGCCCTCAGCACGGTGGGGCGCGTCGCGTTCACGTCGAGCGACCCGACGGTGTTGCGGGTATGGGAGAACGGCGCGGTGCAGGGGCTCCGCCGCGGCAGTGCCACGATCACCGCACGCATGGGCGGCGTGACGTCGGCGATCACCATCCACGTGATCGCTCGTGTGGTCGTTCTGCAGGACGGGCCGGGGTACTGGCTGGACTGGCCGGGATACTGGCCGATGGCGATCGGTGACACGCTCCGGTTCAGGGCCGTATACGAGGACGTCAATGGCCTCCAGCTCGCCGACCAGCCGGAATCGCCCGTGTGGAGTTCGAGCGCTCCCGACCGGGCCCGCGTAGACAGCTCCGGCCGGGTGTCGGCTTTGGCGCTCTCGAACTCGCTCATCGATATCTCCGCCCGAACGGCGGACGGGGTCGGTTCCACGAGCGTGTTGGTTCCCGACTACGACTCCGGGCCGCCGGCCACGATCCGCTTTGCCCATGCCGCCAAGGGGATGGGACCGATCACCTTCGTTCCGAGCAAGGGTGACTCGGTCACGCTCGCCTATGGTGAATTCGTGGACCGGGAGATTCGGCCCGGCCCCATCGAGGTGCACGTGGACGGACTGCCAATCGGGGAGTATCAGGTGCTCGGAGGCAGCAGCATGTACCCCGGCTTCATCGAACCCGATCGCCGTCTCGCCCTGTATCTGGTCGGCGGGCCGGGAGGCGCGTCGGTCGCTCACGTGCCCTCATACGCGACGAACGTTTCGGTGGATTCGGGACTCGTGAGAATCGTTCCCGGGGCGACTGAGTTTCCGTCAGTCTTGCTCCGGCCGTCGGGGGCCCCTCCGTCCGGATCGTGCGATCTGTGCTATTTCGGCGGAGACGTGTCCACGTATTTCTCGCGGCCGGCAGGCACGTTTGACCTCCTCGTGGGAACCAGATACCCATCCGACCAATTCGTGCGCCTGCCGGCCACGGCCATCGCCGGCCGGGCCGTCACGCTGGTGCTCACCGGATCCACCGCGTCCGATGTCGGCCTTCTCGCGTTTCCGGATCCGTAGCGGAGTGGGCGCGCCGATGCCGCAATCGTCACCCCTTCGCGGGTGCGGCCGGGTCCGTCCCGCGAGCCTCCTCCTGCTGTTCTGGCTTGGCGGCTCCTGTTCCAGTCCCACCCGGCCGGAGACCGATAGCACGACACTCCCCGGAGGAGGACATCCCGTCTCGCTCCAACTCACCGGGCCAGCGTCGATCGTGGTCCGCGAGCAGGTCCTGTTGGACGTCACCGCTGAGGACGTGTATGGAAACCGGCTCGTCACCTCCGGGCGCGTCGCCTTCTCGTCGAGCGACCCGACCGTGGTGTCGGTATCACCGAGCGGGGTGGTGTTGGCGCTCGGCCGCGGCAGCGCCACTATCTACGCGCGCATCGATACCCTCGTCGCCGCGATCGCCATCCGGGCGGTCGCGCGAGTCAGGATCGTCCCGGCCCCCCCGGCACAATGGCCGGGAGCCTGGCCGATGGCGATCGGTGACACGCTTCAATTCTCCACGGAATTCGTGGACATCAATGGGGGCCACCTCATCGACCTGCCGGACTCGACCGTGTGGAGTTCGAGTGTGCCGGATCAGGCCCGGGTCGAGGACGGCGGGAGGGTGGTCGCGCTTGCGCCCTCGTCGGGCGGCGTCCTGATCTCCGTCTGGACCCCCGACGGGTCCGGCTACACGTATGTAGATGTTCTCGATATTGACGGGTCGCAGCCTGCCACCATCCGCTTCGCGCACGCGGCGAAGGGCGTGGGGCCCATCACCTTCGTGCCGAACAAGGGCGACCCGGTCACGCTGTCGTACGGTGAATTCGTGGACCGGCAGATCCGCCCTGGCCTGGTGGATGTGCACGTGAACGGCCTGGTGGCGGGGCAATATCAAGTCCTCGGCGGCAGCAGCACGTATCCGGGGCTCATTCGATCCAACGACCGCCTGGCCCTGTACGCCGCGGGCGGGCCCGGAAACGCGTGGGTCACTCACGTCTGGTACCACCCGATGGACGTTCCCGCAGATTCAGGGGCCGTTCGTCTCCTGCAGGGCTGGAACCAGTTTCCGGTAGTCTCGCTCCGGCCCACCGGGGCACCTCCGTCCGGCATTCGCGAGCTGTGCTACTTCGATCCCGGGGAGGAGTCCAGCTCCTTCATGCGGCCGGCGGGCGCCTTCGACCTCCTGCTGGAGACGAAATACGGCAGCTACCAGTTCGTGCGTCTGCCGGTCACTGCGGTCGCCGGTCAGGGGGTTACGCTGGTGCTCACCGGGTTCTCGGCGGCCGATGTCGGGGTCCTCACGTTTCCGGACCCGTAAGGGCGGAGTGTTCCGGTTTCGCGTCGTGATCCCGGGGCTGTTCCTCGTAGCGTGCACGCGCGGGGCGGGCGACCCGTCGAGCAAGGCGCCGGCGCCATGCGATCCGGTGCTGCCGACCCCGCGCGACGCCTACTCCGCGGCCGACGCGCCGCTGCCGCGGCACTTCGTGATATCCAGCCCGGGCGTCGTGGTGTTCTCCGACAACGTTCCGGTCGGGAACTCCATCACCAATGCCGGCGCCACGCTGGGGCGCGTGCTGTTCTACGACCCCCGGCTGTCGGCGAACGACCGGGTCTCCTGCGCCACCTGCCACATTCAGCAGTTCGGCTTTTCCGACACGGCACGATTCAGCGCGGGCATTCACGGCGACCGGTCGAGGCGTCACACCATGGCGCTCGCCAACGCCCGCTTCAATGCCCACGGCCGCTTCTTCTGGGACGAGCGCGCGCCGACGCTGGAGGCGCAGGTGCTGGCGCCCATCACCGACAGCGTCGAGATGGGCATGCGGCTCGACACACTTGAACTCAAACTCTCCACCGTGCAGGTATACCGGAAATTGTTCGCCGCCGCGTTCGGGTCACCGGAGGTGACACGGGCGCGTATCGCGGCCGCTCTGGCGCAGTTCGTTCGATCGCTCGTGTCCACCCACTCGCGCTACGACGCGGTGTTCGCCACGGGGGGCGCTCCGGATCCGGAGCGGCTCACCGCCGCCGAGCGCGACGGGCTTCGCCTGTTCGAGCGGTCGGGGTGCGCCGGCTGCCATCGCTCCGTCGTGCAATTCGCGGACCAGGCCACGAACAACGGACTGGACGTGGCACCGGCGGACACCGGGGCCGGAAAGGGACGCTTCAAGCCGCCCTCGCTGCGCAATGTGGCGATGCACCCGCCGTACATGCACGACGGCCGCTTCGCCACGCTGCGCCAGGTCGTGGAGTTCTACGCCCACCGGGTGCAGCCGAGCCCCTTCCTGGACGCGCGGCTCCGGAGCGGCGACGGCACGCCGCGGCGGCTCGATCTCGATTCGTCGCAGGTCGCGGCGCTCGTGGCGTTTCTCGAAGCGTTGACGGACTCGAGCTTTCTCAGCGCCGAGAAGTTCTCGGATCCGTTTCCCTGCCACTCGCGGCCCCGGCTCCGGTAGCGGCCGGCGGTCGATGGCGGGCAGCCGCACCGGAGCGCGGCCGGAATCCCGAACGCGCGTGCGACTTAACACCAGCCGCGTGTCGTCGGCAGATTGGGCCGTTGCCTCGCGGCTCACCGGCTCGCACCGGGATCGGGTGTGCCGTCCGACCACCGCGATACGGGAATCATGAAGATCGTGAGGCGGTCGGGCGCATCGTCGCCGGAAAGAACCGGGGAGCCGGGCAGGTTGGCACCCCAGCTCTTGGCCATCGAGTACGGCACGAAGAACATCAGGTGGGGGTGCCAGCTGCCGGCCTGATCGTTGAGGAACTGGTTCTTCGACAACATGTAGCTCATCGCGCCCAGTCCCATGGCGGGCAGCTGCTTCCGGCGGAAAGCGTCCTGAATCGCCGCATCGATCTGCGCCTGCGATCGGCCGGCCAGGGCCAGCCGTGTCTTCATGAGCACGATGGGGAGATAGCCAGCGGCAGCGGCGTCGTTGAAGCAGTCCGGACCGCGAATCTTCGGGTTCCAGAACTCAGGCGCCCCCACCGCGGCATCCCAGGACCGTTCCACCAAGCAGACGAAATGATTCGTCCCGCGGACGGCGATCTCGTAACCGTTCCGTCCGAGAACCATCACCTCGGCATTTGCCGAAATTGATTCCGGAGCGGCGCTCCGTGCGAGCGCGATTTCGGTCGCCCGATCCGCGATCAGATACTCCTCGGGGGGCGCCATATGGGGGTACCGCGTCTGGCCGCTCTGGGCCAACGCCGGCAGTGGACCGGCAGCCGAGGCCGCCAACACCAACACCATCCCGATTCGAGTTCGCCGCACGGCCTTCCCCGTTCCTCCGCCTCCGACGGGCTTCCGCATTGTGTTGGCCGGACACCCGGAGCGGTGAGGCGGAGCACGATCCCGGGCGATGCAGGCGAACCTATGTGGTCACGGGTGCGCCCGGCAACCCGAATCGTGCATGCCTTTTGTAAGCCGCCGATGGTGAGAGGTGCCGCCGGGATCGGCACCAGTTCCGCCGTACGCGCCCCATCCCGCTTCGAGGCCGGCGAGCAGTCGCCAGCCCGGCTGAATGGGATATACTTCGCCGATGACGAGACTTGAGCGAAAAGCGGAAGCGTTCCGCGCCCTGCACGCGGGGGCCCCGTTCGTGATTCCCAATCCGTGGGACGCGGGCTCGGCGCGTGTCTTCGAAGCGCTGGGCTTCCACGCCCTCGCCACCACCAGCTCGGGCTTTGCGTTCACCCTCGGCCGGCTCGACGGTCGCGCCACGCTCGACGAGGTCGCCGCCCATGTCGAGGCCCTTGGCCGCGCCAGCGATCTCCCGATATCCGTCGATCTCGAGAACGGTTACGGCGACGAGCCGGAGAGCGCGGCGCGTGCCATTACGCGCATCGCGTCGGCCGGCGCGGTCGGCGGCTCCATCGAGGACTGGGACGGCGCGCAGAACCGACTCTACGAGCGGTCCCACGCCCTGGAACGGATTGCCGCTGCCGTGGAAGCGGCGCGTGCGCTCCCCTTCCCGTTCACTCTCACGGCGCGGGCCGAGAACCACATTCGCGGTCATCCCGACAGGGACGACACGATCGCCCGGTTGCGCGCCTTCGAACAGGCCGGAGCCGACGTGCTCTATGCACCAGGGCTGACCACTCTGGAAGACATCCGGATCGTCTGTTCGGCGGTGACGAAGCCGGTGAACGTGCTGGCCAGGCCGCATTTCTCGTTCGACCAGCTCGTGGAGGCCGGCGCCCAACGCGTGAGCGTCGGCGGTGCGCTGGCGTGGGTGGCGGCGCGGGCGATGGCCGACGCGGCGATCGCCATTCGCGATCACGGCGACTTCTCGGCGCTGTCGGCGCGCGTGCCGCTGGGTGAGTGGTTCGCGTCCTGAGATGGGAACACGGATACGACGCGCGAACGGCTCGGGGCGCGACCACTGATACGACGAGATGGTGCCGGTCGGTGACTGGTTGCACGACGAACACGTAGAGGCACGGCGCCGGAAAGGATGGATCTGACGGCTGGGGAGTTTCGGGATCCGGCTGCGAAGACCAAGTCGCCTGATGCAAACGCGCGCGCCAGAGTATCTACCCGCCCGTTATCCGCTGATAACGGGCCGTAGAGTCCGTGTTCACCAGGGTGTCGCCGTCTGCCGAAAGCCTTCCATCGAAGGATTGGGGGGACCGCTGCTGACCGTTCACCAGCGTCCACTGCAGCGACAGGTGCGGATACGCGAAGGTGCCCGTCACGCCGTACGATGGCCCACACCCACCGACCGGACCGCAGAAGGTGAGCGTGCCGTTCACCGCACCGTCGTGCTGCACGAGCACGAACTGGGTGTGCGTGTCGACACCGTGCTCGATCCAACAGCCCGTCACCGTCGTCTGCCCGCCACTCGTCGGCACGCAGGTAGCCGAGGGCGCTGTCGTATCGCGGCACGCCGCGAAGAGAATCGCCGCCGTGGCGGCGAGCAGGAAAGACCGGCGCTTCGTCATGGTTTTCACAATGGTACGCAAACCGCTCTGTCGCAATTCTCCTCATTTCATCCGATGCGGCTGATCGGCATCCGGCCCCTTCCGCTTCTTCAGGTCTTCTATGTGCGCCTGGAAGTTCCCCTCGGTTCACCCGACCTCGCGGTGTTGTTTTGGCTGGGCCGATGAAAAGCGACGCGGAGCACGTGGTCGCACGGCAAGTCGGCACGGCTCAGGACCTGGCCGAGCGCCCTGGTCCAACTCTCAGCACAGGAGGTTGGTTGCGGGTTGACCCGAGCCGGGCTTCGCCCGAGTTCGGTACGCAGCGCCGAGGACGAAAGTGATCGGCAGAACGCCGGATCTGGTGTATTTTGGCAAGTCGGGATGCGAGATTCGACGGAAGTTCCCTCGAGATGGCGATGAAACCCTCGTTCTCACTCCGATCGCTTTTCGTAAGTTGCTGTGCAATAATGGCTTCTGGCGCCGGATTTGACTCGATCGACCCGACTCCTGAAGGGTGGAACCGGGCATCTCCGACACCGACGGTGATGGCAGGATAGCTTCAGCGCTCGTACGGAGTGCATCGGACGGGCAGCGCGAGCAACGCGGAAGAGTTCTGGACGACTGCCACACGACGGCGTTCGTCCGCTCAACATGATGGCCTCTTGTTGCACAGCGAGTTGTGTCGATGCTACGGGCAGTGATGCGGAGCTGGACTGGTACTCCTTCAACTTCGAAGTGACACCTGCTTTCTCCTGACCTACGCGACCAGCTTCAGGCGACCCTGAGTGGAAGCTACGCACTCGAGCGCGAACTCGGCGGCGGTGGCATGTCGCGCGTGTTCGTCGCCGAGGAGACCGCGCTCGACCGGAAGGTCGTGATCAAGGTGCTCCCGGCGGAGACCGGGGCGCAGGTTTCACTCGACCGTTTCAAGCGCGAGATCCTGCTTGCGGCCAAGCTCCAGCATCCGCACATCGTGCCGCTGCTCACAGCTGGCGAGTCGAACGGGCTGCCGTACTTCACGATGCCGTTCGTGGACGGCGAGTCGCTGCGGGTTCTCCTCGCGCGGCAGGGCGAGTTGCCCGTCGCCCCGGCCATGCGCATGCTGCGCGAAATCGCGTCTGCGCTCGCCTATGCGCACGAGCACGGCATCGTGCACCGCGACATCAAGCCTGACAATGTGCTGCTCTCTGGCGGCAGCGCGATGGTCACGGATTTCGGCGTCGCAAAGGCGTTGAGCGCATCGAGCAACGCCGAGCATGGCGGTGTGACGTCGCTGGGCATAGTCCTCGGGACCCCGGCGTACATGTCGCCCGAGCAGGCGAGCGCAGATCCCGCGGTGGATCACCGGGCCGACATCTACTCGTTCGGCGTGCTCGCATACGAACTGCTCACGGGGCAGCCGCCCTTCACGGGCCGCACGCCGCAGCACTTGCTGTCGGCGCATGTGACCGAAGTGCCCGAGGCGATCAGCAAGCGGCGGGCCTCTCTGCCGCCGGCCCTCGCGGCGCTCGTGATGCGCTGCCTGGAGAAGCGTCCGGCCGATCGCCCGCAGACTGCGAACGAGGTGGTGCACGCGCTGGACGACATCACGACCTCGAGCGGGGGAATGACGCCAACCGGCACGCGGCCGTTCGCGGCGGCGGCATCGTCGAGGGCTGCGTCACGCAACGGTCTGCGCTTCTGGGGTGCGATTGCGGTGGCGGCCGTCGTCATCGTCCTCGTGGGCTGGCTCCTCGCACCGCGAACCAACCGTGCGGCGAAACTGCGCAGCATCGCCGTGCTCCCGACGGATATCGGGGCCGACACGGCACACGCCTTTCTCGCCGACGGGCTATCGAGCGACTTGACCACCAAGCTGTCGAAAATCCCCGGGCTCTCGGTGCGGGCCTACGTCCCGTTGAGCGTCATGCACGGACGCACGGTGCGCGAGGCGGGGCGGGAACTTGGCGTCGGGGCCATCGTGATGGTGCGGATGGCGCGGTCCGGAACGCGGCTCCGCGCGACCGCGTCGCTCGTCAACGCCGCGAACGACGACCTCCTCTGGTCGGATGCGTTTGAAGCGAGCGACCAGGACCAGTTCGCGCTTCAGGACCGGCTCGTCTCCGCCATCGCGGGCGCGCTCAACGTCTCCCTGTCGCCAGCGACCACAGTCGCCGTGCGTGCCCGCGGCACACAGAGCAACGAGGCGCACCAACTGGTCCAACGCGCGCGGTTCGAGACGGACCAGTTCACGGCCACTTCGCTCGCATCCGCCATCGTGCATGCCGAAGCCGCGATCGCACTCGACTCGACCTACGCCGACGCATGGGCGGCGCTCGCCGAGGCGTGGGGCTACCGGGCCGATGACTTCGTGCCGGCGGCGACGGCCGGTCCGCAAGTACGGCGCGCCGCCGAGCGTGCGCTGTCGCTCGACCCAACCCTTGCCGATGCGCACGCGCAGGTGGGGTTGTGGTGGATGACCTACGGCCATGATCCAGCCGCGGCATCGAAGGAGATGGAGCAGTCGCTGAAACTCGATTCCGCCAACATTGCGGCGGGCGGGTGGTACCCCTTCCTTCTCAGGTATTACCTCCATCTACCGGACTCCGCACGCGCTGTCGAGCAGCGGGCGCAGCGGCTCAATCCCCTGTCCTTTGGTGTCTGGCACCCGTTCTTCCTTTCGCTCGACTTCTCAGGACTGTCGCCGGATAGCGCCCGGGTACTCTGTGCCCGCGCCGCGCGCATGCAGGAGCGGCTGGCAGCGGAATGCGAAGCCTTCCGAAGCCTGGCCGCAAACGATCGACGCGGAGCGGTCGCGGCGTGGCGGCGCTGGACCGGCCCCACGCCGAGTGGACGGGATCTCGCGTACCTCGCGGTCAACCTCATTACTGCGGGCGACACGTCGGGTGGGCGTGAGGCGTTGCAGCAGGCGCTGGTGCGTTCGAACACGGAGTACGTGCGGGAGGACCTGATCGCCAACGCGTTCATGAGGCTGGGCGACCGGGAGCCGGCGATTCAGTGGTTGCTGAAGGGCGCCGCATCGAACGTCGGTGGGATCGAGTTCACGTTGGAGGACTCGCTCTTTGCTCCCATTCGATCCGACCCCCGCATCCAGGCCGTCATGAAGCGGCTGAAGGGGGGGTGAGCGCGTTGCTGTGACGGCGCAGCGCTCGACCGTCAGGCCATCGGGGGATGCAAATTCCCGTCGCTCCATAAGAAGGCCGTGAGTTGCGAGCTATAGCCTCCCACCTCTGAGCAACCACGCCGGAACGGATCGGCCCTCTTCCCTGTTAGTTGGACCAGGGCGACTGGCGGAATACTGGCCGGATGATCTCGAACTGATCGACCTGCCCCGGCTCTCTCTATCAGCAACACTGACACTGGTGATCGGCGCCGAGGGCAAGTGCCTCACGTCCTGGCGCGACCGCCGCCCCCTACCCCCTCACCAACTTCCGATACGTCACCCGGTGCGGCTGATCGGCGCCGGGGCCTTTGCGCTTCTTCAGGTCCTCGATGTACGCCTGGAAGTTCCCCTCGAACTACGCGCGCGAAGCCGTGGTTATGACGGGATCGGCGTCATCTTCATAGGGGAAATGGCGGGAGGCCGTGTGGTTCACCCTTGTCACGAGCACCCGGTCGTGACAACGCCTCTTGTCACGGATCCTACCGGAGGACTGGCAGCCACGACATGGACATCGGTGCTCGCCCCGGGGTGGGATGCGTTCGAACGATAGGCTCGGCAACGCCATGGTGACACGCGTCGGGTGATCCAGGCATCGCTGCGGGACACGCTGGGACCGAGACGGTCTTATTCCTGGCGCCCCTGGTCATCCACATCGCCAACAAGCACCAGGTAATGACGCGCTACTACGGCTGTTATGCCAACCGGTCGCGCGGCGTCCGGCGCCAGGAGGCCCTCGGCGCGGGCCACGCCGACGGACGGCCGCTGGCCAGCCGCCCCCAACCGCCCAACCCCCCGCTGGGGTCCACCGGAAGTCCACGAGGCCGCCTGCCTGGCCGGCTCCCAGCGCGCTTCCCTCAGACTATACGGGGATTGAAATTCTTATCCCTGATATTACTTGGCCTGGAGGCATTAGCCGAGAATTGCGGCCAGGTAGTTGAAGTCTTCATCAAGAACGACTTGAATATCGCGACCGCCAACTTGGTGCTGCCCATCAAATACGATGTATCGGCTTGTTCCCACCTTCAACACCCATACCGGTCGGGCGGTACCGTTATCGCTGCTGAAGCTGCCGAAGAACGCCGCGGCGGCCAGCGCGCAAATGCTGTCCGTGGCGACGAGTGTGACTTGATCAGTTCCGACCGCTGGCAGGTGAAAGGCTGTCCGCAGGCGCGCCGATACACTGTCAGCTCCGCTCGCCACGCTCGCAGCATTTTGCATTACGTGATCCGAATAGGCGTTGGCGGCCAGGCATGTAGCCCCTTGGCCAGCCGCCGGAAGAGCTACAATTATCTCGATACCAACTCCCAAGATCAGACTCAGGAACTTCGCCATGCTATTAGCCTCGTTCAAGCGGTCACAGGATATGGCAGCCACTGCCGTATCGCTTCCAAGCCCTCTGGTTCGCCGTCACAGACGCGGTATCCGGAATGTCGGAAAGTAGATTCCCCACTTGTACCGTGTGAAAGGTAATTCCAGGCCCCGCTCGATAAATGGAGACGCTATCGAACGCGTAGACCGGGTGTTTGGGGATGACCTGTGTGGCAGCCCAATCAGCCGCACTGAATCCACCGTACCCCAATCCATACGTCAGGTATTGACCCGGCCGCAAAGTTACCCCGCCCGGGGGGGGCAGGAAGCAGTGACGTGACCCCCGAAAGCTGATCCAGTTATACTGTCCCGGCCAGCCACGCAGGAGGGCCGGAGGATGCGGAAGAGCCAGTTTACGGACGCGCAGATCGTGGGGGTGTTGCAGGAAGTCGCGGCGGGGGCCTCGGTCGGCGAGGTCTGCCGGCGGCGGGGGATCAGCGCCAAGACCTACTACCGGTGGAAGGCCCACTACGGGGGCCTGCAGGTGGCGGAGACGAAGCGGCTGAAGGCGCTCGAGGATGAGAATCGGCGGCTGAAGAAGCTCGTGGCCGATCTCTCGCTCGACAATGCGATGCTCCGCGACGTGGTGGGACGAAAGTGGTGACGCCGAAGCAGCGGCGGCAGGTCGTCACCGTGCTCCGCGCCGCCTATCCCACGAGTGAGCGCCGGATCTGTCGGGCCTGTGCGTTTCCGCGCGCGACCCAGCGCTACCGGAGCCGACGGCCCGCCTGCGAGGAGCTGCGCGCGCGGCTCCACACGCTCGCGGCGCTGAAGCCGCGGTGGGGCTATCGACGCCTGCATTGGCTGCTGCTGCGCGAAGGCTGGGCGGTGAATCACAAGTTGGTGCAACGGATCTACCGCGAGGAGGGGCTCGGCGTGCGCAAGCGCCAGCGCCAGCGCGTGAGCGTGGCCCGCTCCCCTCGCGTGCCGCCGACGCGGCCGAACGAGCGCTGGTCCATCGACTTCGTGCACGATACGCTGGGTAGTGGGCGGACGTTCCGGGCGCTGACCGTGGTCGATGATTTCACCCACGAAAGCCTGGTCATCGAACTGGATACCTCGTTGCCCGCCGCCCGGGTGTGCCGCGTGCTGGATCGCGTGGCCGGGACGCGCGGCTGGCCGACGGTGATTGTGTGCGACAACGGGAGCGAGTTCACGAGCCTGGCGTTCGACCAGTGGGCCCATCAGCGCGGCGTGCACCTGCAATTCATTCAGCCGGGCAAGCCCGTGCAGAACGCCTTCGCGGAGAGCTTCAACGGCCGGCTCCGCGATGAGTGTTTGGATGAGACCTGGTTCTGGACATTGGCCGAAGCCCAGGTCACGATTGAGCAGTGGCGCATCGAGTTCAACACGGCGCGCCCGCACACCAGCCTCGGGGATCGTACCCCGAGCGAGTACGCCGACGAAGTACGCAGTGAGCAATTCAACCCCAACGCTGGGACATAAGAACTGGGATAGCGTTGGGGGTCACGTCAGAGCAAGCCAGCCAAACATGAAGACAAGCCCCACAACTCCGACGGATCGTCCCACCAAGCTGTATCGCCAGCCTTCAGGAGTGAAGTCATCACGGTCCATGAACAGGCCCGCCAACAATCCGTTGCGCGACGGATTTTCGAGACCCTTGGCCGAAAGGCGCACCTTCGCCATGGCCGAACAAATGCCGGCCACCGCCGGGGGAACCCACCACGCGATGTCGAAAGCAATTCTCTCCAGACTCATCACAAGTCACTTCTCCCCGGGTCGCAGCGCCAAGCTTCCCACTCAGCGCATTGTCTGAGTTGCGTGAGCGCGCCTCCGGGTGACCTTACCCCCTTACAAGCTTCCGATACGTCACCCGATGCGGCTGGTCGGCATCCGGCCCCTTCCGTTTCTTCAAGTCTTCTATATACGAACCGAAATTCCCCTCGAACCACACGACCTCCGAATCCCCCTCGAA
>CAVSJE010000019.1:0-62747 GCA_963728115.1 uncultured Gemmatimonadaceae bacterium
GGCAGGGCGGATCGCCAGCGAAGATGCCCCGATGAGCTAGCCGCGCGGCACCGTCCGGCCGATCACGATGGTGATGTTGTCGGTTCCGCCGCCGTCGAGGGCGTCCTGCAACAACGCCTCACAGGTCTCCTTGGAGCTCTTGAGGGCGCCGAGCCGCTCGGCGATGCGTTCGTTGGACACGTGCTTGGTGAGCCCGTCACTGCAGAGCAACACGATCGTGCCCCAATCGCGCACCACCCGCGTCACCACCGGCGCGGCTTCGGGGCCCCCGATGGCGCTGGAGAGGATATCCGCATACCGGGTGTGCGCGGCCCGGTCACGCGTGAGGATTCCCTTCTCGACCAGATCTTCGGCCATCGTCTGGTCGCGCGAGATCTGGGTCAGCTGCCCGTCGCGATAGAGGTAGCAGCGGCTGTCCCCCACCTGGAGCACGTATGCCTGGGGCCAGAGGCCGAGCCAGAGCGTGAGGGTCGTCGCGAGGCGTCCCGTCTTGCCTTCGCTGGCGGCGTGTTCGAGGAGGTCGGCGTGGCACCGCATGGCGGCGTCTTCGAGATGCCGGGCGAAGTTCTCGGGCTCCGTCGCGTCCGCGGCGTAGAACACCTGCGTGCTCCGCGCCACGAACGACGCGATGGCCTGGACCGCAAACCGGGATGCCTCCTCACCGGCGCCGCTGCCCACACCGTCCGCCACCATGGTGAGCGACGCCACCCGATCGACGGCGCTGCTGAGCCCCGCAATGTCCGGGAGACTCGTCTGGTCCACCCGCACCTGTTTGGCGAGCGTCGAGATCAGGAAGTGGTCCTGGTTCTCGCGGCGCAACTTGCCCACGTGCGTGACGCCGTACACATCGATGTCGGCATCGGTCGGCTTGCGCGCTGATTGAGACATTGATTCGGGCCTGGGCGGGGGTCCCACCCAAGATGCATCGGCCGGGCGCGTCGTGCGAGTGGCGCCCGGCCGGCCGACGCGAGATGACGGCGAAACACCGCGCTGGCGCTCCGCCTTCCACCGGGGCATCTTCGAGCCATGGCAGACGCCCTCTCCCGCCTGAGCGCCGCCCTCTCCGACCGCTACCGCCTGGAGCGCGAGCTGGGGCAGGGCGGGATGGCCACCGTGTATCTCGCCGAGGACCTGAAGCACGACCGCAAGGTCGCCATCAAGGTGCTCAAGCCCGAACTGGCCGCCGTGCTCGGCGCCGACCGGTTCGTCACCGAGATCAAGACGACGGCGGCGCTGCAGCATCCGAACATCCTGCCGCTGTTCGACTCGGGTGAAGCGGGCGGGTTCCTGTTCTACGTGATGCCGTTCGTCGAGGGGGAGACGCTGCGCGCCAAACTCGACCGCGAGACACAGCTCGGCGTGGACGAGAGTGTGAAGCTGGTGAGCGAGGTGGCCGACGCGCTGCAGTACGCGCACGAGCACGGGGTGGTGCACCGCGACATCAAGCCCGAGAACATCCTGCTGCACGGTGGCCGGCCCATGGTGGCCGACTTCGGCATCGCGCTCGCCGTGAGTGCCGCCGCGGGCGGCCGGATGACCGAGACCGGCCTGAGTCTCGGCACCCCGCACTACATGAGCCCCGAGCAGGCGACCGCGGAGAAGAACATCACGGCGCGCAGCGACGTGTACTCGCTGGCGAGTGTGCTGTTTGAGATGCTGGCCGGCCAGCCGCCGCACCTGGGTGGCTCGGCGCAGCAGATCATCATGAAGATCGTGACCGAGGAGGCGCCGCCCGTCACGCAGATGCGCAAGAGCGTGCCGGCCAACGTGGTGGCCGCTACGGCGCGTGCGCTCGAGAAGCTGCCCGCCGACCGCTTCGCGAGCGCGAAGGCGTTTGCGGACGCGCTGACCGACCCGCACTTCTCGGGGGCGGCGGCGGCTGGCGCGGCGACGTCCGGTGTACCGGGACGCGCCCCGGAGTGGCAGCGGCGTGCCCTCGTGCTCGTTTCAGCGGTGGCGGTCGTCGCCACCGCCGCGGCCGTGGTGTTCGCGGTGCGCCCCCCGGCCTCGCCGACGGGCGCTTTCGTCGTCTCATCCCTGCAGCCGCCAACCGGCGAGGACTTCAGCGAGCGGGAGTCCTTCGGGGCGCTTTCGCCCGACGGTCGAACGTTCGCGTTCGTTACCATCGCGGCGAATGGGGAACGAAACCTCTGGTTGCGCCGGCTGGACACCCTCGCCGCCCGGATGGTCCCCGGTACGAAGGGGGCGGAGGCGCCGTTCTGGTCACCGGACGGCCGGTCGGTGGGGTATTTCGCTCGCGATGCGCTGATGCGTGTGGACGTGGCGGGGGGAGCCCCGCGGACCTTGTGCCCGGCGACGCCCGAGGAGTCGGGCGCGTGGAGCGGTACCGGTGTGATCGTCTTCAGCACGGGGCGAGGCCTCGAGCGCGTCGATGCGGCCGGAGGCCCGTGCGAGATCGCGATCCCCCTGGACTCCGGCGCGAATGCCTATCGTCACCCTTCGTTCCTGCCGGGCGGCACCCGGGTCCTGTTCGAGCGCGGGGACAGGACCCGGCAAACGGTGATGGTGGGCGATCTCGCGTCGGGCCACTCGACGGCCCTCGTCCCGGGGGCGGCCGCGCCCACCTGGGTACCGCCCGGGTACGTCGTGTACGGACGCTTCAATGCGGAAGGCAGCTCGGCGCTGTACGCCCAGCGCGTCAGTCCCGACGGCTCAGCAGCCGCGGGAGAAGCCACGACGCTCACGGGACCCGTGCGCACGTCCAGTCTCGTGTTTGCGTACGCGGCGTCGGAGCATGCGCTCCTCTACCTCCCCAGCCTCGGAGATCGCGAGAAGCCCATCGTGGACAGGACGGGCGCCGTGGTCGACACCGTGCGCGTCGACAATACCTTCACGCACCGCTACGCCCACGATCATCCCTGGGCCGCGCTCAGCAACGCGGACGCGATGTGGCTGTACGACCTCGGGCAGGGTCTGGCGACCCCTCTCGTTGCACGGGATCCCGGCTCCGGCGTGCTTCGCGCCTTCCCGGTGTGGGCGCCTTCCGATTCCGCAGTGGCGTTCGGGTGGTGTCGCCTGACCGTCGTGCGGGTCGCGGACGGCTCCATTCGCCGCATCGCCCCGCAATCGCCGGAATGCCGCAGACCGACGGATTGGTCGTCCGACGGACGCTACCTCATCGTCACCGACATTCCATTGGCCGATACGAAGAGCCGCCAGGATACGGCGACGGCGCGGCAGGACCACACGTCCGTCGCCGCGCTCGATCTGGCGCCGGGACGCACGATCCGGTTCAACGTGCCCGGGAATGCCAGCGAAGGGGCGCTCTCTCCCAACATGCACTGGCTCGCTTACACGTCCGACGAGACCGGGAAGCCGGAGGTGTACGTCCAACCCTTCCCCGCCGGGGGCCGACCGGTGCGGGTGTCGCGCCTGGGAGGCAGGACGCCCCGTTGGAGGAGCGACGGCCGTGAACTCTTCTTCGAGGCGCCGGACGGAGGCATCCTGGTGGCGAGCCCGACCCCCGGTCCCGGCTTCCAGGCCTCAGTCCCGAAGCTCCTCTTTCACGCCCCGGGTTGGACGCGCTCCCTCTTTTTCGATACCGGCACCCCGTACGACGTCAGCCCCGACGGCCAGCGCTTCATCGTCAGACAGACCGCGTCGACGAAGGACGCGGTGCTCGTCCTGAACTGGGCCGCGAAGCTCGAGGCGAAGGGGGGCTCGTGAGCGAGCTTTCCTCCCGACTCTCCGCTGCCCTGGCCGACCGCTACCGCATCGAGCGCGAGCTCGGGCAGGGCGGCATGGCCACGGTCTACCTGGCCGAGGATCTGAAGCACGAGCGCAAGGTGGCGATCAAGGTGCTGCAGCCCGAGCTGGCGGCCGTGCTCGGGGCGCAGCGCTTCGTGGCCGAGATCAAGACCACCGCGAGTCTGCACCACCCCCATATCCTCCCACTGTACGACAGTGGCGAAGCGGAGAATTTCCTCTATTACGTCATGCCGTACGTCGAGGGAGAGTCGCTGCGCAACCGCCTCGACCGCGAGCGGCGCCTGTCCATCGGTGACGCGCTCGACCTCGCGCGGGACGTGGCCGACGCGCTCGGGTACGCGCATGCGCACGGCGTGCTCCATCGCGACATCAAGCCGGAGAACATTCTCCTCGAGGGTGGGCATGCCCTGCTCGCGGACTTCGGGATCGCCCGCGCGATCGACGCCGCCGGTGGGGCGCGGGTCACGCAAACGGGGCTCACACTCGGCACGCCGGCCTACATGAGTCCCGAACAGGCCGCGGGCGCGACCGACCTCGACGCGCGGAGCGATCTCTACTCGCTGGGCTGCGTGCTCTTCGAGGCGCTCGCCGGCGAGCCGCCGTTTCGCGGTGCTTCGGTGCAGGCGGTGATCGCCGCGCGGTTTACCGAGACGCCCCCGCCCGTCACGGCGCGTCGCCCCGACGTGCCGAGCGGAGCGAGCGCCGTGGTCGCGCAGATGCTCGCGCTCGAATCCGGGGACCGACCCGCGTCGGCGGCGGCGGTGATGGCGCAGCTGCGCGCGTCCGGCGAGCAATCCGCCGCGCCGCCGCCCACAACCGCGCGGGCGCGTGTGAGCATCGCCGTGCTGCCGTTCGCCGATCTGAGTCCGGCCGGGGACCAGGAATACTTCTGCGAAGGCATGGCCGAGGAGATCATGACCGCCCTCGGCCACGTGGCGGAGCTGCGCGTGGCAGCGCGCACGTCGGCGTTCCGCGCCCGCCGGGACGATCAGGACCTCCAGGCAATCGGGCGCCGGCTCGCCGTGGATCACGTCCTCGAGGGGAGCGTGCGGACGGCGGGGAAGCGCGTGCGTCTCACGGCGCGACTCGTCGAGGTGGGGAGCGGCTACCAGCGGTGGTCGGAACGGTTCGACCGCGAGATGGAGGATGTCTTCGCGCTCCAGGACGACGTGGCCGCGGGGGTCGTGCGCGCAATCACCGCGGAGCTCGCGCCGGTCGCGGTCCGTCCGCGCCCGCAAGTGCAGAACCTCGAGGCGTATCAACGCTATCTCAAGGGTCGTCACTTCCGGTACACCAAGAACGACCACGCGAGCGCGGTTCGCTGCTTCGAGCAGGCGGTCGCGCTCGATCCGACACACGCGCCGTCGTGGCTCGGGTTGGCCGAGACGACCGTCCTCGTCGCCATCTATGCCTTGGGACCATCGCACGAGAGCTATGCCGCCGCGCGCCGGGCACTCGCGACGGCGCGCGAACAGCAGGGGCCGACCGCGGACGCCGAGTACGTGGCCGGCATGATCGCCTTCGGCGAGCGGAATTTCGCGGAATGCGAGGCGGCACTCCGGCGTGCCATCGCCCTCGACCCCAACCACGTCCAGGCGCTGTGCTGGCAGGGCCAGACCTGGAGCGTGCTGGACCACCTTGACGACGCCGAGCGGCCGTTCCGCCGCGCCCGTGAGACGGATGTGCTCGCGGCGTATCCCTACGCCATGACCGGCGTTTCGTTCGTGATGTGCGGGCGATATGCGGAGGCCGAGCGATACTTCGAGCAGGCGTTCGCCTTCGAACCCGGAAGCTCGCTGGCACGGTGGCCGTGGGCCATCGCGAAAGTGGGGCTCGGCGATCCCGCGGCGGCGGTCCGGCTCCTCGAACCCGCGGTGACCCCGTCGCACCGCGGCGGCAGCGTGCACGCTCTGCTCGGCTGGGCGCTCGCGAAGGCCGGGCGGATGGATGACGCACGCGCGGTCCTCGCGGAACTCGAGGCGCGACCGCCGTCCGCTCCCGCCAACGCGTTTCAGGCGTGGGTGTACGCGGCCATCGGTCGCTTGGATGACGCATGGCGTGTGCTGCAGCAGGCGCGGGCGGAGGCACAGGGCATGCTCCTCGTGGCGCTCCGCATTCCCATGGTCGCGGAGCTCATCGAGGACCCGCGGTTCGGTCCGTTCGAGCAGAGCCTCGGCCTTCCGCCGATGCGAGCGCGCCATGGGTGAGCCGAGTGCCCGTCTCACGTCGGCCCTGGCCGACCGCTACCGCCTCGAGCGCGAGCTCGGGCAGGGCGGGATGGCGACCGTCTATCTCGCCGAGGACCTGAAGCACGATCGCAAAGTCGCGATCAAGGTCCTCAAGCCCGAACTCGCGGCCGTCCTGGGCGCCGAGCGGTTCGTCACCGAGATCAAGACCACCGCCGCCCTGCAGCATCCGAACATCCTGCCGCTCTTCGATTCGGGCGAGGCCGACGGCTTCCTGTTCTACGTGATGCCGTACGTGGAGGGCGAGACGCTCCGCACGAAGCTCGACCGCGAGGCGCAGCTTGGCATCGACGAGTCGGTGAAGCTGGTGAGCGAGGTCGCCGACGCGCTGGACTACGCGCACCGGCACGGCGTGGTGCACCGCGACATCAAGCCGGAGAACATCCTGATCCACGGCGGCCGCCCGATGGTCGCCGACTTCGGCATCGCGCTCGCCGTCTCGGCGGCCGCCGGGGGCCGGATGACCGAGACCGGGCTGAGTCTCGGCACGCCGCACTATATGAGTCCCGAACAGGCGACTGCCGAGAAGACGATCACGGGCCGCTCCGACATCTACTCGCTGGCCAGCGTGCTGTACGAGATGCTCACCGGCGATCCGCCGCACACCGGCAAGACGGCGCAGCAGGTGATCGCGAAGATCATCGCCGAAGACGCACCGCCGGTGACGAAGGGCCGCAAGGCCGTGCCGGCGAACGTGGCGGCGGCGCTGGCCCAGGCGTTGGAAAAGCTGCCGGCGGATCGGTTCGCGAGTGCGAAGGACTTCGCCGACGCGCTGGCCGACCCGCACTTCTCGGCGGCGCACAGTGCGGCGGCCGGAGCTGGCGCGGCGCCCACCGGGCAGCGCGGGCTCATCGTCGGCCTGGGTGTCATTGCGGCGGTGATGACCGTGGTCGCCGCGTGGGCGCTGCTGCGTCCCCGCCCCGAGCCTCCGGTTTCTCGCTACGCGCTTTCACTCCCGTCCGACCAGACCCCGGCCTGGGACGGCTTCGTGGTCGGCACGTCGGATGGTTCGCGTCTCATCTATCAGGGACCGGCGCTGGCCGGCCAGCGCGGCCAGCTGTGGGTGAAGCAACGCGATCGCGTGGATGCCGTTCGCCTGTCCGGCACCGGCGGGGCCACCGCCGCGTCGGTCTCGCCCGACAACCAGTGGCTCGCGTTCGTCCGCGGATCGGACCTGCTCAAGATGCCGCTGGCCGGCGGACCGAGTACGGCGCTGGCCCACGATGCCTCCAACGTCGGTGGGGCGGTCACGTGGCTCGACGACGGATCCATCGTGTACGTGGCCGCCGATTCGAGCAGCCCCCACGTGCTCGCGCGCATCGGTACCGACGGTGGAACGCCTCTGCGTATCTGGAGATCTCCCACGCTCATTCCCCGTATGCTCACCCCGCTCCCACGTGCGAGGGGCGTGCTGTTCGAGGGATGCAGCGGGCTGTGCATGACGGTCGGGCTCTACGCCCTGAACCTGGGGACCGATTCGGTATCTGAGGTTCGTCCGGGGGTGCATGCGGGCTACGTCGTTGGCGGCAACCGGCTCGTCTTCATCGATGCCGACCAGACCGCGATGGTCGCCCCGTTCGACATGAGTTCGCTCCGCATCTCCGGAACCGCGAAGCCGGTGGCCGACACGGTCTCCATGGGCCTGGGCCTCTCGCCCTATTTCTGGGTCGCACCCGACGGCGGGACCCTGGCGCTGCAGCGTGGCCAGTTGGCCGACCGCAACGGCCTGTACCAGTTCGTCTGGGCGGACTCGTTGGGCCGGATCGCGACGGTGGACACGAGCACGCGGTTCGCGGTCGCGCAGCGCGGCGCGGATTTCGGGTGGCGCGTATCCCCGAACGGGCGGCAGGTCGTGGTCGGGGTGCACAGCGCGTCGGGTGATCGGATCTGGGTGAAGGCACTGCCCGAGGGTGCCATGTGGAAGGTCACGGACCGCGAGTCCTGGCGTCCGCGCTGGCGCCCGGATGGCGCGCACGTCACCTTCGTCGCCGACAGCGGGATCTACATGGCTCGCGCCGACGGGACGGGCCTTGATTCGCTGATCTGGCCCGGGCAGTTCGACGAGGGCGTCGTCTCCCCGGACGGGCGCTGGTTGCTCGTTCGCAACGGCGCCACCGGGCCGAACGCCGGCGGCCGCGTCATTTCCGGAGCGCGGCTGGGCGTCGATACCGCGTTGCGCCCGATCGTCACCACCTCCAGCGACGCGATGGCCATCGAGCTTTCGCCGGACGGCCGGTGGCTCGCCTACGAGTCGAACGAGACCGGCCGCGTGGAGATCTATGTTCGCCCCTTCCCGGTCACGCCATCTGGCGGGCGCCAGCAGGTATCGGCGCGCGGCGGAACCGGGCCGCTCTGGTCGCCCAACGGGCGCACGCTCCACTACCTGCGCAGTGATGGCGAGATGATGGCCGTGCCATGGCCGCCCGCGCACGGGGTGCCCGAAGCGCACGAACTCTTCCACCTGAGTTCCGCGCTCACGAACACCTGGATCAACGCCAACTACTACACGCCCTGGGACGTGGACGCCCGTGGCCGCTTCCTGATGGTCCAGGAGGTGGGCAGCGGCGGTAGCCAGAGCACGCCCCTGATCGTGGTGGAGAACTGGGACCGCGTGCTGCGGAGCGTGATCGGGAAATGAACGCGATCCGCTCGTTCTGCCCGGAGCTCGGCGTCCGTCGGTGCGCCGCCCTGTTCGTTGCCACCGCCCTCCTCGCCATCCCCCACTTCGCTCGCGCGCAGTCCGTGCTCAACACCGAGCGCGTGGACCCGCTCGAGGTCTCCGGGCTGTTCGCGGGCGTCGCCGCGGGCACCACGCTCCAGGGCGGCAACGCCGACGTGGTGAAGCTCAAGGGAAGCGGCGCCATGGGATACCGCGCCACGCACGCGTGGATCGTGCTCGTGGGCGGGCTCTCGTACCTGTCGAGTTCGAACAAGGTGTCCACCGACGACCGGTACCTGCAGATCCGCTACGGCCGCTTCCTGTCGCCGCGCACCCGCACCTTCCACTTCGTGCAGATCCAGAACAGCCGAGAGCAGGCGCTGTCGCACCGGCTGCTGCTTGGCAACGGCGTGCGCCACAGCTTCGTGCGCAGTGCCACCAGCCGGCTGGACCTCGGCGCCGGCGTCATGTGGGAATCCGAGCGTCTGGACGCCGCCCTCCTGCCGGCCGGCGCGCGCACGAACTCCCGCGACTGGCGCGGCGACGTCATCGCCTTCGCCATGCGCCGGATCTCCGCCACGAGCCGGCTCACCAACATGCTCTACGTCGAACCGCGAATGGACGTCCCGGCGGACGTCCGCCTGCTCGACGAACTCCACCTGCTCGTGACCATCGGTGCCGGCTTCGATCTCGACGTGGGGTTCCAGTGGCTCCACGACAGCCGGCCGCCGGGCTCGGTGCGCCCCAACGACGTCGAGCTGGATACCGCGCTGTCGTTCACCGTGAAATAGTTGCGGCGGGGCCGCCGGCCGACGCCGGCCCGTGTTCGCCACTTCTCCACCCGGCCCGACGGGCCCGATCCACGACCGCGGGGGAGATGTTCGGACTGGCGGGGGCCGGTGTTTGGACCAATGTTGGGGCGCCACTGCTCAGCTTCGAGAAGCATCCCGAGGAGCGCCGTCGGAAATGCGGCCGCACCGGACGGGTCGGACCGCCCGACCACTCACCGCCAGAGGAATCGCACATGACGACAGACGCGCAGGCGCGGGCGCGGACGAAGGGCTTCACGACCCTCTTCCTCGTCGAACTGTGGGAGCGGTTCGGCTACTACGGCATGACGGCCATCGTCGTGCTGTTCATGGTGCAGCAGCTCGGCTACACGGACGACCGCGCCAATCTCACCTACGGCGCCTTCGCGGCCATGGCGTACACGGTGCCCGCCATCGGCGGGTGGATCGGCGACAAGCTCCTGGGGAGCCGCCGGACGACGGTGCTCGGGGCGCTGGTCCTCGCGCTCGGGTACCTCGGGCTCTCGATTCCCGGCCATCCGGAACTGCTCTTTCCCGCGCTGGCCGTCGTGGCCGTCGGCGGCGGCGTGTTCAAGGCGAACCCGGCCAACCTCATCTCCAAGCTCTACGAGGGAGACTCCGCCAAAATCGACAGCGCGTTCACGATGTACTACATGGCGGTGAACATCGGGTCGGCCATCTCGCAGATCGCGACTCCTCTGATCGCGGTCAAGATCGGCTGGCACGCCGCCTTTGCCGTGTGCGCGGCCGGCCTCCTCGCCGGCATCATCAACTACCTCGTGATGAGCCGCTATCTCCGGCACGTGGGCTCCCCGCCGGACTTCGAGCCGCTCAACGTCACCCGCCTCGTGCTGGTGCTGGCGGGAATGATCGCCGGCGTCGTCCTCGTCTCGTTCATCATCCAGAACCGCACCGTCGCCCGCGGCACCGTCGTGCTCGGATTCCTCACCATGCTGGCGATCTTCGCCGTCATGGGCAGCAAGGGCACCGAGCGTGAGCGCAAGGGGCTCATCTCCGTGCTCATTCTCACCGGCCTCGGCATGCTGTTCTTCATCTTCTATCAGCAGATGTCGACGTCGCTCACGCTCTTCTCGTACCGCAACGTGGAACTGAACCTGTTCGGATACCAGGTACCCGCCGGGCAGGTCCAGGCCCTGAACCCGATCTGGATCTTCATCCTGAGCCCGGGGCTCGCGTGGCTGTACAACAGCCTGGGGCGGGGAGAGGGAGGCGACTTCCACATCTCCACCAAGTTCGCGATGGGCTTCGCCGTACTGGCGCTCGGCTTCTTCATCTACGGATTCAGCGGCCGCTTCGCGCACGCGGGCCGGGTGTCGTTCTGGTTCATGATCATCGGCTACGCCTTCCAGTCGCTGGGCGAGCTGCTCATCAGCGGGCTCGGCCTCGCCATGGTGGCGCGCTACGTGGGTCCGTCGCTGCGCGGATTCATCATGGGTGTCTGGTTCCTCGCCACCGGCATCTCGCAGTACCTCGGCAGCTACGTGGCCACGTACGCCAGCGTGCCGCAGAACGTCACCAACCCGGTGGACACGCTGCCCCTCTACACCAACCTGTTCATGAAGCTGGGCCTCGTGGCCGTGGCCGGCACCCTGGTTGCCGCCGCCCTGATCCCGCTGATGAAGAAGTTGTCGGTGGTGACCGAAGGGCCATGGGAGGCGGCGGCCTGACCCGCGGGGCCGCCTTCCCGCCGGACGACGGGAAGGCGGGCTACCGCACCGCCCGCGCCGTCCGCCGCTGCCAGATCACCGTGCCCCCGAGCGCCAGAAGGCTCAGCACCAGAATGGCCGTCGCCACCACGTTGATCTGGGGCGGGAACGCCGCCCGGCGGGCGCCGTAGACGAACAACGGATAGGTCACGCGCGTGCCGGCGTTGAACAGCGTGATGATGAAGTCGTCCAGCGATAGCGCAAAGCTCAGCAGGCCGGCCGCCACCACGCCCGGCGCGATGAGCGGCAGCGTGATCCTGAGCGCCACGCGCAGCGGCGGGGCGCCGAGATCCATGGCCGCTTCCTCCAGCGTCCAGTCGAAGCCGCGCAGCCGCGCCCGCACCGTGAGCGCCACGTAGCTCACGCAGAACATCACGTGCGCCATCACGATCGTGGCGAATCCGGTGGGATACCCGATCTGCAGGAACAGCGACAGGAGCGACGAGCCGAGCACCGACCTCGGGCACGGTGAGCGGTACCAGCAGCAGCGCCCCCACGGCGCCGCTTCCCCGAAACCGATAGCGGGACAGCGCCAGGGCGATCAGCGTGCCCATGACCGCGGCCGCGACCGTCGCCACCGCCGCCACCTCGAGGCTCACCCGCATCGCGTCCACCAGGGCGGGAAACCTGAACGGGTCCTTCCACGCCGCCAGCGAGAACGACTTCCAGACGAAGTTGAACTTGCCGACGGGCTCGTTGAAGCTGTACGCCACCACCACGAAGATCGGCAGGAACAGATACAACAGCACCACCACCGCCACCGCGTCCAGCGCGCGCCCCGGCCAGGGCGACCCCGCCATGCCACGCCGCCGGCGCGCGCTCATGCCAGCTCCTCGGTACCCATGAATCGCGCATAGGCCAGCACGACGAGGAGAATGATCGCCATCAGCACCGCCGACAGCGCCGCGGCCAGCGGATAGTCGCGCACCACGAGGAAGCGCGTCTGGATCACCGACCCGATCATCTGCTGGTTGGGACCGCCCAGCAACTCGGCGTTGATGAAATCGCCCGCCGCGGGAATGAAGGTGAGCAGCGTGCCCGCGAACACACCCGGCAGCGACAGCGGAAGCACCACGCGGAAGAAGGCACCGCGCGCGCCGCAGTACAGGTCCTGCGCCGCCTCCACCAACCGGCGGTCGATCTTCTCGAGGCTCACGTAGATCGGCAGGATCATGAACGGCAGGAAGTTGTACGTCAGCCCGCCGAGCACGGCCCACACGGTGTCGAGCAGCCGTCCCTGCGCCGGCAGCAGGTGCAGGTGCCCGAGCAGGGCCACCACCATGCCGTTGTCGTTGAAGATCGTCTTCCAGGCGAACGTCCGGACGAGGAAGGTGACGAAGAAGGGCAGGGCCACCAGCCCGAGCAGGAAGTTCCTGAACCGTCCCGACCGGAACGCGATCACGTACGCCAGCGGGTAGCCCATCACCAGGCACGCGCCGGTGGCGATCAGGGCGTAGCCGAAGCTCCGCTCCAGGTGGCCGCCGTACTGCGTGAACGCGCGCGCGTAGCCGTTCCACCAGGGGCCGCCGCCGGCGGCAACCGACGTGCGGAGCAGCGTGGCCACCGGCAACACGCAGAAGAAGAGCAGCCACAGCACGCCCGGCGCCACGAGCAGCCAGGGCGCGAGCGTCCGCCGTCCGGACCTGGGGGCCGCCGGCACGGTCAGACCCCCATCGCCCGATAGTACCGCTCGGTGTAGCGGCGCTCTTCGTCGTCGCTCAGCGGGCGGAAGTCATGCAGCCGCGCACGCAGCGCGGCGTCGGGATTCACCAGCGGGTTCGCCGCCAGCGCCGGGGCGGTTCTGGCCAATTCGGCGGCGGTCCCCTTCACCGGTGAGATGTACAGCGTCGCCTTCACGATGCGCGCCGACACCGCGGGCTGGTACACGTAGTTCATCCAGAGGCTGGCCTCGCGCACGTGGTCCGAGGTGACGGGAATGAACATGCAATCCGAGAACAGCAGCCCGCCCTCCGACGGCACGACGAACGACAGGTCCGGATTGTCGTCGGCGAGCCCCGCGATGTCGCCCGACCACCCCATGGCGACGGCGATGTTGCCGCTGGCCAGGTCTTCGGCGTAGTCGTTGGTGAACACGCGGATCTGTCCGTTGTTCCGGTACTGTTCCACCACCCGGCAGGCCCGTTCCACGTCGGCGTCCGTGGCCCGCTCCGGCGCGATGCCCTCGCCCAGCATGACCATCCCGAGCGTGTCGCGCACCTCGGTGAGCATCGTCACCCGGCCGCGGAAGGCCGGGTCGTACAGATCGCGCACGCTGGTCAGCTCGCGGCCGGTCTTCTTCCGGTTGTAGGCCAGCCCCGTCATGCCCGACATCCAGGGCATCGAATACTTCCGCCCGGGATCGAACGCCACCTGCTGCAGGTCGTCCACCAGCCGGGCCTTGTTGGGGAACACCGCGTCGTCGATCGGCGCGCAGTAGCCGAGTCGAATGAGCCGGGTGATCATCCAGTCGGTGAGCACCACGACGTCGCGGTGGATGCTCTGGTGGTGCGCCAGCGGCTGTTCGATCTTGGCGAAGAAGCCGTTGTTGTCGTTGACGTCTTCGGTGTAGTCGAGGTGGATGCCGGTGGCCTGCGCGAACAGGCGCGGCGTCGCCGAGTCGATGTAGAGCGGCCAGTTGGAGACGTGCAGGGTGTTGCCGGCGCCGGACGTATCGGCGGCCGCATGCTCCCCGCCGGCGCACGCCGCCAGAAACGAACTCCCCAGGGCCAGCCCGCCGGCGGCGCGGACCGTGCGGCCGAGGAACTCCCGGCGGGTGACGGAACCGGCGCCCGGCGCGACGGGCAGCCCCGGCACCGGTCTCCCCTTCACGTGTCCGCCGGCAGAAGGCGGGCCGCCGACGGATCCCAGGTGGCGAAGCCCCGGGCGCCCGGCCGGAGCCCGTCCGCGGGCTTCGTCGGGTCCGACGTGGGCCACGATCGCCGTGCCGTCCGTGGTCGTGAGCCCGAGCCGCAGGAACGGCCCCTGGAAGATCGCGCTCTCCACCGTCACCGGCATCGACGTCGCGCCTTCGATCGCGGTCGCCGTGACGCGCACGCGTTCGGGACGCACCACGATCGTACCGCCGGCCGACGGAATGAGGTTGGCCACGCCGATGAATCCGGCCACGAACACCGACGCCGGCGCGTCGTAGATCTCCCGCGGCGTCCCGATCTGCTCCACCCGCCCCCCGTGCATCACGGCGATGCGGTCGGACATCGTGAGCGCCTCCTCCTGGTCGTGCGTGACGTAGACGAAGGCGATCTCCACCTCGCGCTGGATGCGCTTGAGTTCCAGCTGCATCGCCTGGCGCAGCTTGAGGTCGAGCGCGCCCAGCGGCTCGTCGAGCAGCAGCGCGCTGGGGTAGTTCACCAGCGCGCGGGCGAGGGCCACCCGCTGCTGCTGCCCGCCCGACAGTTGGGACGGCTTGCGGGCCGCGAGTTCCTCCAGCCGCACCACGGCCAGCATCTCGCGCACGCTCCGGTCCACGTCTCGGGCGTCCACACGCCGGCTGCGCGGGCCGAACGCCACGTTGTCGTACACGGTCATGTGCGGAAACAGCGCATACTGCTGGAACACGGTGTTCACGTTCCGGCGGTAGGGCGGCACCCGCGACACGTCGTTTCCGTCCAGCAGCACGCGCCCCGACGACGGCTGCTCGAAGCCGGCGATCATGCGCAGCGTCGTGGTCTTGCCGCAGCCGCTGGGCCCGAGCAGGGAGAAGAACTCCCCCTGGGCGATGGCGAAGTCGGCGTCGTGCACCGCGACGACATCGTCGAAGCGTTTGGCGACGTGGTCGAGCCGGATGACGGGCTCGCGCGGGGGCTCGTGGGCGGGGGCGGTCATCGAACGTCCAACATCGACCCTGGCTGGAGGACGGGCAAGTGCCGGGCCCGCGCCCCGCGCCCGCCCCGCCTCACGGCACCCAGGTCGTGACCTCCGCCGCCGTCTTCCGCGTCTTGGCATCGGGCACGGCGGCGGGTTCGCCCAGTTGCACGAGGGCAACGATCCGCTGGCCCTCCGGCACACCCACCGCCGCCCGCGCGCGCGGGTCGTCCATCACCGCGCCCGTCTTGAGGTGCGAACCCAGGCCCATGGCCGTGGCCGCCAGCATGATGTTCTGCGCCGCCATCATCGCCGCCGCGTAGTCCTCCTCGCGGATCTCCGGATTCTCGTCGAGCGTCACGGCCACCGCGATCACCGCCGGCAGAGCGGCCTCCGTGGCCGACACCTTTTCCACCACCGCCCGCGCCGCCTCCGGATCCTCCACCTTCTTCGCCTTGCGGGCGCCGAGCGCGGCCCCGTAGGCTCGGCGCGCCTCGGGGCCCAGCACGTAGAAGCGCCAGGGCTGCGTCATGCGGTGGTTGGGGGCCAGCACCGCGCCCTCGAGCAGCCGCTCGATCTCCGCCCGCCCGATGGGGCGGTCGGTGAATTGCTTGATGGAACGGCGGGCGCGGATGGCGTCGAAGAGATCCATGGGAGCACAGGGGCGAGGGTGGACAAGGATCGGTGTGGCGTGCAACAATATCTATCGCTACCGCGTCCTTCGGAGAAGGCTCCTCATGCCACGCACGCACATCATGGTTTACAGCGCCGCTGCCGTCGCGTTCCTCGCCGGCATTCCCGCCGCCGCTCCCGGCCAGGGCAACCCGTTGGCCACGCCGAGCACACTGCCCTTCCAGGCGCCCCCGTTCGACAGGATCCGGGACGCCGACTACCAACCCGCCTTCGAGCAGGGGATGCGGGAGCATTTCACCGAGATCGAGGCGATCGCCAACGATCCCGCGCCGCCCACGTTCGCGAACACGATCGTCGCCATGGAGAAGTCGGGGCGCATGCTCGACCGCGTCAACGCGGCCTTCAACGCCGTGGTGCAGGCCAACACCAACGACACGCTCGACCGCGTGCAGGCGGAGGAGACGCCGAAGCTCGCCGCCCACCACGACGCCATCTACATGAATCCGAAGCTGTTCGCCCGGGTGAAGGCGATCTACGCCCAGCGCGACAAGCTCGGGCTCGATCCGGAGTCGCGGATGCTGCTCGAGGTGTACTACGAGAACTTCGAACGCGCCGGCGCCGGCCTCTCTGCCGCCGACCAGGCGCGTCTGCGCGAGATCAACAAGGAAGAGGCGACGCTGGAGACGGCGTTCGAGCAGAAGCTCATCGCCGGCACCAAGGCGGGAGCGTTCGTCACCGACAAGCGGTCCGATCTGGCGGGGCTGAGCGACGCCGAGATCGCCGCCGCGGCGCACGACGCCGAGAATCGCGGGCTGGCGGGCCAGTACGTGATTCCGCTCCAGAACACCACGCAGCAGCCGCTGCTCACGTCGCTCACCGACCGTGCCGTGCGCAAGCGGCTCTTCGACGACTCGTGGACGCGCACGGAGCGGGGTGACGCCAACGACACCCGGGCCACCATCGCGCGCCTGGCGGAGCTCCGCGCCGAGAAGGCCAGGCTGCTGGGCTACCCCAGCTACGCGGCCTACGTCCTGGCCAACCAGATGGCGAAGACGCCGCAGGCCGTCGACAAGTTCCTCGACCAGCTCGTGGCGCCCACCGCCGCCACGGCGGCCGACGAGGCGACGCAGATCCAGGCGGCCATCGACAGGAGCGGGAAGTCGTTCACGCTCGAGCCGTGGGACTGGGAGATGTATTCCGAGCAGGTGCGGAAGGCGAAGTACGATCTCGACCAGAACGAACTGAAGCCGTACTTCGAGCTGAACCGGGTGCTGCAGGACGGCGTGTTCTACGCCGCCAACCAGCTGTACGGGATCACCTTCAAGGAGCGCCACGACATCCCCGTCTATCAGAAGGACGTCCGCGTGTTCGAGGTGTTCGACCACGACGGCTCACCGCTGGGGCTCATCTACTTCGACTATTTCAAGCGCGACAACAAGGCGGGCGGCGCCTGGATGGACAACTTCCTGCAGCAGTCGAAGCTGCTGGGCACGAAGCCGGTGGTCTACAACGTGGGCAACTTCACCAAGCCCGCCCCCGGCGAACCGGCGCTGCTCACCTTCGACGACGTGACCACGATGTTCCACGAATTCGGCCACGCGCTGCACGGCCTGTTCGCGAGCCAGGAATACGAGACGCTCTCGGGCACCAACGTCGCCCGGGACTTCGTGGAGTTCCCGTCGCAGTTCAACGAGCATTGGGCCCTCTACCCGGACGTGCTCAAGCACTACGCCGTGAACTACAAGACCGGGCAGCCGATCTCACAGGCGCTCGTGGACAGGATCAAGAAGTCGCAGACCTGGAATCAGGGATACTCGCTCGGTGAACTGCTCGCGGCGTCGGAGCTCGACATGCAGTGGCACACCCTGTCGCCGGGGAAGCCGGTCACCGACGTGGACGGCTTCGAAACGAAGGCGCTGCACGACACGCACACGGACTTCCCGCACGTGCCGCCGCGCTACCGGTCGAGCTACTTCCTGCACATCTGGGCCAACGGATACGCCGCCGGCTACTACGCCTACCAGTGGACCGTGATGCTGGACGACGATGCCTACGCCTGGTTCACCCAGCACGGCGGGCTGACGCGGGCCAACGGGCAGCGGTTCCGCGACCTCATCCTCGCACGGGGGCACACCGAGGACTACGGAACGATGTTTCACAGCTTCTATGGAAAGGATCCCGATATCGGGCCGATGCTCGAGCATCGGGGGCTGCCGCCGGTGAAGGGGAATCCCGGGGGCTAGGGCGCAAGTTTGGCATGATCTATAGCTCGCAGCTACAGCGCCGCGAGCGCCTCGCGTGGATCAGTCGCGGTTGCCGGGAGCGCACCGACAACCGCCGCTATCGCACCGGTGAGCACCAAGACCGCCAAGACGCCGGCCATAATCGCAGGATCGTATGTTCTTGTCGCATAGAGTTGCGACGCCAGCCCGCGACCGAACACCAAGCTCAACCCGCCCCCGATCATGGCACCAGCCAATAGCATCTTCACCGCCCGCCAGACAAGACTTAAGACGAGTCGCTTTGGGCTTGCGCCGAGGGCCATACGGATCCCAATTTCGCGGCGTCCCGACTCGACCGAATAGGTCACAGTTGTAAACACGCCGACCACGGCCAAGAGCAATCCCAATGCCGCAACGCTTGAAAACAGGAAGCTGTTGACCCGCCATGGCTTGAGTTGCGGCTCAAGGTACTCGCTCATCGGTTGCGCGATTGGCACGCCCAACCCGCCAAATGCCGTCGCAAGCATGCCCGCGACAGCGCGCGAAACACCACTTGCATCTTTCGGCTCGGCGACGCGAATGACGATCCCCCTCGGGAACCTGGGTCCTGCCTGCGCGAGTGGCATATACACGTGCATGGACGGGTCCTCGACGAATCGCAAATAGTGCGCATCGGAGGCGATGCCCACAATCGTCGCACACGGTGCCGAGGCTGACGTCAACTTTATGCACCGGCCAATCGCATTGTCTGCCGCCCACAGCGCATGCGCCATCGTAGCACTGATCACGACCACAGGCGATCCTCCTGGACCGTCGATATCTTCAATCGGCCGCCCAGTTTTTATACGGACACCGACGGCCTTGAAGTATCCCGGCGAAATGGCGGTCAATAAGGCTACCTGCCCGTTTAGCTTCGCCACCGGCCGGCCGTCAGCATAGTAGACCGTGGCATACTGCATGCCTCGTGTTGGTAAGACGTCCGCCAACGCAGCGCTCGTAACGCCGCTTATGCGTCCTATGCCATCAACAAGTGAAGCAAGCTTCGCGCCATCGCTTTGATCAAATCGGGGCATATCGGCGTTCGCCGCAACACTGGCCAAGACTATGTTGGGGACGTCGTAGCCCAAATTAATAGACTCAACCTCCCACAGACTCTTCGCAATCAATCCCGCAGCAACGAGCAGGAGTGTGCAAATCGCGCTTAGGGGCACCAGATACGCATATGCGGTCTTCGCATACGACCGACTAATGTCGCCGGACCTCGCGGCCAAAAGGACTCCGAGCCTTGGAACACCCAGATACCTCGCGTTCCAAGCCCCAAGACTCACGGACGCCAGTATGGTCATCGAGAATACGAACGCCCCCATTCTCAGACTCACAATCGACTCGCGCCATTGTATCCCCGGTATTACTCCCTCCCGCAGAACTGCGCCCGTCCAAACGCAGGCGAAGCACGCAAGCAAAGCGGCCAACACGGCGATGGTCAGGTGTTCGAAGATGGCAGCTCGAAGCAATCGAGCCGGTCTGGCGCCGAGCGCAATCTGAAGGGCCGACTCAGAGCGCCTACGCGCAGCGCGCGCCAAGCTTAGGTTCGCCACGTTTGACAATGCCAACAGGTACAACAAGACAGCAAGGAAGGCGAGCCTTAGCGCCGTGTCGCGTTGCGCCGTACCCAGATCAGCTTGCGCACCGTGGCCTACGGCGACAAGCGACGCTCGCCCGACGGAATCCCCAGAACTTGCGCTTTGCGCCACAAGTGCGACGGTCATCAACTCCTCGATCCCCCTAGTCGGTGACTTAGCCGTCAGCCGCGCAACGACGCGAATCAAGCGATCGTAAGAGTCTTCATACCAAGGCGTACTGGCGCCGGCGCGAGCCAATGCGGTACCTAACGGGCACCAAATCACCACACCGTCCAAATCGAGGCCTCGGAAGCCGTTCCCCGTCACCCCAATGACGGTGTATTCCTTCAAGCCGACTTCAACGGTCTTACCCAACGCGTGACCAGCACCGCCATACGCACGCCGTGCGAAGGGCTCACTGACGATCGCGACGAGCGATTGAGTGGATGCGCGGACTTCGTCTGAGGAAAACGGGCGACCAGCTACGAGGCGAACGCCGAGCACACCAAAGAAGTCTCCAACGACGTAACCAGCAACCACCTGTTCGGTGTGGCCGACGGAACCTAGTTCTGCTCGCCGGTTTTCACGATAGCCGGCTATGTTGGCAAACGGCGACAAAGCGTCAGCAAGCCGCGCGTACTCTGGATTGCTGAAGTACTGGCGCGCTTGCGTTTGAGCCGAACCATGGTCTTGGACTTGTACCAAATGCAACGATCGCGGATCTCGGACGCCGCCGGGAGACCGAATCAACGTCTCGTCAACGATTGTAAAGACAGTGGCCGGCGCCACCATGCCAACGGCGAGCGTGAGCACGGCAATGACCGCAAATCGCGGGTACCTTCGCAGCCGACGGAAACCCAGCCGCGCGTCACTAATCCAGTCTGTCATTCTGCTGGCTCTGCAAGCGCCGTGGCAAATGTATGGCTACGATCGTGCGCTCGTGCCAATTCGCGACACCGTCCAATCCACTAACGTACGCGCCATCCCCAGGTGAGTCCATATGGGCGCGCAGAGGCATCCAATCGGCACGCACCCACGCATTCCCAGTGCTATTGCATGCTATCGGCCAGCTCGAATGATGCTGACAATGCTATCAATAATCCGATATGTAGGCGTGCCAGGGAACCTGAATTCATTGACGAATACAAGCGGGGTACCACGAATCGCCAGAGAATCTGCCGAATGTACGTCGGAGTCAATGTGCATCGCCGTGCGCGCATCCGTAAGGCAAGCCTCGAACTGGTCGAGCGCCGGTACCTGAGACCGCCGGGCTAAGCTATTCCACGAGACGTGCCCGAGGGAGTCTTGGAGGCGGAACAGTAAGTCATGATACGCTTCGAAGCGACCTTGCATGCCCGCGCACTCGGCAGCCACCGCAGCAGGCCTCGCCTGGGGGTGAAGTTCTTGGATCGGGTAATTCCGAAATACTACTGCGACATCGCCTGGATACTCGTGGCGAATGCTGTCGAGTGACCAGAACAGCTGTCTACAGTATGGGCATTGAAAGTCCGAGAACTCAACAACTGTCACTTTGCTAGAGGCCGGTCCCATGCGCCTTCCGGCTGATGCAAGATCCTCCCAGCGTTTGATCTTCGTGATCCGAGTCGGTGTGGCCGCTGGATCACTGACAAACTCCCGTCTGACGACAGCGCCGGTAATAACTATCGCGCAAGCCGCCAGTACTACGATTGCAAGATTCAGTACCGTCTCTGAACGAGTTGCCATAACCCCCTCAGGCTAGAAATGCGGCGAGCTGTTCAACCAACGCTCGATCTCCGTTGTTCCAATTAGACGAGCGAGGACTTCCTCTTCACCAACATCGTCCGGGGGGCCGATCTTCACGGATCGCCTGACGACCACGATCTGTGGAAGGGAAGCCCGGCCCGGTATGTCCCGCCAGAAGTACCGCACCGCCTCCTCGTTCATCCAATCCCCGCCGACGACGATCTCATCGAACTGGCCCATCGCATTCAGAAACCGGAGCCCTGCGTTGAGTGACTTCTCTGCGGCAACTCCGATGAAGAACGGCCTGAAGCCTTGAACGGCCGCGCGACCGCCTACAACCCTGCGCATCGTGGTCATAGCTTCCTTAAAGCCAGGTAGTTCTGATGCACCGCAATTGCTCGATCCGAAGAAGATGACGAGCAACTGGGTTCCCGTGCGTGCTGTGTAGTGTGAAGTGGGCTCGTTTACCGGCCGAGCTGCGGATTTCATGATATCCTGACGAACCCATGCTGCGCTGAGCACGCCGCAAGCAATGAATGCTACAAGCACACCCGCACCTTGAAGCCACTTTCCAACATCCCCTGGCCGCATCAGTACCTCAACTTATACGGTGTGACAACCACATGGAGACTCGGCAGCTCCTTTGCCGAATACAATTTCCCCTCGGCAACACCGAGGATGAGTGGGAGTCCGGTCTGACGACCGAGTTCCTGGCCATCTGCCAATGATAGGTACCGGGTATCGATTGCCGGCTCCCTCGCAGGATTTGTCTCTTCGCGCCTAATCTGAACTGCGAGCACCCCCGCCCCTAATACAACGACTGCGCCGATTTGCGCCGCGCCTCCTGGAGGGACGCCGAACACCAGGCCACCGCCCTGCCGTTCAATCCGTGGTGTATGAGCATCCCGCAATTCGTGCTCCCATGCAATCTTACCATTCGCCGAATATGCGCGAACCATTGGAAGGCGCGCGGCTGCGACGAATATCTGGCGGGAGCCGGAATCGCATGCAACGATCTCCTCGTCGAGCAGTCGCTTGGCAAGCGGGGGGTCATCTGCGGTAACGGTGAACGGCCTTCCGAACGCCAGAAGTTGCCGACCCGTCACATCGTATTCGTGGAGAACCGCATCGTCACGTAGACCAGCGACAACAAGCGCGTCACCCAATCGGCACATCGCCGTTGTGTTATCTGCCGGCGGAAGGGGGATGTCTTTCGTGGGGCCGCTCGTCTTCGCGAGCGACCACCGTCTGATCCTGGGCCCGGCCGCATCCAGCACATAGACATCCCCTTCAAATCCAAGCGCCAATGCTACAGGATGCACGAGACCTGTCGCGTCGTGGCCGGGGTGGCCCCACGTGAACTTGAGCCCCCCGGAGGGCCCAAATCCCTTGACGGTGTTGAGTCGGGAGTCCAGCAACAGGACGCCATACTTTGGCGTCGCGACTAACGCTCCGATATCGCCGAACCGAGTCGTATCGCGCAGCACGGAGTCGTGGAGGGCCACCCCGCTTCCCTCAAGCACGATCGACGGGGGCCCTTTCGCTACGACGACACGTAGTGCCGAGAGCGCCACCGCAGAGATCACGCAGCAGTTGATTCGCAAGATTAGAGGTCTCGTGCATTGAAATATGCCCGGCCCGTAACTTCCGCGATCTCCGCAGGTTGGCTCGGGCGAGAGATTGGCATGACCTTGGCAAGTGAGGAGAGGCGACGACCGGCGAGCCCCCCTATAAGGGGTCCGCCGACCGCCGCATCAACCACGAGCGATGACGGACGACCATAATGAAGAGTGATCACCCGTCACCGCTAACGCCTAGGCCAAATACGACCTTCCCCGACGGATCAACTACACGGCGAGCAGTCATTGACGTAGCAGCTCGTACCCGCGAACCTGCATGTGCCGCCCTGCAACGCGTCGCAATACGAAGACTGGCATTGCCCGCACTGGCAGGACCCTTCAATTGGGTCTTGGGCGGTAGCCGGTGCGGCGAGAAGCGCCGAGCCAATGCCAATCACACCCGCTAGCATAAGAACCACGAGCATTCGCTTCATCATGCACTTCCTCCTTGGTCGACGCCATTCAGCGGAGCACTTACTGCCCCATGCGAGTTCGGTATCAGGAACCCGCGCCTACATTATGTCTTTCGGCGTAGAACGCCAACGTGCTGCACACGCATTGTCCATACGCAATGCGCAGCGTACATATGCGACGCGCACGGCGTGCGTCACTCACGGCGTTCTAGCAACAACGGTTTGAGCGAACTGCGTTGCGAGGGCATCGAAGCCAAAGTCGCGCACTAGACACGAAGGTCGGTTACCCATGTGTCGCTGGACGTAATTCGCCAGGGCCTCCGGAGTCGCAAAGCCTGCGCCCGCTGCCGCTTGCTTCAGGCTCCATCCGAGCGCCTCCATGCGCCACACCGCATGCAATCCGACTGCCCAGGCGATGGCATGTCTCGGATGAGACATCCCGAATCGTTTGAACGTCGATTGCAGCGTGCGGGGTGAACAGCGGCAGACACTGGCGAGACTCGTCACCGACGAGCGGGCCTTTCCGACGATAGCAGTCGCGATGACGAGCGCGACCGGATCGTCCGGGCTCTCAACACGCAGGCGCGAAATGATCGGCATCGCGGCATCTCGCGCCAGTCCGGATAAAGTCGAAGGGCGCAGGGCATCAGCTAGGTCGTCGACCCTGGCGAGCGAAACCACACCTCTGATGTCAGCCTGCGCTAGCCGGAGTACCGCGGTAGCCGTCCTACGCCTGAGTTCCATTCGCAAAACGATCTCGGCTGTCCTAGCCTGCTGGCTCACGTCGAGTATCGCCGCGACGACTTGCTCGATGTTGTCCGACCTGATCTCCACAAGAATCATGTCCCACGCATCGTCAAGGGCGGCTTGAACGAATGTGTGGAGTGAACCGCAGCGCCTGGCCGACGGTGCGATGTGTCCAAGCGTTTGGACGTTCGACCAGTCTTGGATCCACGCCAACAACCGAGGCATCCCGCTCCCTTCTTGTGGACCTGCCAACGAAAACGTTGATTCCGCGTGTAGTGCCGCCGCGTTGCTATAGTTGTCGACCATATGTGCCGTCGGCTTCAGCGGCGGTACCTGAACCGCAAGCGGTGATTCAATACGACAAAAGTCGCACTTGCCACTGAGCGAGGCCCAATGCTGTTCACTTTGGGCCATCCATGCCGCCACGGTGGCTGATTGTCCCAGGAACCAAGAGTTGGAATGGCGCCAAAAGCTCCTTAACTGAACAGCAATGGAGCTAGGCCCACATCCGCGTGTGAGGACACTACACGAAAGGAGATGACGATAAGGTTCCGGTTCCGGCTTGCGCGTCTATTGGGCACTTCCGATTTACCGGTCCTCTCTACTCCGCGGCAACTCGCGTTTTGTGACAGGAGTGTGCTGATTCATGACGTTCGCGCTCAAATTAAGGAACGAACGATGGATGTAACTTGGCAAACGTCGGCCCCCCCCACCCGAATCAGCCGTCTGTCAAGAGCATGGAGCCCGTCTTCCTCCAGGCGATTCGCGTAATGAACTTCGCTGGGACGCAGTCGGCGGCTCCATTTATTGGCTCACGCTTTCATCCAACCGGCGATCGCACCAGCGGTCTCATCAGCAACGCGTTTCACCGGATCGTCGCCAGGGTGCGCGTAGCGCTCCGTCGTCGCGACATTCTTGTGGCCGATAAGCGATCGGACAACCAACAGCGACTCGCCGCTCGTTGCCGGTACCGAAACAAAGGAATGGCGGAGATCATGCAGTCGTAAGCCGTTGAGCTTCGCGGCAAACCGCACGGCGTACCACACCCGCTTGATCTCCATCAGATGCGATTCCGGCCTCAGACCTGGCAGGACGTACGGATTCCCGTGAATGCGGGGCACCGCCTCCAGCACCGCCGCCGCGGCTTGGCCTAGCTGCCCCCGGGGCCCCCGGGTCCACCGGGGCGGTGGCCCAACGACGCCCTCAGTGTGCGTCAGCGCGAATCGAAGCCCGCCACTTCTTCACCAACCGCTCGGCCGTCGGCACCGGGTCGCCCACCGGCTCGGTGCGGAACACCGGCGTGGTGTCGCGCGGCCAACGCTGCTCCCACTCGCACGACGCCTGGGCGAATGGTTTCCGGTCGAACGGCTTCCCGCTGTCCAGGGAGGCGTTCAGATCCTTGAAGAACGCCTCCCACCGCGGCAGGAAGTACGAGGTGAACATCCCCTCCCACTCCTTGAACGCGTAGAGGTTCAGGTCGTCGTTCTGCCCTTCGGTGCACTTGGTGCCCCAGAGGGTGATGATGTTGCGCGCGTTCCACTCGTACAGCCGCCGTTCGGCGTCGGTGGTGCCCCATCGCCGGGCATCGGCAATCCAGCGGCCGAGCAGGAACTCGGGGCGAGTGGCCAGCAGCGTGTCGATGTCGCGCAGCAGCGAGGCGATCTGCCGTTCCGCGCCCAGCAGGTCGGCGCGATTCCGGCGGTCGTACGCCGCTTGCAGCTGGTTCACCAGCGGCAGTCCGAGTTGCCCCAGCACCTGCCGCGTGAGGTTCACCACGTCATAGCGATACGCGTCGCTGGCGCCCAGCGCGGGCGCCGCGGCGAGCAGCGAATCCAGCGCCCGGACGACCACGCGCTCATCGTAGGGCGGAATGGGCTCGGTGCGGTAGGCGCGTCCCTTCACGTAGAACTGCGGACGCTCGGCCAGAAAGTCGCCGGTCTGGGCCGACGACCGGAAGGCGGTGCCGAGCAACAGCTGCCAGGCACTCCACGCCGACGCGTTGGATCTGCCGTACCGGCGCGTGATGTAGGCGCGTGTCCACGAAGTCACGTCGGGAACGGTGTCGCGCCACACCTGGTCGAACACGAAGTAGGGAACGATGGCGTTGGTGCCCAGCCCCTCCATCGTCATGCCGAGCCCTTCCATGCGTCCCCTGTCCGGACTGCGAATGGCGGTGTCGAGGTTGGCGGCAATCTGCGGCAGGTCGCCGTTGACGCTCACCTTGCCGCCGAAGTTGTACAGCACGTTCCAGATCCACGGCTTGCCGTAGAACGCGCGGCGCACCTTCCACCCGGGCGACCGGTCGCCCCACAGGTCGAGCACCAGCATGTGGTTGTCGGGCACCGCGCCCAGCAGCGCCTCGGCCTGCGGGTCCTGCCAGAACTTCCTGCCGTACACCAGGAACCAGGCCTGGATCACCCAGGTCGCACTCGTGTCGGCCGAGCGCATGGCGTTGTAGATCGCGCCGCCCATGCCGGCCAGGAAGGTGGAGTCGTTGGACGGCGGGTCGATCTCGTTGAACGGATCGGCCGCGTAGAGATGGTCGGTGCCGAACAGTTGCGTCTGCCGCTCGACGAACCGGCGTCCGATGCGCTGGAAGAGGGAATCCTGCGGGTCGAGAAACCAGGTGCCGGAGAACCCCGCCGACCAGTCGCCGGTCTGGTGGATCTTCGCGCCGGGAATCACCTGCGTGATCGCCTGCGGCACGTGCCCGGTGAATCCCTGCAGTACGGGCGTCATGCCCAGCGCGCGTTCGCGCGCCAGAATCTGCCGCTCGAGCGTGACGTGGCTGTCGATCCAGCTATCGGGGAGCGGGCCGCCCAGGCCGTCGATGTTCGCCATCCAGCCCCAGGGCAGATACGCCGGGCCCACGATGAAGTCGCCGATCTGCTTGCGGCTGAATCCGAATTCGCCGAGCACGTCGCGCCACACCGCTTCCTGTCCCGTCACCGCCAGCGGCGCGTTGATCCCCTTGAGCGCCATCCAGTCGATCATCGACTGCCAATCGGTCCAGTTCCACCACGCCATGGAATAGGAGAAGGTGCAGTAGTTGAAGAAGTAGCGGATGCGATAGCGCGTACTCACGCGCACGGGGGCCGGCACGCGGGGCAGGGGTGTGGGCAGCGTGATGGGCTTGAGCGGCAGCGATGCGTTCACGCCGGCCACGTGTTCCAGGTACCAGTTGAGCGCCGAGGCGATGGCCACTCCCGACGACCCGCGCAGCGTTACGGTGGGTCCGTGGCTCTCCACCTCGAACACGTCGCGGCCGGCGCTATCGGGAATCGCGGCGAGGTCGAAGTGCGCCGCGCTGCCGGGCACGACGCGGGCGACCAGCGCTCGCGCCGCCGCGAGGTCCACCGGGCGGGCGCGCTGCGCCTGCGCGCCGGTGGCGAGCGCGCCGGTCAGCGCGGCGGCGGCGCTCAGGATTCGGAGAATTCGGCCGGAAGGCATTCCATATAGTAGCGCCGGCCGGCCCGGGTCGCTCACCGCAGCGCGTTGGCCCTGGCAGCCACCGAATCGGCCGCCGCCGGCTCGTCGGTCATCCGCAGGGCGTGGGCCAAGGGCATCGAGATCGGGCACCAGCTTCGCGGAATCGTTCCTTGAACCGGGTCGCCTTGAGCAGCGGCACGAGACGCCGGTAGGTGGGCACCGCCTCGGCGTACCGATGCGCCCGGCTGTAGAGGTCGGCGAGTCCCTGGAGCGCGTACGTCGCGTACACGTTCTGCGGCCCCGCCACGGAATCGATGATCGCGAGCGAACGCCGGTAGTGGCGTTCGGCGCTCGCCGTCGAATCCAGACCCACGAGGCTCTCCGCCAACGCTTCGTGCGATATGGCGGTGGGCACGGCCAGCTTTGCGCGCTCAACGATCGCCAGCCCCTGTCGGTGATACCGCGCGGCTTCCGCATATCGATGGAGCGAGGTGAGCGCCACCCCGAGATTGTACAGGGCGTAGTACCGGTCGGTGGGACGCGTGGCGGTGGACCGCGAGTACAGGGCATCGGCCCGCCGATAGTATGCCAGAGACGCTTCCACCGAGTCCATCGCCTGATAGATGTTTCCGAGTTCCTGATTCGCGTGCGCCACGCCCAGGCTGTCCGGCCCCGAGAGGCGCGTCTCGATGGCGAGACCCCGCTTGAACATCGCCAACCCCTCGGCGCCGTTGCCCGTTTCGGCTACCTCCGTGCCCGTACTCATCAGACGGCGGGCCGTGAGCGGATGATCGGGTCCGAAGATGTGCAGGGTGATCTCCAGGGCGCGCCGGCCGACCGCGGCGGCGGAGTCCATCTCGTTCCCCCGGTCGTAGTCGGCCGAGAGCGTGGCCAGCGCGGCGGCCAGTCGAGGATCGTCGGGGCGAAGGAATCGTTGATCGAGTTCCACGGCGGCGCGCGCGTCCTTGATGCTCGCGCTGAACTGGCCCGCGATCACCTCGAGGTTCGACCGTCGCTTGAGCAGGTCGGCGTAGGCCACGGAGTCGACCGACGGCTGCGTGGCGTAGATGGCGAACATGCGGTCGAGCACGACGCGCGCCGAATCGAGGTGTTTCTGGTTGATGAGCAGCAGGAACATCTCGCCGAGCACTCGGATCACGGCAACGGAATCGCCGGCGTGCTCCTGGATGCGCAGCGCTTCGTTCAACAGGGCGCCGGCGCGGTCGGGGCTGCCGCGATTGTCGGCGTTGATCGCGAGGTCGGCCAGGATGGCGGCGCGGAGTGGCGCGTCGGGGCCGTCCAGCGAATCGCTCAGCGCGAGCGCCGCCTCGTACGCGGAGTCCGCGGCGTCCAGCCGGCCGATGTTTCCGTACACCGCCCCCAGCGTGGTGAGCAGGCGGCTCCGCACCCGCGGCTGGTCGGCGAGCGCCGTGTCCAGCCGCGCGCGTCCCTCGTCCACCACCTGCCCCACGGTCAGCGAATCGCCGTGCGTGCGCGTCGGATCGGCGCCGGTGAAGAGATTCTGGAGGAACGCCGTCACCGCCTCCGCCTGCTGGGCCGCCTGTTCCGCCGTGTCGCGTTCGCGGGCCAGCCGCCGCGTATAAAAGAGCGACACGCTCACCACCGCCAGCACGGTCAGCGCAACGCCGGCGACCGCCGTGCGATGGCGGCGTATGAACTTGTCCAGGCGGTAGCGCACCGTCGCGGGCCGCGCCGACACCGGCAATCCCTCGAGGTAGCGCCGCAGGTCGGACGCGAAGGCCTCCACCGATGGGTACCGGCGTTCCGGCTCCTTGCGGAGGGCCATCAGCAGGATGTTGTCGAGGTCCCCGGCCAGTGCGTCGCTGAACGCGGGCCGGGCGCCGCGCGCGGCGTCACTGGGGCGCGGTGGATCCTCGGTGGTGATCCGGCGCTCGATCTCGGCCGGCGTCGAGCCCTCGACGTCGAACGCCAGCCGCCCGGTGAGCAGTCGGAACAGGATGAGCCCGAGCGAATAGACGTCGGTGGCCACCGTGGGGCGGAGCCCACGAAGCTGCTCGGGGCTGGCGAACGCCGGTGTCAGCGGGCCGAGGCCGGTGGTCTCGTGCTCCTCGGCGCCGCCCACGAGCTTGGCCACGCCGAAGTCCAGCAGCTTGGGCTCGCCGTTGGCCGTGACCAGGATGTTCGACGGCTTGAGGTCGCGGTGGATGACCAGCGACTGATGCGCGTGCTGGACGGCGTCGGTGACCTGGAGGAAGAGACGGATGCGGTCGCCAAGCGCCAGCCCCTCGTCGTCGCAGTAGCGGTCGATGGGCCGCCCATTCACCAACTCCATGACGATGAACGGCGAACCGTCATCGGCGGTGCCGCCGTCGAGCAGCCGGCCGATGCCCGGGTGTGTGAGGCTCGCCAGAATCTGACGCTCGGCCAGAAAGCGCTTCGTGTTGGCGGGCTGGGCGAGCCCGCGGCGCAGGAACTTGATGGCGGTGGTGGCGTCGTAGAGACCGTCGGCCCGGTGCGCCCGGTAGACCGCGCCCATGCCGCCGTGGCCGATCTCCTCGTCCAGCACCCAGGCGCCGACCCGATGGCCGGCGCGGGTGGGGAACGCCATCTGCGCGACCGCGGCGGCGGTTGCGGCGATGGCGGGATCGGCGTGCGCGTCGGCGGCGACCGCGTACGCGTCCCCCAGCAGGGCCTCGACTTCCGCGCGCAGACCGGCGTCGTCGCCACAGGCCTCGGCAAGCCGGCGGTCGCGTTCCGGTGGCCCGGCGTCGATCAGTTCGTCCACGAGCGCCGCGATGCGACGCATCCGCTCCGTATTCATCCGGCTCGACTCCTCTCCGCGTTGCGCCTACCCGCTCTCCTCGAGCAGCCGTCCGATGAGCCGCTTGGCGACCCGGAGCTCGCGATCGACCGTTGCCGGCGAGACCCCCTGGATCTCCGCCATCTCGTCGTACGAGTAGCCTCCGAAGTAGGCAAGCTCGATCATCTCTGCCTGCCTCTTGTTAAGCGTAGCGAGCCGTTCGATCGCCTCATCGAGGGCCAGGATGTCGTCGTCCCGGGTGGGCGCTTCGGCCATCCCCTCGTCCAGGGTGACGGGCGCCGCTCCGCCTCCCCGCCGCGCGCCCCGGCGCGCCCGCGCGTAGTCCACGAGCACGCGGCGCATGGCGGTGGCCGCGGCGGCCAGGAAGTGGCGCCGTCCCTGCCAGGTCACGTCGGCCCCGACCATCCGCAGGTACGCCTCGTTGATCAACCCCGCCGTCTGCAGCGTGTGCCCCGGGCGCTCGCCCCGCAGCTGCCGGCGCGCGATCTCCTCCAGCATCGGGTACAGCATGGACACGGCGCGATCGCGGGCGCTCAGGTCGCCGCCGCGCCAATCGAGCAGGAGCCCGGTGATTTCCGACGAGGGGTGTTCGGGGGAAGGAGGCAAGCCGCATCCGGTGGAGGGAGACGAGGCCAACGTAGCCCGCCCCGGCGGGGGCCGTCCAGCCGCGATGAGGGAATCCCGCCGCGAATTCCGCCTACCTGGGTGAAGCCGGCACGTGCGCGGCCGCCGATCGGCGGTCCGGGCGGGTGCCGAACGACTCGGATTGGAGGTAGACGATGCGTGGATCTCCCGTACGCTCCGTGACGACCTGGGCACTCGCCACCCTGTTGGTGTTCGGGACGGCCCGCTGCAGCGATTCCACCGCCCCGGCAAAGCCGGATCCGTCGGGCGGCACCACCTCCTGCGGCAGCGCCAAGGACCTGGCCTCGTGCCTGCCGGGCTGGAACCAGTTCGCGCCGCCGCAGGCGTCGGAGCAACCGACGCCGGCCGGCTCGCCGACCACCAGCGAGAAGGTCGATTCCCTGCAGCAGATCGACAGCACCGGGAAGCTGGTCTCGCTCGGCAATGTCACCTTCGAGTGCACCGATTCGACGTTCAACTTCGTCGACAACCCGGGCCGGGCGCTGTCCTTCAACATCGACCAGACCGTGGTCTGGCCCGGGGCGCTCATTCAGGGCAAGAGCCATCGCGACGCGCATACCATGAACGACCTGCTCGAGTTGCCGGTCCGGGAGCGGACGCCGGTGACGGTGACGTTGAGCTTCAACAACGCCGACAACACCGCCACCGTGACCAATCCCGACCAGGGGTCGGTGAACCAGGCGGTGCAGACGCTCATCGGCAAGGCGCAGGCCGGTTCGCTCGTCACGGCCAGCAACATCGACTTCGACGAGAAGACCTTCAGCTCGGAACAGCAGGCGGCGTTGGCGTTCGGCGTCTCGGGGCGGTATCTGAGCTTCGAGGCGACGGCCAAGGGCGGAGTCTCGAAATCGGTCAGCCGCCACGAGGTCGTGGCCCAGTTCAAGCAGCAGATGTACATCGCCGGCGTCACCCAGCCGGCCACGCCCGCGGACTTCTTCAGCGCCGACTTCACCGCCGACAAGTATCAGGCGCAGGCGAACCTGGGGCGGATCGGGGCCAACAACCCGCCGCTCTACGTCTCGCGCATCGGCTATGGGCGCATGATGGTGTTCGAGATGAGCGCCAACGCGCAGGCGTCGGAAATCGAGCATGCGCTGAACGCCGCCTACAAGGGCATCGGAAGCGGTGCCAGCGTGTCGCTCAGCGCCCAGGACAGTTCGGTGCTCAGCCGCTCCGAACTGCGCGTCAGCCAGATCGGCGGCGCCGATTCGAACGCACTGGCGGCCATCCATTCGGGCAATCTCGCCGACTACTTCACCAGTTCGCCGCCGCTCACGAGCGCGGCGCCGCTCTGGTTCGAACTCAAGACGCTCACCGGGGAGGTGGCCCAGGTGTCCGAACCCGGCACCTACACCCAGACCACCTGCGTGCCGAAGCTGCCGGGTTCGTTCGCGTTTCTGCCGTCGCAGACGCTCGCCATTCCCTTCGCGGCGGGCACCCAGCGCCGCACCCTGCAGGCCGACGTGAACGGCGACGGCAAGATGGACCTCGTCTTCGACGAATTGCAGAGTTCCCCGTCGCGAAACATCGTGCACGTGGCGCTGGCCAACGGCGACGGAACGTTCAGCATCCAACCGCCCGATTCGAGTCTCGACGCGCCGGCCGAGGGCTGGGAGAACTTCACGCTCTCGGCGGTGCACCTGACCGGGGGGGCACGGGCCGATCTCGTGTGGAACGCCCTCACCACCTCCGACAACGTCGTCTACGCCGCCGTCTCCAACGGCAACGGAAGCTTCAGCTGGCGGCCGCGCCAGGAGCTGCCGGCCGGCGGGTGGAACACGTACCGGATGGTGACCGGTGACATCAACGGCGACGGCCGCACCGACCTCGTGTGGACCAACGCCGGCAAGTCGTCCGCCGGCGTGCGGACCTACTTCGGGCTGGCGCAGGCCGACACGAGTTTCGCCATGGTCCGCAACTACGTCGACCAGGCCGGGGACTTCAGCGGCTTCGAGACCGTGGCCGCGGTGCAGCTGGACGGCGTCGGCGGAGCGGACCTGCTGTTCAGCGACCTCAGCGCGTCGAACAACACCGCCCGCGGCGATCTGTTCACCCCCACGTCGGACACCACCGGCACGCTCGCGCTCCAGTCGGCGCTGGCGTACAACATCAGCGGGTGGGGCAACTACATCACGCGCATTGGCGACATCGACGGCCGGAACGGTGCCGATCTGGTGTTCGTGCGCGGCCACGACGCCGGCAACACCAACGGGTGGATCCACCGCGCCCTCAACACCGGGCACGGCACGTTCTCGGTGCAAACGGTGCAGCACGCGAACATGAACACGGCGCCGGTGATTCCCTATCTCGCCGACTTCAACAACGACGGGCGCGACGACATCCTGTTGAATCATCGCGACGGCAGCACCAACGACGTCCTCGTCGGGTTCGGAACGTCCAACGGCACCTTCACCTTCCCGGCCGGCGTGCAGAGCGATCTCGACGTGCCGCCCGAGGGATGGGCGGCCTACGACCTCGTGTTCGTCGGCGACATCAATGGCGACGGGAAGGCGGACGTCGTGTGGACGAATCCTTCCAGCGAAACGCACATCTACGTGGCGCTGGCCAAGTAGGGCCGACCGCCGGCCCCGGCCGGGGTCCGGGCGGGCAGAATTCGCCCCGCTCGTGACCCCGGTCACACCCCGGCCGGCATTCTCCCGATTTCTCGTCCGGCGCACGTTGCCTCCGGACCCTTTCCCGCGTTCATGGGGAAGAAGGTACGGGCCCCGCGCCGCTGCGGGGACATCCGGCTGGACCCGTCGCCCCGTGGCGCCCGGACGTCCGCCGACTGGAGAGACTTGCAACTTCGTCGGTCGCGGGCCGCGGCCGGCTGGGGGATTTCATGGCCCTGCGTCTACGTTCCCGCCCCGCGATCGCCCTGCTCGGGCTCTGTCTCGGCGCGGCCGCCCTCGCCTCCTGCGACGCGACCGCGCTCACCGGCCAGCCGGGCGGCGGCACCGGCGGCGGGTCGGCGCTGCTGGTCTACGGCACCACCACCTCGGCGTCGTCGGGGGCGATTTCCGCCGCGATCACGGTGGTCGCCGAGGACGCCGCGTGCTCGGGTACGACCTACGGAAGCACCACCGGCTCGTCCAACGCGAGCGGCATCTACCGGATCAGCATCTCGGCGACCTCGGCCCAGGCGGGGTGTGTGCTCGTCACCGGGATCGTCGCCGGCAACCCCAATCCCGTTTCGATCGCCACTCCGGGCGTCTCGTTCGCCGGCGGCGACAGCGTGCAGGTGAATCTGTCCTTCCCCTGATGCGAGTGTCCCCCTCCTCGCGGATACAACGCCGACGCCTGGATGTACAACGTGGTGAAGCGCTGACGCGATCCGATGCGCCATGGACCACCGCGACGCCGTAGCCTTTCTCGCGACGGCGCTCCACCGCGGCGCCGGCACCTGGGCCGACTTCGGCGCCGGCGACGGCACCTTCACGCGCGCGCTCGTCGAACTGCTCGGTCCGGGCAGCCATGTCTACGCCGTGGACCGCGACCGCGGCCGGCTGGCGGATCTGGAGACGTGGGCGCGCGAGGCCCACGCAACGATCACCGTCGTGCGCGCGGATTTCACCGCTTCCTTCCACCTGCCGGGTCTCGCGAAGGGACGGCTCGACGGGCTGCTCATCGCGAACGCGCTGCACTACCGCCGCGGAACCGGGGCCGGTGCTCGCCGAGCTGGTCGCGTGGCTTCGCCCCGGCGGACGTGTCGTCCTCGTGGAGTACGATCGCCGGAACGCCAATCCGTGGGTCCCCTATCCGATCGCGGTCTCGCGGCTCACGGAACTCGCCGATGCTGCGGGGCTCGGCCGGTTCACCGTGACCGCGACGCGTCCCTCGGCGTTCAGTGGTGAGATGTACGTCGCCTTCGCGGACTGCGCGTAGTACCGGGCTCCCCACCGGACTCGCGCCGGCGTCCCGTTTGCTGCATGTTGGGGGTCGGTACACTCCTGGGGATCGGTTGACGAGGGCGCTCCCCTCCCGCAACGGCCGGCCCGCACCACACCCGCCGGAGTTCCATTCATGTCGTTCCGCGCCCGAGCGCTCGCGCTCGCCCTCGTTCTCGGCCTGACCCCCACAGCGCTCCTCGCCCAATCCACCCACCTGCTCCATCAGCCCGACGTGGGCGCCAAGGACGTCACTTTCGCCTACGCCGGCGACATCTGGACGGTGTCGCGCGCCGGCGGCGACGCGCGCCGGCTCACGTCGTCGCCCACGGTGGAGAGCGATCCGCACTTCTCGCCCGACGGCAAGTGGATCGCGTTCACGGGACAGTACGGTGGCAACTCCGACGTGTACGTGATGAGCGCCGACGGCGGAACGCCCACCCGCCTCACCTGGCACCCGGGCGGCGATCTGGTGCGCGGCTGGACCCCGGACGGCAAGTCGGTGGTGTTCGAGTCCACCCGCACCGGGATGCCCGACGGCGAACCGCAGCTCTGGACGGTGCCCGTTGCGGGCGGCTACCCCACCCGCCTTCCCGTGCCGCGCGCCCTGGCCGGCGCCATCTCCCCGGACGGCGGCGCAGATCGCCTACCAGCTCGTGCGCCCGTGGGAAGCCGAGATGCAGAACTATCGCGGCGGACAGAACCAGCCGATCCGCGTGCTCGACTTCAAGACGCACGCCATGACCAAGCTGCCCTGGACCGACAGCCGCGACCAGCAGCCGGTGTGGCTCGGCAGCACCATCTACTTCATCTCCGATCGCGACTGGACCAACAACCTGTGGTCGTACGACACGAAGACCAGAGCGCTGAAGCAGATCACGCACTACAGCGATTACGAGGTGGAGAGCGTGAACACCGGCGGCGGCCTGGTGGCCTACGAGCAGGCGGGCGACGTGCACCTGTACGACCCGGCCGCCGGCCGCGACCGCACGCTCGACATCCGCGCCAACGGCGACTTCCCCTGGGCGATGCCGCACGCCGCCGACGTGTCCCACGACCTCGTGGCGCCGCAGCTCTCGCCCACCGGCGTCCGCGCCCTGTTCGAAGCCCGCGGCGACGTGATCACCATCCCCACCGACAAGGGCACCTGGCGCGACCTCACGCCCTCCTCCGCGGTCGCCTCGCGCGCGCCCATCTGGTCGCCCGACGGCAAGCAGATCGCCTGGTTCAGCGACAGCACCGGCGAGTACGAGTTGATGGTCGGCGGCCAGGACGGCGTGGCGCCGCCGCGGGCCTACAAACTCGAACGCCCGAGCTACTTCTACGCCCCCGTCTGGTCGCCGGACGGCAAGAGGATCGCGTTCAGCGACGCCGAGATGAACGTCTGGGTGCTCGACCTCGCCACCGGCACCGAGTCGCACGTCGACCAGGGCAACTACACGTGGCCCGATCGCGACCTGCTGCCCGTCTGGTCGCCCGATTCACGCTGGCTCGCCTATCAGAAGCGCCTCATGGGCTCGCAGTTCCACGCCGTGTTCGTGTACGACGTGAACGACAAGACCACGCACCAGCTCACCGACGGCCTGTCCGACGTCATCGACCCCACCTGGGGCAAGAGCGGAAAGTACCTTCTCTTTCTGGCGTCCACCGACTTCGCGCTCCACACCGGCTGGCTCGACATGAGTTCGTACAATCAGCCGGTGCAGCGAGGGGTGTACCTGGCCGTGCTGTCCAGGGCCGACGAGTCGCCGCTGCTCCCGCAGCCGGGTGACGAACCGCCCGACACCGGGAAGAAGGCAAAGCCCGACAGCGGCAAGAAGCCGGGTGCCGAACCGGTGTCGGTGCACATCGACTTCGACGGGATCATGCAGCGGATCATCTCGCTCAACGTCCCCAGTCGCGACTACACCAATCTCCGCGCCGGCGCCGCGGGACAGTTCTTCTACATGGAACGCGTGCCCAACCACGCCGACATCCTGCACCGCTACGACCTCAAGGAACGCAAGGCGGTGGACTTCGTGGGCGCGGCCGCCGAGGAGTACGCCGTGTCGTTCGACGGCAAGAAGCTGCTGTTCCAGGGCGCCGCGCCCACCGGGCGCCCGAGCGGCCACTGGAGCGTGGTGGATGCCGCGGCCGCGCCGCCCAGTGGCGAAAAGGGAGCGCTCAACACCGCCAACCTCAAGATCGACGTCGACCCCACCGTGGAGTGGCGCCAGATCTACGACGAGGCGTGGCGCATCGAGCGTGACTATGTGTACGTGGCGAACATGAACGGCGCCGACTGGCCCGCGATCAAGACCAAGTACGCCCGCTTCCTGCCCTACGTGAAGCACCGCGCCGACCTGTCAACGCTGCTGTCGCAGATGCAGGGCGAACTCACCCTCGGCCACAGCTTCGTGGGCGGCGGCGATATGCCGTCCACCGACGCGCTGCCGGCCGGCCTCCTCGGGGCCGACCTCGTGCCCGAGAACGGCCGCTACCGCATTGCCAAGATCTACAATGGGGAGAACTGGAACCCCGAACTGCGGGCGCCGCTGTCGGCGCCCGGCGTGGACGTGCACGCCGGCGACTACATCCTCGCCGTCAACGGGCGCGCCCTCACCGCGCCCCAGAACCCGTACGCGCTGTTCATCGGCACCGTGGGCAAGCAGATCCAGTTGCTGGTGAACGACCGGCCGACGGTGGACGGCGCCCACCTGATCACCGTCGTGCCCACCGGCAGCGAGATGGCCCTGCGCGAGCGTGACTGGATCGAAACCAACCGCCGCGTGGTCGACTCGCTCTCGCACGGACAGCTCGCCTACGTCTACATCCCCGACACCGGCGAGGGCGGATACACCAGCTTCAACCGCTACTACTTCGCGCAGCAGAACAAGAAGGGCGCCGTGATCGACGAGCGGTTCAACCATGGCGGCAGCATCGCCGACTACATGGTGGACGTCATGACCCGGCAGCTCCATGGCTACTTCAGCCAGCGAATGGGCGACCGCTACGACGCCGTCACCGCGCCCGCCGCCGCCATCTGGGGCCCGAAGGTCCTCATCATCAACGAGATGAGCGGCTCCGGCGGCGACATGTTCCCGTACATGTTCCACCAGATGAACATCGGGCCGCTCGTCGGCACCAGGACGTGGGGCGGACTGGTCGGGTGGGGCGGCGAACCGCCGTTCGTGGACGGCGGGTTCATCAGCGCCCCGAGCACCGGCTTCTACGACACCGACGGCCACTGGGCCGTGGAGAACGAGGGCGTGGCGCCCACGATCCCCGTGGAGCAGGACCCCGCGCAGCAGCTCGCGGGCCACGATCCGCAACTCGAGCGCGCCGTGGCCGAGGCCATGAAGCTGCTGCAGGAGCACCCGGTGAATCTCAAGCCGGTGCCCCCGGGTCCCGACCGCGCGCACCCGGGACGGGGGCGGGGCGCGGGCGGGGGCGGGGGCGGCGCCGGTTCGCACCCGAACTGATCTCCGGGTTTGCGAATGGCCAGATCGCACCGCACCAGATCCGCCTCCACCCGTTCTCCCAGGACCCTCGCCCTCGACATCGGCGGTACCGGGCTCAAAGCCACCGTGCTCGACGCCCGGGGCCGGATGCTCGTCGATCGGGTGCGCGTGAAGACTCCCGATCCGGCGCCGCCCGACGTGATGGTCGACGCCCTGGTGGCGCTCGCCGAACCGCTGCCGAGGTATGACCGCGTGTCCGCCGGCTTCCCCGGCGTGGTCCGGGACGGCCGCGTGCTCACCGCCCCGCACTGGGGCAACGAGATCTGGAGGGGATTCCCGCTCGCCGAGACGCTCCGCCGCCGGCTCGGCAAACCGGCGCGTGTGCTCAACGACGCCGACGTCCAGGGCTACGGCGCCGTGCAGGGTCGCGGGCTCGAGTTCGTGATCACGCTGGGTACGGGTATGGGTTCGGCGCTCTTCCGCGACGGCGAGTTGATGCCGCACATGGAGTTCGCGCAGTTCCCGTTCCGCAAGCACAAGACCTTCAACGATTACGTGGGCGACGACGCACGCCGCCACCTGGGCAAGAAGAAGTGGAACGCGCACGTGGCCCGGGTCATCGACGCCTTTCGCGTGCTCCTCAACTTCGACGCGCTGTACATCGGCGGCGGCAACTCGCGCCATGTGACGCTCGACCTCGCGGACGACGTGCACCTCGTGTCCAACCGGGCCGGCCTCACCGGCGGCGTGAAGCTGTGGGGGCGGGGGTAGTCCGGCAGCTCGACGCCGCTCGACGACCGCGGGGCGGGTTCAGACGGCGGCCCCCGATCGGGGATTGACCGGCACTCACGGTTGCTGTATATGTAGACCGTCTAACTGTGGACGATCTGACTATGGCTTCGACGGACCGCCGCCGCTCCGACCTCCTGCAGGGCACGCTGGACATGCTCGTGCTCAAGACGCTCACCCTCGGCGCTCTGCACGGCTACGCCATCGCCCAGCACATCGCGAAATCGTCGGAGGGCGTGCTGCAGGTGGAGCAGGGCTCGCTGTATCCCGCCCTCGAGCGGCTCCTCAACCGGGGGCTGGTCACGGCCCGCTGGCAGCTCAGCCCCACCAAGCGCCGGGCGCGCTACTACACCATCACCGCGTCGGGCCGCAAGCAACTCGGTGAGGCGGTCTCGGGCTACGACCGCGTTTCGCTCGCCATCGCGCAGGTGCTCGGGCGTGCGTAACCACGTGCGGATGTCGCGCGCTTCCGCGCTCCGGCCCTGATCGTGTCGCGCCTCGACGGCTGGCGGCACCGGCTCGGCGTGTTCTTCCGGCGCGCGCACTACGATCGCGAACGCGACGAGGAGATCCGCTTCCATCTCGATCTCGACGCCGGCCAGCAGGGTGCCGGCGGCACGCCCGACCCGATCGCCGCCGAGGCCGCCCGCCGGCGGTTCGGCAACGTCACCTACATCGCGGAAGAGGTACGGCACATGACCGGATTCACGGCCCTGGACGCGCTGGTCCACGACCTGCGGTTGGCCATGCGCACGCTGCGGCGCGCGCCGGCCTTCACGCTCGCCGTGGTGGCCACGCTGGCCATCGGCATCGGCGCCAACACGGCGATCTTCAGCTTCGTGCGCGGGGTGCTGCTGCGGCCGCTGCCCGTGCGCGATGACGCGCAGCTCGTGGTGCTCTGGACCTACCTTCCGAAGTTCGGGCACGAGGAGGCGTCGGTGCCCGACTACGGAGATTGGAAGACGAAGACTTCCAGCTTCGCGTCGATGGGCGCCTACGCCAACACGCGGTTCAACCTCGCCGTCCCGGACGCGGAACCGGAACGGGTGTCCGGCGGCATGGCCGATCAGGACCTCTTCGCCACGCTGGGGCTGGCGGTGGAACGCGGCCGCGGCTTCACGGCCGCCGACATGGTGTACGGCGCCCACCACGTGGTGGTGCTCTCCGACGGCCTCTGGCGCCGGGACTTCGGCGCCGATCCCGGCATTCTCAATCGCACCATCCAGCTCAACGACGTGCCCTACACGGTGATCGGCGTGGCGCCGCCGGGGGTGCACGCGGTGGCGCCGACCGATCTCTGGGTTCCGGCGGCGTTCGACCCCGCAACCCCGCCGCGCCGTCGCGCCGACTTCCTCCATGTGGTGGCGCGGCTCAAGCCGGGCGTCACGGTGGCCCGCGCCCAGGACGATGCCTCCCGGCTCGCCGCCCAGCTGTCCCGGGAGTATCCGGCCACCAACGACGGCGTGGGCATCCAGGTGCAGCCGCTGCGCGACGTGATCATCGGCCCCGTTCGGGCGCCGCTCATCACCTTTGCCGCCGCGGTGGCGCTGCTGCTGTTGATCGCCTGCGCGAACGTCGCCAATCTGATGCTCGCCCGGGCCACGGCGCGGCGGCGCGAACTTGCCGTGCGCGTGGCGCTGGGCGCGGGGCGTGGCCGGCTGGTCCGGCAGCTGCTCACCGAGAGCGTGTTTCTCGCGCTCGTCGGCGGGGCGTGCGGGATACTCGTGGCATACTGGGGCGTGCACACGTTGAAGGCCGCGGTGCCGGCCGATATGCCGAGGCTCGATGCCGTGCACGTCGATCCGGTGGTGTTCGGGTTCGCGGCGATCGTCGCCGTGCTCTCGGGCATCGCCTTCGGGCTGGTGCCGGCGCTCGGCGCCTCGCGCGGCGCCATGCAGGCGCACCTCTCGCACGGGGCGCGCGGCAACGCCGGCGGCGGCTCCGACCGCGTGCGCGGCGGCCTCGTACTCGCGCAGACGGCGTTGGCCCTGGTGCTCGCCGCCGGGGCCGGGTTGCTCGCGCGAAGCTTCCAACGGCTGCAGGCCGTGGATCTGGGGTTCGATGCCCAGCACGTGCTCACCGCGCAGATGCTGATTCCGGCCAGCAAATATCCGGACGCGCCGCAGCGGCTGGCGTTCTTCCGCGACGTGCGCGACCGGATGCGGGCGATGCCCGGCGTCGAAGGCGCCGCGCTCACCACCGATCTGCCGCTCGTGCCCAACTACAACTATCTCTCGTTCGCGATCTACGGGCGACCGGCCCCGGCCAAAGGCGAACGGACGCCGGACGCCGTGGTCACGATCGCGGACTCGGCCTACTTCCCGGCGATGCGCATCCGTCTGCTGCAGGGGCGTGGATTCACGGCTGCCGACCGCGCCGGCGCGCCGCGGGTGGCCGTGGTGAACGACGACGCGGTGCGGACGTACTTCGGCGGCCGGAGCCCGATCGGCGAGCGCATCAGTTTCGGCGATCCCACCGACTCCACGAGTTGGCTGACCATCGTCGGCGTGGCGGGCACCACGCGCCTCGAAGGGGTGGGGGAGGATTCGTATCCGCAGGCGTTCATTCCCGCCGCCCAGTCGCCGCAGCGTGCGATGTACGTCGTCGTGCGGACGGCCGGAGACCCCGCCCAGCTCATCCCGGCGCTGCGGCGCACGGTGAAGGCCATCGATCCCGCGCAGCCGCTGGCCGACGTGGCCACGATGTCGCAGCGCGTGGCACACGCCGTGGCGCCGGCGCGGCTCAACTCGATGCTCGTCGCGGTGTTCTCCGTGATCGCGCTCCTGCTCGCGGCGGTGGGGATCTACGGTGTGGTGTCGTATACCGTGGCGCAGCGCACTCGCGAGATCGGCATTCGCCTGGCGCTCGGCGCCGAGGGTGGGGACGTGCTCCGGCTGGTGGTGCGGCGCGGCATGGCGCCGGCGCTCGCCGGGGTCGTCGTGGGGCTCGCGGGTGCCGTCTATGTGGCGCACCTGGCGGGCAGTCTGCTCTACGGAGTGGGCGCCACCGACCCGGTGAGTCTGGCCGGGGCGGCGCTGGTGCTCACGGCAATTGCCGCCGCGGCGTGTCTCGTGCCGGGGCTGCGCGCGGCGCGGGTGGCACCGGTGATCGCGCTGGCCGAGGAGTAAAAGGGGCGGGGGGCGACGCCTTCCGGTCACCCCCCGCCCGTCACGCGCCCCATGCCGGAGGCGCTACGGCTTCGGCCGGTCGCCCCAGAACACGTGGCGTCCGAGGATCAGCTTGGCGATCAGGTGGTCGGTGGCGGGCGTGGTGCCGACGCCGACGCCGAAGTTGATCTCCCACACCGGCGAGACGTTCAGGTCGAGGGCGCCGAAGAACTGTTGCTGCTGGTCACGCGCCGGCGCGAATCCACTCACCGAGCCGTACGCGCCGTAGTACTCCACGCCGCCGCTCACCTTCGGCGTCACGGCATAGGACACCTTGACGTTGGGCGCGAAGCCCACGCCCTCGGTCACGCCCGGGCCCTTGAGCGTGCGTTCGAAGGAAGGGTTGATGGCCCAGTACCAGGATCCCACGGTCTGATCGATGATCGGGCGGATCTCCAGGTTCCAGGTGTCTTCGGAGAACTCCGAGCGCTGGTATCCGAACTCCGTGGAGAGGCTCACGCCCACCGGCCAGTGCCAGGAGTCGGGCACGCGCACGCGGGGCCGGATGTGGTCGCCCACCCATTGCACGCCCTGGCCGTTGCGCGAGCTGGTGAAGATGTAGAACCCGACCTCCGACCAGTCGTTGAGGCCCTGGGTGATCTCGATCGTCTCGTGCAGCGCGTGCTGCGTGGGATACATGCCGTCGACGAAGCTCTTCTGGCCGTCGAAGGTGAAGTTGCTGTGCAGTTCGAACATCGTGCTGTGCGGCTCGATGGTCGGCGCGCCGTACACCTGGATTTCGTAGTTGTCCTGGGCGCGGGCGGCGGTGGCGGTGAGAAGGGCGGCGGCGGCGAGGCAGCAGGCGCGGGCGACGGATCTCATCAACTGGGCTCCGGGTGGACGGTGGCAGGGCAACGTAGCGCGCGGCGCGCGCGAGTGCCATCGGGCGGGGCGGACGCACACGCCGTGCGCCCACACCCGCTCCTACGCGCCGCAGGGCTCAGGCGCTGGCGCGGCGCCGGGCGAGCCACGCATCCACGCTCCACGGCCCGCCGCCGGTGGCGGCCAGATACAACCAGACGAAACAGTACAGCGTGGCCAGTTCGCCGTGGTTGAGAATCGGCCAGAACCCCGCCCTGGCGTGCATGCGGAAGTAGGCCACGGCCATCTCGCCGGAGAGCAGGAACGCCACCGGGCGCGTGAACAGCCCGAACAGCAGCAGGAGGCCGCCGAAGGTCTCGAGGATGCCGGCGGTGCCGAACAGCGTGAGCAGATGGAAGGGCGGGTGCTGGCCGGCGCCGGGCAGGCCGAAGAGTTTCTGCGTACCGTGCGCGATGAAGTCGAACGCGGCGACGATGCGAAGCATGCTGAGCAGGCGGGGCGACCAACGGGTGGAGTACGTCTCGGACATGGCTCTGGAACGCGGGGTGAATGGAGTGGGTACCCAGCAAGAACCCGCGGGCGCGCGGCGGGGTTCCCCGCAATCGTCCGCCCGCACAACGAGTTGCGATGGGTCCCGGGCGCGGCGACGAAACGCCCGCTCTCGCCGCCGCGTAGGAACGCGTAGATTCCGGGGAGCGTCAGCCCACCTTGCGCGGAGCCTTCCATGAACAGTGGCCAGACCTTCGTTTTCCTGATGTCGTCGTTGGTATGCCTCACCGTCGTCGTGCTCGGCATCGCCAGCGCGGTGGTGTCGAGCCGCCGGAAGAAGGACCGGCCCGCCGAGCTCGACAGCGGGATCGTCGATCGGCTGGGGCGCATGGAGCAGGCCATCGACGCCATCGCCGTCGAGGTGGAGCGGGTGTCCGAGGCGCAGCGGTTCGTCACCAAGATTCTCGCCGACCGCCGGCCGGCGCCCGCCTCGATTCCCGAGCGCGTGAACACGCCGCACTGATGGAAATGCTGGACGCGGCCGCCATCGAGGCCATTCTTCCCCATCGCCATCCCTTCCTGCTCGTCGATCGCATCGAGGTCGTCGAGCCCGGCCGGCATGTGACCGGCTACAAGCGCGTGACGGCGGGCGAATGGTGGAACGAGGGCGCGTCGCTGGCCGGCGATGCCGCGCCCGCCATGCCGCACACGCTGGTGCTCGAAGCGCTGGCGCAGACGAGCGGCGCGCTCGTTCGCGATCTGTTGGACGGCGCCGACCGCGCGCTCGCCTACTTCATGGGGGCCGACCGCGTCCGGTTCCGGGCGCCGGCGGCCGTGGGCCACGAGCTGCGTCTCGACGTCACACTGCTCAAGTGGCGGCGCGGCATCTGCCGCGCCCGCGGCGTCGCGACGATCCGCGGGGTGACCGTGGTCTCGGCGGAGCTGTCGACGGTGGTCCGGGCGGGCTGAGCACGGTCCACCGGTCTCACTCCTCTTCCGTCAGCCGCGACTCGATGCGCCGGTCGGGCACGATCCACACCAGCGCCACGATCGACGAACAGCGCGTCGGAGATCCACGGGCTCACGAACGCCAGCGAGATCGCGGCCACGTAGCAGAATTCCGAGGCCCGCTCCTTGAAACTGTTCCCCGTGGCCCGGGCGAGCAGCGAATCGGGGCCCTGCACGGCCACCAGCGCGTTCTGCAGCACGCCGTAGGCGACCGCGCAGAGCAGGAGCACGGTGCCGTAGGCCGCCGTCGGGATCGCCGCCCGATGGTTGGCGCCCATCCACCCGGTGACGAAGGGGACGAGCGAGAGCCAGAACAGCAGGTGCAGGTTGGCCCACAGCACCTTGCCGTTCACCCGGCCGGCCACCCGCAGCATGTGGTGGTGGTTGGTCCAGTAGATGCCCAGGAAGGTGAAGCTGAGCACGTAGGCGAGAAAGATCGGGAGCAGCGGGCGCAGGGCGCCCAGATCGGTCCCCTCGGGCGCCCGCAGTTCCAGCACCATGATCGTGATCAGGATCGCGATCACGCCGTCGGTGAACGCTTCGAGTCGTTCCTTGGTCATCGTGACTCCGAAAAGGCTTGACGCCGTTCACGGCGCATCCAATCGTAGAGGCGCCGCATTCCCACCCACCCCATCTCTCCGCCCGTCCCCCTCAGGAGGTCCCGATGGTAGGCATGCAAGGGCTCTGGCTTCCAATCGTGCTGTCGGCGGTGATCGTCTTCGTGGCGAGTTCCATCATTCACATGGTCCTGCCCTGGCACAAGAGCGACTATCCGGCGCTCCCCGACCAGGACCGCATCATGGACGCGCTGCGGCCGTTCAATCTGCAGCCCGGCGACTACATGCTGCCGCGGCCAAAGGACATGGCCGACATGAAGTCCGCCGAGTTCAAGGAGAAGGCGACGCGGGGCCCCAAGGTGGTGATGACCGTGATGCCCAACGGCGTACCCGGCATGGGGTCGAATCTCACCCAGTGGTTCGTGTACCTGCTCGTGGTCAGCTTCTTTGCCGCGTACATCACCAGCCACGCGCTCGGCGCCGGCGCCGACTATCTGCAGGTCTTCCGGTTCGCCGGCGCGGCGTCGTTCATGACCTATGCCCTCGGTGAATGGCCACTCTCCATCTGGTACCGCCGCGGGTGGGGTCTGGCCATGAAGGGGACCCTCGACGGGCTCATCTACGCCCTGCTCACCGCGGGGACGTTCGGCTGGCTCTGGCCGCGGTAGCCGGACGCCGGTCGCGCCACGGCGCGGCCACGGTATACTCGCCAACCGCCGTGATGCCGGAGCGGTGCACGCGCACCAGGCCGCGCTTGGCGAGTCGTGACAGCGCATCCTGCACCGCCCGCTTGGACAGTCCCGTGGCTTCGGCGATGTCCAGGTGGGGGATCTGGATGGTCTGCGCGCCGTGGCCGCCGCCGTGCGTGAGGCGCCAGAGCAGCAGGTAGACGAGGAACGCCGACGGCTGGCGGTCGTGACCCACGAGGTCGCGCATCAGTGTGTCCACCACGTAGCGGTCGAGGGCGAAGGAATCCAAGGGGGGCCTCTCTGGCATCGATTGCCATAGAAGGTAATGCGCGCCTTGTGTCCCGCCACCCCCGCCGCCACACTACTCCCATGATCCGCGCCATCAAGTTCGCCAGCATCCCCGTCAGCGACCAGGACCGCGCGCTCGAGTTCTACACCCAGAAGCTCGGCTGCCGCGTGATCACCGACTCCCCCTTCGATGGCAAGCAGCGGTGGATCGAACTGGCCTTTCCCCGCGCCGAGACGAAGCTCGTGCTGTTCACCGCGCCCGGTCAGGAGAAGCTGATCGGAGGCTTCATGAACATCACCTTCACGGCCGACGACGTCGAAGCCACGGCGCGTGAGTTGCAGGCGCGCGGCGTGGAATTCGTGAAGCAGCCCGCCAGGGCGGACTGGGGCACGGCCGCAATCTTCAAGGATCCCGACGGCAATCAGTTCGTGCTCTCCAGCCCGTAGGCGCGCGCACGACGAACCGCCGGACGCCATGGGCGCCCGGCGGTTCGGGTCTCGCTTGTGAGGTCCTGGTCGCGGCGGCTAGTTGTGGTTCCCGGCCGCGCCGGCCTTGGTGGTGACGATGATGACGCCGCTGAGCGCCCGCGGTCCGTACTTCGCCGTGGCCGCGTTCCCCTTGAGCACCTCGACGCTCTGGATCGAGTCGGCGGGGATCTTCGAGAGAATTCCCTTCACGGTCTCGCTCGGGGCGACGGGCGTGGTCGAGCGCAGAATCACGCCCGCGGCCCCTGCGGCGTGGGCGCGTTGGGCCGCCTCGGCCGTGCGGGCGCGGTCTGCTGCGGCGCGGTCGCTGTCGGCCACCACGCTCGTCAGGGTGCCGTTCTGGAGGGAGGCATGCCACTGGCGGGCTTTCCCCTGAACCGCGACCTCCTCAGTCAGCTTCTGGAGGCCGGTGGTGTCGCCGTTCTGCGGAACGCCGTCGATGATGATCAGCGGGTCCGTGGACGGCCGGCCCTCCACCATCACGCTGCGCGATGCGGTCGGCCCGGCGATCGTCTGCGGGGCCGGCGTCTCGCACGCCGCGAACACCAGTACGGCAATCGCCGCCGTTCCAATCAGTGCCTTCATACCACGCCTCCGCGGCTCGGGCCGCATCAAGTGTTGTACTCTCGACCCCAGCCCCGACCCGCGCGTGAGCGCCGCCGAGGGAAGCCAGCTCGCGCGCGTGCGACCCCAGGCGCCGAGCAGAATCTGCGCGTAGCCGGCGCGGTCGATGCCCCGCCGCAGCACGCGCTCGTCACAGTCGAATTCCACGGCCAGCCGCAGCCCGCGCCAGGCCAGCCACATGCCCACGTTCCACGGCATCAGCACCAGCGCCGCCAGTCCGGCCACGAGCAGCGCCGGGTCGCGCCGCCGCTGGTGCTCGCTCTCGTGGGCCACGATCGCCCGCTGCGCGGCGTCGTCCAGCGCCAGCACCCAACGCGGGAGCACCACGCGCGGGCGCAGCATGCCCACCGCCGCCGGGCCCAGCGAGTTCGAGATGTTCACCGGCGTGCCGCCCACCTCGCCGTTCTCCCAGTGACGCCCCTCCCACCGCAGGCGCACGAGGGCGAACCCGAGGATCAGCGCCAGCCCGCCCGAAGCCACGATCCACACCGTGAGCAGCCCGCGCTCCGTGGCCGCCGACAGCGCCGGCAGTTGGAAGGCGGGGCGCTGCACCGGGGGGAGTGCCGCCTGGGCGGCCGCGGCCGCCGGGGCGACGACTCCGGCCGGGGCCGCGGGGCGCGGGGCGAGCCAGAACGCCGACGTGGCGAAGGTCGCCACGATGGCGCCCGCCCAGAACCAGCGCAGCGGCACGCCGCGGAAGAGGGCGAACACGCGTTGCGCGGCCGCCGCGCCGCCGGCCAGCAGCAGCGCCACGATGGTCGTTTCCAGCATCCAGGCGGCGATCACTTGCGGGCCTCCTTGAGCCGCTCGTCCACCAGCTTCTTCAGCCGCCGCAGCTCCACCTCGTCGATCGATTCGTCCGAGAGCAGCCCGGCCACCATCAGCTCCCGCGAGCCGTGGTACACCTTGTCGAGCAGCCGGCCCAGCGCGCTCGTGCCGGCGTCCTCCTGCTGCAGCCGGGCGTAGTAGCGGAATCCCTTGCCCTCCTGCTCGTGGCGCACGTGCCCCTTGGCCTCCAGCGTGCGCAGAATGGTGAGCACGGTGGGGTAGGCGAGGTCGTCGGCAATGCCGTCGCGGGCTTCGGCCACGGTGGCCGAGCCGTGCTTCCAGAGCACGGACATGACGTCCAGTTCGCGGCGAGTGAGCGGTGCGGCCACATGGTCTCCTATTAGCTTTGTAATAGATAATTACACCGGCCTCGCGGTCCGTCAAGGGGGAAGTTCGGCCGGCCTCGACGGCGGACCGGCCCCCGGACGGCCTGAGGCCCCGGTGGCGACCGGCGCGGGCGGGGGCGGGGGGCTTCCTTATAGGTTGCGCCATGTCCTCGCCCGCCCTCGGCGCGCCCGCGCCGGTGTTGCTCTTCGACGGCGACTGTGCCCTGTGCAATCGCACGGTGCACTTCATCCTCGCGCACGAGCGCCACCGGTCCCTGCGCTTCGCCCCGCTCGACGGACCGTTCGCGCGCGCGGTCCTCGCGCGGCATCCCCAACTGCGGGGCGTCGACTCCGCGGTCTGGGTGGAGGCGTTCGGAACGGACGACGAGCGCGTGTTGGCGCGCGCCGACGCGGCGCTGCGCGTGGCCCGCTACATCGGCGGACCATGGCGGGCCCTGGCCGTGGCGCGTATCGTACCGCGACCATGGCGAAACCGACTCTACGACCTGGTGGCGCGCCACCGGCACCGGCTGACGCGCGTGATGCAGGGCCGCCAGGCCCCGCACACACTGCCCCCCGAGCGGCTGCTCGACCACCCGCACGGTGGCCGCGATGGTGACTGAGGAACCGCAGGCCGGGCTGGGGCTGCCGGGGCTCACCTTCGTGCGCGCCTGGATCTATGCGGGGCTCACGATCGCCGTGCTCGACATCGCCGACGCACTGATCTTCTACGGACTGCGGGGCGTGGCGCCGCACCTCATCTTCCAGAGCATCGCGTCGGGGCTCATGGGCCGCGCCGCATTCACCGGCGGCGCCGCCACCGCGATCCTGGGCGGGTGCCTCCACCTCTGCATCGCGCTCACCATCGCGCTCGTGTATCTCGCGGCGAGCCGCCGGCTGCGCACGCTCGCCGAGCGTCCGTGGGTGTGGGGGCCGCTGTATGGACTGGCCGTGTGGTTCGTGATGTACCACGTGGTGCTCCCGCACTCCGGAGCCCGGCAGGCGGCGCCGTCGTGGCCCGTGCTCGCCGACGAGATCGGCATTCACCTGGTCGGGGTCGGGCTGCCCGCGGCGTTGTTCGCGGCCCGCATTCGCCGCCGGTCGTGAACGCCACGCGACTGGTTCCGGTCCTGCTCGCCGCGGCGACCGTCGGCTCCGCCGGCGCTCAGTCGGCCGGCGCCCAGTCCGCGGTCGTGCAATCGGAGTTCATCTACGACTCGGCGTCCTTTGCGAGCGCGCACGCGTCGACGATCGCCCAGTCGCACGGTGCGCTGGTGGCGGCGTGGTTCGGCGGCGCGCACGAGGGCGCGCGCGACGTCGGCATCTGGCTGTCGCGGTCGAGCGGCGGCGCCTGGACGGCACCGGTGGAGGTGGCCACGGGCGTCCAGCCGGACGGCTCGCGGCAGCCGTGCTGGAATCCGGTGCTCTTCCAGCCTCGCGACGTGGGCCGCCCGCTGATGCTGTTCTACAAGGTGGGGCCGGCGCCGACGCAATGGTGGGGCATGGTCACCACCTCCAGCGACGGCGGCGTCACCTGGAGCGCGCCGCGCCGGCTTCCGGCCGGCATTCTGGGGCCGATCAAGGACAAGCCGGTGGAACTCGCCGACGGTACGATCGTCGCCGGCAGCAGCACCGAGGCGCCGGACGCGCGCAATCGCTGGCGCGTCCACTTCGAGCGCTCCACCGACGGCGGCGCCACGTGGACGGCCACGCCGCCGGTGGCGTCACCGCCTGGCGATACGATCGACGCCATCCAGCCGAGCATCCTCGTGCACGCCGACGGGTCGCTGCAGGCGTTGGTGCGAACCAAGTCCGGACGCATCGGCGAGACCTGGTCGCACGACGAGGGCCGTACGTGGACGCCGCTGGCGCTCACGTCGCTGCCGAACCCGAACTCGGGCATCGACGCCGTGACGCTGCGCGACGGCCGCTTCCTGCTGGTGTACAACGCGACGACGCGCGGACGTTCGCCGCTCGATGTGGCGGTGTCGGCGGACGGACGCAGCTGGCGGCATGTGCTGTCGCTCGAGACCGAGCCGGGCGAGTACTCGTACCCGGCGGTGATTCAGACGGCGGACGGGCTGGTCCACGTGACGTACACCTGGCGCCGGGAGCGGATCAGGCACGTGGTGATCGATCCGGCGCGGTTGCCGGGCGCCGTGGACACGTCGGCGGCGCGTGATTCCGTGCCCGCCGTCCGACTCGCGGCGCGCGCGGCCTACCGCGCCGACCGGTTCGGCATCTTCATCCACTGGGGCGTGTACAGCCTGCTCGGCCGCGCCGAGTGGGTGATGCAGAACCAGAAGATCCCGGTGGGCACCTACGAGTGGCTCGCCTCCACCTTCGATCCGGTGAAGTTCGATGCCCACGCCTGGGTATCGGCCATCAAGGCTTCCGGGGCCAAATACATCACGATCACGTCGCGCCACCACGACGGGTTCAGCATGTTCGCCACGAAGGCGACGCGATACAACATCGTCGACTGGACGCGGTTCGGCCGCGATCCCATGAAGGAGCTCGCCGACGAGTGCCACAAGCAGGGCATCGAGCTCTTCTTCTACTACTCGCAGCTCGACTGGCACAACCCGGACTACTTTCCGCGCGGGCAGACGGGCCACGACACGGGGCGCCCGGAGCAGGGCGATTGGAACCGCTACCTCGCGTTCATGGACACGCAGCTCACCGAGCTGCTCAGCAACTACGGTCCCATCGGCGGCATCTGGTTCGACGGCATGTGGGACAAGCCGGACGCCGACTGGCAGCTCCCGAAGACGTACGCGCTCATCCACCGGCTGCAGCCGGCGGCGCTGATCGTGCCCAACCACCACCAGGCTCCGAAGCCGGGCGAGGACGTGCAGACGTTCGAGCAGGACCTGCCGGGCGCCAACACGGCCGGCTTCAACACGACGACCATCGGCGGGCTCCCCCTCGAGACGTCGATGACGATGAACGATTCGTGGGGCTTCAACATCACCGACCACCACTTCAAGTCGACGGACGAGTTGATTCAGAAGCTCGTGGGTGCGGCCGGCCGCGACGCCAACCTGCTGCTCAACATCGGCCCGCGTCCCGACGGCACCATCCAACCCGAGGCGCTGGAGCGGCTGCACGCCATCGGCGATTGGATGAAGACATACGGGACCTCGATCTACGACACGCGTGGCGGGCCCATATCACCGCGCGAGTGGGGCGTGACCACGTACCGGGGCGACACGGTGTTCGTGCACGTGCTGCACTGGACGGACCGCGCGCTGGCCATTCCCACCTTCGGGCGGCGGGTGGTGAGAGCGGCGATGCTCGACGGGGGCGCGCCGGTTGGTGTGGCGCAGTCGGCCGCGTCGATCACGCTCACGCTGCCGGAGTCGACCGGCGCCGGGCCGGATCGGGTGGTGGTGCTCACCGTCGCGCCAGGAAAGTAGGGACCGCGGAGACCTGCCGCTCAGTCGGGACGGTTTCTACGAATGGGATACGGACTCAACGGACCGGAACGGACTCGAACGGAAAAGAACAACAGCTTTGGTGGTTTTCCGTTACAGTCCGTTTCCTCCGTTCAGTCCGTATCCATCTCGTTGATGCTCGACCGACCGAGCGGCAAGAGTCGCCACGCAGAACCCGACCCGCCGCTCACTCCTCGCGCAGCGCGTCCATCGGATCCACGCGCGCCGCGCGCCACGCGGGAAGCAGGGCCGCCCCCATGGCCACGGCCCCCAGCACCAGCACCGACAGTGTGAGCGTGACCGGATCGGTGGGGGTGAGGTCGTAGAGGAAGGTCGAGATGTAGCGCGTGGTGGCGAGGGCCAGCAGCACGCCGGTCACCAGCCCGATGATCACCAGCTTGCCGGCTTCACCGACGATCATCTGCACCACGCGCGGACCCGCGGCGCCCAGCGCCATGCGAATGCCGATCTCGTTGCGGCGCCGGGTGACCGTGTACGCCATCGTGCCGTACAACCCGATCACCGCCAGCAACAGCGCGATGGCGCCGAAGAATCCCGAGAGGGTGGCCAGCAGCCGCTGGCGCGTGAGCGAGTTCGAGATCTGGTCGTCCAGCGACCGGAACTCCAGCGAGATGCTCGGACTCATCCGCGCCGCCGTGGCCTTGATCGCCGAGGCGAGCGACGCCGCCCCGCCGGCCCCCCGCACCACATAGCTGATCGACGCCGGCGTGTCGCCGCCCTGCCCGAGCGGCATATAGATCGTCGCCCGCGGCTTCTCGCTCATCGACGCGTACTTCTCCGTGGCCACCACGCCGATGATCTCCATCGAGCGGTCCGTCCGTGTCGCCGAACTTCGTGTGGAAGGTGTGGCCGATTGGATTCTGCCCATGGAAGATCTGGTCCACCGCCGCCTGGTTCAGCACCGCGACGTTCGGGGCGCCGGGCCGCGTGTCGGCGCCGGTGAACACACGCCCCATGAGCAGGGTCGTGTGCATGGCGGAGAAGTAGCCGTCGCTCACCTGGTTGAAGTACGACATCGGCAGCTTGCCGTCGGGATTCGCGAGGCCCGGGATGACGACGAAGTCGTTCCAGCCGATGCCGCTGGCCGGCGTGATGAACGCCGCGGCGGCCGCGGTCACGCCCGGTGTCGCGCGCAACGCCTGCACCATCTGGTTCTGGTCGTTGAGCAGCAGCAGCGACGCGCTGTCCCTGCCCGCCGCGAGGGCCGAGAAGTTCATGTCTACGAGCAGGACGCCCCTGCTGTCGAAGCCGGGGTCCTGCGTCACCAGCTTGCGGAAGCTGTTCATGAGCAGCGCCGCCACGCTTACCAGCCCCAGCGACAGCGCCACCTGGCCCACTACCAGCGCGCGGCCGGCGCGGTAGCGCGCGTCGCCGCTCACGATCCCTCGGCCCCCCGCCTTCATGGCCGCCTGCGGATCCACGCGCGTGGCGCGCCAGGCGGGCAGCAGGCCGAACAGCAGCGCGGTGAGGACCGCCACGCCCACGGTGAAGGCGAGCACCCGCCCGTCGAGTCCCACGTCGAGCGCGAGCGCCTGACCGCGCACCGAGATCACGCCCACCAGGCTCTGGGCCGCCCACCGGGCGAACAGTACGCCCAGGCCGGCGCCGATCACGGCGAGCAGCGCGCTCTCGGTGAGCAGCTGCCGTACGACCCGCCGCCGGCCGGCGCCGATGGCCAGACGGATGGAGATCTCGCGCTGCCGGGCGGCGCCCCGCGCCATGAGCAGGTTGGCGATGTTGGCGCAGGCGATGAGCAGCACCACGCTCACCGCCGCAAGCAGGAAATAGAGCGCGGCCCGGTAGTTCGTGCGCGCGTCGGAGATTCCGGTGGGCGACGGCACGGCGGCCAGCGTGCGTTTGAGATACTCGGCCTTGCTGTCCGCACCCCAGTGCGGCGGCAAGGTCGCCTTGAAGATGCCCGGCGCGGCGGCGGCGAGTGCCGCGCTCACCTGTGCGGTGGACAGGCCCGGCTTGGGCCGGCCGAACAGCAGCAGATACCAACGCGCCCGCTGGTCGAGCACGTCGGGACCAACGAAAATCGCCTGGGCGCACAGCGGGGTGTAGATCTCCGCGTTCCGTCCTACTTCCATGCCGTCGAAGCCGGCCGGCACCACGCCGGCCACGGGGAATGGATGTCCGTTGAGGGAAAGTGTCTTGCCGACGGCGTTGGCCGCGCTGCCGAACTGGCGCTGCGCAAAGCCGGCGCTCACCACCGCCACACCGGGGCATCCGCGGAAGTCGTCGGACTGTTGGATCAGCCGGCCCTGCTCGGCGCGAATGCCCAGCGTGCGGAAGGCGTCGCCGCTCACCGCGGCGCCGTTGACGTACCGGACTTCACCGGTGGGCGACAGGTTGTAGCGGTCGTCGGCGTACGCGAACACGCCGGAGAACACGGTGACGTTGTCGCGGATCTGCTCCCAGAGCGGGTTCGTGAACTCGTTATCCTCATCGCCCCGTGCCATGGTCATGGAGACCAGCTGCTCGGGGTGGCTCACCGGCAGCGCCTTGAACACCAGCGCGTTGGTGAGACTGAAGATCGCCGTGTTGGCGCCGATGCCGAGCGCGAGCGAGAGGACGGCGACGAGCGCGAAGCCAGGGCTGGCCACCAGGGCGCGCAGGGCGTAGCGCACGTCGGCGAACACGGACTCCAGCCAGCCGAAGACGTCCGCGTCGTGGGCGCGTTCCTTCTGCACCGTGCGATTGCCGAACCGCCGCCGGGCCTCGCGCGCTGCCTCGTCGTCGCTCAGCCCCTGGGCGCGCAACTCGTCGGACCGCTCGCTCAGGTGGAACTCCATCTCCCGGTCGAGGTCGCGGGAGTGGCGGTTGGCGCGAAGCAGGTTGGCGATGCGGTTGTACCAGGCCATGGGTCACTCGGCGTTTGGTGTTGGATCTGCCCTGTGTCGTGTCGGTCGGTTGTCCGTGTCAGTCGGTTGTCGTCCGTATCTGACTCGTCGATCTCCAACGGCTGAGTTCAGTGCGGCGCGCGCAGAACTCGATCCCGTGCAGGCGTTACGAGATTGGATGCGGACCGGAACGGATCAGAACGGACAACGAACGGAAAAACTCCCGGGGAACTGCGCACTGCGAAAACGCGGAGGGCGGTCAGGCGTACCGGAGCACCCGCGACACGCCGTCGGTGAGACGCGCCCAACTCTCCTGCTCGTCGGCCAACTGCTTCCGGCCGGCGGCGGTGATCGTATAGAACCGCGCCTGCCGGTTCTTGTCGGTGGTGCCCCACTTGCCCCTGATCCAGCCGTCCTGCGCCATGCGGTGCAGGGCGGGGTAGAGCGAGCCCTCCTCCACGCGGAGCAGATCGGCCGATCCCTGCTGGATGTGCTGGGTGATCGCGTAGCCGTGCAGCGGGCCGCGCGCATCGAGCGTGCGCAGCACGAGCATGGCAAGCGTCCCCTGGAGAATGTCGTTCTTCGGTCGGGCCATGATGTCCTCATATAGCTAGGCATAGCTGGCTAGGTGAAGATGCGCCCGCCGCCCGGCGTTGTCAATCAGACACACCCACCGGCCGATCCGTTGTCCGTCGGGGAGCGGCGGACAGCGGGGACGGAGTTCGCCGACAGACGCACCAGCCCAGAACCGGGGAACTTCCACCCAGGGGTGAAGGGCCGACGGGGCGCTGCCACGGTGCGTCGCCGGCCGTTCACCGCCCGCCGACTGCCCCCGACCGTGGTTCCCGGAGCCACTCCGATGACGACTCCCCGATTCCTCCGCCTCGTCTGGACGCTCGCCGCCCTCGCCGGCCTCGCCCTGTGCTTCGGCTTCGTGCTCCGCCCCTGGTATCTGCATTGGGGCACCACCGCCGCCGAGCGCACGATGTCCCTCCCGGGCGACGAGATCGTGCCCGGCGCCGCCACGCAGGAGACCCGCGCCATCACCATCGACGCCCCCATCGATCGGGTCTGGCCGTGGGTCGCCCAGACCGGGCAGGACCGGGGCGGATTCTACAGCTACGACCTGCTGGAAGACCTGGTCGGGTGCGAGATGCCCACCGTCGACAGCCTGCGCCCCGATCGGCAGCAGTGGGCGCCGGGCGACAAACTCTGGATGTATCCGTCCACCAAGGCGGGCGGTGTGGGCTACGCGGTACTGCGCACCTTCATTCCCGGCCGGGCGCTGGGCTTCGGCACCTACTTCGCCGGTACGGCTCCCGGCGGTCCCGAGGACGGCAGCTGGTCGTTCGTCCTGCAGCCGATGGGCGACTCGACCACCCGCCTCCTCGTCCGCGGCCGCGGCGCGCCGGGCCGTTCGCTGCTCGGCGTGGCCTTCGACCGGTCGGTGTTCGAGCCCATGCACTTCGCCATGGAAAAGCGGATGATGATCGGCATCAAGCAACTCGCCGAGGGCGGAGACCGCGAACGGATCTGGAACCACGTCCAGGTGGTGCTCTGGTTCGTCACCTTCGCGATGTTCGTGGTCGGCCTGGCGTCGGTGTTCGTCGGCAGGGTCTGGCACCGCAAGCTCGCCGGCACCGTACTCGCCGCGGCGGTGTTTCAGATCCTGACCCTGGGCCAGCCGCCCATCGACGTCGGCGTGCTGCTGGTCCTCGTCACCGGCGCCGCGCTCTGGTGGCCCGTGGCGCCGGGCAGCCCGCTGTCGCACGCGGCGGTGCACGACCGGGCGGCATAGCGGCCGGTTTGCAAAGCGGCGTACCGGGGTGGTGGCGCGGAGGGCGTTTGCACAGTCTTAGGACGTCACCGCAACCAACCGGACCCACGCCTTCATGCCATCTGCCGACCGCCTTGCCATCGTCACCGGAACCAGTACCGGCATCGGACACGCCGTCGCCCTCCGCCTGCTGCACGACGGATGGGACGTGATCGGGGTCGCCCGCCGCGATCCCTTGATTCCCAACGCCGCCTACCGCCACGTGGCGCTCGATCTCGGCGACCTCGCCGCCGTCACCGCCACCTTCGAACGCGAGATCGCCGCCCTCGTTTCCGACGACCGCCGCAAGCGCATCGGCCTCGTGAACAACGCCGCGCTCCTCGGCCAACTCGCCACCGTGGACCGGTGTGACCCGGCGCGGACGCTCGCCGCCTACGCCGTGAACGTCGTGACGCCCAACTGGCTCATGGGATTCGTGGCCCGCCACGCCCCGCGCGACTGCGCCCTCCGCATCCTCAACGTTTCCTCGGGCGCCGCGCAGCGGCCCACGCCCGGGCTCGGCGACTACGTGGGCACCAAGGCGGCGCTCCGCATGGCCACGCTCAACGCCGCGGCCGACTTCGAGTCCCGCGCGCTGCACGCCCGCATGACGCACGACGTCGCCCTGCTCAGCTACTCGCCCGGCACGGTCGACACGCCGATGCAGGTGGAGGCGCGCTCGCAGAAGGCGGCGGAATTTCCCGCCGTCACCATGTTCAAGGGCTTCCACGATCAGGGCGCGCTGGTGCCGGTGGAGCGGCCGGCCGCCGAGATCGCCGCCTTTCTGCTCTCCGACCATCCACCCAAAGTGGCCGAACGCCGGCTGGGGGACCAATGAGCAAGGATCCACGCGTCGACGACTACATCGCGAACGCGGCCGACTTCGCGCAGCCGATCCTGAAGCACATCCGCAAGCTCGTGCACGCCGCGGTGCCCGACGTCGAGGAGACCATCAAGTGGGGGTTCCCCCACTTCTACTACCACGGCAACATGTGCGCCATGGCGTCGTTCAAGACGCACGCGAGCTTCGGCTTCTGGAAGAACTCGCTCGTCGTTCCCGCCGGCAAGCGGCCCGCCGATTCGAACGCCATGGGCAGCTTCGGCCGCCTCGCCTCGGTGAAGGATCTGCCGAGCGCCCGCGAACTCACGGCCTACATCAAGAAGGCGGCGGCGCTGAACGCCAAGGGCGTCAAGGCGCCGCAGTTCGCCAAGCGCAAGGCACGCCCGGCGCCCGAGGCGCCGCCCTATCTCACCGCCGCCCTGAAGAAGAACAAGCCCGCCCTGGCCACCTGGAACGGCTTCGCGCCCAGCCACAAGCGCGAGTACATCGAGTGGGTGACGGGCGCCAAGGCCGAGGCCACGCGCGACCGGCGGCTGGCGACGATGCTGGAATGGCTCGCCGAGGGAAAGCACCTGAACTGGAAGTACGAGCGCAAGACCTGAGATGAGAGCCGGCACGCCCAGCCGCACGGCGCTGCGCGTGGCCCTGCGCCGGGCCGCGCACCAGCTGCTGGACGACCCGCGGGTGCTCGACGACCCCATCGCGCTCCGCATCATCGGCACCGAGCGCGCGGAGGAGCTGCGCCGCGATCCCCGCTCCGCGGAACGGTCGAGGCTCGATCCCTACCTCCGCGCGTTCATGGCGGTGCGCAGCCGGTTTGCCGAAGACACGCTCGACGCCGCGGTGGCCCACGGCGTGCGCCAGTACGTCCTCCTCGGCGCCGGGCTCGACACCTTCGCCTACCGCAATCCGTACCCGGGGCTGCGCGTGTTCGAGGTGGACCACCCCGACACGCAGGCCTGGAAGCAGGCGCAGTTGGCGGAGGGCGGGGTGGACGTTCCGCCCTCGGTCACCTTCGCGCCGGTGGACTTCGAGCGGCAGACGCTGGCCGACGGCCTCGCCGCCGCCGGGTTCGACGCCACCCGGCCGGCCCTGTTCGCGATGCTCGGCGTGGTGCCCTACCTGACCCTCGAGTCGCTCCAGTCCACGTGGCGGTTCGTGGCCGGCGGTGCGCGGGGCAGCGCGATCGTGTTCGACTATTCGGTGCCCCCCGAATCGATGTCGGCGGTGCAGCGCGGCGTCTTTCTGGCCATGTCGCTGCGCGTGGCCGCCGCCGGCGAGCCGTGGAAGACCTTCTTCACCCCCGCCGAACTCCGCGCCCACCTCGTGGCCGCCGGCTTCACCTCGTTCGAGGACCTGGGCGGCGACGAGATCAACGCGCGCTACTTCGCGCGCCGCGACGATGGGCTACGGGTGGGCGGGACCGGCCGGCTGACGATGGCCGCCACCTGAGTCGGGCTTGGCGCGCGGCGCCACCACGGGCACGGTCGGCGCGTTCTGCTGGGCGTCGGGCAGCAGAATCGTCTTCAGGTGGTCTTCCTGTTCCGGCGTCGACTTGTCGATGACGCGCAGGTCCCACCGCGCCGTGCGGCTGCTGCCGCCCGCGAACTGCAGGCCGAACCAGTCGAGCATCTCCTGGTAGTCCAGCTCGTCGGTGCCGTCCACGGCCGCATGGAACCAGTCGGTGAGGTCGGTGTGCGCCACGCTGTCGGCCACTGCCAGGAACTGCTCCGGCGTGTAGCCCTGCGCCACCGGATACAGCGCGTACGCCCGCCGCAGCACGTCGTCCAGACTCGCCGAATCGTTGGTGAGCGTGCGGATGTGGGCGTCGAGCAGCAGGCCCACCACGGCGCCCTTGGTGTCGTAGTCCACCCGCTTGGACGGGTCCACCTTGGTGCCCGGCGCCGGCGTGGCCCAGGCGTCGAGCGATGCGCCGGCGAGCGGCTGCACGCGCCGGCCGGGCGCGTTCTGCAGCCGGGCGATGAGCGCCGACATGCGGTCCAGCCAGTCGCGCTGGCGCAGCAGGCCGGCGCGGGCCAGCAGCAGGTGGGAGTAGTAGGTGGACAGCCCGTCGCTGATCCACAGGCTCGGCGTCGCCGGCGGCTGCGTGGCGTCGAAGGGGTTGGTGACCACGGGGCGCAGCCGCTTGCCGTTGAACGCCTGGAAGTAGTCGCGGGTGGCCCCGGTGAGCCAGGCGGCAAAGCCGTCGGGGCTCTCGGTGCTCTTGGCGTTCACCGCAATCAGCGACGAGTTGGCGTGGGCCAGCGACTCGTTGCCGGGGCGGAAGACGTTCAGGAACAGGTACCGCCGGTAGGGAAGGAAGCCCCAGAACCGGTACGACTCGCCCACCACGCGCAGCAGGGCGCGGCCGGCCTGCTCGCCGCTGAATTCGCCCACCGCGCCGGCGTCCACGAGCATGTGCGTCCGGCCGGCGAGGTCGAACTGCACCGTCTGCAGATAGCCGGCCACGATCGGCGAGTCGATCAGCTCGTCGTAGTCCGCCGCCCGGTAGTGGTCGTTCACGCCGTCCGACGCCGTGTCCAGCGGCGTCATCGAGATCCAGCCGATGGGCAGCGTCAGATCGACGATGGCGGCGTGCGGCTGGCCGTCGTCGAGCTTGAGGAAGGTGGGCGCGCCGTTGAGCACGATCACCGTGTCGCCCACCCAGTTGCCGGTGAGCGACGTGCGGTTGGCCTGCACGCGATAGCCCACCGTCACCGTCGGCGCGCCGGCCGTCTCCAGCTGCCACTGGTTCTGTCCCGTTCTGGCCACCGACAGCGCGCTGCCGTCGGGGGCCCACGCCGTGAGGCTGTCCACGCGGTCGGCATAGTGCTCGGCGCGGTATTCGCCCGGCGTCCACGGCGCCATCGTGAGCCGCACCGACGCCTGGCCGGCGGTGGGGAACTGCGCTTCCACGCGCGCAAAGTGGGCGCTGCGGTTGGGGAAGGTGACGGTGTAGGTGACCGGCGCCGCGAACGACGTCCCGAACTGGGCCCGGAGGCCGGCGGGAGTTCCGAGGGCGGCGGCGAGCAGGCACAGGGCGGCCGGCCGGAGACGACGGATGGCGGACGGGGCAGGGATCACGGCAGGAGCGGTGGAGTTAGGTTTCGGGAGCAAAGATCGCCCTCCCAAGATACCCCGCGCCAGGGCCCGACGGGCCCCCCGGTGACCAACCCTTCCACTCCCGGAGTTTGTCGGGTATGAAGCCGTCTCCCAAGCTGCTGCTCGTGGCCGGACTCGCGTTCGTCGCTGGATTGGGCGCATGCAGCAGCGGCCTGGCCAGGATCGTGGGCGTGTCCGCGCACGACGTGTACATCACGCCGGGCAGGCCGCAGCCCGCGCCGCAGGGCGACAGCGTCTACTTCAACATCCAGAACAACGGCGGGGCCACCGCCTATCTGTCGCGGTGCGGCGATGAGCCGGCGCTCACGCTGCAGGTGTTCCAGAACGGCAGCTGGGTGAACACCGGCCCGGCGGTCACCTGTCCCTCGCCCTCCACACCCGGCCCCATCGAACTCGCCCCCGGCGCATCGATCGTACTGATCGAGGTCTTCCCGAGCCCCGGCCATTACCGCGGCGGCGTGTCCGCGGCCACGACCGCCGATCTGGCCGACGCCGCCCAGGCATGGACCGTCGGGTTCGACATTCCCTGACCGCCCGCCGCTACACCGCCCCCGCCCCCGCCCCCGTCACCTGAGCCGGATGCGATATCCCACGGTGTCGGCGAGCGTCCTCGACGTCGTCGGCCAGACACCACTCATTGCCCTCGACCGGCTGACCGCCGGGCTGCGCTCGCGCGTGTTCGGCAAGCTGGAGAGCGCCAACCCCGGGCTCAGCGTCAAGGACCGGCCGGCGCTGCAGATCATCGAGGACGCCGAGCGCAAGGGAATCATCGCGCCTGGCGACACCGTCATCGAGCGCACGAGCGGCAACATGGGCACCGGGCTCGCCATCGCCTGCGCGCTCAAGGGGTACGAACTCGTGGTGGTGATGTCGGCGGGGAACAGCCTCGAGCGGCAGCGGGCCATCCGCGCACTCGGCGCCCGCGTGGTGCTGGTGCCGCAGGTGAACGGGCGGCCGGGGCAGGTGACCGGCGACGATCTCAAGGCCGTGGAGCGCGTGACCAACGAGCTGACGAGAAAGCTCAAGGCTTTCCGCGCCGACCAGTTCAAGAACGCGAGCAGCGTGAAGGCCCACTACACCGGCACCGGCCCCGAGATCTGGAAGCAGACCGGCGGCAAGGTGGACGTGTACGTGGGCGTGGTCGGATCGTCGGGGTCGTTCACCGGCATCGTGCGCTATCTCAAGCGCAAGAATCCGAAGCTCAGAGCCGTCGTGGTGGAGCCCGTGGCGGCGTCGATCCTCTCCGGCAAGCGCAAGAAGCCGGGGCGGCACAAGCTGCAGGGCGTGGGCTATATGGAAGTGCCGCAGCTCTACGATCCGGCGCTCGTGGATGAATTCATCAGCATCGGCGACGCCGAGGCGATGCGCACGGCGCGGCGGCTGGCCAGGACCGAGGGGATTCTGGCCGGGTTCACCACCGGCGCCAACGTGGCGGCGGCGCTGAAGGTGGCGCGGCGGTCGAAACGGGCGCTCGACATCGTGACGATCCTGACCGACTCGGGGCTCAAGTACTTCAGTACCGACCTGTTCGAGTGAGCCCGTGAGGTCGCAGCCGTAAACCGGGCTGCGACCTCACGGCTCCTTCACGCAGCGGTCCTACTTGCCGTACTGCTCGCCGAGCAGCTTGAGCAGCTGCGTCCAGCCCTGCTCGTGACCCTGGGCTTCCTTGGCGTTCGTGAACAGCTCGTGCGTGAGCACCACCTCGGTGTTGCCGCCGCCCACGTCGTTGAACTCGACGGTGACCAGCGTGTTGCTGCCGCCCATCGTCTCGTCCTCCCAACTCCAGGTGAACACGAGGCGCGTGGGGCGTTTGACCTCCCGGTACTCGCCCACCGCCACGTGCGTCTTGCCGCCGGGGTTGTGCATGCCGATCCGGTAGCGGCCGCCCACCTTGAGGTCGAGCGTCGCGCCGGCAAACGACGAATCGGCGACGTCCATGTGCCACCAGTGGGCGAGTTCGGCGGGGTCGGTCCACGCCGCGAACAGCCGGTCGGGCGTGGCGTGAATGGTGCGCGCGACGCGCGTGGAATGCGTTGCCGTTGCCGTCATGTGCGTTGCTCCTTGGCTGGGGTCGAGGGTGACTGCTCCACATAGCGGGCCAGCGCGTCGAGCTGGCCGGTCCAGAACACGCGGTACTGCTCGACCCACTCGGCGGCCTCGCGCATCGCCGCCGCATCCAGCGCGCAGCGGCTGAGTCGTCCGTCGCGCGCGCGCTTCACCAGCCCGGCGCGCTCGAGCACCCGCAGGTGCTTGGAGATCGCGGGCCGCGAGACGCGGAACGGTTTCGCCAACTCCCCCACCGTGGCGTCGCCGGTGGCGAGGCGGGCGAGGATGGCGCGGCGGGTGGAGTCGGCGAGGGCACCGAAGGTGCGGTCGAGTCTGCGTTGATTGGTAACCATTGGGTTACCAATATGGG
>CAVSJE010000020.1:0-12167 GCA_963728115.1 uncultured Gemmatimonadaceae bacterium
AATGCCGAATATCACCATATCCAGCCCAACCGCCCCTGCACAGACTCGTCCGTGGCTACTGACCGCAAGCGTAAACCGCCGAACCTGACCTATGGGTCAGTCTACTGTTTCCCCATCGTCAACACTTCCAGGATCGGTACTCCGGCCGGATCGGACCGACCGGTCCGGACCTTGGCCGTTACCACGAGCGGCGTCATCGGAGAGATCGCCTTGGCGCGGGCCACCAGATCGGCCGGAAGCGCCAGGTACAGCAGGGCGTTCTCCTTGCCAGGTCCGCGGGCGAGCAGATAGGGCTCGTCGAGGCGCATGTCGTGGTGCAACGGGTCGGCGGTCTGGAACGCCAGTGCGGTCACCGACCAGCGCACGGTGCGTCCCACGTAGCGCCCCGGGTTCGCGCGGAGATCGGCGGCGCTCAATTCGGCCATCGTGCTGTCGGCCGCCTCGAGTTGATCCTCCCGGACCCACCCCTCGAGCCGCACCCGCACCCAGCCGCGATCGCGGGCGAGCGGCACCAGCCGCGCCCCGTGCCGGATCGTGGCCACCGGCGCCACGCCCGGCGCCGTAGACAGGCTCGCCACCGAGTCCGGGGTCAGGGCCTCGGCGCTGTCTTGCGCCGTTCCGGCCCGGGCGGTGGTGGCGGCAGCAACGCCGGCCGGTGACTGCGGCGCCGGCGTTGCCGGATCGGTAGCTCGCGGCTTCTGCGGCGAACGCTGGGGTCGCGACGGCTTCGACGCCGTCGCGACGTCGCGCCGCGCCAGCACGGCCGGGAAGGCCGATCGCCGGATCCAGCCCGCGCGTTCGACTTCGGTCCAGCTTCCGGTGCGCTTGAGCACGTGGAGCGCCATTCCCTCGCGCAGATCGGCGATCACGGCCGCCGACGTGGATGGCTGGCCGCGCATCCGAACCTCGCTGCCCCCCACGCTGGCCGGGAAGGAATCCCGCCGGCCGCCGAGCAGCGAGGTGGCGACGAAGCCGCGCAAGCGGACGAGCGCGAACTCGCCGGAGGTGCGCACGGGATCGAGCACGGTGCCCTCGGCCACCGTCGCCAGCTCGGTGCTGCCGGGCCGCGCGTAGAGCACGGCGGGACCGGTGAGGCCCTGGGGCCGCGCCGGCAGCGCCGCACCGGCGGCGAGCAGGATCACGCTGAGGTTCGTACGGAGTCGCATCGCTTGGTTGAGGCTAGGCCGACGGGTACATTTCGTGACCCCCGCCACTCGCGTTCGCAGTATAAAGACCCGGCGCCGCGGGGCAAGCGCCGAACCGGAGATCGATGCCAGCACACGTCAAACATCCCGTCGTCCTCGTCGTGCTCGACGGATGGGGATATCGCCCGGAGACCGAGGGCAACGCGATCGCCCTCGCCAACACGCCCACCTGGGACCGGTTGGTGGAGCGGTATCCGCGGACCCTGCTGGAAGCCTCGGGGCTCCGCGTGGGCCTCCCCGAGGGTCAGATGGGGAACAGCGAGGTGGGGCATCTGAATCTCGGCGCCGGGCGGGTCGTGATGCAGGACATCGTACGCATCTCGCAGGCCATCAAGGACGGATCGTTCTTTCGCAACGAGGCGTTCCTGGAAGCCTGCCGGCGCGTTCGGGCGTCGGGCGGCACGCTGCACCTCATGGGGCTGATCGGCGACGGCGGCGTGCACGCGCTCGACCAGCACCTGTTCGCGCTCATCGACCTGGCGGAGCGCGAGCAGCTGCCGCACGTGGCCGTGCACGCACTGCTCGACGGCCGCGACACCCTGCCCCGGTCGGCCCTCGGGTTCATGCAGACGCTGCTCGACAAGGCCCGGGGACGCGCCCGGGTGGCGAGCCTCGGCGGCCGCTACTTCGGGATGGACCGGGACAAGCGCTGGGACCGCACCGAGAAGTGGTACCGGGCTGCCGTCGACGGGACGGGCCCCACGGGCACCGACCCGCTCGCCGTTATCCGCGCCGCCTACGACCGCGACGAGACGGACGAGTTCATCACGCCCACGACCATCGTCGCCGACGGCAAGCCGGTGGCGCCGATCCGCGATGGGGACGCCGTGATCTGCTTCAACTATCGCGCCGACCGCATGCGCCAGATCGTCCGGGCGTTGACGGTGGACGGGTTCGACGGATTTGCCACCGGGCACCGGCCGGCGGTGTATCTGGCCACGATGACGCAGTACGACCAGACGTTCACCGTCCCGATGGCCTTCGAACCCCGCACCCTGGTGAATATCGTGGGCGAGGTGATCGCGAACGCCGGCATGCACCAGTTCCGAACGGCGGAAACCGAGAAGTACGCGCACGTGACCTACTTCTTCAACGGCGGTCGCGAGACTCCGTTCCCTCACGAGGAGCGGCTGCTGGTGCCCAGCCAGAAGGTGGCCACCTACGACCTGGCGCCCGAGATGAGTGCCCACGGCGTGACCGATTCGCTGTGCGGCGCGATCGCGGGCGGCGACTACGACTTCATCCTGTGCAACTACGCGAACAGCGACATGGTGGGACACACGGGCTCGATGCCGGCCACGATCGCCGCCGTGGAAACGGTGGACGCCTGCCTGGCCCGCGTGCTCGAAACGGCGGACGCCTCGGGCGCCCGGCTGCTCGTCACCGCCGATCACGGCAACTGTGAGCAGATGATCGACCCGGCGTCGGGGGGACCGCACACCGCGCACACCACCAACCCGGTGCCGATCGTTTCGGTGGATGCGGGTGCGGCCGCCACGGCGGCGAGCGCCGCGCCCCTGCGCGCCGGCGGCGCCCTCTGCGACGTGGGGCCGACGCTGCTCACCATGCTGGGCCTGGAAACACCTGCCGAGATGACCGGCAGGGACCTTCGACCGACGGGAGTCAATTCGTGAAGCGTCTGCTGACCGCCCTGCTGCTGGCCGCCACGGCCGTCGCCCTTCCGGCCCAGCAGGTGGGCTACGCGCCGTCGCACAGCCCGTACCGGGACGTGGACATGACGATGGAACTCGCCCTCCTGGGCGGGCACTTTTCGGCGACGCCCGATCCCGCCGGCGTGGCGCCGCAGGGCGGCCAGATGTGGAGCCTGCTCTACGGGTGGCACGCCACGGGGCCGCTCTTCCTCACCAGCTCGTTCTCGCGCATCGGCTCCATGCGGCACATCATCGATCCGCTGGCGCTGAACCGCGACCGGGGCTCCGAGGCGTGGCCGCTGTACGCCATCGACGGCGGCCTCGCGCTCTCGCTCACCGGCGACCGTACGTATCACGGGTTCATGCCCGTGGTGAACGCCGGCATGGGATTCATCAGCGACCGGCACACCAACAGCGACATCGGCGACTATCAGTTCGGCACGCGCTTCGAGTTCGTCTGGGGCGCGACCATCCGTTACATCCCGGCGCGCCGCTGGGGCATCCGCGTGGACCTGAACAACCGGTTCTACTCGATGGGGTATCCGGAGACGTACTACGTGGCCGGCAAGGACGGGAACACGGTGGTCAACACGCAGTTGAGCAAGTCCTTCTGGCGGAACAACCCGTCGCTGACGATCGGCATCTCGTACCTGTTCTCGCACTGACCGCCGCCCATGGCGACCGCCTACCTCACGCGCCGCGTCACCTTCGCTGCCGCCCACCGGTACCGGCTGCCCGAACTGAGCGATGAGGAGAACGCCCGCCGCTTCGGCCTCTGCGCGCGCCCCAACTTTCACGGGCACAGCTACGCCTGTGACGTCACCGTGCGCGGCACGATCGACGAGCGCACGGGCATGATCATGGACCTCGGCGACCTCGACCGGGTGCTCGAACGCGACGTGCGCTCGCGATTCGACCATGCCAACCTCAACCTCGACGTGCCCGAGTTTGCCGAAGGGCGGCTGATGCCCACCGGCGAGAACCTGGCCCGGCACATCTTCCAGACGGTGCAACGCGGGCTGGGCGCCGCCATCGAGGTGTACGAGGTACGGGTGGCCGAGGACGCCACCCTCAGCGCCAGCTACCGCCGCGAGTAGCGCCGCCGCGCGCCGCCCGTGCCCAGTCCCCGCCCCAGGCATCACGACGACGACGTCGCCGCACCAGCGGCCCCGGACGTCGTAGGCGTCGTGCTCGCGGGCGGCGCGAACTCCCGATTCGGCGGCCCCAAGGGGTTGGAGCGCGTCGGCGGCCGGCGCATCGTGGACCGGGTGGTGGCCGCGCTCGCCGCCGTGACGCCCGACCTGCTGCTGGTGGCAAACGCGCCGGAAGCCGCCGGCTGGCTGCCCGGCGTTCCGATCGTCGGCGACGCGATTCCGGGCGGCGGGGGCCTGAGCGGCGTGCACGCAGCCCTCGCGCACGCGCAGCGGCCCATCGTCGCGGTGGCGTGGGACATGCCGTTCGTCACCGGGGCGCTGCTCGGCGCGTTGGCGCGGAAGCGTGCCGAGGAATCCACGGATGCATGTTTCGCCGAGAGCCCTTCACCCGTCGGGTTGGAGCCCTTCTGTGCCTGCTACGCGCCGGGCTGCCTGGCGCCGCTCGCAGCGGCGCTCGCGGCCGGCAACTGCGGCGGGGCGCAGTTCGCACGCTCCCTGGCGCGTGTGAGCTGGATTCGGAACCGCGAATTGGCGGCGTTCGGCGATCCCGGGCGCCTGTTCCTCAGCGTGAACACCGTGGCCGACCTGGCGCGCGCCGACGCGATGTGCACCGGCACGGTGTAGTTTTTTCGGTATCGTGATGACACTCGTTCCCCGATTCGCACGGCATGCGGCGACCCTCGCCACGGCCCTCAACCTCGCCTGCCTCTCGCACGGGGCGGGAACGCCCGGGAGTACGCCGCTCGCGCCGGAGCCGGTTCCGCCCCGACCAGCCGGGACCGTAGCGAAGGCGACGCCCTCGCCCGATGCGCGCGCCCTGCTCCGCCGGTCCATCGACTCGCTGCTCGACCAGCCCGAGTTCCGCAACGCGACGTGGGGCGTATTGGTGGTGGATCCGGCGACGGGAGATACGCTCTACGCGCAGAATGCCGGAAAGCTGTTCCTGCCGGCGTCGAACCTGAAGCTGGTCACCGCCTCGGTAGCGCTCGCCACGCTCGGTCCCCAGTACCGCTGGACCACGACGCTGGCGGCGCGGGGCCCGCTGCGCAACGGCCTGCTGGACGGAGACCTGCTGGTGTTCGGCCGCGGGGATCCCTCGGTGAGCGACTCCGTGCGCGGCGATGCCATGCAGCCGCTGCACGAGATCGCGGACTCGCTGTACCTCGCCGGCGTGCGCCACATCCGGGGGCGGGTGGTGGTGGGCGCCGACGTCTTTCCGGGGCCCACGGTGGGATTCGGGTGGTCGTGGGACGACCTCGACGACCCCGACGGCGCCGCCGTGGATGAGCTGCTGTTCAACGACGGCTACGGTCAGCTGCACGTCCAGGCGGCCGCCCGCGCCGGCGCGCCGCCGCGGGTGACCACGACGCCGGCCGCGAAGTACCCGACGGTGCGCGTGGTGGCGCACACCGTTGCGCGCGGCGATACCGCCACGCTCCACGCCGATCCGCTCCGCGCCGTGCTCGACACGAACGCCGGCCTGTTCGAGCTGCGCGGCACCATCGCGGCGGGCGATTCGACGACGATCACCGTTTCCTTCAACGACCCCGACGGCGCCTACCTGTGGTCGCTGCGGGAGGCGCTCGCCGACCGCGGCATCGTGGTCGACGGACAGTCCACGGATACGACGGCCGCCGTGGATTCGCTCACCCGCATTCAGTCGCCGCCGCTCGGGGAGTTGCTGCCGGCGCTGCTCAAGCCGTCGCAGAACCAGATGGCGGAGATGCTCTTTCGAACCATCGGCCTGACACAGACCGGGGTCGGTCGCGCCGACAGCGCCGCCCGCGTGGAGGGCGACCGCCTGCTGGCCTGGGGCGCCGACAGCGCCGGCTTCGTGCTGCGCGACGGGAGCGGGCTGGCCCGCTACGACTACCTGAGCCCCCAGACCGTGGTGCACGTGCTGGACGCCATGCGCCGCTCTCCCGACTTCAGGACCTTCTACACGGCACTGCCGGTGGCCGGCGTGGACGGCACCCTGCACGCCCGCATGCGCGGCACCGCCGCCGAGGGAAACGTGCGCGCCAAGACCGGGTCGCTGTCGAACACGCGATCGCTCTCGGGATACGTGACCACCGCCGACGGGCGCATGCTCGTGTTCAGCCTGCTGTGCAACAACTTCACCACCCGCGCGGGTCGGGTGCTGGGCGTGCAGGACGCGATCGCGGCGCAACTCGCCTCCCTCGACCTCCGCTGACCGGTGCGCGCCGTCGCTGACGCCGCCGCCGACATCGTCGCCGCGGTGCACCCGCTGGAGACGGAGGCGGTGCCGATTGCCGACGCGCTGGACCGGGTGCTCGCGCAGGATGCGGTGTCCCCCGTGGACCTGCCCCCCTGGGACAACGCCTCGATGGACGGCTATGCGGTGCGGGCGGAGGACGTGCGCGGCGCCTCGCGCACGGCGCCGGTGACGCTCACCGTGATCGGGACGATCGCCGCCGGTGCCCGCGCCGGGCGCCCCCTGGCCGCCGGGGAGGCGTACCGCATCATGACCGGCGCCCCGGTGCCGGCGGGCGCCGACGGCGTGATCCGGGTGGAGGACAGCGACGCCGGTCTGGACCGCGTGCAGCTGTTCGACGACCGGGATGCGGGGCGCAACGTGCGGCCCCGGGGCGAGGACCTGGCCGGCGGCGCGCTGGCCCTGGCTCGCGGCACCCGCATCGGCCCGGCACAGCTCGGCGTGCTGGCCTCGGTCGGTCTGGCGAGCGTACCGGTGGCCCGGCGTCCCCGCGTCGCCATCCTCACCACCGGCGACGAACTCGTGGACGTCGAGGGGTTCGAAGAGGTCCGACGCGGCGACCGGATCGTGAACTCGAACGGCCACACCCTCCGCGCGCTCGTCCGGAGTGTCGGTGGCGAGCCGGTGGCGGTGGGCCTCGTGCGCGACGACCCGGCCGCGCTCCGCGACTGGCTCACGGCGCTGCCGGCGCACGACCTGTTGCTGACCTCGGGCGGGATCTCGGTGGGCGCCTTCGACCACACGCGCCGGGTGCTCGACGACTTGGGCGCCGAGTTGGCGTTCTGGCGGGTGAACATTCGCCCGGGCGCGCCGTTGGGGTTCGGGCGGTGGCGCGGGACGCCGTGGATCGGACTTCCGGGAAATCCGGTCTCGAGCATGGTGACCGCCGAGCTGTTCGCGAAACCGGCGCTCCGCCGCATGCTCGGAATGGCCGCCGTGTTCCCCCAGCCGCTGCCGGTTCGGGTCACGCAGCCGGTGACCACCGGCGCCCCACGCACGCACTTCCTGCGCGCCGTGGTCTCCGCCGGCGCCGACGGCACCCTCGAGGCCCGGTTGACCGGGCCGCAGGGATCGGGGCTGCTCACCAGCATGGCGCGAGCCAACGCGCTGCTCGTGGTGCCCGCCGACCGGCCGGGGGCCGAGCCGGGGGAGACCCTGGGGGCCATCCTCCTGGGATCGGAATCGCTGCTCTCGGAGCGCCCCGCGTTCTAGACGGGGCGCAGGCCGGCGCCGGGACATCCCCTCGACAGCGGACCGAATGCATGCAGAAAGGGCCGGGTGCAGTGCACCCGGCCCTTCCCGACTTCCTGAGTTGCCAGCGATCAGTTACAGATCGGCTCGCCCTCGCCAGCGGTCGCCACGAGCGGGTTCGCGGTGTTGACCGCGATCGCGCAGGTGTGGCCAGCCAGCTGGCTGTGCGTCACGGTCGCCGACCAGTAGCCCGGGCCCGTCACGATCGTCGGCGTGTTCACGCCGGTCGACTGCTTGAAGTTCACGTGCACCGAGTCCATGGTCGCCGAGTAGGCGGACGAATCGGAGAAGTACGCCTCTTCAGCGGTCACCATGTTCCGGAGGTCGGACTTCATGGCGGTGATGTAGGCCTTGTCCTTCGTGTTGGCGAACTTGGGGATCGCGATAGCGGCCAGGATGCCGATGATCACGACCACGATCAGCAGTTCGATCAGGGTGAAGCCTTTGCGGTTGCTCAACATTTTGCCTTCCCGAGTAATGGAGGATGGGATTTCGCGGTCGTCCGCGGTCGAGCCCTCCAAGTGCACGGAGGGTGCCATCCGGTGCCACCTCTGTAAGCCTCTACTGCGTAAACACTTGCAAGAGTCCGTTAAGGCCCCACAAAGGCCATCCATCTTGTGAACTGCACGATGCGTGGCGATCTGCGTTGGCCTCCGGGCGATGCCACGGGCGTGATGCCGCTGCCTCCCATGGAACGGATCGGGGTGCTCCCTAGGGCGAAGCCAGCCGCCCGGCGACCACCTCGGCGATGTCCACCACGTTCACGGCCGAGTCCCGGGACTTCACGCTGTCGCTCATCATCGTCATGCAGAAGGGACAGGCCACGGCGATGGTGTCGGCGCCGGTGGCCAGGAGTTCGTCGGTCCGCTCGGCGTTGATGCGCTTGCCGGTCTTCTCTTCCATGAACATCCGGCCCCCGCCGGCGCCGCAGCACAGCCCGCGGTCGCGGGTGCGCTCCGGCTCCACGAGCTTTACCACCGGAAGTGCGCGGCGGATGGTCTCGCGCGGCGCGTCGTACACGTCGTTGTAGCGGCCCAGGTAGCAGGAGTCGTGGTAGGCCACGGTGAGCGCCTTGCCGTCTTCGGTCTGCAGCGGCACGCGGTGGTCGGCCAAGAGCCGCTCGATGTACGTGGAGTGATGGATCACGTCGTACATGCCGCCGAGCTGCGGAAACTCGTTCCCGAGTTGATGGAAGCAGTGGGGGCAGCTTGTGACGATGGTGCGCACCTCGTAGCGATCGAGCGTCTCGATGGCATTCTTGGCGAGCATTTGATAGAGGTACTCGTTGCCCATGCGGCGCGCCGGATCGCCGTTGCAGCTCTCTTCCTGGCCGAGGATGGCGAAGTCGATGCCGCATGCCTTGAGGATGCGGGCAAAGGCCACAGTGGTCTTCTTGGCGCGGTCGTCGAACGAGCCCATGCATCCCACCCAGTACAGCACCTGGGGACGGCGGCCGGCCGCGAACGCCTCGGCCATGGTCGGGATCTCGAGGCCCTCGGCCCACTGGCCCCGGTCGGCGGGACTGAACGCCCACGGCGATCCGTTCCGTTCCATGGACTCGAACGCCGGCTGCAGCTCCTCGGGGAACCGCGACTCCGAGAGCACGAGGTAGCGGCGCATCTCGTTGATGATGTCGAGTTGATCGATGGAGACCGGGCACTCCTGCACGCAGGCGCGGCAGCTCGTGCAGGCCCACAGTTCCTCGTCGGTGATGTAGTCCTCGAGCAGATGCCGCTCGCCGGCGTCCGCCGCCGCATGCTCCTGCACCAGCGGCAGCCCGCCCACGGTCTCCATCAGGCGCTGCCGCGTGTTGATGACGATCTTGCGCGGACTCAGCGGCTTGCCGGTGATGTTGGCCGGACAGGCGGCGGTGCAGCGGCCGCACTCCGTACACGAATAGCCGTCGAGGAGGTTCTTCCAGGTGAGTTGCTGCACGTCGTTGGCTCCGAACTGTTCGACGTCGGCCTCGAGGTCCATGGGGCGCATGACGCCCTTCTGCCCGGGGCCGCTGGTGTTCGAGAAGAACACGTTGAACAGCGACGTCACCACGTGCAGGTGCTTGGAGTACGGCAGGTAGTTCAGGAAGAAGAGCACGAGCAGGACGTGCGCCCACCAGTTGACGTGGGCCACCGTGGCCGCCGTGCCGGGCGCGACGCCGGCCAGCATTCCGGCAATCGCACCTGAGATGAACTTCTCGGGGCCCAGCGCCGCCGGATCGGCCACACCCGTGAAGGCGAACATGGCGAGCAGCGTCACCATCAACGCCCCGATCATCCCGAGAATGAAGTACGCATCGCCGTGGTGCGTATGATCGCCGTCCAGCCGCCGGGGATGCAGCACCAGCCGCCGGAAGAAGGCGAACGCCACGGCGGCGAGCACGAGCGCCGCGAACACGTCCTGCGACGCCGAATAGACCACGTACAGCGGACGGGGCAGGAACCAGGCGTAGCTGAACCCGGGGACGATCCCCTGGGCGATGAGCTCCACCGTGCCGGCGGTGAGCACCAGAAATCCCCAGAAGATGCCGGCATGCATCGGCCCCGCCACGGGATCGCGGAGAATCTTCTCCTGGGCGATGGCGATGCGGAGCACGTTCCAGGCCCGGCGCCACGGGTGGTCCAACCGGCCTTCCCGCTGGCCGATGCGCAGATACTGGATCAACCGCTGGACGTTGAGCGAGAAGAATCCCGCCGCGACCAGCAACACGAAGACGAAGATCACGCGTTCCGCGGACATTTCCGGCGCTCCACCAGGCGTGAACAGAACGAAAGCCCGCGGGGAAGCTAGTCCGCCGCGGGCTTCGAATACAAGCAGGAATTCCTCGCGATCAGTGCGACGCTTTCGCCGCCTTCACCGCGGCCGTCAGCGCCGGAACGATTTCGAGGGCGTCGCCGACGATGCCGTAGTCGGCCACCTTGAAGATCGGCGCCTCGGGATCCTTGTTGATGGCGACGATCGTCTTCGACGTGCGCATGCCGGCCAGATGCTGGATGGCCCCCGAGATGCCCACGGCCACGTAGAGGTCGGGACTCACCAGCCGTCCGGTCTGCCCGATCTGGTCCTCGTGCGGACGCCAGCCGTCGTCGGTCACGGCGCGCGTGGCGCCCACGGCCGCGTTGCCGAACGCCTCGGCCAGATCCTCGACGAGCTTGAAGTTGGCGGCCTCCTTGAGCCCGCGCCCGCCGGAGATGATCACCGGCGCTTCCCCCAGATCGAGCTTGCCGCCGCCGCTCTTCACCATCTCGGTCACCTTCACGCGCGACGCCGCGGGATCGGCGGCCGGCGCGATCGTCTCCGCGGACAGCGGCCGCGCGTTCTCGGCCGGCGCGTAGGCGCTGGGACGCACGCTGATCACCACCGGCAACGGGTTCGCGTTGAGCGTGGCCACGAGCTTTGCCGTGTACGTCGGGTGCGTGACCGTGACCGACGCGTCGGTGAGCTGGACGGTCAGACAGTCGGAGAGCAGCGGGGCGTCGACCTTGGCACACACCCGCGGCGCAAGATCGCGCGCCTGCGCCGTGGCGCTGAACAGCACGAGCGGGAATCCTGCCGCGCGGGCGGCGATCGTCGCCGCCATCGACTCGGCATCCGCCCGGTCGTACGCCGCATGCTCGCACACCACCACCTTGTCGGCGCCGTGCCGGGCGAGCGGCTCCACCTTGCCCGCCATCCCCGGCGGGCCGAACACCAGGGCGTGCACCTCGCCGCCGCCGGCGGCATCGGCCAGCGCGCGCGCCGCCGTCACCGCTTCGAGGGCCACCTTGCGCAGCTCGCCGCCGCGCGTCTCCGCCACTGCGAGAATATTCGGCATCAGAGCACTTTCGCTTCCGTCTGGAGGAGCTTCACGAGTTCGGGCACGGCGTCGGGGCCGGTGCCGATGATCCGCCCCGGTGGCCGCTCGGCGGGGAGCGCCATCTTCTCGACCGTCACCCGCACGGTGCCGAGCTGCGCCGGCTTGACGTCGAGCGGCTTCTTCTTGGCGGCCATGATCCCCTTGAGCGACGGGTAGCGCGGCCGCGCAATCCCCTCGTCGATGGTGACCACCGCCGGCAGCGGAAATTCCAGCAGCTCGGCGGCGCCCTCCAACTCGCGCCGCGCCGTCCCCTTGCCGTCGGCAACGTCGAGCCGCGACGCCGCCGTCAGGCAGGGCAGTCCGAGCAGCTCGGCGGTCATCGTGCCGGCGCCGCCCGTCATCGCGTCCAGCGAGTGCTTGCCGAACAGAATGAGTTCGTAGCCGCCGTCCTTGAGCTCGGCGGCCAGCGCCCTGGCGATGGCCAGCGAGTCGGCCGGCACGGCGTCCGACTTGAGTTGCACGCCCTTGTCGGCGCCCATGCTCAGGGCCTTGCGGATGGTCTCCTGGACCACGTCGGGCCCCAGGCAGATCACGGTGGTTTCGCCGGCGCCCGCCTTCTCGTTGATCTGAAGGGCGACTTCCACGGCGTAGGCGTCGAAGTCGCTGATGTCGAACTTGAGCCCGGTTTCGTCGATCGCGACGCCGCTGGCGGCGATCTTGAAGCGCGACTCCATGTCCGGAACGCGCTTGATGCAGACGGCGATCTTCACGGTCCGTCCCCGTATGTGAAAAGATTCACATAGAAGATAACCAAGGGTCGGGACCGTTCAAGCTGAGGGCGGCGATCGCCGCCCGTCGACTACTATTTGAACGCGC
>CAVSJE010000021.1:0-11849 GCA_963728115.1 uncultured Gemmatimonadaceae bacterium
AGTCCCGGGAGGTCCCCACCGCGCCCGACACGCGTACGAAGCTGAACGGGGTGAACTCGGCACTCACTTCCTGGCGCGACGTGGAATCGAGATCCTTGCCCTGCGCGACCGCCGAGAGCCCCAGCTTCCACCACTGGTAGCTGGCGCGCAGCGAGGGCACCAGCAGGTGGCCCGGCTTGGCCGGCGTCGTACCGGTGTCGGCCGGCCCACGAGCGAACGACGGGAAGTACCGGGCCGTGGCGCTGAGACGGACGCCCCCTTCCGTGAGCCCTGCCGCGAGCACGTATTGCGCAGCCGAGACCGTCGTATCGCCCGGCACGGCGATGGTATCAGTCGTCGAAGTGGATGCCGGTGCGCCTCCGCCCGAGTAGCGGTACCGCGTCGTCGCGGCCGTGGCCTGGAGCCAGCCGCCGCGGTCGGGATCGCCGTACCCCACGCGCACGTAGGCGTCGCGCCGTGTGGCCTGCAGCCGCGGTACCGAATCGCCGGTGATCCGATCGACGATGGTGCCCCGGTGCGATCCCACCTGCAGCATGAACGCGTCGAAGCTGAACTTACCCCGGGCCCAGCCCAGCCGGCCCATCAGCGAGAGCTGATCGCTGGTGGCACTGCCGCGCGCCGGTGCGGTGCCGTACTGCTGCACGCCGAACTGCAGGGATTCGCCGTGCTGGAAACGGCGGCCGAAGAATCCCCGGTACAGGTTCGTCTGGTAGTCGCCCGAGCTGATATCGGTGCGCGTATATGGCGTGGTCCGGTCCACGCGCCAGGTATTGAGGTATACGCGGATCTCCGACGCCGAGCGCTCCACGGTCACGGCCTCGACGGGCCAGAGCGGGATCTGTGCGTAGTCCAGAGCGCCGCCTCCGTGGGGGTCGAGCGAGGCGTACTCCAGTCCGTCGATGAACACGCGCACCCGGGCGACGTCTCCGAGGTAGGCCACCGTGTTGGGGGCGGCCATCCATCCGGTACTGAAGTGTGTGGCCCCCGGGATGCGCTCCAGCAGATCGGCAACCGTTTGCGCCCCGCTGGCGAACAGCTCGGTGCGGTCCAGACGGTAGCTGGCCGAGGAGTCGGCCAGCGACGGCTGCTCCGCGTGCGCCAGCGGCGCCTTCACGGTATCGGGAGGCACGGGCTTCGCACTGTCGGCCGGCAGCGGGACGAGCGGGGCGACCGTGTCCTTGCGCACGAGGGTGTCCCGGGCCTGGGCGGCGGCGGCGCACGGCAAAACGGCCCCGACCAGGAGGCCGAGGCCGGCACACCGGAGGAACCGCCGCGCGATACCGGTCAGCGTGTTCGCCCCCGCACGAGTTCCACGAAGATTCCCACCGGCACGCCGGTGGGCCCAGCCGGCATGATGCCGAGGTCGGTCTCGCTGTACGCCGTGCCGGCAACGTCCAGATGCACCCACGGAAACGACTCGGCGAATTCCGCGAGGAAGTACGCGGCGGTGATCGTGCCCGCGGCCCGCCCGCCGACGTTCTTGATGTCCGCCACTTCCGATTTGATCAGGGCGCGGTACTCCTCCCACATCGGGAGGCGCCACCCGCGCTGCCCCGAGCGGTTGCCCGCGTCGAGCACCTCCTGCACCAGCGCATCGTCGGTGCCGAGCACGGCCGTGGCCGTATGGCCGAGCGCGATGACGCACGCTCCGGTGAGCGTGGCCGCGTCGACCACTGCGGCGGGCTCGTAGCGGCGGGCGTACGAGAGGACGTCGGCCAGCACCAGCCGCCCTTCGGCGTCGGTGTTGATGATCTCGATGTACTTGCCCAGGTGGCTCTTCACCACGTCACCCGGCTTCACGGCCGTCCCGGACGGCATGTTCGTCGTCGAGCCCACGAGCCCGACCACGTTGATCTTCAGCCCCAGGCGACCGATGGCCTCCATGGCGCCCAGCACGCCGGCGGCGCCGCACATGTCGTACTTCATCCACTCCATGCTGGCCGAGGGTTTGATCGAGATCCCGCCGGCGTCGAAGCAGAGCCCCTTCCCCACCAGCGCCACCGGCTTCTGGTCCTTGGGGCCGTTGCGGTATTCGAGCACGATGAGTCTCGGCTCCTGCGGCGTTCCCTGCGCCACGGCCAGAAACGATCCCATGCCCTCCTTCTCCATCTCGGCGCGGCCGAGAATGGTGCACGCCATCCCGTGCCGCTTGCCGATGTCGCGGGCCGTGTCGGCGAGAAAGTCGGGGGTGCACAGGTTCCCCGGCATCATGCCCAGCGTCCGGGCCAGCGACTTCCCCGCTCCCACCGCCGTGCCTGCTTCCACTCCCCGCCGGCCCGTCGCGAGATCGGGCGCCAGCACGACCGCGCTGTCGACGGGCGAGCGCCGCTCATCGGCGGGAGGTGGCGTTTTCACATCCTCGTATCGCCAGGCGCCGTCGACGAGCCCCACCGTCACGGCTTCTGCCTGGGCGTCGTCCAGCGGCCCCCCGAAAAAAGCCAGCGCGCCGGAGCCGAGTTTGCCGGCCTGGCGCGCTGCGAGCGTCGCTGCCCGCCGCAGGGCATCCGTGCGCGGCGCCCCCTTCCCCATGCCCACGAGGAGCACGCGACGGATTCCCGAGGCCGATCCGCCCACGAACAGCAATTCGTCGCGGCCGCCGCGAAAATCACGGTCGGCCAGGGCCCGCCCCAGCGCCCCGCCCGTGGCCGCGTCGACCGGCGCCAACTCGGCGGTCAACGTGGCGCCGGCCGGAAGCGCGAGCGCAAGCAGGGGCGTGTCGAGTTTCGCGAATTCCGGCGCGGCGGCGGTGATCGTGATCGGCATGGGGCTCGTGGAGAAGGGAGGGCGAGGTCGGGTGGGGAATCAGGCCTGCATTCCCTTGATGATCTGGTCCCCGAACGCGGATGTGGAAACCTCGGTGGCTCCGGGCATCTGGCGCGCGAGGTCGTAGGTCACGTGCTTGGCGGCAATGGCGTTCTCGAGGCCGCGAACGATCAGCTTCCCGGCCTCGCCCCACCCCAGGTGCTCGAACATCATGACGCCGGAGAGGATCACGCTTCCGGGATTGATCTTGTCGAGGTTCGCGTATTTGGGCGCTGTGCCATGCGTGGCCTCGAATACCGCCACACCGTCGCCAACGTTCCCGCCCGGGGCGATGCCGAGTCCGCCCACCTGCGCGGCGGCGGCGTCCGACAGGTAGTCGCCGTTGAGATTCGGCGTCGCGAGCACGGAATACTCGTTGGGCCGCAGCAGCAGCTGCTGGAACATCGAATCGGCGATGCGGTCCTTGAGGACGAGCGCATCGGCCCGGGCGTTCCCCCCGGCCTGACCGAGATCGGCTTCGGCGACCACCTGGTCCCCGAACTCGGCCCGCGCCATTTCGTAGCCCCAGTCGCGGAACGCGCCTTCGGTGAACTTCATGATGTTGCCCTTATGCACCATCGTGACCGAGGGCAGGTTGTGCCTGAGCGCGTACTGCATGGCCATCCGGATCAGCCGCTTGGACCCGAATTCGGACATCGGCTTGATTCCGATCGCCGAGTGCGCCCGGATCGACTTGCCGAGTTCCTTGTTGATGAACTGGATCAACTTGTCCGCTTCGGGCGAGCCGGCTTTCCATTCGATGCCGGCATAGACGTCTTCCGTGTTCTCGCGGAAGACGACGATGTTGAGCAGGCCCGGCTGCTTCATCGGGCTGCCGACGCCCTCGAAGTAGCGCACCGGCCGGATGCACGCGTAGAGATCGAGCATCTGTCGAAGGGCGACGTTCAGCGACCGGATGCCGCCGCCGATGGGCGTGGTGAGCGGTCCCTTGATCGAAACGCGGAACTCACGCAGCGCCTCGACGGTCTCCTCGGGCAGCCACTCCTGGCAGAGGTCGAACGCCTTCTGGCCGGCGTACACCTCCATCCACGAGATCTTGCGCTTGCCGCCGTACGCCTTGGCCACCGCGGCATCGAACACGCGCACCGATGCCCGCCAGATGTCGGCGCCGGTGCCGTCGCCCTCGATGAACGGAATGATCGGGTGATCGGGGACCTTGAGCTCCCCACCTTCGTACTGGATGTGGTCCCCCGCACTGGGGACCTTCGCGTATTTGTACGTCGCCATTGGGGCGCCTATAGAAAACGGTGAAACCGCGTGATCACGAAGTGAATACGAGCAGGCGTAAGCTACCGAAGCGGTCGGAGGCCGGGCAACCGCACGGCCCACACGAGCGCCGCGCCCGCGGGCACCCGACTCACCGTTCAGACGATCCCAACTCGCGCAGCGCCTCGGCTGGCACGGGAGCCAACGGTGGTCGCACCGTCGGCGCCTCCCACCCGAACATGCGTTCGAGGGCGGCGCCGCATACCCGCCCCTGGCAGGCCCCCATGCCCACGCGGGTCAGCAACTTGGCCTGGCGCGCGCCCCATTCAGGCCGCAGCTGCCCGTACCGGACGTCCTCACAGCGGCAGACGACCGTCGAAGCCTGGGCGCGCTCCAGCAATTCCCGGCGCGGGGCGAAGCTCGCCGACAGCCGTCGTGCGAAGGCCCGACCGGCGGCGCGCGTCCGTTGCCCGGTGGCTTCGCGCCCTGCGGCGGCCCGGCCGGCCGCCGCGCCCTCCGCGATTGCGGCGTCCTCGCCGGCCACGCCGGTGCACTCCCCGGCGGCGTACACGCCCGCAATCGAAGTCTCCTGACGATCGTCGACCGCGATGCCGCTTGCGGAAACCGCGCACCCCAGGGCGGCGGCGATCTCGACGTTCGGAATCAGTCCGGCGGCGGTCGCCAACAGATCGCACTCCTCCCGCCATCGCCGGCGGCCGTCGGTGAGCACGACGCGTTCCACGCGACCGTCGCCCTCCGCACGCTCGACCCAACACCCCGTGCGAAACCGCGAGCCCGCGAACGCCGCCCGGTAGCGGGCCGCCGCGACGAGCTTCCCGGGTGAGCGCCACAGCGATGCCGCAAAGGCGGCCACGCGGGTCGCGTCGGCCTGCTCGCCGACCATGACCAGCGACCCGCCGGCGCTGGCGACGGTCGCCGCTACGGGAAATACCAGGGGGCCGCTGCCGGCGATGACGATCCGACGCCCGCGCACGGGGAGTCCGCTCTTGACGAGGGCCTGGAGCCCGCCCACGCCGAACGCGTTGGGGAGCGCCCACCCGGGAAAGGGGAGCAGCAGCTCGCGCGCGCCGGTGGCGAGCACGATTGCGCCTGCGCGCACCGTGAGGGGGCCCTGCGGGCCGAGCAAGGCCAGAAGCCCGGGCGCGGCATCGATGATCGTCGTGTTCGGTAGATGACCGGCGCCGCTGGCCGCGAAGCGGGCGAGCCACCGGCGCGCCGCCCCGGGAAGACGCCCGCCATCGGCGTGCCGCCAGATCTGGCCACCGAGGTGGGCCGCCTGATCGACCACGAGCACCCGGGCTCCCGATTCCGCGGCGTGGACGGCAGCGGCGAGCCCGGCCGGCCCGGCGCCCACGATCGCCACGTCGACCGTCCGATTCTCAGCCATCCACCGGCTCCTGCGTGGAGATGGCCATGCCGGCCGCGCAGGGTATGAGGCAGGCCCGCTGGTGCCGGCGGCCGTCGATGGTGACGCGGCACTCGAAGCAGACACCCATGCCACAGACGGGCCCGCGCCGCTCGCCCTGCACCGACGTTCGGAAGCGGAAATGGCCGGCCGCGAGCAGTGCGATTGCCACCGACGTGCCCGGCGCCACGGAGTGCGGCTGGCCGTCGATGGTGATCGGGAGCCGGCCGGTCATGACGTCTCCGCCGGGGGCATCGCACGCGTGGGCAGAAAGGGTGTCGCGTCGATGGGTGCGGGGCGGCCCCGTATTCCAGCCGCCACGATGGCGGCGGTGCCGGTGGCGGTGGTGATACCCAACCCCTCGTGGCCGGCCGCCACCCAGAGTCCCGGCGTCTCGGGCCAGGGACCGATGAGCGGCAGTTTGTCCGGGGTGGCTGGCCGGAACCCCGTCCAGGTCCGGATGGTCTCGCAAGCGGCGAGCGCAGGCACGAACTCCACCGCGCGCGTGACCATGGCTCGCACGATCGCCCCGTTGACCCTGGAATCGCGGCCCACGAGCTCGCGCGACGAGCCGATGAGCACCTGGCCGGTGGCCCGCGGTTGCAGGTTGAAAGCCGTAGAGGCTCCCGTCATCGTGTGGGCGCTGCGCAGATAGCCCAGTTCCACGAGTTGGCTGTGGATGAGGCCCGGGTAGCGATCCGTGATCACCAGATGCCCCTTTCGCGGCACGATCGGCAGGCCGGGGAGCAGCGTCGGCGCATCGATGCCCGTGGCGAGGATGACGGCTCCGGTTGAGATCGTCTCCCGCGTGCCACCGGCCACGAGCGTCACCGAGGAGGAGCCGATCGCGGTGACCGTTGCCCCGGACCGGACCGTGGCTCCACCGTCGGTCGCCATGTCGAGAAACCAGCGTGCGGCATTCGGCGGGTAGATCACGCGATCGTCGGGCACGTACAATGCACCCGCGAGGCCGGGACGAAGTGCCGGCTCCGCTCTGGCGAGCTCCGTCTCGTCCAGAACCTCAGCGCGGACGCCGGCGCGCTCGCATGTGCGCCGCTTGTCCCGCACGGCCTCCATCTCCTCACCGTTCGCGGCAATCCAGAGCGTGCCCGGCTGTTCGTCCTCGCAGGCTGGCGACAGGGTGGGCGCGAGCGATGTCCACAGGTTCCGGGAGAGGACCGTGAGTGCCAGTTGCGCCGGCGAGTCGTCCATGACCACCACGTGCCCCATTCCGGCTGCCGTGGCCCCTCCACCCGGGAATGCCCCCTCGCACACCAGTACCCGCAGCTTTTCACGGGCAAGGGCGTGCGCGCATGCGGCGCCGACGATTCCCGCCCCGATGACGACCACGTCGGGGCGCGCCGGCTGCGTCACGGGGGCGGCCAGCCGAACCGAAACGGGTCGGCGGCGTCGAAGTGGAGGGTGCCCCGGCCGGTGATGTAGGCGCGTCCCCGGATGTGCGGCACCAGCACGCCGTCGCGCTCCTCGAGCCAGGCGGTGAACGTGCTCCCGGTGATGCTCTCCTGCGTCCAGCGCTGCCCCGGCTTGAGTGCGCCGCGTTCGTACAACGCCGCGAGCTTGGCCGACGTGCCGGTGCCGCAGGGCGATCGGTCGTACGCGGCGCCGGGACATAGCACGAAATTCCGGCTGTCGGCGCCCGGAACGGTGGGGGGGCCGAAGAGCTCGACGTGATCGATCTCGGCCCCCTCCGCCCCGGTGATGCCCTGGGCGTGCAGCGCCTCGCGAATGAGTCCGGTCAGCCGCGTGAGGTCGGGGATGTTCGCCGGGTCGAGGGCGACGCCGGGCACTTCGGTGAGGAAGAACCAGTTTCCGCCCCAGGCCACGTCGCCGCGCACCGCACCGACCCCCGGCACGTCGAGGCGCACGTCGGCTGCGTGCCGGTACGCGGGGACGTTGACGATCGTCACCGCGCCATCTCCGTCCAGTTCCGCGCTGACGGTCCCGACCGGGGTGTCGAGCGTGACGGCGCCGGGCCGGATACGCTCCAGGAACTGCAGGGTGCGGACGACGCCGATCGTCCCGTGGCCGCACATCCCGAGATAGCCGACGTCGTTGAAGAAGATCACCCCCGCCACCGCATTCGGGGTGACGGGCGGCGTGAGCAGGGCACCGACGATCGCGTCGTGGCCGTGCGGTTCGAGTACGACGCCGCGCCGGAGATGATCCGCGTGGACGCGCAACGTCTCCCGGCGTTCGGCCATCGTCCGGCCGGCCGGCAGCGGCCAGCCATCGACGACGACCCGCGTCGGCTCGCCTTCGGTGTGCGAATCGACGACGTCGATGGGTGCGACGCGCCCGGCGGCGGTCACGGGGCGACGGTGGGGATCGCGGCGAGCCGCTCGCGGATGAGAGCCATCGCGGCGGTCAATTCCTCACCCTCCAGCTCGAGCCGCGGCGGGCGTACCCGCGCGCTTCCCTGGCCCACCTGCTGCTGCACGAGCTTGATCAGCTGGACGAACTTGGGCACGGTGTCGAGCCGGAGGAGCGGCAGGAACCACTCGTACAGGGCCCGGGCCTCGGCGGCGTGTCCCGAAGATGCGAGCTCGAACACCCGCACCGACTCGTCGGGCAGGGCGTTCACGAGGCCGGCAATCCATCCCACGGCGCCGGCGCCCAGCCCTTCCACGATCGCGTCGTCCAGGCCGACGAATACGTTGAACCGGCTGCCGTGCCGTTGCACGATCTCCGTCACCCGGCGGACGTCGCCGCTCGACTCCTTGACGGCCACGAGGTTCTCGTGGCCCGCCAAGGCGCCGAGCTGTGCCGGCGTGATGTCGGTGCCGTAGGCGATGGGATTGTTGTAGAGCATGCAGGAGAGCGGCGTGGCGTCGAGCACCGCACTCATGTGGGCCATCGTCTCCCGCGCGTCTCCACGGTACACGTACGGCGGGAGCACCATGAGCCCGTCACACCCGATGTGCTGCGCCTCGTGCGCCAGTGCGACGGCGTCGGCCGTGGACAGCGTGCCGATGCCCGCGACCAGCGGCACGCGCCCCGCCGTCGCCTTGCGGCAGGTCCGCAGGACCTCGGACTTCTCTCTGGCGCTCAGCGTGGCGCCCTCCCCCAGCGACCCGAGCGGAACGATTCCGCGCACCCCATGGTCCAGGAGCCACCCCACGTGCCGGGCCAGGAAGTCGTGGTCCACCGTCAGGTCGTCATTGAAGGGGGTCGTAATGGCGGAGAACACCCCCGCCCAATCGCGCTGCTGCATGGCGGATCCTCAGGGATTGATTTGAACGGTCTTCGTTTCGGTATAGAACTCGCGCGCCGCCGGGCCCTGCTCGCGGCTCCCGGAACTCGAGCCGCGCATACCGCCGAAGGGGGCGTGCGGATCCACGCCCGTGGTGTCGCCGTTGACCCGCACGAGGCCGACGTCGATCCGTCGGATGTAGGCGAGCGCGCTCGGAACGTCCTTCGTGAACAGCGACGCGCTGAGTCCGTACACGGTGTCGTTGGCGAGGGCGAGCGCGTGCTCCAGATCGTCCGCCCGCAGCCAGGTGAGCACCGGGCCGAACAACTCCTGCTGCGCCACCGGGGCGTCGGGGGCGACTCCGCGTACGATCGTGGGGGGAACGAAATAGCCATGGGCGAACGCATCGGTCGCCGGAATCGGGGTCGGCACGATCTGTTCGCCGCCCGCGTCGCGCAGCGCCCGGTTGATCGAATCGCGCGCCTGCTCCGTGATCACCGGCCCGACGGCGGCCTTGGGATCGGTCACGGGGCCGAGCGCCAATCCGGCGACCTGCGCGCGCAGGCGGGCAAGGAAGTCGTCCTCCACCTTGCCGGCCACGATCACCCGGCTGGTGGCCGTGCACTTCTGGCCGGCGTATCGCATCGCCCCGGCCGCCGTGAGCGACGCGGCCTGGGCCAGATCCGCATCGGGGAGGACGATGGCGACGTTCTTGCCGCCCATCTCCGTCTGATAGCGAATGTTCCGCGCCGCCGCGGCGCTCGCGATCCCCGCGCCCACGGCCGCCGAGCCCGTGAAACTGACGCCGCGCACGGCGGAGGCCGCGAGCAGCGCCGGCCCCAACACCGCACCCGCCCCGAGCACGACGTTGAACACGCCCCGGGGAAGCCCGGCCGCATCGGCGCTTTCGGCAATCAGGCTGGCCACCTGTGACGCCCCCTCGGCCGGCTTGAGCACGACCGTATTCCCGAACGCCAACGCCGGCGCTGCCTTCCAGAGTGGAATCGCCGCCGGGAAATTCCATGGCGTGATCAGCGCGACCACTCCGAGCGGTTCCCGAAGGGAGAACTGGATGGCGCCGGCGGCCTGGGCGGGGATGATGTCCCCCATGTTGCGCACGGCCTCGCCGGCGTAGTAGCGAAGGATCGCCGTGCAGCGCGCGGCCTCGCCCCTGGCTTCGGAGATCGGTTTCCCCACCTCGCGCGTCATCGCCTGCGCCAACGCCTCCTGATGTTCGGCCATGACGGTGGCCCACTTGTACAGGTGCTCGGCGCGGGCCGGTCCGGAGAGCGAGCGCCATCCTCCCAGCGCTGCCTCGGCGGCCGCGACCGCAGCCCGGGCGTCGTCGGGGGTGCCGCGCGGCGTTTGCGCCACCACGTCGCGCGAGTCGGAAGGATTGAGATCGGCGATCCAGTCGTCGCCGGTGCTGGGTACCCAGCGGCCGCCGAGGTAGTGGGAGAGTTTCACAGGTTGGGTCATGATGATCGGGTGCGGCGCGGGGCCGCAGAAGCGGACTCCGTGCCTTGGTGTTGAGCCGCCAGGAAGGTCAGGAGCGCCTGCCCCGCGCCCAGAATGTGCCGGCGCAACAGCGCCGCGGCGCCTCGCACGTTGCGCTTGCGGATGGCGGCGATGATCGCCCGGTGCTCGGTGATGGCCCGGCGCTCACCGTGGGTGAGCGCGAGTTGCATGCGCGAGTACCGGTCGGTGTGCTGGTGCAGGCGGTGCACGATGCCCATCGTCACCGGCCGGCCGGCGGCAGCGTAGAGCGTCGAGTGGAACTTCCAATTCAACCCGCCCCATCCGGCCACCTGGCCGCGACGAAGCGACGCCTCGTACGTATCGAGCACTTCCTCGGCGCGCGCGAGCTGGTCGGGGGTGATGTGGGGTATGGCGCGGGTGAGGAGATCGGACTCGATATCGGCGCGCAGTTCGTAGAGTTCCTCGATCTCGGCCAACGACAACGTGGACACGACGGCGCCGCGGTGGGGATTGAAGGTCACCAGGCCCTCGGCTTCCAGAAGGCGGAGGGCTTCGCGGACCGGGATGCGGCTCACGCCGAGCTGCTCGGCGATGGCATCCTGGCGGAGGGGCTGACCGGCCGGGTACGCGCCGCGAAGGATCCGGTCGCGGATGGCATCGCGGGTGAGCCCGGTGACCGTCTGACGCTCGATGGGAACGATCGAAGCTTCGACCGGGCGGGTCCCGGTAGTCTTGGAACGGGTGGGTGAGCGCCGCGGCATGAAGGAACGTGGATGAAGGAACGAAGGTGACCGGGCGGACGGCGGCATGCGGGCGGCGCCGCGCAGACGGCCCCGGACCCGAGTTGGATACAATATGCACAATCCGGCCGGGAGCGGAAACCACCGACGCGCCGGGCCGGCGCGAAGAAATACCAACCCCTCTGTCATCGCGGCACCGCCCGCCGCCATATTCCGACGTCGGGACCGCGCGGTCCCCCACCCGGCGTTCCGGTATCCGACCCAGACCCACCCATCGAGGATTTCGCAGTGTTCCTTTCGCTGATGCTTGCCGTGCTCGCACTCCAGGGCCCGTCGCTCACGTCCACCCAGGCGGGCTCGATCACGCGGACGGTGTCCACCTATCTGTTCCCGCCGGACCGCGCCGTCGGATCGCATCCGGCCAACGGCCGGACGATGGTATTCGACCAGGCCCGAAGCCTGGAAGCATTCGCGCCGCTCGTGCAGAAGCTCAACCCCCGGGACATCGCGCCGCCGCTCCCGGCCTTGATCATGCGGCGCCAGCAGGCGGTGGTCTGCGCCACCGCCGGGCATGACTGTACCATCATCCGTGACGCCGTATTTCTCTCCATCGACAAGGTCGAACGCGGCCCGAACGCCGGAGAATACGTGGTGGTGGCGACGGCGCTCTGGGGGGAACCCCGCGCCGGCGGTGGCCACGAGCTCGACGGCGGCAGCTACCGGCTCACCGTCGCCCTGCGCGGCACCAAGTGGCAACATTGGGAAGTGATTCGGTCGGTTCCGAAGCCGAAGTACTAGGCCCGGCGTCCGCCGCTCGCGGCGAGCGAGCGCCTGACTCTCGAACCGACAGATTGCAGGGAGCGAAGCCATGGCAGGTCCTCAGCGCACGATCGCAATTCTCACCGGCGGCGGTGACGTCCCGGGCCTCAATCCCGCCATCCGCGCGATCACCATCCGGGCGCTG
>CAVSJE010000022.1:0-262130 GCA_963728115.1 uncultured Gemmatimonadaceae bacterium
CACGCGCGCAACCTCTACGGCGAGCATCGCGCCCTGCTGCTGCAGCTCGACGTGCGCTACGCGGACGGACGCACGCAGCGCATCGTGTCCGACGGCAACTGGAGGACCGTCGACGGCCCGGTGCGCTCTTCCGACATCTACGACGGCGAGACCTACGACGCGCGCCTGGAACACGCCGGGTGGAAGTCGGCGCCGTACGACGATGCGGAGTGGACGCCGGTGGCGGTGCTGGATGCACCCTCAGCCGCGCTCGTGACGCCCGTGGCGCCGCCCGTGCGGCGTGTGGCCGAGCTGAAGCCGGTGGCGATCACGAGGACGCCCAACGGCGAGACGGTGTTCGATCTCGGCCAGAACTTCACGGGCTGGGCGCGGCTCCGCGTGACCGGGCCGGCGGGCACCACGGTGCGGATGCGGTTCGCCGAGGTGATGGACCACGACGGGAACGTCTATACCGGCAACCTGCGGCGGGCGAAACAGACCGACCGCTACACACTGCGGGGCGGCGGGCCCGAGGTGTACGAGCCGCACTTCACCTACCACGGATTCCGGTACGTTGCCGTCTCGGGGCTGCCCGGCGCGGCCGACACCGGCACCATCACCGGCATCGCGCTGTCGTCCGACCTGCAGCCGACGGGCACCTTCGTCACCTCGGACAGCATGCTGAACCAGTTGCAGCACAACATCGTGTGGGGACAGCGCAGCAACTTTCTGGGCGTGCCAACCGACTGTCCGCAGCGCGACGAGCGGCTGGGGTGGACGGGCGACGCGCAGGTGTTCGCGCGGACGGCGGCATTCAACATGAACGTCGATGGCTTCTTCGCGAACTGGCTGGCCGATGCCGCCATCGATCAGCACGCCGACGGCAGCCTGCCCTGGGTGATCCCCAACCCGATGGGCGGCGACAGCACCGACAAGGCGGGCACCGCGGGGTGGGGCGACGCGGCGGTGATCGTGCCCTGGACCATGTACCTCGCCTACGGCGACCGCGCCCTGCTGGCGCGCCAGTACGCGAGCATGCGCGCCTGGGTGGACTTCGAGCAGCGGCAGGCCGGGGCCGACGGCGTGTGGCGGCCGGGCTCGCAGTTCGGCGACTGGCTGGCGTACCACAGCACCGACGCCGGCTATCCGGGCGCCACCACCGGCACCGATCTCATCGGCACGGCGTTCCTGGCCCACTCGGCGGACCTCGTGGCGCGCGCGGCGCGGGTGCTGGGCCGCGAGGACGACGCGGCGGCGTACGAGGCGCTCTATCGACGCGAGCGCGCGGCGTTCGACCACGAGTTCGTAACCCCCGCCGGCCGCGTGGGGGAGAGCACGCAGACCGCCTACGCGCTGGCGCTGCAGTTCGACCTCCTGCCCGACTCGCTCGTGGCCACCGCCGGCGCGCGGCTCGCGCACGACGTGCGCGCGCACGGCATGCACCTGACCACCGGATTCCTGGGGACGCCGAACCTGTTGGACGCGCTCACCAGCACCGGACATCTGGACGTCGCCTACCGGCTGCTGCTGCAGCGCACGTATCCGTCGTGGCTCTACCCGATCACGCGCGGCGCGACGACGATGTGGGAACGGTGGGACGGCATCGAGCCCGACGGGACGTTCGAGGAGCCGAGCATGAACTCCTTCAACCACTATGCATTCGGTGCCGTGGGCGACTGGATGTACCGGACCATCGGCGGCATCGACCTCGATCCGACGGCGCCGGGGTACGCGCACTCCTTCATCGCGCCGCGGCCGGGGGGCGGACTCACGAGCGCCCGTACCTCCATCGACACCCGGTTCGGCACGCTGGCCTCGGCGTGGACTCTGCACGACGGGGCGTTCACCCTCGACGTCACCGTCCCCCCGAACAGTTGGTCGACGGTCACCCTTCGCGGCACGACGGTGGACGGCGTGCGGGAGGGGGGACGTTCCCTGGCCGGCGATCCCGGTGTGCGGTCGGTGCGCCAGCGGGGCGCCGACGTGCTGGTGGAGCTGGGCTCCGGGGAATACAAGTTTTCGACAATGAGTGGTTCGCCGGATTTGCACGAGGAGGGGGGCGGCCAGTAAGCTAGAGCGGGGTACCCCCGGGGGAGCGGGGGGCCCGGGACCGTCCGAATCCGGAGTGGTGCGCCCGTGACTTCTCGGAGCAGGGCACTCGTGGCATCCGCCGGCGATTGGCGCAGCGGTGCGGCCCGCGCCGGCGCCGTCGTGCTGGGCGTTGCCGCCGGCGACTTCCTGTGCGCGCAGATCGGCTACGGGGTCATCCTCCGGCCGGGCGGCATTGCCGTCGTGTGGCCCGGCGCCGGGTTCGTGCTCGCGGCGCTCATCCTCTCCGGCCGGCGACGGTGGCCGGCGGTGATCGCCGGCGCGGCGTTGGGGGGAGCGCTGGCCGATCTGCAGCACGGGTCGGCGCTCGGATTCTCGATGGCCGCGGCGGCGGCCAACTGCCTGGAGTCGCTCGTCGCCGCATGGCTGGTGACGAGCGTGGTCGGCGACCGCGTGCGCCTCCACTCGTTGCGCGAGGTGGTCGCCCTGCTGGTGGGCGCCGCGGTGGTGAGCAATGCGGTCACGGCGCTGGTGGGCGCGGCGGTGATGACCCGCGGCGGGATCGACTTCTGGCGGGCCTGGCTGGTCTGGTGGACGGGCGACGGGATGGGCATGCTCATCGTCGCCCCGGCGATTCTCGCCTGGGTGGACTTTGCTCGCTCGCGCCGCCGCCTCTCGCGCGCCGCCATGCTGGAGGCCGCCGCCGTGCTTGTCGCCATCGCAGTGCTGGCATTCGTGGCGCTCGGCGGCGAGCCCGCCCCCGTGGGTTGGGCGCGGGTGGTGCCGTACCTCGTGTTCCCGCCGCTGCTCTGGATTGCGGCCCGCTTCGGCCCCTGGGGCGCCACCACGGGCACGATCATCCTCGCCGCGTTCACCGAATGGGGGGCGGCGCACGGGGTGGGGCCGTTCGGCGTCGAGGCCGGCCCGCCGCTCACGCGCGTCCACGCCATCTATGCGTACCTGGCGCTGGCCAGCCTGTCGTCGCTCATTCCCGCCGCCATCATGCGCGGGCGCCAGGAGGCCGAGGCGGAACTCCGGCACAGCGAACACCGCTTCCGGCAGATCGCCGAACACATTCAGGAGGCGTTCTTCACGCTCGACCTCGAGACCGGCCAGCCGGTCTATGTGAGTCCCACCTGGGGCGAGATCTGGGGACGTCCGCTCGAGGAGGGGCGCGACGCCGGGGTCTGGTTCGAGGCCGTGCACCCGGACGACCGCGACGCCGTGCGCGAGTCGCAGAACGCGGTGCGCCGCGGCGAGGCGAGTACGGTCACCTTCCGGTTGCTGCGGCCGGACGGGACCATCCGGTGGGTGCGCGGGCGCGGATTCCCGGTGCGCGACGACCGCGGCAAGGTCTACCGTCTGGTGGGACTCGCCGAGGACGTGACCACCGAGCACGAACTGCAGGAGGAACTCCAGCAGTCGCACAAGCTGCTCGATCAGACGGGGGAGCTCGCCAAGATCGGCGGTTGGCAGTTCGACGTACAGACGCAGCACCTGCGATGGACCGAGGAAGTGTTCCGCATCCACGAGATCGAGTCGGGGGTGCAGCCCGCGGTGGACCAGGCGATCGAGTTCTATGCCCCCGAGGCGCGTCCGGTGATTGCCGCCGCCGTCGAAGCGGCGATCGCCGACGGCACGCCCTACGATCTGGAACTTCCGATGGTCACCGCCTCGGGCCGCCGCATCTGGGTGCGCACGCTCGGCACGGCGGACCGCGTGGGCGGCCGGACGGTGCGCGTGCACGGGGTGTTTCAGGACATCACCGAGCGGCGCGAGGCGGAGGTGCTGCAGCGGCTGCAGAGCGCGGCGCTCGAGGCCACCGCCAACGCCATCGTGATCACCGACCCCACGGGCACGATCGAGTGGGTGAACCCGGCGTTCGCGGCCCTCACGGGCTACGCGCCGGAGGAGGCGATCGGCAGGAACCCGCGCGACCTGGTGCGCTCGGGAAAGCACGAGCCCGATTTCTACCGCGGCATGTGGGAAACGATCACCCGGGGCCGCACGTGGCAGGGGCAGGTGATCAACCGGCGCAAGGACGGCAGCGTCTACACCGAGGACATGGGAATCACGCCGATCATGGACGGCGACGTGGTCACGCACTTCGTGGCCGTCAAGTCGGACGTGACCGAACGGCTGAAGCTGGAAGCGCAGCTGCGCCAGTCGCAGAAGATGGAGACCGTGGGGCAGCTCGCCAGCGGCATTGCCCACGACTTCAACAACCTGCTCACGGTGATCAACGGGATGGGCGAACTGGTGCTCGCCGAGCTGCCCGCCGACCACTCCCTGCACGGCGACGTGGTGGAGATGGTGCGGGCGGGCGAGCGGGCGGCGGAACTCACGCGCCAGCTCCTGGCCTTCAGCCGCCAGCAGATCCTGCAGCCCAAGCTGATCAATCTCAACGCCACGCTCTCGGCGGCGGAGCCGCTGCTGCGCCGCGTGCTCGCCGCCGACATCGAACTGCTGGTGGTGCCGGCGCCCGATCTGGGCAATACGATGGCCGACCCGGGCCAGCTCGAGCAGGTGCTGCTCAACCTGGCCGTAAACGCGCGCGACGCGATGCCGCAGGGCGGCCGGCTCACGCTCGAGACGCGGAACGTGGAGATCGACGAGAGCTACGCCCGGCAGTCGATGGTGGCGGTGCCGCCCGGGCCGTACGTACAGCTCACGGTGCGCGACACGGGCGTGGGAATGGACGAGTCGACGCGTTCACGCGTGTTCGAACCCTTCTTCACCACCAAACCCAAGGGGCAGGGCACGGGATTGGGTCTGTCCACGGTGTACGGGATCGTGAAGCAGAGCCAGGGGTTCATCTTCGTGTACAGCGAGCCGGGCCAGGGAACGAGCTTCCGCGTTTACCTGCCGCGTGTGATGGTGGGCGGCGCGCCGGAGTCGGGTACCTCGCGCGAAACCGCACGCCTCACCGGCACCGAGACGATCGTGGTCGTGGACGATGCGCCCGAGGTGCGGGCGCTCGTCCAGCGGTTGCTGGAGTCCGGTGGCTACACCGTGCTCACGGCGGCGAGCGGCGCCGAGGCACTCGACCTGCTCGACCGCGAGGGCGTGACGGCACAGCTCGTCATCACCGACGTCGTGATGCCCGGGATGGGCGGGCGCCAGGTGGTGGCGCGGCTGGCCCGGTCGCACCCGGGGGTTCGGGTGCTCTACATGTCGGGGCACACCGACGACACCGTGGTGCGCCACGGCATCTCACAGGCCGAGGTGTCGCTCCTGGAGAAGCCCTTCACCAAAGACTCCCTGCTGCGGCGCGTGCGTGAAGTGCTCGACGCGAAGTAATACGCGCGGCGACGTGTCCTGGCGGACCGTGCCGTCGGCGATGAAGACGGGCGCCAGGCGCCGCCAGTAGCCCGGCTCCCATTCGAACTTCCGCTCGTGGTCGTGCCACACCCAGTGGCCGTCCACCCACACGTAGTCGGCGCCCGGGGCGGGTGGTGCGGACTCGCCGGGCGTGGCCGGCTGGGCCGGCGTCGGAACGGGAACGGGGGTGGGGGCGGGAGCGGGGGCATGCGCCGGATCGGCCGCCGGGCCGGCCTCGGGGCCGGTGCGCGACGGGCTCGGGGTATCGGCCGTCGAGGGTTCGATCGCCGTGGCGCGCGGCGATTGCCAGCGCGCGTTCGACGCCATGATGAGTCCCAGCGCGACCGCCGCGACCAGGAACCAGAGTCTCCGATTCATACTTCCTCCCGCACTGCTGCCGACGATACTCGGTAGCAGACGGCCGCGCGTGGAGCTACGTCACGCCCCGATCACGCGCCACGTTGCGCCGGTGACGCAGCGCACATTTCCGGCCGGATCGCGAACTGGCGCCGCGGAAAACACGACGGCCCGGCCGGTGTTCCGGCCGAGCCGTCGCGTTCCCACCCCCCTCAGCTCCCCGTTATCGCTGCGGAGGGGCGCCCTACTTCCAGTATCCGTCCACGTAGTACCAGCCGCGCGCTTCGTGCGCCCAGTGTCCGGCCACCCAGCTGTGGAATCCCTTGGCCGGCACGGCCCAGTGACCGGCCGTCCAGACGTAATCGTTGCGCTGCCACGTCCAGTGCCCGCCGATCCAGACCTGGCCGCTCATCACGCTCCGCGGCGCCTTCTCCACCTTGTCCTTGGGCGGCTGCCTGGTGGCGAACACCACGACTGTGGCGCGCTCGCCCTTCTTGCCGGGGCCCGCAAGCGGCGCCGGATCGCGGCTCTCGCCCTGCGGCCTGACCTCGATCTGCGGCTTCACCACGACGGCCTTCGGCGGCTCGGGCTTGGGCGGCACGGGCTTCACCTCGGGGCGGGGCTTGGCCGTACGCGGCGGTTCCTCCTTGGGCGGCTGCTGCGCGCCATGGTCGGACTTGCCGTTGCCGTTGCCGCGGCCGGCGTGATCGGGCTTGTCGTTGCCGTTGCCCTGCGCGCCGTGGTCGGACTTGTCGTTGCCATTGCCGCGGCCGGCGTGGTCGTTGCCGGAACCTCGGCCGTGATCATCGGCGGAATTGCCGCGGCCGTTGGGCGGGCCGCCGCGCGCCGGGCGTTCCCAACGTCCGGACTCCCACTGGTACTCCTTCGCGTTCTGGTGCCACACCCAGTGGCCCCTGTTCCATTCGTAGTCCTGGCCCGGACGCGGCGGTACGCGTTCCTCGCGATCGCGCGGCGGATGTCCGTACACGTGAACGTTCTCATCCTCGTGGCCGCGATCGCCGCGGCCCCCGCGATCGTCGTCGTCGCGCGCATGCTCGTCGCGCGCATGTTCGTCGCGGCCTTCGTAGCCGCGACCGTTGTACTCGCCGCGCGCTTCGCGCCCCGTGTACTGCCAGAAGCCCGGCGACCACTGATAGCGCTCGCTGGGCTCACGCCACGTCCAGTGTCCCTTGACCCAGACGTACTGAATGCCCGGCCGCGGCGGAACGACTTCCACCGGAGCCGGCGGCGGCTCGCGAACGACCACGGTTTGCGGGCGCGGCGGCGAGGCGACCACCCAGTGTGCCGTGCACGCGGTGCCGAGCATGAGCAACCCGGCGGCCGCGGCGCCCTGCAGCCAGGATTTCCAAGACATACGTCCCCCGTAATGTGTGTCGACCATCCTGCAGAGTGACGGATACCGATCATACCCCGTCACGCATTCCCGGTGGCAATTCCGCAGTGTGATGCAGCGCACATGGCGCACTCGGCGCACGCAACGCACACACGCCGTGCAGATGACGTGCAGATGACAGGCGTGCCGCGCACGGCGCGCCACGCCGGGCCTAACGAATGCACGCAGCCGGCGTCATACGGGGAAACGGGCATCGGCTCGTGACGACATTCAACCGGAGGCCGTTATGAGAAAGGCAACCTGGATGACCGCGGCACTGGTGGGAGCACTGCTCACCCTGCCGCGCACTGCGCCGGCGCAGGTGAAGGTGAGTGTGGCGGTCGGCACGCGGCTGGGTCCGGAGATCGGGATCTTCGCCTATTCGTCGCAGCGCTACGGCAACTGGCGCGCGGCCTACGTGCGGTGGACGCCGGTGGTGGTGTACGAGTATCGCGGCCGCTACTACCCGCATCCGGTGCGGGGCGCGCGCGCGGTGGCGGTGTATCGCTACCGCAACGAGTACTTCCTGCCCCCGCGCGACGCGGCGTGGGTGCACGCGGATCGCCGGTTCGACTACAAGCACCGCCCGGTGCACGACGACTGGGACCGTGCGCGTGGGCACGACCGCGATGACCGGAGCGCGCACGCCGCCACGGACGACCACGGGGCGCCGCGACAGGCGCACGAGGTCCAGCCGGGCAACGGCGGGCGGCGATGATCCGCCGCCGCTGAGGCGCTACTCGTAACGGAGCGCCGTCAGCGGATCCACCCGGCTCGCCCGGCGCGCTGGCCACCACACGGCGGCCAGCGCGACGGTCGCGAGCAGCAGCGGGACGCTCACGAACACCAGCGGATCGTACTGCTGGACGCCGAACAGGAAGCTGGACAGCAGGCGCGTGAGTCCGAACGACGCCGCCACACCCACCAGCACGCCGACGATCGCCAGCCGCATCCCCTGCGCCACCACCATGTTCTTCACCCGAGCGCCCTCGGCGCCCAGCGCCAGCCGGATGCCGATCTCCTGCGTGCGCTGTTCCACCGTGTACGCCATCAGCCCGTAGATGCCGATGGCCGCCAGCAGCAGCGCCGACGCCCCGAACACGGTCATCAACCACATGTTGAACCGCTGGCGCGACGTCGAGGTACGCACCACCTGGTCCATGGGCTCGATGCGCGACACCGGAAGACCGGTGGCAGCGCGAAGCTCGGCTTCGATGCGGGTGCTCAGCGGCATCGGCGCCGTCTTGGCGCGCACCACCCAGGCCAGCGGCGCGAGCCCCGAGTTGAGCTGGTTCACGCCGTCGCCGGTCTGCGCCTGCGGCACGAACATCCGCGGCGCCGGATCGCTGTTGAGTCCATTGTCGCGGGTGTCGCCGACGATGCCGATCACCTGCCGCATGGGCTCGCTGGCGAATTGCTTCATCACGCCGTGCCCGATGGTCATCTGGGCGCCCATCGCGTCGCCCTTGGGCCAGAACTGCTTGGCCATCGCCTCGTTGATGATCACCACCGGTGTGCCCTGGGCGTCGTCGTGCTCGTTGAAGGTGCGCCCGCGCTTGACCGGAATCCGGAACACCTCGAAGTAGCCGGGGGAGACGGTCTCCCAACTGGCCCCGCCCGTGTACGGCCCGTTGGTCAGTGGCCGGCCCGCGATCGTGAACGGCAGGCCGAACCCACCCTGCAGCGGCACGCAGCAGGTGGCGCTCGCCACCTCGACGCCGGGAATCGCCTGCACGCGGCGCACGCCGTCCTGGATGGCCTGCGCCACCGACGCCGTGGTGGCCCACCGCTGCCCGGTGAGCGACATGCGCATGGTGAGCACGTTGTGGGCGTCGAAGCCCGGGTCGACGTTGGCCAGCGCCAGGTCGGTGCGGATCAATAGTGCCGAGCCGACGAGCAGAATCAGCGCCAGCGCGATCTCGGTGACGATGAAGACGCTCCGCGCCTTGTTCTGGCGGAACCCCGACCCGGTGCGCGCGCCGCCCTCCTTGAACTCGCTGGCGAGGTCGGTGCGCACGCTGGCCAGGGCGGGGATCAATCCGAACAGCAGCCCCGTGCCCACCGAGACGACGAGCGTGAACACGAGCACGCGCCAATCCATGCCCACACCGGCGCCCTGCTGCCCGATGCGTGGCAGCCCCGCCGTGTTCACCGAGAGCAGGGCGCGGATCCCCACGGCGCCGAGGACGAGCCCGAGCGCGCCCCCGGTGAGCGAGAGCACGACGCTCTCGGTGAGCAGTTGCCGGATGATCCGGCCGCGTGAGCCGCCGAGCGCGGTGCGGATCGCGATCTCGCGGCGGCGCCCGGTCGCCTGCGCGAGCAGCAGGTTGGCGACGTTGGCGCAGGCGATGAGCAGCACGAAGCCGACGGCGCCGAGCAGCACGTAGAGCGACGTGCGCGCGTTGGCCACGAGGGCGTCGCCGAGCGACACTGCGAAGAACTGGGCGCCCTGTCCGAGGGCGTTGGGATAGGCGGCGCTGAACGCCTCGGAGGAGTGTGCCAGCTCGGCGTTCGCCTGGTCGAGCGTCACGCCGGGCTTGAGCCGCGCCCCCACCGTGAAGTAGTGGCCCTGGTCGGTGGTGTTGGGATCGAACTGGAAGGGCACCAGCACCTCGGGCGTGGCGCCCAGGTCGCTGAAGTCGAAATCGTCGAGCACGCCAGTGACCGTGTACGGCTCGCCACCCAGTGAGATCGCCTTGCCGACGATCTGCGGGTCGGCGTTGAACCGTTGCTGCCATAGCGATTTGCTGATGACCGCGAAGTGGCCGGCGTTGGGCGCGTCCTGCTCGGCGCTGATCGGCTGGCCCCGCAGCATGCGGGCCCCGAACAGCCGGAAGAAGTCGTGCGAGACCTGCGCCGAGCGGAGCTGCACGGGTACGTCGCCGCCGGTGAAGTTCATGTACCCGACGGTGAACGCCGCCACGTCCTGCAGCACCGAGGTCTGCTTCACCCAGTGTTCGAACTTGGCCGGCGAGCCGGCCACGTTTTGCCCCTGCGGCGATTTCACCCCCAGCAGCACCATGCGCTGGGCGGCGGGGTAGGGCAGCGGCCGCAGCAACACCGCGTCCACCACCGAGAAGATGGCGGTGTTGGCGCCGATGCCGAGGGCCAGCGCCGCCACCGCCGCGAACGTGAACCCGGGGCTCTTCCGGAACAGCCGGAGGGCGTGGGTGAGGTCCTTCCGAAGACTTTCGAACATGGCACCGGTACGGGAGGGGAGACGGGAGAGTTTCGGGCCGCACACGGCGGTATCCCGTTAGAGTCCCCGTTGGTGCCAACGGTTGCCCGGCAAGCGGGCGCCGGACAGCCGGCGCCGGCCTATTTCATGGTCGTCCCGCACCCCTCGCTCACCGGCGTCGCCGCGCCGTAGCGCGCCTTCACCACCGTCGCCGCGCGCCCCGGGGCGATCGTCACCACGAACATCGCGTCGTACTCGGCGTCGCACAGGTCCGGCGGTTGGGCCGCTCCCAGCGCCGCGACGATCTCGGCGACGGTGTTGCTGTGGCCCACCACGAGCACGGTGCCGCCCGCGTGCCGCATCACGGCTGCGGCCACGGCCCGGGCGTGGTCGCCCACCGGCCCACTGGCCGGCACCACCACCGGCGTCAGGTGGAATTCGGCCGCGGTGGGCGCGCCCGTGTCGCGCGTGCGCGCGTACTGCGTGGTGATCACGGCGGTCACCCCGGCATGGGCGAGCGCCGCGGCCAGCGCCTGCGCGCGGGCCCGTCCACCCTCGGTGAGCGGGGGATCGGCGGCGGGCTGTGCCGCCTTCTCGGCGTGCCGCACCACGATCACGGTCGTCGCGGCCGGCGGCGCACCGCCGGGCGCGGGGAGTTGGGCGCCGCCGGCGCGCGCCATGCCCAGGGCGGCCAGCCAGCACAGGATGCTCGTATAGGTGCGACGTCTCATCGGTTCCTCGGGTGCGGTAGCATGGTGGACTATACTCGCTCACGCTCCCAGCGGCGTCCCCCCCAGTAGCCGAACCCCGCCGCCAGCAGGCATACGATACCGCCCAGCACGAGCGGCGCCCGCCCGCCCGCGAGGTCGGCGAGATGGCCCAACAGCGGGCCCCCGGCCAGCGCCGTGCCTCCCATGAGCACCGTCTGCAGCGCCAGCACGCGTCCGTGCATGTCGCGGCGCGTATCCACCTGCGCGATGGCCGTGCTCGGCGTCATGTACAGCACGCTCGCCATCCCCACCAGGAAGACGGCGGCCACCGCCGTGGCCACCGTCGGCGCGGCCGCGAGCATGAGCATGGTGACACCCAGCGCGGCGGCGCCGATGATCACGTGCCGGAGCTGCACCAGGGCACGGTGGGCGACGATGAGGGCGCTGACCACGGCGCCGACGCTGAACACGGAATAGAGAATCGTGAACACCAGCTCGGTGCTGTGCAGGCTGTCGGTGACGAACAGCGGCAGCGTGACCCGGAAGTTGAAGGAGAACAACCCCACGGCGCCGAACATCAGGAAGCTGATCCAGAGGTAGGGCGTCGAGGCCACGTAGCGCACGCCCTCGCGCACCTCGCCCCCGGTGCGCGGGCGCCGGGCCACGCGGTGCAGTTCGTCGGCGTGCATCATCAGGATGCAGGCGATGACGGCCAGATACGAGGCGGCGTCGAGCGTGAAGCACCAACCGAAGCCGAGGCTCACGGCGAGCAGCCCTGCCAGGGCCGGTCCGAAGATGCGCGACAGGTTGACGATCGTGCTGTAGAGCACGACGGCGTTGGGCAGGTCCGCCGGCGGCACCATTTCGGGGACGAACGAGCGGCGGAGCGGGTTGTCGAAGGCGAGCAGGATGCCGCCGCCGGCGGCGACCGCGTACAACGCGACGAGCGACGGGTGCGGCTGGAAGGCGAGCACGGCAAGGGCGATGGACTGCGACATCTCGAGGCTCTGCGTGAGGAGCAGCATCCGCCGCTTGTCCGACCGGTCAGCCACGGCGCCGGCCCATGCGCCGAGAAAGAGCATGGGCCCGAACTGGCACGCCGACAGCAGCCCGACCGCGAATCCACTCCCCGTCAGCCGCAGCACCAGCAGAATCAGCGCGACGTTGGTGAGCCAGTTGCCGGTGTTCGAGATGAGCTGCCCGATGAAGAACAGCCGGTAGTTGCGCGTCCGGAGCGAGTGGAAGGTCCGGCTGAGGGCGACCCTCAACCGGCGGCCGCCTTCCGCCCGTCGCCGGGATCAGCCTCCAGCATCGTGAACCGCATGGCCGTCATCTCCTCGAGGTGTGGGGTGCGCGCCGAACCAGGGTGGCGGCGAGCGTCCCGACCGCCGCCGGCACCAGAGCCGCGGCGCCGCCGCCCGTGGAGAGCGTCACCACCACCGCCCCGATCATAATGATCACCAGACCGGCCGCCGCCAACGGGGTGAGCTCACGATGGATCCCGAACAGCCCCGGCAGCACCAGCCCCAGGGCGCCGAGCACCTCGGCGGTGCCGATGAAGCGCATGAAGGCCACCGGGAGCGGGCTGGCGGCAGCGAGGGCGGCCGCCGGCATCGCCAGCTTCATGCCGCCGGCGAACAGGAAGACGAGGGCCAGCAGGGTCGGGACGACCCACCGTGGCCAGCGGGCCGGGGCGCGTGTTGGCGCGGCGGATTGCGTGAACGACATGGCGTGCCTCCTCGGAGATCTGGGGTCGGACCGGCCGGGCGGCCGGCCTCCGTTCGTGTCTGCCTTCATCCAGGCGACGAACGGCAGATCCCGATTTCGACACGGTGGGGGGCGGGCGGCGGGAGCCGATTCGCGCGTGCCCGCGTTCCCCACCATATAATTAGGCACCCCATCCACTCGCCCGCGGCCGCCCGGTGTGCCGAGTATTCGGCGCCCCGGCGCAGCCCGCGTTTCACCGCTCCGGCGCTCGTTGCACCTCGCCCGGATTCACGGAACCCTGGAGGATCACCCATGCGTCTTCGGCTGCTGCTTCTTGGCATTGCCGCCACCTCGTTCGTCGCCCTTCCAGCCGCCGCGCAGCAGCGCGGCCGCGGCCCCGGCGCCCCCGGGGCGCAGGACGGTTCGTCGGAGAAGGAAGGCGTGCCCGCCGTCGAGAAGGTCTCGACCACGCACCACACCGTCACCGTCAACGGCGAGAAGATCGACTACACCGCCCGGGCCGGCACCATGGTGCTGTACGACGAGAACGGGAAGCCCAAGGCGACGGTGTTCTACATCTCGTACACCAAGGACGGCGTGGACTCCACCAAGCGTCCGGTCACCTTCTTCTTCAACGGCGGCCCCGGCTCGGCGTCGATCTGGCTGGACATGGGCATCATGAGCCCGATGCATCCGAACATGGGCCCGAACGGTTCGCAGCCCGCGCCGCCGTACGATCTGGTGGCGAATCCGTACACGCCGCTCGCCGCCACCGACCTGGTACAGGTGGACGCGATGATGACCGGCTATTCGCGGCCGGCACCGGGCGTCGCCCCCACGCAGTTCACGGGCGCGCGCAACGACATCACGATGTTCGGTGAGTTCATGCGCGACTACGTGGACAAGTACCACCGCTGGGCGAGCCCCAAGTACCTGTTCGGCGAGAGCTACGGCACCTTCCGCTCGGCGGGGCTGGCCGACGAGCTGCAGGAGAACGAGGGGATCTACCTCAACGGCGTCATGCTGTTGGGAACCGTGCTCGATCTCGGCAACATCGCGCCCTCGCCCACCAACGACAACGCGTACGCGATGTTCCTGCCCACCTTCACGGCCACGGCGTGGTACCACAAGAAGCTGCCCGCCGACCTCCAGCGCCAGACGCTGGAACAGGTGGTGCAACAGTCGCGTGACTATGCGTTCGGCGACTACCTGACCACGCTCGCCAAGGGCAACGAGCTGACGGACGCCGAGAAGACGGCGGCGGCGCAGAAGCTCGCCCGGCTCACCGGCCTGTCGCAGCAGTTCATCCTCAACACCAATCTGCGCGTCGATGCGGGCGCCTTCCGCACCGAGCTGCTGCGCGACAAGCGCGAGATGCTCGGCCGCTACGACAGCCGCCTCATCGGCATCAACGGCAACGCGGCGAGCCAGTTTCAGGACTACGACCCCAGCGACGTGGCGCCGTCGGGGGCGTTCATGTCGGCGTTCATGCGCTACCTGCACAACGATCTCGACTACAGCACCGACCTCCAGTACTACATGGGCGGCCACACCGGTCGGTGGGACTGGGGCCCGGGCGGCTATGCCGGATTCCCGAGCACCAGCGAGCAGTTGCGCCTGGCGATGGCCAAGGATCCGTATCTGCACGTGATGGTGGGCGCCGGGTACTACGACACGGCGACGCCGTTCGCGAACGCCGAGTACACCTTCCGCCACATGGGCTTCGACAAGACGTACAAGGATCGCGTGCAGTTCGAGTACTACGAGAGCGGCCACATGGCCTACCTCAACCAGACGTCGGCCAAGAAGCTGCAGGCGGACATCGAGAAGTTCATTCACTCCACCGAGACGGCGCAGTCGCAGATGCACTAGCCGTTCTCGAATCGCACACCCGGCGCGCCACGCGCCGGAGCGGGACGCCGGGGGGCCAGACGGTCCCCCGGCGTTCTCCGTCCTCCACCCGCCGCACTCCCAATTCGCCAGGGCGCCCGATGCCGACACCCCATCACGCCCCGATCCCCGGGGCCACCGATCAACCCACGCGATGAACCTGGAGACCATCGCCACGCCGCGATGGCGCGCCGAGCGCCTGCGCCCCGATCACCTGGACGAGATCCGGCGCATGCACCGCGACGAACGGGTGATGGCCACCCTCGGCGGCCTGCGCACGGAGGAGCAGACGCAGGAATACCTGCGCGTCAATCTCGACCACTGGGACCGGCACGGATTCGGATTGTGGATCGTCCGCGACCCGGCGGGGGGCGCGCCCATCGGCCGCGCGCTGGTGCGCCACCTCGCGGTGGACGGAACGCCCGAGGTCGAGATCGGCTATGCGCTCTACGCCGACTGGTGGGGCCGTGGGACTGGCGACGGAGATCGCCCGCCGCTGCCTGGCCATCGGGCGGGAAGAACTCGGCTTTGCGTCGCTGGTGGCGATCACGCTGCCGGACAACCGGGGGTCACGGCGCGTGATGGAGAAGGCGGGGATGACGTACGAACGCGACGTCACCCACGCCGGACGCGTCCATGTGCTGTACCGGAGCGGGGACCCCGACGGCGGCGGCGCGTAGCCGCCGCCCGGTCAGGATCGAATGATCTCGCTGGGCTCCGTGCGCGACGCCCGGCGCGCCGGCACCCAGCTCGCGGCGAGCGCCACCAGGGTCACGCCTCCGACCACGAACGCGAACGCGGCCGGATCGCTGGGGCTCACGTCGTACAGGAACCCGGTCAGCACTCGCGTGGCGCCGAGCGCGAGCGCGGCTCCGACGACGATGCCCGCGGCGGCCATCCGGGCGCCCTGGCCGACCACCAGCCCCACGATCTGCGATCGCGTGGCGCCCAGGGCCAGGCGAATGCCGATTTCGCGCCGACGTTCCGCCACCAGGAACGCCACCACGCCGTAAATCCCGATCGTGGCCAGCATCAGCGCCGCCGCGCCGAAGGCGCCGACGAGGGCGAGCACGAACCGGCGGTCGGCCACCGAGTTCGACACGATCTGATCCATGGTGCGGAGCCGCGGCGGGACGTCGGGCGCCAGGTCGTGAGCCACCCGCCGGGCGGCGCTGATCACCGGCGTCTCGTCGCCGGTGGTGGCGATGACGATGTCCAGCGACCCGAAGGCCTGCGGGCGCTGGCGATAGTCGGCGTAGAAGGTGGGGCGGGGGCGCGCCGCGAGGTTCGCCTCGCGCACGTCGCCCACCACGCCGACGATCGTGAACGGGCGCAGATCGCCGTCCATGTTGCCGTACTGGATGATCTGTCCGATCGGGTCGCGCCCCGGCCAGCGCGCCTCGGCCAGCGACTGGCTGATCACGGCGACGCTCGGCGCGGTGTAGCTGTCGCGGTCGTCGAAGGTCCGGCCCCGCAGCACCGGAATGTGCAGCGTGGAGAAGTAGCCGGGGCCGGCCACCCGGTATTCGGCGTGGCCGGTGCGGGAGGGATCGGCGAACAGGCGCTCGAACTGCGACGGGTCGATCTTCTCGTCGCGGCTGCTCATGACGAGAAACGTCCCGTCGCCCGCACCCTCCTGCGACAGGGGCATGACGTTCACCGCGCCCACGGACGAGACGCCCGGCAGCGCCCGCAGCCGGGCCGCCAGCCGTTCGTACAGCTGGACGCGCTGGACGAGTGCCGCCGAGTCGCCGGCCGGGACGGACAGGTCGAGCACCACGGCGGGCGCCGTCGAGAAGCCCGGCTGGACCGACAGCACGCGCTGGAAGCTCCGCGCCAGCAACCCGGCGCTCACCAGCATGGCGAGCGTCATCGCGATCTGCGCGGCGACGAGCGCCCGGCGCACCCGGTAGCTGGAGCCGCCGCCCGAGACGGTGCGTTGGGCCTCGGAGAGCGCCGCCCGCACGTCGCGGTGGGCGCCCCGCCAGGCCGCGACCACGGCCATCGCCGCCGCGGCGGCCAGCGACAGGCCGAACGCGAACAGGAGCACCCGCCAGTCCACCGAGACGTTGTCGGCGCGCGGGATCCGGCCGTGCTGCAGCCCGAGAATGGCGGTCACGCCCACCCGCGCGAGCACCACGCCCACGGTGCCGCCGGCGAGCGCCAGCACGAGCGATTCGGCCAGGAACTGCTGCAGCAGCCGGCCCCGGCCGGCGCCGAGGGCCACCCGCACGGCGAGTTCGCCCTGGCGCGACGCCATGCGCGCCACGAGCAGATTCACGGCGTTGGTGCAGGCGATGAGCAGGAGCACGAGCGATGCCCCGAGCAGCACGAGCAGGGTGGGGCGGGTGTCGCCCACCAGCTGTTCGCGCAGGGGCACGAGGGCGCCGTCCACGCCGTCGATCTGGTCGCCGTACTGCTGCTTGAGCGACCGCATGATGCCGCTCACCTCGCGCTGCGCGCGGTCGAGCGGCACGCCGGCGGCGAGCCGGCCGATGACCTGCCAGTTGTGGGCCGTGCGGCTGGTGTTGCGGGGGTTGAGCCCGCTGGGCAGCCAGATCTGGGTGCCCACCGGCTCGTCGACGGTCGGCGGCATCACGCCGATGATCGTGTAGCTGCGGTCGTCGATGCGGAGCGGCGCGCCGAGCACGGCGTCGCTGCCCCCGTAGGTGCGCTGCCAGAATCCGTAGCTCACGATGGCGGCGGGGGCGGCGCCCTGCTGCTGTTCGTCGGGGCGGAAGGCCCGTCCGACCACGGGCCGGACGTCCAGCACGTGGAAGAAGTCGGCCGACACGACGGCGATCTGGGCGCGCACCGGTTCGCGGGGTCCCGAGACCGCGACCACCCCGTAGTTGGCCATCTGCGCGATGGTGCCGAAGGAGCGCGCGCGCGCCTGGATGTCCTCGAAGTTCGGCTCCGCCACCGCCATGTGGCCGCCGCGGGTGTTCACCTCCCAGAGCTGCACGATGCGGTCGGGCGCCGGATAGGGCAGCGGTCGCAGCAGCACGCCGTTGACGACGCTGAAGATCGCGGCGCTGGCCCCGATGCCGAGCGCGAACACGGCCACGGTCACGGCGGCGAACCCGGGAGCCTTGCGGAACTGGCGGAGCGCGAACCGGATGTCCTGCGCGAAGGCGGCCAGACGGTGGGGGCGGGCGGCGGCGTGGGGCATGGGCGGGTTCTCGGGAATGATTGGCCGGTGGGACGGTGGAAGGGAATACGGGAGCCCGGCGGCTGGGGATTCGACAGCCGCCGGACGGTCGCGGTTGGAACACAAAGTTCGGCGGGTTGCGGTTGCGTCCCTGCGGGTTTCGACCCATCGTGGTGCATTCCCCAACCTCCGCCGCCGGAGCGACATGTCCAATCCGTTGCGCGACGAACTGCAGACGGCCCTCGGGGCCAGCTACACCATCGAACGCGAACTTCCGCGGGGTGGCATGTCGCGGGTGTTCGCGGCGCGGGAGACGGCGCTGGGCCGCACCGTGGTGATCAAGGTGCTGTCGCCGGAACTGGTGGCCGGCCTGTCGGAGGAGCGATTCAAGCGCGAGATCGCGCTCGCGGCGCGGCTGCAGCATCCCAACATCGTACCGTTGCTGACGTCGGGATCGGCCGCGAATTCGGTGTACTACACGATGCCGCTGGTGGACGGCGACTCGCTGCGGGAGCGGATGAGCCGCGAGCGGCCGATGAGCGTGGACAACGTGACGCGCATTCTGGAGGAAGTGGCGAGCGCGCTCGACTACGCGCACGAACTCGGAATCATCCATCGCGACATCAAGCCCGAGAACGTCATGTTCTTCCACGACAAGGCGGTGGTGCTCGACTTCGGCATCGGGAAGGCGATCTCGGCAGCGAGCGTGGAGGGCGAGGATCCGGCGGCGGCGCGCATCACGCGCAGCGGGACGACGCTCGGCACCCCGACCTACATCCCGCCCGAACAGGCCGCCGGCGATCCGAACCTCGATCACCGGGCCGACATCTATTCGCTGGGCGTCGTGGCCTACGAGATGATCACCGGGCACCCGCCCTTTGCCGGCCGCAATGCCGCCGTGGTGATGGCGGCGCACGCCCACCAGGCGCCGGAGCCGATCGCGCAGCGGCGGCCCGGCGTGCCAGCGTCGCTCTCCCGTGTGGTGATGCAGTGTCTCGAAAAGAGTCCCGACCGCCGTCCGCAGCGAGCCGGTGAGATCGTGCAGGCGCTGCGCGGCGCGCCCGCCGACGGCGCGGGGGCGCGGAGCGGCGGCGGCATGTCCGCGATTCCCGCGTGGGTGCCGTGGGCGATCGCCGCGGCGGCCACGGCCATCGCCGTCTTCTTCGCATTGCGCCGCTGACCTTGTGCCGGTGCGGGCACCGCGTGCAACTTCCGGGATCAGATTTCTTGGATGAAGCGCGATGGGGAAGCCGGCGGAGCCCCAGATCATCGGGTATGTCGCAAATCAGACGGAACGGGCGCGTATCACGGGCGCGCTGCGCGGGTGGGCCCTGGTGCTGTGGGCCGGGTCGCTCGGCGACGTGCCGGGGCTCGTGCGCGACGCCGACGTGGCGCCGGCCGCCGCGATCGTGGCGGCAAGGGACGCGGGCGGCGCGCGGGGACCCACCGTGGTGCGCGAACTCGCGGCGCTGGTGCCCCATCTGCCGGTCATTGCCCACTGCCGCACTGGTGTCGACCACGCGGCGGACGTACGGGCGATGGCGGAGGCGGGGGTCCACGAATTCCTGTTCGTCGGGGTGGACGACAACGGGGCGGGGCTGCGGTCCGTGCTCGCCTCCGCCCAGCGCGCCTGCGCGGCCGAACGCGTGGCCGAGATGGTGCGTCCGCTCCTGCCGGATCGCCTGCGATCCATCGCCACCGCCTGCCTGACCCACCCCGTGCAGGGGCGGACCGTGGCCGGCCTGGCCAAGCTGCTCGGCGTGCACCGCAAGACGCTGCTCAACCACTGCGCGCGCGACGGGGGGCCGTCGCCCGCCGCGCTCATTGCCTGGTGCCGGCTGATGCTGGCCGCGCACCTGCTGGCCACCACGGGCCAGACGGTGGAGTGGGTGGCCCTCGAGCTGGAGTACCCGTCGGCGACGGCGCTCCGCAACGCCATGAAGCGCTATACCGGGCTCCGGGCGAGCGAGGTGACGCGGGACGGCGGGCTGGCCCGCGTGGTGCGGGCGTTCAAGCGCCAGACGAAATCCGGCGCATAGTCCCCCCCGAATTTCCTTCCCGCTGGGCTTCCCGGCCCCGCGCCGCGATATTGCCCATGGTGTAACCCCAAGCTCCGGGTCCATCCCTAGATTCGGAGCATTCGTCGCCGTCCCACCCACGCGATCCCCCGCCACCGCGGGCCAAGGTCCGATCCGAACACATGAGTCGAAAGCGCAAGCACTCCCCAGCCCCGCTCCAGGCGCCGACGGTCCTGGTCCTGGGGCGCGTGCGCAGCCGGGTGACCGCGCTGACCCGGGCGCTGGAGCGCTATGGGATCGCCACCAAGACGCTGGCCTGGCGCGCGTCGTCGTCGGGCCTGTGGCGCATGGCGGCCAAGCCGCCGCACGTGGTGGTGGTGGACGCGCCGCCGCCGGTGACGGCGGAGTACATCGAGGTGCTGCAGCGTTTGCGCGACCGCTGGGAGCACGCGCCGCAGATCGTGATCGCGCCCGATGCCAGCCCCTCGGTGCTCACCAGCCTGCTGGCCGTGGGCGTGGACGATTTCGTGGCCACCGACGACGCCTTTGCGGAGTTGATCGTGCGGCTGCGCCGGCAGCTGCGGCGGGTGTCGCCCTTGGCGACACCGCTGACCATGGGACCCGACGGGATGCAGTTGGATCCCGGGCGGCGGACGGTGAGCGCCAATGGGCGCACGGTGACGTTGACGACGCGGGAGTTCAACGTCTTCCGGTGTCTCACGGAGAGCGGGGGCACGACACTTTCACGCGAAGAGATTCTCAAGCGCGTGTGGGGAGACTCCAAGGACCGCCCGTCGACGCCCGGGATCGTGGGCGTGTACGTGCTCTACCTGCGGCGCAAGCTCGTGAAGGTTGGGCTCGCGCACGCGCTCCGGACGGTCAAGGGTGCCGGGTACAGCTTCCAGGCGCCCGGAGAGTACTGGGCGCCTGCTCACACCTCAACGCCGTCGGGCGCCGCCCGCGCGGGGAGCCGCCCCCGTGCCGGTGATCTTCACGCGTCCCCCGCGGCGCGGCACGCCGGCCCGGCGGATGATGATCTCGACGTCCCGGCCGAGCCGAAGAAGAATTCGAATCAGGCGGTTCGCCGAAAAGCCCTGTAGGTGCCCCGACATCACGAGTGACATCTGGGACTGGGCTTCCCGGGCAACCGCCGCGGCGGCCGTCTGGGTGAGCCCCTTCTCGGCGATCACCTTCTTGATCTCGTCCGCCAGGCGCGCCTTGGAGATGACTTCGTTGTTCTCCGAGTGCGTGCGGGCTTTCTTGGACGTACTCCGTTTGCGTGGTGGCACGTGTCGTGGGCGATGACTCAGGGTGAGGATACGAGAAAGGTGCTGGCCAGCGCGGCGTGATCCGTCCTCGTGGACAGACTCGCCGGCAGCCGGCCGCGTCCAACGAGCCTCGAAGTTAGAATTTTTTAATCCCGAGGGCAACAGCGCGCCAGAATTTTTTTTGGGCCGGCGGCCTATTCCTGCCGGAGGGCCAGCACCGGATCGAGGCCCGCCGCCCGCCGGGCCGGTATCCAGATGGCGCCCGTCGCCACCACCAGCAACACCAGTGGTACCACCACGAACGTCACGAGGTCCATCCCGTTCCCACCGTACAACTGTCCACGAATAAGACGCTCGGCCGCCACCGCCCCCACCAGCCCCACCCCCGTCCCCACCAGCACGAGCGTAAGTCCCTGACGCATGAGAAGCCGGATCACGGCGCTCCCGCCGGCGCCGATGGCCATCCGGATGCCGATCTCCCGGGTACGCTGCGATACGGAATACGCCATAACACCATAGATCCCCACCGACGCCAGCAGCAGGCCCAGCAGTCCGAAGATCCCCAGGGCCCATCCGGTGACGCGGGCAGGCAACAGGGCGATCCCGAGGTGGTTCTCCATCGTCCGGACATCGCTCAGCGGCATGTTCGGGTCGAGTGCTGCGACGGCGCTACGGAGCGCCGCCACTTCGTTGAGCGGGGTTCCACGAGTTCGTATTGCGATTTGCATACCATACGACCACTGTTGCGCTTCCGGTGTGTAATAGAAGGCCGTCGGCTCTTCCCCGAGACTGAAGTACTTGCCGGTGGGAACGACGCCGACCACGGTCCAGTCGCGTCCGTGGGTATGCACGGTCTTGCCCAGCGCGTCCTGGCCCGGCCAGAAGTGGTGGGCGAACTGCTCGTTCACGATCAATACGGGCACGGCACCGCTGTCGTCCTGGGCGCGGAACGCCCGCCCCTCGCGAAGGGGGATGCCCATGGCGGCAAAATAGCCCGGCGTGACCGAGGAATTCTGGACCGACATGTTCTCGTTCTTGCCCGGCGTGTAACCGGGAATCTCCACCCCGCTGTCGCTCTCGTTCAACGAGAGGGGCAGGTAGGTGGCGTAGCCAACGGCCAAGACGTCGGGATTCGCCTGGAGACGTTCGGTGAGCTGCCGATAGAATTCGTCGGTGCGCGCCCGGGTGTAGCCCTGCAGGCCGGGGTCGAGCGCGGCGATGAGCATGTTGTCGGCGTTGAAGCCCTTGTCCACGTTGGTGGCCGCTGAGAGGTTGCGCAGGAACAGCCCTGCCGACACGAGGAGCACGATCGACAGCGCCACCTGCGCGACCACCAGTCCCCGGGTGAGGCGCGACCGCGATTCGCCCGCCGCCTCCTCGCCCTTGAGCGCCGGCACCAGCGAGGGCCGCGTGGCCTGCAGCGCGGGCGCCAGTCCGAACAGGAACCCCGTGACTACGGTGACGCCCAGGGTGAACAGCAGCACCTTGGGACTCACCGACAGCCCCGGCCGGAAGGTGATGTCCATGGGCAGCGATACGCGGTTGGCGATGCCGATGGCCCACCACGCCACCGCGAGTCCGGCCACGCCCGACACCAACGCGAACAGGAAGCTCTCCACCAGGAGCTGCCGGATGAGGGCGCGCCGCTTGGCGCCGAGGCTCAACCGGATCGCCATCTCGCGAGCGCGGTCGCGGGCCCGGGCCAGGAACAGGTTCGCCACGTTCACGCACGCGATCAGCAGCAGGATGGCCACCACCGCCATCACCACCGACGACAGCCCCACCTCGGCGTTCTTCAGCGTCGGGTGGATGCCCGCCTTGGTGGTCGGGATGAGATAGATCCCGTTGTCCTTGTACTGGTCCGGATGCTCGTCGCGCAGCCCCTGCACGATGGCCTTCATCCGGTCGTTGGCCTGGGCCAGCGTGACGCCCGGCTTGAGCCGCGCCACCACGTTGAACGAATTGGAACCGCGGGCCTTCAGAATGTCGCCCTCGCCCGGCCGGAGTTCGTTGATCTGCATGATCGGCAGAAACACTTCCGGCGTCACGATCGGCATCGGGCCGTGGAACTCCTTCGGGGTCACGCCGACGATCGTGTAGTCGCGCCCGTCGAGGATCACCGAGCGGCCGATGATCGACGTATCGCCCCCGAACAGCTGGTTCCACCCGTCGTAGCTCAGCACTGCCACCGCGTGCGCCCCCGGTCCCGTGGCTTCGGCCGGCACGAAGGTGCGGCCCCGCAGCGGCGTCACGCCCAGCACGCTGAAGAAGTTCGCCGACACCGCCATGCCGAATGCCGTCTGCGGCCGGCCGCCGGTGGTGATGCTCGCCTGCACGAACCCCCAGGCGGCGACGCCCGAGTACACGCTGGAACTGCGGTCGCGCACGTCCTGGTAGTGGGGAATCGAGTTGGAACCGTAGTTCACGCCGCCCGGCCAACTGCGGTAGATCTGCACCAACTGGTCCGGCGCCCGCACGCCGGGCAGCGGCTTCAGGAGCAGGGTATCGATGGCCGAGAACACGGCGGTGTTGAGACCGATACCGATGGCCAGCGTGATGACGACGATGGCCGTGAACAGCGGATTCTTGACGAGGATGCGGCGCGCGTAGCGCACGTCTTGGGCGAGTGTCGACATGGCTGACTCTACGGACCCCGGCAAGGTTGGTTTCGGCGGCCGCCGTCGCGCTGGCTTCCCGCCCAGGCTCCGTTAATTTGATGAACGCCCGCCCCCGGTGTCCATGCAAGAGTTCCTCCAGTTCGCCCTCATTACCGTGACGTCGGTCCTCTTCATCGTGGATCCGATTGCGGCCGTGCCGTCGTATCTGGTCGTCACCCAGAACGAGACGCCCGAGGGGCGGCGCCACACGGCGCTCCGGGCGTGCCTGGCCATGGGGCTCATGTTGGTCGTGTTCGCGGCGGCGGGGCGGTTCATCTTCCAGGCCTTCGGCATCACGCTCCCCGCCTTCCGCATTGCCGGCGGCCTGATTCTCTGGCTGGTGGCCCTCGACATGGTGCGGGCCCAGCGCAGCACGCAGGAGAGCAGCGAGGAGCTGGCCGAGGGGCAGGCCAAGGAAGACGTGGCCGTGACCCCGCTCGCGATCCCCATCCTCGCCGGCCCGGGCGCGATCTCCACGGTGATGGTGCTGGCCGGGGAGATCCGCTCGGTCAGCCACGGCGTCGTCGTGTACGGCGCGATCGTCATCGCCGCCGTCGTTTCCTACGTCACGCTGCGCCTCGGCGAACGCCTGGTCGAACTCATGGGCCAGACCGGCATCCGCGTCATGACCCGCATCATGGGCCTGCTGCTGGCCGCCGTGGCCACGCAGTTCATCCTCACCGGCATCCGCGACGCGTTCCTGAAGTAGGGGCGCGGCGGCCGGCCGGTCAGCGCCCCGTGCCGCGGCGCTCCGCCACCAGGTATACGGCCATCGGATCGTCCACCGGCACCACCACCCACCCGGTGCCCTCGGGGCCGCCGTAGTTCCGCACCCACGCCGACGCGTGGCCCTCGTCGTCGAACGCCAGCACCCGTGACACCCCGGCGGCGCCCACCGCCCAGGCACTGCGCCACCGCTCCGGGAGTCCCCACCGCCGTCCTTCGGCGGTGGCGCGCACGCCATGCCGGTCGAAGAGCGCGCTGTCGTGTGGGACGCCCGTGAGCCGTCCCGGCAACTCCCAGTTGAAGGCGAGCTTCCCCTCGGGCATCCGGTCGGGCACGATCAGCGGCGGCAGTCCCGTCCAGACCACCTTGCCGCCGGCGTCCAGATACCGGCGCAGCGGTGAGCGGTCCAGCGGCGCACCGGCCGCGGACACCGGCGCGTAGTCCATCGCGAATACCACCACGCTCGGCGCCCGGTCGGACGTGCGCGCGGCCAGGAAGGCGTCGAGACCGGCGGAGTCGAGCCGGGCGTAGCCGCGATCGGCGAGGTACTGCGCCAGCGCCGGGTTGGCCGCGTGTGCATGGGCACGCAGGGTGGAGTCGTAGAACACGGCGCGGTGCACGGCCGGCCCGTTGCCGGCCCGCAGCGCATACACGCTCCCGTCGGTGCTGCCGACGACGACGTACGCGCCGTCCACCGCCGGCGAGGAATACACCTGCGACCCGGTGTGGAAGCTCCAGCGTGCGGCCCCGGTGGCGCGATCCGCGGCGGTGAGCACACCGGCGCCGTCGCCGAAGTAGATCATGGAATCGGTGAGCGCGGGCGAACTCCACACGATGCTCGCGACGTTCGCCCGCCAGCGTTCGTGCGCCGTGCTGTCGAGCGCCTGCAGAAAGTGGGCGTCGGAACTGCCGGCGTAGATCACGCCGTCCGCCGCGGCGGGCGACGTGATGATCCACGAGATCTTGTGATCGTAGCGCCACCGCCGGTGGCCCGTCGCGGCGTCGAGGGCGTAGATGAATCCGTCGCGCGCGCCCACGTACACCACCCCGCCGGCCACGACGGGTGAGGCCTGGATGCTGCGCCGGTCGAAGCCCCAGTCCGCCGAGTTGAGCGTCGTGCCCTCCGTCTCGTAGACCCAACGCCGCGCGCCGGTGGCGGCGTCGAACGCATATACGCGGCCGTCGTACGACCCGACGTACACGAGCCCACTGGCAACGGCGGGGGTGCCGCGAATGCGGCCGCCGGTCGTGGCCCGCCACCGGCGAGCCCCGGTGGCCGGATCGAGCGCGTACACGCCGCCGTCGCCGGCGCCGAAGATCACCGTGCCGTTGGCGATCACGGGCGACGATGTATAGTAGTCGCCGCTCTCGTGCCCCCAGGGCAGCGGGACGATCGGGCCCGTCGGCAACGCGCCACCGCACGCTGCCGTCCGCCGCCGACAGCCCGTACAGCACGCCGGCGCGCGTCTGCACGAACACGCGTCCGCCGTCCACGGCGGGGGAGGCGTTCACGGGCGCCCCGAGGTCCCGGCTCCACCGCGTGGCCCCCGTGACGAGGTCGAAGGCGTACAGCCGGCCGTCGTTGCTGCCCACGTACACCACGCCGCCGGCGATCGCCGGCGACGAATCCACATCGCCCCCGGTCTCGGCGCGCCAGGCGAGTCCCTCGAGCGTGGCCCCGCCGCCATGGTAGCGGCCGGTGTGCGCCGGATCGCCGCGGAACATCGCGGTCTGCGCTCCCGCGGGCACGACGAGGGCGGCGGCGAGCAGCAGGGCGGTGCGGGCGGATGCGCCGATCGTTGGGCGGAGCGGGGGCATACGGGCCTCGTTGTGGGAAGCGGTGTCAGGTAATGGACAACGAAAGAGCCGCCGGGGGAACACGGCAGACGCCCGACTTACACAGTCCGTGCACTCGGTAACATTTTCAGAACAGGGCGGCCCGTCGCCCGCCGCCGGCCACCTGGCGTCCGGTCGCCTCAGGCTCGAGTCTTCAGGCGATGGTCCTCCGTTCACCCTTCGATTCCGACCCGACATGTCCGTGCCTTCACCCGCCATCCAGGATTTCTATCCCGAAGACTTCGCGCACTGCCACGGCTGCGGACGCCTCAACGCGCGGGGGATGCAGATCAAGTCCCGGTGGGACGGCGACGGGCCCGATCTCGTGGCGCACTACACACCGCGCCCCGATGAGATCGGCGTGCCCGGGTTCGCCTACGGCGGGCTGATCGCGTCGCTCATCGACTGCCACGCCATGGGCACGGCGGCGGCGGCGAGCGAACGGGCCGCCGGCCGAGCCATCGGCGATGCGCCGGCACCGCGGTTCGTCACCGCGTCGCTGAAGGTGGACTTTCTCAAGCCCACGCCGGCCGGCACCGCGCTCGAAGTGCGCGCGCACGCCCGCGAGATCGGCGAGCGGAAGGTGATCGTCGAGGCGACCGTGTCGGCGGACGGCGTGGTGACGGCGCGCGGCGAGGTGGTGGCGGTGCGGATTCCGGACACGATGGCGGGACGGTAGCGCGGGCGTTGCGCCGGGTACCGCCCGCCGGCCTACTGGTTGATGGCGTTCAGGTAGATGATCCCGGCGGCCACCGCGGCGACGACGATCGCCGCCAGCGTGATCTTGATCCAGCTCCACGGCCGTTCGCCCTGCACCTCGCCGGTGCGTGCGTTGACCACGAACCGGTAGACCTTGTCGCGGAAGCGGTACGAGCACACCCACAGAGGCAGCAGCAGGTGCTTGAAGGTGACGTTGGCGTACGCCGTCTCCTTGCCGCCGATACGTTGGTGGTCGCCGCCGATGTCGCCGCGGATCGTGGCGTCGATGGTCGGCTGCATCTCCTGTTGGGCGATCCCGAACCCCGCCACGAGGTCCACGCGGTAGCTCTCGCTCTCGAATCCGGCCAGGTACGCATCGGCGAAGGGAACGAGGTCGTTCAGATCCCATGGCTGCAGCCGGTCGACGATCCTGCGCGGCATCGCGCCGCCGGCGGGGATGAGCACGTCGTCGAAGTGGTCCGACACGCGTCCCGCCGCCGGCCGCCAGCGGGTGTGGGTGACGGTTCGCGTGCGGGTGACGGAGCGCCCGTTCTCCTGCGCCGTGTACGTCTCGGTGGTGGTGTAGTCGTCGCCGCGCTCGCCGGTGTAGTCGGTGGTGGTGTCCGCGTCGTAGGTCCAGAACGGGAGGTAGACGCCCCGCAGCCGCTGCGCATCGGCCCGCGCCATGCGCTTGAGGGCGTTGGGCGCGAACCAGAGCTTTCCGATCCACTGCGTGAACAGCTCCAGCGACCGGGCGCGCGGCACGCGAAAGGGGAGCAGCGCCTGCGGCTTGATGAGCTTCTTCGACTCCCCCTCGGCCGAGATGGCCGCCCCGCAGAACGCGCAGTGCCCGGCCGTGACGTTGGGCCCGAGCGTCGTCTCGGCGCCGCAGCGCCCGCAGTGCACCACGAGCTGCTCGGCGAGGTCCGTCTCGCTCACCGCGCCCCGCGCCCACTCGGCGTAGTCGAGTTCGCGGATCGGCGGGCCGGCTTTCGGTGGGGCGACGGTGGCGCCGCAGTTCCGGCACCGCTGGGCGCCTGCCGCCGGATCCCACGTCACGTCGGCCCCGCAGCTGGGGCAGGGGAATTGAACCGGGGCGGGCGCCGGGGCGGGGGATGGTGGAGGTGGGGCCACTACTCCGTTCTCAGAGCGTTCATCGGGTCGACCTTCGTTGCGCGGCGGCTGGGAATGTAGCCCGAGGCCAGCGTGCCGACCACGAGCAGCGTGTCCCCGCGCCGCTTGCCCAACGAGCGGAACGCGAATCGAAGGTCGAGGCGGAGGGTGTCGAAGAAACGCGGCATGGCGGGCTCCCGGGAACGACGGTCGAAACTCGTATGATCCACCGGGTGCGGCAAGAGCGCCGGGGCCCGGGTTTGACACCGGGGCCCGTGCGGCGGTACAACCGAGGGGCGCACGCCGCCTCCACTCGGCGTGGGCCGTCCGCTTCGGCACTCCGTCCTCTGCCAACCGATTCCCCATGTCTCCCACCCGCCGCGACTTCCTGCGCTCCGCGCTGGCCGGGGGCGCCTCCCTCGCCCTCCCGCGCTTCACCCCCATGGCGGGGCTGTTCGATGGCCGCCGCCGGTCCGCGCTCGCCGACTCGCACATCGAGATCCGCCTCGACGAACCGATCGGCATCATCGCCCCCGAGATCTACGGCCACTTCACCGAGCACCTGGGCGGCGTGATCTACGACGGCGTCTGGGTGGGCGAGGATTCCAGGATCCCCAACATCGGGGGCATCCGGAAGGCGTTGGTCGACGCGCTGAAGGTCATTCGGCCGAGCGTGATTCGGTGGCCCGGCGGATGCTTCGCCGATTCGTACGACTGGCGCGACGGCGTCGGGCCGCGCCGGCAGCGTCCCACGCGGACGAACTTCTGGGCCGACGATCCGTCGCTGAAAGCCGTGCCGGGCGGGCCGGTGAAGTACGATCCGAATGCCTTCGGCACCTCGGAGTTCATGCACTTCTGCCGGCTCGTCGGCGCGCAGCCCTATCTGGCCGCGAACGTCCGCTCGCTGCCCGCCCGCGCGTTCGACCAGTGGATCGAGTACTGCAACGCGCCCGCCGACGCCACCACGTACTCGACGATGCGCGCCGCGGCGGGCGACCGCGATCCCTACGACGTCCAGTACTGGGGCGTGGGCAACGAGGCGTGGGGGTGCGGCGGGAACTTCAACCCCGAGGAGTACGCCGAGGAGTTTCGCCGGTTCACGGCGGGCGGCCAGCCCCGGTACGGCGTCGACCTGCGGTACGTGGCCTCGGGGCCCAGCGGCACCGATCGGGAATGGACCTGGAACATGTTCCAGGCGCTGCGCCAGCGGCGCGCCGTGGGCAGCGTGTGGGGCCTCTCGGTGCACCACTACTCGGGCGCGCCCGACGCCGGCGCCAATGCCGTGAGCTTCGACGACCGCGGGTGGTACGACCTGCTGGCGCGTGCGAACTACATGGAGACGGTCATCGACACCACGTGGGACATCCTCGCCGACACCGACCGCCAGCACCACGTGAAGCTGGTGGTCGACGAGTGGGGGGCGTGGCACGCCAACGCGCCGGTCTCGGACGCCGGCCATCTGTTCGAGTCGCAGTCCACCATCCGCGACGCGCTGGTGGCCGGCCTCACGCTCGACATCTTCCAGCGCCACGCCGACAAGGTGGCGATGGCGAACGTGGCGCAGCTCATCAACTGCATCCAGTCCGTGTTCCTGGCCCACGAGGATCAGTTCCTGGTGACGCCGGTGTACCACGTGTTCGCGATGTACGCCGCGCACCAGGGCGCCCGATCCGTCCGCACCGAGGTCTCGGCGCCCCCGGTGGCGTGGACGGAGAAGGACGGCACGCGATCCACGATGTGGGGGCTCAACGGCTCGGCGTCGGCGCGGGGGAACACGGTCACGCTGACGGTGACGAACAGTTCGCTGACCGAGCCGCGCGAAACGGAGATCGCGGTGCGCGGCGGCGCGGCGGTTCGTGCGGTGCGGGCGACGACACTCACGGCGCCCAGTGCGCACGATGTGAACAGCTTTGCGCGCCCCGATACCGTGAAACCGTCGGCGGCACAGGACGTCGCCGTGGGCCGTTCACCGCTCGTCTACGCCTTCCCACCGGCGTCGGTGACGAAGCTGGAGATCGCGCTGGGGTAGGGCGCGACCTTTCCGTTCAGGTCCTCCCCCGCACGCCAACGGGGCGCAGCCCCATGGGAGGCGCTCTAGCGGGATCCGTGCACCCGGTGGCATGATTGGCGGCGCGAGCCGGATACGGGATCCGTCTGCTCGCACCGCCTCTTCTATTGGTCCGCTCATGCTCTCCCATCGAATTCGCTGCGCCCTTGCCGGCGCCCTCGTGCTTCCGCTCATCGCCGCGCCGGCGCTCGCCCAGCGCCGCGGCCGCGGCGGGCCACCGCCCGCCCCGCAGCCGCTGCACTTCCAGTTCGTGGGCCCCTCCAGCGGCGGGCGCATCGCGTCGATTTCCGGTGTGCCGGGCGATACCGCCGTCTGGTACCTCGGCTCGGCGTCCGGCGGCGTCTGGAAGTCGATCGACGGCGGGCACAGCTTCGGCCCCGTGTTCGACAACCAGCCGGTGCAGGCCATCGGCGCCCTGGCCGTCGCGCAGTCCGACCACGACGTCGTGTGGGCCGGCACCGGCGAGGCGTGGGCCATCCGCGACGCCGACGTGATGGGGGACGGCGTGTACAAGTCCACCGACGGCGGCATCCACTGGCAGCACATGGGGCTCGACCAGACGGGGCGCATCGGGCGGATCATCATCAACCCCACCAACGCCGACATCGTGTACGTGTGCGCGCTGGGCCGCACCACGGGTCCGCAGCAGGAGCGGGGCGTCTATCGCACGATGGACGGCGGCAAGACCTGGAACCGCGTGCTGTTCGTGGACGAGAACACCGGCTGCTCGGGGTTGAGCCTCGACCTGCACAATCCCGCCGTGTTGTTCGCCGGGATGTGGCAGGTGGAGATGCACACCTACGCCGAGCTGGGCGGCGGTCCGAGCAGCGGCATCTACGTGTCGCGCGACAGCGGCGCCACCTGGACGCACGTGCAGGACGCGGGACTCCCGCACGAACCGCTGGGCAAGATCGACGTCGCCGTAGCGCCCACGGCCTCGAACAGGGTCTACGCCCTCATCCAGACGCCGAACCAGGGATCGGTGTGGCGCTCGGATGACGGCGGGCACACCTGGAAGGTGGTGAGCTGGAACCGGCTGCTCATCGGCCGCGCCGGCTACTACATCCATCTGGTGGTGAACAGCGGCAACGCCGACGAGGTGCTGGTGGCCAACAGTTCGTTCTTCAAGTCCACCGACGGCGGCCGCACCTGGCAGAGCCAGCCGTGGGGCGGCGACAACCACGACATCTGGATGGACCCGCTGAGCCCCGATCACTTCGCCCTCACCTACGACGGCGGGGCGAGCGTGACCGCCGACCATGGCGAGTCGCTGACCCGGATCTCGATTCCCAACGCCCAGATGTATCACGTGGCCGTGGACCAGCAGGTGCCGTACTGGGTGTACGGCAACCGGCAGGACGACGGCACGATGCGCGGCCCGAGCGACGCGGTGGAAGCGCCGACCAGCGCCACGCAGATCATCGCCTTCGACAGCACAGGCGCCGTGGAGTCGCGCGGCGGCCGTGGCGGGCGGGGTGGATTCGGAGGCCGGGGCCGCGGCGGCTTCGGCGGGGGATTCACCCGCACCGCCACCTGGGACCACAACCTGGGCGGGTGTGAATCGGGCTTCACGCTGCCCGACCCGACGGACCCCGACATCGTCTGGGCCACCTGCTACGCCAACGAGGTCTCGCGCTACGACGCGAAGACCGGGCTCGCCCGCGCCGTGAGCCCGTGGATCCACCTGCTCGACTTCGCGCCCACGGAAGCCAAGTACCGCTGCCACTGGACCCCGCCGCTGGCTATCGATCCGTTCGATCACAACACCGTGTACTACGGCTGCCAGGTAGTGTTCAAGACCAGCAACGGGGGGCAGAGCTGGACGGTGATCAGTCCCGATCTCTCGACGCGCGACAGCAGCCGCATCGTCTCGTCGGGCGGACTGGTGGGTGACAACCTCGGGCAGTTCGCCGGTGAGGTGGTGTTCGCGCTCGCCCCGTCGTCCATTCAGCGCGGCCTCATCTGGGCCGGCACCAACGACGGCAAGGTCTGGTACACCCGCGACGGGGGCGCGCACTGGGAGGACGTGAGCAAGAACGTCGGCATGCCGGCCTGGGGGACGGTGCGCGAGATCTCGCCGTCGGTGTTCGATCCGGGCACCGCGTACATGGCGGTCGACTATCACATGATGGACAACCGCAAGCCGTACATCTACAAGACCACCGACTACGGCAAGTCGTGGACTCGCATCAGCGATGCGCTGCCGCAGGATCATCCGCTGGACTACGTGATGACGGTGGCCGAGAACCCGAACCGCAAGGGAATGCTGTTCGCGGGCACGGGGCACGCCTTTTACTACTCGATGGACGACGGCCAGCACTGGACGCACTTTCAGACGGGGCTGCCGGCGGCGCCGGTCACCTGGATCCAGGTGCCGAAGGCGTGGCACGACGTCGTCGTGTCCACCTACGGGCGCGGCGTGTACATCCTGCACGACATCACGACGCTCGAACAGCGCGACCAGGTGCCGGCCAACGCGACCGCCTACTTCTACGCGCCGCGGCCGGCGTTCCGGCAGGCCCGGAGCGGCGACGCCCGGTTCCTGTTCATGAGCAAGGCCGCGCCCAGCGACAGCGTGGAACTGCAGATCGCCGACGCGCACGGGACGGTGGTGCGCACGATGAAGCAGGCCGGCCGTCGCGGGGAGAACCTGATCACCTGGAACCTGCAGTACGACGGTCCCGACCAGCCGGAGCTGCGCACGCCGGCGCCCGACAACCCGCACATCTTCGAGGAGGCGCGGTTCAAGGACAAGGACGTACGGCCGGTGGACCACTGGGGCATCCAGGGCACGCAGCGGCAGGGGCCGCTCGCCGTGCCGGGCAAGTACACGGCCAAGCTCACCGTGGACGGGCAGACCTTCACCCGCCCGTTCGAGATCCTGACCGATCCCGCCCTCACCACGGCCCAGGCCGATCTCGAGGCGTCGCTGCAGATGCAGATCAAGATCCGCGACGACCTCAACACCACGGTGCGAATGATCAACCGGCTGGAGGTCATGCGGCACGCGCTCGACGAGCAGGCCAAGGCCGCGGCGGGCAACGACGCCAAGCTCAAGGAGATCTCGGCGCTCGGCGACAAGATGTTCAACGTCGAATTGAAGTTGATCTCCCGCGAGAACCTGAACAGCGACGACAAGTACTTCGTCAACGCCGACAAGGTCTACATGAATCTGATCTGGCTGTACGCCGAGACCGGATTGGGCGGTGGGGACGTGGCCGGCGGCGCGAACTACAAGCCGACCAACACCACGCACGAGGTGCTGCAGATGATCGAGACCGACCTGAACGCCGGCAAGGCGGCGTATGACGCGCTGATGAAGAACGATCTGGCGACGTTCAATCGGTTGACGGGGGCGAAGATCATTCCCTGAGCGGGGATCGCTCGCCGGCCCCTGGGGGCCGGCGCCTGCGATGCACAGTGGCCAGCCGCCCGGTGTCACACGGGCGGCTGGCCACTGTTTTCAGCTCACGTCGCGCCGGCCGTCGGCGGTCGGACTTCACCCCGCCGCGGCCGGTGTCGCTACCGGCCGCGCCTCCCGCGCCCGGCGGCATTCTCCGGCGGCCCCATGTGGTATTCCTTGGGCGGGGTCGCGCCCATCAGATACCGCACGAAGTAGTCCCACCGGCGGCGCTGCATGTAGTACGAGGCCGCCCCGTAGCCGTGGTGCACGTTGGGGATCAGCAGCAGATCGAAATCCTTGTTGTACTTGATGAGCGAGTCGACCACGAGCAGCGTGTTGTACGGCGGCACGTTGTCGTCGATCGTCCCGTGGGCCAGCAGCAGGTGGCCCTTGAGGTTCTTCGCCACGCTCTCGTTGGACTCCCGGTCGTAGCTCATCCCACCGCCTGGGAGCGGCTCGTTGAGCCCCTGCCACTTCTCTCCCCAGTCGTCCTCGTATTCCGTCTGGTCGTGGTTGCCGGATTCCGAGATGCCGACCTTGAAGAAGTCGGGATAGCGGAACATCGCATCGGCGGTCGCGAATCCGCCGCCCGAGTGGCCGTAGATCCCGGCCCGGTCGAGGTCGATGTACGGATACCGCTGCGCCAGCTGCTTCATGCCCGCGATCTGGTCGGGCAGCCCGTTGTCCCGCCCCATGGCGCCGTAATACTTGGCCTGGAACGAGTGCGACCGGCCCGGCGATCCCATGGCGTCGATCTCGACGACCACGAACCCCAGATCGGCCAGCGCCTGGGCGTCTCCCCGCGACGCCGAGAAGCTCCAGCCGCCCACGCTTCCCGACTGCGGCCCGGGATAGATGTGATTGACGATCGGGTACTTCCGGTTCGGATCGAGGTGGCTCGGGGTGTACATGAGCCCGTACAGATCGGTCTTGCCGTCGCGGGCCTTCACGACCACCGTCCGCGGCGGCTTCCAGCCCGTGGCCAGCAGCCGGGAGGCGTCCTGCTTGTCGAGCTGCAGGATCACCTTGCCGTGGTCGTCGCGGAGCACCGTGACCGAGGGCGTCTGCGGCGTGGAATAGGTGTCCACCAGGTACCGCCCGTCGGGCGCCAGCTGCACGCTGTGGTTGGCGCTGTCGGGGGTGAGCGACCGGAAGTCCGAGCCGTCGAACTTCACGCTGTAGAAGTGGGAGAAGTACGGGTTGCCCTTCTCCCGGCCCCCGGCGGTGAAGTACAGCCGCCGCGCGTCGCGATCGACCTTCACCACCTGCCACACCTTGTAGTCGCCGGTCGTGATCGGGTTCTTGAGCCGGCCGGTGCTCAGGTCGTAGAGGTAGAGCTGGCCCCAGTCGGTGCGCTCGGAATACCAGATGAACTCGTTGGACTCCGGCAGGTAGTGCCAGTTCACCATGTTGTAGCCCGACTCGAAGAAGTCGGGCATCTTCTCCTCATACACCTCGCGGACATCGCCGGTGGCGGCGTCGGCCACCCGGAGGTTCTCGTCGCGGTGGTTCCGCGACGTCGACAGGAACATCAGCGTCTTGCCGTCCGCACTCCATTCGGCGTCGCTCAGCGTGTTGCCGCTGCAGGCGATGTCGTCGCAGATCGACGTCCGGTGCTGGTCGGGCGGCATCTTGAGCCGCACCACGTTCCCGTCGGCCACGTTGACGATCACCCGATGGATCATCGTGATGTCGGTGTCACCGGGCAGCGGATACTTCCACGCCTGCAGCGTCGGGTGCCCGACGTTGGTGACCACCAGATACATGTCGCCGGTCTTGCGCTGATCCTGCTGGTAGGTGGCGAACTCCCTGGAGTCGGGCGACCAGAGCCCGATCGCCTGGTCGCTGTGCTTCCATCCGGCGTTGTCGGTGGCGTAGCCGAAGTTCTCCACGCCGTCGTGCGTGAGCTGGCGCTCCTGGCCCGTGGCCACGTCGCGCACCCAGAGATTCCAGTCGCGGATGAAGACCGCGTGCTGGCCATCGGGCGACACGTTCTCCGGCGCACGCCCGCTGGCGGCGCCGCCCCCCCCACCCCCACCGCCGCGTCCGAAGCCGCGACCGCCGCGGCCCTCGCGTCCGCTCGCCGCGCCCTCGTCGGTGCAGGCGGTGCCGCCGACGTCGCAGCGATAGTGGCGCCCGGCGGCGTCGAAGGAAACGGCGCGGCCATCTTCGGAGAGATCGATCGAGAAGAAGGGCAGGGTCGTGGCCGTGTACGACTGGCCCGTCACGGTGGACAGGGTGCTGGCCAGCCGCGCGTGATTGAACGCGGGCCCCTTCGTGCCGCGGGCGGGGTCGACGAGAACGAACTGCCCGCCCTGCGGCGTGGACTCGCGATACCAGAAGCGGTCGCCGGACATCCAGTTCGGGCTCACGAATCCGCCGCTCACCAGGCCGGACGTGTAGTAGCCCATGGATTTCTCGGCGCGCGCATAGTCGGCGGCGGTGACCGTGCGGGGCTGTTGGGCGGCCAGGAGTGCGGGCGCGAACGCGGCCAGCCCGGCGAGCAGAGCAACTCGGTGTCGCATAGGGGTCCTCGATGGACGTCGTCGGAGTGCGCTTCGATTGTGGGGGAGGACCTGAACATGAACGGGCGGAAACACGTTGGGCAACCGGCGCCGCCGCCGGACCTTGCGGACTGGGCAAGTACTTTGTAATGTAAAGCTCCTTCACCCCATTCCCATGTCCCGACCCTGGTTCAAACCGTGGGGCTGGATCTTCCGCCCCGTCTCCTGGCAAGGCGTGCTGCTCGTGCTGCTCGCGGCGATCTTCTGCGCGCAGGTGTTCGTCGCCGTGGACCGCCATTCGCATTCGGTGTCGGACACGCTGTACGGCATCTTCCCGTTCGTCGTGCCGGCCTGCATGCTGCTCTACTGGGTGGCCTCCAGGACGAGCGGCCGGCCCCGCGGAGGCCGCGGACCCGCGGCTTGAACTCGTCCTTCCCGCCGGGGATATTCGGCGGATGATCCGACGGGTGCTGCTGCTGGGACATGGCGCGCAGGGACGCGCCGCGCTGCACGACCTCGTGTCGGGCGACGAGCCGCTGCACGTCACCGTCGCCGACGCCGATCCGTCGCTCGCCGGCCGCCTGGCGCGGTACCCGTCGGCCCGCGTCACGCCGGTCACGCTCGATGCCGCCGACCACGCCGCCGTGGAGGCGTTGATGCGCGACGCCGACGTCGTGATCGAAGCGCTCCCCGGCCCGTTCGCGCTCGCCATGGGGCAGTTGGCGGTCCGCGCCGGCGCGAGTCTCGTCAGCAGCATGTACTATCGCGACCCCCAGGAGCAGGATGCCGACCGGGCGGCCGCCACCGAACGCGTGATCGGGCAGCTGGCGGCGGCGGCCGAGTCGCGCGGCCTCACCATCCTCACCGAGTTCGGACTCGATCCCGGGCTCGACCTGATCATGGGCGCGCGGGCGGTGGCGGAGCTGGACGACGTGCTGGAATTCCACGCGTACGGCGCCGGGATTCCCGCCCCCGGGGCCCGGGACAATCCGCTGCACTACAAGTTCTCCTGGTCTCCCATCGGCGTGATGCGCTCGTACCATCGCCCGGCGCGCATCATCCACGAGGGGCGCGTGGTCGCGATCGATCCGGCGACGCTCTTCGAGGCGCATCGCGTGCATCTGCTGGACGTGCCCGGCATCGGCGCGCCGCTCGAGTGCTACCCCAACGGCGACGCCGCGCACTACGCCGCGCTGTTCGGCCTCGCGGGTCGGGTGCGGGAGATGGCGCGCTACACGGGGCGGCTGCCCGGTCACTGCGCGTTCTGGGACGTGCTGGTGAAGTGCGGATTTCTCGACGGTGCGCCGCTCGCGGTGGGCGGGCGGTCGGTCGCGCCGCTGGAGTTCACGGCAGCGCTGCTCGACGCGCAGCCGCGCTTTCACTACGCCGACGACGAGGCCGATCTGACCTTCGTGCGGGTGGACGTGCGCGGCACGCGCGGCGGCCGGCGGCGGCGGGTGGTGTACGACCTGCTCGACACCCGCGACTTCGAGACCGGGTTCACCTCCATGCAGCGCACGGTGGGCTACACGCTGGCCCTCGGCGCCCGGCTGATTCTGGACGCGCGGCTGTCGAAGCGCGGGTTGCTCACCCCGCTCGACGTGCCGTACGAACTGGTGTTCCCGCCGCTGGGGCGACACGGCATCCACGTGACGCGAACGGAAACGGGCTGGACCTGAGCGCGTCGCCCTTGCCGCCCCCCGGGGAAAGGCGGAGATTTCGCCCGTGCCCATTGCCGGCACGGTTTCTTCCCACCTTCCCGCCCCCACCCTCCGTGCGCACGTTCCCCCTCTCGTTGCTCGCGGCCGCCGCCGTCGCCGCCACTGCCTGTTCGTCGTCCCCCGACGCAACGCCGGCGGCTGGTGACTCCGCGGTGAGTCAGGCCGCGTCGGCCATCAACGCCGCCGACCTGCTCCAACACATCAAGGATCTCTCCGACGATTCCACGGAGGGGCGGGCGCCCGGCACCCCCGGGGAGGAGAAGGCCACGGCGTACATGCAGCGCCAGTTCGCCGCCCTGGGGCTGAAGCCGGGGAATCCCGACGGGAGCTGGTTCCAGAACGTCGACCTGATCGGATACACGGCGGCGCCGGTGGCCCGCATCGTGGCCGGCGGCCGGCCGGTGGTGCTCAAGTTTCCCGACGACTACGTGGCCACGTCGCGGCACGACCGGCCCGAGACGAAGATCGACAACTCGGACGTGGTGTTCGTCGGTTACGGCGTGATCGCTCCCGAATACGGCTGGGACGACTACAAGGGCGTGGACGTCAAGGGCAAGACGATCCTGATGCTCGTGAACGATCCGGCGGTGGCCGCGGCCGACGACTCCACGCAGCTCGACACGACGATGTTCAAGGGCCGGGCGATGACGTACTACGGCCGGTACACCTACAAGTACGAGATCGCCACCTCGCTCGGCGCGGCGGCCGCCATCGTCATCCATCAGACGGGGCCGGCGGGGTATCCGTGGGAGGTCGTGAAGGGGAGCTTCTCCGCCGAGCAGTTCGATGTGCCGTCTCCGGACGCCGAGAAGCGGGTGCCGGTGGAGGGCTGGATGACGGCGGACAAGGTCCGCGAACTGTTCCGCAATGCCGGCGTAAACTTCGACTCCGCGCTGGCTGCCGCGCGTCACAAGGACTTCACGCCGATCGCGCTCCGCGCCAAGGCGAGTTGGGACGTGAAGGTGAAGGTCCGCCGGATCCAGTCGAAGAACGTGGTGGCCAGGCTCGACGGCGCCACGAAGCCCGACGAGTTCGTGATCTACACGGCGCACTGGGATCACCTGGGCCGTGACCGCTCCCTGTCGGGCGACCAGATCTACAACGGCGCGCTCGACAACGCGAGCGGGTCGGCGGGGCTGCTCGAGATCGCCAAGGCGTACACGAAGCTCCGCCCGGCGCCGCAACGGTCGATCCTGTTCCTCTCCGTCACCGGGGAGGAGAAGGGGTTGCTCGGTTCCAAGTTCTACGCCCACAATCCGCTCTATCCGCTGGCCCGGACCGTCGCCGACATCAATATGGATGGGCTCAACCAGTGGGGGCCCACGCGCGACCTGACGGTGATCGGCTACGGCAACTCCACGCTCGACGACGTGCTCACCACCGTGCTCGCGGCCGACGGCCGCACCGTACGGCCGGACGCCGAGCCCGAGAAGGGCTACTACTATCGGTCGGACCACTTCGAGTTCGCGCAGCAGGGCGTGCCGGCGCTCGACCCCGACGCCGGCATCGAGTACATCGGCAAGCCCGACGGCTACGGCATGCAGAAGCGCGACGAATACACGAACAACGACTACCACAAGGTGAGCGACGAGGTGAAGCCCGATTGGGACCTCTCCGGCGCCGTCGAGGATCTCCGGGTCTTCTTCCGCGTCGGGACCCTCGTCGCCAACGCGCCCGGCATCCCGCAGTGGAAGGCCGGCGCGGAATTCAAGGCGAAGCGCGACTCGATGCTCGCCGCCGCGCCCCGCTAGCGGGGCATCGCCACTGCTCGCCGTTCCCTCTTCACCCCCTCACCACCCGGCGCCCAATGCCTTCCAGATCCCTGCTCATCGCCGCCCTCGCCCTCCCCGTCGCCGCCTTCGCTCAGCGCGGCGCCCGCCCCGACGCCGCTCCGGCCTCGGCGCCCGATACCACGGCCCCCGCCGAAGTGCACGTCACCACGCAGCACTCGGTGACCATCGGCGGCCAGCGTGTGGACTACGACGCCACGGTCGGAACGATCATCCTGCGCAACAACAACAACGAGCCCACGGGTGAGTTGTACTACACCGCCTACACCAGGCGCGGGGTGACGGACGTGTCGCACCGGCCGCTGATGTTCGCCTACAACGGCGGGCCCGGGTCGTCGTCCATCTGGGTGCACATGGGGCTGCTCGGTCCCAAGCGCGTGGACATCCCCGACGGCGTGCATGCCCCGCCGCCGCCCTACCACCTGGTGGACAACGAGTACAGCATGCTCGACCGCGCCGACCTGGTGTTCATCGATCCCATCGGCACCGGGTACAGCAAGCCGATCGGCAAGGGCAAGGGCGCCGATTTCTGGGGCGTGGATCAGGACGCGAGTTCGCTGGCCCAGTTCGTGAGCCGGTACCTGAGCGAGACCGACCGCTGGAACTCCCCGCGCTACCTGATGGGCGAGAGCTACGGGACGACGCGCTCGGCGGCGCTGTCCGCACAACTCCAGCGGCGCAGCGTCGATCTCAACGGGGTGATCCTGTTGTCGGCGGTGCTGGACTTCCAGACCATCACCTTCGATCCCGGCAACGACGAGCCGTACGTGCTCTACCTCCCGTCGTACGCGGCCGTCGCCTGGTATCACGACGCGCTGGCCAACAAGCCGGCGCAGCTCCGTCCCTTCCTCAAGGAAGTGGAGCGGTTCGCGACACACGAATACGCGACGGCGCTGCTGCAGGGCGACAACCTGCCGGCTGCCGAGCGCGATGCCGTGCTCGACAAGCTGCATCAGTACACCGGGCTCAGCCGCGACTATCTCGACAAGGCGAACCTCCGCGTGGACGCCGGCCAGTTCGAGAAGGAGCTGCTCCGGGAGAAGGGGCAGGTGGTGGGTCGCCTCGACGCCCGTTACACGGGTGAGACCGGCGATCTGCTCGAGGAGTCGGCGCCGTACGATCCCCAGTCCGCGGACATCAGTTCGGCGTACCTCTCGCTGTTCAACAACTACATGCACCAGGACCTGAACTTCGGCCGCGGGATGATCTACGCCAGCAGCGGCAACGTGTACCCCTGGGACTGGACGCACGGGCAGAGCGGCGGGTGGCCCGGCCACACCAACGTGGCCACCGACCTGGCGCAGGAGTTGAGCACCAATCCGCGGCTCCACGTGCTGCTGAACAGCGGACTCTACGACCTCGCCACGCCCTACTACGCCGCCGAGTGGACCATGGACCACCTCGGCGTGCCCAAGCAGGTGCGAAGCCAGATCACCTTCGCCGAATACGAGGCTGGCCACATGGTGTACGTCCACGAGCCGTCACTGGCCAACTTCAAGAAGAACGTCGCGGCGTTCATCGCGAAGACGTCGGGCAACTGACGACGCGGCCGCCGGACGGCGGTCCTCATGGAAATGGAAACGGCGGGGGGCCCGGTGCGGGTCCCCCGCCGTTCGTCGTGGGTCGAGCGTCTAGGGCCGTTCCCAGGGCGCGATGTCCCCGGGCACGACCTCGAACAGCGGATGGGGGCGCACGCCGCGGCCGGCGGGCATTTCCCGGAGCCACCCGCGGCGCCGGGCGCGCACCTTTCGCGTGAGGTGTGCCAGCTCGAACGCCAACTGCCCGCGGCTCACCCGCAGCTTGGTGCGCGAGCGGCCGCGGCCGAGCTTGCTGCGGTCGAAGTGGTAGCCGCGCCGGTCGGCCTCGTCGCAGATCGCGGCCAGGTAGCGGTCGATCGCCGCCAGCGGCGCGCGGGCTTCGCGGAACCGCGCGAGCTGGGGGTGGTGCCGGTAGCCGCGCGTCTGGCCGGCCAGCACGGCGCGCGCGAGCAGCCCCTCGCGCCAGACGGCGACGAGACCGGCCGGGTCCAGATAGCGGGGGTGAAGGCTCCAGAGTCGCATGCTCTGCCGTGCGGAGTGTTGAGAAGGGAAGGGTGCCGCGGTCGGTGGCGGCATGGGGACCGGCCGCCGCCGCGTCCGGTCTAGCTCGAGTAGTACGCCGCGTTCTCGTCGATGTAGCCCTGCGTCAGGTCGCACCCGAACGCGGTTGCCGCCGCGTCGCCGACGCCCAGCGACACGTCGAGATCCACCGTGTCTTCCTTCAGCGTGGCGCGCAGCGCGGCCTCGTCGAAGTCCTCGCGCTGTCCGCCGCGCACCACGGCGCGCCCGTTGATCGCGACGTCGGTGGTGGCGGGGCGGATCGTACACGCGAAGCACTTGCCCACCGCCATCAGCAGCCGGCCGACGTTCGGGTCGGCACCGGCGACCATCGTCTTCACGAGCGGCGAATTGATGAGCGACTTGGCGATCGTGCGCGCATCCGTCTCGTTCGCCGCGCCCCGCACGTGCACGCGCAGCAGATGCTTCGCGCCCTCGCCGTCGCGGGCCAGCGTTTCCGCCATTCGGATGCACCCGGCGGTGAGCGCGTCCTGGAATTCCGCCTCGTCCACCGGCCCGGCCATGCCGTTGGCGAGCAGAGCGCAGGTGTCGGAGGTGCTGGTGTCGCTGTCCACGCTCAACATGTTGAACGACACGTGGACGGCGCGCCGCAGCATCCGGTCGAGCACCGGCGCGTCGAACGCGGCGTCGGTGAAGATGTACACGAGCATCGTCGCCATGTTCGGCTCGATCATGCCCGACCCCTTGGCCACCCAGGTGATCGTCGCGCCACCCACGCTGCACGACTGCCCTTTGGGGTGCGAATCGGTGGTCATCATGCCGAGCACGCCGACCATCGGATCCGGCTGCAGCTCGGCCGCCAGGCCCCTGATTCCCCGTTCGATCTTCTCGATGGGCAACGGCACCCCGATCACCCCGGTGGAGCTCACGAGCACGCGGTCGGGGGCGGTGTCGAGCTCGGCGGCCGCCGCGGCGGCCATGCGGCGCGCGTTGCGGACGCCGGCCTCCCCCGTGGCCACGTTGCTGACCTTGCTGTTGACGACGATCGCGCGCAGCGTGCCGCCCCGGATCGTCTCGCGGCCCAGCACCACCGGCGCGCCGGGAAACTGGTTGCGCGTGAACACCGCGGCGGCGGCCGCATCCCGGTCGCTGACGAACAGCGCCAGGTCCGGCGCTTTCGGCTTGAGCCCGATGTGGCGGCTGGCGCAGCGAAAGCCGCGGGGCAGTACGGGCGTGTCGTGCATGGGCATGGGCGTTCGACGGGCGGATGGCGCGGGGCGGCGACGGACGAGGAAGATACCGCGCCGCCGGCGGCGCGCGCTACCGACGGTGCCGGGCTCCGCCGCGCCGTCACGCGTGCTATCTTGCGGACGATTCAACCCACCGACCACTCGTGAGCAACGTTCGCCGCCCCGCCATCACGTTCATCTTCATCACCGTCGTCCTCGACGTGCTGGCGATGGGGGTGATGCTGCCGGTGCTCCCCGAACTCATCAAGCAGTTCATGGGGGGCAACACGGCGCGGGCCGCCGAGATCTTCGGGGTGTTCGGCACGGTGTGGGCGGCCATGCAGTTCGTCTTCTCGCCCGTGATGGGAGTGCTCTCCGATCGCTACGGACGGCGCCCCGTCATCCTCATCTCCAACTTCGCCCTCGGCTTCGACTACCTGCTGATGGCGGTGTCGCCGACGCTGGCGTGGCTGTTCCTGGGGCGCGTGGTGTCGGGCATCGCAGGGGCGAGTTTCACCCCCGCCGGCGCGTACATCGCCGACGTGCTGCCGCCCGAGAAGCGCGCCCACGGCTTCGGCATCATCGGCGCCGCCTGGGGCCTCGGGTTCGTGCTCGGACCGGCGATGGGCGGCGTGCTGGGCTCGGTGGGGCTGCGGCTTCCCTTCTACGTGGCGGCCGCGCTCACGCTGCTCAACGCCATGTATGGAATCTTTGTGCTCCCCGAATCGCTCGCACCCGAGAATCGGCGGCCGCTGGAGTTCCGGCGGGCGAGCCCCGTGGGCTCGCTCAAGTTGCTGCGGTCGCACCGGGAGCTGCTCGGGCTGGCCACCGTGAATTTCCTGTACTACATGGCCCACCAGGTACTCCCCAGCGTGTACGTGCTCTACGTCGGATACCGGTACGGATGGGGCGAGCGCACCATCGGCCTCACGCTGGCCGGTGTGGGGCTGGCAACGGCCATCGTGCAGGGGGGGCTGGTGCGCCCCGTGGTGGCGAAGCTGGGGCACCGGCGGTCGCTCCTGCTCGGACTCGCCGGCGGAACGGCGGGGCTCCTGCTCTTCGGGCTCGCCACCACGCCGTGGGTGTTCTGGGTGGGCATCGGCGTCTCGGCGACGATGGGATTCTACGGCCCCTCGGTGCAGGGGCTGATGACGCGGCGCGTCAGTCCGTCGGAACAGGGCCAGCTCCAGGGCGCCAACAGCAGCATCACCGGCATCACGGGCATGCTCGGGCCGGCCCTGTTCGCGTTCACCTTCGCCGAGTTCATCGGCCCCGAGCGCTCGTGGCATCTGCCGGGAGCCCCGTTCCTGCTCGCCGCGGCGTTTCTGGTCGCCGGCATCCTCGTCGCCATCCGCACCACCCGGCCCGAGCACGATGCGGCCGGCGTGGCCGACGCGGCATGATCGGCGGGCAGCGGGACCGCCCCTTGCGCCACGAGGCCGGACCGGAGCGGCGGCACTCGAGACCGGCCCGTTTCCCGGCCGTGACCCGCGGGCGCTAGATTTCCGTGAGCCGGCGGAGGCGCCGGCTCCAAGGGCAGGCAGACCCGGCACGCGCGCGCGCAGCGCGCGCAGAGGACACCATGGACGACAAGCAGCTCGAGGCGTTGGCCCGGAAGAACGCCGCCCGCGCGGCGGCACCAAAGGGCAAGCGGCGGACGTACGATCCCACGCTGGAAGCCACGCGTGGTCCCGAAGAGGACGACGACGAAGAGCGTAAGCGTTTCTTCAAGGAAATGAAAAGACGCGAATTCTAGCTGGCCACGGCTGGACTCGCGCCCTATGGTGGGGCCATGACCTCCCCCGTGGAGCGCGGAGATGCGGTGTCGGACGAGCGAGTGGTATGGGCGATCGGTGGCGGCGATTCTGCTGCTGTCGGCTTGTGGACACGGCCCCACCGCGCCGCAGGGTGACGTCTGCACCGGGTATCCCGACTGGCAGACCTCGGCCTACGTACTCCCGTACCCGGTGGGCGTGTCGTATCCGCTCTGGCAGGGGAACTGCACCCGCGGGGGACATCAGGGCTACTGGAAGTATTCGTACGACTTCAAGATGCCCATCGGGTCGATCGTCACGGCGGCCCGCGGCGGCACGGTGATCTACACGCGCGACATCGAGCCGGACGACGGCCCGCACGACGCGAACGCGCCGCCCAACCTCGTCTTCATCCAGCACGAAGACTCGAGCATGGATGTCTACTCCCACCTGATGCAGGGCGGCGTGCGCGTGACGGTGGGGCAGGTGGTGGCCGCCGGCGACACCATCGCCCTCAGCGGCAACACGGGGTACACGGATAACTACCCGCATCTGCACTTCTCCATCCACGCCTGCCGCAGCGTGCCGGGCTTCGAAGTCGGCCCGCTCTGTCCCTCGCTCCCGGTGACCTTCCGGAACGTCCAGCCGCAGGACGTGGTGCTGTTGGAGGCGCACGCGTACACCGCCGGTCCGTTCTGAGGCGACGGCGCCTCGGCGTCGCCGGCGGCGATGATCCCCGGCCGGTGGTGACGGGGCCCCGGTTTTCTGGTATGCTCCACGGCATGCCACTCAAACCGCTGACCGCCCGTACGAAGATCCACCTGGACGACGCCGGCGCGCGTGCGCCGCGCGGTGCCCCGTCGGGCGAGGCGTTGGCGCGCGAGACCGACCGACAGACCGCCCGCATCGCGCACCTCCAACGCGTGTTCTACGCCGACAGCCGCCACGCTCTGCTCATCGTGCTCCAGGGGCGCGACGCCGCAGGCAAGGACGGCACCATTCGCCACGTCTTCGGGGCCGTCAATCCGCAGGGTTGCGAGGTCACCAGCTTCAAGACCCCCAGCGAGATCGAGTGTCGCCACGACTACCTCTGGCGCGTCCATCAGCGGGTGCCGGCCCGCGGCATGATCGGGATCTTCAACCGCTCGCACTACGAGGACGTGCTGGTGGAGCGGGTGCGCGGCATGGTCTCCCGCCAGGTGTGGCACGATCGTTACCGGCAGATCAACGACTTCGAGCGGATGCTGGCCGAGAATGGAGTGGTGATCCTGAAATTCTTCCTGCACGTGTCGCGCGCGGAGCAGCGGCGGCGGCTCACCGACCGCCTCACCGACCCCGCGAAGAACTGGAAGTTCAACGCCGGCGACCTCGAAGACCGCAGGCGCTGGGGTGCCTTCACCGCGGCCTACCGCGACGCGCTGCGGAAGTGCAGCACCAGGTGGGCGCCCTGGTACTTCGTGCCTGCCGACGACAAGAAGGTCCGCAACTGGCTCGTGGCGAGCACCATCGCGCGGACGCTCGACGGACTGCACCTCCGCTATCCGAAGGGCGATCCCGCCATCCTCAGACTGAAGGTTCGGTGACCCGGTGGCGGCGCCGCGGTTGACCCCGGCGTTGCTCGCCGAGCCGGCGCAGCGCGCCGCCCGCGAGATCGCGCGCCTGCGGCTCGAGGCCGTGGTGGCCACGCACGCCCGGCTCGGCACCGACGATCCGCAGGCGTTGCACGACGTGCGGGTGGCGCTCAGGCGCCTGCGGAGCTGGCTCAAGGCGTATCGCCCTGCGCTCGACGATACGGTGACGCGCAAGTCGCGACGCAGCTTCGCCCGGCTGGCCCGCGCCACCAACGCCGCCCGTGATGCGGAGGTGGCCCTGACCTGGCTCGAGTCGCAGCGCGACCTGCCGCCGGCGGCGGCCCGCGGGCACCGCGAACTGGTGGACCGGGTGATCGCCGAGCGCATGCAGAGCGCCCACGCCGTGGACGAGTTTCTCGCCGCCAGGCTGCCGCGGGCCGTGCGCCGGCTGGAACGGCAACTCGGCACCTACTGGCTGCAGGTCCCGGTGGACGGCATGCCCAGCGAGCGTCCGATGTCGGATCTCACGGCCAAGCTGCTGCGCACCCATGCGAAGCGGTTCGCGCGGGCGTTCAAGCGGGCGCGGGCGGCCCACGACGTCGGCTCGGCGCATCGCGCGCGGATCGCCGCCAAGCAACTGCGCTATCTGCTCGAACCGCTCGACGCCGATACGCGGGTGGCCGATCTCGTTTCGCGACTCACCACCCTGCAGGACCGGCTGGGCGAATTCCATGACGCCCAACTGCTCGCCGAGCGGATCCTGCACGAGGTGGAGGACATCGCCAGCCTGAACGCGCGCCGGCGGGCGATTGCCGCCGTGGAACCGGACCTCGTGCCGCGCGTACCGGTGCGCGGAGGCTCGCGTCGCGGCCAGCGCACCGGCCTGCTCGAGGTGGCGCGGCGCGCGCATCGGGACGCCAACCGTGCGTTCAGCGCCTACCGCAAGGCGTGGCCGCGGCGGGCGCTGGATGCTGCGGTGCGCGACGCCGTGGCCATCGCCGACCGATTGCGGGAGCCGGGCGCTTTGGCCGAATGACGGTCAGCGCGCTGCCGGCGTGACCTCGATGGCGCCGGGCGGCAGTTTGGGCGACGGCTTCAACGAAAACAACACCCGCAGTTGCACGAGTTGCCTCACCGGATGCCCGTCGACGACTGCGGGTGCGAACGTCCATTCGGGCGCGGCCTCCTTGACCCGGGCGGCGAACAACGCGTGGCTCGCGGTCAGCACGCGGAGACTCGACGGTTCGACGTGCCCCGTGGCGTCGACCACGAGCTGCGCGACCACCTCGCCCTCGACCTGGGCACTGGCGAGCATCGCCGGGTACTGCGGCAAACGATTGCCGGGGAGCAGGTGCGCCGAACTGTCCACCTTGAAGGTGAAATATTGCGCGGCGCCGGGCGCGGGAGTCGGGGTGGCGCGAGCCGGTGCGCTCGAAGCGGGCCGCGCCGGAAGGGCCTTCGCCTCCGGCACGTCGCTCAGGCGGAAGACGAAGGGCTGTTGCAACACTTGCTTGACCGGATGCCCCTGGATGTCCGCCGGCGTGTAGAGTCCCGTCGCGACCGACTGCCGAACCGCCTTCGTGAACAGGTCGTGCGATGACTTCAACACCTTGAACGTCGACATGTCGGCCCGGCCGTCGGTGTCGACCACGAACTGCGCGACCACCTCGCCGGTCACCTTTGCCGCGCGGAGCAGATCCGGGTAGTGCACCTCGCCGCCCTCCTTGAGGGCCGCCTGCCGGTCCACCTGATACGAGAAGTACGTCTGATTGGAGTTGGCAGCCATCTCGGCTCTCCTCGCCGGCGACTGTTCGGGGGCGGTGATGCGATCGGGCGGGTGGACCGCGCAGGCCGCCACGATGGCCGCCGCTGCGATCAGCACCAGGCTTCCGGCGCGCACGCGCGCAAACCGTTTCGGAACGCTGAGCATGGCTCGTATCCTCCGTTCGAGATGCGTGACGGGCTCGGCGAGTGACGCTGCCAACGCCGCGGGGAGATTGCTTTGCTGCTGCGCAATCGTGATCAACAACCGGCCGTAGCGATCGTGATCGGTGTGCCGGCGCAAGACCCGCGCGTCGCAGTCCATCTCGAGCGCCAATCGCAGGCGGCGTACCTGATGCCAGAGCGCCGGGTTCCAGGGGGCGACGACGAGGCCGAGCGCCGCCGCGAACAGCAGCCGCGGATCTCCGGCGTCACGGTGCTCGGCCTCATGCCGCAGCATCAAGGTTCGGAATGCCCCGTCGAGCGACAGGGTCCATTCCGGCAGCACGATCTCCGGGCGCAGTACGCCGACCACGGCCGGTCCCAGGTCGGGAGACACGCGCACCGGCTCGCCCTCCACCGTCTGGCAGGTCCACGTGGCGCGTCGCCGGGCCACGCGCCGGACCGCCAGCACGAAGCGGGCGCAGAGCAGGCACGAGGCGAGCGCCCAACCGGTGAGCAGCACCGCATTCAGCGCGCCGAGCGTGGAACCCGTGGCCGGGGCGGTGGCGGGCACCATTCGCGTCACGTCGATGGCAAAGGGCAGGAGCGGCGCCGGCGGGCCACTCACCGCCGGATGCGCACGTGCTTGCACGAAGAACGCAATAGCCGGCCAGACCACCGTGGCGGCGATCGCCGCCGCCCATGCGAACCGGCCGGGTCGCCCGAGCATCCGGCTCGCGTGTTCCGTGGCCAGTGCGGCGAGGGTGAGGGCCACGCCGACGGCGACGGCGAATATCATCCACCCGGCGATCATCGGGAGTCTCCCTTCTTTCCCCGCGCCTTGAGCTGTGCGTTGAGTCGCTTCAGGTCGTCTGCCGTGAGGGCGCGCTCTTCCACGAGGTGCGCCAGCAACTGCTCGGGCGAGCCGTGGAAGAGTTTGTCGATGACCTGCGCCAGCGCGTTGCGCCGCGCCGCGCGGCGGGCCACGCGCGGACGGTATCGGTGGGCCTTTCCCTCGGCTTCGTGCGACACCAGCCCCTTGGCTTCCAGGTTTCGCAGGATCGTCAACACGGTGGTGTACGCGAGGTCGGCGGGGAGCTGCGTCCGCACCTCGGCAACGGTGCCGGAGCCGAGGTCCCAGAGTACGCTCATGACATCCAGTTCGCGATCGCCGAGCACGAAGTCGCCCATGGCATCCTCTACTATGGTGGTAGTAGGAATGTACACGGGGTCACCGCCCTGTCAACTATGACCTTAGTAGGCTGGCTTCGTGGTCGCCCGGCGCGTGCCGTGCCTCGACCCGGGTCAACCCCCGCGCCGCTTCGTCCGCCGCGTCGGCTCCGCCGCCAGCGGATCGTCCGGCCAGTAGTGCTTCGGATAGCGCCCGCGAAGCTCCTTCCGCACGTCGAAGTAGCTGTTGCGCCAGAACCCGGCCAGATCGCGCGTGACCTGCACGGGGCGCCGCGCCGGCGAGAGCAGATGCAGCGTCAGCGGCACGCGGCCGCCGGCGACCGTCGGCGTCTCGGCGAGGCCGAACAACTCCTGCAGCCGCACCGCCAACACGGGCGTCTCCGGCGTCGAGTAGTCGACGGCGATCCGCGAACCGGTGGGCACCACCACGTGCGTCGGTGCCAGCGTGTCGAGCGACGCCCGCTGCTCCCAGGTGAGCATCGAGGCCAGTGATCCGGCGAGGTCGGCGCGGCCGACCTCGTCCAGCGTCCGGAGCCCCACGAGCACCGGCGTCAGCCAGGCGTCGGCGGCCGCGGTGAGCGCGTCGTCCGAGAGATCCGGCCATCCGCCCGCGGCGGTCCTGAGAAACATCACCCGTTGCCGGAGCGAGCCGGCTGCCTCGTTCCAGGGAAGATTCGCAATCCCGCGACGGAGCAGCTCCTGCGCGAGCACGCCCGCCACCCGTTCCGGGTCCGGGGTCGGGAGGCGCCCCTCGCGCAACGTGATCGCGCCCAGCCGCACCACCCGCCGCGCCGCCACCGCGTTCCGCTGCTCATCCCACGCGTATTCGTCGTCGCTCGCCATCTGATCGCCGAACTGGGTCTCGATCTCGGCGAGTTCCACAGGGGCGGCAGTGTAGATCCGGCTCTCGGGAAGTCGCCCGTCGGTCTCGGCGATCACGAGATAGGGCGCGTCCCCGAACGCGGCCGGGTCGCCGAGCACGGCGCCCTGCCCGTTGCGCATCAGGTAGCGCGTGCGCTGGCCCACCCGCCGTTGCGCAATGCGGTCGGGGTAGGCGAGGGCGAGCAACAGCCCGAGCCCCGGCGTGCCCGACGTGCCGGCGGGGGCCGGCGCGCTGGCCCGGAGCGTGCTGCGCCACCTGGACGCCGAATCCTGCACGCGCCGCACGGCGCCGGCGTCCACGCGGCACCCGGCCGGAGCGGACCGCCCACCGCGCGCCCGGACGGCATCCACACGCAGCGCGAAATCGGCCGGCGGCGGACCGCCCTCCCCGCGCAGGATGTCGCGTTCCTCGAGCAGCGCGGCGACGACCGGTGCCACGTCCTGCGCGCCCAGTTCGGCGCCGCGCACCATCAGATGCGCGAGCCGGGGGTGCGTCCCGAAGTCGCTGAGCGTCCGGCCGTGCGACGTGATCCGGCCGCCGTCGTCCAGCGCTCCCAACTCGCGCAGCAGCTCCCGGGCCTGGCGAAACGCGGCGGCCGGCGGCGGATCGAGCCATCGCAGCTCGCCGGGGTCGACCACCCCGGACGCCGCCAACTCGAGCGCCACCGGCGCGAGGTCGGCGGAGAGGATCTCGGGCGGGTCGTGCGGCACCAGGTGCAGCGATTCGTGCTCGTGCCACAGCCGGTAGCACACGCCGGGGGCCAGCCGGCCGGCCCGCCCCCGGCGCTGGTCGGCGGAGGCCCGCGAGACCCGCACGGTTTCGAGGCGCGTCATCCCCGTGCGCGGCGAGAACACGGGCACCCGTGAGAGTCCGGCGTCGATCACCACGCGAACGCCCTCGATGGTGAGGCTCGTCTGCGCGATGTTCGTGGCCAGCACCACCTTCCGCTCGCCCGGCGGGCTGGGCTGGATGGCGCGATCCTGCTCGGCGCCGGGCAGATCGCCGAACAGCGGACACAGCCGAGGGGGCGGGGCCGGGAGGCGGTCGGCCAGCCCGTCGGCGACCCGCCGAATCTCGGCGGCCCCCGGCAGGAAGACCAGCACGTCGCCCTCCTCCTCGGACACCGCGCGTGCCACGGCGGCGGCGACGTCCGACTCCAGGGCGGCGTCCCGGCGACGGGGCAGGTACCGCGTCGCCACGGGGAAGGCGCGTCCCTCGCTGCGCACCACCGGAGCGTCGCCGAGCAGCGCCGCCACCGGCGCCTCGTCGAGCGTGGCCGACATGACGAGGATCCGCAGATCGTCGCGCACCAGCTCCTGCGCCTGCAACGCCAGCGCGAGTCCGAGATCGGCGTGGATGCTGCGCTCGTGGAATTCGTCGAAGATCAGCAGGCCGACGTCCTCGAGCCCCGGGTCGCGGCGGATCCGCCGCGTCAGGATGCCCTCCGTCACGACCTCGACTCGCGTCCGCGGTCCCACGCGCGACTCGCCGCGTACGCGAAAGCCAACCGTTTCCCCGGCCGCCTCGCCCCGTGACGCCGCCATGAAGCGCGCCGCGGCACGTGTGGCCAGGCGTCGCGGCTCCAGCATCACGATCCGCCGGCCGTCAAGCCATCGCTCGTCGAGCAGGGCGAGCGGCACGCGCGTGGTCTTGCCGGCTCCCGGCGGGGCCTGCAGCACGGCGTTCCGGTGCCCGCGGAGGGCGGCACGGAGCGCCGGCAGAGCTTCGTCGATGGGCAGTGGGGTCACGGAAGTTGGCACCTGGTCTTCAATTTGCGTGCGCGCGGCGGAATGTTTAGTGGCGTCCCCCCACGGCTGACCATCAGCGCCTCGCGTTTCCTCCGGCCTCATGACCACCCGCCTCTACTACAAAGATGCCTACCTGACCGACTTCGCCGCCACGATCGTCGAAGTTGCCGAGGAGGGGCGTCGCGTCTATCTGGACCGCACGGCGCTGTATCCGACGTCGGGCGGCCAGCCCTTCGACACCGGCACGCTCGGCGGACGGCGCATCGTCGACGTGGTCGACGAGGAGTCGCGGGTGGCGCACGTCCTGGACGTGCCGCTGGCGCAGACGTCGGGCGCCGTGGAGGGGCACGTCGACTGGGAGCGCCGCTTCGACCACATGCAGCAGCACACCGGCCAGCATCTGCTGAGCGCCGTGCTCGAGGACCTGTTCGGATGGAAGACGGTGAGCGTCCACTTCGGCGATCAGACGTCGACGCTGGATGTGGACACCGAGACCGTGCCGCGGGCGAGGCTCGACGCCGCCGGTGACCGGGCGAATCTGCTGATCGCCGAGAATCACGCCGTCACCGTGGCGTTCGAGGATGCCGCGTCGGCGGTGGGGCTGCGCAAGCCCTCGGAGCGCACCGGGGAGATCCGGGTGGTGACGATTGCCGACATCGACCGGAGCGCCTGCGGCGGCACCCACGTGCGCGCCACCGGCGAGATCGGCGGGCTGCTGCTGCGGCGCACCGAGAAGGTGAAGCAGGGCACGCGCATCGAATTCGTCTGTGGACGGCGGGCGGTGGCGCGGGCGCGGGCCGACTACGCGGCGCTCTCGTCCATCGCCCAAGCCGTTTCGAGTTCGGTGGACGATGCGGCGGGCGTGGTGGCGTCGAAGCTCGCGGCCGCGCACGAGACGGAGGCCGCGCATCGCAAACTGGCCAGGGAACTGGACGCGCTCCGCGCTCGCGCGTGCTACGATTCTACCGTGGCCGATGCCCGCGGCGTGCGCCGGGTGGTGGAACGGCGGGACGCCGGCACGCTGGACGACCTCCGCGGCTTCGCGCACGCGTGGTGCGCGCTGGCCCGCACCGCCTACGTGGGCACGGTGGAGCAGGGTGCCGGGTCCGGGGGCCAGATCGTGGTCGGCACCTCCGAGGATTCCGGGCTCGTGGCCGGCGCCGTGCTCAAGGCGGCGCTGTCCGCCGCCGGCGGGCGCGGAGGCGGGTCGCCGCGGATGGCGCAGGGCGCGGTACCCGGTGATAAGATGGAGTCCGTGGTGCAGGCGATTCTCGAAGCGTGGGATCGCGAACCGTGAACGTCGATCGAACCCGAGGAATGACGATGCGCAGACTGATCCTTCGTGGCGCCGCCGGCGCTGCCCTCCTGATGCTGGCGCTGCCGCCCGCGGCGGGCGCCCAGCGCGCGACCTACGACTCGACGCTCTGGTCGGGGATGCACTACCGGCTCATCGGCCCCTTCCGCGGCGGTCGCGTGACCGCCGTGACGGGCGTGGCGTCCGAGCCGCGGACCTTCTACATGGGCTCCACCGGCGGCGGCGTCTGGAAGACCACCGACGCCGGCGCGACCTGGGACAACGTATCGGACGGCTACTTCGCCGTCGCGTCCATGGGCGCGCTCGACGTCGCGAACTCCGATCCCAACGTCGTCTACGCGGGCACCGGCTCGTCCAAGATCCGTAGCAACGTCTCCATCGGCCGCGGCATGTACAAATCCACGGACGCGGGCAAGAGCTGGCACTTCATCGGCCTCGAGAAGGTGGGACAGATCTCCACCATTCGCGTCGATCCCACGAACCCGGACATCGCCTACGTGGCCGCGCTCGGCAACCCCTTCGTGCCCAACGTCGATCGCGGGGTGTTCAAGACCACCGACGGCGGCGCGACCTGGAAGAAGGTGCTCTACCTGTCCGACAGCACGGGCGCCGCCGACCTGGAACTGCAGCCCGGCAATCCCGGCGTCGTGTTCGCGACGATGTGGCACGGCCAACGCAAGCCGTGGACGATCGTCAGCGGCGCCTACGAGGGCGGCATCTACAAGAGCACCGATGGGGGCGACCACTGGGTCAAGCTCGCCGGGGGACTTCCCAACCAGCTGTTCGGTCGCGCCAACGTCGCGATCTCCAACGCGATGCCGAATCGCATCTACGCGCTCATCGAGGCGAAGCCCGGCGGCGGCCTCTATCGCTCCGAAGACGCCGGCGCCACGTGGACGCTGGTGAACGGCGCCCAGAATCTCTGGACGCGTCCCTTCTATTACAACACCCTGGGCGTGGATCCCACCAACGCCGACGTCGTGTACGTGGGCGACGAGAGCTGGTTCAAGAGTACCGACGGTGGCAAGACCTTCCGCACCCAGCGCACGCCCCACGGCGACAACCACGACATCTGGATCAATCCCAACAACGGGAACTACATGATCCAGTCCAACGACGGTGGAGCGAACGTTTCCACCGACGGCGGCGAGACCTGGAGCACGCAACTCAATCAGCCCACCGCCGAGATCTATCAGGTGGCGGTGGACAGCCAGTACCCCTACCGGGTGTACGGCGCCCAGCAGGACGACAACACGCTCATCGTACCCGCCCTTTCACTCGGCAACGGGGAGGACTGGCGGAGCGGGCCGGGCTGCGAAACGGGTCCCATCATTCCCAACATCAACGCGCCCGACACCGTGTACGGCGGGTGCAAGGGACAGTTCAGCCGGCTCAATCTCAAGACGGCCAATGAACAGCAGTACTGGGTGGGCGGGCAGTCCCTCTACGGCAACGGCGGCGCCACGCTCATCTATCGCTTCCAGCGCGTGTCCCCCATGGAAGTGTCGCCGTTCGATCAGAACACCGTGTACTACGGGTCGCAGTACGTCCACCGGTCGCGCGACGAGGGCGCCAACTGGCAGCGCATCAGCCCCGACCTGACCTGGAATCCCCCCGGCGCGCCGCAGGAAGCCAGCGGCATCCCGATCACCCGCGACGCCACGGGCGAGGAGGTCTACAGCACGCTCTACGCCATTCGCGAGTCGCCGGTGCAGAAGGGCGTCATCTGGACCGGGTCGAACGACGGCGTGGTGGCCGTGACGCGGAACGACGGCAAGACGTGGAGCCGCGTGACGCCCCCGGGGCTCCAGCCCGGCGGCCGCGTCCAGAACATCGACCCCGATCCGCACCACGCGGGCACCGCGTACGTCGCCATCTACCGCTACCTGCTCGGCGACTTCGCGCCCTACATCTATCGGACCGACGACTTCGGCAAGACGTGGACCCTGCTCACCGACGGCACCAACGGCATCCCCGCCAACACCCCGACCCGGGTGGTGCGCGTCGACCCCGATCGGGCCGGCCTGCTGTACGCCGGCACCGAATTCGGGATGTACGTCTCGTTCGACAACGGCGCGCACTGGCAGTCGTTCCAGATGAACCTGCCCATCACGCCGGTCACGGACATCAAGGTCGCGCATGACGCACTCGTGATCTCCACGCAGGGGCGCTCGTTCTGGGTGCTCGACAACCTGACCCCGCTGCACCAGCTCAACGCGCGCGTGGCGGCGGCACCGGCCTACCTGTTCAAGCCGGAGCCGGCCATCCGCCACGGCGGTCGTGGTGGGTTCGGCGGGTTCGGGCGCGGCGCCGGGCCGGAATACCCGGCCCCCGGGGCGCAGATCGACTACTACATCGGCAAGGCGCCGGCGGGCGACATCACGCTGAGCGTGCTCGACGCGGCGGGGAACGTGGTGAAGTCGTTCTCCAGTGAGGCGCCCGCGGAGGGACGCGCGGGGCGCGGCGGCCGTGGCGGCGGCGGTGGCTTCCGCGGACGCGGAGGGCCGGCCCGCCTCGACAATTCCGTGGGGATGCACCGCTTCACATGGGACCTGCGGTACCCGGGTCCGTGGGAAAGCGCCTCGCGCCCCGACGGGGGCAACGGACCCGCGGCCGTACCCGGCACCTACTCCGTGCGGCTGACGGTGGGCGCCTACACGAGTACGCAGCCCCTGACCGTGGTCGAGGATCCCCGCATCACCAGAGACGGGATCACCACCGCGATCCTGCGCACGCAGTTCGCGCACAACATGAAGGTCCGCCAGCTCGTGAGCGACGTGAATCGTCTCGTGGCCCGGGTGGAAGCCGCCCAGCGCCGGCTGCGCGGCGCCACCGGCGCCGCTGCGGATACCCTGGCGAAGGTGAACGCCCTCGCCGAAAAGCTCGTCACCTCGAGCATCCGCTACAGCGAGCCCAAACTCCAGACCCACATCACCTACCTGTACGGCATGACCAACGACGCGGACCAGAAGATCAGCAACGACGCCGTCTCCCGGTACGAGACCCTGCGCAAGGAGCTGGACGCCCGGGTGAAGGAGGCGGACGGAATTCTGGGAAACCCGTGACGCCGTGAGGCCCGTCGCCCCGGGCGGCGGGCCCCCGGCCCAACCGGCGCTTGCGGTTGCACGGCACGCGCCGTACCGTCTGACTGTGCACAATATCGCATGCAGGATTGGTGGGCGCGGAATCTCCGTTGCCATGGCGCTGCTGTGCCTGATCGCCCCCAGGGCGGCCGCGCAACGCGCGCGCCTGCAGGGGCGCGTGCTCGACACCAACGGCGCGCCGGTTGCGCAGGCCGAAATCGTGGTGCTCCCCGACAGCCTGTACACGAGCACCTCGGCCTCGGGCGAATTTGCGGTCGGACCGGTGGCGGCCGGCCCGCACAACATCCGCATTCGCCGCCTCGGATATCAACTCGTCGACACCACGGTCACCACCCCCGCCGGCGCACCGTTCGTCTTCCGGATGACTCCGGTTCCGATCACGCTGCAGACCGTGGTCGCCGAGGGCCTGTCGGCGGGGCTGCCCCGCGTCGTGCTGCGCGAACAGGAGCACCTGGGGGTGCAGTTGTATGGGTCGCGCCTCCAGGACCTGTTGCACCGCGAGCCCGGGATGACGGTGGAGGATCTGCTCCCCTTCGACCGGGCGACGGCGCTCAAGCTGATGTCGTCGTCGGGCTGCCCGAAAGTGACCTTCGTGGACGGCAAGCTGACCCACGCGCCGATCCGGTATTATGTCAGTGCGAGTGAGATCGCTGCCATCGAGGTCTTCACCTCGCCGGACTTCGTCCACGAGCCGTTCATCGACGGCAAGAAGGATTTGGACAGCGCATTCAGCACCGGCGGCTGCATGCAGTTGGTCCTCGTCTGGTCCAAGTATTACAAGCAGCCGCCCTGGGCCGGACGCTGAACGCCGACGGCCGCCCATGCGGGGCGGCCGTCGGACACCGTGCGCGCCGATCCGTGCCGGCTACCGCTCGCGGATCCGCACGCCGCCGTTCACCGTCGTGGCGCGGATCATCGGACCGCCGCTGCCGAGCGTGGTCGAGATGCGGCGGCCCAGGGAGCCCTGCACCGTGATCGGGAAATCGATCGCGAACCCGCCGTTGGTGGTTCCCGTTTCCAGCCGGGCGTTGTAGCCCTTGGGAATCTCGAGGGTCACGCTGCCGTTGGTCGTTCGCAGGTCGAGGCCCTCCCCGTCCCAGGTCGTGCCGCTGAGCGTGGCGCTCACGCCGCCGTTGGTCGTCTCCGCGCGCACGTTGCCGGCCACCTCGGTCAGGTGAATGCCGCCGTTGGTCGTGCCGAGGTCGAGCCGGCCCTTCACCCCCTCCACGCTCACCCCGCCGTTGCGCGTGCTCACGTCGAGCCCGCTCGCCTTCGGCAGATACACGTCGAAGCTCACCGCCCATCCCTGATGGCGGCGCGTGGACGGTCCGTCGGACTCGATGCGAGACCGCTCGGCGCTGATCCGGATGCGGCTCGCCACGTCCTTCGCATCGGCGTCGTCTTCGCCGTTGGCCTGAATCCTGGCCACCACCAACATCGTCGGCTTGTCCCAGCCGTGGATGCTGACGCCACCGTTGGGCCCGGCGTCCACGCGCACCGAAGCGGCGGGATCGTTGATCGTGAACTGCTTGACGTCGCAGAACCGTCCGCGATCGTTCCAGTCGCCGTGCCGGCAGTTGTCCAGCCAACGGTCGGCCTGCTCCTGCTGCGCGTGGGTCGCGGCGGGCAGGACGAGCATCGCGCCGAGCGCGAGTATCGACAGTGAAGGAAGGGTCTTCATCTGGTTCTCCGAGGTCGGGGTGTGGACGCCACCGACGGCTGAGACAGTCGCCGGGCGGCGACGGTTTGAATCGGGCCCGGTGGACGCGTAGTATTCCTGATCCCGGCGGCCCGGAGTCGGCAGTCGACAGTTCGCGGAAGACGATGCCCGCTTCTGCCCGTTGCCGGCTGGCGGTCGCCCACCGTCGACCCGCTGCTCCCAAATTCAACCGACAGGACCCATGCGTCCCTCTCTGACTTCCGCGGCCGCGGCCGCCGTCGCCGCGGCTGCGCTCCTGTTCGTCGCGCCCGCACCCGCTGCCGCCCAGGGTGGCACCCCGGCGCTCGCCCGCCAGTACCGGGCGGCGGCGGACCGCATCATCGCCGCCGCCATGGCCGACACCACGGCCTACAGCCGGTTGGCCACGATGACCGACACGTACGGAAGCCGGCTCAGCGGTTCGCCCGGCCTCGAACGGGCCATCAACTGGGTGCTGGCCCGGATGGAGGATGACCAGCTGGCCAACGTGCACGGGGAACCGGTGATGGTGCCCCACTGGGTGCGCGGCGAGGAGAGCGCGACGCTCGTGTCGCCGCGCGCCTGGAAGCTCCACATGATCGGGTTGGGCGGCAGCGTCGGCACGCCGCCCGAGGGGATCACGGCCCCGGTGCTCGTCGTGAGCAGCTTCGACGACCTGACGGCGCACGCTGCCGACGCCAGGGGAAAGATCGTGCTCTTCGATGCGCCCTTTCCCACCGACGTGCCGCCCATGGAGGGCTACGACCAGAACGTCCAGTACCGCGGCGGCGCGGCGTCGGCGGCGGCCAAGGTGGGCGCCGTGGCGGCGCTGATCCGGTCGGTGACGCCCCACTCGCAGCAGACCCCGCATACCGGGGCGCTGCGCTATCAGCCCGACGTGCCCAGGATTCCGTCGGCGGCGCTGACCGTGGAGGACGCCGAGCTGCTGCACCGGATGCAGAATCGCGGGCAGCCGGTGGAGGTGACGCTCAAGATGCAGGCGCACACGCTGCCCGACGCTCCCTCACGGAACGTCGTCGCCGAGCTGCGGGGATCGGAGCGGCCGGACGAGGTCGTGGTCCTCGGCGGCCACATCGACTCGTGGGACGTGGGTGAGGGCGCGATGGACGACGGCGGCGGTGCCTTCGCCGCCTGGGAAGCCGTGCGGCTCATCAAGGCGCTCGGCCTCAAGCCGCGGCGCACGCTGCGGGTGGTCATGTGGGTCAACGAGGAGAACGGCGGCCGCGGTGGGCGCGCCTACCACGATCAACATCTCGCCGAGCTGCCCAGGACCGTCGCCGCCATGGAGTCGGACAACGGCGTGTTCCGGCCCAACGGGTTCCGCTTCCAGGGCACGCCCGAAGGGCTCGCCGTGGCCAAGCAGATCGGCACGCTGCTCGACGGCATCGGCGCCGGGTCCGTGGTGGCCGGCGACGGCGAAGCCGACGTCGGGCCGACGATCCGCACCGGCGTGCCGGGGTTCGCGCTCAACGTCGATGACTCCACCTACTTCTGGTACCACCACACCGACGCCGACATGATGACGATGATCAACCCCGACGACTTCCGGCGCTGCATCGCCACGATGGCGGTGATGGCGTACGTGCTGGCGGACATGCCCGCGGCGCTGCCTCGCGCCGCCGGTCAGTGAAGCCGAACCCCGTTCTCCCCGAGTCCCCAAACCTCCCATGCGAACCTCGATCCTCTCCGCCGCCCTTCTCGCCGTCGTGATCTCGGCGCCGGCGAGCGCCCAGCAGTGCGCCCACGACGCCGGCATCGTCCTGCCGGCCGGATTCTGCGCCACCCTCTTTGCCGACAGTGTGCCCGGAGCGCGCCACATCGCCGTCGCGCCCAACGGCGACGTGTTCGTCGCCGCGCGGGCGGGCCGGCGCGGCCACCCGCAGGCCATCACCGCCCTGCGCGACACCGATCACGACGGCGTGGCCGACGTCCGGAGCGCCTGGGGTGAGTTCAGTTCCAGCGAGGTGCGGCTGTTCGACGGCTACCTCTACGCCGAGAACGGCACAGGCGTGGTGCGGTACCGGCTGCCGGCGGGCAGCCTCGAGCCCTCCGGGCCGGCGGACACGATCGTCGAGGGTCTGCCGCCGGGCGGGAACCACCCGCTCAAGACGTTCGTCATCGCCCCCAACGGCGCGATGTACGTCAACGTCGGCACGCGAACGAATGCCTGCCAGTCGCCCGACCGGCAGAAGGGAGTGCCGGGGGCGGACCCGTGCGTCGAGCGCGACACCCGGGGCGGTATCTGGAAGTTCGACGCCCGCAAGCACGGGCAGACCCAGTCGATGGGCGAGCACTTCGGCATCGGCATCCGCAACTCGGTGGGCATGGCGCTCGATCCCGCCGATCACTCCCTGTGGGTCATGCAGCACGGCCGCGACCAGCTCAACCTCTGGCCGGAATACACCGACCAGGCGAGCGCCGAGTCGCCCGCCGAGGAGTTGATCCACGTGAAGCAGGGCGGAGACTACGGCTGGCCGTACTGCTACTACGACGTGCCGAAGCACCAGATGCTGCTGGCCCCGGAGTACGGCGGGCACGACGACCGCCAGGGGCGTTGCGCCGACGTGCTGGGACCGGTGGCCACGTTTCCCGCGCACTGGGCGCCGAATGGGCTGCTGTTCTACGAGGGCGGGAATTTTCCGGCCCGGTACCGTCGCGGGGTGTTCATCGCCTTCCACGGCTCGTGGAACCGGGCGCCGGAGCCGCAGGCCGGATACCGCGTCGTGTTTCAGCCGCTCAACGGCAACTCGGCCGCCGGTGCATATGAGAACTTTGCGACCGGGTTCTTCGAAGACGGCAAGCCCACCGCTCTCGGTGGCCGCCCCACCGGCCTGGCCGAAGGCCCCGATGGCGCACTGTACATCGCCGACGACCAGCACGGCCGGATCTGGAAAGTGGTGTACGTCGGCGGGCGGTAGTGGCGGACGGGCGCGGGCGCGACGACCGCGTCACGCTCCCGCAACGTTCACGCGCGGCTCCGGGATCACGGTGACGGTCCCGAGCCGCGCGTGGTATGTTCAGAAAGGCGGCCGTCGTTCGTACGGCCCGTACTTCAGCGCAGGGTAAGACCATGACCCAGACTCGACTTCAACGGCTTCACGACGCCGGGCAATCCATCTGGCTCGACTTCATCGAACGCGGCATGCTCCACGATGGGGGGCTGCAGCGCCGCATCGCGGCCGACGTGCTCACCGGCATGACCTCCAATCCGACGATCTTCGAGAAGGCGCTCGCCGAAGGCGACGTCTACGACGCGCAGATCAACGAAGCGGAAGGCGATCTCTCGGCCCGGCAGCTGTTCGAGCTGATCGCCACCACCGACGTTCGCGACGCCTGTGATGCGTTCGCCGGCATCCATCGCGACACCAGCGGCGGCGACGGATACGTCTCGATCGAGGTGTCGCCCGCGGCTGCCAACGACTCGGCGGCCACGATCGACGAGGCGCGCCGCCTCTGGAAGACCGTCGACCGCCCGAACGTGATGATCAAGGTGCCGGGCACCGTCGAGGGCGCCGTCGCCGTGCGCCGGCTGATCTCCGAGGGCATCAACGTCAACATCACGCTTCTGTTCGCCATCGCGGCGCACGACCGCGTGATCGATGCGTACATGGCCGGCCTCGAAGACCGGCTCAACGCCGGAAAGCCGATCGACGGCATTGCCTCCGTGGCCAGCTTCTTCGTGAGCCGCGTGGATACGGAAGTCGACAAGCGGCTCGACGCGCTCGCCAAGCAGGCGCCGGCCGGCAAGGACAAGCTGGCGGCCCTCCAGGGCAAGGCGGCGGTCGCGAACGCGAAGCTGGCCTATTTCCTGTTCCGCGAACGGTTCAACAGCAACCGGTGGCGCGCCCTGCAGGCCAAGGGCGGACGGCTGCAGCGCCCGCTGTGGGCGAGCACCAGCACCAAGAATCCCGCGTACCGCGACGTGCTCTACGTGGAGGAGCTGATCGGCCCCGACACCGTGAACACGATGCCTCCGAACACGATCGAAGCCTTCCGCGACCACGGCGAGGTGAAGCGCACGGTGGATGCGGAACTCGACCGCGCCCGGGCCGAGATCGCCGCCGTGGAAGCCGCCGGCGTTTCGATGGACGCGGTGACGGAGAAACTGCTCGTCGACGGGTTGGCCAGCTTCCAGAAGTCGTTCGACTCGCTGATTGCCGGCCTCGCGAAGAAGTCGCGGGAGTTGGGGCGCCAACTCGTTGCCGGGTGAGGCGCGCCGCCACGTGAACTCGCCTACCGCCGGCAGTCCCGCGCAGGCCCCCGCGTTCAGCAGCACGAAAATCGTCTGCACCCTCGGCCCCGCCACCGCCACCGACGAGGCGGTGCGCGCCCTGCTCGATGCGGGTATGAACGTCGCCCGCATCAACTTCTCGCACGGCACCCACGACCGGCACGCCGAGACGATCGCCCGCGTGCGGCGGGTGGCCGACGCCGCGCATCGGCCGGTGGCGATCCTGGGCGACCTCCAGGGCCCACGCATCCGGATCGGCGAGTTGTCGCAGCCCCTGCACCTGGCCGAGGCGTCGGAGGTCGTGCTCGCCCCGGAAGCGATGGCCCACGACGGCGACATTCCGGTGACCTACGACGACCTCGCCTCCGACGTGGCGACCAACGACCGCATCCTCGTCGACGACGGGCTGCTCGAACTGGTCGTGCTCGCGGTGGAGGGCGGAAGGGTCCGGGCGCGGGTGGTGCACGGCGGCCTGCTCAAGAGCCACAAGGGCATGAACCTCCCCGGCGTGCAGGTATCGGCGCCGTCCATCACCGACAAGGACCGCGAGGACATCGTGTTCGCGGTGGAGCAGGGGATCGAGTATCTGGCGCTCAGTTTCGTGCGCCGCGCCGAGGACGTCGGCGCGCTGCGCAAGCTCATTCCCCGCGAGATGCTCGTCGTCGCCAAGATCGAGAAGGATTCGGCGCTCGAGAACATCGAGAGCATCGTTCGCGCGTCGGACGGCGTGATGGTGGCGCGCGGCGACCTCGGCGTCGAACTGCCCTTCGAGGAGGTGCCGTTCGCGCAGAAGCGGATCATCGCCGTGGCCAACAAGCTCGGCCGCCCCGTGATCACGGCCACCCAGATGCTCGAGTCGATGATCACCCACCCGCGTCCCACGCGCGCCGAGGCGAGCGACGTGGCCAACGCCATCCTCGACGGCACCGACGCCGTGATGCTGTCGGCCGAGACGGCCGCCGGCGAGTATCCGCGGCTGGCCGTCGAGGCGATGTCGCGCATCATCCGGGAAATCGAACGGCGGCGCGGCGCGCAGCCGCGCGAGGCGTGGCGGGAGCTCGAGGGCACGGTCTCCAACGAATTCGCGATCGCCGCCGCCAGCGCCGCCGCCGTGAACATGCTCCACGCCCCGGTGCTCATCGTGTTCACCAAGAGTGGGTTCAGCGCCAGGATCGTCGCCTCGCAGCGCCCGCCGGTGCCGATTCTCGTGCTCACCGACATCCCGCGCACCTACCGGCAGCTCGCCCTGGTCTGGGGGGTGGTGCCCGAACTCGTGCAGCACTGCGATACCTACGAGGCGATGGTGCGCGTGGCGCTCCGCGTGGCCCAGCAGCGGGGCCTCGCCCGGCCCGGCGATCGCGTCGTCGTCACGGCGGGTGTTCCCTTCGACGTGCCGGGCTCCACCAATACACTGAAGGTGGAGACGGTGTGAAGCTGACGTTCCTCGGGACCGGCACGAGCTTCGGTGTCCCGCAGCTGGGGTGCCACTGCCAGGTGTGCAACTCGGCGGACCCGCGGGACAAGCGCACGCGCGTGGGCGCCGTGGTCGAGGCGCAGGGCGGGGCCCGGCTGCTCATCGATACGCCGCCCGAACTGCGGCTCCAACTCGTGGCCGCGGACATCGACCGCGTGGACGCCGTGCTGTTCACGCACGATCACGCCGACCACAGCCACGGCATCGACGACATCCGCGCGATCTCGGTGCGCCGCGATGGGCCGCTCCCGTTCTACGGGTCCGAGGACACGCTGGCCAGCCTGCGGGCCAAATTCGCGTACATCTTCGACGACCGCATCCGTCCCCTGCCCGGGACCTCCAAACCGGAGGGGCGGGCCATCGCCTTCACGCACGGCCAGCCGTTCACGGTGGCCGGCGTCGAGGTCCTGCCGTTCGCCGTTCCGCACGGGCGGATGACCGTCACCGGATTCCGCATCGGCGACCTGGCCTACATCACCGACGCCAAGAGCGTCCCTGACGACGTGATGGCGATGATCGCCGGCGTTCGCGTGCTCGTCATCAACGCGCTCTTCCGTACCGAACACCCCACGCACCTCAGCATCCCCGAGGCGGTCCGGGTGGCGGGGCTCGTCGGCGCCGACCGGACGTACCTCATCCATCTCACCCACGACAACCGGCACGCCGATCTCGAGGCCGAACTGCCACGCGGCATCAGCCCCGCCTTCGACGGACTGACGGTGAGGATCGACTGACCATGACCATTCGCATCGACTACACCAACATGCTCGCCGGCGCCGTGTCGGGCGGGATTCCCACCGAGGCCTGGGAGGACGCGCAGCGCGACTTCCGCTCGGCGCACGCCGCCGTCAAGGCGCTCCGCGGCACCGGGGCGCTCGGGTTCCTCGACCTGCCCCGCGACCGCGCCCTCCACGACCAGTCGCGCACCTTCGCCCGCGAGGTACGCGGCAAATTCGACGACGTCGTACTGCTCGGCATCGGCGGCTCGGCGCTCGGCCCCATCGCTCTGCATACGGCGCTCAACAAACGCGACTGGAACACGCTCACCAAGAAGGCGCGCAACAACAAGCCGCGCTTCCACGTGCTCGACAACGTCGATCCGGGGACGATTGTCGACGTCCTCGCGCGGGTCGGTCTCGACCGGACCCTGTTCATCGTGATTTCCAAGTCGGGCGGCACGGCCGAGACGATGGCCCAGTACCTGATCGTCCGCGGCGTGCTCGACGAACGGTTCGGCGACGCGGCGCGCGAGCATCTGGTCTTCGTCACCGACCCCGAGAAGGGCGCCCTGCGCACGATCGCCCGCCGGGAGCGCATCCCGGCTCTCGACATCCCGCCCAACGTCGGCGGCCGGTTCAGCGTCCTCACCCCGGTGGGCATCCTTCCCGCGGCATTGCTCGGCATGAAGACCACGCAGCTCCTCGCCGGCGCCGCGGACATGGAAAAGCGCTGCCGCACCGCCACCCTGCGGGAGAATCCCGGCGCCGTGTTCGGTACGCTGCAGTGGCTGGCCGACACGCAGATGGGCCGCGGCATCCACGTGCTGATGCCCTATTCCGACACCCTGCGCGACATCGCCAACTGGTTCGTGCAACTCTGGGCGGAGAGCCTCGGCAAGCACCGCGAGCCCGGAGATGCCGGCTTCGGCCCGACCCCGCTGGCTGCGCACGGCGCCACCGACCAGCACAGCCAGGTGCAGCTGTTCATGGAGGGCACCCCGAACAAGACGGTGAGCTTCATCCAGCTCGGGGAGCACCCGGTGGACGTCCCGATCCCGAAGCTGCACCAGGACGTGCCCGAACTGGCGTACCTGGGCGGCCATCATCTGGGCGAGCTGATCGACATCGAGCGGCGGGCCACCGCGGGCGCGCTCGCCCGGCGCGGCCGGCCCAACCTGACCATCCACGCCGATCAGGCCGACGAATGGCACGTCGGAGCCCTGCTCATGCTGCTCGAGGTGGCCACCATCTATGCCGGGCAGCACTACGGGGTGAACGCGCTGAATCAGCCCGGGGTGGAGCTCGGCAAGCAGTTCACCTACGCCATGCTCGGGCGCGCCGATGCCGAGGCGGCCCGGCAGGAGTGGGAGGCGCTGCCCAAGCCCGATGCGAGCGCGTCCGTATAACCGACGGCTTGATCCCGCTCGCCACTTCGGCCAAGTTGAATAGACAGACAGACTTCCGGGCTCCGGAGGGGCGATGGCGCCCGTCCGGTCCGGTCATGAGGAAGCCATGCCCGATACCATTGAGTCTCTGAACGGCCTGTTTGGCGCCGCCGTGGCGGTGGCCGGCGGCCGCGTGAAGGTGAATGATCCCAAGCCGCTGGCCGGCGCCGCGATGGATCGTCTCGTGCGCTCGGCGGTGTTCGGCGAGGGCGAGGTGCAGGCGCACGCGCGCTGGCTCGTGTGGGAGCTCGGCCAGGCGGTGGGGGTGCAGCCGGCGTCGATCGAGGATCTGTACATGGCCCGCGGGCGCGGCGAGGTGCACGGGTTCACCGTCCCCGCGATCAACGTGCGGGGCATGGCCTACGATACGGCGCGGTCGATCTTCCGGACCGCCATCCGCATGAAGGCGGGCGCGTTCCTGCTCGAGATCGCCCGCTCCGAAATTGCGTACACCGATCAACGGCCGGCCGAGTACGTGACCGTGATGCTGGCGGCGGCGCTCCGCGAGGGGTTCCGCGGCCCGGTGTTCATCCAGGGCGACCACTTCCAGGTGAACGCCAAGAAGTACGCGGCCGACGCCGCGAGCGAGGTCAACGGCGTCAAACAGTTGGCCACCGAGGCGGTGCACGCCGGCTTCTTCAACATCGACATCGATACCTCGACGCTGGTCGACATCAGCAAGCCGACGCTCGATGAACAGCAGCGGCTGAACTACGAGGTCGGCACGGACATTCTGAAACACGTCCGGTCGCTCCAGCCAAAGGGCGTGACGATCTCGGTGGGCGGTGAGATCGGCGAGGTCGGGACGGCCAACAGCACCGTCGAGGAATTGCGGGCCTACATGGACGGCTTCATCCGCACCGCGCCCAAGGGGATGGCGGGCGTTTCGAAGATCAGCGTCCAGTCGGGCACGTCGCACGGCGGCGTCGTGCTGCCCGACGGGTCGATTGCCGACGTGAAGCTCGATCTCGATACGCTGGAGCGGCTGTCCAAAGTGGCACGCGACGAATACGGGCTGTCGGGCGCCGTGCAGCACGGCGCGTCGACGCTCCCCGACACGGCGTTCCACCACTTTCCCAAGCGGGAGACGGCGGAGATTCATCTGGCCACGAACTTCCAGAACATGCTGTACGACCACATTCCGGCGGCGCTGCGCGACGAGATCTATGCGTGGCTGTCGGAACACACGAAGAGCGAGCGGAAGCCCACCGACTCCGACGAGCAGTTCATCTACAAGACCCGCAAGAAGGCGCTGGGCCCGTTCAAGCGAAAATTCTGGGATCTCGACGACGCCACCAAGGCGACGCTCGCCCGCGTCTACGACGAGAAGTTCGGGTTCCTGTTCGAGCAGTTGGCCATCGGCAACACCGCGTCGATGGTCGCCAAGTACATCACGCCGCCCACCATGCACCGCCCGGCGCCGGACGGCGCCACGGCAGGCGTGGCGGCGGCGCCCGATGACCCCGACGCCGGCGAGTAGCGCGCCGGGGTGAATATTCAGCAGGGAGGCAACATGTCGGATCATACGCGCGAAGACGATCGCACGATCGTGATCGAGAAGTCCGGAGCCGGAGTCGTCCCGTTTCTCGTGGGGCTGACCGTCGGCGCCGGCGTCGCGTTGCTGTTCGCGCCCCAGTCGGGCGAGCAGACGCGCCGTGACATCGTCCGCAGTGGACGCCGGGCCCGCGTGCGCGCCCGCGAGATGGCCGAGGACTTCCGCGACAAGGCGGAGGACACCTTTCACGACGCCCGGGCGCGGGTCGAGGATCGCCTCGATACGGCGCGTGAGGCGGTGGGGCGCGGCAAGCGCAAGGTGACCCGGGCCGTGAGCAGCGGGCGGGCGGCGGCCAGCCATACCCGCGAGGATCTGGAGCGGCGGCTGTCGGCCGCGAAGTCCGCGTACAAGGCCGGGATGGCGTCCGACGAGAACGGCGACGGCGAAGAGTAGCCGCCGCGCTCCCCACGCCCCCCACCCCCTGTCGCGCGAGGCATGACCGGACGGCCAGGCTTCTCCGACCTGCGGTGGGCGGCGCGGGACTACCTCGTACGCATGTGGGACAACGCGTACGAGGACAACGTGCTCTTCCTGGCGAGCGGCATCGCGTTCGACGTGCTGCTCGCCGCGATCCCGTTCGTGATCACGCTCGTGTCGGGCGTGACGTTCGTGCTCAACCTGTCGCCGGCCACGTCGAGCGCCGAGATCACGGACATCATCGATCGCATGCTGCCGCCGCACAGCGACGCGGTGGGGCAACCGGTCCACCACATCATCAACGACGCGCTCAAGGCGCACCACGGCCTGGGGCTGTGGAGCGCGCTCATCTTTCTGCTGCTGTCCACGCGACTGTTTGCGTCGTTGCGCACCGTGCTCGCCGAGGTGTTCGACATCGAAGCGACGCGTGGCATCATCGCCGGGAAGCTCTTCGACGTGAAGATGACGCTGCTGGCGACGGTCCTGTTCGGCGCCAACACCATCCTCTCGGCGTATCTGGTCATCGCCCGTTCGCGCGGCGTCGAGATCCTGGTCGACATCGGCCTGCGCCGCGACGTCATGGGGTCGCTGGAGTATCTGGCCGGGCGGCTGGTGGCGTTCCTGTTTCTGACGGTGATGTTCTTCGCCATCTATCGCTACCTGCCGGCGCGCCGCGTACGCTGGCAGACCGCCACCGTGGCGTCCCTGTTCACCAGCGTGCTCTTCGAACTCGCCAAGCAGCTCTTCTCGCTGGTCGTCGTGCACCTCGATACGGCGTCCGTCTACACCGGCGCCCTCGCCGCCATCGTGATCGTGGTCGTCTGGGTATACTACTCGGCAATCGTGTTCATCCTCGGCGGCGAGGTGGGGCAGGTGTTCGAACTGCGCCGCACCCGCCGCCGGCAGCGTGAAGTCTTCACCGAGTGATCCGGGAACGCATGGCATGACATCCATCGATCTGCGCAGCGACACCGTGACGCGCCCCTCGCGGGAAATGCGCCGGGCCATGGCCGACGCCGAGGTGGGCGACGACGAGCGGGACGGCGATCCGACCACCCTGCGCCTGGAACGCCGCGTGGCCGAGCTGCTCGGCAAGGAGCGGGCGCTGTTCTTTCCCAGTGGCGTGATGGCCAACCAGGCGGCCGTGAACCTGCACACCCGGCCCGGCACCGAGGTGATCCTCGACTACGACTCCCACATCATCCACTGGGAGATGGCGGGCGTGGCCGGACTGAGCGGGGCGCAGATCCGTCCCGTGCTCCCCACCGGCATCGTCGCCACCGCCGACGACATGCGCCGCTACGTGCGGCCGCGGGCCCGCCACATGACGCAGCCGAGCCTCGTGTGCGTGGAGAACACCCACAACGGCGCCGGCGGGAAGGTCGTGCCGCTGGGCGAGATGCGGGCCATCCGCGCCTTCGCCACCGAACTCGGGCTGCCCGTCCACCTCGACGGCGCCCGCCTCTGGAACGCCTCGCTGGCGGCCGGCGTGCCCCTGGAGGACTTCGCCGCCGCCGCCGACACCGTAATGGTGGCCTTCTCCAAGGGACTCGGCGCCCCCATCGGCGCCGCCGTGGCCACCTCGGCGCCGATGGCCGAGGAACTCTGGCGAATCCGCAAGCGCTTCGGCGGCGCCATGCGGCAGTCCGGCATCATCGCCGCCGGTGCGCTGTACGGGCTGGAGCACAACCTCAAGCGGCTGGCCGACGACCATGCCAACGCACGGGCCTTTGCCGAGATCGTCAACGGCGCCGGCGGCGCCACGGTGGTCACTCCCGATACGAACATCGTGATGGTCGACCTCCCGGCCGGCCGCACGGCGGCGCCCGTGGTCAAGGCCTGCGCGGCCGAAGGCGTACTGGTGTCCGGCTGGTCGGTGTCGCGGATTCGGGTGGTGACGCACCTGGACGTGAGCGCGGCGCAGGTGAAGACGGCGGGCGAAGCGCTGGCCCGCGCCCTGGAGGCCGCATAGCGGGAGGCCGGGCCCGGCACGGGCTCCGTCCCTTGAGGCGCCTTGCGGCAACGACTAACTTCCAGCCGTTCCAGGCCCCGGAGGGCGACAGCCTTCTAACTCCGTCAGGGCCCCGCAGGCAGCAGCGGCATGAGGTGTCTGACGTCGCTTCGTCAGGCCTGGGACACTGCGCGGGCGGTCGATCTCCCTACGGGAGGTGCCGCCCGCGCAATTCGTTTCGCGGCCGGATGGGCGTCACTGTCGGCCACGGCGCACGACTGTAGATTGCCTCTGGAGCCGGCGGTCGCGACGCGAGCCTCCCGGGCCCCCGTTGCCGGTCCGACGGCTTCGCCAACCCACGGCCTCACCACCATACCCCCTGCCCGTGTCCATCGCCCTCGCCCGAAAATACCGCCCCAGGACGTTCGCCGACGTCGCTGTGCAGTCGCACGTGGCGAACACCCTCAAGGGGGCGATCGCGCGGGGGCGGGTGGCCCATGGCTACCTGCTGTGCGGGCCCCGCGGCGTGGGCAAGACCACGCTCGCCCGCGTGCTGGCCATGGCCCTCAACTGCGAGAACAAACAGCCGGACGGGGAACCGTGCGGGGTGTGCACCAGCTGCAAACGCATCTGGAGCGGCGGGGCATCGCTGGACGTCGTCGAGATCGACGCCGCCAGCAACCGCGGCGTCGACGATGCGCGCGAACTTCGGGAACGCGCGATGTACGCGCCGTCGGGCGAGCACGGGTACAAGGTCTATATCGTGGACGAGGCGCACATGCTCACCCGCGAGGCGTGGAATGCCCTCCTCAAGATCCTCGAGGAGCCGCCCCCGCGCGTCGTGTTCGTGTTCGCCACCACCGAACCGCAGAAGATCGCCCAGGCCGCCGCTCCGGTGCTCAGCCGCCTGCAGCGCTTCGACTTCAAGCGCATGGGGGCGGGCGATATCCGCGTCCGGCTGGAGACCATCCTCGCGTCGGAGGAGGTGACGGCGGAGTCCGAGGCCCTGTTGATGATCGCGCGCGCGGCGGACGGTTCCATGCGCGATGCCCTCAGCCTCACCGACCAGGTGCTGTCCATGGACGAGGGGGCGCTCACGGCGGCCCGCGTGCGCGAAGCGCTGGGTCTCGTGGCCGAGGACGAGTTCATCGCCCTGCTCGATATCATCGCCGAGCGCCGCGCCGGCGACGTCTTCGCCTTCGTCAACCGCCTGGCCGATGCGGGTATCGACTTCGGCATCTTCCTCACCGGCCTCGCCGACATCCTCCGGGCCCAGTTGGCGCTCACGCTGGGCGGAACCGCGCCCGAGGTGTCGGAAGCGGCCCGTCGCGCGCTCTCGGAGCGGATCAACCGCCTGGCCGCGGGCGATCTGCTTCGCATGCTCACGGGTGTGGCCGAGCTGGAGCCCCAGTTCCGGAAGAGCGGCCAGCAGCAGGTGCTCGTTGAGATGCTGCTCGTGCGGTTCGCGCTCATGGACCGGACGGTGGAGATCGAGGAGATGTTGCGCGCGATGGGCGGGAGCGGAGGCGGCGGTGGTGGCGGCGAACTGACGGAGCGGCGCCCCGTGGCCGGAAAGCCGGCGGCCCGGCCGGTGCCGCGCCGCGAGGCGGCGCCCGCATCCGCGCCACCCCCCCCGCCTCCGTCGCCGGCCGCGCCGATGGCCGCCGCCGGCCTGGCGGTCGAGGCCAGTGAGCCGGTGCGTGCGGCGAGGCCCCAGGCCGAGCCGGGGGCGGTCCGCGCGGTCGTCGCCGATGCCCCGGCCCCGCTGGCCCCGCCGTCCCGCATCCTGGCCGACGCCGCCCCCACCGAGGCGCCGGGGCCCGTGCCGCTGGAGCTGCACCTCGTGGTCGAGCGGTGGGACGCGCTGATCGACCGCATGCGGGCCGGCGGCAAGGCCGTGCTCGCCGACGCGCTCCGGAACGGGATTCCGGTGGCGGTGTCGGCCCGCGGGGGTGGGGAGGTGACCATCCAGCAGGAGGCGCCGAATCCCTTCCAGGCCCAGGTGATCGACGAGATGCGCGCGGAGATCGTCGGCGCACTCCGGGAATGGTTCACGGGCGTGAGCCGCGTCACCGTTTCGTCGGAGGCACCGGCCGAGGCCCCCAAGCGCCTCACCGACGCGATGATTCGCAGTGAGCGGCTGGCCCGGTTGCGGCAGCAGAATCCGGTGCTGGGCGCGGCCATCGACGCCCTCGATCTGGACGTGGTGGACTGACCGGCGCCGTGCTTGCTTCGCCCCCTCGACGCGGGGTAGTTTAACTCTTCACCCCGGTTGTGGATTCGATGCGAGACTTCATGAAGATCCTGCAGCAGGCGCAGGAGATGCAGGGCAAGGTTCAGCAGGTTCAGGCCGAGCTGGAGCAGATGACCGTCACGGGGTCCGCCGGCGGCGGACTGGTGAGCGTGGAGGTCAACGGCACCGGCGCGGTGCGGCGCGTGAAAATCGATCCCTCGGTGGTCAATCCGGCCGACGTCGAGATGCTCGAAGACCTGGTCGTGGTGGCCATTACGGAAGCTCAGAAGAAGGCGCAGACCCAGGCCCAGGAGCAGATGGGTGCCCTGACCGGCGGACTTCAACTTCCGTTCAAGCTGCCCTTCTGACGTGTCGGCGATCGACGAGCTGGCCACGGAGTTTGCGAGACTGCCGGGAATCGGACGCAAGACCGCTCTCCGGCTGACCTATCATCTGCTCAAGCAGCCGACGGAACAGAGCCGGCGGCTGGCGCAGTCGCTGCTCACGCTGGGCGAGCGCGTGCGGCAGTGCGAGCGGTGCTTCAACCTGACCGAGGAGCCGTTGTGCGACGTGTGCCGGGATCCACGGCGCGATGCTTCGGTGGTCTGTGTGGTGGAGGAGGCGTCGGACATCGGCGCCATCGAGCGGGCCGGTGAATTCCGGGGGGTGTATCACGTGTTGGGCGGGCGGCTGTCGCCGCTCGAGGGAGTGGGGCCCGACGACCTCACGGTGGCGCAGTTGGTCGAGCGGGTGGCGGCCGGCGGCGTGGTGCGCGAGGTGATCGTGGCGACCAATCCCAGCCTCGAGGGTGAGGCGACCGCGTTGCTGGTGCGCCGCGAGTTGGCGGCGGCCGGGGCGGCGGCCGTGACGGTGACCCGGATTGCGCTCGGGCTGCCGGTGGGAGGCGATCTGGAGTATGCCGACGGCGTGACGATTGCCCGCGCCCTGTCGGCGCGGAGGGCGATGTAGTGCGACGGCCCGACCGGACGGCGATCGCCGCGGGATTCGTCGGCGGGTTGGTGGTTGGCCTCGTGGCGTGGAGCGCGCAGATTAGGCGTTCGCGGCGCGACCTGTTCAGCGAGAGCGCGGTGCGGCGGGTGGCCGCCCTGGGCTATCTGGGTGGTCGGCCGGGGCTGCAGACGGCGCGGTTGCTGGCCGAGTACGTGGAGTGGGAGCCGATGCCCCTACTGCGACGGCGCGGTCGGCGGATGTTGCAGCGGATGCAGTCGTACCTCGAATAGGCAGGCGAGATCCCATGCCCGTTGGTGCAGCGAGTTGGTCCTTCACGGAAGACGACTACAACGCCCTCACACGGGCGCTGCAGCACTTCCTCACCGACTGCAGTGCGCGGTGCGCGCTGCTCGTCGATCGCACGGGGCAGCTGGTGGCCACCGTCGGCGAACAGCCGCGTTTCGACGCGACGACGTTCGCGACGCTCACGGCGGCCGACTTCAGCGCGAACGACCAGTTGGCGCGGCTGATCGGGGAATCGGACTTCAACTCCCTGTTCCATCAGGGCGAGAAGGAGTCGATGTATCTGGCGGACGTGGCGCGGCGGGTGATCCTCGTCGTCCTGTTCGACAACCGTACCACGCTGGGCCTGGTCCGGCTCAAGATGAAGCAGACCGTCGAGGAACTCACCCGCCTGTTCGAAACGGTGTTCTCGCGCGGCGCCTCCGGGCAGCCCGCCACTCCCAATATTCTCGCCGGCGCCGACGACGAGATCGACAAGCTGTTCCAGTAAAGGAGAGACGGCCGGCATGTCGATGATCAACTATGCGTCCCGCGAGATCAACTGCAAAATTGTCTACTACGGGCCGGGCCTCGGCGGCAAGACGAGCAACCTGGAACACGTCTACGGCAAGGTGCAGCCCGACACGCGCGGAAAGCTGATCTCGTTGGCGACGGAGACGGAGCGCACGCTGTTCTTCGACTTCCTGCCGGTGGATCTGGGCACCATCCGCGGGTTCAAGACCCGGTTCCACCTCTACACGGTGCCCGGCCAGGTGTACTACAATGCCAGCCGCAAGCTGATCCTGAAGGGCGTCGACGGCATCGTCTTCGTGGGCGACTCGCAGCTCGAGCGCATGGAGGCGAACCAGGAGGCGATGCAGAACCTGTACGACAACATGGCCGAGTACGGGTACGATCTCACGAAGATGCCGTTCGTGGTGCAGTACAACAAGCGGGACCTGCCCAACGCGGCGCCGGTGGCCGACCTGCAGGCCGCGCTCAACCCGGGGTGGGAAGTGGCCGATGCCGCCCGGCGCCGCGTGACGCCGGACCCCTACCACGCCGGGGAGAATCTCATCGAGCAGCTGCCCGGGGGAGAGTGGATCGAACGCGCGCAGTACTTCGAAGCCGTGGCCATCACCGGCGACGGCGTGTTCGAAACGCTCCGCGCCGTCAGCAAGCTCGTCCTCAAATCACTGGCCTGACCCCGCCGGGTATCTGGTGAATCTTCCGAACTGGTTGACCGCGGGACGCATCGTCGCGGCGCCGTTCATCGCCTGGCTCCCGTTCTCCGGGTCGTCCACCTATCGATTCATCGCCTGGGCGCTCTTCGCGATTGCCGCCATCACCGACTACGTGGACGGGTACCTGGCGCGCTCCCGTGCGCAGGAGACCGACCTCGGCCGGCTCCTCGATCCGTTTGCCGACAAGCTGCTGATCGTCGCCACCCTGATCCCGATGTTCGTGCTCACCGGATCGGGGACCGCGCTGTCGCTCGTCTCGCCGCTGCACACGTCGATGGTGGCCGGCACCGTGGGCCCCGTGATGAAGACCAGCGGGCTCGCCGCCTTCCCGTTCGTCACCCCGTTCGGGCTCATCGGACTGCCCTGGTGGATTCCCGTACTGATCCTCGGGCGCGAAGTGTACATGTCGATCTTCCGGCAGATCGCCCGCAGCCGCGGCGTGGTGATCAGTGCCATCGGCCCCGCGAAGTGGAAGACCGCCATGCAGCTCGTCTGGGTGGGATCGGCATACTTCTGGTTCTTCATCGCGACGGTGGCGATGAACCGCGGCTGGACCGGGGCCGGGTGGCGGTACTTCGCCTACTTCAACGGGATCGTCGGCGTGTTCATGATGGTCGGAGCCACCGCGCTCACCATCTACTCCCTCTGGTTGTACATGGGCCGCTACGGCAAGCTGCTGCGGGGGGCACGATGACGGGCATGGTGCGGCAGGCTTCTGCGGCGGGCGCGAGGACGTGCGCGGACCGCCCATCGACACGCGGCGGAAACGGGTGATGCCACCCCGGCGGCGCGCTCCATGAAAATCGAACTGGTCACGATCGGCGACGAGCTGTTGCTCGGCTTCACGATCGATACCAATGCGGCGCACCTCGCCCGGGAGTTGGCCCGGATCGGCGTCGAGATCGATCGCCGGACCACCGTCGGCGACGACGCGGCGAGCATCGCCGCCGCCGTGCGCGACGGCCTCGATCGCACCGGGGCCGTGATCACCACCGGCGGCCTCGGCCCCACCAGCGACGACCTCACCAAACCGTCCATCGCCGCCCTGTTCGGGCGCGAGATGCGCTTCGACGAGGCGCACTGGGCGTGGATGGCGGCGCGCTGGCGCTCCCGGTTCGATCGCGAGATCCCGGAGGCGAACCGGCAACAGGCGATGATCCCCGACCGGGCCGTCAAGCTCCGCAACAACCACGGCTCGGCGCCCGGCATCTGGCTGGAAGACGATCGCGGCCGGTGGGTGGCGATGCTCCCGGGCGTGCCCCGCGAGATGCGCGGCATGCTGGCCGACACCCTGCTGCCGATGATTCGCGAGCGGTTGGTGGGCGACCGCGTGGTGCGGTCCCGGACCCTGCGGACCACCGGCGTTGCCGAGTCGCTGATCGCCGAGCGGGTGGCCGGCATCGAGGGGGGCGTGCCCGAGGCCGGGCTCGCCTATCTGCCCAACGTCGACGGCGTGGATCTGCGGATCACGGTACGCGGCGTGCCCGCCGCCGAGGCTGACCGGCGCCTTGCCGCCGCCGCCGAGCGGCTCCAACGCGCGCTGGGCGGCGACCTGTACGGCGAGGGCGACGCCGACCTGGCCGCCGTGGTGCTCGACGTCTGCCGCCACCGCGGGCTCAAGATCGCCGTGGGCGAGAGTTGCACCGGCGGAATGCTCGGCGAGCGGCTGACCCGGACTCCCGGCTCCAGCGACGTCTTCGTGGGCGGCGTGATCGCCTATTCGAATGCGCTCAAGACGGCGCTGCTCGGGGTCCCGGTGGCCGTGATCGACGCGCACGGGGCGGTGAGCGAGGCGGTGGCCCGGGCCATGGCGACCGGCGCCCGCGACCGCACCGGCGCCGACATCGGAATCGGGATAACGGGAATCGCCGGGCCCGACGGGGGAACACCGGAAAAGCCGGTGGGCACGGTGTGGATTGCCGCCGATCTGAACGGCGTGGTGAAGGCGTCGCTGATGCACTCCTGGGGCGACCGGCAGGAGGTGCGCCAGCGCGCGGCGCAGGCGGCCCTCAACCTCGTGCGGAAGGGGCTGGCGGGCGTCTAGGCGCCGTGCCCGGTCCGATCTACCGGGTCCAGACGAAGATCGCGGCGCACGAGGTGCCGACCGCGTCCACGGGCAGGGACGAAGAGGACGGATAGACCTCGATCGCCTCGACGTTCGTTTCCCGCAGTGGCCGCAGCAGGTCCAGAGGATCCGGCTGCCCACCCAGCGAGTCCGCCGGGGTGGCCGACCGGATCGAAGCCGGCGTCGGATTGGCGAGCCCCACGTCACGTTGCACCGTGCTCCCGACGGGCCAGATCCGGTTGCCGTCCAACTCGATCATGATGCCGTCCATTCCGCAATGCGGGAACCGGAGCATCGTGTTCCCATCCTCTTGCCAGATCTGCAGGTGCGGCACACGCCGGAGCATGTCCATGAAGTCCTGCACATCCATGCGCTCGATGTCCTCGTGGGTGTAGAAGTGCGCCGATCCCGAGGAATATTTCCGGCGTTCGTAGAACTCGTCGTACTTGCTCGTGTAGCCGAGCCGCACCGGCTTGTCGAAGCGCCCGATGGTCTGCGTGACCACCGTGCGCAGCAGCACGGCGCCGCGCACGATCGTGATCGACGAAATCGAGGAATCGCGCGGCATCAGCACCGCCACGTTCACGGGGCCGAACCCGAGCTTCCGGACCTGCAGCACGAAGGCGCCGGCCGGCACGTTGGAGATATGGAACCGGCCCGCGGCGTCGGTGGTGGCCGTGACGTGGAGCGGGGCGATCGACAGCTCCGCGCCCGGAACCGGCTGCACCAGCGAGTCGACCACCCGGCCCGAGATCGTGTAGCGCTGGGCCGGCTTCTGGCCGCTGCAGGGAAGGGCCCCGAGCACCGCCATCGCGGCGAACCATGCGCCGCGCGATATCACGAAACGCAAATTGGCATGCATCCTGTGCTCCCGGTCGACCTCTGGCCGCCGGTGCCTCCGGTGGCCCACTCGTGGATCATGGGTATCCCGGTCGGGCCGCGCAAGACCGGGGCCGTGCCTACGGGCGTTTAGCCGACGTGCGGTTCCCTGGCGGAAGGTCGCTACCGTGTCCAGACGTATATGGCGGCGCAGGCGTCACCGCGGGCGTCGACCGGCAGGGAGCCGGACGTCGGATACACCTCCACGGCTTCGACCTGGTCCAGCCGCCAATGGCCGATGAACTTCAGCACATCCGAAACGGTGCCGGCGTTGTCGTCGGAATCGGACGTGAAGAGCGAATGGCCGCTGGGGTGGGTCAACGGTTGGCCGTCGACCTTGATCAGGATTCCGCCCTGGCCGCAGGTGGTGAACCGCATCGTGATGGTACTGCCCGCATCCCAGATGCGGACGCCGGGCGCTCGCCGCAGCACGTCGAGGAGATTCTCCGGATCCATGCGCACGAGATCTTCGTGCGTATAGAATCGGCCGCCCGCGGCCGACCCGAGACGGCGTTCGTAGAAGCCGTCGTACTTGGAGGTGTAGGCCAGACGCGCCGGCTTCCCATACAGGCCCACCGTCTGCGTGGTCACCGTCGGGAGGATCACGGGAATGGAGGTCGTGCGGACGGTCACCATGGTGGTCTCCCCCGCCGCCACCGAGACCCGAACCGACACCGGCGCCACGCCGATCCGCCGGATGCGCAGCAGCCGGTCTCCGGCCGGAACGCCGTCGAGCTGGAAGCGGCCGGCGCTGTCGCTGGTCGCGGACGCGGGCAGGCTGTCGACCGAGACCGCGGCGCCGGCGATCGGATGCGACGTCGAGTCCACGAGCCGGCCGGCAATGGCGCCGGTGCGGCCGGCGGTTTCCTGCGCACCGCAGGGCGGGGGCGCGGAAAACACGGCTGCCGCGACGGCCACGAGGCCCGTCAGGATGCGGCCGCGCGCAAAACGCATTTCTCCTCCCAACGAGATCGAATGAACGCGACTCCCTCTGCCATTATCGTGGGCCCCGTCCCGCCGTGCAAGGCAGTCCATCGCCGCCCGGGCCGCGGCCGCTCAGTCCGCCGGCGCCTCCACCCCGCCCGGCCGGTAGCCCGTGCGGGGCAGGAGCAGCACGAGTGGGGCCACGACCACGAACACCGCCGCGACCACGAGGAAGATGTGGTTGTACGAGAGCACCGCGGCCTGCTGGCTCACCCGCGCGCCGAGGAGCGCCAGTGCCCGTCGTTCCGCTTCGTACACGCTCGCCCCCATCGCCTGCATGGCGTGCGTGACTGCCTGCAGCCACTGGCGCGCAATGGGGCTCGACGAGTCCTCGGCGAGCACGGAGTAATAGCGCGACTGCCCGTGCGTGAGCATCGTGGCGACGACGGCGATGCCGATGCTCCCCATCACCTGGCGCACCACGTTGTAGAGTCCGGTCGCCGAGGTCATCTGCGACCGGTCGATCTCCGACAACGCGGAGGTGCTGAGCGCGGCGAACAGGAAACTGAACCCCGTGCCGGTGCACACCTGCGGGAGCACCAGACTCCACAAACCCGTCTGCATGGACATGTGGCCAAGCTGCCAGTATCCGGAAATGATGAAGCCGAGCCCCGCCAGCACCATCAACCGGGGGCCGACGGAGTTGTAGAGCCGGCCCGCGATGGGCATGACGACGAGCATCGCGAGACTGCGCGGCATCAACGCGATGCCCGAGTCCATGGCATTGTACCCGAGCAGCCGCTCCAGGAAGAGCGGCAGGATGAACAGGCTGCCGCTCAGGCCCGCCCCCATCACGCCGCCCAGCAGCGTCGCAGCGCCGAACGTCGGGTTGCGCAGGATGCGGAGGTTCACCGCCGGCCGGTCGATCGTGAACTCGCGCCACAGGAAGAGGCCCATGCCGATCGCGCCGATGACCGCCAGCCGGATGATGAATGCCGACTGGAACCAGTCGTTGCGCTGGCCTTCCTCGAGCATCAGTTGAAACGCACCCAGGCCCACGACCATGTACGCGAGTCCGGGAAAGTCGATCCTGGCCTTCGTGCGCTCGAGGTAGGGCGGGTCTTCGAGGACGCGCTGCACCATCAACAGGTTGAGCAGTCCGATGGGGACGTTGATGAAGAACACCCACGGCCAGGAATAGCTGTCGGTGAGCCAACCGCCCAGCGTGGGCCCGATCGCCGGCGCGAGCACCACCCCCATGCCGTACACACCCATCGCCACCCCCTGCTGCTCGTAGGGGAAGCTCTCGCGGAGCACCGCCTGCGGCACCGTGATCAGGATGCCGCCCGCGAGCCCCTGCAGCACCCGGTAGGCCACGAGCATGATCAGCGACGTGGAGAGGCCGCAGGCCATGGAGGCCCCCGTGAACACCGCGATCGACAGCATGTAGATCCGCTTGCGACCGTAGCGGGCGCTGAGCATTCCCACGATCGGCATCACGAGCACGTTCGCCAGGATGTACCCGGTGACCACCCACGTGATCTCCTCGACGGTGGCGCCCAAGATTCCCACCGATGTCCGGGAGCGCCACATTGACGATGCTCGAGTCGAGCACCGCCATGATGTTCCCGATCATCACGGTGCCGGCGATGATCCACTTGTTGTGCCGATCGGCCATCAGGCGCTGCCCTCGAGCGTCGAACCGCGCAACGGTCCCGCGACGAGCGGGAGCACGAGGGTCATGGCGCGGTGGACGGCCGCCCGCTCCGCGGGCGCCAGCCCCGCCAGGCGCTCCGCCACGATCGCCCGGGCTCTGGCGAAGTAGGCGTCCAGGTGTGCGCGGCCGGCGGTGGTCGCCGTGAGCTGCAGGCGCCGGCGGTCGTCCGGATGCGGGAGCCTCGTAATGAGGCGGCGCTCCACCAGGCTGTCGAGCAGCCGGGTCACGGCGGGACGGCTCAGCATGAGGTATTCCGCCAACTGCGACGGGCCGCACGCCGGATCGGCGCTCACGAAGGCCAGGGCACGCGTCTGGGGGAGGGTGAGCCCTTCCGGGGCGTGGCGCCGCAGCTGCGCGCGGACGAGCCTCGCCACGGCAAGGCCGACGTCGACGACCTCGGCCGCGCAGTCGTCGGGCGTCGGTTCTCCATTAGCTTCTGGAAACTGTTGCATAAAGTGAACTATAGGCGTGTGCCGTGGCACGCTCAAGTGTCACTCGTACTGTTCCTGGGGGGAGGTGGGGCGGGGTAGTCGGGGGCTGCAGCCTACGCCGGCATCTGCACCAGATCGGCCTCGACCTTCCGCACATCCGACTTGGCGCCCACCGATTCGAACAACTCCCGGGCGCGATCGAAATGGGCGTGGGCCTCCGCCGTGCGGCCCACCCGGCGCATGAACGCGCCGTAGTCGTGATACAGCCGGGCTTCCAGCACCGGGGAACGCCCGATCATCGGCAGGAGCTGGATGGCCTGCTCGAAGAAGACGAACCCGCTGTCGTCTTCCTGCAGCCCCCGCACCGTCCCCATGGCCGCGTAGATCTCCACGAGGTGCCCGATGAGGTTGTGCGCGATCGCGATCCGCTCGCTGTGGCGAAGCTCGTCTTCGGCCTGCAGTAGGTGTGCCTCGTCGATGCGCAGCCGGGCCAGGTGGAGCCGGATGCCGACTTCCAGCGCGCAATCCGCCGGCCCGGCGCGGTCCCAGGCCAGGGCCTCACGGAAGGTACCGGCGGCGCGCCGCAGGGCGCCCCGGTCGGCCAGCAGCAGCGCCTCGGTTTGCAGCACCTCGGCCAGTTCCCGCGCCTGTCCCAGGGTCTCGAATGCTTCGCGGGCCAGCCCCAGCTCCGAGGTCGCCCTGGCGAAGTCGCCCTTGCGGCGGTAGCACTCCCCGATGGCGTGATGGATGGCCGCGGTCCGGGACGCGTCGCCCTCGGCCTCGGCCAGAATCAGGGCCCGCTCGTACCAGGCCTGGGCACCCCGCCAGTCGCCGGCGGCGGTGGCGACGTTGCCGAGCCCGGCGCTGGCGAGGGCCGCCGCCCTCGAATAGAAGGCCGCCTCGGCCAGCGCCAGCGCCCGCTGGTGGACGCGCGCCGACTGCCGGTACAGCCCCACCCGGGAGCTGAGGTCGCCGAGCGTGAGCAGGGCGTCGATTTCGGGCCGGTGGTCCTGCAGCGGTTCGGCGATCTGGAGGGCAGCCCGGTACCATGCCTGGGCCTGGTCGATGCGGCCGACCCGCTCCTCCTGCCGGCCCGCGTCGAGGATTCGCTCCACCGCCGCCGCATGCTCCTTCCGGTCGATCAGGTCGATCGCGTCGGCGAACGACGTGTAGAGTGTGCTGAGGTGGGTGGTGAGGGCACGAAAGCCGAGCGCGAACTGGTTCCGCAGCTCGGCCGAATCGACGTCGTGCTTGCCGATCGTGAGGTATGGGCCGCCGCTTCCCCATGCGTCCTGAGGCGCTGCGTGCGCGCTGGCCAGGAGCAGCGATCGCAGGGGGAATACCGCCTCGAGGGCGGGAAGAATTCGCAGGGCCTGCCCAACTTTCACAGTCCGTACTCCCGCATCTTGCGTGCGAGCGTGTTCCGGTGGATACCCAAAATGGAGGCCGTCGTTCCGATGACCCCACCCGTATCGGCCAATACGCGAGAAATGTGCCGCGCTTCCACTTCGGCGATCGTTCCGAGCTGGGAATCGCCCGACGGGGCCGGTTCCCGGGGGCTGTTCCGGAGCTCCTCGGGAAGGTGCTCGACCCGCAGGACCCCGTCGGACGCGATGATGACGGCCCGCTCGATGACGTTTCGCAACTCCCGCACGTTGCCCACCCAGGAGTGGCGGCGAAGCACGTCGAGCGCCGATTCCGAAATCGTCATCTGTCCCTTGCCGTACCGGGTGGCGAACTCCCGGATGTAGTACGAGGTGAGCAGGAGCAGGTCGCTGCCCCGTTCCACGAGGCGCGGCAGGTTCACCACCACCACCGAGAGGCGGTAGTACAGGTCCTCCCGGAACTTGCCCTCGTCGATCGCCTCGCGCAGATCGCGATTGGTGGCGGCGATGAGGCGCACGTCCACGGGAATCGACTCTCCACCACCCACGCGCTCGATTTCGCGCTCCTGCACGGCGCGCAGGATCTTGGCCTGAAGGGCGAGGCTCATATCCGCGATCTCGTCCAGGAACAGGGTGCCCCCCACCGCCATCTCGAACCGCCCGGCCCGGCGGGTCACGGCCCCGGTGAACGCCCCTTTTTCGTGCCCGAACAGCTCACTTTCGAGCAGGTTCTCCGGAATCGCGGCGCAATTGACGGTGATGAACGGGCCCGACGACCGGGCGCCCGCCGCATGAATGGCGCGGGCCACCACCTCCTTGCCCGTCCCCGACTCGCCGAGCACGAGCACCGTGGCGGTACTCGGAGCCACGCGTGCGATCATCCGGTAGACGTCGAGCATGGCGGGACTCTGGCCCACGAGCACAGTGCCGCCGACGTCGTGGACGTCCACTTCGGGCAGGGACACGCCGCGATCGGCGAGCGAGGCGCGTAGCCGCGGCAGCAGCCGGTCCACGTCGTCGCGCCGCACCGGCAGGGGCAGGACCTCGATCACGCCCAGGCGCTCGGCCTGAAGGATCAGCCGCATGGACGGATGCCTCGAGAACGCCACGAGCCGCGGGGCGCCTTCAACGCCTCGCACCGCCTCGGCCCACCACTGAAGTTCATCCGGCATTCGATCGTCCATGACCACGGCCACCGCATCCCAGCGCTCGGCGGACAGCAGACGAGCCGCCCGGGGCAGGTCGGGGGCGGTTTCGACGACATCGCCGCACTCGCTCGCCCACGCCTGCAGCGACTCAAAGGCCTCGCGTTCGGTCTCCGACGCGACGGCGAGAATGCGCAACGACACCGCCGCATTCGGCTCGCCCATCGGCTTGGAATCGGGGGCGCTTCCGGTCTCGCGATTCGTCATGACGTGATCCCCCCGGCTTCGGCGGGACCGCCCGTCGCCTGCACTAACGCATCATTCGTGCCCCGGGAGAAACCGTGGCAGGGACACGGCGACACGGCGGTCGCCGGATGATGCGGCACCGCGACAACCAGGCGTGCGGCGCTCGCTCCGGTGCGGCGCGCGGGAGTGGCATCGCCCGGCCGGTGTGCGGTGGCCCGGGCGCGGTGGGAGGGGCGGCTGAGCGCCCGCGGGGGGAGTTCCCGGGAGGCCGGCAGGTACAGTCCGGGGGTTGAGCGGATGCCTGCTCCCGTGGGGACGCCGGCGACGTCGCCGAGGTCAATCCAGGTCATGACTTCCTCCAGCCGGTGAGTCGATGCGAGGCGCTTCTCGGGGCCTCGACTGCCGATGCGCGCGCTGTTCGGCGCGGGTGCTGCCGTCAGGCCCCACGGGGCCGGCGCACGACCTGCTGGTCGCGCGCCGGTGGCGTGGTGCCTACCCGTACACGCCCCGCCACTTCTTCATGGTGACGGTCGTGCCGGACCCGGGCGCCGAGCGGATCTGGAATTCATCCATCAGGCGGCTGGCCCCCGGAAGTCCGAGGCCCCGCGCGTTGGTGGACGAATATCCGTCCTGCATGGCGAGATCGACATCGGGAATGCCCGGTCCTTCGTCGCGGGCGATGACCGCGATGGCGTTGCTGTCGCCGTGCTCCACGACGCGAATTTCCATCTCGCCGCGGTCGGCGTAGCGGATGATGTTCTGGCCGATCTCGGCGATGGCGGCGGCGATCACGGTCTGGTCGCCGGCCGGGAAGGCCAGGTGCCCGGCCAGCTCTCGGCCGCGCTGCCCGGCGCCGAGCACGTCGGCGTCGCAGGCGATGGGGACGGTCACGCAATCAAGCATGGCGGCCGTCCTTGAGGGGACACTGCCCCCTGGAGAGGAGATTCATGGTCACAGGCGCCTCAGGCGAGCCGGAGGTTGGTCGCTGCTCGGGGCCTGGGATCCTGACGTGTCATCGGGGACCGCCGGGGCACCGGAGGCGTCGGGTGCGCCCTGTCGTTGCGCGAATACGCGCGGTGGGTCTGCCGATGGGCCACGACCTCGGGAAGGGGAGGCATGGCGTCCTGGCGCCAGCAGGGCGCAGGAGGGGTTGATTGGGGTGAGGCTGAGTTCGTCATGGAGCTGCTCCGTCGCAATGGGCGGAAGCACGGTGCCAAGTGTAGCGGACATGCAACATGCGATGTCGGTGCCACAACCAGACCGTACCGCCACCCCTCCATTGTGGGTGTCCTACAACGTAAGCGGCAACGATAGGGGCTCCGACGCCACATGGCAAGGGGCGGCCTCACACTATTTGTGTATCGAAACCCCCGTCCATGCTGTAAAACGCGGCATGAACGGGGGTTTCTGATCGCTGTAAAACGCGAAACTGTATCGTTTATGGCTATCCGGTCATCTTCCCGTTGCGCAGGAGCGACACGATGCGCTCGCCGGTGTGGCCGTCCCAACGCTCTATCACAGGCGGACTTGCGCGCCGAGTGCGCAGGGCGTCCCGGGTTGCGGAGACGACGGCGTCGCGGTTGGCGGCGACCAGCCGGTTGGTCCCCTCCGTAACGGTGATGGGGCGCTCGGTGGTGGTCCGCACGGTCAGGCACGGGACCCCGAGAAACGTCGTCTCCTCCTGAAGGCCGCCGGAATCCGTGATGACCGCCTGGGCGCCGGCCACCAGCCGGGCCATGGTGGGGTAGGCCAGCGGCTCCCGGAGCTGCAGTCGATGGGGATCGACCTTGCCGATCCGAGAGACGATTGCCTCCATTCGCTCGCGCGTGCGGGGGTGCACCGGGAAGATGACGGGCATCGTGGTGCTCAGCTCGGCGAGCGCCGACAGGAGCTCCACGATACGGTCGGGGTCGTCCACGTTGGCCGGGCGGTGCAGGGTCGCCAGCAGGTAGGGGTCCTTTGGGGCCTCGGACGCTGCCTGCCCGTTGCCGTTGTTCCCCCTGGCCAAGGCGTGGACGAGCGTGTCGATCATGATGTTGCCGACGAAGTGCACCTGGTCGTCGGTGTGCCCTTCGGCCCGCAGGTTCTCCACCGCGTCGGGGGACGGGGCGAGGAGCAGGTCGGCGATGGCGTCGGTGACCATCCGGTTCACTTCTTCCGGCATCGTGCGGTCGCGGCTGCGAAGCCCCGCCTCGACGTGGGCGATGCGGAGGTTGAGCTTGGCGGCGGTGAGCGCGGCGGCGGCGGTGGAGTTCACGTCGCCATAGACGATCACGACGTCGGGGCGCTCCTTCTGCAGCACCGGTTCCAACCGCTCCATGACGGCGGCGGTCTGCGCGGCGTGCGAGCCGGAACCGACCGCCAGATGGTACCGGGGTTCGGGCAGTTCGAGGTCGCGGAAGAAGTCGTCCGACATCGCCGCGTCGTAATGCTGCCCGGTGTGCACGATGAAGTGCTCGGCATCCGCGTGCGGCGCGAAGGCGCGGGCAATCGGCGCGAGCTTCATGAAGTTCGGGCGGGCGCCGACGATGGAAACGAATTTCATCTGAACGCGCGGAAGGCGAGCACCAGAGCCGGGAGGGCGACGACGACGGCGATGATTCTCCCCCACTTGCCCCCCGTATCGGCCTGGGGCATGACGAGCTGGTCGCCGGAGCGGACGCCGAGTTGGGCGAGCGTGAGGTCGCGCGCCAAAGCCGACTGCAGGGTGTTGTCGGGCACGGTGGTCGAGTCGGCGCGGGTGAGCTTCATCTTCGCGATGGCCGCCCCCTGGGTGGGCCCGCCAGCGGCCATCAGGACATCGGTGAGCGAGGACGACGACGAGAGGTCGTAGAACCCCGGCTTCTGGACCTGCCCCACGACCCCGATCCGGATCGTGGAGGTAGCCCGCACCATGGGGTCACGGATGAAGCGGCCGATCGCCTGCTGCAGGTAGGCCTCGAGGCCTGAGCGGCGGACGCCCACCAGCGAGACGGTGCCGATGCCGGGCAGGTCGAGGCCCAGCCCCGGCATCACCGTGAACGTGCCCGTGAGCTTGTCCTCACCGGCGACGGTCAGCACGATGCGGTCCCCGGCGCGGAAGTCCCCCGTGTCGGCGGCGGCTGAGGGCGGCGCGCCCTGGGCGCGCAGGGCCGCCGGCGCCATCAACAGCAGCGCCGTGAGGTACAGTGTGATTCGACGCATGGTCATCCGGCTCCGGTCGGTAGCTTTCCCCCGGCGCCCTGGCCCAGCCGTTCGCTGGCCGTTTCGTAGCCCGGGAGGTAGTGCGAGTAGTAGAGGTACGGCGCCGAATCGGGAACGGCGTTGAGCACGGCTCCCAGCAATCGGATCGGCATCCGATCGAGCACCTCGAGTTTCGTCTGGAGCACCTGCCGCAGACTCACACCGGGGCGGATGATCAGCATCAGGTTGCCGGCCACGGCGCCGAGCAGGAAGGAATCGATGCCGGCGCTCAACGGGGCCGTGTCGCAGATGATGACGTCGTAGCGCGTCCGGAGTTCCGCCATCAGGCGCTGCATGGCCGGCGATCCGAGCAGTTCCGGCGCCTCGGTCACGCGGGTGCCCGACGGAATCAGGAAGCAGTTCGGGAAGGGCGTCGCCTGGATCACGCTGTCGAGTTCCACGTCGCCGTTCAGGTAGTCGATCAAACCCGGGCGGCGGGTGACGTGGCAGCGGCGGTGCAGCACGCCGCGGCGTACGTCGCCGTCGATGAGGATCGTGCGGCGCCCCATCTCGGCGAAGGTCCGCGCCAGGTGGAGCGAGATGAACGATTTGCCGTCGGAGCCGCCCGGACTCGTGATCGCGAACGTGACCGGGCCGGCAGCGCCGTAGGCATACGACAGGTTCATGCGGACCCCGCGAATGGAATCGCGAAACGCGGGATCCGTGAGTGCGCCGTCGGCCTTGACCTTGGTCCGCGGGACGGAACCGAGGATGGTGACGCCCATGTCGCGTGAGACCTGCTCCGGGTAGCGGAACCGCGGATCGAGCCGGTCGCGCAGGATTGCACCGACCGAGGCGAGCCCGAAGCCGGCGATGAGCGCGAGCAGGATGACGCGGGACTTCGTATTCTTGGTCGGATACGGCGGGATGGTGGCAGGGTCGAGAATCCGCACGTCCGAAACGTTCGTGGCCTGCGCGATGAGCGCTTCGTCGTACTTCTGCTGCAGCGTGTTGTACAGACTCGTCGTCATCGACACGTTGCGCAGCAGGCGGGCCTCGGCCGTCTCGCGCTGGGGAATCAGGCGCAGGCTGTCGGCCGTCTCGGCCACCTCGGTGCTGAGCGACTTGGCGCGCCGCGAGAGCTCGTCGAGAAGGCCGGCCGCGAGTTGCGGAATCGTTCCGCGCCGCACCTGCGAGATCTCGCGGCGTACCTGCACGACTTCCGGATATGCTTCCTTGTATCGTTCGAGCAGGGAATTGAGCTTGGCCTGCTTCTCGTCCAGGTCCTTGAACGCGGCCACGAGGCTCGGGGACTGGTTCACGACCGGAAGGCCTTCGAACCCCGAAAGCGTCGTCGAGTCGTCGACGGCCACCCGGATCAGGCGTTCGACGGTTCCGAGGTCGGTCCGCGTCGCCGCGAGCTGGCCTTGCGCATCGTTGAAACGGGTGATCGCGGGGTCGCCGCCTCCCATGTCGGAGGCCGCCGGCATACCGCCAGCCGCCTGGGAGCGCGGGAGCGTGATCGTCCGCACTTTGAAGGCTTCCAGCTCCTTCTCCGCCTGCGCCAGCGATTGGGAGGCCTGGCTCACCTGTTGGGCCAGGACGTTCGTCTGTTGCGTCAACCGCTCGTGCTGGAGCGTCTTGGCGAGGGCTACATACCGATTCGCCACGGCGTTCAGGATCGTCGCCGTCTGGGTCGGGCTCGCTCCCATCATGGCGATCGTCAGCAAGCTCGCCTGCCCGTTGATACTCGGCTGCAGCGCAGCCGCCGAGTCCCTGGGCGACGGCCAGCGGCAGGCGCAGCGTGAACAGGTAGCTGCGGCCCGGCGTGGCGAGATCGGCCGGCGGCTTCCACGCGAGCCCGATACTCCGCCCCACCGAGTCCCCGACGGGCACCGTTTCGATGGTGCGCTTCTGGGCCACGTCCGTGAGCACGAAATGCGTACCGGCGGAATCGGTGCCGAGGGTGTAACGGCCGGGCTGAATGTTGGCGGTTGCGACGACGCCATCGAAGAGCCGCGGGTCCACGCCGCCGGCGGGTGTGCCGACGAACAGATGAAGCTGGGCGACGACCGAGTCGAGCACGGCGTCGGAGGTCAGCAGCTGCACCCAGCCCTGGGCATCGAACAGGTCACTGGGGGCCAGCGGGCTTCGGCCCGCGCCGCGGCCACTCTCATCGATCCAGATCCTGGTGCGGGCCGCATACTGCGGGACGATCAGTCGCGACGCGTACCATCCCGCCACGCCGGCGAGCATGGTCCCGAGGCCGATGAGCCACATATGCCGGCGAAGCGCGGAAAGGGCCCGGCGCCAATCCGGCCCACCGTCCAGGTCGCCGACGGGCACCGAAGTGCCGCCGCGCTGGGGTTCCAGGGGTACCGGGGGGCGCCCGTTGGCGCCGGTTGACGTCAGGTCGAACATGACTGCTCCTCGAGCAGGGGGTACACGCGCGTATCCGGGATCGGGTTATGCAAGTCCGATACCGTCGTTGCCGCGGCGCCGCATCAGTCAGGCAACGGAGCCTAATCGCCCGAATCGCCGCAATTGTGTGCAGCGACCTGCAGCGTGGGCGCCACACCATGGTGCACCTGCCCCCGCGCCGGTGTCCAGCCCCCCGGTGCGACTGTGGCCCGATCCCTGCAGTAGCACCACCGCATCGGTGTTTGTGTTTCCTCGAGCCGTGAGAAACGGTATGCCCGCACCCTCCAACTTGATGGCGCTGCACGCCACCGGCGACGGCGACGCCCACGCCACCCCGTCCCAGCCCCCGGCCGGGGAACGGTGGGGGTCCGATGCCGGCGCGCGGTCGACGATCCAGGTTCTCGTGGTGGAACCGGACGCCGCCGTGCGCGAGACCTGCACCACGGTGTTGCGCCGGGACGGCTACCAGGTCACGCCGTGCGCCGACGCGGACGAGGCCCAGGGCCTCCTGGTCCGGCGCGCCTTCGACATCGTCGTAACGGCGGCAACCTTTCCGCAGGCCACCGGGATGGACGTGCTATCGGCGGCCCACACCTGGCATCCGGCCACCCTGGTGATCGTGATGGCCGACAATCCGAGCGTCGAGGCCAGCATCGAGACGCTGCGGGCGGGTGCGTGGGACTACCTGCCGAAGCCCTTCTCCGCCGCCCACCTCCAGGTGCTGATGGGGCGCGCCGCCCCCGTGGTACTCGCCGGACGCGAGCGCCGGGTGACGCCCCCCAAAGGGATGCCAGGGGTCATGGCCCTCGGCGCGTCCCGGGCCAGCGGGTTGGAAATTCTCGGTTCGGATCCCGCCTTCCGCCGCGCCATCGAGTTGGCGGCGCGCGTGGCATCCACCGACGCCGCGGTGCTCATTCGCGGAGAGAGCGGCACGGGCAAGGAACTCGTCGCGCGGTTCGTCCACGCCAACAGCCACCGCGCCACGGCACCCTTCGTGACCGTGAACTGCTCGGTGTCGCCCGAGGCCGTGCTCGAGGCCGAGCTGTTCGGCCGGCGGGGGGCCACGTTCGCCGCCCCGGGCCGGGATGCCCCGGGACTGCTGGAGGCCGCGGATGGCGGCACGCTCTTCCTGGACGAACTACTGGAACTGCCCAAATCGGCCCAGAACGGGCTGCTCCGCGTGCTACAGGATGGGGCAGTGCAACGAGTTGGGGCGGAAGTTCCGGACGCCCGGGCCAATATTCGCATCATTTCCGCAACGAACGGAGACCCGGAGCGGGCCCGGGAAGAGGGGCGCCTGCGGGAAGATTTGTTTTATCGGCTGCGGGTGGTGCCCATCGACCTGCCACCGTTGCGCGAGCGCACGGCCGATATCCCCCTTCTCGCGGACTTCTTCCTGGCCAAATTCTGGCGCCGCCGGGGCGGGCGCCCCAACGAAATGCCGGAGTTGACGACGGCGGCCATCGAAGCGCTCTCCGCCCATCCGTGGCGCGGAAACGTGCGCGAGTTGCAGAACGTGATCGAGCACGTGGCCGTCCTAGCCCAGCCCGGCAAGACGATCGGCGCCTCCGACCTCGCCCTGCGCGACAGCCCGGAATCGACTCTAAACACGCCTACGGGGCCCCAGAGTATCATTGCGGCCGGCCTCGACGAGAGCTACCACGCGGCACGCGAGCGCGTGATCGCGCAATTCGAAACGCAGTATCTGGACTGGTTGGTGAAGCGCGCGGGCGGAAATCTGTCCAAGGCCGCGCGCGTCGCCGGGGTGGATCGCACCACCCTGTACCGCGTGATGGAGCGTCATGGATTGCAACGACGGTATGCGAGGTCGTCGTCGTCCGACAAGCCCGACACCGATCGTCAGCGCGGTTGAGCGCGCGCCGACGGCCGGCCGGCCGGTGTGGCCGTGGTGCGACGTCGCGCCCACGCTACACACCGACGGATCACGATGGTATCAGGATTATCACTTCGCTCAACGCACCGCCGGTGCTGGCACGGCGCTTGCGAGTTAACCCAGCGTTGTTCGCTTTCGACCACGAGATAGAGCCGTGCGCGATGCCGCGTGTGGCCGGAGAGAATCCTCTATGACGAGCCCGATCACCCTCACCCTCCGTCGTCCCAATGCGCAGCCACGCGACGCCGCGTTGCATGCTCCGCCGACGGAGCGCGACCGCCGTACGCTGAACGTTCTCGTGGCAGCGCTTGGCCTGGTCCTCACGCTCCCCCTCATGGTGGTCATCGCCGTGCTCGTCCGGGTGACGTCGCGCGGACCGGTGTTCTACACCCAGACGCGGGTCGGGGTCGACCGGCGCCGCCCGGGGGACGACGGGGCTGGCTTCGCCCGGCGGGCCGACCTCGGCGGACGTCCCTTCACGATCCTCAAGTTCCGGACGATGTACGTGCGTCACGGGGCCGCGCAGGCCTGGGCCCGCCCCGACGATCAGCGCATCACGCCGGTGGGACGCGTACTGCGCAAGTTCCGGCTCGACGAACTTCCGCAGCTGTTCAACGTGCTGCGCGGCGACATGAACGTCGTTGGACCGCGGCCGGAACAGCCCGAGATCTTCGCCGACCTCCGGCTGCAGGTGGATCGCTATGCCTGGCGGCAGCAGGTGCTGCCGGGCATCACCGGCCTGGCCCAGGTCAGCCAGGGATACGACCAGAGCATCGACGACGTGCGGCGGAAGCTCGCCTTCGATCTCGAGTACATGCAGCGCCGGTCGGCCGGTGAAGACATGCGCATCATGCTGCGCACGCTGCCGGTGATGCTGGGGCGCCGCGGAGCGCTCTAGTTCATCGGGCCGCTCGCTCGTCGGCCCCATGGGCGCCGCACCGGAAGGAACGGTGCGGCGCCCTTCGTTTGTTCAACCCACCGGCTGGTGGTCGTTCGTCGCCGCCGCGGGATGGCGGCGGGTCGGTTCCCAGGTGGCGGCCCGACGGCCGCTCAGCCAGTGAATCCAGGCGTGCAGTCCGGCCGCCAGACCCGCCGTCCCGAAGGCAATCATGGAGATCGCGCGCGGAATGCGGTGTCCGCGCGATTCGCGCCACCAGGCCAGGGCGGTCGCACCGGCCCCGACGGCAGTCCCGGCCAGCACGACGCGGGCCAGCGCCGACTCGCGGGCTTCGACGGCGGCCACCACGACGACCGCCAGGGCCGTCCAGGGGAGCAGCCAGCGGCAGAGCTTGTGGCTGGCCAACTCCCACGCGAAGGTGCCGTAGCGGCCCACGTTCAGCAGCTGGCGGGCGTTCCAGAGCGTGGCCAGGCCGCGGGCCATCGTCCGCACCTTTCGCCGGTACTCGCGCCGCAGCGACGTGCTCTGCGGTACGTAGCAGATCGCCTCGGGAACCGACACGGCGCGCAGCCCGTGGCGGCGGGCCACGAGCGCGGCGTCGAAGTCGCGACTCAGATGCTCGGGGAGCGGCAGACGATGCAGCTCGGCGCGGATGCCGAACAGGCACCCCGACGCGCCCACGATGCCGTCCAGGCGCGTCTCGAGATCGCGCACCCACATCTCGTAGCCCACGTACGCCGACTCGCCGGGACTGGACGGGCCGTGTTCGCGCGCCGTGCTCACATCGCGACCCGATGCCACCCCAACCGTGGGGTCGGCGAACGCGGCCACCAGCGGGCGCAACGCCGCCGGGTCCACGCGCACCGAGGCGTCGGTATTGACGACGATGGTCCCGCGGACCGCGTTGCGTGCCGCGTTCTCGGCGGCCGTCTTGCCGCGCCGCTGTGGCATGCGCAGCAGTTCCACCCCGCGATCCGCGTAGCCGCGCACGATCTCGTCGGTGCCGTCTGTCGAGGCGTCTGAGATGACGAGGATGTGGCGCAGTTCGGCGGGATAGTCGGTGCTCAGCAGCCGGTCGAGCGTCGTCGCGATCGTCGCGGCCTCGTTGTAGGCCGGCACCGTGACGGTCACCAGCGGCAGCGGGTTCGCCGTGGCGGGTTTCGGGCGCCGCGGCCGCCGGGCGCCCGCGGCCATGAGCAGGAGTGGATAGCCGGCGTAGGAATAGCCCCATACGCCGATCGCCAGCAACAGGACGACGGTCAATGCACGCTCCTCGTTAGGCCAATGATGCCGAGGGGAGCTCGGGCGCTCCAGTGGTGATCCGGTCGTACCGGATCACGGCGTCGATGAAGAATTTCGTAGCCCAACTCAGCACCTCGTACGGCCCATACTCGCCGCTGAATGGGCAGGAGCCCTTGATGCCTCCGCGGAGGCCGTCGTTCTTGGTCGTACGATTCTGCGTGGACTCCAGGAATCGCAGCGCGCGCTCCACGGGCTCCAGCCAACTGCGGTCGCCGGTGACCTGCGCGAGTCGGAGCCAGACGTTGGCCATCTGTGCGGTGCCCGTGAGGCAGCTGAAGTCGACCGCCGGCACCCAGCCTTCGGCCCAGCAGCCGGCCAGCCAGCCGTTCGGACGCATGGCGTCGCGGATGGCCACCGCTGCCGTCGTCGCCTGCGCGACCAGTCGCTCGTCGCCGACGATCCACCCGCCTTCCAGCATGCCGCGGATGGCATAGGCGAGGGCGTGGAGCAGGGGACGCTCGGGGTCGAGCATGCAACACTCCGGGATCCACCCGTCGGCGTGCTGTGCATCGGCTGTCGCGCGCAGGGCGCACCGCGCCGCCTCGGTGAATTTCGGAACCTCGAGTCGCCGCCCGGCTTCGGCCAGTGCCCAGGCCGTGCGGCTGTTGTACAACGTGGCGTCGCGCCGGGCGAGGTGCGACGCATCACGCCGCCAGATCCCGTCCGCATCCAGCCGATCGGTGAGGAACGACGAGGCGCGAAACGCCGAATCGCCGAACGTCCGGTCGCCGGTGCGTTCGAACGCCGCCAGCCATCCGAAAATGACCTGCCCGGTGTTGAACGCCGATGGGCGCGGTGCCTGTCCGATCACGCCGCCGCGCACGGCACCGCTTTCCAATTGCACGTCCGTTTCCCACCGGGCCGCCCGCTCGGCCCGCGCTGCGAACTCGGGACGCCCCAGGTGGTCGGCGACCATATAGAAGGTCGGGATGATGTAGCCCGTTGTTTCCGGGTACTCGGGCTGCCACCCCTGGAGCCGGAAGTACGTATCCCACACCACGCTGTAGCCGCGCGCGACTCCGCCGGACGGGGTGACGTCCTGAGCCCGCTCGAGCCACTGGCAGGCTGCCTCGAGGTGCGGGGCATGCGTTCCGGCGACCTGGTGACCGCCTGCCCGCTCTCGACGCTTCTCGCGCCAGGCAGTCGTACCGATCAGGTCCGGGCGCCGGTGCAGGGTGAGGCGCGACAGCAGGGCTGCTCGCCGGCTCATCGCCGGGGCCTCGCCGGACGCCAGCCGAGCGCGTCATGCCCACGAACGTGGAGGGGACGGAGCTGCCACCGCGCACCCCATCGCTCTACCGTCCGTGCGCCGAACCCCTGCTTGAACCGCCGCAGACCGCCCTCGGTGTCCCCTTCGGCGCTGGCTCCGCCGAGGTTGTATTCGGTGTGACCCGCCGCCGCGAAGGTGAGCGCGATGCGCCACTGCAGCCACGCACTGGCCCCCACGGAATAGCCGTCCGTCGTGCTGCCCCCGGCGATGTAGTAGGCTCGTCGTCCTCCCCACCCCACGAGGTCCGCGGCCAGCAGCACGTCCCCGTTCCATGCCGCGAACACGCCCGTCCCCCACGGCGCTCCGGTCTCGCCTCGGTCAGGCGCGGTCACGGGAACGGTCGCCGCGGCGAAGGATGTCCCCCGGCGGTCGGCCCGGCTGCGGGCCGCGCTCTGCACGACTCCAAGCACGCGAGCGCCTTCGGCGCCGTGGTGACGGCGAACCGTCCAGCCGGAACGATCGCCCCGGCGTATGTGGCGACGATGATGCGGGTTGCAGCGCGCGAGCATTGCTTCAGGATCCCCTCCAAGTAGGACGACGAATTCTTCGCGGCGGCTGGAAGATCCGCTCGCTGCGCAATTCGGGTCGGACGTGCCATCGAACGAGTCCATGACGACTTCGGCGGCCCCTTCGTCTCGCAGGCTGCCGATGAGATCCCGGATCACCCCGGCCCCGTCCTGCTGGCCTCGAACGGCCGGGGCAGACGGGAAATACACGTGACGCGGCCGCCTGCTCAGCCGGCATGCGTGGCGTACTCCGACCGCTATCCCATCGACCCCGCCAGGGCCCGAATGGACACAGTAGAGCGCCTCGCCCGCCGGCGCTCCCGCGGAGAGCCCCGCCGGGGACTGAAACAACCCACCGCCACATGCCTCGATCCACGCCTCCCACTCGTGCGGGCAGGATGAGGCGATGTTCCAAGCGGTCGCAGCGGCGATTCTGGGCTGTTTCAAGCGCACGACGTCATCCCCAACAAGTTCTGTGCCGCCGATCGATGCGCTAACGTAGCACAAAGTCGTGATCGGGCAACACCGATCAACCTGCCGACTCCCGCGACAATGCGAATCCCGTCCGTACCGTTGTCGGCGGCGCGCTCGTGAAACTGTGAACCGACAGGTCGTGCAAATGCCCGGCTGCACGAGTCATGGGTGAGCACGACAGATACCGACATGCCACGAGCCATCGGAACCGGGCCGACCCGCGGCCGATCGCTCCGGCGTACTCTTGTCCTATGCAGGTGCTTCGGGAATACGAACTTCAATATCTCGGCGGGACACGGGCAGGGGGGTGTTCCACGTCACACGCGCCCCGCATTGCGGTGCCGGGCTTCACCCCGGGTGGTCGCACTCGCCCCTTCGCTCAATAACCGGAAGGGCGTGCGGCTATCCGCCGAGCGGGGTGCCGGCTCGGCGCTGCCTGCCGCAAGCTCGGTTTCGGGCAACGCGAATCTCCCCTTCGGGGACGCTCGCGCTCCCCGCGGCCAACGCCCGCGCCATGACGGCATGCAGGCCGAGCGTGATGCCGATCACACTGTATGGCAGGGCGGAGTATCCCTGCGAGAGGAAGAACCCGCTGACGCAATAGCCAACGAGGCTTGCGGCGAGGGCGTCTCCCATCGCGGCAGCCCGCTCGTCGCCGGCGGCAAGGCTGAGCCTCACGACGCGCCGCGACCGCGCGATGCCGCCGCCGAGGAGGGCGACGAAGGCGAACAACGCTGGGAAGCCGAGCTCGGCTCCAACCTCCACGAACGAATTGTGCGCTGCCGACCACTTGAGGCCGACGCCGTAGTCCTGAATGTGGGCGAGCGGTGAGATCGTGCCCTCCGCCACCGGAAATGCGCCGGCGCCGACCCCAGTGACCGGGTGGCTCACCATGTAGCCGATTCCGCGCTTCCAGACGCTCATCCGACCACCTTCCGAGTTCCCGGCCCAGTTGTAGTCCTTGGTCGGGTTCAGCATGGTGTTCATCATCGTCCAGTACTTGCTTCCCGCCGCTCCCACCAGGAGCACGGCGGCGATGCCGGCGAGCCCCAACCGGCGGCGCAGGGGCGCCGACCGGTTCGCAAGCACGTCGTAGGCCAGAACGGACACCAGGCCGAGAAAGGCCCCCCGCGATCCCGTGCGCACGATGGTGAGCAGGAAGATCATGATTGCCAGCATGGCGCCGAGCTTCGCTTCCCGTCGCTTGCTATGATACGCGAACCAGACTGTCAGCGGCATCGCGCACACCAGAATGAGACCGAGGCCGTTGGCATCGTAGTACACGAGATCCCCGAGCCGGCCATCGGGCCCCACCCGGTAGCGCTTCAGCACCACCAGGGAAAAGATGATCGCTCCCACCACATGGACGGCGGCGAACCGGTAGGCGTCGAGCGGCCGGCGGACCGTGGCCGCAATCCCGATGGCGACGAGGACGGATGGGAGCACCACCTTGAGCGCGACATCGAAGCTCATTCCCGGGTACAGGCTGGTGGGAATACCCACGATCGCGGCAAGGCAGACGATGACCGCGAAGATGGCCGGGGGCTTCAGGGCAACGGTCACGAACCGGCCCGGCAGTTGCGGATCGAGGAGGAGCATCAGGAAGAACGCGGCGGTGACCAGCATCACGGGCCTGAAGACGTCAAGGATCGGGAACAGGTCCTGGATCCGCCAGGCGTAGGCCATGATTGCCGCTCCGAGCAATGCGCGTTCGGTGCCCCAAGGCTGCTGGAACAGTCTCACGACGACTCCCCTCGGGTACGCGACACCAGCTGCACGCTTCCGCCGCAAACTCCAGAGTGTCGCCCCAGTTGGTCGGTTTCGGGCTTTGCACGGGCGTCCTCGGAAGCATGCAGGCTCGCGCCTCCAGCCCTGACTACCTTCTGGCACGTGAGCCTGGAGGACGGTGCCGAAATCCTAGCGTTGCGGGGGCACATGGTCATTGCACTCACGTGGGATTGCTTGACTGCCGCGGGGGGACAACGGTTGCTGCCGGTGCTTCCGGGGCGACCGGAATGTGACTGCCCAAACCAGCATGCAGTAACTGAGACTGGGCCGTGGATGAGGACGGCCGGCTTGGGTGGGTAGAGAGTTGGCAATAGATTTCCGGCGCGATGAATACGACAGACCGCTGGTGGTGGGGGCAGCGGGCATTTCCCGAGCCCCAGTACCCCGGCTGCTCAGCAAAGACCCCTCGGCCAGGTGCCCGGGGTGGCGCGGGCTCGAGGGGAGCCCGGCTTCAGAAATTTCCATCAGTCCCGGCAGTTGAGCAAGGTTCGCCCGGAACAAACGTGGCCACTCCGAGCGTGTCGAGGATAGGTTTAGCCGTCGCCAGCTAGTTCAGTCCGGCCAAGCCCCTAACTTGCGCTGGCGGATTCGGTCTCGCGTGCCAAGACCACGATGCCGCCTGAGGCCCCCACAAAGTGAATAATAGAAGACCGTCTCCATCCATGACGACACTTCACATTGTGAGCAGCGGTGGCGTCTATGGCGTCGAAAACATGCTATTGAACCTGCTGCCGGAACTAGCCGCCCAAGGAGCGCCGGCCGCCCTGCTGTGCCTCGACGGCCCCAGATCGCCGCTGGTCCTGGCGGCGCTGGCGAGGGGAGTTCGGGCGGACGGGGTGGACTGCGCGAGGCCGATCACCCCGCTGGGATGGCTCTCACTTCTTAGATACATCGCGAAGCACCGGCCGGTTCGAGTGCACTTGCACGGGTACAAGGCAATCATTCTTGCCGGCTTCTTCAGCCTTTGCCTTCGCCGGTGTGTGATCGTGACGTATCACGGACTGGCCGCGTCGCTCGTGGGAATCGCGCCGTCGCTGAAGAAGTACGTCGTCGCCGAAAACTACGTGCTTCGCCGTGCCGCTCGCGTTGTTGCGGTATCTGCCGAGATCCGAACCGAACTTGTCGAGCGAGGAGTCCCTGTTGACCGCATACCGGTCATTTTCAATGGAGTCGCCGGCGGAGCTGAAAGCACGCCGCCCGGCTTTCTGCGGGGCGGTACCCGTAGTCCGCAACTTCTGGCGGTTGGTCGTTTGGCTGAAGAAAAGAACTTCTCACTGCTAATTGAAGTCGTCTCGATTCTGCGCACGACGATTCCCGGCATTCACCTCGCGATCGCTGGCGATGGGCCGCTCCGTTCCGCGTTGCGAGACCTAATCGTCAAGTTGGGCGCCGAGGACGCGGTCGAGTTGCTCGGGTTTGTGCAGGATGTTCGTCCGCTCCTGCTGTCGACGGATTGTTTTGTTATGCCTTCGAAGACCGAAGGGATGCCGATGGCACTGCTTGAGGCGATGGCGTCCGGGTGTCCGATCGTCGCCAGTAGCGTCGGTGGGATTCCGTCGATGGTCCGCGACGAGTGCGAAGCACTGCTCGTACGTCCGGGCGATCGGGCAGCGCTCGCGCGGGCGATATCGCGACTGCTTTCCGCTGACTCAGAGGCGCGGCGACTGGGAGCTGCTGCACGCCTGCGATTCGAACACGAGTTCACCGCCGAAGCCATGGCCCGCGCTTATTCCGCAGTGTACCGCGAGGCATGCGGCTGAGACGTGGAAACGACGATGGGTCCATCCGGCGCGAAGCGAGCCGCGCTCTATTGTTCGCACGTGGCCAGGGCAAGCGTCGTTGGCACACTGCGGCTCTTCGGAAGAATACTCTTCGCTATGGGATTGGCGCGGTTCGTTATCGGATTCCGAAAGCACACGCCCCGAATACTTGTATACCATTCTTGCGGGCTGCGCGAGCGTGGACTCACAGACGATCTGGGCTGCTACTTGCCGCCGGAACGGCTGCGACTCCACCTGGAGGTGGTTGCCCGTTATTACAACTCGGCGACCGTCGCCAGCCTGGAGGCGGGGGATCTGCCGGACCGAGCGATGATCCTCACCTTCGACGACGGACACCGCTCGATCTATGACGAGGCCCTACCGTCGCTTCGTCGGCATGGGTTGGTGGCTACCGTTTATCTCGTGACCGCCAGCGTGGGCAATCGCACGTTGATGTGGCCGCACGAGCTGTGCTGGTTCATGCAGCGCTTTCGAGGATCAGCACTCGCGACGATCGCGGCTCGGTATCCCATGGTGCCGCGTGGCACCCCGCCGTATGACGTCATCAACTATTTGTGCGCCGTTGGCACGGCGCCAGTCATCGACGCGATCCTCAACGAGTTGCGTGCGGCACACGGTGTTGATCCGGAATCGTTGGCGGAGGGGGCCGGACTGTATCTCTCTTGGCAGCAAGTCCAAGCCTTGGCAGAGGCAGGAGTCGAGTTCGGGTGCCATACGCACACCCACCCTGATTGTGCCCGGCTCACGCTCGCCGAGTTTCGAACGGAGGTCATGCGGTCACGAGATGAGATTCGGGCTCACTTGCCCGCGGTGACTTCGTTCGCATTTCCCTTCGGTTCGTGGAGCACGCAAACGATGGATGAGTTGCCCACCCTTGGATTCAGCTCTGCATTGCTGCTGGGCGAGGCAAACAGACGGTCAGCAGAGCTCCTCGTACTACCCAGGTTCGGCACAGAGGCGGGGACGGCGGCCGAGTTCTTCGCCGATGTGGAAATCGTGGCGCCGCTTCTGGATTTGCTCCGATCCCTTCGAGCGCGATTCCGTAGCGGTCGTCCGGCGTCGATACCGGAGGTCTAGGAACCGCGAGCTTCGCGCCACTGCAACATGCCCGCCCGGAAGTCAGCCTGCGGGTTCGTGCGAGGTTGACCACGCGATGAGCTGACGGCGGGGCCAAACCAAAGTGTAGGCCGTCGGTCGGTACTCGCCTGTCTCGTACAGCGTTCGTCGAGTCTTTGAAGTTTGGGTCGCTCGTTCAATATCGATGCGTGAGGTGCCGTGTCGGATAAGAAACGCGCCGCGCTCTGTCGGTCGCAGTTGTAGATACGCGAGGCGTGGACTGATAGTGATCAACGCTGGGTCGTAGAACCAGCTGGTTCCCATCATCCCCCGCACATCCGGGAAGTGAAGCAATAGGTCTGCGATCCTCCGGTAGCAGACATCCCATCCGGCCTCATTGAACTCGACGAGGTAACGGGACTCAGTGTGGATACCGAACCATGGACCCCGAGCCCCGGCCCGCAGCAGATTGAAGACCGATTTGGTGTTACCCGAACGCGAGAGTGCACGCAACACACTCCGCCAAAGAAAATAGGTTCGTGGATCGACGACCTGCGCACCGCAGGGGAACGATTCACCCAGCGCGAAATCCAGATCCTTCTGAAAGAAGTCAGACGACGTCGAATATGAATCGTCCGGCACTGTCGCCAGGTAGTTCGCCAGTCGGTCCACCGCCGCGGTGTACTGAGCCAAGACGCTAGGTGGGGGAGATTGCTCGGCGACGCGGGCCGGCAACCGAAGGGCCAGAAGTGCAATCAGGGCGCGAGTGGGCGGATTTTCGTTGGTCGCCGGTGTTCCCGGAGCGCTACGGTGGAGAATGGAGTCGACGGACTCATACAGCGCGGAACGGCTGTTGCGCTTCCGCCCGGCCATGGCCGCGGCCGCGGCTTCGACTTCGGCCGCCGCCGCGGCCACTGCCATCCGCCGGGCGTCTGAAAGTTCGGAAAGCAGCCCATTCAGGATGTAGTGGGCGCCGTCAGATATCATGGGGCCATTCCTCGAGGGCACGTCGTAGAGCGCGACTGTGTCAATTTCCCGATCACGTCGATGACAGTCCGGCGAGGCCGGGATATCGATCCCCTGCCACGCGTTGATGGTTTCGGTTGTTTCGATTCGACGAAAATCAGAGCTTCTCGCCGCCCACGCTCATTCACGCTAGCGCATTTTCGAGCGCCGTCGTGAGTGTTTCCGCGAATGTTGCGGCGTATGGCATTTCGAGTACCGCACCGTGACCGCCGGGGAACTCCAGAACTTCATGGGTTGTGGCAAAGGGCGCCCAGGCGAATCGCGGATCGAGTCTCTTGCTCAATCCCGCGGCCGCTTCCTCGTCCGAGATGAAGAGGGAGATCTTCCCCGGATACGGCTTCGGCACGTATTCCTCGAATTTCGCCGCCGTCGCCTCCAGGAGGACTTCGTTCTTGGACCTGTCGATCTCCTCGAACCCCCGTTGCGAAACCTCGCGCCGCGCCACCTCGAGCGCTGCCCGTTCCGCAGCGGCCTGACGCCGCAGTTCCCGGCGCTGCTTCAGAAAGCCGATCACCGTCGTCCCGCCGCGTCGCGCCACCCGCAGCTTGTGAAGGGTCTGCTGCACGCGGGCGACCAGTCGACGCACCTTGCCGGCCGGATATTGGGGGAACCAGCAGTTGATCATGGCCACGAACGAGACCCGTTCGCCCTCGGCCGTGAGCCGCTGCGCCATCTCATAGGCCACCAGTCCACCGGAACAGAACCCCGCAAAGCAGTACGGCCCGCTGGGCTGAATCTGGCGCACCAACTCCAGGTAGTTGGTCGCCCGCTGCTCCACGCTCTCCACCTCGTCCAGCGACTTGGGGTGCCGCGACCCCAGCCCATACACCGGTTGGTCCGGTCCGAGTCTGGTCACGAGATGCCGGAGCCGGAACAGGCCCAGGGCCGCGCCGCCGGGAATCCAGAAGATCGGCGGCCTCGAACCCGACGCCTGGATGGACACGAGTGTGTGCTGGCCGACGGTCTTCTGGTTGCTCTCCAGATGCACGGCAAGGGCGGCAATCGTCGGCGACTCGAACAGGACGTTGAGCGGCAACTGCTCGCCGAACACCTGCGTGATTCGCGTCATCATCGACAGGGCGAGCAGCGAATGTCCACCCAATTCGAAGAAGTCGGCGTCGATGCTCACCTGCGGCACCGAAAACAATTCCTCCCAGATCTCGCTCAACTGCTTCTCGACGTAGGTCCGTGGGAGGACCATGTTGCCCGCCGGCGTCGTGCCCCCGGCGACGTCGGGGGCGGGGAGCGCCTTCTTGTCCACCTTTCCGTTGGCCGTGAGCGGCATGGCCGGCAGCGACACGAACGTCGCCGGGACCATGTACTCCGGCAGCTGTTCCTTCGAGAAACGTGCGGAGTTCGGGAATCGACACCGGCTCGTGATCGGGCACCAGATAGGCGACCAGCCGTTTGTCGCCCGGCGTATCCTCCCGCGCCACGACCACGGCCTGATCGACTCCGGGGTACTCGGCGAGCAGGCTCTGGATCTCCCCGAGCTCGATGCGGAAGCCCCGAATCTTCACCTGGTCGTCGGTTCTCCCCAGGCATTCGATGTTGCCGTCGGCATGATAGCGCGCGAGGTCGCCCGTGCGGTACATTCGTGTGCCGGCGCGGAACGGATTCTCGACGAACTTCTCGGCGGTCAGCTCCGGCCGATTCAGGTACCCCCGCGCCAGACCGTCGCCGGCGATGTACAGCTCCCCCGCCGCCCCGATCGGCACCGGCTGGCGGTATTCGTCGAGGATGTGGCACTGCGTGTTGCCGATCGGGCGCCCGATCAGAATCGGCGGAGTGCCCGACGTCACGTGGAAGCCCGTGGACCATACCGTGGTCTCGGTTGGACCGTACAGGTTCCACATCCGGCCGACGATCGGCACGAGGCGCTTGGCCAACTCCGGCGGCAGGGCCTCGCCCCCGCAGGCGATCTGCAGGTTGGGATCGCCCTGCCACCCGGCCTGGAGCAGCAATCGCCACGTGACCGGCGTTGCCTGGAGGAAGGTGATGCCCCGGGTCCCGATCATGTCTCGCAGCCGGATGCCGTCTCCCGCCTCATCGCGCGACGCGAGCACGACCTGGGCGCCTACCAGCCAGGGCAGCCAGATCTCGAGGCCGGCGATATCGAATGAGATCGTCGTGACGGCAAGCACGCGGTCCGCGGCCGTCAGGCCCAGCCACTCGCGCATGGACCACAGGAAATTGAGCAGGGAGCCACGCGTGATCTCCACGCCCTTCGGCTTGCCGGTGGAGCCGGACGTGTAGATGACGTATGCCAGATGCTCCGGCTGCACGGCGACCCTCGGGTTCTCCGCGTCGGAGGTCGGCGCCGGCGCTGCCGGGTCGTCCACGGAAACCAGGGCGCCGCCGACCGGTGGCAGCTCCGCCCGGAGCGATTCCTGCGTGATCAGGATCGCGGCATCGCTGTCAGCCATCATGTAGGCGAGACGTGTGGCGGGCAGGTGGGGATCCAGTGGCAGATAGGCGGCCCCCGCCTTCGCGACCGCCAGCATCGCGACCAGCATCGCGGTCGAGCGTTCGAGACAGATCCCCACCAACCGGTCCGGCGCGGCGCCGCGCGCGATCAACTCACGCGCCAGGCCATTGGCGCGTCGATTCAACTCGCGGTAGGTCAGCCGTTCATCCCCCACGACGACGGCCGTCGCGTCCGGGGTGCGCTGCGCCTGGCCTTCGATCAGGTCCGTCAGGGACTGGTCGCGGGGATAGGCCATCTCCGTCGCATTCCAGTCCTGCTCGATGTGTTCGGCGTCTTTCGGCGCGAGTGTCGGCGTCCGCCAGACGGGTCCCGAGACGTCCTCACTCCACGCCGAGAGAATCTGTGTGAGCTCTCCGAGCAGCCGGTCGATGGTCTCCTGCCGGAAACGGTTCGCCGCGTACTCGACGTTCAAGACCAATGCGTCGTCGCCGTACACCAGAAAGGAGAGCGGGAAACCGGTGTTCTCGATGAGCCTGAAGTCTCGACGTGCCCAGGCGCCACCCTGGTTCCGGAGGCGCGTGGGGAAGCGGTAGTTCTCGAATACCACCAGCGAGTCGAACAGCGACGCGCTCGCCGGCAGGGCGCTGCCCTTCTTGATGTCGACGAGCGAGAGGTGTTCGTGTCCGCGGATCGAGAGCCAGCCGGCCCGCACGGCTTTCAGCCAGTCCCGAACCGTGGCGTCGGGGTCCACCGTCACGCGGACGGGGACGGTCGCGAGGAATTGGCCGACCATCTTGTCCGCTTCCGGAATCGAGCCCTGCCGGGTGGTCTTCGTCGAACCGAAGACGATATCCGATTCGCCGCTGTGCCGGGCGAGGACGAGCGCCCAGGCAGCCATGATGATCGTATTGAGCGAGAACTCGTCGCGTTCGCCCAGCGCTCGCAGGCGCTGCGTCGTGTCGACCGGCAGGGTCGTCTCGCGTTCGCGCGCGTCGGCCGGCACCGTCAGCGCGGCGTCGAAGGGCAGGGGCGTCGTCGCCGTGAATCCACGCAACGCGCGGCGCCAGTACTCGCGAGCATCCGTCGCATCTTTCGAGACCACCCACTCGATATAGTCCCGATACGGGCGTCGCGAAACCTCCGGCGTTCCCGTGCCATCGTACGTCCCGAAGACGTTGTTCAGAATCAGCCCGAAGGAGCGCCCATCCAGAAGGATGTGGTGAAAGCTCCAGACCATCCGAAACCGCGCCTCGTCGAATCGGAACAGCGCCACCCGCATCGCCGGCGCAGTTCCCAGATCGAACCCTTCTTGGCGGTCGGACGCCAGATATTCCGACACCCGCTGCTCCTGCTCGGCGGCCGTCCGGTCGCCCAGATCCTCGAACGAGAATGCGACGCGCGCCCGCGGGGTGACGTATTGCATGGGGGCGTCCGGCCCGTCCCAGACGAAGACGCTGCGCAGGCATTCGAAGGCCCCGACGGCGGTGTTCCACGCCGCCTCGAAGCGCTCGGGGTCGATCGGTTCGGGAAGATCGGCGACGATCTGCTCGATGTCGCGGCCGGAATGCCGGTCGCGGAGCCAATGGTACAGCATGCCGCGTTGTATCGGCGCCAGCGGAAACAGGTCGGCCTTCACCATTGGGCCGGAACCCGTGGTGCTTCGAGCCGGTGCGCGGCCGATTTCGACGGAAGTCATGCGTGTATGAGGGCGGGCAGGGGCGGTTGAGCCACGTATTCAGGAGGTAGACGAGCAGATCCTGCATCGCTATACACGAGCATTTTCTGTGCCAGTTCACCCCCCAGAAGGACCTCCTCGGACGGGTTCCGGGCGTGGCGCCGCCGAAGGCAGGGGGCCCACGTATCTCCTTGCGCGGCGGCAACTTCCGTGCGCCGATGCCGCTGGCCGACCCCTCAGTCCGTCGCCGAACGAGCGCGGCCGGGGTCGCCGACACCCGTCCGGTGCCTACGCGGCACGCTGGCGCTTCACCATCTGATAAAACGTCCGCAGGCGGTGTCGATGGACGGTCAGGCACATCAGCGCATACGTCAGCACGCCCAACCCCACCTGAAGACCCAACATGGCCGCCAGGGGGCCCCGCGACCTGGTGGCGAGTTGGGTGGTCCACACCACGGCGCACATCACGGCACTGCTACTCACTGCCGGCCACAACGCGCGGACGTAGTCGGATACGGGAAGCGCGATCCGGCGCGAGACCCGCCAGTACTGGATGAGCGCCAGGATGGGATACACCGTCATCCAGGCCAACGCGAGGCCGGTGGTCCCCCAGCGGGAGCCCATCAGGTAGAACGCCGTCGGCATCAGGACGGCCGACACAACCGACATGTACATGGCGAATCGCGAGTCCTTGGTGACGTTCAGGATCTGCGTGAACATCGGGACCACGGACCGGAACCCCACGAAGACCGCGAGCAACTGCAGGGGTACGATGGCGCCGCTCCACTTCGGACCGAGAAACAGGAGCACGAAATCCGGGGCGACGAGGGCCATCCCGAACGAGGCCGGAAAGGTCAACAGCGCCAGGCCCTCGGTAAGTCGGAGCAGGTACCGTCGGATATCTTCGGGCTCGTTCTGAACGGCCGCGAAAATGGGAAAGGCCACCTGGCCGATGAGGACCGTGACCTTTTCGATGGGCACATTGGCCAGCGTCCAGGCGAAATCGTACACCCCCAGCGCCGCCTTCCCGAGAATGCGGCCCGCCACGAGGAAGTCCGCGTTCGAGTACGCGTACCAGGAGAGACGGGAGATCAGGATGTGCCTGCTGAAGGTCATCGCGTGCCTGAGCGTACCGGCACGTGGCAGGGCCATCCGGTGGCGCCGCAGGCGGAGCGTCTGCAGGGTGGCCAGGACCGAACAGAGCAATCCTCCGATGACGAGAGTCCAGTACCGGAACCCGAAGTACGCGAAGACCATCATCGCAACCGACAGTGTCAACGCGCTGATCGTGTCGATCATGGCCAGGTCGCGGAAGCGCAACTCGCGTCGAAGCAGCGCGGCCGGCACGATCTGAAACGACGAGATGATGAACGTGACGCTCATGACGACCACGACCAGCGGCAACTCGGGAGAATGAAAGAAGGCTCCCAGCGGCCACGCCATCAGGCACGAGACCGCGAAGCTCGCCAGCCCGAACAGCGCCGCGAACCCGTGGAGCTGCGCCACCTGCTCGTCGGTCAGGTCCCGCAGCGCCATCACGGTGGCACCGAGCCCGAACTCGCTGAGCATCGTGACGAGGCCGAGGTAGATCGATGCCATCCCCACGAGCCCATAGTCTTCCGGCGACAGCAGCCTGGCGACGATCACCGTCGCGGCCCACGAGAGCACCTGCCCTCCCCATTTGGCGGCGCTCGTCCACGCCAACCCGTGCAGCAACGATCGGTCCAGCGACTCCGTGGTGGCTCGTGCAGGAGTGGAGGGGCTGGGATGGGTGGGGGTAGGGTCGGACATCAACTCAGCGTTGGGGGTGGCGGCGGCGGTCGGCCTCGCGGATAGGACGAACGAACCGGGCGGATGGGCAGCGAGTGGGTTCCGCGTGCCGCCCGCGCCGGGTGCCGGACGTGTCGTCCGGGGAGCGGTTCCCGCGGCCCGTCATCGCGGGGCGCCAAGCGATCGGAACCAGTCCGAGCTCTCCCGGATGGCCGGCGCCGGATCGCGCCAGCGGAACACCTCGTTGCGAGTACCGGGGCCCGGGCGGAGAAACCGCCACACGGCATCCCACCGGCCGCCCAGTGTCTCGCGGTCGTCGGGGTGGCGCAGTCGTGCCAGCAGGTGGTCCACCTCGCCCCACCACCACCGCAGCCGGACGCCTGGTTGCGAGATGGGTATCGAGTCGACCGGCCGGCCCAGCGCCGCGTCCACCAGGATTCGCGGAAAATCGACACCGGCATCGACGGCAAGTTGGAGTGAGCCCCAGAACCGGCCGTTCACTTCCATCAGGTACGCCACGCCCGTCCGGGCGTCACGCTTGAATTCGACCATCGCCGGTCCCTGCCAGTCCAGCGCCTCGAGCAGCGACTCTGCCTGCCGGACCAACGCCGGTTCCGGCGCGACGCTGATACAGCAGACGCTCACGCCGCCGGAGGGCGGCTTCTCGCGAATGCGTTCGTGGGCAAACGTGGCGAGGGTGCGTCCGTCCCAGCGAAGCAGGAACACCCCGGTGCCGGGTCCCGCGATCCGCTCCTGCAGCAGGACCGGATAGGCAGCGGCCGGGAGCTGCCGGGCGATCGCACGGAGTTCATCGGCATCGTGCGCCCAGCTCACCCCGAGCTTGATCGGCCCGTCGGGACCGTCCTTCACCGAACTCCCCGGCTTCACGATCAGCGGCCACGACGCGCCAGCCAGATCGGGATCGTCGGCATCGGCGGCGGTCGTGAGCAGGCGTTGCGGCGGCACGGGGATGCCGAGCGTCCCGGCGAGGCGGAGCACCTCGGGTTTGTCGCCGGCGCGCCGGACCACCTGCGGAGAGCCGAACGGGATCACTCCCGTGAGCACGTCGCGCGCGGGCAGCAGGCACCGCAGGGCAGGGTCGGTCACCGGGAGCACGACGTCCGCCTCCATCCGTCTGGCGATGTCGACGACGGTGCTCGTGAACGCGTCCGGATCTGCCAGCGGGTCGGGAACGGTCACCGCCTGGGCGGCATATCGCGACGCCCCGGCCAGCGATCGCCGGTGTGACGAGACGACCACCACCCGGTACCCAGCGCGGCCCAGGGAGCGAACCGACGGCGAGTGCGGCCCGGTGTTCGCCGTCGGTCACGAGCACGGTGGCCGGCGGAGGGCTCACCGCCGGACCGCCGCGTGCGTGGCGACATCAGATCGAGATGGCTCGGCGGTCTGGGTCATCAAGGTTCACCACGTCAAGGGTCGGACCATCCACGCACGACGGTGCAGAAACCGGTCGACGGCCGGGTGCCGCCGCGTACGGAGTCCGGCGTCGCCTCAAAATAACGCATCCGGTCGTCGCGCTGGCGGAAACCCGCTTGTGAATTTCTTCGATCAACGTTTAGATGTACCGACCCGAAGCCCGAGTGAGGGAGTGCCGCATGGACCACCCGCTGTTCCGCGTCGTCGCCGTCGGCGATTTGCAACTCGGCGATTCGCCCACGTGCGTGGGTTTCGGATTCGCCAGCCGGTACGGTCCCGATACCATCTCGCGCGTGTTCCGTGACGTCATGTCGGGCCTCGCCGATGCCGACCTCGTGTTCGGGAACCTGGAGGCTCCCCTGTCCATGCGCGGCCGCCAGGAGGGCTCACTGGCGTCGATGCAGTTGCGCGGGGATCCCGGATACGCAGCCGCGCTTCGCGCGGCCGGGTTCACGGTGCTGAACGTGGCCAACAACCACGCCGTACAGCACGGCGCGGAGGTGTTCCGGGACTCGGTGGATGCGGTGCAGCGCGCCGGCATCGCCGTCTGCGGCGTCCGGGGCACAGCCCCATGGACGAGCGCGCCGGTCACGCTGATCGCCGCCGGGCGGCGCGTCGGGGTGCTTGGCTATTGCCTGCGTCCCCGGCAGTACGGGAACGACACGCCGCCGTACGCCGAGGGGACACCGGAGGGGATGGAGGCGGACATCGCACGGCTCCGCGCCGAGTCCGACGCGGTGATCGTCTCCCTGCACTGGGGCGAGGAGTTCGTGCCGGTGCCCTCCGTGGACGAAACGCGGCTCGGGCGCTCGCTCATCGATGCCGGGGCGAGCATCGTGCTCGGGCACCACCCGCACGTCGTGCGCCCGGTCGAGTCGTACCGTGACGGCATCATCGCCTACAGCCTCGGCAATTTCGTCGGTGACATGGTCTGGTACCCGCCCTTCCGAACGGGGGCGATGCTGCGGGCCACGCTCCGGGGAGCGACGGTTCAGGATGCCGCCGTGCTGGGGACGTCGCTGCGCTCGGATTTCCGGCCACGGCTCAGCGGAATCCAGACGGCACCCCTGCCGTCGGAACAGATTCCGGCGCTCGAGCCGGAACCCTACGCCCAGGCGATCCGCGAGACTTGGCGTCGGCAGCGCGGCGCGGCGTACTGGTACACGTTCAGCCGGCCCTGGCGGTTCCCTCCGCGGATTCTGGCGCAACTCGTCGCCCGCACCCTGCGCAACAAGCTGGCCGGCCTGCTCGGCCCATCGGCCGAAGCCGGCGGATCGTAGGCCGTCCGGTCAGGTCAGCAATCCCGAGGCGCGGAGGGCGAACCCATTGGCCGAGATTCCCGCCGGCACGTTGATGCGTGGGATGGCGAACGGCTTGTCGATCTGCGCCGGGACCCACCCGCCCTCGATGGCGAACGCCGCCTCGTAGCCGGCCGCCGCCGCGGCCCGGACCACTCGCGCATCGAAGCGGCCGTAGGGATAGGCCAGCAGCGGCACCGCGGCCTTGGGAAACCGCTCGCGCAGCCAGGCCAGTGGCTCGGTGAGTTCCTGGGTCAATCGTTGGCTGTCCACTCGCACCAGGTTCGGATGCCGCCAGGTGTGGGCCCCCAGCGTTACCTTGCCGCCGGCCGCCGCCGCCTCCAGATCCGCGACCGCTGCTCCGCGCGCCTCGGGCCCGGCCGCCCACAACGGGGCGTGCCGCTCGGCCGCCCAGTTGCGGATCGCCTGGTCGTCGCCCTGCAGCTTCTCGAGGGCATGCTCGCGCACCTGGGGATCGAGGCCTTGCGTGGGAGACGACAATTCGTCCCACCAGAACGCCCCGCCATCCAGGAAGTCCGGGGTCACGAACACCGTGGCCGGCAGGCGCCGCCGGGCCAATTCGGCCAGGCCCAGCGACACCGCGCCGCGATACGCATCGTCAAACGTGATCGCCGCGCGGGGGCGCTTGCGCTGCGCCGTGCCCGGGTGCAGCAACTGCCGGAGCGGGACGATGTCGTGCGTCGCCTGCAGGACGTCGAGTTGCGCCCGGAAATCGGCGAGCGGCAGATGCAGTGACCGATCGCCGCCCCCCGCCCACCGGTCGGGGACGACGTCGTGGTAGGCGAAGATGACGCCCCGCTGGCGCAGGGACCGCCGGACGATGGGCGCGACGCCGACGCGGAGCGCGAATTCCGCGAGTCCCTTGGCGGTGGTTCGCAGTGACATCGCTACGGCGCGACCAGACGCTGTGCGCCGGCCGGCTCGGGTGGGCGGCTCGTCGCGCCGCCAGCGTTGGTTTCCGCCCAGACGTAGACGTTGGCCAACAGCCAGAGTGCCTCGCCGTGATCCGCTGCGCCCGCGGCGTGCGCGTCGATCAGGCGGCGCACCTCGCGTCCGTCGAAGAGTTCCGAGGCCGGGTGGCCCGGGTCGCGCAGCCGGTCGAGAAGCGGGGACAGCACCGGAGAGCGGAACCAGTCGCCCAACGGCACGCCGAAGCCGGACTTGGCGCCGCGCGCGATGGCCGGATTGAGCCGGCGCTGGGCGAGCGCCTTCACCACCCGCTTGTTTTCCGTCCCGGAGAGCTTGAGCCGCCCCGCGAGTTGCACCGCCCATTCCACCAGCGGCACGTCGAGAAAGGGCACGCGGCCCTCGAGGCTGCACGCCATCGACATGCGGTCCATCCGGTCGAGGGCGCACCCGAGGTAGGTCAGCAGCTCGTAGCGGGACAGTGTGGCCACGGCCCCGCTGTCGGAGTATGCGCTGGCGAGCAACGCCCGCCGCTCGGTGAGCGCGCCGTCCACCGCCTGGCCGGTGAGCCGGGCCACCAGTTCGGGTGCGACGTAGGCCGAATTGAAAATCAGGGCGTCGTCCAATTCCCGGCCGAAGGCGTCGCCGAGCTTGGCCGCCCGGTGCCCGGGGCCGCGGGCGAGGAGCGCCGCCAGCGGCCGCCGGACGGCGCGCGGCAGGCCGCCGGCGGCGGCACGCCAACGCGCGATGTGATAGCGCGGGTAGCCGCAGAAGAGTTCGTCGGCTCCCTCACCGGTGAGCACGACCGTCACGAACCGGCGTGCGAACCGGCTCAGCTGATACAGCGGAATGGTGTTCGGATGGCTCAGTGGTTCGTCGTGATACCACACGAGGCTCGGCAGGAGCCCGCAGAACTCCCCGGGCTCCGCGACCACCGTGTGGTGCGATGCGCCGATGCGTCGCGCCGTGTCTTCGGCGAGCGAACGTTCGTCCCACGCCGGGTCCTGAAACCCCACCGCAAACGTCTCGAGCTGGTGGGGGCTCGCGTCGGCGGCGAAGGCACTGACCAGTCCGGAGTCCACCCCCCCGCTGCAGTAGGCGCCCAGGGGGACCTCGCTCATGAGCTGCGAACGGACCGACGTCGCGAGCAGGGCCTGCAGCGCGTCGGCGGACGGTTCGAGGCCCGGGCCCGCGACTTCATCGCGGGGAGGCTGCCAGAAGCGGGTCACCGTGAAGCGGCCATGTTCCCAGGCGCCGGTGTGGCCGGCGGGGAGCCGCTGCACATCCTCGTAGAAGGCGTTGCGTCCCGCGACGTAGCGGAAGACGAGGTACTCCTGGATGCTCTCCCGTCGCGGGCGCGGCGCCCGCGACGTACCGGCGAACAGCGCCTTGATCTCCGATCCGAAGAGCAGCGTGTCCCCATCGATGCGGTAGAACAGCGGCTTGATGCCGAGGTGATCGCGGGCCAGGAGCACGCGATCGCGCTTCATGTCGTGGAGCGCGAACGCGAACATTCCGTTCAGCTCCCTGACCAGCGCGTCCCCCCACTCCTCGTAGGCGTGGACCAGCACCTCGGTGTCGCTGTGCGTCCGGAAGGTGTGTCCGCGCGCGGCCAGTCGCGAAGCCAACTCCCGGTGGTTGTAGATTTCGCCGTTGAACGACACCCAGACCGTCCCGTCTTCGTTGGACAGCGGCTGGGCACCACCCGCGACATCGATGATGCTGAGCCGGCGATGGCCCAGCCCGACGCCGCGCTCGACATGGACCCCGGCCCCATCCGGGCCGCGGTGGGCGATCACGTCGCACATCCGCTGCAGCGCGTCCCGGTCCACGGGCCGGTCGGGGGCGGCGTGGACGATACCGCAGATGCCGCACATCAGCGGGGCCGGCCGGCAGGCATGGATGGGGCGCTCGTCATAGGTTCAGGGTTCCCGGTTGGTCGGCGGTGAAAGGGAGACGCGGACCGGATCAAAGTCAAGGCGCGACACCCCGTGCATGGCCCGGAAATTGCACGAATTGTGCCGCCGAATGGCGTGAGCATCGTGGACTGGAGGAAACGGGATGTCGTGGATGGACGGTCTGTATCAGCGCGCACCGCAATGGGCCCAGGTCGGGCTGTTGAACGCGTATGCGCTCCAGCGGCGGAGCCACTGGGATGGACCGGCGTTCCGTCGACTCTCGGCCGAGTGGGAGCGGAGCGAGTGGTGGGAGCCGTCGGCCGTCCGGGCGCTGCAGGACGAACGGGTCCGGGCGATGGTGCGCCATGCCTACGACCACGTGCCGTACTATCGCGAGCGGTGGGACGCGCACGGCGTGAACGTGGGCCAGGTGCAGGGGGTGGATGACCTTCCGAAACTCCCCGTTCTCACCAAGGCCGACGTTCGCGAGGCGGGCGACGCGCTCAAGTCGCGTCCCCTGCGCCGGCTCGTGCACGGACATACCAGCGGTACCACGGGCTCCCCGCTTTCGCTCTGGTACGACCGCTCGGTGCTCGTGGCGAACGTCGTGGCCTACCGCCGCCAACAGCGGTGGGCCGGGATGGCGCCTGGCGACTGGTGCGCGTTGTTTCTCGGTCGCGTGGTGGTTCCCATCGAGCAACGCCGGGCGCCGTTCTGGCGGCCCGACTACGTTCAGCGCCAGCTCTGGTGTTCGTCGTTCCACCTGTCGGAAGCCACGCTCCCCATCTACCTCCAGGAGTTGCGGCGGCGGAAGATCCGGTTCATCGAGGGCTACCCGTCGACCCTGTTCATTCTGGCGCGGCACCTGATCCGGCACGGCGAGCGTCTGCCGCTGCAGGGCGTCCTCACGTCGTCCGAGACGCTGCACGCCGTACAGCGGGAGACGATGGTCGAGGCCTTCGACGCGCCGGTGTTCGATTTCTACGGGCTCGCCGAGCGGGCGCTGTTCGCCGGCGAGTGCGAACGGCACGGCGGCAAGCACCTGTTCGACGAGTACGGTGTCACCGAACTGACGGACCGCGACGGCGGCACGGTACCGGCGGGGGAATCGGGCATCCTCACCGGCACGTCGCTCTGGAATTTCGGGATGCCGCTCATTCGCTATCAGACCTCCGACGTGTCTCGCCTGCTGAGCGACCGGTGCGAGTGCGGGCGCGGGCTATCGCGATTGGCCGACGTCACCACCAAGGCCGAGGACATCGTCGTGACGCCCGACGGCCGCTTCGTGTCCCCGTCGGTGCTCACGCATCCGTTCAAGCCGTTCGACCAGATCCTGAAATCGCAGATCGTGCAGGACGAGCCGGATCACGTGCTGGTCTCGATCGTGCCGTCGGCGGCGTTCAGCGCCGAACACCGTGCCCAGCTCGAGGCAGGATTGCGCGAGCGGCTCGGCACGGCGATGCGGATCGAAACGCAGTTGGTGGATGAGATTCCGCCGGAAGCGTCCGGCAAGTTCCGATGGGTGATCTGCCGCGTTCCGCACGACCGCATGGTCAGCTGGGAGACGCCTCCCCGGTGAGCCTTCGAGTCCTGTACGTGTACCAGGGCGACTGGCCCCGGAACGCGACCCGTGTGCGGAAGCAGACCCAGGCGCTCGCCGAAGCGGGGCACACGGTGCAGCTGCTGGCGGGAAATCCCGGCGGTAAGCCGCGCCGCGAGGCGAACGACTGGATGGAAATCGCGCGGGTGCCGATGCTCGGCTCGCCGCGGATCAACCGCTATCTCGGCTTCCCCATCTTCGCCAACCCGTTCTGGCTCTGGCAGGTGTGGCGCGCGGCGGGGCGGTTCCGGGCCGACTGCATGATCGTTCGGGACCTTCCACTGGCGCCCGGCGTGCTCGCGATCGGTTCGATGCTCGGCATCCCCGTGCACTACGAGATGGCCGACGTTTATCCCATCGCGCTGCGCGCCAACCGCGCGGAGCACCCCGGCCTCGCATCGCGCATTGCCCGCAACGCGGCGCTGGCCGAATGGCTCGACCGGTTCGTCATCCGGCGTGCGGCGTCGGTGTTCGCGGTCTCGGAGGAATCGCGCCAACGCTGCCTGGCGCTGGGGGCGGCGCCGGACGCCGCCGTCGTGGTCGGGAATACACCGGCGGAACTTTCCGATCCGGCCGCCAGCTATCCGTTCCCGGCCGACCTCGCCGGCTGGGAGGACCGCTCGATCGTGCTGTTCCTCGGCAATCTGCTGGGTGATCGCGGCCTGTTGGAGGCCGTGGAGGCCGTGGCCCGTGCGCATCACGACGTACCCCGGATCGCGCTCGCGATCATCGGCGACGGCCCGGAGCTTCCGCGCCTCGCGGCGAAGATCGCCGAACTGGATGCCGGAGACTACGTGCGGTTGCTGGGGTGGAAGGGGTATCGTGACCACCCGCCGTATTATCACCATGCCGCCATCGGCATTCTGCCCTTTCTCTCCACCGAACACATCGAGATCACGCTCGCCAACAAACTCTTCGACTACATGGGGGCGGCCCTTCCCATCGTCGCGTCGGATGTTCGCCCCATGCGGCGCGTGCTGACGGAGACGGGGGCCGGTGTTCTCGTGCCGCCGGCCGACGTTCCGGCGCTGGCGGCGGCGCTCGTGGCGCTGGTCCGGGATCCGGCGCAGGGACACGCCCTCGGCGCAAAGGGGCGGGCCGCGGTCGAACGGCAGTACTCGTGGAGCGAGGATCGCCGCCGGCTGCTGGCGGCGGTCACGCGCACCGGCCGGTCGCGCTAGCCATGTGTGGGATTGCCGGGTTGTGGACGCGTGGGGCCTCCGAGGCCGGCGAGATGCGGCGCGTGGTGGAAGCGATGCGCGACGCGATCACGCATCGCGGTCCCGACGACGCCGGAAGCTGGGTGGACGGCCCGGTCGCGTTCGGGCACCGCCGCCTGTCGATCGTCGACCTCAGCGCGCTCGGGCACCAGCCGATGACCAGTCCCGACGGCCGCTACGTGATCTGTTACAATGGCGAGGTCTACAACTTCCTGAGCCTGCGCGATGAACTCAGGTCGCGTGGGCATGCGTTCCAGGGCGGATCCGATACCGAGGTGATGCTGGCCGCGTTCTCCGAGTGGGGCGTGGAGGCGGCGGTGCGCCGGTTCATCGGCATGTTCGCGTTCGCCCTCTGGGACACCCGGGAGCGGGCGCTGTACCTCGTTCGCGACCGCCTGGGCATCAAGCCCCTGTATGTCGGCCGTTCCGCGGCGGGGGGACTGCTCTTCGGCTCCGAACTGAAGGCGTTGATGGCGCACCCCGGCTTCAGCCGCCGCGTGGCACCGGACGCATTCGGCGACTACCTGCGGTACACGTACGTGCCGTCGCCGCGCTGCATGTTCGCCGACGCCATGAAGCTGGCGCCCGGTCACTGGATGCGGCTCACCGCACCGGACGCGCCCTGGAAGCCCGAGCCCTACTGGACCCTCGAGGACACGGCGCGCGAGGGCAGGGCGCACCCCTTCGCGGGCACGCGCGCCGACGCCGAGGAGGCCCTGGACGCGCTGCTTCGCGATGCGGTGCGGCTCCGCATGATCGCCGATGTGCCGCTCGGCGGATTCCTGTCGGGGGGCATCGATTCGTCGCTCGTCGTGGCGCTCATGCAGGCGCAGGCCGACCGTCCGGTGAAGACGTTCACCATCGGCTTCACCGAAGCGCGGTACGACGAGAGCCGCTATGCCCGCGCCATCGCCGAACACCTGGGCACGGCGCACACGGAAATGACGGTGACGCCGCAGGAGGCGCAGGCCCTGATTCCCACCCTGCCGGTGATGTACGACGAGCCGTTGGCCGACGTCTCGCAGATTCCGACGCACCTCGTGTCGGCGCTCGCCCGCCGGCACGTCATCGTCGCGCTTTCCGGGGACGGAGGCGACGAGCTGTTCGGCGGGTACGACCGCTATCGGTTCAGCGACCGTGCCTGGCGCCGGCTCCGCCGTGTGCCGCTCGGGCTGCGGCAGGGTGGGGCCGCTCTCCTGGGCTTCGCCGGACGGAGCATTGCGGGGATGTCGGGGCGGCGCAGCGCGCAGTTGGCCAAGGCCGCCGGCCTCCTGGGCGTCCCCGGCTGGGAGGCGCTCTATCGGCGGCTGGTGTCGACCGCCGGGCAGCCCGAAGCGCTCATCGATCCGGGATTCCGCGCCCCGAGTGAAGATCGGCTGTTGCAGTGCCTGAGCGGAGCGGCGTCGTTGGCGCCGGTGGAGCGCATGATGCTGGCCGACGCCGCGGTGTACCTGCCCGACGATCTCCTCACGAAGTTCGATCGGGCGTCGATGATGGTCGGCCTCGAGGGGCGGGTGCCGCTGCTCGACCACCGCGTGGCCGAGTTCGCGTGGACGCTGCCGTTGGCGTGGCGGACAACCCCGCAGGAAGGGAAGATCCTGCTGCGCCGCGTGCTCGCGCGCCACGTTCCGACGTCGCTGTTCGAGCGACCGAAGATGGGATTCGAGGTGCCGATCGGGGAATGGCTGCGCGGGCCGCTGCGCGGTTGGGCGGACGAGCTGCTCGAGGTTGGACCGCTGCGCCAGGCGGGGTTCTTCGACGCGCAGGCGGTCCGGCGCATCTGGGAGGCGCACGCCGCGGGGCGGGCGGATGGCGGCCATCTGCTCTGGAGCGTGCTGATGTTCGAGGCGTGGCGGCGCCAGTGGGGCGCGAGCCGGTAGTCGCGCCGGGGCGTGGCGGTCAAGCGGCGATCCGCTATTTCGGTCGCCACCATTTGAAATCGTCCATGTCCACCGTGTAGCCGGGGGTCGTCGTCGTGAGATTCCCGGCCCAACGGATCAGGTCGATGCCCTGCGTCGACAGGCCGTCCACGTCGTCCCATTCGCACCAGGACTTGTAGCCGCCGACCGGAATCATGCCGACCGCCGCCGCGGACACGTCGATGACCTTGGTGCCGTCCACCCACATCCGGGCGATCCCATCGCGGGTTCCCGGCCGGGTGTTCGGCCGGTACTGGTAGGTGTAGCGATGCCACTGACCGTCGAACATCTGCGCCGGATATGGGCCAACCGGCTGGTTGGCCTGGCAGCTTGTGTATGCCTGGTCGTACACCTGCCACAGTGTATATCCGCCCGGCTTGTCGAGATTGCAGGGCAGATGATCGTGGGTGTCCCATTCCACGCGCGATCCGTCGCGGTGAAACGCCATGAACCACTTGAACGCGAGTACCCTCGACGCCAGCGAGCCGGAAACATGGTCACTCTCGCGTAATACTGGAAATAGTGGGTCGTGGTATCAGCGGTTGTCGGGGCGTTGATGAGATCCCAGGTGTGGGTGTCCTGGTTGGCACCGGAATAGACCTCGCGGAGTGCCTGCCCCGTACTACCGTGGCCGGGGGAGACGAGTTCGTTGCTTGGGTCGTTGCCGAACACGTTCTTCCACGTCATCGCGGATCCGGAATACGCCTGCATTGCCGCCACGCTGGAATAGCTCTCCATGTTGTCGGAGAAGACGATAGTGTCTTTCGCTGCATCGAAGCTGGGCTCATCGACGGGCGGTGGGCCGAGTTGCAGTTGCGGCTGGACCGCGCTGCCACACGCCAGTACGAGCACGAGTGCGAACTCCAGGGGCGCGTATCCGACGCGCCGTTTTCTTCGGGCTGGATGCGGGTTCGTCATGCGGGAACGTGTCATGGGTGGGCGCCGCGCGGAGTGCGGCGGACGCGATGCGAGGTCGCAACGGCGCCCCGCTCGTATTCTTCTGACGCCTGAAACGCGACGAGGGCACGTGTGGGGCCGGACCGGCGCCCCCCACGTGCCCATCGTCACACTCGAAGCGTATCGTTCTGCTCGAGCCCTACCGGCCGCTATTTGGCCCGCCACCACGTGAAGTCGTCCAAGTCCACCGTGAACGTTGGAGTAACGGTGGTCAGGTTGCCCGCCCAGCGAATGAGATTGATCCCCTGGGTCGAGAGCGCATCGACGTCGTCCCAATTGCACCAGGTCTTGTAGCCGCCGCTGGGCGTGACCCCGACGGCGGACGCCGAGATGTCGATGACCTTGGTGCCGTCGATCCACATCCGCGCGATCCCATCTCGCGAGCCTGGGGACGTATTCGGCTTGTACTGATAGGTGAAGCGGTGCCACTGTCCGTTGAACACATCGACCGGATAGGGGCCAACGGGCTGATTGGCCTGACACGCCGTGTACGCCTCGTCGTATACCTGCCAGACCGTAGTATCCGCCCGGTTTGTCCACATTGCAGGGCAGATGGTCGTGCGTATTCCATTCCACCCGGTACCCATCGCGGTGAAACGCCATCAGCCACTTGAAGGCCAACACGGTCTTCGCAACGAGCCGGACACCGTGACCCGCGCGTAGTACTGGAAGTAGTGCGTGGTCGTATCCGGGGTTGTGGGCATGTTGATCAGATCCCACGTATGCGTAGTCCTGGTTGGCGCCCGAATAGCTACTCCCGGAGCGCCTGGCCGGAACCGCCGTAGCCCGGGGAGATGATCGCGTTGTTCGGATCGCTACCGAACTCGTTCTTCCAGGTCATCGCAGAGCCGGAATACGACTGCATGGCCGCGACGGTCGAATAGCTGTCCATGTTGTCGGAGAACATCATGACGCCGGTCGACGAATTGAACGACGGTTCTCCGGCCGGGGGCGGCGGGGGATTGACGATCGGACCATTGACCGTGACCGTCGCCGTCCCACTCTTGCCACCCGACGTCGCGCGGATCGTCGTGCTCCCCGCGCCGATGGCCGTCACGAGGCCGCCCACGGTCACGGTCGCGATCGAAGTCGAGGTGGAGGACCACGTGACGCTCGCGCCGCTCATCACGTTGCCGTACTGATCCTTCACCGTCGCGGCGAGCTGAGTGGTGCCCGCCAGGTCGAGCGTGACGCTCGACGGCGATACGGTGACCGTCGTTGCTACCGGCGGCGGTGCGTTCACCGTCATCTGGGCGCTGCCGGTGATTCCACCGGCGGTCGCCCGGATGGTCGTGGAACCTGCGGCCACGGCCGTGGCGTTGCCGGTGCTGTTGATCGTGGCCACGCCGGTGGAGGTACTCGACCACGTCACGGTCCGGCCCGTGAGCACGTTGCCCGCCGAATCCCGTACCGACGCCGCAAACTGCGTGCGCTGGCCGATGGTATCGGTGACCGGGGTCGGGGTGACGACGACGCTCGCGACCGTCGCCGGAGGCGGAGCCGTCGCCGTGGTCACGACGACGACGGCGGTCCCGCTCTTGCCGCTCGTCGTCGCGGTGATCGTCGCGTTGCCGGCGCTCACGCCCGTCACGACACCCGCAGTGTCGACTCTGGCGATGCCGGTGGCGCTGGAGGACCAGCTCACGGGCTGCCCGTTCATGACGGCGCCGTTCTGATCCTTGACCGTCGCGGCTAGCTGCTTGGTGCCGCCGATGGTCAGGGTGTCGGGGGTGGGCGCCACGGTGACCGTGGTGACCGTACTGGCCGGCGGAGCCACGCTCGGCATCGTGGTCGTGGCAACATTCGAGAGTTGGCCGAACACTGCGCTCTGTGTGTTCAGCGTTCCGCGGAATGCCACGAGCTGGAAGTCATACGTCGTCGCCGCGGTGAGGCCGGTGACCGTACAATGAACGGTGGTGCCGACGGCGCCGCCCGCGAGCGGGGTCTTGCAGGTACCCGCAGCCACACTCGTTGCCGAACCCCAACTGATCGAGTGCACCGCGTAGCGCACTTCATAGTTGGCGGCCGCGCCCGTGCCGTCGTTCACGGCGGTGAATGAGAGGGCCGGCCACGGAATCGTTGTTCGCCACCGCGGCGAGATCCGACACAGTGCCGGGGGTGTTCGTCGTCGCGCCGGTCACGGCCACGGGGGTGGCTCCCAGCACGCCGGCGCTCGACGCCGTGATCGTGGCGGAGCCTGAACTGCGGCCCGTCGTGGTACCCGTGGTGTCCACCGCCGCCACACCGGGCGCACTGCTCAGCCAGACGACCGGGCGACCGGTCAGGATCTTGTCCGAGGAGTCGCGCAGGGTGGCCGTGTATTGGACCGCCTGGCCCACCGAGAGGGTCGCCGCATCGGGCGAAATCGAGATCGAGGCGATCGCGTCGCCGAGCCCCGTGGTCGGAGCGTCGGCGCTGACGCTGTCGACGGAGGCCGTCAGTCGCGTGCGGCCGACGCCCACCCATCGCACCCGCCCGGTGCTGTCCACCCGGAGAATGGTCGAGTCGGCGGAGTGCCAGCGGACGTGGCGGCCGGTGACGACCGCGCCGAGGCGATCGTAGAGCGTGGCCGAGAATTGCATGGTGTGACCGACACTGTCGGCGCGCCGACGCCGGCGAGATGGTGAGCGTCGCAGGCGCGCCCGACACGGGGGTGCCGGAGACCGTGCCGGAGATGTAGCTGGGCTGTGTACCGTCAGCGGAGCACGACGCGACAACGATCGCGACCGCACAGATGGTGAGGACGATCCCTAGGCGCGCTACGCGCGCACGGATTGCGGGTTGCATGGAGCGCAGTTCTCCCCTCGGGGGCCGAGGGCTTGACTGGAGCGAGTGGCGTTATCTTGGCCAACACCAGCCGTGGAGGACAAACGAGCCGCCTGCGCCGACGGTCTCTCGTCGGAAGCGCTGGCGGCTCGGCCGGCATCGCGAGACTCTTCTCGCTACAGCCCCGGAACTCTGCGTCACCATCTTTCGATGGCTTTGCTCTGAGCAGCGAATCCTACCGCTTGATCGGTGCCCCTCCTACACTGAATCACCGATGAGTTGCACAGCCGTATTATCGGCACGATCCGTGCAATCTCAACTCAATAACGACCGAGATACCTCAGGGGTAACATCGAGGTAACGTCAAAAAACAGCGACTTAAATGCGCTACTGGCTGATTAAATTGATTCCAATGCAGATATAATTCTAGACGGCAATTTTCGGTACACCAAACAATCAAGCCGGTCATTTGTGCCACATCCAGCACCAGCTGGCTCCGGATATGAGGGTTTGGTATTCATTTGTTTCGACCCCGGACGAACTCGTTGGCCCTGGGCGTACACAACCGGCTCCCGAGCAAGTCGCGCCGCAGTCCCCCCGTAGCCCATCTTTGCCTCCCCCGGAACCCCGCAACTCCTCGCCACTCCCGCCGAGATTCCTCACGTGACGGACAACGGACACGCGCTCCAACAAATCCGCGGCCGCCGCATTGCACATCTCATCGAATCGGACGGGCCGGGGGGCGCCGAGCGCATGGTGGCCACGTTGGCCGCCGGGTTCGAGAGCGCCGGGTGCCCCGGAGTCGCCGTCCTGCCGCTGCGCGGGGAGGGTTGGCTGGCCGCCCAGCTCGACGGCACCGGCGTCACGATCGATCACCTGGCGCTTCATGGCCCGATCTCACCGCGCCCGGCGTTCGCGCTGGCTCGCCTGCTCCGCCGCCATTGCGTGGACATCATCCACAGCCACGAATTCACGATGGCCGTCTACGGCACTGCCGCCGCGCGGCTGACGGGGCTCCCGCACCTGATCACCATGCACGGCGGGCGCTACTACGCCTCGGCGGTGCACCGCCGGCTGGCCATGAACGCCGCGGTGCGGATGAGCGGCGCCCTCGTAGCGGTGTCGGAAAGCGTGGCCGCGGACCTGCGCCGCGACCTCAGGCTCCGAAGCGACCGACTCTCCGTGATCCCGAACGGCGTTCGCCGCCCGGCGCCGGCGGCAGGAACCGTGCGTGGCGAACTGGGGCTGGGGCCGGAAGACCGTCTCATCGTCGCGGTCGGCAATCTCTATCCGGTCAAGGGGCACGACCTGCTGGTGCGCGCGCTCGGCGAGTTGAGTCCAGCCTTTCCCGACGTCCACGTGGCGATCGCCGGACGCGGCGACCTCCGCGACGAACTCCTGCAACTCGCTGAATCTCTGGGCGTCGCTTCCCGGGTGCATCTACTCGGCTACAGGGCCGACATCACAAACGTGCTTGCCTCGGCCGATCTCTTCGCGTTGCCCTCGCGCTCGGAGGGGCTGCCGCTGGCGGTCCTCGAGGCGATGTTCGCCGGCCTGCCGATCGTGGCCACAGACGTCGGAGACGTCGCCACCGTGCTGGGACAGGGCTCCGGAATCGTGGTGCCCCCGAACGACGCCTCGCGTATCGCCGGCGCTCTCCGCACGCTTCTGTCCGACCGCGCCGCGGCGGAGCGGCTGGGCCAGGCGGCGCTACGGCGGGCTGGTGAAGAATTCGACATTCAGCGCAGCATCGAGCGCTACGCCACGCTGTACGCCCGGTTGCTCGGCGTGCCTCAGGCGGGATAGCGCTCCAGCAGCCCGACGATTGCCCGGCGCTCCTGCGGCCGGACGAGCGAGTGCGTGGGCAGCGTGATGAGCTGCCGGCAGAGCGCCTCGGCCCCCGGCCACTGCGCGTCCTGCGCGGCCGGCACCAGACGGGCCCGCACGGGGAGCAATTCCGCCAACGGATTCGGATATCCCGGCGCGATCCCGAGTTCCCGAGCCCGCCCTGGGTCCCGGAAGCCGTCCATCCCCCGCCGAACGAGCAGGGGATAGCGCAGGTAGCCTGCCTCGGCGTCGGGGAGGGGGCGAATCGGAGCCGCGGCCGAGACTCCCGAGAGCGCCCCGGCGTACCATGCGGCATTCGTCCGGCGAATCGCCGCCTCATTGCTCGACACGCGCGCCGACGCGAGCAGCAGACTCGCGGCAACCCGGGGCAGACCCCGCGGCGGGGTCGGGGCGTGGTAGCGCGTCTCGCCCAGATGCAGCCACGGAATGGCAGCCGCGAGCGCGAACACCGACGGATGGACGAATGCGCTCATCGCCGTTGCCCGGGCGAGGACCGAGAGGGATCCCGGTGCCGGATGCAGTTCGCCCGCCAGCACGTCATCGAGGAGGGCGGCGGCGGGGCCGCGCGCGAGCAGGGCGCCCCCGCTGCCGCCGGTCCACCCCTTGCCACGTCCGAAGCTGAGCACACTCAGGTCGGCGTGTCGGCCCGCCGCCTCTCCCCGCCACGACGCGCCGACCCCCTGTGCGGCATCCTCCACCAGCACGGCCCCGGTGTCCGCGGCAAGGGCCCGCAATTCGTCCCAGGGCGCGGCCATTCCGTACAGCGGCGCCACGACGATCACGCGAGCGCCGGCCTGGATGGCCGCAGCGAGCGATGAGCGATCCGGCGCCAGTGTTTCGGGCACCACGTCGTACAGCGTGAGCGGAAGCCCGGTGGCAACTGCCGCCGTGGCCAGGTCGAAGCAGGCGTACGCCGGGAGCGCGATGCCCGATCCTTCCGGCACCATGCGCGCCGCCACGCGCAGCGCGATCTCGAGCGCGTGCGTTCCGCTGTCCAGCAACCCCACGGCCGCGGCACCGTACGCCGAGGTCAGCTGCTCGCGAAGTGCGGCGCGCCGGTCGCGGAGCGTTGCCAGGTGCACCCCACCGGCCACGAGTGCGGTGAGCGGAAGCGGAGAATACGCGGGGGGCAGATACCGCCATCGCGTCCGGGCACCGTCGCCGGCGGCCCGGCCGTCTCCGCCGGGACGATCCGCGGGCGCCGCGGCGTGAGGCGCGGTCACGGCAGCTGCGTCGCGATGATCGGCCCGAGGCGATTGGTCACCGCGAGGGGGAGGCGACGCCAGCACGCCGACGCCACGCGGAAGATCGGCTGATCCGGCGAAGGCGGCGCCTGCGATTCTCCCGGCGCCCACTGCGTCCACGGGAGGGGAACGTCGACCCCTCCCCACTGCCGCTTGAACCGATGGGTGCCGCCGCCCGGAGTGCAGCGGCCGAAGTCGAAGGTCTGCTGTCCCGCGGCAAGCGCCCGCTGCATAAGCGACCAGTACAGCAGCATGTTGGGCGCCCGGCTGTTGTACTCGCGGAGGGCCGAGGCCCAGGTCAGTTCGAACCGGCCGTTCCACGAGAAGCCCACGCCACCGGCGATCGGCATGGTCCCGTCGTACACCACGGCGCACTCGGCCACGGTGGGGAAGGCGTCCATGATGCGTTCGAACGCGCGCCGCGGCAGCACCGGTGTACCGAGCGCCCGCATGTTGCGCGTGAAAACCTCGTAGAACGGCCGGACTTCCGCGGCGCCGAACCGGACCTCGAAGCCTTCCTTCATCGCCCGCCGCACCTGGCTCCGCAGCTTCGAGGTGAAGCCCTTCCAGAGCGCCTCCTCCTCGGTGGGTAGGGGCAGGTGCACGGTGATCTTGCGATCGGTCACCCGTCCCCATCCGGTGGCGGATCCCAGGTTGCGGAGTTCCACGAGCGACACGCGACGCGCCCGTCCTTCCCGCTCCGCCTCCGCCGCCAGCGCATCGCGGGCTTCGGCATCGCCCAGCGGGCCGCCGGCGTTCAGGAACGGCATCGAGATGAGATAGCGCCCGAACAGTCGGCTGCTCACGTGGACCAGCGGCAGCACGCCGATCAGGGCGCCATCGTCGTCGCGCGCTTCCAACGGCAGCGGTTCGTGTCCGAACACCTCGCGCATGATCGGCCACCAGCCGGCCAGGTGGGCGAACGTACCCTGGGAGTCGCGGCGCACGAACTCGTCCCATTCCTCGGGCCGGCCGGCGAATGGGGCGACGGCGATCATAGCTGGTCCACCGTCTGCGCGATGGTGGTGAAGCGAAAATCCGACATCAATCGTTCGAGACGAGGCATCGTGCGCTTCATGCCTCCATAGTGCCGAATGCGGGTCGCCCAGCCTACGGGCATCCGTGGCTGGTCGGGATCGAGTTCCCACGGATGAATGTAGAACGTGCCCGGGACGCCGCGGCGATCGCATGCCCTGAACGCCGACCGGACGAATCCGTACGGGAAGAGCCGGAAGTACGCGCCGCCGGCGGCCGGCAGCGAGAGCCCCGACCGCCGCCAGGTGGTGGGGGGAATCTCGGCCAGCCGTCCGGCCGGGCGGTCCAGCCAGTGCGGGTCCGGGAGCGCGGAGGCGTAGCCGTAGCCGTCTGGGCGCCAGATGGGGAAGAGACTCGAGTCATAGGCGTAGCCCTCCTCCAGCAGGATGTCGAGCGCCCACTCGCGGCCGGGCACGATGGAATAGCTCGGGGCGCGGAAGCCGCGCACCGCCTGACCCGTCAGATCCTCGAGTAACTGCTTGGACTGTCGGACCGAGTCTCGGAATTGGGGTGGATCCTGCTGCGTCACCCGGCGGTGGTCCCACCCGTGCGAGGCGATCTCGTGCCCGGCGTGTGCAATGTCCTTCACGAGCTGGGGGTCACGTGTGCCGACCCAGCCGAGGACGAAGAACGTGCCTGTAGCTCCATGGCGGCCAAGCAGATCGAGAATCTGCCGCACCCCATCCGCGGCCCGGCGTTCGAGCTGGTCCCAGTTGGCCCGGGGAACCACGCTCTCGAACGCCGAAGCGTGGAAGTACTCCTCCACGTCAACCGTAAAGTGGTGTTGCGTCATGCCAACGCTCGATGCAATGGGTATGCCGCGGACGCGACCAATCTACTGTTGCGGGTGCGCAACAGGAATTCCGCGCTTCCCGGCTAGTGCGACTGCGCGGCGCCGCTATGCGATGCGGTTGCGACCGTGCGGGCGATCACCGCCGTGCACTTGTCGATGCGGGAGTATACCGCGTCGAACACCTCGACCGGCATCTCTACCGGGTCGGGAATCGCCCGCTGGGCCGGAGCCCCGGGATCGAAGTCGCCGAGCAGAAAGACCTGGGAGGCCGGCTTGCCGAAGCGGTCGCAAATGGAGCGCGCCTGGCCGGCGTCCATCGTGAGGATGATGTCGGCGGAGCGGACCAGGTCCGGTTCGAGAATCTGCGAGCGGTGGTCCGTCATGTCGATGCCACGGGACGCCGCAGCCTGGAGCGCATTGGCTGGGGGTTGGCGGCCGGGGCCGATGAAGCCGGCCGACTGCACGTGCATTCCCGTTCCGTCGAGGTCGCGCCGAAGGGCGGCTTCGCCGTACGGGCTGCGACAGATATTGCCGTGGCAAACGACGAGGATCGAGCGGGCATCTCTGAGCCGGGAGGCCCCGGCCCGGGCGGCTCGATGGCGGAATCCATGCAGCGCCCGATCGCTGGCCCGTTTGCTCTGGTCTCGGACGGCTCGCAGGAAGCGCTTGACGGTCATGGTCACGGGGGGTGGCGAACGGAGCGGAATTCCGGCGTCCGGGCGACGACGGCCGGGGCCCCGATGTGAAACCCCGGTGGGCGGCTGGGCTGGCATACCACGGAATCCTGCTATCCCAAGCAAGTTTCGGGCCGCCGGAACCTCCTGATGAGCCATTCTGTAAGCGCTGCCGAACAGCGTTCGATCCGCGCGTAGACCAGATCGTAGCTCTCGGCGGGCCTTCCGAAGGGGTCGTCGATGGCCCGGGGAGCGGAATCCGCCGGGTCGAAGTCACTCAGCACGAGAACCTGGTTCGACGGCTTTCCGAATCGGCGGCGGATATCGCGCGCCTGGGCGGCGTCCATGGTCACGATCAGCCCGGCGGCGCGCACCATTGCCAGCGTGAGCGTACGGGACCGGTGAGTGGACAAGTTCACCCCCCGGCGATTCGCCGCCAGGATTGCGTCACGGGGAGACCGCCGGCCCGGCCCCACGAACCCGGCCGACTCGACCGTGATCCCGGCGCCCGCCAGCCACCGACCCATGATCACGGCCGCGAACGGGCTACGGCAGATATTCCCGTGGCAGACGACGAGGACGGAACAGACCCTCGGTGGACGTGAGATGACGGTCTGCACCGCATACCGCCGTACCTGATGGAGCACTCGATCGGGTGCCTGCCGCACCGCAGCCAACAACGAACCCACGGTCCACCTCTTTCCCGCCTGAGGTTCCACCCCAGGGACGAAACCATTGTGTGCGGGGGGCGCGCTCTCTGATACCGCGCGCGTCGTGGCCGGTTCCCCGTGTCACTGGGTCCGCCGGAATGCCGGGGAATGCGCGACCGGTGGGCAGGCGGCCGCTCGCAGCACGCCGTGCTGGCAGTCTATTGGGGCACGGACATTGCAACTCGGGGCGCGGAGGACGAACTTTACCATGATGACACACAAGACCAATCCCGCCGGGACGCCTGCCAGCCCGCCGGAGATCGACGACGCGCCGGCCCCCGGCGCGCCCGGTGCCGGCGCGGACGACCCGACGCCGCCGGCCGCGGAGCCCGCGGTCGACCCATCGGCGGCGCTGCAGGCGGAACTCGCGGACCAGAAGGACAAGCTGCTCCGCCTGGCCGCGGAGTATGACAATTTCCGCAAGCGGACCGTACGCGAGCGCCAGGATGCCGAGTTGCGCGGCATGGGGCTGCTGATTCGCGGCATGCTCGATCCCCTCGATGACCTGGGCCGGTTCGCTCACGTCGATCCCGCCACGGTGGATGCGGCGACGGTGGTCCAGGGCGCCGAGATGGTGGAGAAGAAGCTGCTGAAGTCGCTGGCGGGACACGGCCTCGAGGTGGTGAATCCGCTCGGCGAGGCGTTCGACCCCGAGGTTCACGAAGCGGTGTCGGCCACCCGCGCCGAGCTCCCGGAAGAAGACCACCGCGTGGCGCAGGTGTACCAGGTGGGCTACCTGTTCAACGGCCAGTTGCTCCGTCCCGCTCGCGTCGTCGTGGCGCAGTGGCACGACGAACCATAGCCGACCCGCATGCCGCCATCCAAGGACTACTACGCCGTGCTGGGGGTGCCTGCTTCGGCCTCGCAGGATGCCATCAAGAAGCAGTACCGCAAGCTGGCCAAGAAATTCCATCCGGACACGAACGCCAACGACCCGAAGGCCGCCGAGCGCTTCAAGGAGATCTCCGAAGCGTATACCGTGATCGGGGACGCCGAGAAGCGCAAACAGTACGATGACATGCGGCGGCTGGGGGCCTTCGGCGGCGGCTTCTCGTCGTCGCGTGGATCCCGGCCGTCATCCGGTCCGGCCGGCGGTGCCCACGCGCCCGGCGGGTTCAAGTTCGAGGATCTGGGCGACCTCGGTGGACTTGGTGGTTTCGGCGATCTGTTCAGTTCGATGTTCGGGGGCGGGCGATCCCGCTCCCGCGGTCCCGAACGGGGACAGGACGTCGAGCGGTCGCTCGAGGTGCCGTTCCGGACCGCCGCCACGGGCGGCAAGGTGCCGGTGGAACTCGAGGTCACCGAGGAGTGCGAGACCTGCCATGGATCGGGCGGCGCGCCGGGCGCCAAGTTCCAGACTTGCCCCGAATGCGGAGGCCGCGGCACGATCTCGTTCGGCCAGGGCGGCTTTGCGGTGCAGCGGCCCTGTCCGCAGTGTCTGGGTCGCGGCCAGGTGCCCAGCGAACGCTGCCCGACCTGTGGCGGCAACGGCGAGATCCGGGCGCGCCGCAAGGTGTTGATCACGGTGCCGGCGGGCGCCGACACGGGCACGCGCATCCGGCTCAAAGGGCAGGGGGGGCGGGGCCCGCGCAACGGCCCGCCCGGCGATCTGTTGATCACCATTCAGGTAGCGGCGGACCGCTTCTACGCGCGCGAGGGTCTGGATCTGGTCGCGAAGGTGCCGATCAACATCGCCCAGGCCACGCTGGGTTCAAAGGTTGGCGTCCGGACCCTGAACGGAAAGAAAGTCGCCATCCGGATTCCCCCCGGCACGCCGTCCGGCAAGCGGTTCCGCGTCAAGGGACAGGGCGTCGAGAAGGATGGCGCGCGGGGCGATCTGATCGTGCAAGTCGAGGTGACGGTACCGGAGAAGCTCACCCCGGATCAGGAAAAGATGATGCGGGAGTTCGCGGAGGCGGGGGGACTGAAGTACTGAGCGTGGGGCGGCACCGCCTCACGCCATCAGGCGACCACGGGCAGCGCCATCCGTGCCGCGCGCTCGATGAATCCGCCCCCCAGAACCCGGTCGCGCGCATAGAACACCGCCGACTGTCCCGGGGTGATCGCGCTGACGGCGTCGTCGAGGGCCAGTTCGATCTCGTCGCCCTCCAGCCGCACGACCTCGGCGCGCGCGGCGGGAGCGCGATGGCGCACCTGCACCTCGAGGCGCGTGCCGACCGCCGGCGGATCCACGAGCCAGTTCACTTCGCGCGCAACGAGGCCGCGGCCGAGCAGCTCCTCGCGCGGACCGATGACCACCGCGCGATCGTGCGGCCGGATGGCGGTCACGAACATCGGCTCGGCGAATCCCCCCGGGAGCCCGCGCCGCTGGCCGATGGTGAATCGTGCGTGGCCGTCGTGGTGCCCCACCACCTTGCCGCTGGCGAGCACGAATGGGCCGCGCGTCAGACTCGGCGCATCGGCGCCGAGCTTCGCGCGGATGATCTTGGTGTGATCGCCGTCGGGGACGAAGCAGATGTCCTGGCTCTCGAGCTTCTCGGCGACCACCTCGAGCCCCAGCCGGTGCGCCACGGCCCGCGTTTGGGGCTTCGTCTGCGATCCCACGGGCAGCAGCATCCGCGACAACACGCCGCGGTCGATGCCCCACAGGAAATAGGACTGGTCCTTGCCGCGATCCACGCCGCGGTGCAGTACGCCGTCAACCACCCGCGCGTAGTGGCCGGTGGCGATCCACCGGGCGTCCACGCCGTCGGCCTTCTGCACCAGGTCGCGGAACTTGGTGAAGGTGTTGCAGCGCACGCAGGGGATCGGCGTCCGTCCGCGCGCGTACTCGCTCACGAAGTCGTCGATCACGTCGTGCGAGAACGCGCTCTCCAGATTCAACACGTAATGCGGCACACCGAGCGCCTCGCACACCCGCCGCGCGTCGTTGATCGAGTCGAGCGAGCAACAGGGGCGGTCCACGATCTCGTCGCCGTAGCAGAAGAGCTTCATCGTCGCGCCGATCACGTCGTACCCCTGCTCGACGAGCATCGCCGCCGCCACCGAGGAATCGACGCCACCCGACATGGCGACCAGGACACGCTCCTTCATGATGCCGGCGCGCCCGGGGTCAGGCGGCCGAGGCCGACGTGCCGCGAGCCTTGGCCACCAGCTTCGGGAACACCTCGGCCACCCGGTCGATGGCGGCGTCGTCGGTGAGCGCGCCGAGACTCATGCGCACCGCGGCGCCCGCCAATGCCGGTTCGACGCCGATGGCGGTGAGGACGTACGACGGGGAGTTCGCGCCGGTCTGGCACGCCGATCCGCCCGAGCAGGCAATGCCCTGCAGGTCGAGCGCCATGAGCATCGACTCGCTCTCCGTTCCCGGCACCGACACGTTGAGAATGTGGGGCGCGCGCGGTGCGTTGCGGGCGTGCACGACGAGGCCGGGAATCCGCTCCACGAGCATCGCCTGCAGGCGGTCGCGCAGGGCGGCGATCCGCGTCGACTCCGATGCGTGCTCGGCGCAGGCCAGTTCGGCCGCCGTGGCCAGGGCGACGGCGAAGGCGACGTTTTCGGTGCCGGGGCGGCGGCCGCGGTCCTGCGATCCCCCGTGGAACAGCGGCGCGATGGGGGTGCCGCGGCGGATGAACAGCGCGCCGCACCCCTTGGGCGCGCCGATCTTGTGCCCGGAAATGGAGAGCAGGTCGAACGGCACCCTGGAGGCGTCGATTTCCAGCTTGGCGAAGGCCTGGACGGCGTCGGTGTGAAAGAGCACCCCGCGCTCGCGTGCCGTGGCGGCGAACGCCGGCACCGGTTGCACGGCACCGATCTCGTTGTTCACCCACATGACCGACGCGATGGCCACGTCAGGTTGGACCAGCGCGTCGAACGACTCCGAGTCGGCAACGCCGTCGGGCGTCATCTTCACGAACCGCTCTTGGGCCCCCTCCTGCGCTGCGGCGTGAACGGCCTCCAGCACCGCCTTGTGCTCGATCGGGGTCGCGACGACCGCCGTCCGGCCGCCGGCGCGCGCCGCCCGCCAGGCGCCGATCACGGCGAGGTTGTCCGCCTCCGTCCCGCCCGACGTGAAGCAGACCTCGTCCGGGTGGGCGCCGAGGCACTGCGCCACCCGCTCGCGTGCCGCGTCGAGCGCGACGCGCGCTTCCCGCCCCCACCGGTGGGCGCTCGACGGATTCCCGAATCGAGGCCCGTAGAAGGGCTGCATCGCTTCGAACACCTCCGGGCGGACCGGGGTGGTGGCGGAATGGTCGAGATAGATGGACGGCGGCATGGTCCGAAATATATGGCTGCCGCCGGGAGCGAGCGACTGCCGCCCGGCGGGTCAGCGTCCGTAGAACTTGGCGCGGACGGCCCAGAGATCGGGAAAGAACCGCTGGGTGACGGTCCGTGCCAGATAGCGCGCCCCGAGCGTGCCGCCGGTGCCCCCGGTGTCGGGGCCGAGAATCCGCTCCACGAGCATCACGTGCTTGAAGCGCCACTCCGCGAACTGCTGCTCGTATTCCAGTAATCCTTCGGCGAGGAAGAAGAGCATTCCCGGGCCCGGGCCCGTGTACAGCGCTTCGAGCGTGACGCCGGTGTGCTCGAGCAGCGCGAGGAACAACTCCTGAAGGGTGGGCCGGGTGAGCGCCGCGCGAATGGGTTCGGGGATCTCGCCGTGTTCGCGGAGCGCGTGCATGAAATGATCGCCCCGCAATCCGCTGGCGGCTTCCAGTGTGCGGAACTGCACGCTCTGCGAACCGCTGGACGTGCCGAGGAAGGTCCGGAACTGGGCGAAGTGCTGCGGCGGGAGCGCGTCGAGCGAACTGAGCTGCGACGACACGATGCGCATGATGGTGTTCAGCCGGCGGACGTGCCAGTTGGCGAGCCCGGCGTCGTACTGCTCCAGCGAGGCGATGAGCCCGTCGATGTCGCGCAGGAGCACCTTGAACCACAGCTCGCTCGCCTGATGTACGACGATGAACAGCAGTTCATCGGGATGCTCGGGCGTGGATCTGCCGCGCTGCAGCGAGAGCAGTTCGTCGAGCGCCAGATACGACGGGTAGTTCAGTTCATCCGAAGCGGGGCCGCTCAAAACGTCGCCACCTCGAGGGCGGTCACGTCGTCCACGCGCATGGTCTCGGTGGTGAAGAAGGGTTCCCCGTACCTGGTCCGGATCAGCGTCCCGTAGTACGCGGCATAGTGCCGCACCACGTCGTACAGGGACTCCCCGTTCGGGTACACCTCGCCCGCCTGGATCGTCTCGTCGAACTGTGACCCGTAGCAGCGGATCGCCTCCAGCTTGCGCTCGAACACCTCGGAGATGTCGACGACGAAGGTGGGCCGCTCGAAATCCTGCCGGTACGTCACGGCATGAATCACCTTGTGGGGGCGGTGCTTCGGGATGCCGGGGGCGACCTTGGCCAGCCCGGCCACGAAGCAGGCATCGCGAACCAGCTGCGCCGAGGCGATGTGATCGGGGTGGCGTCCCTTGAGCGACGGGGCGATTACCACCCGCGGCCGGAGGCGTCGGATGACGCCCGCGACCATGGCGCGCGTTTCCGGGGTATTGACGATGCCGGCGTCCGGGAGCCCGAGATTCTCGCGCACCGCGACGCCCAGGATCTCCGCGGCGCGCGCCGCCTCCTCCGCGCGCAGGTCTGCCGACCCGCGGGTGCCGGCCTCCCCTTGCGAGAGGTCGAGGATTCCGGTGGTGCGCCCCTTCCCGGCGGCCACGAGGAGCGTGCCGCCGCAGGTCAATTCGACGTCGTCCCGGTGGGCGGCGATGGCGAGCAGGTCGATGGGCATGGGGCAGAATATACAGGGAGAGGGCGTGGGGCCGTGAGGCGCGGCGAGGCGCCGGCCCGGCGCGCCCGCCTCCCAGCCTACTCGTACCGGAGCGCTTCCACGGGGTCGAGTCTCGCGGCCCGCAGTGCCGGCAGCACGCCGAACACGACCCCGATCGCCACCGACACGGTGACGGCGGCGAGGGTGAGCGCCACGGGGGCCGCAGCGTCGATATGCATGGCGACGGTCACGATCCGGCCGAGCCCGAGCCCCACCGCGATGCCGATGACCCCGCCGACGCCGGTGAGCGTGGCCGCCTCCACCAGGAACTGCTGCAGGATGTCGCGCCGCGTGGCCCCCACCGCCTTGCGCAGGCCGATCTCGTGCGTCCGCTCGGTCACGCTGATCATCATCACCGCCATGACGCCGATGCCGCCCACCAGCAGGGCGACGGCGCTCAACACGATCATCACCAGGAAGAACACACCGGTGAGTTTGTTGAAGACGTCGAGGATCTGGTCCTGGGTGAGCAGGTCGAAGGTGTTGTGCTGCGACGGGTGCAGCCCCCGCGCCTCGCGAAGCGAGACGATCACCGCGTTCTGGGCGTCCTCCAACCCCACCCCGGGCCGCGGCTTGACGGGGATGAAGACCATGTTGGTTTTGTCGAGCGTGAACTGGTGGTCGAGCATCAGGTAGGGGACGATGGCCATGATCTGCTGGCCCGGCGGATTGAAGATGTTGGCGGCCGGCTGGTAGAGGCCGACCACCTGCGCCGGTTTGCTCCCGATGTGCACCCACTTGCCGAGCGGATCGATGCTGCCGAACAGTTTCTGGGCCACGTCCACATCGAGCACGGTGACCGCCTGGCCACTCGTCTCCTCGCTGTGCGTGAACCATCGGCCCGCGGCCAGGCTGCCGCCCTGGATCTCGGTGAAGTCGGCGTCGGCGCCGACGATCACCTGCGGCTGGGTCCGGTCGCCGGCGTACTCGACGCGGGCGATGTACTGGCCCCAGATCCCGGCATAGGCGATCTCGGGCAGCAGCTGGATGCGCCGCGCTTCCGTGATCGAGAGGTCGGGCCGGTCGCGGACCCATTGCGGCAGGTCCTGCGGGTTGAGGGGCGTTTGCGAGAACACCTTCATGACGTAGAACGTGGTCGGTCCCGCAATCTTGATCGTGTCGACGATCTGTTGCTGGATGCCCTGCACGATGGACGCCATGGCCATCACGGTCGAGACGCCGATGACCACGCCGAGGATCGTGAGCGCCGACCGCATCTTGCTCACGCGCAGCGAATCGAAGGCGACGGCGACGTTTTCCCGGAAGCTGTCGACGAGGCGGGTCCGGAGACTCATGCGGGGGGCGGTCAGTCGGCGTGGAGGGCCGCGACGGGATCGAGCCGGGCGGCGCGCGCCGCGGGGTAGACGCCGAAGATGATGCCGACCCCGGCCCCGAGCGTCAGCGCCAGCGCCACCGACCAGAGGGTGACCCGGGCCGGGAGCGGCGACACGAGGGTGATCGCCTGGGCAAACAGAAATCCGCCGGCGGCGCCCATCGCGCCGCCGAGCGTGGCCAGCATGATCGCTTCGGCCAGGAACTGGCGCCGGATGTCGTGCTGCGTGGCACCGACGGACTTCCGGATCCCGATCTCGTGCGTCCGCTCGCGCACCGCCATCAGCATGATGTTCATGATGACGATGCCGCCGACGACGATCCCGATGGCGACGACCGCCGGCACAACGGCGAACAGCACGGCGGTGAGGCTCTTCCAGAACGAGACGAAGGCCTCCGACGTCTCGACCGAGAAGTTGTCGTCCTGGCCGGGCCGCAGATGGTGGGACACCCGCATTGCTTCCTGCGCGACCGCCATCCCGCGCTGGATCCCGTCCGCCGTGGCCATCTTCACGGAGATCTGCGTCGTCTGCCGGCGGCCGTAGATCGACTCGAAGGTCGTCATCGGCATCAGGGCGAAGCCGTCGAAGGACTGGCCCAGTACGCTTCCCTTGGGCGCGATCGTGCCGATGACGGTGAACAGCCGCCCCCGGATCCGCACCTGCTGACCCACCGGCGAGATTCCGGCGAACAGATTCTTCGTGACGTCGGCGCCGATGACGATCACCGCCCGTCGCTCCGCCACGTCGATGGCACTGATCGGCTGGCCGGCGGTGAACCGGTAGTCCTGAACGGTCTGGTAGGGCGGCGTCACCCCGAACACGAGCACGCTGCCGAGTGTGCGGTTGCGCCACACGACGTCGGAACGCGGGGTGGGATACCCCGACGTGAGCCCGACCGCCTCGGCATCGGGGAGCGCGGCCTCGACGACCTCCGCATCGGCCATCGTGATCGGTGGCCGGCGCCGCGCGCGCTCCATGTCCTCGTCGGAGATGAGGCCGATCTGAATGGGATCGCGCCGAACCATGAACGAGTTCGCGCCGACCATGTTGTCGGCGATGTTCTCCTTCACGTAGGCGTTCATCCCCTGGATGATGGCGACGACCGCGACCAGAAAGGCGACGCTCACCACGATGCCGAGGAGCGTGAAGAAGGAGCGCAGCTTGCTGACGCGAATCTGGGTGAACGCCGTGAGCAGGACGTCGGCGAAGCGCATGCCCGAAAGCTACATGGGCGGCGGTGGCGCCGTGAGGCCGCGCCGGTGAGCCCGGGCCGGCCTCACCGGGTCACTCGTACCGCAGGGCCTCGACCGGGTCCAGGCTGGACGCCCGAACCGCCGGCAGCAGACCGAATACCACGCCGGCGAACGCGCTCCCCGCGAGCGCGATGAGAATGGCCACGGGGGGCGTGGAGGCGTCGATGGGTGTGGCGTGGCGCACGACGTACGTGAGCCCGCCGCCCACGGCCAATCCCACCACGGCGCCGAGCGTGGTCAGGGTGGCGGCCTCCACCAGGAACTGCCAGAGGATGATGCCGCGCGTGGCCCCCATCGCCTTGCGCACGCCGATCTCGCGGGTCCGCTCGGTGACGCTGATCATCATGATCGCCACCACGCCCACGCCGCCCACCAGCAGCCCGATGGCCGACAGGGTGATCATCACGAGGAAGAACACGCCCACGATCTTGTTGTACAGCTCCATGATCTTCTCCGGCGTGGACACGAAGAAGTCGTTCGCGGTAGCCGGGTGGAGGTGCCGCGACACGCGGAGCTGGGCGATCGTCTCATCCATGGTCGCGTCGCGATTGGCGCCCGCTACGGGCTTCACGGTGAGGTCCATCCACCGGAGGCTGAAGTTCAGTCGCCGGTAGGCGCTGAGAATCGGCACCACCACGATTCCGTTGTCACCGCTGTCGAACGCGTTGGCGATGGGATTGTAGACGCCGATGATCGTGAAATCCTGACCGCCCAGGCGCACATGCTTGCCCACCGGGTCCGTCCCCAGCCCCAGTCGGTCGACGACCTTGCCGTTCACCAGCGCCACCGTGGCGCCGGCGTCGTTTTCCTGGGGGGTGAAATCGCGCCCCTGGGCGATATCGCCCCCCGAGACGTCGAACCAGCCGGGGGTGTATGCATTCACCGTCACCCCGCCCAATTCGCGGTCCGCGAACTTGATGCTCGTGGCGCTGCCGACGTGCGCCGTGACCGCCTGCACGTCGGGGAGTTGGCCGATCTGCCGTGCCTGGTCGAGCGTGAGCGATGGATTGTGCCGCCACGGGCACGAGTCGGCGGATCCCGTGCAGCTGTTGATCTCGGCCGGCCAACGGGTGACGAAGAAGGTGGTGGGGCCCGCCGCCGCGATGCTCGCCGAGACGCCGGCGTTGATGCCGTGCACGGCGGCCGACATCACGGTGACCACGAACACGCCCACTGCGATGCCCAGAATGGTCAGGCCGGCCCGGACGCGGTTCGAGCGGATGGAGTCGAGGGCCATGAGGATGCCCTCGAACAGGGCGGAGACTCTGGCGACGATGTGCTGCATGTCAGTCGGCCCGGATGGCGAGGATGGGATCGAGCCGCGAGGCGCGGCTGGCGGGGTAGGCGCCGGCGATGATGCCGACCCCGGCGCCGATGCTCACGGCGAGGACGATCGACCAGGGCGCGACGGCTGCGGGCAGGGGCGACACGAGCGCCACCAGCTTGGCCAACCCGATGCCGAGCGCCACCCCCATCAGCGCGCCGAGCGCGCTCAGCGTGGCGCTCTCCACCAGGAACTGCGACAGGATGTCGCGGCGCCGGGCCCCGAGCGATTTCCGGATGCCGATCTCCCGCGTTCGCTCCGCCACCGCCACCAGCATGATGTTCATGATCACGATGGCGCCGACGACGAGTCCGATGGCCGGGAGCGCGATGCCCGCGAGCACCAGATACTTCTTGATCGTGGCCCACTGCGAGAGCGCCGACTCCGAACTCTCCATCACGAAATCGTCGGCCTGCGCGGGGTGCAGCTGGTGCCGCCGCCGCATCAATTCGCGCACCAGCTCCTCGAGCGGCTGGAATGCGGCCGGCGTGGGGGATTGCACGACGACGCCATACAGGTTGTCCCGCCCGCCGACGAGCCGCGCCATCTCCGAGTGGAAGGGGGCGATGACCTGGCGATCGAGGTTGAGGCCGAACACGGTTCCCTGGTGCGCCAGCACGCCGATGACCTGGAAGGGGAACCGCCCGACTTTCAGCGTCCGGCCGAGCGGGTCGAGATTGGGAAAGTACTGCGCCGCGAGCGCGTCCCCGATCACGATCACGTTGGCGCCCACCGCGTCTTCCTGCTCGTTGAACACGCGGCCCTGCGCCACGTGCAGGTCCTTGATCTGGAAGTACCCGGGGGTGGCGGCCTCGGCGAGCACCTGGGCGCCGCCGCTGGCGTATTCCGAGCTCACGTTCTTCCACCGCACGTCGTGCATCGCCCACCGGGCATCGTCGGGGAGGGCGGCCTTCACGGCCATCGCGTCGCTGACGGTGATCCTGGGCCGCCGCTGCCACGCCTTCCACTCCTCCTCCGTGACGTTGCCGGTCTGGATGTCCGGATAGGGCCGGAGGTTGAACGTGTTGATGCCCAGGAACTTCCCGGCGAAGTCCTGCTCGACGTACACGCTCATGCCCTGGACGATCGAAACGACGGCGATCAGGAAGGTGACACTGATCATCACGCCGAGCAGCGTGAAGAAGCTCTTGAGCTTCTGGACGCGAATCTGGGCGATGGCGAGTCGGATGGATTCGAAAAATTGCACGGGGCGCCGCAGCTGAAGGTGGATCAGTGGCCCTCACTACGGGGCCGGAGGCCCCGAAGTGTCAGGGCCCGGACGAGGGGGGGCGGGGGCGCCAAACCGCGCCTGCCCGCGCTTCATCCTGCGGGCGGAACAACAGAACGCGCGGAAGGCCCCGAAGGACCCTCCGCGCGCACCTGCCCGCGGGCGGTGGCGCTCCCGCTACATGGGAATCCGCATGTCGGAGCCGCCCGCCACGATCACGAAGTCGTCGCGCCGGTTCTGCGACCAGCAGTTCGCATCGTGTCCGGGGCAGCTCGGGTGCTCCTCGCCGTTGCTGGCGATATCGATGCGGCTCGCGTCGATGCCCTGCGATACCAGGTAGCTGCGCACCTGTTCGGCGCGCCGCATCCCCAACGCCTGGTTGTACTCGTCGGAGCCGCGTTCGTCGGCGTTCCCCTCCACGCGAATCCGGACTTCCGGATTGGCGCGCAGGATCGGGAGCTTGGCGTCGAGCGTCGTCTTGGCGTTTTCCCGCAACGTGGACTGATCGAAATCGAAGTAGATCGCCGTCTCCACCAACGCCCGGGCACGGGCGGTCATCGCGGCCCGCGCCGCGGCCTCGGCGGCCGCCGCTTCAGCGGCGGCGCGGGCGGCGGCGGTGTCGGGGGCGGCGACCTGCGCCGTATCGACCACGGGACGGGCCGCCATCGAATCGGCGGCGGCCCGCGCCGAGTCTGCGGCGGCCTGGGCGCGGGCGGCCGAGTCTGCGGCCGCTCGGGCCCGCTCGGCTGCGTCGATGCTGTCCTGGTTGACCACCGGCGCCGGAGGAAGCTGGTCGGCCACGTAATTCGGGGCGGCGCAGAGGTCCATCGACGCTCCCCCCGATTCGTACTCCGCGCACAACAGTTCGAAGAGCGTGGAGAAGGTGGCCCGGTACTCCTGGGGCGGATTCCCGAGGTACTCGGGCGTGGCGCTGGTGGTGAGGTCATGGAACGCGCGCACCGCTTCGTTCACCGCGTCCGGGGAAAGCCTCGGCGCAGAGTGGCTCCGGAACAGAAACCCACGCGATTCGACGGCCCCGCCCGTCAGCCCCGTCATGGCGTCCAACAGGCGGTCGATTTTGGGCTGCGACGCGCCGCTGGAAAGCAGGGCATCCTCCACCTGGCCGCGGACGGCGTCGGTGGCCGGAATAGAGCTCGTCACGAGGCGCCCCACGGCGCGCACCCCGTCGCCCTGCGTGGTGATCCCGCCGCCGGTGACCGCTCCCGCATCGAGGGCGGTGTTCAGCTTCGGGGACATCGTGCCGAGGGCCGCCTGCCAGGCGGCATCGTTGCGGCCCCGCCCGGCGGGCGGCGCGACGAGCTGCCGGAACATCGAGGAATCGATGGGTGCTGGCATCGGCGTCGGGGCCACGGTTCCATGCCGCCCCCGGAGCTGGGCGCAACCCGCGCTCAACGCCAGAATCGTTCCGATGGCCCACAGTCGCTTAATCGCCATGTTCGTCTCTCCCGTGCAGTCCGGCGCCTTTCGTACGCAATCCCCCTCCATTCTGGACGCAGACCCCCCGGTTGATGCAACGGAGAGGCCCCCGCCGGGGCGGGGAGGGGTGGGCTGGCGGCGGCGCGGCGGGGAGGACGCTAGGGCATCCTCATCCGGGTGCCGCCGGCGACGATGACGAACTCGTCGCGCCGGTTCTGTGCCCGGCAGGCCTCGCGGCGGTCGGTGCACGTGGGGTGCGCCGCACTGCGGTTGACGATCTCGATGCGGTCGTCGGCGATCCCGCCGGCGATCAGATAGCTCCTGGCCTGTTCGGCGCGGAGCCACCCGAGCGTCTGGCTGAGCACCCCGGTCTCGGACGGGTCGATGTATCCCTCGATGCGAATCCGGACGTCCGGATTCGCCTCCAGCACCTGCAGTTTGGCATCGAGCGCCGTCTTGGCGTTGGGATGGAGCGTGAACTGGTCGTTGTCGAAGTAGATCTTGGTGGCCAGCACCGCCCGCGCGTGCGCCGTCGCCGCGACGCTGGTTACGGCCGCGATCGAGTCTGCCCGCGCGCGCTCCGCTGCCGCTTCGAGCGAGTCCGTTCGCGCCTTCGCCGCGGCGGCCACCGCGGCCGCTGCCCGCGCCGCCTCGGCGGCGGCAATGCTGTCCCGATTGACCAGGGGCTTCGGTGGCGGCTGGTCGATGAGAAAATTCGGCGCTGTGCACATCGGGGCCGGGATTCCGGCGGCGACGTCCTGAGCGCAGATCAATTCGAACAACGTGGAGTACACCGCCAGGAATTCCGGGGGCGGATCACGCAGAAATTCAGCGTTGGCGCTGTTCACCAGATCGGCGAACGCGCTCGCCGCCTCGGCCACGGCGGCGGGGGTGAGGTTGGCGGGAAGGAGCGCGTCCACTGCCGGTCCACGGCGGGGCATCGGGCCGCCGGCGGCCCGCGCCTCGACGAGCGGGGCGACGTTGGGACCGCCCGCGTTCTCCGAGGGCGTCCCGGAGTTCGATTCGAGGCGTCGAAGGTTGCCGGTGGCATCGGAGGTGGGCTCGGCCGCCGGGTTCATGAGCAGCCCGGCCAGGGCGGAGAGGAGACGGTTGATCTGAACTTCCGAAGCGCCGCTGGGACGAAGCGCCCCGGCGAGCGTCTGCCGCGCGCCGGCGGGCGCCGCCCCGGGCCCGTACATCAGTCGGCCCAGCGCCTGCACGCCCTCACCCGACGTCAGGAATCCTCCCCCGGCTACGGTCCCCGCGTTCAGCGAAACCCCCACTTTGGAGGCGATCTCGCGGAGGGCCGCATGCGAGGCCGCCGTCAACGGCATCGGCGCCGCGGGCTGCGGCGCGAACGGCCCGATCAACGCCGAATTCGAGACGCTGGCGCCCGAGAAATCGGAGACGCTTCCGCTCTGCGCCCGGGCCGTCGCGGCGGCGACGGCCAGGCTCAGACCCGCGGTGGCAGCGATCAGCAGTTTCGTCGGCATGGCACGGCGCTCCGACGCGGGCTAGTGGAAGAACTGCGAGAAGCGAAACCCGTAGCCCACGCCGATCACGAAGCGGGCCGTCGGGTTGGCGCGGCCGAGGACGTCGGCCATCGCGGGAGTGAAGACGATGGGAAACCGGGGGAAGGGCGCGATGGACAGCGCGAGCGCCAGATCCTGACCGCTGAAATCGGCGATGAAGGACGTGCTCGGCGCCAGTCTGAGTCCCCCGCTCGCGAAAAAGCCGACGCCGCTGGAGTCCGGGTGCCCCGAGTACTTGTCCCCGACCCATGGCCGAAATCGCCCAGTGCCGAGGCCGAGGTTCACCGAGACGCTGCCGAAGGGGCGGGTGGGGTCGTCGGCGAGGGCGCGCTGGGCCGAAACCACGCCGTAGACGTCCGATCCGCCATCGCCCCCGTTGCCCCACGTGACGGCGTTCTCGGATCCGATGGCAACCGCGACGTCGCGAGTGATCTGCCGGTGGAGCATGGCGCTCACGCCGCCCACGCGCAGGAAATAGAACCCGCTGGTCTGCTGGGGCCCGTTTCGAAGTGTCGAATACGACGTCACCGTCACTTCGAGACCGATCGCCGTGACCGGATTTCCGAGGCCGAAGCCCCCGAACGCCGCCCCGTCCTGCACACTGGTGGCGTGGCGCTGGCTCGCCTGGTAGCTGACGCCGATGAAGCCGTCGCCGAAGCTGGCCCCGAAGGCCGACGGCGAGCTCTCGCTGCTGCCCGGAGCGGTTCGGGCGAGGGCGGCGGCGAGGCGAGCGCCCCCGGGCGCCGGCGGCAGGGCGAATCGGGCGCGCAGGCTGTCCACGGTCTGCGCGCCGGCGGTCGCCGTCAACGCAGCGAGGCCGAGCAGTCCCCCGCAGACCACGCCGAAGCGCAGCAAACGATTTCGCCCCATGGCACTGCCTCCTCGCAGACCGGAGTGGGTCGCTTCCAATCGGGTTGCGATCCGGGTTGAGGGGCTACGCGGCATACATCCATCGGCCCCGCCTGCCGGGGGCCGACCCGCCGTCCGGAATATGACGGCGGCGGTCGCGCCACGTAAGGGTATGCTCAAGTCGGGGCGCGAGGTCCGGCTCCGCAATGGCGGGCTGCACCCCGGCGGGGATGCGGGCTACTCGTAGCGCAATGCTTCCACGGGGTCGAGCCGGGAGGCCCGGGCGGCCGGCAGCAGGCCGAAGAGGATTCCCGTGAAGGCGCTCGTGCCGAGGGCCGCCGCGACCGCCCAGGCCGGCACCGACGCCGGAATGGGTGTGGCGGCACGCACGAGCATCGACAGCAGGACTCCGACGACCAGACCGATGGCCGCTCCGATGCCGGTGAGGGTGATGGCCTCGACCAGGAACTGCCAGAGGATGGTGGCCCGGGTGGCGCCGAGCGCCTTGCGCACCCCGATCTCGCGGGTGCGCTCGGTGACGCTGATCATCATGATCGCGATCACGCCCACGCCGCCGACGATGAGCCCGATGGCCGACAGGACGAGCATGACCAGGAAGAACATGCCGAAGACCTTGTTGTACGTCTCGAACAGCTTGTCCTGGGTGATGACGGCGAAGTCGTTGTCGGTGGCTGGACGCAGCCCGTGCCGCTGGCGCATCAGGGCGGTGACCTGGTCCACCGCCTCGTCGCGCGAGACGGCCTCACTGGGGACGACGGAGATGCCGATCATCCGCCGGCCGGCGTTGAGCACGCGGAGCGCCGTCTGGATGGGGACGTATCCGTGCGGATCGTCGCCGGACAGGAAGCTGGCGCCCGCGTGGTAGATGCCGATCACGCGGAACTGCTCGCCGCGCACCTGGATGTACTTGTCGATGGGATCGGAGGCGTCGAACAGCCGGACGGCCATGATGCTGTCGATCACGATCACCCGGTCTCCCGCATTCGCTTCGGCCTGCGTCCAACTCCGACCCGGGTACAGGTCGCCACCGCCGTCGGTGATGATCCAGTTGGAGGTGCGGGCGCTGATTCCCGGCGCGCTGAGGTCGCGGTCGGCGTACTTCACCGGAAGCGACATGTCGAGCCGCGCGCCGGCGGCCCGCACGCCCGGCAGCGCGTCGATGGCTTTCTGGTCAGCCATCGTGAGTGGTGGGTTGTGCCGCCACATGCAGGTAGCGTCCGTGCCGTCGCAGGCTTCGAACGTGATCGGGAACCGGGACAGGAAGAACGTCTTGGGGCCGGCGGACTCGAGATCCTTGGCCACGCTGTCGTTGATGCCGTGAATGGACGCCGAGATGACGACCACCACGAAGACACCGACCGCGATGCCCAGAATCGTGAGGCCGGCCCGTACCTTGTTCGAGCGGATCGACTCGACGGCGATTCCCACGCCTTCCTTCAGATTGAACGCCCAGGTCTCGAAGAGCACGCGCATGGGGTTCCCTACTCCTGCCGCAGGGCGGCGATGGGGTCGAGCAGGGCGGCCCGGCTGGCCGGGTACACGCCGGCGATAATGCCCACGCCGGCCCCCACCGAAACGCCGAGCACCACCGACCAGAGTTCGACCGCGGCCGGCATCGGGCTCACCGCCGAGATGAACTTGGCGAATCCGAAGCCGAGCGCGACGCCGAGCGCGGCGCCGAGCACGGCCAGCACGACGCTCTCGACGAGAAACTGGCGGAGAATGTCGCGGCGCTTGGCGCCGAGCGCCTTGCGGATGCCGATCTCGCGGGTCCGCTCGGCCACCGCCACCAGCATGATGTTCATGATCACGATGGCGCCGACGACGAGTCCGATGGCCGGAAGCGCGACGCCGGCCAGCACCAGGTAGTGCTGGATCTTGTCCCAGAACGCGAGCGCCGAGTCCGACGTCTGCAGGGCGAAGTCATCGGGTTGTGCAGGGTGTAGGCCGTGGCGGGCTCGCATGACTTCGCGCACCCGCTCCTCGTTGTCCGGGATCTCGGCGGCCGTGGCTGATTGCACGGTGACGGCGTCCACCACTCCGTGCGGGTTGAGCAGCCGGTTGATCGGCGACCGGTCGGGCGCGACGAGGAAGCCGTCGAAGGACATGCCGAACGCGCTCCCCTGCGTTTCGGCCACGCCGATGATGGTGTACGGGATCCCGGCCACGCGGATCTCGCGGCCGAGGGGGTTGAGGTTCGGGAAGAAGTGGTCCTGCACGTCCTTCCCGATTACGACGACGGGGCTCCCGAGCGCGAACTCCTGGGGCGAGGGAAGCCGCCCGAGCGCGACGTCCATGCGCTTGATCGTGAAGTACTGCGAGCTCACCCCGTAGGCCGTCACTCGGCGCGGGCTGCCGTAGCGCGACTGCACGCTGACCCCCGAGGCGCTGTAGCTGGCCCAGAGCGTACCCGGCGCCAGCGCGGCCACCACCGGGGGAACGTCGTAGTTGTAGATCGGCGGTCGCAGGCGCCAGGCGCGCCGCTCGGCCGCCGTGACGCCGCCGACGCTGATGCTCGGACGCGAGCGCAGCTCGAACGAATTGATCGCGATGAGCTTGCCCAGCAGATCGTCCCGCATGTAGTTGCCCATGCCGCTCACGATGGAGACCACCGTGATCAGGAACATGACCCCGATCATGACACCGAGGGCGGTGAAGAAGCTCTTGAGCTTCTGCACCCGGAGCTGGGCGAGGGCGAGGCGAATGGCTTCGTAGAAGGGCACGGATGGCTGGACGAGGGGGTCCTGTAAAGCTAGCGAGGCGGCGGAGAAGCTCTCCGCCGCCCCGTTGTGGCTGGTGTCGGGTGGCGTTACATCCCGATCCGCTCGGTGAAGGCTTCCCGGCGGTCGTCGGTGGCCACCAGGCCGTCCCGCAGCACCACGACGCGGCGGGCATGGGCCGCGATGTCGGGTTCGTGGGTCACCATGATGACCGTCTGGCCACTGCCGGCCAGTTCCTCGAACACCCGCATGATCTCCTCCGAAGTGGCCGAGTCCAGGTTTCCGGTCGGCTCGTCGGCGAGGAGAATGGAGGGCCTGTTGACGAGCGCGCGGGCAATGGCCACGCGCTGCCGCTGTCCGCCCGAGAGCTCATTGGGCCGGTGGTCCATGCGGGATTCGAGCTGCACGCGCTCCAGCGCCTCCTTGGCCCGTTTGCGGCGCTCGTCGGCACTGATGCCGGCGTACACGAGCGGGAGTTCCACGTTGTGGAGGGCCGTGGCGCGCGGGAGCAGATTGAACGTCTGGAAGACGAACCCGATCTCCTTGTTCCGGATCCGGGCGAGCTGATCGTCGGACATTTCCGAAACGAGCGTGCCGTTGAGCCAGTATTCGCCGGCGGTCGGGGTGTCCAGACAGCCGATCACGTTCATCAGCGTCGATTTGCCGGACCCGGACGGTCCCATGATCGCCACGTACTCGTTCCGCGCGATGGCAATGTCTACGCCGCGGAGGGCGCGGACGATTTCCCCGCCCATGTCGTAGTGACGCTGAATGCCGCGCGTCACGATTACCCACTTGCCCTCGGGGGCCTTCCCCTTGTCGGAGACGACGACCGCGCGCTCGGCGGTCGAGCTGACGGGGGCTTCGGCGGTTTGCTGGCTCACTTGGTTCCGTCCTGGGGTTTCTTGGTGTCGATCTTCGTCTCTCGCACGACCGTCCCATCCTTGAGATCGCGGATGGCCTGGTACGTCCCGGCCACGATCCGCTCGCCTTCCTTGAGGCCGTCGAGCACCTCGAAATCCTTCTCACCCGCGATCCCTACCTTTACGGGCCGGAAGGTCACTTTGTTGTCGGAACCTACTACGAACACCCCTTCCACGTCCTTCTTGCCGACTTCCACCTTCGGCTTGGGGCGCCCCAGGCCCACGGCCGTGTCGGCGTTCTGGAGCGCCTGATTCTCGCGGACGGTGAGGGCGATGATGGGGATGGCCAGGACGTTGCTGCGGGTGGCCGTGATCACCTTGGCGGTGGCCGAGAAGTCGGGCCGGGTATCGCGGGGGGCGTTGAGGAGCCGGATCGTGACTTCGTAGTCCACGGCCTGGTCGGTGCTGGCCGTGGTGGAGGCGCCGGCCACGGAACTGTTGGAGATCTCGGTCACCCGGCCCAGAAAGGTGGTGTCGGGGAAGGCGTCGATCTGGACCACGGCCGAGTCGCCGAGCGCGATCCGGGAGACGTCCGTCTCGTCGACCTTGACCTTGGTCTCGAGTTCGGACATGTCGCTGATCGTGAGCAGGGTCGCGGCGTCCTTGTTGAGGGTGCCCTGGATGGCCGTTTCACCCTGTTCGACGTTGAGCCGCGTGACGCGACCGGACATCGGGGCGTAGATCGTGGTCTTGGCGAGCGACGACTTGGCGTTGTCGAGCGAGGCGAGCGCCTGGTCCACCTGGTGCGCCGACGACTGGACAAGGGCCTGGTTGACGTCGACGGCCGTCTTGAGCTGCTCGAGCTGCTCGGCGGTCACGAACTGGGGGTTCGCTTTCTGGAGCTGGAGGCTGCGCTGGTAGGCGCTCTGCGCCTGCATCAGGTTGGCCTTGGCCTGTTCGTTCTGGGCCTTGGCCGAGGCAGCGTTCGCCTCCCACTGCTTTACCGTGGCTTCGGCGTTGGCGGGATCGATCTGGAGCAGGAACTGGCCCTGCTTGACCATGTCGCCCTCCTTCACCGACAGCTTCGTGATCTTCCCCGAGACGTCGGAGCTCACGTTCACCTTGGTGTGGGGACTCACCTGCCCACTGGCGGTCACCGACGCGACCAGGCTGGCCCGCTGGACGGGCTCGATGCGGACGTCGACGCCGGCACTCGACTTCTTGGCAAAAGCCATCGCCACGAGGGCGGCGGCGCCCAGGAGAATGACGGCGAAAACGGTGAACTTTGCGCGCTTGCTCATGGATGTCCCCGGGGGCTATCGGAGGGGGCGGCCGACCGCGCTCTCGAGAGCGGCGAACGCCTTCTGGTAATCATAAATGGAATTGAGCCGATCGACCTGCGCCTGCACGAACGTGCCGTGCGCCGTGGTGACGTCGAGATACGTGGCCTGACCGACGCGGTAACGTTCCTGGGCAAACTGGTATTCTTCACGCGCCTTGTCGGCATTCGTCTGGCGGAGGCCGATGGTCCTGGTCGCCAGTTGCAGGTTCAGATAGGCCTGCGTGACCTGGGTACGGGTCTGGAGCTCCTGCGCCTTCAGGCGGTACTCGGCATTCTCCTTGTTCGCGATCGCCTGCTGCACGCTCTCCTCGCGGCTGAAGCCGTCGAAGATGGGGAGCGAAAGGGTGGCCGATACGGACAGCGGAGACCGTGTGAACTTGAACGGGAAGACGTTGTTCGAATTGCGAATGGCGTCGATCTGCGACGGCGACAGCGTGGGCGACGGACAGGGGACCGCGGACAGGCCGACCCCCGTGCGGATCGAGTCCTGCTGGACGCAGCTCGCGTAGGCGCCCATCGCGCCGGCCTGGGCCCGACCCACCAGGTAGTCGGAATTCGTATACTCGTACGAATTCCCCCCCCAACCGGTGTTCAACGACAGCGTCGGCGTGTACCGCGACTCGGCGGTGCGCACGTTGATTGCCGCGGCCCGCTGCGACGCCCGCAACGCTTCGATGGCGGGATTGCGACCGCGGGCGACCACGAGCAGCGAGTCGAGCGAGAACTGCGGCAGATCAGTACTGAACGTGGTGGTGAGCTGCACGCCGGCCGGCTCCGGGGCGCCGATCTGCTGGTAGAGCGTCACGAGCGCGACTTCTGCGTTGTTGTGTGCCGTGAGGGCCGCGATCTGCGCCTGGCCGAGGGCAACCGAGGCGCTGTTGACGTCGAGCACCGTCCCCTGGCCGACCTGCATCTTGGCCTGGGCCAGATCGAGTTGTCCCTGCGCCGTGACGACCAGCGTGTCCTGGAGTGAGGCGTTGGCCTGCGCGGCCAGCGCGTCGAGGTAGGCCGACGTCACGTTGGAGCGCAGCACCTCGGCCTGCCCGGTGATATCGGCTTCGGTGGCCTGGCGGTTGGCCTTCTGGAGCTTCGGGTTCATGAACGTCGCCGCGCTCAGATTGTAGTTCACGCCCAGGCTGTAGCGCGAGGTGATCGCGTCGGAGGACCCGGTGAAGGTGAGGCCGTTGAACACCTGGCTGCCGGCCTGTTGGTAGCCGGCGCCGAAGGACGAATTGACCGTCGGCAGAAAGGCGCCATAGGCCGAACGCACGGCGGCATCCGCCGTCCGGCGTCCCGTCACGGTCTGCAGATAGGTCGGGTTGGTCTGACGGGCGAGGGCAATCGCCTGCTCGAGTGACAACGTTGGCCCGGACGGTGACGCGCTTCCCTGGGCGCGTGCGGCATGACCAACGAGCGCGAGCAGCGCGGCAGTCACCAAAAGACGCATGGAGAGCTGATCCTGTGGTAAGGGGTCAGCCTGTCGTACGGGGGTCGGCCGAACCCGGTTTCAAGACGGCACACGCGCACGCCCCCCCCGCCGTCCGCGGGCGGCGGAGGGGGCAGCGCGTGTCGATTGCGTCAGCGCGGCGGTTCGTCGCGCTGGGCGACGAGGCTCCGGGTCGGGATGGCCACGCGCAGCAGGTGGCCGTTGCCGTCCACCCAGATGTCGCGGCTCGATCCGTCGGCCCCGATGAGCGCGTAGTGCCGCGCGTTCATCGTGCTGCGACCAACCCGGATCGACTCCTCCCCTCGTTCCTCGAAGCGAAATGTAGCCTGCGTCCCGGATCGTGGATCGACGACCGAGAATGCGGTCCGGTGCGGCGGGAGGGTGGCGAAGAAGTACGGGTCGAACGCCTGCGGGTCGAGCAGCAGCGGATCGGCGCCCATCACGTAGTCGCGGGCCGACTCGCCGTGCGGCGTGGTGGACAGCGTGCTGAACCGGCCGGGACGCCCGCTGCCGGCCACATGCGCCGTGAGCGCGTTGTGGACGCTGACCTTGGCCTCGTACGTGAGCGGTCCGCCGGTCGAATCCGTGGTGAGGCGAAGGGCGACGCGGAGGGAATCGAAGGAGACCGTGGCGGTGGCCCGGTAGGCCTGGCCGCCACCGCCCGCGGCGCGCACGATCCGATAGGCTTCGCGGCCGATCGGTGCGCCGTTGCGCGAGATGATCAGCGAGCCTTCATCGAGGAGCGTCTCCTGGCCGGGCGAATGCGCGGCCAGGCCGCAGAGTGCGAGCACCAGGGTGGTGAGGAGCGGGATCGGTCTCATACGATGGGGGTACCCAGGAGGAACGCGCGAGTTCAGAAGACGGGGGCGGGCGTTCTGAAAATGCGCTCGGCCACCCGGTCCCGGATACGATCATACAGCAGCTTTCCCTTCGCTGCCGAGGCCAACGTGGGCTGCCCGATGGAGCCCGGGCTTTCGGCCGGCACGCGGAGCCAGCCCCGGCGGTACCGTCGCACCGCCTCCGCCGACAACGTATAATCTTGTGCCAGCGACATTTGGACCAGTTCCGGCGCCACGTACAGCAGGAGCGACGTATCCACCTCGTCACCGTGCATGGGCTCAACCTGCCCCTCCAGCAGATCTCGGAAATCCAGGCCGAAGACGTTCACCGCCCGCACTCGGGCGGTGGAGGTGATGACCGTCTCCAGGGCTTCGAGATGGGAGTCTCCGTCGTGCGCGGTGAGAAGGATGAATTCGCGCACGCCCCCGGATTCCCAGCAGTCCACGAGGTCGTTGAGCACGCGGTGGAGGGTCTTGCGCCGCACGGCGGCGTTGCCGGCAAAGGTTCGCTCGGTGGGTACGTTCACCCCGTACTCGACCGTGGGGGCCCGGAGGACGTGGAATTCCGCCGACAGATCGTCGGCCAGCCGCTCGATGACCATGGTGTCGCCGCCCATGGGCAGATGCGGGCCGTGCTGCTCGCAGGTCCCGACCGGGAGGATCAGGCGTGGATCGGCGGCCAGCGTCGCGGCGACCTCGGCGGGGCGCATCTCCTTGAGGCGCTTGGGCCGGGGGCTGGTGGAGAGAATCGAACCCATGGATTGCGAGTGAGCGATGGCCCGGTTGCGCGCTGAGCGCCTGCGCGTCGCCTGGTGGCCGGTTGCCGCGGCGCTCGCGCTGCTGGCCGCCAGTCAGTGGGTGAATGGGACGAGCGTAGAGTATCTCGCCGCCGCCGCCCTCGCCACCGTCGTGGCGGCGGTGGGCCTCCGTGCCGTCGGTTCGCGGGGGCATCTCTGGGCGTCGCTCTCCACCACCGCGCTGGTGGTCGTCGTGCTGCTGGCCGGCTTCGCCCAATGGAAGTTGCATCGCATCGACAACCACTGGCCGGAGATCCGCGGGTCGCTGCGGGCCGACGCGCTGGCCACGCTCGAGCGCCGCCTGGACCAGGCGGTGACCCAGATGCGCGACGATGCCAGCCGCGCCCTGGCCGTCCCCGACGACACTGCCGCCGCCTTCGGCGCCCTCGGGTCGCTGGTGCAGCCGAACGGCGACGTCGGGATCGTGCTCTACGTAAAGGGCCGGCCGATGGCGTGGGCGGGCCGGGTACACGTGACCCTCGACTCGGTGCGCGGCGCGTTCGGATTGGCGCGGAGCGACTTCTACACCACGCTCTACGCCGTCGCCGACAGCGGCGACCGGCGTGCCGTGGTCACCCAGCTGCTCGACGCCACGGCGCCGGCCGATCGTCTCACGCATCCGATCGCCGGGGAGATTGCCGGGCTCGTGGGAATCCCGGGGTTCGAGTTCGCGGACGATCCGCCGCGCGCCACGGCCGCCGAATGGGTGCCTCTGCTCGCGCACGGACAACGGCTCACGTACGTCCGTGCCGCGCCGCTCACCGAAGATGCGGTGCGGCTCGAGAGCCGCCAGAGCGCGCGGCTGGCCGTGGCGCTGGTGCTCGCGCTCGCGTTGGGGTGTTTTCTGATCGCGGCGTGGCGCGTGGGCCGCAAACTCCGGTGGCGCCTGGCCACGATTGGCGCCGCGCTCGTGTGCACGGCGTACGTTCCGCTCGGCGCGTTTTCCAACTACTCGCGCCTCTTCAACGCGTCGTTCTACATCACGCCGATCGGGGGCGCGCTCACCGCCAACGCCGGCGCGCTGATGATCACCGGCGTGCTCACCCTGCTCGGTCTCATGGCGGCGGTGCGCCGGCTGGCCCGCGACCGCCCGCGCGCCTGGTGGGCGCTCGCCGTGCTGGTCATCGCCGGGCTGGGGCCGTTCCTGCTGCGTGACCTCGCGCGCGGCATCGTGATTCCTATCTACGGCGTCAACGCATCGCTCTGGCTCATCTGGGAGGTGCCGATCTTCCTGGCGGGGTGTGCGGTACTGCTGGCGGGGGCCACGGCGGGGAGCGCCGCCCTCGGTCCCACCCGCGGGCTTCCCCCCTGGGTGGGCCCCCTGCTGGCGGCGGCGGCGGCGGTGCTCGCCCCCGTGACCTGGCAGGCCGACGGACGCTGGCCCTGGTGGTATCCGATTCCCTGGATCGTCGCGATCGGCGGTCTGGCGCTGTCGCGGCGGTCGCGGGCGATCGTCTCGAGCGCGGCGGCGGTGGCGGCGTTGGGCGCCACGACGCTGGTCTGGGGGGCCACCACCCGGGGCCGGATGGAGCTTGCCGAACTCGACGTGCGCGGGCTCTCGCACAACGATCGCGACGTCGTGTCGCTGGTGGAACGCTTCGCCAGCGGCGTGCGGGCTTCGGGGCCGCCGCAGGTCTCGCGAGAGTGGCTGCTGCGCGCCTATGCCAAGTCGGCGCTGGCCTCGGCGGGGGATCCGGTGTGGCTCTCGGTCTGGACCTCCGATTCGGTGCCCGCGGCGGTGCTGCAGGCCTCGGCGATGGAAGTGCCCCTGATGCAGGCGCGGGCGATCGCCACCCAGGCCCGCGCCGTGGACAGCACGGTGGAGTACCCGATCATCGCCGAGCCGGCCGTGCAGTTCGGCGTCGGCATTCCGGTGGGCGATGCCGTGGTGGTGGTGATCGCCACGTCGCGCACGCGGCTCGTCCCGCCCAACCCGTTTGCCAAGCTGTTGGGCATCGACCAACCCCCCGAGGCCGAACCGCCGTACGTCCTGCAATTGGCGGAGCCGCCACAGCACCCGCCCAGCGGTGAGCCGGAGATCGACTGGCGCCGGGAGGGGACGGCGCTGCACGGCGACTGGGTGGCGCGCGGGGGGCTGGGACCGTCGCGCGTGCACATCGAAGTCGAACTTCAGTCCGAAGACGCGCTGGTGCAGCGGGGCACCCTGGTGGTGCTGTTCGATCTCGCCATCGTCGGCCTGCTCTGGCTGATGAGCGTGATGGCGGACGGAGCGGTGGGCCGGTGGTTGCGCGAGCGACAACGCCGGTGGCGCCGCAGCTACCGCACGCAGGTGACGCTGGCCCTGTTCGGGTTCTTCATGATTCCGGCGATGGCGTTCGCGGCGTGGTCGTACCAACAGCTCGCCGCCGACGCCACACAGAGCCGGGAACTGCTGGTCGGGGAGACGTTGCGTGCGGTCGCGCCGGTGTTCGGCAGTCAGGACTGGCTGGCGAGCGAGAGCCGCCGTCTCGACGCGCCCCTGTTCCTCTACCGCAACGGCGAACTGTCAGCGGCCAGCGACTCACTGCTTGCGGCCCTCGCCCCCACGGGGCGGTTTCTGCCCCCCGACATGGCGGTGGCGCTGGTGGTGCATGGCGAGGTGGCGCGGAGCCGCGACGAGAGCTTCGGGGGGTCGCATACGCTGTTCGGATTTCGCGCCGTGGACGATCCGGAGGGCCCGGTGGTGCTGGCCGCGCCGGCGCGGGCGGACGATCTGGCGCTCGACCGGCGTCGACGCGATCTCGGCATTCTCGTGCTGTTCACGATCGTAGTCGGCGCCTTCGCCGCGTTCTGGTTGAGCGGGCTCGTCGCCCGGGGCCTTGCCGGGCCGATTCGCTCGCTCCGCCAGGCGGCGCTGGCGCTGGCCGCCGGTGGCCGCGCGCCGACACTGGAAGACAATCCGACGGTGGAATTCCGCCCCGTGTTCGCGGCGTTCCGGCGCATGGCGACCGATCTCGAAGCGAGCCGCACGGCGACGGCCCACGCCGAGCGCATCCTGGCCTGGGGCGAGATGGCGCGCCAGGTAGCGCACGAGATCAAGAATCCGCTCACGCCCATCCGCCTGGGCGTCCAACACCTGCAGCGCGCCCGCGCCGACAAGCGCGTGGATTTCGACCGGGTGCTCGACGAGAACGTGCAGCGGATCCTGGCGGAGATCGATCACCTGGACGAGATTGCCCGCGCCTTCAGCCGCTACGGGGCGGCGCCGAACGCGCGTTCCGATGCCGCGCCCACCGACGTCGGCGCGGTGGTGCGCGACCTGATCGGGCTGGAGCGGATGGGGCAGGAGGGCATCGACTGGTCGCTCGACGCACCGGACGGCCCGTGCATGGCCGTCGCCCAGCGCGAGGAATTGCGCGAGGTGCTGCTGAACATCTACGAGAACGCGCGCCTGGCCGGGGCACACTCCATTGCCACGACGCTCCGGGTGGGGGACGCGGTGACGCTGGAGGTGCGGGATGACGGCCACGGCATTCCCGCCGACGTGCTGCCCCGCGTGTTCGAACCGCACTTCTCGACCCGTACGAGCGGCAGCGGCCTGGGGCTGGCGATCAGTCTGCAACTGCTCGAAGGCTGGGGCGGGACGATCGCGCTCGAGAGCCGCGAAGGGCAGGGTACCATGGTGCGGATCACCCTGTCCCCGGCCTGACTCAGAGCCGTACGCGCACCGTCTTCACGTTCACGAACTCCCGGAGCCCGAAGCTGCTCAACTCGCGGCCGTAGCCCGACGCCTTCACGCCGCCGAACGGGAAGCGCGGATCCGATGCGACCATCGCGTTGACGAACACGCTGCCCGCCTCCAGTTCGCGTGCGAACCGCCTGGCCTCGGCGGCATCGCGGGTCCAGGCGCTCGCGCCGAGGCCGAAGCGCGTGGCGTTGGCCAATCGAATGGCATCGTCCAGGTCGTCGGCAACGAAGAGCGAGGCCACCGGCCCGAACAACTCGTCGGCATACGCCGGTGCGTCGACCGGTACGTCGGCGAGCACCGTGGGTTGAAAGTAGAATCCCGGTCCCTCGCGCCGGGCCCCGCCGCAGAGCACGCGCGCGCCCATCGCCACCGAGCGCTCCACCTGCCGTTCGAGGTCCGCCACGGCCTGGGCACTCGACAGCGGGCCGACCTGGGTCGAGTCGGCCATCGGGTCGCCGACCACCAGGGCCCGCATCGCGTCCACGAAGCGCTCGGTGAAGGCGTCGGCGATGGCGGCGTGCACGATGAACCGTTTGGCCGCGATGCAGGACTGTCCATTGTTGATGGTGCGGGCGCGCACCGCGACCTCGACGGCGCGGTCGAGGTCGGCGCTCGGCATGACGATGAACGGGTCACTTCCCCCGAGCTCGAGGACCGATTTCTTGAGGTGCTTGCCGGCCGTGCCCGCCACCTCGGCGCCGGCGCCCTCGCTGCCGGTGAGCGTGACGGCGGCCACGCGGGGGTCGGCGACGATCGGTGCGACGCCGCTCCCGGGCACGAGCAGCGTCTGGAAGACGCCCGCCGGCGCCCCCGCGGCCGCGAACAGTTCCTCGAGTGCGAGCGCGCACTGCGGCACGTTGCTGGCGTGCTTGAGCAGCCCCACGTTGCCGGCCACCAGCGCCGGCGCGGCAAACCGGATCACCTGCCAGAACGGGAAGTTCCATGGCATGACGGCGAGCACCACGCCCAGCGGCTGGAATTCGATGCGGGCGTCCTCGCCCTCGGCCGCGACGTGCTTGGCGGCGAGCATCGCGTGCGCGTGTTCGGCGTAGTAGCGGCATGCCTGGGCGCACTTCGCCGCCTCGTCACGCGCGGCCCCGATCCGCTTGCCCATTTCCAGCGTCATCAGGCGCGCGAAGCGCTCGCGATCGCGGTCGAGCAGGGCGCCCGCTTCGGCGACGACGCGGGCCCGGTCCGCGGTGCGGGTCTCGCGCCAACTCCGCGCCGCCGACGCCGCCCGGGTGAGGCGCGCCTCGACCTCCGCCGGCGTGTGGGCGGCGAACGCCTGCACCTGCTCACCGGTGGCTGGATTGATCGTTGCGATGGCCATACGGCGACTCCCTCCCGGTCAGGCTCCGGCCGGTTCGTCGGATCCCCAAAGGCCCACCTCGTCCTCTCCGCCGAGCCAGCGACGCCACCAGGGCGCGCGGCGTTCCCGGTGGGCCACGTCGCGCACGGCGTCGCGCCACGCCCGGCGCATCACCGCGGCGTCCTGGAACCGGCGGTTCACATCGGGATCCAGCCCCCGCCGCAGCCAGTCCGCGATCTCGTCGGGGAAGGGTGACAGGTCGAGATCGCGCGACATGGCACGCCCGAGGATGGAGCGGACGTCGGCATCGCCGTACGGCGGCGTGCCGGACAACGCAAAGTACACGATGGCGGCCATCGAGTAGCAGTCGGCAGCCGTATCCTGCGGTTCGCCCAGCAGCTGCTCCGGGGGCGCGAAGGCGGGGGTGCCGGCGGCTTCGGCCGGATCCTGGCCCCAGATGTTCGCGATACCGAAGTCGGCGATGCGCCAGCGCCGGTAGCGGTCGATGACCACGTTTTCCGGTTTCAGGTCGCGGTGCACGACCCCGATCGCGTGGGCGGCGGCGAGCCCATCGAGCACGAGGTCCACCTGGGGAGCCACTTCGGCCAGCGGGCGGGCGCCGGAGCGCTGCACCAACTCCGCCACCGACCCCGCTTCCGCCAATTCCATGGTGTACCACGACACGCTGCCCCGCGAATCGAAATCGTAGATCGGGACGATGGCCGGATGGGCCAGTTGCGCGGCGAGTTGCGCCTCGCGGCGAAACCGGCTCACGGCCACCTCGTCGCCGGCGATGTGCGGGTGCAGCAGCTTGAGCGCCACCTCGCGGCCGAGCGACAGGTCGCGGACGCGCCACACCGAACCGAACGACCCCGAGCCCAGTGGGGCGAGGACGTCGTACTCGTCCCCCAGCGCCCACCGCAGCCGGACCTCCTCGGATTCCTCCGGCGCCTGGGTGTCCTCGTCGCCCATCAGCAGCATCGTGCGGCTGCCGACCACGCGATCGACGGCCCGGAGCATCGCGGCCACACTCGGGAACCGTTCCGTGGGATTCTCGCGAAGCGCCCGGTCGAGCACCACGGCCACCGACTTCGGACAGTCGGGGCGCACGAGGCTGATCGGTGGTACGTCGCGCGCGAACGGCATCTCGCCGCAGAGCGCATAGAAGCAGAGTGCCGCCAACTGCCACTGGTCGGTGAACGGGCTGGGGGCCCAGTGGCCGTCCTCCCACTCGCGGGGCGAGGGCATCCAGGTGCGGTCGGGCGCCACGCCGGCAGGAATCTCGGGGGCGGGCACCGCCCACTCCCAGCCGAGCATCCACAGGCGCCCCATGGGGGCGACCCAAACCGTTTCGGGGGAGACGGCACCGTGCGTGGCGCCGGCATCGTGGAGATAGCTGATTGCCGAGCCGACCTCGCGCATCACCCGCAGCATGGCAGGCACGTCCTCGTTGCCGGCGCGCCGCACGCGGGCGCCCACCGTTTCGCCGGCGATCCATCGTCGCAGGTAACCCGGGCCGTGACGCCCGGCCCCGTAGGTGGCCCAGTAGTGGTACGTGGTCGGGACCGCCGGATGGTTGCGGTGTGCCAGGTGCCGGGCCTCGGCCGCCAGCCATGCCTCGTGCGAGGCATCGGGAACGCTCACCAGGGAGAGCGATCGGCCAAGGGCGTCCACCAACTCCTGATAGTGGCGGTAGCCGAACAGCAACCCCTCGGGCCCCCACGCCCAGTCGGGCGGCAATTCCCAGCTGGCGAGGTGCGGCGGAAGCTGATGCGTGACCGTGTACGGCTCGGAGGACCCAGCGTGGATCATGCGCCGTCCCGGTTAGATGCGGCGGGACTCAGAGAGCGACTCCTGGGCGGATTGCGCAAGGTCCGTGATGTTGACGACGTCGGGCCGGACGGTGACGTCGACGAGCTCCACCTGATGCTGCCGGCCGTCGCGGCGCCGCGCCGAGCGGCCCGACGGTACGTGCAGCGAGACGGCGACCACCCGCCAGCACGTGCTCGGTCCCGTGAGCACGCCGTCGGCGTCGAGCGTGTCGAGGAAGAGGGTTTCACCGCACGCAGGAAGCACGTTGCTCAGGCATTCGGCCAGCACCTGGTCCGGCCGGTCGTGTCGGGCCACGCGCAAGGTGAACATCGAACGTCTCCGGAAATGGCAAGCTGCGCTCGGCGGGCGGCGCCGGCGGCGCCGGACTGGCGCCCGGGCCCCACCGACGTTCCGAAAAACTATCCGGCGACGGGAACCGGCACTAGTGTTCCCGGTCGGCGGCGGCGCGGCATGAAACCGTTTGCCTCGGCCCGCGTACGGAGTGAAGAGAACGCCACTGGGGGATCCCGTGTTCCAATTCATTGCCCTGGCCGCCACCGCGGCCGCCACCGTGTTCGGCTACCTCACGGCCCGTCGTTTCGTCGAGAACAAGCTCCGATACGTGGATGGGGTGCACACGCTCAAGGCGCCCATCATCGCCGGCGTCGTTGCCGGTCTCGTGGCGGCTCCGATCGTATGGTTGCTGCCCCTCGTTGGCGGAGGGACCGCCGTGCTGTTCGGCGCCGGTGTCGCGCTCGGCGTCGCCAACGGGTCTCGCGAGGTGCGTAAACGCCTCACCGCCGGGTAAACCGTTCCGGGCGATCGTCGCGATGATGGTCGCGCCCCCGGACTGACCCGCGGCGACTTCGAGGCAGGCGGCGCCGCCACCCGGGGCCGCCGCGAGGCCCGCCACCCCCTCTCGCCATCCTACGGCGGCCATGCGTGACCCGCGTTGCGCGAATTCGCTGGCGCCGGCATGGCTTTGGTAGGGAGTTCGGTGTCAGGACCCCGATGTTGCGGCCATGCTCGCCGCCATTCGCACGGCCGCCGTCCTCGGCATCGAGGCGTACGACGTCACGGTTGAAGTGGATGTATCACCCGGCCTCCCGCAGTGGAGCATCGTCGGGCTGCCCTCCAGTTCGGTCAAGGAGAGTCGCGAACGCGTGATCGCGGCGCTCGCCAATTCCGGCTTCGCCCTCCCCCCGCGCCGCATCACGGTCAGCCTGTCCCCCGCCGACGTGCACAAGACCGGTTCGGCGTTCGATCTCCCGATCGCCATCGGGTTGCTCACGGCGCTCGGCGTCGTGTCGGAATCGATGGCGCAGCGCGTCGTGGTGCTCGGCGAGCTGGGGCTGGACGGCAGCGTCCGCTCGATTCGCGGGGCGCTGCCGGTGGCGCGACGCATGGCCGCGCGCGACGAGCCGCTCGCCCTGGTGCTGCCGTGCGACAACGCCGCCGAAGCGGCGCTGGTGGACGACGTGGCGGTGTGCGCACCGCCGACGCTGGCGCAGCTGGTGGAGTGGTTGCGCGGCGGCACGCTCCCGCCCGCGACCGTGCCGCCGCCGCCGCCGACAGGACGGGCGTCGTCCGACTTCTGCGACGTGGTGGGGCAGGAGAGCGCCAAGCGCGCGCTGGAGATCGCAGCCGCGGGTGGCCACAATGTCCTGTTGATCGGCCCGCCCGGCGCCGGCAAGACCATGCTGGCGCGCCGCCTGCCGTCCATTCTGCCGGCGCTGGCCAGCGATGAGGCGCTCGTCGTCACCGCCATCCACTCGGTGGCCGGGCTCACCAGCGGGGCGGGCGCCCGCTCCGTCGCCCGGCCGTTCCGGGCCCCGCATCACACGATCAGCTCGGCGGGCCTCGTGGGCGGGGGCAGCGTTCCCCGGCCAGGCGAGGTGAGTCTGGCGCATCACGGCGTGCTCTTCCTCGATGAGATGCCCGAGTTTCCGCGGTATGTGCTGGAGGCGTTGCGCCAGCCGATGGAGGATGGGCGCGTGGTGATCGCGCGGGCCGCGCAGGCGGTGTGCTTCCCGGCGCGGTTCACGCTCGTGGGCGCGATGAATCCCTGTCCGTGCGGGCACGCCGGGTCCGGCGGCGCACAGCCCTGCGTGTGCGCGGAGAGCGAGGTGCAACGGTACCGCGCGCGGCTGTCCGGGCCGCTGCTCGATCGGATCGACATGCACGTCACGGTTGGCGCCGTTCCCACGGACCTGCTGGGCGACCGTTCGGCATCGAGCGGCGATCCGTCGGCGGAGATCCGGAGCCGGGTGGAAGCTGCCCGGTCGGTGCAGCGCACGCGGTACGCCCGCCGTGACGACGCCGACTGCAACGCGCACGTGAGCGGGCGGTGGCTGGACCTGCACGGCGGACTGACGAAGCCGGGTCGCGCCCTGCTCACCAGCGCCGCGGACGGTCTGCGGCTGTCGGCCCGGGCCTACCATCGCGTGATCAAGGTGGCGCGGACGATCGCCGATCTCGCGGGCGAGCCGGCGATCGGTCCGGCGCACGTCGCCGAGGCGCTGCGCTATCGGCCGCGGCTGGGATAGTCGCGGCTCACCCCGGCCAAAACACAGCGCGGGCGCCGATGTTCCGGCGCCCGCGTCGTGTTTTGCTGCACGCCGTGGATGACTACTTCTGCGCCGCCATGGCCTTCACGACGCCGGCGAGCAGGTTGACGCGCGTGGCGTCGCTGGAACCCGACGCATCCTTATCGAGATCGGCGCCGAGGCTGGTGAGGGCCGACGCCCGTGCAGCGCCGCTCGCTTTCTCGGCGTCGTCGAGGGCGCTCTTGATGGCCGCCGTGCGCGCGGCGGGCAGCCCGTTGTCACGCACCAGCTGATCGAGGTAGGCGCGGGCCACCGGGAAGGCGGCCGGCCAGACGAGCTTCGGCTGGTCCTGGGGATTGTACTGATCGAAGTGCACGAGCGCCGCGGCGTCGATCTCGTTCTGGGTCAGGTCGGCGGTGGGCGTCAACTTGAACACGTCGAGGCCACGGGCGATCTCCGATCCGTAGATGTAGCCGTTGTAGTAGTAGCCCGCCCAGAATCCGCCCAGCACGAGCTTGGTGGAATCGTTCGGACCGCGGTCGAAGTAGGCGATCTCCTTGGGATGGGCCGGGTCGGTGAAATCGAACACGGAGACGCCGCCCTGATACCACCCCTGCACCATCACGTCACGTCCCGGGATCGGCACGAGGCCGCCGTTGTGGGCCACGCAGTTCTCGTTGACGGTCTGCGCCGCGGGGAGCTTGTAATAGCTCTGGCGGGTGAGCTGGTCGCCCTGCACGGTGAAGATGGCGTCGGCGCCCCAATCCATGGGATCGGTCGGGCGGCACTTGGCCTGCGTGCCGCCGCCCCACTCGTCGGTGAAGATCACCTTCGAGCCGTCGTTGCTGAACGTGGCCGAATGCCAGAACGCGAAGTTGGAATCGGCGACGGCCTGGATTCTGACCGGATGCACGGGGTCCTTGATGTTGAGCAGGAGCCCGTAGCCGGAGCAGGCGCCGCCGGCCAGACCGGCCTCGGGGTACACGGTGATGTCGTGGCACTGCGACGGCCCGCCCATACCCTGCGGCATCGGGGGCGGGATGTGCACCGGCACGCCCATCTTTTCGAGCGAATCGGACATCGCCTTGAACGTGGCCGGATCGCTCCGCGCGGCGCCGATCAGCTTGCCGAACAGGTCTTCGATGCGCGCCGAGTCGGCGGCCGAGGTGTTGGGCGGAATGGTGGGAGAGAAGCGCCCCCGGCGTCCGCTCCGGCCGGCCCTGCCTGCCGTGTCGGCCACCGCGGGCCCGTGCGACGGCGCCTTGGTGAGGCTGTCGAAGATGCGCGCCGAGCTGACGATCTTCGCCTGTTCCGGATGCGCGAGCGGCACGCGGATCACCTCGATGCGGAAGAGCGCCGAGTTGGGATCGTTGATGTCGCCGATCTCGCAGCTCGCCATCTCCGACGTCGACCGGACGCGGGCCAACCCGGAGACGTACACGTAGACGACGCCCTTGTCGTTCGGATCGGGCACCAGCGTGTGCGTGTGCGAGCCGCGGCAGGTCTGCACGTCCGCCACCTGACGGGGCTTCGTGGGATTCGAGATGTCGAAGATGCGGATGCCGAGCATCCGCGCCTTGCTGACGGTGTCCTTCACGCCCTCCGTGCCGCAGTCGAGCCGGCTGCCGGTGTTTTCGGCAGACACGAACAGCAGGTGGCCGTACACCGACACGTCGCCCTGTTCGGTGAAGCACACCGGCGCCGCCGTGAGCGTGGGCTTGGCGGGGTCGGAGACGTCCCAGATCTGAATGCCGCTGAAGTTGCCCTGATAGACGTAGTGTCCGCCGAACGCGAGATCGGAATTCGCGTACGTGAGACCGCCCGGATCGTTCGGATGGAACACGTCCGGCTTGTTCTGGTGGGCCACCAGCTCCAGTCCCCGCGAGGCAACGCCGGCGTCGTACAGGCCGGCCTTGAGGTTGGCGCGCGGGTCGGTGGTGTCGGCGTGGGCCGGGGCCGCCGCGGCGGGCGGACCGGCCTCGGTGCACGCGGAGGCCAGCAGCAGCGGCGCGGCAGCCAGGAAGAGCGTCTTGAGGGTCGCGCGCAGGCGCAGCCCGGCGGGGGAGGAGGGTGTCATCGGGTTGGACTCGGGGTGGTGGGAAGGGTGTTCAACATGGCCCGCATGCGGGCGATCTGGACGCGCTGGCTGGCGTCGATGTCGGTGGCGAAGCCGAACAGCTCGGACTGCTGGCCGCCGCCGGGGGTGGCGAACAGGGCCGCCACCATGTCGACGGCGCCCTGGTGGTGCTTGATCATGCCTTGGAGATAGAGCCGGTCGAATTCTGTGCCGCGCGCCGCGTCCAACTGACGCATTTCGGCGGGGGTCAGCATGCCGGACATCATCATCGGCGGGTTGCCCATGTCCATGCCGGGCATGTGCATGGGGCTGGAATCCTCCACCGGGCCCGAGCTCTGCTGCCGCATCTTGAGCGGATCCGGGGCGCTGAGATTTCGCGCCGCCAGCCACCGCTGCATCAGGTCGATCTCGTCGTACTGCGACAGCGCGATGCGTTTGCACAACACGGCGACGTCGGCGCGGGCGCCGTGCGTGGGCGCCCAGTTGGACATCACCACCGCCTGCGCGTGGTGCACGATCATCCCCTGCATGAATTTGGCGTCGGCGGGGGTGTAATCCTTGGTGGCGGCCTGGGCGCGCGCCGCCGGGGCGGCGGCGAGCAGGGCCAGGGCCGGGAGCACGTACGAAAGGCGCGCGGCGGAGCACCGCAATGTTGGAAATGACATGAATTCCCCTTGGGAAGGCGGGGGGATTGTTGGAAGGCGGGCGATGCGTATTGGGGGCCGCGTACCATGTGTCCGGGGCCAGCGGCCGTCAAGGGCGTGCGGCGGGCGGGAACGACTGCGCGCCGGCGCGGTAGGAACGCGTGGCCCGAACCCCATCTCATGGTCCCCAACGCGATTCTCGTCCGCACCCGCCTGCGCCGCGGCGCCACGATCTGGGTGGCCGCACGCGCCGCCCTCGCGCTCGTCCTCCTGCCGGCGGGCGGGAATCCACTGCGTCTGGGTGCCCCGGCTGCCCTGGTGTTCGTGGCGCTCTGCGCCATCGCCGGCACATTGGACGAGGTCCGCATGGGCGAGAGCGTTCTCATTTCTAATCTTGGGGTCACGCGTGCCTGGTGCGTGCTGCTCGACGCCGCACCCGCGCTGGCGGGAGAACTGGTCATGCGGTTCGTATGGGCCGTGGCCGGATGAGGGCCATCCTCGTGGCCGATTCGGTTGCCAAGCGGTACGGCGACCGCCGCGTTCTGGCGTCGGCGACGCTGCGGGGGATCCCGGGTGAGGTAACGGCGCTCGTCGGGCGCAACGGGATCGGGAAGTCCACGCTGCTCCGGATCGCGTGCGGGCGTCTGTCGCCCGATTCGGGCACGGTGCACTTCGCGGGAAGATCGTACCTCGAGGCACGCCATCCGCGCCTGGCCGCCGACGGACTGTTCTACTTGCCGATCCGTGGCCTGTGCTCGCGCGCCCTGCGGGTGGGCACGCAGTTGGAGATGATGCGCCGCCAGTTTCCAGGGGCGGGCGGCGATCCCGATCTGTCCGGGTTGCGCCTTGCTCCGCTGCTCGATCGCACCCCCGATCAGCTGTCCGGCGGGGAACTCCGCCGTGTCGAGATTGGCATGGTGCTCACCAGGAACCCCCGCTGCCTGCTCGCCGACGAACCATTCCTCGGCATCGCCCCGAAAGATGCGGAGCTGATCGCGACCGCGTTCGGCACGCTGGCCGGTGGAGGATGCAGCGTCGTCGTGACGGGGCACGAGATACCACCGCTCTTTGCCGTGGCCACGCGGGTGACCTGGTGCGCCGACGGGACCACGTACGAACTCGGGGCGCCGGCGCTCGCGGCTACGCACGAGCGGTTCCGCCGCGAGTATCTGGGGCCGGCCCGGGTCTGAACCGGGCGCGCGTTCCCGCGCCGGCCCGCGCGCCCACGGTCAGGGAATGATCGTGAGGGTCGGGGTGACGAACGTCTTGTAGGTGGCGGAGGTGAACGTCACCGTCCCGGCGCCGGGCTTGAGCGCCACCAGATAGAAGGTCACCGAACTGGCGTCGGCGGGAATGGTGACCACGCGGGCAATCGCGCCGCCGACGTGGAACTCGAACAATGCGTTCGGCTGGATGGTCCAACTGGTGGCCGCCGCCACCCGGTGCACGCCGCCAGCCCCATCCCGGGCCGACAGCTTGACGGCCACCGAGTCGCCGGCGACGAGGGTGTCGGGCCAGCCGCCGAGCGGCCCCACGGTGCCGGAATCGATCACGGTGTACGCCGTGTCGGGCAGCACCGAGAGCGCGGCCTGGATGAAGTCGGCGACGAGCGTGTCGGTGCCCGGCGCCTGCCCGACGATCCGGAAGACCCCGGAGGTGTCGCCATTCGCGGGGAAGCCGACCGACGTGGAATCGGTGCCCGTGTAGCCCTTGCCGGCGTGGCTCAGCGAGACCCGTCCGCCCTGCGCGAGTGGCGGGCTCACGGTCACGAACGCCGTGTCGTACTGGCCGATGCCGAGCGAGCCGGTGCTCCAGCTGAACTGGAGCTTCGGCACCGCGACCGTCACCGATGCGCTGCCGCTCACACCCTGCGCGGTGGCGGTGATCTTCGACGTGCCGTTGGCGATGGCGGTCGCCCGCGTGGTGGGGCCGGTCGCCGAATCGATGCTGACGGCCGCCGGGTTGCTCGACGTCCACGTGATGGCGACGCCGGTCATCGGTTTGTTCAGGGTGTCGTAGGCCACCGCCGTCAGCGTCCGGACCTGGCCGATGGTGGTCAACGAGGTGGTGTCCGTCACCGGAATGCCGGCGGAATCGGTCCCGACGGCCAGCCGCGTGATCGGCGTCAGGACGTGAATCTGCGCCGACGCGGTCACGCCGCCGGTGGTGGCGCTGATCTTGGCCTGACCGAGCCCGAACGCGAGCACCAGTCCCGTGGTGTCGACCCCGGCGATGTTGGGGGTGTCGGACGACCAAACAAAGTTCACCGCGCCCATGAGCGGATTGCCGCGGGCGTCGAACGCCGTGGCCGTGAGCTTGTACGTGCCCGTGAGGTAGACGTTCACCGACGCCGGGGAGACGACCACCGAGTTCGGTCGCTGCTGGACGACGATCCGGGCCGAATCCACGGTCCCGCCGCGCTCGGTGGCGACGATCCATGTGGTGCCGTTGGCGATGGCGGTCACGAGTCCCGCAACACCGACCGTGGCGACGGCCGGATTGCGCGTGGCCCAGGTGAAGCTGCCGAACACCGGCGCCGCCGCCGAGTCGAAGGCCTGCGCGACCAGCGTGACCGTGTCGCCGAGCGAGGCGAGCGTGTCGAGATGCGTCTGGAGTTGGGTCGATGCCACGCTGCCCGATGGGGCCAGCAGGAGGGCGGTGAAGGTGCCCGTGAGGTTGCCGCTGGTCGCGGTGAGGGTCTGGGCGCCGGAGGTGCCGACGGTCCAACTGCCCACCGCGGCGATTCCCGCGGGGTCGGTGTGGACGGTTCCGCCGGTGATGGTCCCCCCACCCGTTCCCACGGCGAAGGTGACCGTCTCGCCCGGCAATGCATTGCCCTGGGCGTCGGCGATCCGCACCGCCGGCGGGATCGGCACGGGGGCGCCACCCGCCACGATCTGGGAGTCGCCGGCCACCTTGACGAGCGCTGCCGGCGGCCCCGCCGTCGCGGTTTCGGTGGCCGAGTCGGCGCTGAGACCGTCGCCAAACGCCACGAACCGCTGCGCCCCCCCGACCCGTGCCAGCGTCATCACGGTCTTGGCCTTGCCCGTGCTGTCGGTCGTGGCCATGGCCGGATTCACGGCTCCGGTGGGCGGCGCCAGGAAGCTGATCGGTACGCCCGCGACGGGGATGCCGGCGGGGGTCTGGGCCTGCACGATCAGCGGGTTCGCGAGCGTGGTGCCGGCGGCTCCGGTCTGTCCACCGCCGCTGAGCACGACGACCTTGGCCGGCAGCCCCGCGACCGTGAGCGTGGTGGAATCGCGGAGGTCGTTCGGCGTGGAGGCGTACACCCAGGAGATGCCCTCCGTGCCGTTGGAGGCGAACGCGCCCGTGGCACCGTCCAGCGAGCCGAGCGCCGTGTTGGACAGGCTCCAGGCCACGCCGGCGCCGGTTGCGGGCGCGTTGCTGCTGTCGAACGCCGAGTAGCGGAACTGCACACTGCCTTCGAGGCCGATCCCCGTGTCCCGCGGGGCGATGGCGATGCGGGCGATTCCGGCGCCGGGCCCGACGTAGACGATCGGAATGAGCGGGGGTGAGCCGCTGGCCGGGGCCCCCGCCGTCGCGGTGATGATCTGCGAACCCGAAAACAGCACCTGGAGCAGGTCGCGCAGATCGACGGTCACCTTCAGCCGTTCGGTGGCGGTCCCGAGGACGACGGGGAAGCTGAGCCGGAGCGTGTCCCGGCCGGCCGGCACCGCCACCACCGTGTCGAGGCCTCGCAGCGAGGGGCGATCGACGTGCGCGATCCGGATGCGCACGCTGTCGATGGCAAATCCGAACTGCGCCAGCGACCGGAACGTCGCGGCATCGGCTGCCGAGAACTGCGGCGAGAAGCGTACGATCGCCCGCCCGCCGGTGGCATGGGTCGGCCCGTCGGTGCAGGTGACGCCGCCGAACAGCACGAGCCCGAAACCGGCGAGGAAAGCCAGCCGGCGCATGCGGTGCGCGCGTGTGCGCGGCGGGAGTCGATCGGCGGAGGGGAGCAGTGGGAGCGCGGGGGTGTCGAGGGATGAATTCGGAGCGGTGACGCCCGGGTAAGGCCCCAAGCTGTCACGCGACAGGGGGGTGCTGTCAAGCGCCCGGATCACACATTGGAAAGACGCCGCCGCCTGCCCGTGCGCAACGGGCCGAATCGCGCTTCCCGTTCCGGAACGACGCCGGTGCGGTGATTCGATACGATACGCAACGTCGCGATGATGATGCGGCACCGGTTCGTTGCTACACTCGGCCCCTGACGATTCGTCACGACTTCCCAACGTTGCCATGCATCTGCCGCTTCACCGACTTCCGCTGCTCTCCGTCGTCCTACTGGTCTCCGTGTTCGGGCGGTTCGCCGAGGCACAGCACACCGGCGCCTGTGGCCCCGGCACCTGGTCCGAACCGAGCCCACTGCAACTATCCGACGGGCGCCCCGTCTATGTGGAGGAACCGGTCCCGGCACGCATCGACCACGGGCTGGCGATGCTCGGGTCGCCGACGTTCGTGTGGCGGTCGGCGACGACCTTCGCCGACTCGTCCCTGACGGCAGTTCAGCCGGTCGATCGGAGGACGCTGGCGGGCGTGGTGATCCAGCCGGCGGGCAGCGTTCGCGTGGTGCGAATGCCATCCGGTGTCGACCGCCCGCTGGCGTTGCGGGCGCTCCCGCGGGGCGACGGCGCGCTCGATGTGTTCTGGGGCGAAACGCCGGACACGTCCTGGCGGGCGGAGGAGCGGGTCGCCGCACTATGGCACGCACGGTACGGCGCGCGTGGATGGAGCGTACCCGAGCGGCTGTTGGCGGCCGACCGGATCTGGTGGAACGCCACCTTCCCGGCGTTGCTGGCCTCCGCGAAGGCCCCCGTGCTCGCCGTGCCGGTTCAGCGCGCGGGGACTCGAAAGGACAGCACAGGGATTCTGGTGCATGCGCCGGAGCGCCGGAGACTGGCACCGCGTCTGGATACCGGCCGGGCAATCGCCGGCCACCTTTCTGGCGCTCGTCGAGACGGCATCGCGCGAGCTCGTGCTCGCCTACATCGGTTCGCCGGGCGCGCCCGACGAAGGCGCGGGCGAGATCGCCGTGCTGGTATCGCGGTCGCGCGACGAGGGCGCCACCTGGACGCGTCCGCGTCCGATCGTCCACTCCGGGATCGCCGGACTGAACTGGCTGCAGTTGGTCGCGACCGTCGACGGCACGCTTCACGCCATCTGGACGGCCGAGTGGCGTGACGGCGCCGGAACGATGCGGCGAACGATCGGTCGCGCCGCATCGCGCGACGGCGGGGTCTCGTGGACCATCGGCGCGCCGATGGAGAACCGCGCAAACGTGGAGGCGCTTGGCGCCGTGGCAACCGGCCGGCGCGTCCTGCTCGTCGGGCGCCGGCACGTCGACCGGCAGCTCGTGGCGGGGACGTTCGCCGACACCGGAGCCCTCGCGCTTCGTCCGCTCCCCTTCGATGCTGCGGCAACGTTGCCGCGCCTCGCGGCAGTCGGCCCCAACTCCGTGCTGCTCAATTGGGGAATCCGCCGCGCCGGCGCCTATCCGGCGTTTCCATCGCTGCAGGCGCCGGCCCTTTTCACAGCGGTCTACACCTCGAGGTGCGACACCGTGCCTTGATCGGTTTGGCGCGAGGGCGACCGCGAGGGCCGCCGCCGCGCCGTTCGTTCCGTGCCGGCCCGGGCGGCATTGGGTGACCTGACTCCAACCAGAGGAGACGCCTCAATGAAAACCGCCTGGAAGAGATCCCTCCTGTCCGTCGCAATCGCCCTCGGGGCGTGCGATGCCCCACCCACTGCGGTTCCCGGCGACGCAGCGGCGCCGGGAGGACCGACGCCCGTTGCGGCTCCCGGCGTCCACCGACGCGGAAACGTCGTAACCGCCAGCGGTGCGGATGCCGACTCGATGGTGCGACGCACGGCGGCACGCTGGGCCCGGGATGGGCAGGAGGCGCTGCAGCGGTACGTCGACAGCTCCCGCGTCTGGAATGGGCGCGCCGTCGCTCCTCTCGCGTCGGTCGCTCCGCCGCCTCCCCCCGACGGCGTGGACGGATATGCCGACCTGTCGTACATGGATGCGCTGGTAAGCGATCAGGAGCTTACGGTGACGGTCCATGGCAACCAGGGGATGGTCACCAGCGTGGCCGCGTACCTCGGAACCGACGCCCATACCGATCTTTCGTTCGGCGCCAACTACACCAACGGGGCCGTGGACGTGCCCGGCCAGACGTCGGGCGCCGACGATGGCCATGCGGTCCAGAAGGTCGCGTGCGCCGCCGAGATCAGCTTTGGTGGGGTCCTGACGGACTGCCAGACGTGGACCGGAACCGTCCATGCCACGGCCCGCTTGTCGCTCAGTCACGACTGTGGGGAATACGTCTACGGTTCGACCACGAGTTCGGCATGGTTCGAGCTGCCGGTGCCGGTGGTCACGCTGACCATCAACGGTCCCAGCGTCAAATTCGAATGGAAGCGGTTCGGCGAGTCGGGGGTGGTGGCCACGGGCCGCAAAACGGCCTACCAGCCCGCGTGCCCGACGATCATTCAGAAGACGCCCACTTGCAGCAGCCAGTTGATCTACGATCCGTCGGGATGTGACCCGTCGGACGGCGGCGTGCCGGATCCGACGTCGGGAACGGGCGGCGGGTCCTGCACCACGTACCTCGTGCAGGTCGAGGTCTCCTACGACGGCGGCAGGACCTGGGTCGTGACGAGCGAATGGATCCAGCGGCTGTGTTGAGCACTGGCGCTCACCGGTCGCTCCGATCCCGATCCACCATCCGACCTTTCAAGGAGAACGATGCCATGACCCGCACTTCTCGCGCCGTCCTCGGCGCCCTGCTCTCACTCGCCACGTCGTCCGTCGCCGCCGTCGCGCAGACGTCTCCCACTCCGGCGGGCCGCGTCGCCGTCACGGTTGCCGTCACCGATTCCACCAACTTCGGGCAGGACGTCGTCATTCTGCGACGACCGGACTCCCCGACGCCCAACCTGATCCTGATGGCGCGTTCCGCCGCGACGGCGCAGCGTCTGGCGGCGGCCGCGGCCACCCTGTTCGTCATCATGCAGCGCAACGGGGACCGTCCTGCCCGCCGCGCACTCTATCGCGTCTCGACGCACACCACCGGTCCGGCGCAGGCGATCGCGCCGGCGCGGAAGGCGCTGGCCCGGTTGGACCGCCGAGGCGCGGCGGCGGTCGACGTGAAGGGTGTGGCCGCCATCGGGACCACGCGGATCTACCTTCCCGACCGCGCGGCCCGCGTCGGGCGGCGAGGGCGCGCGGCCTTCCAGTTGCGTGCCGACCGGGGCGCAACCGGCGGCCGCTAGCCTTCAGGAGTTTTGTCGGAGGGGCGGGCGCGATGCTCCGGCCCCTCCGGCACGACCGCGCGGTGATGCAAGCCGTGTGACGAACGGGCCGTCCGGCGCGTACGGATGGCAGTATGGCGTGACGGGGAATCGTGCTCGGCCGCGCATGGCGGCGGGGCTGGATTCCGCCGAGTACCGCCATGCATACTGTGGCGAACCCCGAACCCGTCCATGCCGACGCGCGTGCTCTCACTCCTGGCATTTCTGATGCTCGCCGCCACGCTCCCGGCGCAGGATCAGTTCGTCACCCAGATCCTGATCGTGCCGACGTTTCAGGGGCCCGACCGCGGCGCGGCGCACGAGGCCGGGGACATCGTGCGGAATCGGGTGGCCGACACCTTTCACGACAAGGGCCTGCGGGTCGTCTCCGCGGGGAGCGTCGCGAGTTGGCTCCAGAAGTCGGGCTACAACGAGGACATGGGGTTGATGCCCGCCGAGCGCGAGGCCGTGGCCAAGCACTTCCGGGCCGACGAGGAGGTGGTGGGAACGGTTGCGCCGACCGATTCGGGGGTCCGCGTGGCGGCGCAGATCGTGCTGACGCGCGATCCGAAAATGGTGCAGCCCTTCTCGGCGGTCGGCCGCACCGTGCGCGAGGCGGCCGAGGCGGTGGCCCGCGACGTGATCGCGGCCCGCTCGCAGATGGTCCCGCTGCGCCAGTGCGAGAATGCCGTACGCGCCGGCAACTACCAGCAGGCGGCGGCATTCGCCAGCGGCGCGATCGCCGCGTATCCACCGGCGGCGCTGGCTCGGGTCTGCCTGTTGAGCGCGCTGAGCAATCTGCCCGGCGATCACGGCGATTCCATCGTCGCCGTAGCGCGGGCACTCCTGGCCCGCGTTCCCGCGAGCCCGATCGGGTTGGACTACCTCGCCACGGCATTGGACGCGAAGGGTGACGACGACGGCGCGGGCAAGGCGTGGGTACGACTGCTCGCCACCGATTCCCTGGATCGGACGCTGATCCGCCGCGTAGTCGATGCGCTGTCGCGCGAGGGCAACGCGACGCTCGCCGAGCCGATCATCGTGCGGGGGGTGAAGGCCTATCCGGATGACCTCGAGTTGCTGAAGCTCGAGTGGCTCGTGCACCTGGCGACGGCCAACTGGAAGGCCGCCATCGCTGCCGGGGAACAGTTGGAAGCACGGGACGAGGCGTCGCGGTCGGATCCGGACTTCTACCGCCGGCTGGCATCGGCCTACCGGGCCGACACGCAACCGGTCCGGGCACTGAAGACCGCGGCGACCGGGGTTGCGAAGTTCGGCGACGACGCGACGCTGTATTCGCTCTACGTCCAGTTGCTCCAGCAGGAGAACGGGGAGGCGCTGGCGCGCGGGCTGACGCGATTTCCCGACGATCCGGACCTTCATGTGATGGCCGCGCAACAACTGAAGGACCAGGGGGCGATCGCCCGGGCTGCCGCCGAGATGCAGGTCGCCCTGGCCGAAAACCCGCGGCTCCTGCACGGCTGGCTGGAACTGGCCGACGACGAGATGGCGCTCCAACACCCCGACAGTGCGTTGGCCGCGCTCGACGCGGCGCTCTCCAACGGCGAATCGAAGGGTACGGTGGCGCAGTTCGCGCTGGCGCGCGGCAACGCGCTCTACACCGCCGCCAACGGCACCAAGCAGCGTCAGGACTTCGAGCGGGCGCGACGGTTCCTGGCTCTCGCCCACCGGCTGGTGCCGACGCCGGAATCGGCGTTCCTGCTCGGCGCCTCGGCCCTCTCCGTCAGCCAGGCCGCGGCCACGGAAGCCCCGGCGGCCAAGAGCTGTGATCTGGTGCGGTTGGCCGACTCGACGCTCGCCGAAGCGGAAACGAATCTCGCCAGCGGACGGTCGGTGGCGCCCGATGCCGCGCAGCAGTTTCTGGACTACGCCCAGACGCTGCGGCCCTATGTGGCCAATCAACTGAAGCTGCTCTGCCCGGCCACCGTCGATCGGTGACCGCGCGCGGCTGGGCCCGCGCCCTGCCCAGAGCCGCCGCACGAAACTACAATTCGAACATGCCTGCGTCCCAGCACACCCGCTCCGATTCCGCCGTGGAACGCGAACGCGCCCTCGTGCACTGGCTCCGGGCGCAGGGACGGGTTGCCATCGGATTCAGCGGCGGGGTGGATTCCGCCTATCTGGCCTGCGTCGCCGTGGAAACGCTGGGGGCCGACGCCGTACTCGCCATCATCGGCCGAAGCGCCTCGTATCCGGCGGCGCAGTGGGCCACGGCGCGGCGGGTGGCGGACGAGTTCGGCGTGCCCGTGCTGGAGATCGATACCGACGAGCTGCACGATCCGCGCTACGCGGCCAACCCCACCAACCGCTGCTACTTCTGCAAGACGGAGCTGTGGACACGGCTGATTCCCGAGGCGCAGGCCCGCGGGTTCCAGATGGTGGCGGACGGTACCAATGCCGACGACCGCGGGGACTATCGCCCCGGGGCCCGGGCCGGGCGCGAACACGCCGTCGCCTCGCCGCTCGCCGAAGCCGGTCTCACCAAGGCCGACATCCGCGAGCGGTCGCGGGCCCGCGGGATCCCGACCTGGCACCAGCCGTCCTCCCCCTGTTTGTCGTCGCGGCTGCCGTACGGGACGGCGGTGACCATCGAGCGGTTGCGTCAGGTGGAGGTGGCCGAGGCCGAGCTGCGAAAGCTCGGCATCACGGGGGACCTCCGCGTGCGACACCATGGGGAGACGGCGCGCGTGGAGATCGACGCGCGAGACCTCGCGCGATGGATGCACCCCACGGCGGCGGCACGCGTTCGCGCGGCGGTCCGGGGGGCCGGGTTCGCGGGCGTGGAGATCGATCCGCGGGGCTACCGGTCCGGGTCGTTGAACGTACTCGCGGGGGTCTCGCCGGCTGGCGGCGACGAGCCCGATTCGATGCCGGCACCCGGTGCGGCTGTTCCTCGCGATTAACCTCGAACCGGCCGTGCGCGAGGCGGTCCACGCGGCGGCGGCACCACTCCGGGCGGCCGCGCCCGACCTCGCGTGGGTCGATGCTTCCCGTCTGCACCTCACGCTCAAGTTTCTCGGCGAGCGGCCCGATGAAGTCGCCGACGCGGTGGGAACGGCGATGGACGGCGTGGCCGGGCGTCACGCCGCCATCCGGTCGTCGGTGGGCGAATTCGGAGCATTTCCGAACTTTCGGCGGCCTCGTGTCGTATGGATCGGCATGGACGACGATCCGCGGCTCGAGATGCTGCATCACGACGTGGAGACCGCCGCCGACCGGCTGGGCCTCCCGGTGGAGGGGCGCCCCTTCCGGCCCCACGTCACGCTGGCACGCGTGCCGCGACGGCCCGCCACGGACACGCTGCGCGCGCTCGCCGGCGCGGCGCGGCGGGCGGCCGATGCGCGGTTCGATACCACCGTCCGGAGCATCGATCTCATGCGCAGCGTCCTCCGTCCGGAGGGCCCGCGCTACGAACGGCTTCATTCTTCTCCACTTCGAGACGCCTGACCCATGGGATGCCTTGCACGACTCGGTTGTCTGCTGATCCTGGTGCTGCTCGGTATCGGCGCGTGGCTCACCCGCGACCGGTGGATGGGCTACGTCCACCTCACACCGCCCGCCGTCTCCGTGGCCCCGATCCAGTGGGAGCCCCTCACCGCCGACGGGGCCCGACGGGCGCAGACCGCCGTCGAGAATCTCCACAAGGTGAATGGGCCGGTGTTCCAGAACGTCGCCCCGGGGGACGCCGCCGCCTACGTGATGCAGACCCTGCTCGGGCGCATGCCGGCGCCGGCGGACAGCGCAGCGGCCGCCGTGGTGGGCAACGAGGTGTACGTGCGGGCCGACGTGAAGCTGCGGGAACTGGGCGGCAGCTCCGTGCTCGGCCCGCTGGCGTCCGTGCTCGGCGAGCGGGAATCGATGCAGGTGGCCGGCACCTTCCACGTCGTGCATCCGGGCCTCACCGAATACCGCGTCACGAAGATCAAGCTCGGCCAGGTCAGCGTGCCGTCGGCGATCATTCCCAGGCTGCTCGCACGCGCGGCGCATGCGGCGGGGCTGGACAGCGTCCATGCACAGACGATCTCGATCGCCACACCGTCCTCCCTGGCCGACATCCGCGTGGCCGACGGCCATCTGACGCTCTACAAGGGACTCAAATGATCCCCGGCCTCGTTGGCGGGGGCGCCCCGCGCCGATAGCTTTGGCGAATGACCTCCCACCCCGCGGGGCCGGCATGAGCCGCCGCATCCTCATCGTCGACGACGAGCAGGGCGTCCGCGCCGCGCTCACCCAGCTGCTCGAGTTCGAGGGGTACGAGGTGCAGAGCGCCGCCAACGCCGCCGACGGGATCGCCGCGTACCAGCGGTGGACGCCGCAGCTCGTCTTTCTCGACGTGAAGATGGCCGGCATGGACGGGCTGGAGGCACTGCGGCGGCTGCGCGAGCTCGACTCCAAAGCGATCGTGGTCATGATCAGCGGCCACGCCACGATCCAGACGGCCGTGGAAGCGACGCAGCTCGGCGCCTACGACATTCTGGAGAAGCCGCTCGACACGGACCGCATTCTGGTCACGCTGCGGAACGCCCTCTCGCACCTGGCGCTGGACGAGGAGAACACGCGGCTGCGCGAGACGATCGAATCGCGCTATGAGATCGTGGGCAAGTCGCGCGCCATTCGGGCCGTGATCGACAAGATCGAGAAGGTGGGCGCCACGCCGGCCCGCGTGCTCATTACCGGAGAGAACGGCACCGGCAAGGAGCTCGTGGCGCGCGCCATCCACCGCCGCTCGCCGCGCTCGGCGGGCCCGTTCGTGGAGGTGAACTGCGCCGCCATCCCGGGCGAGCTGATCGAGAGCGAGCTGTTCGGCCATCTGAAGGGATCGTTCACGGGCGCCACCGCCGACCGGGCCGGCAAGTTCGAACAGGCCCACGGCGGCACGCTGTTTCTCGACGAGATCGGCGACATGAGTCTGGCCGCGCAGGCCAAGGTGCTGCGCGTGCTGCAGGACGGCGTCGTCACCCGCATCGGGGGCGCGAAGCCGGTGTCGGTGGACGTGCGCGTGCTGGCGGCCACGAACAAGAAACTGGAGGACGAGATCACCGCCGGGCGGTTCCGCGACGACCTGTTCTACCGGTTGCACGTGGTGCCGGTCCACGTGCCGCCGCTCCGGGAACGGCGGGAGGACATCCCGCTGCTCATCGCGCACTTCGCGTCGCTGATTACGGAACACGAGGGAGTGCCGCCGCGCGAATTCGCCCCGGAGGCCGTGGCCCGCCTCACCGAACTCGACTGGCCCGGCAACGTGCGCGAACTTCGCAACACCATCGAGCGCCTGCTGATCCTCGCCGCCCGCTCGACGGTGACCGCGGAGGACGTCGACCGGCTGGTGGCGGGTGGCAACGGGGACGCGATGGCGGCGGGGATGGGGGCGGCGATGCAGGCCAGGACCTTCGACGACTTCCGGCAGGCCGCGGAGCGGACCTTTCTGCTGGCCAAGCTCCGCGAGTACGACTGGAATGTGTCGGAGACGGCAAGGGGGCTGGAGATGCCGCGCTCGAATCTGTACAAGAAGATGGAACGATACGGGCTGAGCCGCGAAGACGCCGGCTGAGCGCGCCAACGCAAGGAGAGACCGTGGCGGAACGCGACTGGTCGAAGGAACTCGCGAAGATCGACAAGCAGTTGGAGGGCATTTCGGACGAAGCGCTGGCGCCGAAGCCGGCGCCGGTGTCCGACGACCGGGGACGCGCGGCGGGGGCGGCCGGACGTCCGGGCGGCCGAGGGGCGCCGGCGGTGCCGGACGCACCGGCGCATGCCGCCGGTGGCGGCCGGGCGTTCGGGGCGTTCGCGCGGCTCACGCTGTCGGTGATGCTCGGCGTCGGGATCCTGCTCTGGCCCTACGAGGCCCGCTGCGGGATCGGCCTGGCGGCGTATCTGGCCGCGGTGGCCGTGGTGGCGGTGAGCGGCGGGTGGAGCGCGGTCTGGACCTGGCGGCATCGGGCGGCTCGCGCCCACGTGCTCTCCCTGTTAATCCTCCTGTGGGGGCTGGTGCTCGGATCCATGGAAGTGCTGCCCCGTGTTGGCTATGCGAAGGCGGACCTCCGCCACCCGGCCAGCTGGATGTGCCAGTAGGCGTGCCACGAGGGCCCGCCCTTTCCTGATCACGAGACCATGACGAAAACGTTCAAGAATTTCATCGGCGGCCAATGGGTCGAGCCGGCAACCGGGGAGTACTTCGAGAACCGGAATCCGGCGGACCGCGACGACCTGATCGGCAACTTTCCGCGCTCCGATGCGCGCGACGTGCAGCGGGCGGTGGAGTCTGCCCGGCGGGGCTTCGAGCAGTGGCGCCGGACGCCGGCCCCGGCGCGGGGCGACGTGATGCGGCGCGCCGGCGACCTGCTGGTGCAGCGCAAGGACGAGATTGCCGACCTGATGACCCGCGAGATGGGCAAGCCGCTGGCCGAGACCAAGGGCGACGTCCAGGAGGGCATCGACACCGCCTACTACGCGGCCACCGAGGGGCGGCGTCTGTTCGGGCACACGGTGCCGAGCGAACTGCGCAACAAGTGGGCGATGAGCTTCCGGCGGCCGATCGGTGTGGCGGGCATCATCACACCCTTCAACTTCCCGCTCGCCATCCCCACCTGGAAGATCTTTCCGGCGCTCCTCTGCGGGAATTCGGTGGTGTTCAAACCGGCCGAGGATGTGCCGCACACGGGGCACGTGTTCGTGGAGATCCTGCTCGAGGCGGGGGTGCCCCCGGAGGTCGTGCAGCTGGTGCACGGAGCCGGCGAGGAAGCCGGCAAGGCGATCGTGGAGCATCCCGAGGTGCCGGTGGTCTCGTTCACGGGATCCACGGACACCGGGAAGCTGGTGGGGGAGACCTGCGGGCGGATGCACAAGCGGCTGTCGCTGGAGATGGGCGGCAAGAACGCGATGATCGTACTCGACGATGCCGATCTGGACCTGGCGCTGGATGGGGTACTCTGGGGCGCCTTCGGCACCACCGGCCAGCGCTGCACGGCCACCAGCCGGCTGATCATCCAGAACGGCGTGCACGACCGGTTCCTGGGACGACTGGTGGACCGGGTGAAGGCGCTCAAGCTCGGCGACGGCCGCAAGGCGGGCACGGACGTCGGTCCGATGATCCATGAAGCGGCGATCCGCAAGACCGAGCATTACGTGGATGTCGGCCAGCGGGAGGGGGCGGACCTGCTGTGCGGCGGCCGCCGGGCGTCGGGCAAGGGCCTGGACAAGGGGTGGTACTTCGAGCCGACGATCTTCGCGCGCGTCCAGGCGGGGTCGCGGCTCGAGCAGGAGGAGATCTTCGGGCCGGTGCTGTCGGTGGTCCGGGTGAGCGACGCCGACGAGGCGTTCGCGGTGAACAATGACGTGAAGTACGGGCTGTCGTCGTCGCTCTATACGCGCGACGTGAATCTCGCCTTCCGGGCGCTGAACGAACTGGACAACGGGATCACGTACGTCAATGCGCCGACGATCGGAGCCGAGGCACATCTGCCCTTCGGTGGGGTCAAACAGACCGGAAACGGGCACCGGGAGGGCGGTTGGGAGGTATACGAGTTCTACTCGGAAACGAAGGTCGGATACGTGGATTTCTCGGGCGCGCTGCAGCGGGCCCAGATCGACAACTATTAGGCGAGTCCGACTGTCGGACATTGGAGGGCGGCGGCGACCTGCTTGCATCCCGCCGGGGGCGCCATTAATTCCGTAGGCAGACCCCCGCAGCAGCAGGCGCCCGTCACCCAGCTTCGCAGTTCCCGCCCCGTGGCGGCGCACGCAGGCGCAGGACGAGAGGTTGCATGGAAGTGAACGAGAACGAATCCTCAGGGCCCCCGGCGCCGCCGTCACCCCCGGTGACGCCGGCGCGCCGCATGGAGGCGCTCCGCGAGGCCAACCGGGGATCGGCGCCGCTCGCCTTCCTGTGGGAGTGGACGAAGATCTTCTGGATCTCGGTCGCCCTGTTCCTGGTGATCCGCACCTTTTTCGTCGAGGCGTTCAAGATTCCCACCGGCAGCATGGAAAACACGCTCATGGTGGGCGACTTCCTGCTCGTCAACAAGCTCGCCTACGGCGCCGAGGTGCCGTTCACGCACGACCGGCTGCCGGCGCTCGAGCACCCGCACCGCGGCGACGTGATCGTCTTCGATTGGCCGGTGGATCCGACCAAGAACTTCGTGAAGCGGCTGGTTGGCCTGCCGGGCGACACGCTCGCCATGCGCGACGGGGTGCTCATCCGGAACGGCCAGACGGTGCCCGAGAACTACGTGCGCCGCGAGGCCCCTGACATGGATCCGGCCGGCGAGGAATTCGTCTGGCAGCGGGACTATCTGGTGCGCAGCGCCGGCGCGGCGACGAGCTACCATCCGTCCCGGAACAATTGGGGCCCGCTCGTGGTTCCACCCAAACACTACTTCGTGCTGGGTGACAATCGTGACGATTCACTCGATAGCCGATATTGGGGATTCGTGCCCGACTCCCTTGTCACGGGCCGTCCCATACTGATCTATTACAGTTACGCTCCGGACTCGTCCGACCAGGCGTTCACCTGGGTCACCCACGTTCGCTGGAAGCGACTGGGCGAGTTCGTGCATTGAGGTCGTGATCCCACCTGTGGTTGCCCTGTCCGAGCGGCGCACGTAGGCGCCGGAGTTCGTCGCTAGCAGGAGTCGTCGTTCGCATGCCAACGCCTGGCCCCAAGAAGACGTCGTTCGAGGAAGGGTCCCTCGATCAGTACCTGCGGGACATCAGCGCCTACCCTCTCATCTCGCGCGAGGAGGAGGTGGCGCTCGCCAAGCGGATCCGCAAGAACGACCAGGAGGCGCTCGACAAGCTGGTGCGGTCCAACCTCCGGTTCGTCGTCTCGGTGGCCAAGAAGTACCAGAACCAGGGCGTCTCCCTCTCCGATCTGATCAACGAGGGCAACCTCGGCCTCATCCGCGCCGCCCACAAGTTCGACGAAACCAAGGGCATCAAGTTCATCTCGTACGCCGTGTGGTGGATCCGGCAGGCGATTCTGCAGGCACTCGCGGAACAGTCCCGCATCGTCCGCGTCCCACTCAACCGCGCCGGCACCCTCCACCGCATCGGCAAGCGCGCCAACGTGCTGCTGCAGGAGCTGGGGCGCGAGGCCACCCACGCCGAGATCGCCGACGGCATGGACATCACCGAGGAAGAGGTCGCGAAGACGATGTCGATCTCGCAGACCCACCTCTCCCTGGATGCGCCGCTCACGCCCGGCGAGGACAACAAGCTCCTCGATTACCTGCCCGACAATCTGAATCCCACCCCCGACGAGCAGACGTTCGAGAAGGCCCTCACGGAGTCGATCGAGGAGGCGCTCTCGCACCTCAAGGAACGCGAGTCGAAGATTCTCCGCCTGTACTTCGGCCTCGGCGACCAGGCCGAACCGATGACGCTGGAGGAGATCGGCGCGCTGCTCGGGATCACGCGCGAGCGCGTGCGCCAGATCAAGGAGAAGGCGCTGAGCCGCCTGCGCCACGTGTCGCGCGCCCGGGCGCTCGAGTCGTACCTCGGGTAGCCGCCGCCGGCCGCGGCAGGGCGGACCGGCCGGGCGATCGGTTCCCGGCGCGGCGGGTGGCGACCAGAGGGTGGCGCGCGCCGCCATTACCCTGCATCGTGCGTCAGTACGCGACCGACGCACCGACCTCCCGACAGGACACGGCAATGCCATCGACCAATTCATTCGACGTCACGACCGGTGTGGACCTCCAGGAGGTCGACAACGCCGTCAACCAGGCGCAGAAGGAAATCGCGCAACGCTACGACTTCAAGGGTTCCAAGGCGACGATCGAATTCAAGCGGGGCGACGCGGTACTCCTGCTCGTCGCCGACAACGACTTCCAGATGAAGTCGCTGTTCGACGTCGTCCAGACCCGCCTCATCAAGCGCGGCGTCCCGGTGAAGAATCTCGACATCGGCGAGATCAAGCCCGGGGGCGGCGACACCGTGCACCGCGAGCTCAAGCTCAAGACCGCGCTCGACGGTGACACGGCCAAGAAGGTCGCGGCGGCCATCAAGGAGGCGAAGCTCAAGAAGGTGCAGGCCGCGATCCAGGGCGACCAGGTGCGCGTGAGCTCTCCCTCCAAGGACGATCTGCAGGACGCGATGACGCTGCTCCGAAGCCACGACTTCGGGGTGGAACTCAAATTCGGGAACTACCGCTAGCGCCGGCTCCCGACCGCCACGGCCCCGGGGGCTCGCGCCGCTATCTCGGGGCGCGCGAGGTCGCTAAACTTCCCCCGGTGAAAGTCTCCTTCGTCACGCTCGGCTGCGACAAGAATACGGTCGACTCCGAGCGCTATCTCGCCCAGCTCGCCGACCGGGGCGCCGAGCTCGCCGACGACGCGGCGCGGGCCGACGTGATCGTCATCAATACGTGCGGATTCATCGACGCCGCCAAGAAGGAATCGATCGACGCCATCGTCGAGGCCGGCCGGCTGAAGTCGACGGGCCGCGCCCGGGCGGTGGTCGCCGTCGGGTGCATGGTCCAGCGGCACAAGCAGGAGCTCGAAGCCGAGCTGCCCGAAGTCGATCTCTTCCTCGGCGCCGCCGAAATGGACCGGCTGATTCCGGAACTCGAGGCACGCGGCCTCATCGTCGAACCGCCGCGCCCCCATCCCGGCGTCCGGCTGTTCACCGGCCAGATTCCGCACGTGCGCTATCTCAAGATCAGCGAGGGCTGCGATCACGGCTGCGCGTTCTGTGCCATTCCGCTCATGCGCGGGCGGCATCGGTCGTTCGGCCTCGACGACGTGGTGCGTGAAGCCCAGCTGCTCGAGGCCCAGGGGGCGCGGGAGATCAATCTCGTGGCCCAGGACCTGGCCCACTACGGGCGCGATCGCCGCGATGGAGCCGGCCTGCAGCAGCTGCTCGACGCGCTCGTGGCCGGCACCGACATCCCGTGGATCCGGATGCTGTACGTGTATTCGGCGGGGCTCACCCCGGGCGTCCTCGATCTCATGGCCCGCGAACCGCGGCTGCTGCCGTACGTCGACATGCCCATCCAGCACGCGTCCGACAGCGTCCTGGCTCGGATGCGGCGCCCCGAACGCAACGCGACGATCCGCGACCGGGTGGCCCGCATTCGCGCCGCGGTGCCCGACGTCGCCATCCGCACCACGTGCATCGTCGGCTTTCCCGGTGAGACCGATGAGGACTTCGAGACGCTGCTCGCGCTGCTCGAAGAGGTCCAGTTCGAGCGCGTCGGGGCGTTCACCTATTCGGCGCAGGACGGCACCCGGGCCGCGCAGCTGGCCGACGACGTGCCCGAGTCGCTGAAGCAGGAGCGGCTGGAGCGACTCAACGAATTGCAACGGTTGGTGACCGCGGACCGGTACGAAGCCCGGGTGGGGCGGACGGTGCGGGCGATGGTGGACCGCGTCCACGACGACGGGTCGGTGCAGGCGCGCACCGTGTGGCAGGCGGACGACATCGACGGCGTCACCTGGCTGGACGGGGCGCCGGCGACGCCGGGGACGCTGCTCGACGTGGAGATCCGGGACGTGGATGACTACGACTTTCTGGCGACGGCGGCCGGCGTGGTGTCGGTGCCGGCTGCCGCCGCCGCGCCGCGACGCCGGCCCCTGCCGGTTGCCGCGACGACCTCGATGGGGAGCTTCGGACGATGACGAGTCACGCCCAGTCGTCGGAGATCATGCGCCGGTCGCGGGAGGTGTTTCCGGGCGGCGTCAATTCACCGGTACGCGCGTTCGGCGGGGTGGGGGGGATCCCGGTCGTGGCGGCGCGCGGGGCCGGCAGCCGGTTCCACGACGTCGACGGCAACGAGTACATCGATTTCGTGCTCTCGTGGGGGCCGCTGGTGCTCGGCCACGCGCCGCCGGCGGTGCTCGACGCGCTCGACGAGGCAATGCGGGCCGGCACGAGTTTCGGAATGCCCACCGAACTCGAGCTGCGTCTCGGCGAGCTGATCCGCACCCGGCTCCCCCACCTGGAGCGGCTGCGATTCGTCTCGAGCGGCACCGAGGCCACGATGAGCGCCGTGCGCGTGGCGCGGGCCCACACCAGGCGCGACGCCATTCTGAAGTTCGACGGGTGCTATCACGGCCACGCCGATTCTTTTCTGGTGCGCGCCGGCTCGGGGGTGGCCACGCTCGGCCTTCCCAACTCGCCCGGCGTGCCGGCGGCGTTGGCCGAATTGACACACGTGGCGCCGTACAACGATGTGGAGGCTGTGGAGCGGCTGATGGCGGAGCAGGGGCCGCGCATCGCCGCGATCATCGTCGAGCCCGTGGTCGGCAACGCCGGATTCATCCCACCGGATCCGGCGTTCCTGCCCGCGCTGCGCCGGTTGGCGGACGCGCACGGCGCGCTGCTGATCTTCGACGAGGTGATGACCGGGTTCCGGATTGCACCGGGCGGTGCACCGGAGCGTTTCGGCGTGATTCCCGATCTCACGACGCTGGGCAAGGTGATCGGGGGCGGATTGCCGGTGGCCGCCTATGGCGGTCGCGCCGATCTGATGGACGAAGTGGCGCCCACCGGCCCGGTCTATCAGGCGGGCACGCTGTCGGGGAATCCGCTCGCCATGGCCGCAGGGTACGCGACGATCAGCATGCTCACGCCGGCGCTGCACGCCAGGATCGAGCAGCGGACGGCGCGCCTGGTGCAGGGGATGCGGGAGGTGGCGGCGCGGCGCGACGTGCCGTTCAGTGCCGATCACGCGGGATCGATGTGGGGATTCTTCTTCCGCGCCGAGCCGGTGCGGAACTTCGCCGATGCGCGAACGTCGGATACCGACCTGTTCAAGCGGTTCTTCCACGAGGTGCTGGCCCGCGGCGTCTACCTGGCGCCGTCGCCCTTCGAAGCCGCGTTCATGTCGGCGGCCCACACCGACGACGACATCAGCGCCGCGCTGGAGCGGATGGATGCGGCGTTGGGGGCGGCGCGTGGTTAAGCGGCTGGGGCCGCTCGCCCTCAGCGCCCTGTTCGCCTGCTCGACGGTCATCCACGGCCGCTTCCCCGACTCGCCCACCACGACGTCGCCGGTGCCGGGTTCGCGGGCGCCGGCCACCGGACGGCTGGCGTCGGGGCTGCCGCGCGTTCCCGATCCGGCGCCGGCGCACGAGCACACGATCCGGGTGGCCCTGCTCACCAACGCCTCGACGGCGCGGATCTCGGCGACCGGCACCTGGCGCCTGTATGAGGGCGACGGGCGCTCGTTCGTGGCGCGGGGCGCCGCCAACGAGCGTTGGACCATTCAGCACAACGGCACCGACGTGCGGGCGGTGGGCAGCGATGGCCGCGCCACCGCGTGGAAACCGCGCGCCATGGTGGCCCGCGCCGACGATCCCTCGGCGCTGATGATCGTGAACGGCAAGCGGTACGTGGGCGAGTTGCGGCTGGTCGGCACCGACTACGGACTCGAGGTGATCGACCATGTGCCGGTGGAGACGTACCTCCGGGGTGTGGTGCCGCTCGAGATCGGCGATCGCAACCCGGGCGACTCGGCGGCCATCCAGGCGCAGGCGGTGTCGGCGCGGAGCTACGCCTATACGCATCTGGCCGACGCGTCCGCGGAGTCGTACGACGTGACGGCCGGGACGTCGGACCAGGCGTACGGCGGCGTGGAGGCCGAAACGACGGTCGGAAACGCGGCCGTGGCGGCGACGGCCGGGATCGTGGTGGCGTTCGGCGGCCGCGTGGTGAACGCGCCGTACCACTCCACGTGCGGCGGCCACACGGCCGGCGCCGACGAGGTGTGGCACGGGCCCTCCGTGCCCTATCTTCGTCCGGTGAGCGACCGCATTCCCGGTACGAACCGGTACTACTGCGACATCTCGCCGCACTTCAAGTGGACGCGCACGTTGTCGGGTTCCGACCTCAATCAATCGGTGGCCCGGTATCTGAGCCGCTATACCTCGGTGCCCGGCGGGGATCCCGGGCTCGTCCGCGACGTCTCCGTGAAGAGCCACACCGCCTCGGGGCGCGTGGGCACGCTGGACGTGCAGACCACGCGCGGGACCTTCACCCTCCGCGGCGACGACATGCGGTACGTGTTGCGCAAATATGGGGGCGCAATCCTGAGCAGCACGCTGTTCACCGTGTCGACCGACCGGAACCGGAGCGGCGCGCTCACGCGCGTGGTGCTCGAGGGACGGGGATACGGGCACGGCGTGGGGATGTGCCAGTGGGGGGCGATCGGCCGCGCCCGCGCCGGCCAGGATTTCCGCACGATCCTGCACACCTACTATCCGGGCGCAATCCTGGGCGTCGTCGACTAGGGTGGTCCCGATGCCCGAACTCCGCGACGGGGCGCGATCCGCGCGAATCGTCCGCACCATCTTTCGTCCGGCCGTGCCGGGGCGCGAGATTCTCCCGTGACCACGCGCCTCTTCCGCCCGCCGCGCACCGAGCTGTTCGCGACGCTCCTCTCGGCGCTGTTCTTCTTCTACGCGTTCCCCCCGTTCCGCCTGGTGGGGCCGGTGTTCGTGTGTCTGGTACCGCTGGCGGTGGCGGTGGCGCGGAGCGCGGACCGCGGCGCCGATACGTGGACCGGCGTCCGCCTGGGCATGTGGTTCGGGATCTTCGCGTACGGAGCGAGCATCTACTGGATCGCCACGGCGTTGCTGATCTTCACCAAGCTCGCGATTCTCGGATATCTCGGCGCGCTGTTCGTGATCACGGTGTTGGCGGCGGCCACCGGCGGCGCGCTGTTCGCGGCGCGGCGCAGCACCGGGTGGCCGATGGCGGTGCTGTTGCCGGTGGTGTGGGTGGCGTCGGAGGTGGCGATGAACCATCTGTCCGCCCTTGCCTTTCCCTGGCTGCCGCTGGGGCTCGCCGTCACCCACACCCCCGTGCTGGCGCAGATCGCCGACGTCAGCGGTGTGCATGGTGTGAGCTTCTGGATCGCACTCACCAACGGGCTCGTGACCGACCTGTGGCTGGCGCGTGGGCGCGGCCGGGCCAACGTCGCCCGGGCCGTCGCCATCGTCGCCATGGTATGCGCGGTGGCCGGCTACGGCGCCTGGCGCATGCATAGCGTGCCGCTCCGGCCGCTGGGCAGCGTGGGCATCGTACAGCCGAACATCGCGGAAGACCAGAAGTGGGATTCGACGAGCATCGCCCGCATCATCAACGTGCTGGCGGCGGGAACGCACGAGGCCGAGCAGCAGGACCATCCGCAGTTGATCGTCTGGCCGGAGGCGGCGCTGAACGACTACATGTACCGTCACCCCGCCTGGTCCGACTCCATCCGGACCCTCACCATGGGCGCGGGCGTGCCGCTGCTCACGGGCATGCTCGATCTGGTGTGGCATTCGAAGACCGACTACGACTACTACAACGCCGCGCTGGTGGTCGACGCCGACGGCCGGCAGACGCAGCCCATCTATCACAAGCGGCGGCTGGTGCCGGTCGTGGAGCGCGTGCCCTTCCTCAACCCCCGGTGGTTCGGCTGGGCGGGCCAGTATTTCGGCGGCTTCGGCATCGGCGACGGCCCGGTGGTCTACCGGGTCCCGTTCGGCCAATTCGGGGTCCTGATCTGCTACGAGTCGATCTTCCCGGGCGAGTCGCGCCAGTATCGCAACGACGGCGCCGACTTCCTGATCAACATCACCAACGACGCCTGGTTCGGGCACAGCCTCGCGCCCTACCAGCACTACGCGCACCTCGTATTGCGCGCCATCGAGAACCGCACGGCCATCGTGCGCTCGGCCAACACCGGGATCTCGGGGTGGATCGATCCGTTGGGCCGCATCCGCGCGGCGACGCCGATCTTCGAGGCCGAGGCGAAGACGTACGCGCTCGAGACCAGCGACGTGCGGACGCCGTACGACCGGTTCGGTGACTTCATCGGCCTCCTCTCGTTCGCGGCAACGCTGGCGATCGTGGGCAGCGCATGGTGGAGCTACCGCACGGAGCGGGGGCGGCAGGCGTGAGCGCGTCGGTCGGGATCGACGTCGGGGGGACGTTCACGGACCTCGTGGCCATCGACGCCGATGGCCGGGTGGAAACGCGCAAGGTGCTGAGCACGCCGGCGGATCAGAGCCAGGGGGTGGAGGCGTCGCTCCGGGCGCTCGGCCGGTCGGACGTCTCGCGCGTGGTGCACGGCACCACGGTGGCCACCAACATGCTGCTCGAGCGCGCCGGCGCCCGGGTGGTGCTGTGCGCGACGGCCGGATTCACCGATCTGCTCGACCTGCGCCGGCAGGTGCGGGCGTCGCTCTACGACCTCACGCGCCACCATCCGGACCCGCTGGTGCCAGCCACCCATGTGGTGGCCGTGGACGAGCGGATCGCGCCCGAGGGGGTGATCCGCCCCCTGCTTGCGCCCGCGATCACCGACGCGGTCGACCGGGTCCGGGCGCTCGAACCGGACGTCGTCGCCGTGGCGCTGCTGCACGCGTACCGCGATCCGTCGCACGAACTGGCGCTGGCCGCGGCGCTCCGCGAGCGGCTGCCCGGGGTCGACGTGGTCTGCTCGTCGGACGTGTTCCCGGAGATTCGCGAGTACGAGCGGACGACGACGACGGTGGCCGAGGCCTATCTGCGGCCGGGCGTCGCGCGCTACGTGCGCCGGCTCGCCGAGCGGCTGCGCGCCATGTCGCTGCCCGCGCTCGGCGTGATGACCTCCAGTGGCGGTATGCGCACCGCCGAGGACGCCTCGTCCAGCGCCGCCCAGCTGGCGCTCTCGGGGCCCGCCGGAGGAGTGGTGGGCGCGGCCGCCGTGCTGCGCGCCGCCGGTCTCACCCGCGCCCTCACCATCGACATCGGCGGCACGAGTGCCGACGTGGGGCTGATCCTCGACGGTGAGCCGCTGGTGGAGCCCGGCGGCGAGGTGGCGGGCGTGCCGATCGCGCTCCCGCGCGTGCTCGTGGAAACGGTCTCGGCGGGCGGCGGGAGCATCGCCTGGATCGACGACGGCGGCGCCCTCCGCGTCGGTCCCCGCAGCGCCGGTTCGGTGCCGGGGCCGATCGCGTTCGGCCGCGGCGGAACGCAGCCGACGGTGACCGACGCGCACGTGATGCTGGGCAACATCCGCGCCGAGCGGATGAGTGGCGGGGTCGAACTCGACGTCGATGGCGCCAGAGCTGGCGTGGGCGCGATCGCCCGCACCCTCGGGCGCAGCGCCGAGGACACGGCGCGGGCGATCGTCGCCACCGCCGACGCGACGATGGCCCGCGCGTTGCGGCGCGTGAGTGTGGAGCGCGGGGTGGATCCGCGGCAGTGCGCGCTGGTGGCCTTCGGCGGCGGGGGACCGCTGCACGCGTGCGGATTGGCGGAGATCGTCGGCGCGGCGCGGGTGCTCGTGCCGCCCCATGCGGGGGTGCTGAGCGCGCTCGGGCTGGCGATGACGGCCGAGCGGCGCGAGGGGATGGTGAGCGTGATGCGGCGCGCGGGCGAATCGACGCTCGAGTCGCTGGACACGGCCATGCGCCAGGCCGAAGCCCGCTGCGGCCCGGAGGCCGGCTGGTCCCGGGCGTGGTATCTGCGGGCGCGTTTCGTGGGGCAGGGGCACGAACTCGACGTTGCGGCGTCGCCGGGTGACACGCCCGACGACGTCCGGCGCCGGTTCTCGGCCCTGCACCGGACGCGCGTGGGCTTCGAGCTGCCCGTGGACGTCGAGTTCGTGAGCGTGCGTTGCGTGACGAACGACGAGCCGCGCGTGGTTCGGTTGGAGCGCGAGGCGGCGCCGGGTTGGAACGCGGCGACGCTCACCGACACGGGCGGCACGTGCGAGGTGGCGCTCGACGGGCCGTGCTCCGTGGTGCTGCCCGACGCGACGATGCTCGTCGCGCCGGGGTGGCGGGCCCGGGCGCTACCGATGGGTGGCTGGATGCTGGAGCGTGGCGCATGAGTGAATTCGACGTTCTCGAACTGAGCGTGATGGCCAACGCGTTCGCGATGATCGCCGAGGAGATGGGCACCGTGCTCGTGCGCAGCGCCCTGTCGCCGAACATCCGCGAGCGCCGCGACGCGTCGGCGGCGCTGTTCGACGCCGCCGGCCGCATGGTGGCCCAGGCGGCGCACATCCCCGTGCATCTGGGCGCCATGCCCGAGTCGGTGCGAGCCGTGATGGCCCAGAATCCCCGGCCCGGCGACGTGTTCATTCTGAACGATCCGTACCGCGGCGGCTCCCACCTGCCGGATCTCACGCTCGTGGAAGCGATCGCCGAGGATGGGGCGACGATCGGGTTCTCGGCCGTGCGGGCGCACCACGCCGACGTCGGCGGCATGAGTCCGGGCAGCATGCCGCAGGGCGCCACGGAGCTGGTCCAGGAAGGGTTGGTGATTCCCCCGGTGCGGCTGGTGGCGCAGGGCGAACTGGACGAGATGGTGCTGCAGTTCATTCTGGCCAATGTGCGGACGCCCGACGAACGCCGCGGTGATCTGCGCGCGCAGCTCGCGGCGTGCGCGGCCGGCGCCGCCGGTTGGCGCGCCCTGCTGGCGCGCGAGGGGAAGGAGCGGGTGGCGGCGGCCGTCGACGCCGTGTTGGATTACACCGAACGACGCGCGCGCGCGCGTGTGGCGGCGCTCGGGGCGTTCGATTCCACGGCACGCGATGCCCTGGAAGGCGACGGGGTGACGGAGGACCCGGTGCCGGTCGTCGTGCGGGCGCATGCCGTGGGCGATACGCTGCGGCTGGACTTCACCGGCAGCTCACCCATGGTACGGGGGAACGTGAACTGTCCGCTCGCGGTGACCCGGGCCGCGGCGGTGTTCGTGCTGCGCACCCTGCTCGACGACGATGTACCGACGAACGAGGGGATTGCGCGGGCGATCGATCTCGTGGTGCCCGAGGACTGCGCGCTCAACGCGAAGTGGCCGGCGGCGGTGGCGGGGGGCAACGTCGAGATGTCGCAGCGGATCACCGATACGCTGATGCTCGCCCTGGCCAACGCCGGCGTGCCGGTGGCGGCGCAGGGCCAGGGGACGATGAACAACATCACCTTCGGCGGGTCGGGGTGGACGTTCTACGAAACGCTCGGCGGGGGGCAGGGCGCGAGTGCGCGGGCCGATGGTCCGGATGCCGTGCACGTCGGGATGAGCAATACGCTCAACACGCCGGTCGAGTCGTTGGAGACGGCCTATCCGCTGCGCGTCGAGAGCTATGCGGTCCGGCGCGGCTCGGGAGGCCGGGGGACGCACCGTGGCGGGGATGGCGTGGTGCGGCGGTACCGCGCGATGGAGCGGTGCACGGTCACTCTGCTCACGGAACGCCGCCGCACGGCGCCCCACGGGGCCGCCGGCGGGGGCGACGGGCACCCGGGGCGAAACGCGCTCAACGGCGAGACGATTCCCGCGAAGTGCCGCATCGAGCTGCGGCCCGGAGACGTGGTGACGGTGGAAACGCCGGGAGGCGGCGGGTACGGGTAGTCCTACGCCCCATTGCCCGCACCGTGTTCGAAGATCCGCGCCTCCACGAAGGTGTCCAGCAGATCCCGGTCCAGCGCGCCCTCCTTCGCCTCGGCGGCCAGAATGTCCAGCGCCCGCTCCCGGCTCACGGCGCGCTTGTACGGGCGGTCGGTGGCCGTCAAGGCGTCGAAGATATCGGCGATCGTCATCATCCGGGTCTGGACGGGGATCGCCTCGGCGGTGACCTGCCGCGGATAGCCGCGTCCATCAAGCTTCTCGTGGTGCGCGTAGGCGATCGCCGGGATTCGTCGCAGCTCGCGGGTCCACGGGATCTGCTCCAGAAACCGGTAGGTGTGCGTGACGTGCGACTCGATCTCGCGCCGCTCGCGCTCGTCGAGATTCCCCTGGCGGATCATCAGAAACTGCAGCTCGGGCTCGCGGAGCAGGGGCCGCTCGGTGCCGTCCACGTCGCGGAAGGTGCGCCGGCCGATCTCGTGCAGGTCGTCGAACGTGCCCGCGGGGAGCACGGTCGGTTCGTTCGCGTTGACGATCGCGTCCAGGAAGCGCTGCAGTTCGGCCCGTTGGCGGCGCCGCACGGCGTCGAGGCGGGCCACCGCCTGGTCGTACGTCGCCGCGCCGTGCGCGAGCAGATAGTCGGCGCGCTCGCGCTCGAATTGCAGATCCGCCTGCTGGAGGAGGTAGGCGAATCGGTGCCGGATCAGCTCGAGATCCGGCGCGTACAGCTTCTTCTCCTTCACCAGCACCCGTTCCCGCACTCCCACCTTGCCGAAGTCGTGGAGCAGCCCGGCGTAGCGGATCTCGCGAATCTGCTCGCGGCTGAAGCGCAGGTCGCGGTAGGGGCCCCGGCCGGCGCGGGGCACGGCCTCGGCGAGCCCGACGGTGAGGGCGGCCACGCGTCCGGAGTGACCGGAGGTGGTGGGATCGCGGGACTCGATGGCGGTCACGGCGGCCGTGACGAAGCCCTCGAACAGTCGCTCGATGTCCTCGTAGAGCAGGCTGTTCTCGATGGCCACGCCGGCCTGGGCGGCGAGTGCGGTGACGAGCTCCCGATCGTGCGGCCCGTACGGCAACACCTCGTGCTGTACGGCGTCGGCGTCGGGGAGCACGGTCTCCATCCGGCGCTTGCGGTTGATGAGCTGCAGCACGCCGATGATCTCGTCGCGGTGTGTCTTCATCGGCACGACGAGCATCGAGCGGGTTCGATATCCGAACTTCTCGTCGAAGCTCCGGTTCTGCTGGTAGCTCGCGCCCTCGGGCAGCAGATACACGTCGTCGATGGCCAGGAGTTCGCCGGCCGCGGCCGCGTGCCCGGCGAGGCTGGCGTGGTCGATGGGAACGGTGTACTCGGTGAACGGGATGTCGGGCAGCGAGTGGTTCTGGGAGAGTTTGAATCGGAGCGTGGTCGGCGCCGCGCCGTCGTCCCGGCGCTCCACGAGATACAGCGACGCCGCGTCGCTCCATGTGATGCGGCGCGCCTGGGAGAGGATCATGCCGAGCAGCGTGGTCAGATCGCGCACCGTGGACAGCGCCACCCCGATGTCGGTGAGATCCGTGAGCTCGCGGCGGCTTCGCTCCGCGGCGTAGCGTGCGCCGTGCGCGTCCACGAGCGCGGCGGCATGGCGGAAGGCGCCGCGCAGCAGGGTGGCGGTGAGACCGGGCGAGGCGCCGCCGGGAATGAAGCTGGTGATGAGCCCGGCGGGGAGGTCGGGGGCCGGCTCGGTTTCGCCCGGATCGCCGACGGCGACCAGCGCCGCGCGCTCGGCGAGGGCCCGGAGCGCCGGTTCCCGGTCCTGTTCCGTCGCCGGCAGCAGCAACCGGTCGAGCACCACCACGGTGGGCTGCCGCGGATCGATCGTGTCGGCGGCGGGCAGTGACCGCACCCGTCGAACGTCGACGGCGCCGTCCCGGTTCCAGGGGGCGGCGCCGAGCGAGCGGCCTTCGGCCAGAATCAGCAGCGGGTTCATGCGGAATGGCAGTGGGGCGACACGCGAAGTCGCCGGCGTCCCCTGCGGCGCGGCGGAGCCGGCGACCTCAATATGCGCCCAGGTCCGTCAGTCACCAGGCTTGCTGAGCTTGGCCAGCCGGGTCTTGGCCGGCGTGTAGTTGGGGAACTTGTCGAGCACCTGCCGATAGAGTTCGGTGGCCTTGGCCGTATCGCCGTTGTCCTGGGCGTCGAGCGCCTTGGAATAGAGCATGGCCGTGCGCAGGTCCATCTTCACGTGGGTCGTCCCCACATCGTCCATCTTCCCGCTGGGCGTGTTCATGCCCATACCGCTGCCGTGTGTGATGGCGGGCAGCTTCATGTCGTGGGCCACCTTGTCCGAGAGCCTGGCGATCAGGCCCAGCACGTCGTCGGTCTTGGCCTGCACGCGCTGGGGGTTGGTCACGACGCCGGTTTCCATGTTCACGGACCGGCCCGTGAGCACCATGTTCCCGCGCCCGTCGCTCATGAATCCGCCGAGGATCGCGTACTGGGCGCCCACGAGCTTGCCCACGCGCACCGCGGTCTGCGGATCGATGGCACCCTGCCGCACGAGATTCTGCTCCTGCAGCACCTGCTGGATCCGGTCGCGGTCGACGACGGTCACGTTGGGGTTGGCGGCGAGGTCGGTGATCAGAAAGTCGGCCACGCCCTTGCCGATGCCGTTGTAATCGGCGGCGTCCTTGCCGATGGAGTTGTTGTCGAAGTTGAAGACGGCGACCACCGGCTTGGCCGCGCCCTGGGCCGCGGCCACGGCCGGCGCGGCCACGGCGCCTGCGAGTGCCAACACCCATGCCGAGCGAACGAAACGCTTCATGGTCTCCTCCTGAGACACGTGCATCGTCAAAACGTGAGGGTCATGCCCTCCGCGGCGGCGACGACCTCGAGCCGTCCCCCGCGGGCCCGCACCATCTCCCGGCTCCTGGCGAGCTGGGCGTCCAACTCGTCGTCACGGCGCTCGGGCTTGTGGTGAAACAGCACGAGCTGCCGGACGCCGGCGTCGAGCGCCAGCGATACCGCGTCGGCGTAGGTGGAATGCCCCCAGCCGCGGAACTGTTCGTACTCCTCGCTGGTGTACGTGGCGTCGTGCACCAGCACCTGCGCGCCGCGCACGAACTCCAGCAGGCCCTGCTTCCATCCATCGGGCGTGCCGTACGTACCGCCCGGCCCGAGTTCATTGTCCGAGATGTACACCAGTGTGCCGGCGCCGGCGCCGGCGCCGGCGTCTCTGAACCGATACCCGAGAGCCCCGCCGGGGTGCCGGACCGGGTAGGCCGAGACCTCGTAGCCATGCTGCTGCTGCCGCTCCGGCGCGATCGCCGAAAACTCGATGCGCGCTTCCAACTCCTCGAACGACACGGGGAACACGACCGGGGACATCTGATCCCGCACGACACGGTCGAGGCTGGTTTCGAGCGCCGGCGATCCCCAGATCGTGAAGTGGTTTCCCCGTTGGAAGATCGGAGCGAAGAAGGGAATGCCCTGGATGTGATCCCAGTGCGCGTGCGTGAGAAAGATGTCGCCGACGATCGGGGCCCCGTTGGCCCGGGCGACGAGCGATCGTCCGAGTTCCCGGAGTCCCGTGCCGGCATCGAGAATGATCAGCCACCCGTCGGCCGTCCGGAGTTCGACGGACGGCGTGTTGCCCCCGTAACGCACCGTGTCCGGCCCCGGGCTCGGGATCGACCCGCGCGTGCCCCAGAATCGCAGTTCCACGCTCAGGTCCGCCTGTGTCGACGCATCGCGTCAACATGGGGACGGCCGGGCCGCCGGGCTAGGCGCGGAATCACCGGCGGCCGGTGACCATGCTCACAGGCGAACCTGGGCGCGCCGTTCCAGCGCCGGCCGGTCGACGAGCGTGATGCGCCGCCGCACGACGGAGATGGAGCCGGCCTCCTGAAACTCCTTCATCGCGCGGGACACCGTCTCGCGGCTGGCGCCGATCATCTGGGCGATCGTCTGGTGGGTCAGCGATCGCTCGATCAGCGGACCGCCGCTCTCGGCGGCGAGGTCCAGCAGCAGGCGGGCGATGCGGCCGGGGACGTCGAGCAGCACGAGGCCGCCGATCTTGTCGTCTGCCTGGCGCAGGCGACGGGACAGTTCGGTGAGCAGCGACCAGGCGACGCTCGGGCTCGACTCGACGCGGGCCCGGAAGTCCTCGCGGCGGAGGACGAGGAGGTCGGAGTCCTCCATCGCGATCACATGGGCCGAGCGGGGACGATCGTCGATGAGCGCCAGCTCGCCGAAGTGCTCTCCGACGCCCAGCATGCCGAGGATCACTTCGCGCCCGTCCTCGCCGATGAGCACCACCTTCACGCGTCCGCTGCGCACTACGAACAGCGAGTCGCCGGGGTCGTGCTCGAACAGAATCACGCTGCCGCGCGGATAGGTCTTCTCGCGGGTCAGCTCGGCGAACCTCTGGAGCTCGGGGCGGTCCAGCCCGCCGAACAGCGGCACCGTGGCGAGGAAGTCGGCAGTGGTCTGAGTCATGCGGATTCGGGGGCCGGCCGCGGGCGGCGGCGCTGCGGGCGCCGCGCGAAACGAGCGATTGAACGCGAAGTTATGGCTCTCCGAGTGCGAAGTCAATTCGGCAAATCGTGGTGACGACACGGGTTACGGCGTTCGTGCCGCCTCCGCTGGCCACACCGTACCGGCGCGGTGGGAGGCCACGGATCGCCGGTTGGTCTGGCGCCGCCGCCGGGGGCCCATTGACGGGCTGATTACGCTGACAAGAGGAACCGGGCCACTACCCAACCCGTTGGCGGCTTGTCCCTTACGGGCGGGACCGGCTATATTCCTTAGCTCTGCATTACCCATGATTTCGAGGTTCTCGTGAAGACCGATATCCATCCCGAGTACGCGACGGCGACGGTGAAGTGCGCCTGCGGCAATACGTTCGAGACGCGCTCCACCCAGGCCGAGATCCACACCGACGTGTGCTCCGAGTGTCACCCGTTCTACACCGGCAAGCAGCGCCTCGTGGACACCGCCGGCCGCGTGGAGCGCTTCCGCCAGAAGTTCGGGAAGAAGGCCTGAGTCTCCGCGACCGCCTCGCCGAGCAGTTGGCGCGTGCCGCAGAGGTCGAGCGGGCGCTGTCCGATCCCGGGTCGCTCCGCGACTCCAAAAAGCTGGCCGAACTGGGACGCGAACACCGGCGCCTGACGCCGCTGGTGGAACTGGCCAACCGGTTGAAGAAGCAGGAAGACGAGCTCGTGCAGGCGCGCGAGCTCGTTTCTATTGACGACCCCGAAATGGCCGCCGAAGCGACCGCCGAGGTCGAGCAGCTCGAGGCCGCCATCGAGCAGATGGAGGCGGCCCTCAAGCCGCTGCTCGTGCCGCACGATCCGCTCGACGACCGCAACGCCATCGTCGAGATCCGCGCCGGCACCGGCGGCGACGAGGCCGCGCTGTTCGCCGCCGAGCTGTACCGCATGTACACGCGCTACGCCGAACGCCGCCGGTGGAAGATCGAGGTGATGTCGCACTCGGAGGGCACGCTGGGCGGCGTCAAGGAAGTGGTCTTCAAGGTCTCCGGCGACGGCGCCTTCGGCTCGATGCGGTGGGAGTCGGGCGTCCACCGCGTGCAACGCGTGCCGGCCACCGAGAATCAGGGTCGCATCCACACGTCGGCCGCCACGGTCGCCGTGCTGCCGGAAGCCGAAGAGGTGGACGTGAAGATCGACGAGAAGGATCTGCGCGTCGACGTGTTCCGGGCGTCGGGACCGGGCGGTCAGGGCGTCAACACCACCGACTCGGCCGTGCGCATCACGCACATTCCCACGGGACTGGTGATCAGCCAGCAGGATCAGCGCTCGCAGATCCAGAACCGGGCCACGGGCCATGGACGTGCTGCGCGCCCGGCTGCTCGATCTCCGGCTCGCGGAACGCGAGGCGGAACGGGCGCGGGTGCGCAAGACGCAGGTGGGCACCGGCGACCGGTCGGCGAAGATCCGCACGTACAACTTTCCGCAGAGCCGCATCACCGACCACCGCATCGGCTACACGACGCACGACCTGCAGCGGGTGCTCGACGGCGATATCGGCGAGTTGATCGACGCGCTGAAGATGGCCGACGTCGAGGAGCGGTTGAGCGGTGGGTGAGCGGCGGCCGGCGCCGGCGTCGGCGCACGAGCAACGTGCGGGCCTGCACGCGGACGGGACGCCGACCGTGTCGGAAGACCGCGGATCGCCTCACGGTAAGGCGAGTGGTGGCGCAGGTGGCGGAAGAACTCGTGAGGGGCGCAGTACGAGAACAGCGCCATGGCGGCGCGGGAAATCGTGGCGGCGCTGCTCGACGTGGGGCGGCACTGGACGGTGTTGCACGGCGACGAGCGGGCCGACCCGACGCTGCTGGCCCGGGCGGTCCAATCGGCGCAGCGGCTCGCGCGCGGCATGCCCTTCCAGTACGCGGTGGAGCGGGCCAGCTTCCGGCGCCTCACGCTGGCGGTCGACGAACGCGTGCTGATTCCACGCCCCGAGACGGAGTTGCTGGTGGAACTCGTGCTCGAGGCGACGTCGAGCGGTCGCGGCGGCACCGCGGTGGACGTCGGCACCGGGTCGGGCGCCATCGCGCTGGCCCTGGCGCAGGAGGGCCGCTTCGACCGCGTGATCGGCATCGACGTCTCGAACGATGCGCTGGCGGTTGCCACGCAGAACGCCGGGGCGCTGGCCGGCGTGATCACGACGCCGGTGGAGTTTCGCCTCGGGTCGCTGCTGGGACCGGTGGCCGGATTGCGCGCCCGCGCAATCGTGTCCAATCCGCCCTACATTGCATTCGAGGAAGCCGCGGCGCTGCCGGCATCGGTGCGCGATTGGGAACCGGTGACGGCGCTCCTGAGCGGCGAGAACGGGCTGGCGGCCACGCGCGAGTTGGTGCGTGGTGCGGCGGCCCGGTTGGAGGGCGGCGGCGTGCTGGCGCTGGAAGTCGATGCGCGCCGCGCCTCGTTGGTGGCGGAGATGGTGGCCGCCGACGCAGCTTTCGCAGACGTCTCGGTGCGGTTCGACCTCGCCGGGCGCGAACGATTCGTACTCGCACGACGACGGGAGCAAGGATGATCGAAGAGAAAGCCAAGGATCTGGGCCGGATGATCGGCCAGAGCACCGAATATCAGGCCCTCAAGCGGGCCAACGAATCGCTGGCCGAGGACAAGGACGCGGTGGCGCTCCTGAAGCAGATGGAGACGCTGCGCATGGACGCGCAGAAGATGATCGCGCGCGGCGAACGGCCAACGCCGGAAATGGAACAGCAGCTGGACGACCTCCTGACGAAGGTGCAGGGGCAGGCCGTCTACCAGCGGCTGATCGTGGCGCAGGAGAACTTCGACAAGACGATGGGGAAGGTGAACGATTGGATTCTCGAGGGCATCGACAAGGGTGCCGCGAGTCCGATCATCATGCTGGGGTGACATGGCGCGAGGGTCGCTGATCGTCTTCGAGGGGGCGGAGGGCGTCGGGAAGTCGACGCAGCTCCGCCGTCTCACATCGTGGCTGGAGTCGGGCGGCCGCGTGGTGCACGCGCACCGCGAACCCGGCGGCACGCCGTTGGGTGACGAGATCCGCCGCCTCCTGCTCGATCCCCGGTCCGACATCACCCCGCGGGCCGAGGCGCTGCTGTTCATGGCGTCGCGGGCCCAACTCGTGGAAACGCTCGTGCGGCCGGGGCTCGCCGCCGGCCATGTCGTGCTGCTCGACCGGTTCTTCCTGTCCACGTACGCCTACCAGGGCGCCGGTCGGGGGCTGCCGGAGGCGGAGGTCCGCCAGGCGAACGCGGTGGCCACGAACGGCCTCGTGCCCGACCTCACGCTGCTGATGACGCTTCCCGTGCAGGAGGGGCTGGCGCGGGCCGCCCGGCGGGGGGCCCGCGACCGCATGGAGCAGAACGCCGACGAATTCCACGACCGGGTGGCGGACGCGTTCTCGGCGTTCGCGCACGCACACTGGCAGGCGGCGCATCCGGAATGCGGGCCGATCGTGAACGTCGACGCGTCGGGCTCGGAGGACGACGTCTTCGCCCGCGTGCGGGCGGTGGTCGGGGCCCGGCTCGGGATCAGCTAGCGTCCGTCCCGGCCACGGGGCGCGCGCGCAGGGGATCGCTCATCACCTGGACCACGAGCAGCGCGAGTACGAGCACGTGCACGGCCGTGCACCAGGCGCAGATCTTTCCGATGACCCCGATCTCCTGGTAGACCAACCAGAGCACGGTGCCCGTGCCGGCGAGCGTCCACGCGAGTCCTCCGGCGCGGAGCCAGGCGGGCTCGCCCGCGGCCCGCGCGCGTGACGACATCAGGGCGAGGGCGAGGGCGGCCGCGAACCAGCACAGGCCGAGCACGGCTACCGGAATGCCCGCCACGAACGCCGACGGGCTCGTGAGCACCTGCTCGCAGTTGATCACCGATCCCCCGCTGCAGACCAGGGGGACGTTGCGGTCGTAGTGCAGGAGCGTGAGATAGCCGGCGATCAGCAGACCGGCTGCCGAGAGCCCCACCCGGAGCCGGTCGTACGACCGCAACTGCATCACGGCACCTTGGAGGGGAGCGCCTTCACCGCCTGGGTAATGGTCGCGCCCGAACAGACCTCCGCCGGCTGGTTGCCGTCCACCGCGCAGATGGCGGCGGTAATCTCATTGGCGTTGGCGAGGATGGCCTGCGCCGCCGGTCCCGAACCGCCGGGGAGCATGGCCGCGATGCCGGCGTGAGTCTGCCCGGCGAGCACGGCCGGGTTGTACGGCGACCCGCTCCACATGTAGCGCCCCCCGATGAGCATGAACGGGATTCCCCCGGCGCTCTGCTGGTCGATGTAGGGCGGCCCGTCGTACTTCCGGATCAGGGCTTCCTGCAGCGGGGTGGGCGTTTCGAGCGTCGGGTAGCGCCCGCCTACCGGCTCGGCGCCCTGCAGCTCCACCGACTGGAAGTCGACGTACTGGCTGGTGTAGCGTCCGCCGTAGAAGGAGAAGGTCGGCGTGCTCGGGTACACGTCCTGGGAGGACGAGGCGGAGTAGGTGAGTCCCGAGAACGTGCCGAAGCGCGACAGGGCGGCGATCACCGACCAGCGGGCGGCGGCACAGTACGGACAGTAGAGCGAGCCGATGTACAGGAACACGGGCTTGCCGCGGTTCGTATCGGCGGTGCCGACGTAGATCGGCACCGTGGCGCCGGCCGTCCCCGCCTTCTCCCACACGGCGGCCGGGATCGACGTGAAGTCGGCCATCACCGAGTCGGGTACCGGCGCCGACACCAACGGGGCAGCGTCGGCCGCCGGCGTGGCGTTCCGGCGGCTGATCGCGAAGGTGATCGTCGCCACGAGCGCCAGACCGACCACGACCAGCAGGGAGTTCAGCTTCTTGGGGTTCTCAGCCACGGGCGGGTCTCCGGTACGGGAGGATTCAGTCGAGCGCGGGGTGGGTACCAAGATACCACCCCCGAAAGTCATCGCGAGTCGGGCGGTGCGATTGCGGCCGCCCGCTTCCGGGCCTCCGCCACCAGCTGGTCGGCACGGGTATTCGCTTCGCGCGTGATGCTGGTGGCCTGGGCCTCCGCCTGACTCCGCAGTTTGTCGGCGGCCGCCTGCGCGGCGATGCGCAGGGCGGGGTTGGTGGCCTTCGCCACGAGCGCCTTCGCCTGCTCGTCGGCCTGGCTCCGCACGCGGGCGGCGGCGGAATCCGCCCCGGCCCGAATGGCGGCGGCCTGCCGTTCCGCATCGGCCACGATCTGCTGGGCCTGCGCACTGGCGCGGCGGCGGGCCTCGATGGCGGCCGAGTCGACCTTTTCCTTTGCGCCGGCCACCTGGTTCTGCACCTGCGCCTGGACCGACTGCTGCACACCCGCCGCGACGGAGTTGCCGGTGCCGGCGAAGGATGGACGGACGGTGGGATCGGTCACGCTTCCGGTCACCCGGGCACCGACCGAGACGACCGCCGCCTTTCCAAGGTCGATGCCCGCCCGTCCGGCGCTGGACGCCAGCGCTCCGATGGCCTGATTGGCGCTCGCTCCGAGCATGGCCGTCGGGACGGCGAGGTTCAACGTGTAGTCGATCGTCTGGTCGATGCCGTTGGATCCTGACACCTTCATCGCCACGTCGCCGATCTTCAGGTCGAACGGCTTCACGGTGAGGCGGCCCTTGTCGATGGAGAACGCCCCCTGCAGCGCATGCACGGTGGGGTTCCGGAGTTGGTCGACGTGAATCGCATCGGCCAGTTTGGTCAGCGGCGGAAAGCTGTCGATGGCGACGGTCCCCGTTCCGAACGTGCCCTGGCCGGTCAGCAGGCTGAACACGGGCATCATGTTCCCGGCCAGCGGGCCGGCGAGCGTCAGCTTCGAGGAAAAGATTCCGCGGGCGTAGCGGGCCACGGGGACGAGTTGCTGGACGGTGACCAGCGAGGAGAAGGCGGTGGGAATATCCATCGAGTCGACGGCGGCGTCGATCGCGAACGTCGGGCGTGTGGGGGTCGTGGTCTCGTAGTAGCCGTTGGCGAGCACCCCGCCGCCCAGCATGTTCATGCGGAAGCCGTCGAGTGTGAGGCGCTGATTCTTGATCAGCAGCCGGCCGTGGGCGTCGCGGATGTCCAGCTTCCCGTACACCAGCCGCTTGGCGGTGACGTCGAGCGCGGCGTCCACGTTGGGTGGCACCGGGATGATCTTTGACTCCTGATCGGAGCGCCACTCGTCGAGGTTGAAGGTGTTGCTGGCGACGGTGGCCTGCCCGCGCAGGTCGCCATTGTGGAGCACGAAGCCGATGAGGTTCTCGAGGGACCCGCTGGCGCGCACGTCGCTGGCGCCGATGCGGGCCACGAACTGCGGCAGCTCCACCTGCTGCGGGGTGAAGCGCAGCAGCGCCGAGTCGACGGCGACGGGCACCGGGAGGGCGGCGCCGTTCACCGCCACGTGGGACGCCCCGAACGTCCCCGACGCGGAGACGCTGCCGTAGCGGCGCGCGTCCACCCACGACTTCTTCGTGTGCACGGCGAAGTTCGCGGTGAGGATGCCCGCCAACTGCTTCACGCCGGGGAGCTCGACCGTGCGCTGGACGTCGGCCAGATCCACCGAGCCGCGTGCCGCGACATTCACTTCGGGATCGCTCACCGGCGTGCGGACCACGAGCTGCGCATCCAGCGGTCGCTGGCCGAACACGACGTGGAAGCGGCTGAGGTTCACGACCGTGTTGTCGACGCTGCCGCCCGGGTTGTCGACCGCGAGGTCGAGGCCGATGTCGTGCGCGGGGAGGGGCAGATCGGGGTAGCGGAAGCTCCCGTTCTCGACGCGGGCGCGGAGCGCGATGGCGGGGAACGCCTTCGGGCCGTACTCACCCTTCACCGTTCCCGACACCGACATCGTACCGGCGGTGCGCACCTTGTCGAAATCCCGCTTGTAGATCGCGGGTACGAGCGACAGGATGCCGCCGAAATCGGTGCTGGGCGCGGAGAACGTGAAGTCGAGGGCCGTATTCTGGTCGCCGAGGGCCACCGAGCCGCCGAAGGACAGCCCGAGGTCGTTCACCCGCAGCTTGTCGCCCTTGAAGGTGAATCGTTTCGCGCGCATGTCGGCGCCGACATCGGTGTCGAGCGTGAGGCCCACATGGTCGAGATACGGGATCCCGGCGAAGCGGACCAGCACGTCGCCGGCCTTCAGGTGCGTGCCGAGGGTGAAGCGATCCTGGGTGAAGTCACCGCTCAGCGTCACGTCGAGGGCCGAGAGGGCCGCCGCGAGGTTGGAGGGCCGGTCGTCGACGGTGATCGTGCCGCCGCGCAGGGCGAGGTTGCGGAGCGAGACCGCGAGCGGTTTGCTCGCGCCCGGCTTCGCGGCGGCGGTTCCAGCGCGCATGATATCCCAGTTGGCGGAACCGTCCGCCAGCACGCGAAGATGCGCCACCGGCTGGTCCAGGCTCACGTCGCGCACCACGATGGCGTGACCGCCGATCAGATTGCCCAGCACGCTCCCCACGTCGATGACGACGCTGAACTGCTGCATGGTGAGCAGGGTGTCGTGCTCGAACGGCTTGCCATTGACCACGGAGAGGTCGCTGAGCCCGAGCGTGATGTTCGGGAAATGGCGGAACACGCCGATGCCCACGCTGCTCCACCGCACGTCGGCGTTCACGGATTTCGCGATCTCGGTCTTCACCAGCGTCTCGATGCGATCCCGGAACAGATACGGCACCACCGCGAGCAGCAGGAGGAGGCCGCCGATGGCCGCGGCGATTCCGATGACGAGCTTACGCGGTAGGCGCATGGTGACGAATCCGGAGCGGGTGGTGTACGCGTGGGGAGGGGTGGGGGGGCCGGAGCGACGGCGTGGCCCGTGCCGCGAAACGCGCATCGATGCCCGGGATCACGGCCGCGTGCCTTGGGTCACGATCCGGGCGCCCTTCGGCACCGTGAAATGGAACACCGCGTCGTCGGTGGGCCCGTTCACCTGGAGCGAGGTGAGGTGGACGAGCCGGGTGACGCCGTTGGACTGTGACACCTCGAACTGCCGGATATAGCCGTCGGCGTCGTCGATCCAGACCCTGGCCTTCGAGAAATCGCGCGGGCCCTCTGCGTTCGGAGTCAGGATCACGAGCCGTGTGGGGCGGCCGTCGATCTGCGCGGCACCGCCGTCGGCGATGGCGTAGCGGTCGAACGGACGGTCGAGGAACTCGCCGGTGATGTCCACGGTGCCGCTGCCGTGGGCCGTCTCCGGGCGCTTGATCACCTGGTTCGGGCTGCTGCTTGGCAGGTAGATCCAGAGGGAATTCCCGTCGGCCACGATGCGATCGCCGTCGGGATCGCGGAATCGTACGGCGAGTTTGTCGGGGCGGCGCTGCTGATAGTCGCCGCGCGCGTGCGCCGAACTTCCGGTGAGGGCGTTGGTAACGGTCTGCTCGAAGGCCGCCCGGACGGTGTGCACCTGCTGCCATGCGTCCACGGCGTGTTGCACCGCCGCGCGTTCGGGGGGCTGCTGGGCCGGGGCCGCGGCGGGCGCCGCGGCGAGCCAGAGGCCGGTGGCGAGCGCCACGACGATCGTGCGAAGTCTGGGCATGGAGGTCCCCGATGTGAGGACGCCGCGCATCGGGCGCGGCGTCCTGTACTGCTACCCGACCGAGAGGGCGGCGGTTCCAGGCGTCGGCAGCACCGTGCGGCCGATCGCCGCGGCGATCGCACGAATCTCGGTGACGAGCCGCGCGAACTGTTCAGGATAGAGCGACTGTCCGCCGTCGGAGAGCGCCCGGTCCGGCGTCGGATGGACCTCGACGATGATGCCGTCGGCGCCGGCGGCGATCGCGGCGCGCGCCATCGGCGTCACCTTCTCGCGCAGCCCCGTGCCGTGGCTGGGGTCGGCGATCATCGGCAGGTGGGAGAGCTTCTGCACCACCGGGATCGCGGTGAGGTCGAGCAAATTGCGCGTGGTGGTGTCGAAGCTGCGGATGCCGCGCTCGCACAGGATCACCTGGTTGTTTCCCTCGGCCAGGATGTACTCGGCGCTCATCAGCAGGTCGTTGATCGTGGCCGCCATGCCGCGCTTGAGCAGCACCGGCTTGCCGATCCGCCCCACGGCGCGGAGCAGCGAATAGTTCTGCATGTTCCGCGCCCCGACCTGGATGCAATCCGCATACTCCGCCACCAAATGGGCGCCCTCCTCGTCGAGCGCTTCGGTGACGATGGGCAGCCCCGTTTCGCGTTTGGCGAGGGCCAGCATCTCGAGTCCCTTCTTGCCCAGGCCCTGGAAGGCGTAGGGGGAACTGCGGGGCTTGAACGCGCCGCCGCGCAGGGCCGTCGCACCGGCTGCGCGCACGGCGCGGGCCGCGGTGACGATCTGGTGTTCGCTCTCCACCGAACAGGGCCCGGCAATGATGGCCACGTCGCGCCCACCGAACGTCACCCCGGGCGAGATCGTGACGACCGTATTCTGGGGCTGCCATTCACGCGACACCTGCTTGTACGGTTTGGAAACGTGTATGACCTCGGCCACTCCCGGCAGCGCCTCGATGCGCGACGAGTCGACCCGCCCGTCGTTGCCGACGAGGCCCACCGCGGTGCGCTGCTCGCCCGGCATGGAGCGCGCCTGGTAGCCCATTTCCTCGATCACTTCCACGACGCGGTCCACCTGCTCCGACGTTGCGCCGTGCTGCATGACGACCAGCATGTCGAATCCTCAAATGGCGGTCTGCCACCCGTCGTAGGCGACGGTGAGCGGACCGGGGTATCGTGCCGCGACCGCGGCCGCGATGTCAACGTCCTCCACCGGCGGGTACAGGTGCGTCAGCACCAGCCGCCCGGGGTCTGCCAACTCCGCGAGCGCGCCACACTGTTCCGGCGTCAGATGCTCCGCGATCACCATGGCCGCAGGCAGCGAGCACTCGCACAGCAGGACATCGCACCCCCTGGCCCATGCGGCGAGGCCGGGGTCGAACCCGGTATCTCCCGTATAGACGAGCCGGTGCGCGCCGGCCGTGACGGAATATGCCACACTTTCCTCCGTATGGGGAACCTTGAACGCCTCGAGGCGGAGGTCCTCCCCCAGCGACCGGGCTTCGCCGGGCGCGGTCTCGACCACCTCGACCGGGAATCCGGGGTCGGTGACCCAGGGGCCGTAGGCGGCGGCCAGCCGCTGTACGAGGTCGGCCGTGCCCACCGGGCCGATGAGTTGCAGCGGGGCGCTCCGTGGCGGCAGGATGCCGTAGCGGGACGCGAACAACAGGGTCGGCAGGTCGCCGTGATGGTCGACGTGAAAGTGGGTCAGCGCGAGGTGCGTGATCGCGGGCCAGGGGAGCCCGAACTCGGCCAGCCGCCGGGCGACGCCGTTGCCGCAATCGAGCAGCAGCCGGGTGTCGCCCTGCTCCACGAGGTAGCCGCTGCAGGCGCGCGCACCCGAGAGCGCGATCGTGCCGGTGCCGAGGGCGGTCAATCGCATCGGTGCCTCGTGGCGCCGCGCCGCCCCCCGGCGCGCCCGGCCGGAGCGGCGGGCGCGGATCTCATGCCGTGGCGGCGGTCTCCGCCGGCTCGGCGGCCGGCGCGGCATCCACCGAGGCGCCCTTCATGCGCACGCTGACCAGCGACGAAACCCCCGGCTCCTGCATCGTGACGCCGAAGACGGCGTCGGCCGCCTCGGTGGTGGTGCGCGGGTTGTGCGTGATGACGATGAACTGCGTCTTCTTCTTGAACTCGGTGAGCATGCGGACGAACCGGCCGACGTTGGCGTCGTCGAGCGGGGCGTCCACCTCATCGAGCAGGCAGAAGGGACTCGGCTTGGTGAGGAAGATGCCGAACAGCAGCGACAGGGCGACGAGGGCCCGTTCGCCGCTCGACAGCAGGTGGATGCGCTGGGTGCGCTTGCCGCGCGGCGACGCGTGCACCTCGATGTCGCAGTCGAGCGGAGCCTCCGGATTCTCCAGCCGCAGGTCGCACTCGCCGCCGCCGAACAGGGTCATGAAGATCTGGCGGAAGTTCTCGCGCACCTGCACGAAGGTCTGCAGGAAGAGTTCACGCGCCGTGGCATCGATCTCGCGAATGGCCTGCATGAGCGAGTTCTTGGCGTCCGTGAGGTCGCTGCGCTGGGCGCTGAGGAAGTCGAGCCGTTTGACCGTCTCGTCGTGCTCTTCGATGGCGAGCACGTTCACGGCGCCCAGATGCTCGATCTGCTGGCGCAGGTCTTCGGCCTCGGCGCGCAACGCGTCGTCGTCCAGTTCCAGCGGTTCGGCGTTGGCGATCATCTCGTCGAGCGGCTTCCGCCACTCGGTCTCCAGCCGCTCGCGGATGGCGGCGCGGCGTCCCGACAGCTCGGTGAACCGCAACTCGGCATGGTGCAGTTCGTCGGCGGCGGCACTTCCCTCGTGGCGGGCCCGGTCGAGCGCGTGCTCCGACTCGGTGAGCGCGGTGTCGGTGGCGGCGACGGCGCGTTCGGCGCCCGCCAGCCGCTGCTCGGCGTCGGAGAGCGCCGCCTGCCGCGCGTCGAGATCGGTACGCCAGGTGGTCATCTGCTCGTGGAGTTCGGCGTCGCTGCTGCTGAGCCCGCCCAACTCCTCACTCAGCGCGTCGAGCCGCTCGGCCGCCGAGCGCAGCTCCTCGCCCAGGCGCCGTTCGCGATCGGCGGCCACCTGGGCACGGGCCTGGACCTGGGCCTGTTCCACCTGCCAGGCCGACCGCTGTTCGCGCGCGCGTTCCTGCTCTGCCTCGGCTTCGGCGAGGGCGGCACGCGCATTGGCGATCCCGGTTTCCCGCTCGGCCAGTCCGGCCCGCAGGGCGGCCGATTCCTGATCGAAGCCCGCGATTGCCGCGTGCAGTTCCTCGCTGCGGCGCGCCATCCGGCCGGCGAGTTCCGCCGACGCCTGCACGTCGCGCTCGGCGCGCTGTACGGCGCGCGCGGCATCGGTGTGCGTACCGGCCGCCGTGCCCAGCGCCTGCTGGGCATTGCCGGCCGATTCCGCCGCCGCCGCCACGCGCCGTTCCGACTGCGTGAGCGCCTGCGCGGCGGCGTCCGCTGCCTGCGCGGCATCGCCCCGTGCCGTCTGGGCGGCGGCCAGCTCGCCGCGCAGTGAGAACAGCTCGGCGCGCCGGCGCAGCGGGCCGGGCCCGCCGCCGGTGCCGGGCAGCCAGACGGCGCCCCTGCCATCCACGAATGCCGTGCCCTCGGCCTCCGGGCGCACCTGGCCGAGCAGGGCGCGCACCCACGCGGCGGCGGGCGCCTGGGCCTGCGCGCCCGTGGCGAGCGCGTCGGCGGCCGGTTCGGGGCCGGCGGCGGGCGCCGCGTCGAGGGGGAGCAGCAGCAGCGGGCCGGGGTTCGAGGCCTGGTGCCACCGGCGCACCGCTTCGGCGGCCTGGCGGTCGCGCACGAGCACGGCGTGCACCGTGGCGCCGAGGAAGCGCTCGATGAGCACGGCCCCGGCCTGGTCGGCCGACAGGAAGTCGCTCAGCGGTCCGAGCACCGCACCCTCGCCGAACTGCTCGCGCTCGCGCAGCAGGCGGGCGGCGGCGGGAGCGAGCCCCACGCGTTCCCGCTCCAACCCCTCGAGGGCGTGCACCTTCCCCTCGAGCGCGGTGATCGACTGCTCCAGCCGGGCCAGGTTGCCCCGCGCCTCGACGTCGCGCTCGCGCGCGGCGCGGTCGGCGTCGCGCGCCGCCTGCAGCTCGGTGTCGGCGGCCGCGGACTCCGTACGGGCCGCTTCGAGGGCCGCGGCTGCCCCCTCGAGTTCGCGTTGGGCCGCGGCGAGCGCGTCGGCAAGCGAGATCCGCTCCCGCTCCAGCGCCGCGCTCTGCTGCGCGGTCTCGTCCAATTCGCGCTGGCTGCGCTCGCGGTCGAGGTCGAGGTGGCGGGCGCGGTCCTGCACTTCCCGCAGGTCCTGCTCGGCCCGGTCGGCCGCGGCGCGCGCGGTGGCCACGGCTTCACGGCTCCCGTCTTCGCGGCGCTGGCGGTCGGCGAGCTCGGCTTCCAGCGCCCGCAGCGACGACTCGAGTTCCTGCTTCTCGTGGGCGGCGCGGTCGAGATCCTCTTCCAGGCGCGTGCGGGTCGCCTGGCCGTGCGACGCCTCGGCTTCGGCGCGTTCGCGCCGCATCTGCGCATTGCGCCGGCGCTCCTCCGCCACTGCCATCTCGCCGCGAATCTGCTGCACTCGCTCGCGCTGCTCGGATACCAGCCGCGACAGTTCGCTGCGTTGCGCCTCGGCGGCGGTGCGGGCATCGTGCGCGGCGTCACGGGCGCGCTCGGCTTCCGCCACGCGCGATTCGCGTTCGGGGATCTGGGCGCGCAGTTCGTTCACCCGCACTTCCAGACGCTGCAGTTCGTCCTTCCATGCCTGCATCTCGCGCGCGGCGAGGGCGATCTCCACCGTGTAGCGGCGTCCGCTCAGTTCGGCGTATCGCTCGGCGCGGCGGCGCTGGCGGGCCAGCGAGCGGACCTGGGTGGTCACCTCGCTGATCAGGTCGTCCAGGCGCTGCAGGTCGACCGTCGTCTCTTCCAGACGGCGCTCGGTGGTGCGGCGCCGGTCGCGGTACAGCCCCACGCCGGCCGCTTCCTCGAACAGTTCGCGCCGGTCGTCGGGACGGTCGGAGAGCAGGGCGTCGATCATCTTGCTCTCGATCACGACGCCGGTGTCCGCACCGAGGCCCGTGCCGCGCAGCAGGTCGTGGATGTCCCGAAGCCGGCAGGAGGCGCCGTTGAGCAGGTAGTCGCTCTCGCCCGACCGCGACAGGCGCCGGGTGATCACCACCTCGCGGAAGGCGATGGGGAGGCCGCCGTCGGTGTTGTCGAAATGGAGCGAGACCTCGGCCACGTTCACGGCCCGGCGGGCCGACGAACCCTGGAAGATGACTTCTTCCATCTTGGCGCCGCGCAGCAGGCGGGCCCGCTGTTCGCCGAGTACCCAACGCACGGCGTCGGAGACGTTGGACTTGCCGCACCCGTTCGGCCCGACGATGGCCGTGACGCCCTGATCGAAGGTCAGCGTCGTCTCGTCGGCAAACGACTTGAAGCCCTGCATTTCCAGCTTGGTCAACCGCACTAGAAAGGTCTCCCCGTTCGGTAGGCGAGCGTGGCGTGCACGCCGGCGTTGCGCAGGGCGCTCCCCAACAGCGCCGTATCGGCCGCCGAGGCGAACGCACCGGCGTAGAGCCACGCCCGGCCGTCGGCCTGGCGCAACGCGTACACCGGCAGCCCGCGGGCAGCAAACGCCGCCACGCGCGCCGCCGCGGCAGTGGCCGCAACGTCCCGCTCGATCAAGAATGCCAACGGAACGTGGACGACCGTTCCGCTCGTTTCACTGAGTTCGCCGCGCCCCCGCAAGTCGCGCAGGAGCTGCCCGGCATTGTCGGAAGTGGCCGCGGCGCCGACGACGACCCGGTACGCGGTGTCCAACGCGCCCTCGACGGGCACATAGGTTCCGGCCGGCGCGAACGCTCCCACCTGTCGAAGCCGTAAGATAGCACCGGCCGGCGTATCCGCATCGCCGACGGCTACGGCGTACGCGGTCCGCGGAAGCGCGGCACCGGGCAGGTCGGCGGCCGCATGGGCGGGGAGGCCCGCCCGCGTCAGCACCTCGGCGCCTGCGGCGCTCGCCGGCTTCGCCGCCGGTGCCTGCTGATAGTCGGGGCCGTGGCCGCGCACCAGCGGACGTTCCATGAGCCAGAACCCGAGCCAGACGAGCACGCCGGCCAGGACCACGCCGGCGACGCCGGGGCCGGCGCGGCGCAGGCGCCCGTGATGGCCGGGCATCGTTCCCGCGTTCACGGCGTGGCCTCGTACACGAAATAGGTGTGCTGCGAGGCGCGCCCCACGCGTTCGGCTTCATCGCGCGTGGGGAAGGGGCCGAGTACCACCCGGTAAATGGGCGTTCCGTTCCGCACGTACGGCAGCACGCGGGCCTGCTGCCCCTCCACGTTGATCTGCGCGGCGAGGTCGGTGGCCCGGGTTTCCGACAGCATGGCCGCGAAGGAGACGATGTAGCCCACCTGCGAAGCCGCGGTATCGCGGGGCACCATGGCACCGGCTCCCGGTCGCAGGCTGTCGGCCAGCTGGGCCGCGCGGGCGGCCGAGTCGGCGGCCGCGGCATCGCTGGCCGTCCGGGCGCTGTCGGCCGATCCGAGGTTGAAGCTCACCGGCTGGTCGAGGGAGGAGACGCGGGGACGGAATCCGTTCCAGTGGAAGGGATACCAGTAGTCGGAGGCGCCGCCGCGCACGCGGTTGGCGGGGCGCAGGGTCTCGCCGTCGATGAAGGTCACGTCCTTGCCCTGGGCAAGGGCGATGGCGCCGTCCGGGCCCACGAAGGGCAGATCGGGCCGCCACGCCGTGCCCACGGCGCCAAGCACCTTGTAGGTGCCGATGGCCACCACCCACGCCGAGTCCCGCCCCGACTGGCGGGCCAGGATGTAGCGGCCCAGGGGGTCGAACCGGAGCGCGGAGGCCTGCCCCGGGAGGGTGATCCGGTTTGCGACGGTGTTCCGGTACCGGTCCACCACGCTGAGGGTGTGGCTCGAGTCGGTGACCACGAACACGCGGTCCCCGCTGGGACTGGGGACGGCGGCCACGATCGGCTTGTCGAAGCGGACGGGGTGGTTCCAGTCGAGCGTCCGCGTGTTCAGGCTGACGAGCCCCGAGTCGACCACCAGATACAGGCGTTCGCCCACCTCATGCGGAAGGGAGCGCCAGGTGGCCGGGAGTGTGGTCGAATCGACGATCTTCGACTCGGGCGGGAAGAGCTTCCAGAGGCGGCTGGCGTCATCGCGGCCACCGGCGACCAGCACCGAGCCGTCGTCCTGCGGGAAGATGGCGCGGGCGGGGCTGGGGGGCGCGAAGTTCCAGCTGGCGGTGGGGGTGAGCCGCACGACCTCGCCCTTGTCGTCGGTGCCGTACACCGCCGAACCGTCTTCCGAAACGATGCCTGCCAGGGGCGTGTCCGATACCTGGCTCGACGCCCCCGAACGGAGGTCGAGGCGTACCGGCCGGTCCTTCGCGTCCACGGCCACCAGCGAGCCGGCGTCCCCGTCGAAGGCAAGCACGCGGCTGATGGCCGGCGTGTTGGAGCCCCCCGTCCAGACCACCGAATCGAGGTGGGTGTACGCATAGACGTGCGGGGCGCCGCCCGCCCCGGAGAGCGGGGCGCGGAGCACCAGCGCGTCGGGGCCGCTCTGCGACCCGCTGCCGGCGGCGGTCACCGGCACCATCCCCTTGGGCTTGCCGCCACAGGCGGCGGCGGCGAGAAGCGCCGCGGTGGCGGCGCCCCTGGTCAGAAGCTTGGCCACAGCGACCAGGTCCAGAATCCGTGCCGTCCGGGCTGGTCCAGCGGAATGGCGTAGTCCCAGCTCACGAGCGCGTAGTTGAACAGGTTCAGGCGTAGGCCCACTCCGTAGCTTCGCAGCGGGTAGCGCTGCCGGGTGAGATCGTAGTTGCCGGGGCGCGTGCCGTACACGGTCTGCCCCCGGGACCAGGCGAGTCCTTCGTCGTAGAACACCAACCCATCGAGCGGTGGCAGCGACACGGGCAGCACGCCCAGGTCGATCTTGCGGATGAGCGGGAAGCGCAACTCCGCGTTGGCGACCATGACGCGGCTGCCGAGCAGCTGCAGGGCACTGCAATTGGACGGATTGGCGCCGACCACGGGACAACTCGCGTAGAACTGATTGTTGCGGTCGTATCCGCGGACGAAATCCGACCGCGCAATGTACTTCGGAAATGCCGTCTCGTCCCGCCCCACGGCAATATTGGCGTAGAGCCGGGTGGCCACCGTGAGGTAGTTGAAGATGATCGGGTCGTACCGGCGGTAGTCGGCCAGGTACTCCACCCAGTCGTAGGACCCCACCACCGGCGTCACCTGCAGGCGGTAGCGCTGGCCGGCGATCGGCCCCGTGGGGGTGTAGAGCGAGTTGTCGAAGACGTAGGCGAACTGGGCGTCCACGTAGTTCAGGCTGCGGTCGCGCCGCGTGCTGTCGAACTGGAAGGGAGAGACCGAGATCCCGTTGTTCACGGAGCGGCTGATGAACCAGCGCTCGCGGTCGATGTTGTTGAATCCGCCCCCGAATTCGAATCGCGCGAAGCGATCGAGGGGATAGGCCGTGAGGGCGTAGATCTGGCGGGCGACGTAGGTGGTGATCTCCTGGTGCTCGGCGCTGCTCGATCCGGGATTCCCGGGGCTCACCACCGAATCGCCGGTGAGAAAGTAGAACGGGGACTGGGCGAATCCGGTGGTGTACTGCCAGCGGTGGGCGAGGTTCGTGTAGCCCAGGTAGAGGCGGGCCTCGCTCAGGCGGCCGTTGATCTCCCCCGACAGCGCGACGCGGTGGTCGCCCAGCATGTCGCCGAGCACGACCGTGGCGCCGCCGAAGATGTTGCGCCCGTAGTTGTCGGGGGCGTACCCGATGCTGGGGCGCGACACGTATTCGGGGCGGAAGCGCCCGTCGTAGGGCAGGTCGCGGAAGCGGGCGGTGTCGGGCAGCCCGAGCTCCGCGCTGTCGAGCAGGGCGGCCACGGTGACCACGGCGGAGTCGGGGCGCTGGCGCAGCGAGGTGGAGTCGCGGCGCGCCGGCGCGGGCATCGGCACGGCGGCGGCGATCTCCGGCGGACGGTACACGGCGCCGGCGAGCGACTCGGGGTGGTCGAGGGTCCAGACCGTGTACTTGCCGTTGGCGTAGTACGTGAACGCCAGTCGGTCGGCGTCGCGCGCCCAGGTGATGGCCGGGCTGTACTCGGTAATCCCCGACACGGCGCCCGCCAGGTTGGTGAGCTGGAAGTGCTCCTGCGTGGCCAGCCGGTAGAGGAACAGATTCGCCGTGCCGGTGCGGTCGGAGATGTAGGCGATCGCGGAGCCGTCGGGCGACCACTGGGGATTGAGGTTGCGCCCGGTCTGCCCGGGGAGCACGCGAATCGCGCCCGAGGCCAGGTCGTAGAACGCGATGCGCCAGTCGGGGAACCGGAGGAGGGCGAAGCTCGCCTCGGGGCCGCGGTCGGTCACGAACGCGATCGTCTTGCCGTCGGGTGACCAGGCCGGCTGCAGGGCCGCGAACTTGTCCGCGGTGAGACGCCGCAGGTTGTGCCCGTCGGCGTCGACGACGCAGAGATCGGTGAGGCCGCCGTGGTTGCCGCTGAACGCCAGGCGCTTGCCGTCGGGCGACCAGGTGGGATTGGTGACGCTCTCGAACGGGAGTTGGTCGAGCCGGGCGACGGGCTGCCGCGTCTCGACGTTCAGGATGTAGAGCACGTCGCGCCCGGCGTACTGCGCCGTGAACGCCAGCCGCTTGCCGTCCGGAGAGAAGGCGCTCTGCGAGTAGAGCACCCGGAGTTCCTCGTAATTCGGATCGGTGGTGCTCTTCACCAGCCGGGCGAGCCGCTTGCCGGTGGTGGCGTCGGCCAACCAGAGGTCGATGAACACCTGCCCGCGCGCCGGATTGCCGTTGGCGAGGAAGGCGACGTACCGGCCGTGCGGCGAGAGCGTGGGGGCGAGGAAGATGTCGCCGCCGCTGCGCGTGGGATTGAGCATCGGCTTGGCGACGTCGCGAACGCGTGCCAGGTCGGCGATCGCGGGCAGGTACCGGCGCTGGAGGTACTCCTTCCAGGCCTCACTCAGTTCGTCGAGCGACTCACCGGTGGTCCGGCGGATGGCCTTGTCCACGCCGAGCGCCGGCGTGGCGCGCAGGATCTGCCCGATCGCATCGTCGCCCCAGCGGGCGCCGATGTACGCCCACAGTGAATGGCCGTACCGGTAGGGGAAGTACTTGTCGGGATCGTCGGTCATCTCGTCGATGGTCGGGATGTTCCCGTTCAGGGCGGCATCCCGCATCCACGTATCGGTGAGCGGCGTCGTGGGGCCCAGCGACAGGTATTCGGCCATGCCCTCCGCGAACCAGAGCGGCGGGTTCACCTGGGTGAGCGTCTGCAATCCGTTCCCGGCATGCCCGCGCGCGAACACGTCGTACTGAAAGGCGTGCACCATCTCGTGCGTGAGCACGTGTTCGAAGCTCGCGTAGTCACCGGTGAAGTTGAGCAGCATCCGGTGGCGGAGGGCTTCGGTGACGCCGCCCACGGCCTCGCCCAGGTCGCCGGTCACGTTGTTGGCGCCGAAATCGGTACGCGACGCGTAGAGGACGATCGGCTTCTTCTCGACGAACTTGTGATCGAGAATGCGCGACAGCCGGGCGTAGGCCCGCTCGGCCATGCGCGCGGCGTCCGTGACCGCCGCGCGCTCCGCCGGATAGTAGTAGATGAGAAAGTGGTCGGTCTCGAGCGTGTGCCAGGTGAAGTGCGTGTACTGGACCTGGTTCTGCCCGAAGTAGTCCTGGGCGCCGAGCGGGCGCACCGACCCAGCGGCAATCGCAATCGCGACGAGCGCCGCCGCCCGGCGAATCACGCACCCGCCCCCTGGGCGGCCACGGGAACCGTTTCGGCGTCACCCCACAGCCGTTCGAGCTGGTAGAAGTCCCGGAGCGACGGGTGGAAGAGATGGACCACGAAGTCCACGTAGTCGAGCAGCACCCACCGTCCCTTGGTGAGCCCCTCCTCGTGGTAGGGGCGCTGGCCGACCCGGGCCAGTTCTTCCATCACGTGCGTGCCGAGCGATCGCACGTGCGTATCGGACGTGCCGTTGGCGATCACGAAGTAATCGGTCATGTCGGACACGTCGTGCAGGTCGAGGATCACCACGCGCTCGGCCTTGTTGTCGGCGCAGGCGCGCGCGGCGCGCTGCACGAGCTCGGAAACGGCGGGAGAGGGCGACGGGGAAGGCATGTCGTAGATTAACGCGGCCGGCGGAGCGGCGGGAGCCTGAAACAGACGCCGCCGACCGCAGGGCGGCCGGCGGCGCGGGGTGGGGCGGCGGCGGCAGCCGCTACTGCTTGATCACCCAAACCCGAATTTCGGGCCTTACGTCCGCGTGCAGGCGCACCGGCACCTTGTACACGCCCAGGGCCTTGATCGGTTCGTGGAGATCGATCTGGCGGCGTTCCACCTTCAATCCCTGCGCTTCGAGCTGCGCCTGGATGTCGGCGGCCGTCACCGAGCCGAACAGCTTGCCTTCCTCGCCCACGCGGGCCGAGAAGGTGAGGGACACCTGCTCGAGCTGGGCGGCGACGCCCTGGGCGGCCTCGCGCCGCTCGTTCTCGGCGGCCTCGAGCCGCGTGCGTTCCTGAGCGATGCGCTTCAGGTTGCCGGGCGTCGCTTCATAGGCGAGGCCGCGCGGCAGCAGGTAGTTGCGGGCGTAGCCCGCGCGAACCGAGACCACGTCTCCGGGCTTGCCGAGATTCTCGACGCCCTGGCGAAGGATGATTTCCATGTGAGTACCCGAAACCGGTTACGAAGTGGGACGAGCGCGGTTGCGCCAGTCGGCCCAGGTGTCTCCCAGGCCGAGCCCGAAGGCGGCGATCGCGAGCAGCAGGAAGCCGACGCCGGCGACGGCGTTCAGGAACGGGGCCCAGAGCATCACGAATCCGACGGTGGCCATGACGGCAAGCGCGCCGGGCGCGAGGAACCAGGACAGCACCCCCAGCCCGCGCACGGCGTAGAGCGCGCCGAAGAACACGAGCAGATTCTCTCCGAATCGTTCGAACCGCGACAACATCGGCAGGAACAGAATGATCAGGCCCACGATCAGGCCCCAGACGAACTGATCGTTGAACCGAAATTCGCGGAGCGGCGCCAGCGGCGGTCCGAGCCGCGTTCGCCCCAGGCGATGATAGGTGGTCCAGGCGATCGCCAGGGCCACCAGGGATTCGAGCAGCAGGAACGACGGGTAGAGTCCGGCTCCGGCGTCGCTCACGACCGCGAGCTGGCGCTCGGTCTCGGCCGGGGTCTGCGCGAGCTGCGGGACCTTCTTCACCATCGCGTTCCATTCTTCGGAATGCGCGTCGAGCACCGAGTCCACCGTGTGCATGAAGCCCGCATTGCGATGCGCGAGCTCCGTGGCCACGGCCTCGTGCACCTCGGAGCCGTTCACGGGTCCCAACGTGCTCATCACCAGCGCGAGCACGAGGGCAACGGTCATCGCCGCCAGGGCGCGGCCGAACAACATCCGCCGCATGCCGAACAGGCACACGAGCCCGAACGCGCCCGCCAGCAGCAGGCTCCAGCCCCGCTGCAAGTTGGCGAACACGGAGGGCGCCGCGGGTTGCTGCACCATCAGGTAGGCCGCCAGCGCCACGAAGATCAGCGCCAGCGGCAGCCGTCCGCCCGCCCACCATCCCACCACGAAGCACGCGGCGATGGCCGGCACGAGCAACACGATGGTGTGCTCGACCGGCAGCAGCGCGCTGAACGGCGGGATCTGCGGTACGACGACGAAGGCGAGAATCGCGAGGAACAGCTTGAACCACCCGCGTTCCACCCGCGCCGGCGCCGGAGCGGCGGAAGCGGTCATGCTAGTTCTGCGTGCCCCGCGTGTAGGGAATCAGGGCCAGGAACCGGGCACGCTTGATGGCCGTGGCGAGCTGGCGCTGGTGGCGGGCGCAGGTGCCGCTGAGCCGGCTGGGCAGAATCTTGCCGTGGTCGGTGATGAAGCGGCCGAGCGTGCGATCGTCCTTGTAGTCGACGAACCGGACGCGGCTCTCGCAGAAGGGGCAGGTCTTGTGTTGGCGGCGCATGGGTCAATCCTCGTCGTCGTCGTCGTCCTGACGGCGCTGGGCGGCCGCCATCTCTTCTTCCGTCATCGGCGGCGCGCCGGTCTCGTGCTCGTGCAGCGAGATCAGGTAGCGCAGCACGCCGTCGTCGAGCTTGAGCGCGCGCTCGAACTCGGGCAGCACCGTGGGGTCGGCGGTGAAGCGCGACAGCACGTAGTAGCCCGTGTCCTTGCGGCCGATGTGATAGGCGAGCTGACGGCGACCCCAGTGGTCCAGCGTGAGGTCGGCGGGGTTGCCCAGGAGTTCCTGGAAACGCGTCAGCTTTTCGGTGATGGCGGCGTCTTCGAGCGTCGAGTCGAAGACGTAGACCGCCTCGTAGGGGCGAGTCATGTCGCGGCAATCCTCCCTTTGGTCGTCGAGTCCGCCCCCCGCTGGTTGCCGGAGCAGGGGGAGGGTGCAAGTTGTACCGGCCCCGCGTACGGGGCCGGGCGAAGCCGAAACCTAAACGATTGCGGCGCGGTGAGTAAGGGGCTCGGCGCGGGGGGCGCGCCGCCGCGAATTCCGGGCCCGCTTCACGCCGCCGCCTCCGAGGCTCCCGCCGCCACGGTGGCCGGCCGGCCCTCGAACGCCTCGATCAGCGGCCGCCCCTCGTAGATGGGCGGCGGGGTCACTCCCAGGGCCCACAGGACGGTGGCCGGCACGTCGAGAATTGACGCCTCGCCGAGCATTCGGCCGGGGGCCACGGCGCCCCCCGCCACGACGATCGGAATCGTCCGGTCCGCCGGGTGGGCGCTGTCATGGTCACGGGGATTCACGCCGCCTCCCCCGTGATCGGCCAGCGCGATGAGCACGGTCGCCGGATCGTGCTCCAGCCCGGTGGCGTCGGCCAGCCGCCCCAGCGCGGCGTCCATACGGCGCGCGGCGGTGCCGTACGCGGGCGACATCCATCCCTCGGAGTGCCCCGCGCGATCGGCGTCCGGCCAGTGAAAGAGGAGCAGGCCCGACCGCTGGGACGTCAGCCACGGCCGGGCGGCTTCGAGAATCTCCTCGGCGCCGCTACCGTCGAACGACGGGCGAGAGACGCCGAGTCGTCGCGCCAGCGCCCGGGCGATCCGGCGGTACAGCAGCGGCACCTCGGCCATGCACGCCGTGCTCAGGTATCCCGCCTCCTCCAGCAGTCGCGGCAGCGGCGACACCGGGCCCCGCGAGCGCGGGATGTGGAAGCGGTCGCTGGTGAGCCCGTGACGGTCGGGGGACACGCCGGTGAGCAGCGAGCCCATGGCGGCCGCCGTCACGCTCGGGGTGACCGTGCGCGCGGTGCGGGTGTGCGCGTGCCGGGTGGCCAGTCCGCGTAGATGCGAGAGGTTGAAGGTGTCGATGGCGTCGGGGCGAAGTCCGTCGAGGACCACCACGATGACGCGTCGGATCAGTCGGTGTCGGGTCATGCGTTCTCCGGTCAGGCGGCAGTCGGGGGTGCCGTGCCCGGACGGAAGGGTCGGCGCGCCGGGCGACGATGGGCCGACCGATCGGTCGCCAACGTGTCACAAATGTGAGGTCTCCGGAGCGTCCTCGCGGATCCGCCGTCACGGAGCCGTGACCCGGTGTTCGCCGAAGTGCGACGCGCGGCCTCCACGTTTCATCCCCGAATCGCCGTTCAGCCTCCCCGGTCTGTCGAGACGCCGGGAACCCCCGGGAAGTTGCCGATGCCGACTCCGACTCCGCGCGTTCTTTACTGCACCGATACGTACCCGCCGCAGGTGAACGGGGTGTCGGTGGTGACCGCGCTTTCCGTGCGCGGTCTGGAGGCGCGCGGTTGGACGTGCCACGTGGTGGCCCCGCGCTACCCGGCGCAGATGGAGGGCACGCCCATCGCGGGCGTGCCGCAGTCGGGGAAGGCGGTGACCTCAGTGGCGAGTGCCGCGCTGCCCGTGTATCCCGATCTGCGCCTGTCGGCGCCGGCCCTCGGACGGGTCCTCCGGGCCATGCGGGACTTCGCCCCCGACCTCGTGCACTGCGAGACGGAGTTCGTGCTGGGGCGGATGGGGCAGGTGGCGGCCCGCCGCCTGGGGATCCCGCTCGTCACCTCGTACCATACGGATTTCGGAAAGTACGTGGCGTCGTACGGGGCGCCCTGGCTGCGCGGAGCCGTGTCGCGCTACGTCGCGCGATTTCACGGGCGGGCGCTTCGCACGTACACCCCCTCCGAGGTCGCCGCCGGCGAACTGCGCCGGCTCGGCGTGCGACACGCGGAGGTATGGGGACGCGGCGTGGACACCACCGCCTTCTCGCCGCGGCACCGGTCGGCAGCGCTGCGCGAGACGCTCGGCGCGGGGCCCGATGCGTTCACCTTTCTGTACGTCGGGCGGCTGGCCGCCGAGAAGAGCGTGGACCGCGTGCTGGCGGCGTATCGCATCGCCGCCGGCCGTCTGCCGGCGGGGCGCGTCCGGCTGGTGATCGCCGGCGCGGGGCCGCGCGAAACGGCGCTCCGCGAGGCGGCGCCGGCGTCGGTGATCTTTCTCGGGTATCTCGATCGGGAGCAGTCGCTGCCGCAGCTCTACGCCAGCGCCGATGCCTTCGTCTTCGCGTCGGAGACCGAGACGCTGGGACTCGTGGTTCTCGAAGCGATGGCGAGCGGGCTGCCCGTGATCGCGGTACCGGCGGGCGGGGTGGCCGAGCACCTGCGCGACGGCGAGAACGGGATGGCGGCGCCCCCGGGCGACACCGGCGCGATGGCGGAGGCGATGGTGCGCCTCGTGTCCGACGAGCCCTGGCGCCGCCGGCTCGCCGACGGAGCGCTGGCCACCGCCGGCGCCCTCACGTGGGACGCCGAGCTGGACCGGTTGGACCGGAGCTACCGGGAGGTGCTCGGCCTGCCGGCGCCGGTGGGGGTCGAGGCTGCCGGAGGCGGCGGCGTTCAGACGTTGAAGCGAAACAGCAGCACGTCCCCGTCCTTCACGACGTACTCCTTGCCCTCCGAGCGCACGACGCCCTTCTCCCGGGCGCCCTTCCAGCCGTCGCTCGCCACGAAGTCGTCGTAGGCCACGGTCTCGGCGCGGATGAACCCGCGCTCGAAATCGGTGTGAATCACGCCGGCCGCCACCGGGGCCGTGTCGCCCCGGTGGATGGTCCAGGCCCGCACCTCCGGTTCACCGGCGGTGAAGTACGTCTGGAGGCCGAGCAGGTGGTAGCCGGCGCGGATGACGCGGTCGAGTCCCGCCGACTCGATGCCCAGCGAGGCGAGGAACTCGGCGCGCTCCTCGGGCGAAAGTTCGGCAAGTTCCGCCTCGATCCTGGCGGAGAAGGGAACGATCTCGGCGTGTTCGCCGCCGGCGCGCACGGCGTCGCGGAGCGCGCGCAGGTACGGTCCCTCGTCGCCGGAGAGTTCGGCGTCGGTGACGTTGGCGGCGTAGAGCACCGGCTTCACGGTGAGCAGGTTGAGCGGCTGCAGCACGGCGAGCTGCCCGGCGTCGAGCCCGGCGTGCCAGAGCGCCCGTCCTTCCTTGAGCGAGGCGTGGGCGAGTTCGAGCGCCGGGAGCTCCGCCTTGGCGTCCTTGTCGCCGGTGCGGGCCGCGCGCTGGGTCTTGTCCAGCCGCTTCTCCACGGCACCGAGGTCGGAGAGCGCCAGCTCGAATTCGATCACCTCGCGGTCGCGCGCCGGGTCGACGGACCCCATGACGTGGGTGACGTCGGGGTCGTCGAAGCATCGCACGACGTGGACGATCGCATCGGTCTCGCGAATGTTGGAGAGGAACTTGTTGCCGAGGCCCTCGCCGTCGGCGGCGCCCTTCACGAGGCCGGCGATGTCCACGAACTGAACCACGGCGGGGACGGTCTTCTTCGGCTGGACGATCCGCGTGAGCACGTCGAGCCGGGGATCGGGCACCTCAACCATCCCGACGTTGGGGTCGACGGTACAGAACGGATAGTTCGCGGCGTCGGCCTTGGCGGCGGTGAGGGCGTTGAAGAGGGTGGACTTGCCGACGTTGGGGAGACCGACGATACCGAGTTTGAGCATGGGACGGAGCGAGGGACGAGGCGGAACTGCCGCGGAGCGATGGAAAGGTAACCAGGGCAACCGAATGGTTGTGCGGTGTCCCCGGCTGTCTGACATCGTAGGGGCGAACGAGTCGGAGGAGATACCGCGGCACTTCGACGGACGGCTGGTCTCAAGGAAGGCGCACGCGCTGGCCCTGCACATAAACCGAGTCACGAGTTCCGAGCCGGGTCGGGCCAACTCAGGGCTCGTGGGCCAGTCGCGTCGCGCCGCAATCCCCCTCGCCGCCAACGTCGCGGCTGCCCAGCCGCGCGCCGTCAGCGGACGGGTCTCCGAGCCTTCAGTCGTCGTCCCGCGCCTTCCCGCCGTTGAATCGGTTCATCGCCGCCTCCACCCCCTCCTTCACCCAGCACTCCACCGCCTCCCCGATCTTCGGCAGCAGATCCTCCACCAGCACCGTGTCCCGGCGCCCGAACTTGTCGAGCACGAAGTCGGCGAGATCGCCGCGCATCCGGCGCTCGTCCTCGGGGCGGATGCCGATGCGCAGCCGGGCGTACTCCTGGGAGTTGAGCGTGGCCTGGATGCTCTTGAGGCCGTTGTGCCCGCCCGCCGATCCCCGGGCGCGAATGCGAAACGTGCCCACCGGGAGTGCGACGTCGTCGGTGAGCACCAGCAGGTCGGTGGCCGCGGTCCACCCGGTGCGCCGGGTGTACGGCTTGAGCACGGCGCCGCTCAGATTCATGTACGTCAGCGGCTTGACGAGGCGAATGCGCGCGCCCCGCACGGTGCCCGCCGCGACCAGCGCCTGGCCGTCCTTCTTCCAGGGGTCCAGACGCCAAACGCCGGCCAGGTGGTCCAGAGCCCACCAGCCGACGTTGTGGCGCGTGCGTTCGTACTCCGCGCCCGGATTGCCGAGCCCGACGATCGCCTTCATCGGTTCGTCGTTCGCCGGGGCGCGGCCACCGAACAGCGATCGGAGCAGGTCGCCGAGAATTACTTCTCCGCCTCCTCTTCCTCAGGCTTGGCCTTGCGGATGAGTTCGGGCTCCACGGGCGCCTCGCCCGGCACGGCCTCGGCCGTCTCGGCCGGGACCTCTTCCACCACCGTCTTGGGCGCGCTCACCACGCAGATCGTGGCGTCTTCCTCATCCAGCACTTCCACGCCCTCGGGAAGCGTGAGTTCGCCGACGTGGAAACTGTGCCCGATGGTCAGGGCGGTCACATCCACATCGACGTGGTTCGGGATCATCGACGGATCGACGTGGATCGAGATCTCGTGCATGACCTGGTCCAGGATGCCGCCGCTGTTGCGGACGCCCTCGGGCACGCCGATGAAGACGAGCGGCACGCTGACGGTCACCTTCTCGCCGGCCACCAGCTCCTGGAAGTCCACGTGCAGGATCTCGGGCTTGAACGGGTGGCGCTGGATGTCGCGGATGAGTGTCATCGCCGGCTTGCCCTCGATGTCGAGCTCGATGACGGTGTTGGCGTAGGCGATGCGGTCGAGCAGCTTGCCGAATTCGCGGGCGTCGAGGGCGAGCGACTGCGGGTCGCGGCCGTGGCCGTAGATGACGGCCGGCACCTGGCCGGCGCGGCGCAGCTTGCGCGCGTCCCCGGTGCCGACGCCGGACCGGGTGGTGGCGGAAAATTGAGCGGTTGCCATGAGTTTCGTCTTCCAGAAGAACGGTCAATCCATGCAGCGAATCCGGGACGCCCGGCGCAACTCTCAGGAGGCTGCGTCCTCCCTACCATGCCGATGACTTCGTGGTCCCGGGGTACTCCCCACCAGCTAGTCGAACAAACTGCTCACGCTCTGTTCGGCGTGCGTGAACCGGATCGCCTTCGACAGCAACTCGCCGACCGAGAGAATGGCCAGCTTGTCGAACCGACGTTCCGGCGGCAGCGCGATCGTGTCGGTCACCGCGACCTCCTCGATCGGCGCGTTCGTCAGCCGCTCGCAGGCCGGGCCCGAGAGCAGCGCGTGCGTGGCGCACACGTACACCGAGTGCGCGCCCAGTTCCTTCAGGGCCCGGGCCGCTTCCGACACCGTGCCCGCCGTATCGATCATGTCGTCGGCGAGGATACAATCCTTGCCGTCGACCTCACCCACCACATTCACCACCTCGGCCACGTTCGCCGCCGGCCGCCGCTTGTCGATGATCGCCAGCGACGCGTTCAACCGCTTCGCGAACCCGCGCGCCATCTTCGCCGAGCCGACGTCGGGCGCCACGATCACGATGTCGCGGAGCTGCTTGCGGCGATAGTGCGCCGTGAACACCGGCATCGCGTACAGATGGTCCACCGGAATGTCGAAAAACCCCTGCAATTGATGCTGGTGAAAATCGATGCCCAGCACCCGGTGCGCCCCGGCCGCCATGATCATGTTGGCGAGCAGCTTCGCCCCGATGGCCACCCGCGGCTGGTCCTTGCGGTCCTGCCGCGAATAGCCGTAGTACGGCATGACCACGGTGACCCGCGCCGCCGACGCCCGCTTGGCCGCGTCGATGAGCAACAACAGCTCGAGAATGTTCTCGGCCGGTGGACTCGTGGGCTGAACGATGAACACGTCGTCGCCCCGAATGTTCTCATCGATCCGGACGAAGATCTCACCGTCCGCAAACCGCGACAGTGTCACCTTGCACAGATCGACACCGATGTGTCGCGCGATCTCTTCGGCGAGCGCCCGGTTCGCCGTTCCGGAGAGCAGCTTGAACCCGTGGCTCGGTACGGAAAGTCCGTCCATGATCAAGCCTGATAAGTTACCGGGGGACCGTGGGTTATTCAACGTGCGCGGATGGCGTTGACGGGGATTGCCCCCGGTGGATTCGAACCACCATTCTCGGATCCAAAGTCCGATGTCCTGCCATTGGACGAGGGGGCAGCGGCGGCCCCCACAACCTACTCGATGGGCCGAACCGGAACAACGTGAGCCGACGTCCGCGTATCGATCAGCCGGGCCCCCTCCACGTCGCCGGCCAGCAGCCCCCGGTCCCCGTCCTCGAACACCCCGAACACGGTAGATCCGGACCCGGCCAGCATCGCGATCCGGGCCTGGGCCCGCTCGAAGGCCTTCCGGTAGCCGGCAATGGCGGGCAGCCGCGCTTCCACGGCGTCCTCGAAGTCGTTCTCCGCCACCTCCTCGACCTCGGCCCAGGAGAGCAGTGCCGCGGCCGGGAGCAGTGCACCGGTGAGTTCGTATTCGGGTCGCGACTCGTCCAGCCAGCGGTACGCGTCGGCGGTGGAAACGCCGAACGGCGGGACCACGAGTTGGACGCGCCGCCGCGGCAACGGGGTGAGCCCGAGCATCCGTTCCCCCCGACCCCAGGCGAACGCGGCCGGGGTTTCGGTGGTCATGAACGGGACGTCCGCGCCCAGCCGCGCCGCCAACTCCAGGACCCGGATGCCCATGGGCCGGGGCGCCATCGCGTCGAGGATCCGCAGCACGGCGCCGGCGTCGGCGCTGCCGCCGCCCAGGCCGCCTCCCACCGGAATCCGTTTCACGATCTCGATGGCGAATCCCTCCGGCCACCCCGCCGCCTCCTGATAGGCCGCCGCGGCCCGGTAGGCCAGGTTCTGCTCGGGCGCCCCGAGTCCTTCCGCCGGGATCACCTCGCCCGTGCAGTGGATGCTTCGGCCGGACCGGTCGGTGCGCACGGTCACCTCGTCGGCGAGGTCCAGCCGCTGGAAGACCGTCTCGATCTGGTGGTAGCCGGTGGTCTCGCGGGTGAGCACGCGCAACCGGAGGTTGATCTTGGCCTGCGCCGCGGCGCGCGCGGCGCGAGCCGAGGGGAGGGGGATGGTGGGCGTCGGATGGGAAACGGGGGTCATGCGGTTCCTGCGCTCGCGCCGCCCTGCTCGCCGGCGGCGCGAATCTCGCCATAGGTGATGCCCGTGCGGCTCAGGTACCAGAGGCCGAGCAGGGTGATGGGAATGTAGGACACGATGTGGAAGGTCAGGCTCCAGGCGGCGGCGGCGCTGGCCGCAACGCCGTACGCGGCGAGGCCGATCCGGCCGCCCAGTTCGAACACCCCTGCGAACCCCGGGGTCGACGGCACGGACACGAAGGCGACGATCACGCCCTGGGCGAACAACGCCGCCGAGAACGGGGCGTCGATGTGCAGGGCCCGGAAGGCGAGCCAGAAGGCGAAGGCGTTGAGCAGCCACATCACGACCGCCCAGAAGAGCACGGCCACGAACCGCGACGGACTGCGGAGCACGCTCAGGCCGCCGGCAAAGGACTTGAGCACCGCCGACCCGCGGGCCTCGATGGCCGGCGCCACGCGGCGCGCGAACCGTTCGTACAGCACGATGGCCGGCCGCGGATAGCTCGCGAACAGGTACAGGCCCGTGAAGCCGACCAGCACGGCGCCGATGCCGAGCATCGCCGCATCGCGGATCGACCAGCCGTGGATGTCGCTGACGCCCATGAACCGCGGGTCGAGCATGGCCACCGCCATCAGCAGCAGTACCGACGCGCCGTCGAAGAGCCGGTCGACGACCAGCGAGGCCAGCGAGGTGGAGAAGTTGACCTCGGGGCGCTCGCGGGTGAGTGCGTAGGCCCGGGCCAGCTCCCCGGCGCGCGCCGGCACCACGTTGTTCACCATCATGCCGATGGCGACCGACCGCCAGAGCGGCCCGAAGGGAAGCTTAGGGGCGACGGGATCGAGAATCACGCGCCAGCGAATGGCGCGCACGGGGAAGATCGCGGTGGCCGCCACCGCGCAGAGCACGAGAACGGTGATGTCGGCGTCGCGCAGCCGCTGGGCCACGTCGTGCCAGGGCACCCCATGCAGGGCCCACCAGAGTCCGCCCGCGCTCAGCACGACGCCGAGCACGCCCCGCCAGCCCACTTTCACTGGCTATTCCGCCCGGGCGAGATCGAGGAGGTCGAACAGTTCGCGGAGCAGTTCGGGGTCCGGCGTTCCGCCGGCCTCGAGAATCTGATTCCGGATCTCCACGGCGCGCTCCACGGCGGCGCGGCCGCGGTAGACGAGGGCGTCCACGGGCACCACTGGTTCCCCCAGCGGGGCCGGTTCGGCGAAGGGGCGCGAACTGAAGGCGTCGAGCGCCGCGATGCCCTCGTCCAGCGACGCCGTGGCTTCGGTGTTGATGGGCGTCGCGCGTACCGGGGTGGACCGGACGGGCGTTGCGCGCGCGGGCGTCGGCCGCACGGGGGTCGGCCGCGCGGGGGTCGGCCGCACGGGCGTCGAATCTCCCGGCGTCGGGGGCGCCGGCCTGGCCTGCGCCGGGGTCGGCCGCGCCGGCGTCCGCGGGACGGGTGGCTCCGCCGCCGGGGGTGGTGCGGCGGGGGCGGAGCTGGCCGCCGGGGGTGTCAACGGGGTGCGGGGGATCGCGGGCTGCTGGGCGTACGGGGTCGGCGCCGAGGCCGACACGGGCGCGTCGGGGTAGGCGATCGTCTGGACGATTCGCTCGACGGTGGCCAGCGCGCGCTCGTCCAGGGTGTCGGTCACGTTGCCGTGCCGCGTGATGAGGTTGGCCACCGCCTGCTGTTCGAAGCTCTCCGCCGCCTGCTTGATGCCGCGAAGGCCGCGGCGCAGGTCGCGGCGCGACCGCTCCCGGAGCTGCGGATCCTGGGTGGACCGCACCGTGGCCACGGTACCGGTGAGGAACTCGGCGAGGCTCACCACCTCCATCCGGAATCGCTGCTTGGGCGTGGTGGGCGGGTTCGGCGTGCGCGTCACCACGTGCGGCCCGTCGTCATCGTAGAAGAGCGACGCCACGGGCACGATGCGGGTGCCCTCGCCGCCGGCGTTGTCCAGCGCTTCGGAGGCGGCGATGAACTGCTCGTAGTCCGCGGACGGCGCGCTCGTGGGGCGGCCGTCGCGCAACGCGGCGGCGATCCGCCGGAGCATCGCGGCCGCCGTGCGCAGCAGGTCGACGCGCAGTGGCGAGAGCCGCGGCTGGCCCAGTTCGAGCGGGTGCGCGGCATTCTCGGCCGCTTCCACGACCTCCGCCAGCGGGGGCATGTCCTTGATGCCCGCCACGCCGCGCAACGCGCGCACGCGGCTCAGCACCACGCCCACGCCGGACCGGTTGTCGGGGCGCGCGGCGAGCAGGTCGAGCCCGGCCGCGATGTTGTTGCACTCGCCCACCAGATAGGCGGGCGGTGCCGGCACCGCGGCCACGGCGCCGCTCCGGTGCGGGGCCGGGGCGAAGGTGGCCAGTTCGCGCTTCCGCGTCTCGGCGCGCTGCGATTCGGCGGCGCCCCAGGTACGCGCCGCCCGGACGAGGATCTTGCAATCGTCGATGGCGGACACCATGGCGGCGCGCAGGCCGGCGTTCCACTCGAGCACGCCGTCGCGCGTGGCCCGGCCGATGCCTTCCATGGCGGACGCCAGTTCGGCGAAGGCGGGCAGCTTGGCCATCGTGGCGGCCCCGCGGAGGGCGCGCGCCGTCCGCTGCATGGCCTCGCCGTCCGGAGCGCCCTGCGACGCCTGCAGCACGAGGGCATCGAGGTGTTCGATGTACTCGCTGGCTTCGAGGACGAAAAAGTCGATGAATCCGCCTGCCGACGTCATGCCCGCTCCGTTGAGAATGCCGCGTCCCGAAGTTAGGACCACCGGCGCGCGGCGTCCATTGCCCGGCGCATCTCGGTGACGGCCTCGGCCAACCCCACGAACAGCGCCCGGCTCACGATCGAATGGCCGATGTTCAACTCCTCGCACGACGGAATGGCGGCCACTCGCGCAACATTGTCCACCGTTAACCCGTGTCCGGCGTGGATGGCGAGGCCGAGCGAGGCGCCGAGTTCGGCGGCGCGGGCGAGCGCGCGGAGCGGGGCCGAACTCTCCGGATGATTGGCGTAGGTGCCGGTGTGCAACTCCACGGCGCGGGCGCCGAGGGCGTGCGAGCGGCGGACGGCATCCTCGTCGGGGTCGATGAACAGACTGGAGCGGATGCCGGCGCGGTTGAGCCGTTCGATGGCGTTGGCGAGCCGGCGGTTCTCGCGCCGCACGTCGAGCCCGCCCTCGGTGGTGATCTCCTCCCGCTTCTCGGGCACCAGCGTGGCCTGGTGGGGATGGAGGCGCTCGGCGAGGTCGAGCATCTCGTCGGTGCAGGCCATCTCGAGGTTGAACACCGTCTTGATGCCGTCGCGGATGCGCACGATGTCGGCGTCCTGGATGTGCCGGCGATCCTCGCGCAGATGGGCGGTGATACCGTTGGCGCCGGCGCGTTCGCAGAGCACGGCGGCGGCGAAGGGATCGGGTTCGACCCCCCGCCGGGCCTGCCGGAGTGTGGCCACGTGATCGATATTGATATAGAGGCGCTGGGGCGGCGCGGCGCCGCCAGTGTCTTCTGTTGCTCGCATGGACACGGCCCGTTAGGTTCGCTGCAAGACCCAGGTGGAGAGACGCGTGAGGAAGTTAATCATCGGATTGGTGCTCGCGGCGGGGTGGGGATGCAGTTCGGGAGGAACGCCGGCCGCGAACCCGCCGGCTCCCGTGGGCCCGACGATGCCGACCGGGAACATCACCGGTGCCGCGACGCCGCATGCGGCGATCGACGCGTTCATGGCAGCCATCCAGGCGCAGGATCTGCAGGCGCTGGGCGCGATCTGGGGAACGCCCAACGGCCCGGCGCGCAACCGGCTGTCGTCGGACGTGCTCCAGGAGCGCGAACTGACGATGCTCTGCTATCTGCACCACGATTCATACGCGATCCTCAGCGACGCCCCGACGATGAATGGCGGCCGCACGTATGCGGTGCAGATGAAGTACAAGGGGCTCTCGCACACCGGGCAGCTCGACGTGGGCAGGGCTACGGACAAGCGGTACTACGTCTTTTCCGTGGTCAACTTCGTCGACTTTCAGGACTTCTGCGGCGCCAAGTGACGCGCATCACGGGGCTAATGCTCGCTCAACTCCACGAGAACGCCGCCGGTGGAGGCGGGATGCAGGAAGGCGATGCGCTTGCCCTCGGCTCCCAGGCGCGGCACCTCGTCGATGAGACGCACGCCGGCGGTCCGGCAGCGGGTCAGCGTGGCATCGAGGTCGTCGACGGCAAAGCAGACGTGGTGGAGTCCGGCGCCGCGCCGGGCCAGGAACTTTCCGATCGGCGAATCGGGTTTCTGGGCTTCGAGGAGTTCGATGAGCGACGGGCCGGCGGCCACCCCCGCAATGCGGGCGCCGTCGGCGTCGTCGAGCGGGACCTCGGGCATCCCGAGGACGTCGCGGTAGAACGGAAGGATCGCGTCGAGCGCGGGCACGGCAATCCCGATGTGGGCGATGCGGGTGCCGCGCGGCGGAGATGCGGACATGGGAAGCGCTCCAACAAGGCGTGGGCGCTATTAACATAATGATGGGAGGCGGGCCCAGCAGGCCCGCCCCTGGGAGATGAGGATGTCGAACACGACGGCGGTAACGGACGGCAACTTCGAGCAGGAAGTCGAGAAGAACCCCGGACTCACGATCGTGGACTTCTGGGCCACGTGGTGCGGCCCCTGTCGCATGATCGCACCGGTGCTCGACCAGCTCGCCACCGAGTACGAGGGCAAGGTCAAGGTCGCCAAGCTCGACGTGGACACCAACATCAAGACGGCGACGCGGTTCAACGTGCGGTCGATCCCCCTGCTCCTGTTCTTCAAGGACGGCAAGGTGGTGGACCAGATCGTGGGCGCGGTGCCCCGGGCCCACATCGAGTCGAAACTGCAGCAGCACGCCGCCGCGGCCTGACGCCGTATTGCCACCGCCTGAGGGCGGCGACATGTTTCGCCTGGAAGACCACGCCGGTTTTCCAGGCGTCTTGTTTCCCGGCCGGATCGCCCTGGGCCCGCCACACCACGTCCGTGTCGCGGCTCCAGTGCCTCACGGCTTCACCGTATCCGCTGGATGCCGTCCACCGTCGCCGCCCTCCGCTTTCCGTACCTCCGCGTGCTGCTGCCGCGCACGCGGTTGGCGTACATCCACGTGCGCAATCTGCTCACCGACGCCAAGCGCGATCGGTCGGCGCGCGTCTCGGGGTACGTCGCCGTCTGGCTGCCCGACGAACTGGTGGTCTTCTACCTGGTGCGCGGCGAGGTGGTGAACGCGACCATCCTCAACGCCGGCGGGGCGCACGCGGCGAGCATCGCCACGGCGCTCGAGCGCATTCCGTCGCAGCCCGAATACGGCGACATCTGCTTCCACGAGGCCGACGAGCAGCAACTGGCCTGCATGTTCGCCTCGCAGTCGCGGCCCGACGAGCCGTGGCCCAGCGGCATGACGGTCAGCGATCCCGCCGAGCTGTTCCCGTACCTCGACGCGATGGCCTTCGACGGCTTCACCGAGATCATCGCCGACGGCACGATGAACTACCTGGTGTTCGCGGATGGCGCCGTGGAGCGGGCGTTTCTCTCCACCACCCACCACGGCACGACGGCCGACCGGGTGGCCAAGATGTTCGCGCGTGAGGGGAAGGCCGAGGGAACGCAGGTGCTGCGCTGGTCGGGGCTGGATCCGCTGCCCATCCAGGCGCCGCCGGCGCTCGTGCAGGCCTACCGCGAACTCGCCGCCGGGCTCGTGGAGCGGCTCACCGCCGACGGGCGCAGCAGCGCGACGGCGCTCGCCGAGCAGGCCCGCCAGAACCTGCTCGAGGCGCACCCGGTGCTCAACGGGTTCTCGTTCAACGGACAGGCGCCGCAGGACGTGATCGTGGATACGAAGCGGCTGACCGAGGCCATGGGCGCCTGGCTCAAGGAGTTCCTGTTCGCCGCCGCCGACCACGAAACGACGCCCCCTGAGGTGGTCCTGCACGATCTCACCTGGGGCCGGCGCCACATGTTCCAGTCGGCCGGGCTGTACGCGCTGCTCCCATGGAAGGTGTTGTGACGCAGCCCGGCGACGGGGCGGGGGGAGGGGGCGCGACTCCGGGACGCCTGTTCGTGGTCAGCACCCCCATCGGCAACATGGGGGATTTTTCTTTTCGGGGGGTCGAGACGCTCCGCGCCGTGACGCTCGTGCTCGCCGAAGACACGCGCCACTCGCGGCACCTGCTCGACCGCTACGGGATCGTCACTCCCATGCAGCCGTACCACGAACACAACGAGGCCCGGCAGACGCCGCGCCTCGTCGAACGGCTGCTGCAGGGTGAGGATTTGGCGCTGATCAGCGACGCCGGCACGCCGCTGGTATCCGATCCCGGGGCGCGGCTGGTGCAGGCCGCCATCGAGGCCGGCATCGCGGTGGTGCCCGTGCCGGGCGCGTCGGCCATTCTCGCGGCGCTCGTGGCGTCGGGGCTCCCCGCCGAGCCGTTCACCTTCTACGGATTCCTGCCCCGTGGCGGCGCCGAGCGCGCCCAGCGGCTGGTGGCGGTGGCGCAGTCGCCATGGACCTCGGTGCTGTACGAGGCCCCGCCCCGCGTGGTCGACACGCTGTCGGCCGTGGCCGAACGGGCCGGTGACCGCCGCCCGGCGGCCGTGGCGCGGGAGCTGACCAAGCTGCACGAGACCGTGCGCAGGGGAACGCTCGCCGAGCTCGTGGCCTACTATTCAGAGATGCCACCCAAGGGGGAAGTCGTGATCGTGGTTGCCGGAGCCCCGGCCCCCGTGCTGGACGAGGCGGCGCTGCGGGAACGGGCGCGCGACCTGCGCGCCCAGGGATATTCGGTGCGCGATACCGCGGCCGAGCTGGCGCGCGAATTCGACGCCGCCCGCAACCTGGCCTACCGCGTGGCCCGGGACGCCGAGTGACCCGGGCGCCGGCCGGCCGTCGCCGGGTGACGGCGCCCGCCGTCGCGGTGCTGGCCGCGCTGGCGCTCACCGGAGCCCGGCCCGCGGTCACGCCGGCGGCGCGTAGCGCCGCCGCGGCGGCCCCGCACCTCACGATCGCGCGGCTGCAGTACGAGGGCGGGGGCGACTGGTACGCCAATCCGTCCAGCCTGCCCAATCTGCTCGACGCCATCCGCGAACGCACCTCGCTCAAGGTGGACCGCACCGAAGCGCGCGTGACGTTGATGGACGACAAGCTGTTCGACTATCCGTTCATCCACGTCACGGGACACGGCAACATCCACTTCACCGACGCCGAAGTGGTGCGGCTGCGCGAGTATCTGGAGCGGGGCGGGTTCCTCCACGTCGACGACAACTACGGGCTCGACCCGTACTTCCGCCGCGAGATCAAGCGCGTGTTTCCCGACCGTCCGCTGGTGGACGTGCCACTCTCGCATCCGATCTATCATATAGTATACGATTTTCCCAAAGGGCTGCCGAAGATTCACGTGCACGACGGGCTCCCCGCCCGCGGCTACGGTATCTTCCTCGGCGACCGGCTGGCGGTGTTCTATTCGTTCTCCAGCGACCTCGGCAACGGGTGGGAAGATCCCGATGTGTATCACGATCCGCCGGCGCTGCACGAGGCAGCGCTGCGGATGGGCGTGAACCTGTTCGTGTACGCCGTCACCAGCCGGCCCCTGCCATGACGATCGTCGAATTGGTGGACCGCGAGCGCGCGCGAGCGCGGTGGATGGAGCTGGTATCGGGGGTGGCGCTCGGCATCGCCGTGGCGTGCGCGCTGTTCGCGTTCGGGGTGCTGCTGCTCGGCCACGCGCGCTGGCTGGCGCTGCCGCGCGGCGTGCCGCTCGGCATCTGGGTGCTCGGCGCCACGGGCATCGGCGCCGTCGCCGTGGCCACGCGGCGCCGGCTCGCGGCGCACACGTCGCGGGCGGGCATCGCGACCGCCATCGAGCGCGAACGGTCGCTCCGCGCGGGGGCGCTGCGTGGGGCCATCGAGGTGGCCAACACGGGTGCGTTCGGCCGCCGGGCGGCCGAACTGCTCGCCGAGTCGCTGCGCGGCCATGACGCGGCACTGGCGCCGCAGCTCCGGGCCCGCGCCCGGCGCCGGGCGCTGCGGGTGGCCGTCGGCACGCTCATCACCGCCGTACTGCTCGCCGTGGTGGCGCCCCTGCGCAGCGACGGACTGCTGGCGATTCTGCGGCCGGTGAGCGCATGGCGCGGCACGCTGCTGCCCGCGCTGGCCTTCGACCGGCTGCCCGCGGCGGTGATGCGCGGGGACACGGTGCGCGTGGTGATCGCCGCACCGGGACGCGCCGGGGTGCAGCTCCAGGACCGGACGACGGGCGAGGGCTGGTCGATGCGGACGCTGGACGTGTCGCCGGCCACCGGGCTGGCGGCGGTCACGCTGGGGCCGTTGCGCGGCGATCTGAGTCTCGTGGTCACGGACGGGCGGACGCACAGCGATACGGTGACGGTTCGCGTCACCGACCGGCCGTTCGTCGGGGCGATCACGATGCGCGCCGTCTACCCGGCGTATCTGGAGCGGCCTGCCGAAACGCTGCCCGTGGGCGAGGCCGTGGTGATTCCGCGCGGCACGTCGATCGACGTCACCGGGCGTGCGTCGACGCCGCTGACGGCGGTCGGACTGCGCCGCGACCGCGATTCGGTGGCGCTGGCCCCCGACGCGCGGGCATTCGGCGGCCGGTTCACGCCGGCCGCGTCGGGCACGTGGAGCTGGTTCGCGCGCGGTCGCGATGCGGCGGTGGAAGATCTGCCGGCGCCGCTCGACGTGACCGTGGTGCCCGACTCGGCACCGCGGGTGGAGATTCTCGCGCCGCTCGCCGACACGCTCGTCGCGGCGCTCGACACGGTGTCGGTGCAGGGCGCGGCCTCCGACGACCACGGCCTGTCGGCGGTGGAACTGACCCTGTGGCGTCCGGGCCCCGGCGGAACCCGCACCGAATCCACGCAGCGGCTCGCCGCACAGCAGGGGCCGGCGTGGGGCGGGTCGGCGGTGATCGACCTCTCGGCGCAGCACCTGCAGCCCGGCGATGCGCTGCACGTCGTCCTCTCGGCGGTGGACAATTCGCCGTGGGCGCAGCGCGGGACCAGTCGTGAGCTGCTGCTCAAGGTGCCGAGCATGGACGAACGCCGGCAGATGGCGCGTGCGGCGGCCGACTCGGCGGTGGCCGGCGTCCAGCGCGCCGCCGCCGCCGAGCAGGGGCTGCAGCAGCGCACCAGCGAGATGTCCCGCGAGCGGATGAATCATCCGGTGGACAACGCGGCCCGCGCGAACGAACAGGCGGCCAAGGGACAGAGCAAGAGCACTCTGAGCTACGAGTCGGCGGAGAAGGCCAAGGCGCTCGCCCAGGAGCAGCAGGATCTGGCCGACCGGGTGACCAGGTTGCAACAGGCGGCGGCGCAGCTGCGCCAGCAGCTCGATCGCGCCGGGGCGCTGGACAGTTCGCTGTCGCGCCAACTGCGCGAAGCGCAGCAGATGCTCCACGACGCGCTCACGCCCCAACTGCTCGACGAGATGCGCAAGCTGCAGTCGGCCGCCAAGCAGTTGAGCGCCGATCAGGCGGAACGGTCGCTCGCCAATCTGGCCGAGCTGCAGAAGCAGCTGCGCGCGCAGCTGGAGAAGAGCGCCAAGATGCTGCAGCGGGCGGCGTTCGAGGGAGCGATGCAGACGCTGCACGACGAGGCGAGCGAGATCGCCAGGGCTGAGGGCGCGGATAGCACCGCGGCCCGCCCCGGTCCAGCGGCGGACAGCAGCAAGAACGCACAGGCGGGAAGACGGCAGGGCGCGGACAGCAGCGGGAACGCGGGAGCCGGAACCCGGCAGGCGGGGGATACCGCTCGGCAGGCGGGAACCGGTGCGCGGCAGCCGGCGGATAGCGATCGACGCGCCGCGAGCGCGAAATCGCCGGGCGCCGACACGCCATCGGCGGCGGGCCGCGAACGCGCGCTGGCCGACCGGTCCGACCTGTTGGCGAAGGCCATCCAGCAGCTCCAGCAGAAGCTCGCCGACAACAACGCCAACGCCGGGGCGAAGAACGCCGACGAAGCGCACACCTTCGCGCGGGCGTCGGAGCAGTCGATGCGCCAGCGCGCGGACGCGAAGACCGCCGGGGCCGAGATGCAGCGCGCCGCCGACGCGATGCAGCAGGCGCGCGACCAGCAGGTGGCCGAGTGGAAGAACGAGCTGACGGCCGAGATCGACCGCGCCGTGCAGGAGCTGCTGCAGATGTCGCGGCAGGAGACGCGCATGGAGCAGCAGGCGCGCTCCGGCCAGGCGAGCCCGGAACAGTTGCGAGGCGATCAGAGCGCCGTGGATCAGGGCGTGCAGCAGACGCAGCAGCGGCTCCAGGAGCAGGCGCAGAAGACGACGCTGCTGTCGGGACGGGCGCAGCGGGCGGTGGGCGAGGCGGCGCAGAAGGTGGCGGCGGCGACCAAGCTGGCCGCCGATCCGCGCAACGCGGTGCGGACGCCGAGCGCGATGGGCGACGCGGCGGACGCGTTGAACCGCGCGGCGGCGGCCCTCGCCCGCGACCGCCAACGGGCGAACATGGCCAGTTCCGCATCGGGATTCTCGGAGATGCTGCAGCAACTCCAGGAGGCGGCCAAGAAGCAGGGGTCGATCAATGCCCAGGCGCAGGGGCTGCTCCCCCTGCCGGGGCAGGGGCAGATGTCGCCACAGGCCGAGGCCACGGCGCGCATGTTCGCGAATCAGGAACGGCGCCTGTCGCAGCAGCTCGACGACATGAGCGACGCGACGGGCGGGGATCGCGCGGCGCAGTTGGCCAAGGAGGCCCGTGCGGTAGCCGAAGCGTTGGAGCAGGGACGGGTGGACGCCGCCACGGTGGCCCGGCAGGAGCAGTTGCTGCAGCACATGCTCGACGCCGGCCGGTCGTTGCAGAAGGACGAGCGCGACGATACCGGCAAGCGCGAGGCCCAGTCGGCCGTCGATCCCAAGCTGTTCGCGCCCGGGACTGCGCCGGCGGCCGGCAAGAGCACGGTGAAGTATCGCGCGCCCACGTGGGACGAGTTGCGGGGCCTGTCGGCCGATGAGCGCCGCGCCATCCTCGAGTACTTCAAGCGGATCAATGGCGGCGGCTCGCATCCGTAGCCTCGTCGTCGCGGTCGTGGTCGCCGGGCTGGCGCCCGCGCTCGCGCGCGCGCAGCAGCCCGATACGACGGCGTTTTACCGGGCCCTGGACCTCGAGGGGGCGGGGAACTTCCGCGGCGCGGCCACGCTCTACCGGCAGGCGCTGCAGGGCACGGACCGGGTGAATGCGATGCTCGGACTCGAACGGGCGTACGCCGAGTTGGGGATCACCGACTCCCTCGTCCCGCTCGTCGACTCGCTGATCGCGCGCTATCCGAAGGAAGCCGTGTACCGCAGCGTACAGCTCCGCGCGTACACCATGCTCTCGCGGCCGCAGGATGCGCAGCACGCGTTCACGGCGTGGGTGAACGATGCCCCGGGCTCGGTGGACCCGTACCGCGAATACGCGCGGCTCCTGCTGGAACGCGGCAACGCGGCGATGGCCGATTCGATCGTGCGGTTGGCCGGGCTCAACCTGGGGTCCACGTCGTCGCTGCAGATGGAGCTGGCGGAATCGCGCGCCGCGCTCGGCCAATGGGAGCCATCGGCGGTGGCCTGGCGCGGCGCCCTGGCCACGATGCCGTATCTCGACCAGGCGGCCGCCTTCTCGCTGGCGCGCGCCCCGGAGAACGCGCGGGAGGGAATCCGGACCATCTTCCTCTCGCTGCCGGCGGATCTCGGGGCGCGGCGCGCGCTGTCCGAACTGGAGATGGACTGGGGGTCGCCCGGCGACGCCTGGTCGGCGCTGCGCGAATTGCATCCCGACAGCGCGAGCGTGGACGCGTGGCTCGACTTTGCCAAGCGCGCCGAGGCCGACGACGACTGGCCGCTGGTGCGGGACGCTCTGGTCGCGGCGCTGCGCTGGCGCCAGGATCCCGATCTCGCGCTGCGGGCGGCGACGGCGGCGCTCAATGCCGGCGATCCCGGTACGGCGCTCTCGCTGGTGCCGGCGGCCGGGCTCGACTCGGCGCGCACCGCGGCCACGGTCCTCCCGCTGCGCGTTCGCGCGCTGGCCAGTTACGGCAAGCCCGCCGAGGCGCAGGCGCTGGTGGACGCGTTCTCCCACCTGATGTCCCCGCTCCAGCGCTCCGCGCTGGAGCGGTCGGTGGCCCTGGGTTGGGTGCGCACCGGCGATCTTCCGCGCGCCCGCGCGGCGCTCGACAGCGCCGGCGCCGACGCCGATTCCAGCGACGCCGCCGGCTGGCTGGCGCTGTACGAGGGGAACCTCGCCGGCGCGCGGGCGATTCTGCGCAACTCCACCGACGCGTCGCCGCAGCTGGCGGAGGCGTTGGGGCTCATCACCCGGATGCCGGAGGACAGCGCGGCGGACGTCGGCGCGGCGTTCCTCGCCCTCGCCCGGCTCGACTCGGCGGGCGCCGCCCGGGCGTTCGCGGCGGCGGCCCCCCGGCATCCCGATGCAGCGCCGGCGATGCTCGGCGAGGCGGCGCAACTCCGGGCCGCGCAGCGCGACAGCACGGGTGCGGTGGCGTTGTGGACCGAGATTCTCGCGCACTACGCCGATGCCCCCGAGGCACCGGGCGCGGAGCTGGCGTGGGCGCGCGAGTTGCGGCGCACCGGTGACGCCGCCGGCGCGATGAAGCATCTGGAGCATCTGATTCTCACGTATTCCGAGAGCGCCCTGGTGCCGCAGGCCCGGCGGGAACTCGAACTGGTGCGCCGGGCGATTCCGGGCGCCGCCGATGGGGGAGGGCAGCGTCGATGAACCGGGTGAAGCCCGCGCGTCCGGAGGTCGGCGCATGAAACGGCGGGAGTGGGTGCGCCACGCGGCGCTGCTCGCGGTGGGGGCGCGGTTCGTGCGCGTGCCCTGGCCGGCCGACGCCGACCACCTGCTGGTGCCGATGGACGACGCGCAGTCCGACCACCTCAAAGCGTACGGACTGACGTTCGCCACCCTCAAGATGGGACTGAAGGCGGAGTGGATGCTCAACTATCGGGGCGGTTCGTTCCTTCTGCCCGACGTTCCGGAACTGCGCAAGGAGGCGGCGCTCGACGGCGTGGCCGTGGAGACGATGGACGACGCGAAGCTCGCGTCGGTGCGCACGCTGATCCAGAACTCGAACATGGATTCGGTGCCGCTGGAAAAGGCGCCGCGGATCGCCGTGTACACGCCGCCCGACGCGGCGCCGTGGGACGACGCGGTGACGCTGGCGCTCAAGTACGCGGGGATCCCGTACACGGCCATCTACGACGACGAGGTGGAGCGCGGGGACCTGAGCAAGTACGACTGGCTCCATCTGCACCACGAGGACTTCACCGGCCAGTTCAACAAGTTCTATCTCGGGTACCGCGACGCGCCCTGGTTCATCGAGATGGTGCAGGCGGCCATGAAGACGGCCCGCCAGTACGGATTCGCCAACGTGCCGGCCCTCAAGAAGGACGTCGCCGAGCGCATCCGGCAGTTCGTGACCAACGGAGGGTTCCTGTTCGCGATGTGCGGCGCCACGGAAACGCTGGACCTGGCGCTCGCGTCGCACGACGTGGACATCGCGCAGCCGTTTTCCGACGGCACCCCGATGGATCCCAACGCCGACGCGAAGATGGACTGGTCGCGGGCGCTGGCGTTCCGCGACGCCCACCTGGAAACCTCGCCGTACGTGAACTCGATGAGCGACATCGACGGCCACCAGGTCAACGATCCGGCGCGCCGGCAGCCGCTGGGCACGTTCACGCTGTTCAACTTCTCGGCGAAGTTCGATCCCGTCGCCTCGATGCTCGTGCAGGACCACCGCAGCGTGATCAACGACTTCTACGGGGTCACGTCGAGCTTCACCAAGGCGACGCTCAAGCCCACGGACGTGGTGCTCGGCTTCGAGGAGGGCACGCCCTGGGTGAAGTACATCCACGGCGACTACGGCAAGGGCACGTGGACGTACTACGGCGGGCACGATCCCGAGGATCCGGAGCACGCCATCGGCAACCCGCCCACGGACCTGTCGCTGCACAAGAATTCACCGGGCTACCGGCTTATTCTGAACAACGTGCTGTTTCCGGCGGCAAAGAAGAAGCCGCTCAAGACCTGAGATCGGGGAACCGGCGGGGATCGGGGCGCGGGTCGGGATCGCGGCGCCTCAGGGGGCCACAGAGCACACAGAGCACGCAGAAACTGCAACTACAACTACAACTACAACTACAACAGCAACAGAAATGGTAACTGCAACTGCAACGGCAACGGCAACGGCAACGGCAACAGAAACTGCAACTACAGCTACAACCACGACAACGATTGCAACGATGACGGCAACTGACTGGGGGAACTCCTCCGCCATCGAGATCGCGGGGGGATGGGACCACCCTTTGCCACTACATCTCTGCGGAAGGAGCGGTCGGAGCCGGTTGATGTGCAGTCCCCATCGTTTTCTGTCGTAGTTTCTTTCAGTTGCAGTTTCTGTGTGTTCTGCGTGCTCTGTGGCAAAGCTGTTGTCGTTCCGCCTCCCCGGCCCCGGAACCCCGCTCCACCACCGGAATGCGTGATTTTGGCCATGCCCGCCCCGGGGTCGCCCGCTAGGTTTGTGGCATGCCCGAACCCCGCCTGAGCCCGAAAGTCGCCACCGCCCTGCGCGCGGCCATCGGGTTGGCGGGTGGGCGGGAAGTCTGTTTCGTGTGCAGCGAGGACGCCGACGGGGTGCTGCAGACAGCCCGCGTGGTGGCCCGCGGCGACGTGTCGAGCGTGCTGGCGCTGCCGGGCTTTGCCCAGCGCGGCGAGATGCTCGTCCACAACCATCCGTCCGGACTCCTCGAACCGTCCGACGCCGATCTCGCCGTGGCCGCCCGGATGCACGACGACGGCATCGGCTTCGCCATCGTCGACAACGAGGCGAGCGAACTGTACGTGGTGGTCGAGGTCCCCAAGGTGGCCGAGCAGGCACGGCTGGATCTCGACGCCGTGTCCGCGGAACTCGGCGCCGGGGGCCGCGTGGCGAACCTCCTCGCGCGATTCGAGGACCGTCCGGCGCAGCGCGAGATGGCGCGCGTGATCGCCGAGTCGTACAACGACGGTGGCGTGGCACTGGTCGAGGCCGGCACCGGCATCGGCAAGTCGCTGGGGTATCTGGTGCCCGCGCTGCGCTGGGCGGCGGCCAACGGCGAGCGGACGGTGGTGTCCACGAACACCATCAACCTGCAGGAGCAGCTCGTCCGCAAGGATCTGCCCTTTCTCGCCCGCGCGCTGAGCGATCAGAAGGTCCGGTTCGCCCTGCTCAAGGGCTGGCGCAACTATCTGTGCCTGGCGCGGCTGCAGCAGGCGCGGGCGTCGGGGTCGTCGCTCTTCGAGGACGGCGTGCAGGAGGAACTCGACGCGATCTTCGCCTGGTCGCGGCGGACGAGCGACGGCTCGCTGGCCGACCTGGCCACGCCGCCGTCCCCCGAGGTGTGGGACGAGGTGGCCGCCGAGTCGGACCTCTGCACGCGCATGCAGTGCCCGCATTTCGACGAATGCTTTCTGTTCCGCGCCCGGCGGGCGGCCGCGCAGGCCGACGTCGTCGTGGCCAACCACCATCTGCTGTTGGCCGACATCGCGGTGCGGCGGGCGTCGCAGAACTGGGAGGAGGCCGCGGTGCTGCCGTCGTACCGGCGCATCGTGATCGACGAGGGGCACCACCTGGAAGACGCCGCGGCGGCGCACCTGGGCTCCAGCGTCACGCGTCGCGGCCTGCAGCGCCTGTTCAATCGGCTGGAACGGCGCGGCAAGGGGCTCCTGCCCACGCTCGTCGCCCGGCTGATGGGCGGCCGCGACCTGCTGAGCGAAGCGAGTCTCGATCTCATCACCCAGCGGCTGGAGCCGGCGGCACGGGCGGCGCGCGACAAGAGCGCCATCCTGTTCGACGTGCTCGACGAACTGCTCGCGCAGTCGGGCGGCCTCGTACTCCGCCTCACCGACGACTTCGCCACCCATCCGGCGTGGCGCGGCGGGTTGCGCGTGGCGCTCGAGAACACGCTCGGCGACCTCGGCTTGTTGGACGAGGGGCTCGACATGGTGCGGGAACGGCTCGAACTCAGTCAGAGCGCCGAGGACACGGCGCCCTTCGTCTCGGAGATCCGCGCCGTGTCGCGGCGCCTGCAGTCGGCGGGCGACGCGTTGCGCGAGGCGCTCGATCCGAGTCCGGGCGCCGAGACCGTGCGCTGGATCGAAGCCCGGGGACGCGACCGGGCCGTTGCCGTGTCGAGCGTGCCGCTGGATCTGGCGCCCATTCTGCGCGATGACCTGTTCGGCCGCGTGACCACGGCCGTGGTCACGAGCGCCACGCTGGCCGCCGAGGGGCGCTTCGATTTCATGGCCGGCCGCCTGGGACTCACGGCGGCCGAACTGGAGCCGGTCACGCGCATCCTGCCGTCGCCCTTCGACTACGAACACCAGGCCCTGCTCGCCATCCCCACCGACATCCCGACCCCCAACCGCGACGTCGAGCGGCACGCGCATGCCGTGTCGCGCATCGCGCTCGACCTGGCGGACGCCGCGGACGGCGGCGTGTTCGTGCTGTTCACGAGCCACCGCGAGGTGCGGCGGGCGGCCGAGCTGCTGCGCGCGAAGCACGTCGACCGGCGGTGGCCGCTGCTCGTGCATGGCGAGGATGCGCGGGACCGGCTGCTCACGCGCTTCCAGGAGTCGGGACGCGGCGTGCTCCTCGGCACCACGTCGTTCTGGGAGGGGGTGGACGTTCCCGGCGATCCGCTACGCGCCCTCCTCATCGCCAAGCTGCCCTTCCGGGTCCCGAGCGAGCCGCTCACCGCGGCCCGCTGCGAGGCGATCGCCGAGCGCGGGGGCGATCCATTCGCCGAATACATGATCCCCGACGCCGCGCTCCGGTTGAAGCAGGGGTTCGGGCGGCTGATCCGATCGAGCACCGACCGCGGCGCGGTGGTGATCGCCGACTCGCGAATCGCCACCGCGCGCTACGGTTCGGAGTTGCTGCGCGGGCTGCCGCCGGCGCATCGCGTCACCGACGTCTGGGAAGACCTGCTCCCCGTCGTGCGGCGGTTCTACGCCGCCGGGTGACCCGTCCGCCTCGCGCGCCATCAGGATCGTGAGCGGAACGGTGTCGTCGGGGGCTGCCGGGGTAGGGTGATCGCCCCGCCGCGGCGTGGCGGCTAGCTTTCTTCGCATGCCCGCCGCCCTCCCCTTTCCGCGTCCCTCCAAGATCGTCTGCGTGGGGCGCAACTACGCCGACCACGCCCGGGAACTCGGCAACGAGGTGCCGCGGGAGCCGTTGATCTTCCTCAAACCCCCATCGTCGCTCATCGCCACGGGGCAACCCATCGTCCTGCCCACGATGTCCAAGCAGGTGGAATTCGAGGGGGAGATCGGCGTCCTCGTCGGGTCCATGCTCACCCATGCGTCGGCGGACGAGGCGGCAGGCGCCGTGGCCGGGATCCTGGCCGCCAACGACGTCACGGCCCGTGACTTGCAACGTGCCGATTCCCAGTGGACCCGCGCCAAGGGGTTCGACACCTTCTGCGCGGTGGGGGAACCGAAGCCCCCGCCGGCGGACTTCAGTACCCTGGCCGTGACGACGACGGTAAACGGCCGGGAGCGGCAGCACGGTTCGGCCGCCGACATGATCTTCACGATTCCGGTGGTTCTGGCGTATATCTCAGGGGTGATGACGCTCGAACCCGGCGATCTGGTGCTCACCGGCACCCCCGCCGGCGTCGGGACCCTTGGCCCGGGCGACGAGGTACAAGTAGACGTGCCCGGCTTCAGCAGTGTTCGCAATCCCGTGAGGATGCATAGCTAGAGTGCCGAAACTCGCCGGTCGCCTGGACACCCTCCCCGAATACGCCATGGCGCGCGTGCCACAGCGGAAGCGCGAGCTGTTGGCCGCGGGCGTGGACGTCATCGATCTGGGCCCGGGCGACGCCGACCTGCTGCCGCCCCCGGCGGCCCAGCGGCGGCTCGCCGAGGCGGCAGCCGTGCCCGCCATGAACCGCTACGGGTTCGGCATGGGCCTGCCCGAGTTCCGGCAGACCGTGGCCACCTGGATGGGCAAACGGTTCGGACTCTCGTTCGACCCGATGACGGAGATCGTACCCCTGCTCGGCAGCAAGGAGGGCATCTCCCACCTGGCGCTCGCCTACGTCGATCCGGGCGAGCTGACCATCGTGCCCGAACCGGGCTACAACTCCTACGGCGGGGGCACGCGGCTGGCCGGCGGCGAACCGTATCGCTACGCACTCCGCCCGCGCACCGATTTCCTCGTGGAGTTGGACGACATTCCCGACGACGTGCTGCGCCGCGCGCGCATGCTCTACCTGAACTATCCCAACAACCCCACCGGCGCCATCGCTCCGCGGGAGTATCTGGCGCGCGTCGTCCACCGGTGCCGCGAACTGGATCTGCTGCTGGTCTACGACAACGCGTACTCCGAGCTCGCCTACGACGGCTACGTGCCGCCGAGCATCTTCGAGATCGACGGCGCCCGCGACGTGGCCGTCGAGTTCCACTCGATGTCCAAGACGTACAACATGACGGGCTGGCGGTGTGGGTGGGCGGTGGCCAAGCCGGAGATCGCGGCCGCGCTCGCGAAGGTGAAGATGTTCGTGGACACGGGCACGTTCATGGCCGTGCAGGCAGCGGCCGTGGCGGCCATCGAGAGCTACGACGAATGGGTGCCGCAGAACGTGGCGGTGTTCCGGGAACGCCGCGACGCGGCCGTGAACGCCTTTCGCGCGGCGGGCTTCGAGGTCGAATCGCCGCGGGCGACGATGTACCTCTGGGTGCCGCTGCCCGAGGGGATCCCGAGCGCGCTGTTCGCCGAGCGGCTGCTCGAGGACGAGGGCGTGATCGTGCTCGCCGGCTCCGGATTCGGTGACGGGGGCGAGGGCTTCTTCCGGGTCTCGTTCATCACCGGCCCCGAACGGCTCGCCGAGGCGGCGCGGCGTGCCGGCCGCGTGCTGCAGTCGCTCACCGCGGCGGTTGCATGAGACACATCGTCAAGAAGGAACGGTCGACCACGGGGCTCGTGGCCTCGGTCGCCATCCACGTGGTGGCGGTGCTGTTGCTGGCGCAGATGGTGTTCCGCTATCCGCTGGCGGCGCTGATCGGCTTCTCGGCCGCCGAGCACATCAAGCCCGAAGCAGTCCATTTCGTGCGCGTGGTGCCGCCCCCGCCGGCGGCGTCGAGCGTTTCGCGCCCGCGCACGCCGAAGCCGCAGCCGAAGGGGGGCGCGCCGGCGCCGCTCATCGCCCCCAGCGCCATCCCCACCACCGTGGCGCCGCCGCTGCCCAAAGCCCAAGTGCCGGCGCAGGCCGCCGGCGGCACGGGGAATGGGCTCGGGGTCACCGGCGGCGCGGGGATCGCCACCGGGCTCGTGCCGCTGACTCCCGACAGCCGGATCCGGGTGACGCCGCAGGGCTACTTCGCGATGCCCACCAAGACGCCGGCCGAGAAGATCGACAGCCTCGTGGCCGATGTCCTCGGGGTGTACATCGATTCGCTCGAAGCGGCGTCGCACCAGCGCAAACCCGGCGACTGGACCTTCACCACGAAGGACGGCAAGAAGTGGGGGTGGGACCAGGGCGGAATCCAGCTCGGCAAGTTCATGATTCCGAACGCGCTGTTCGCGCTGCTCCCGCTCAAGATCCAGGCGAACCCCACGCAGAGCACGCGCTACGACGAGCAGATGCGCGCCGACGTGCTGTTCCAGGGGCGGCTGACGATCACCGAGGACCAGTTCAAGGCGGCGGTCAAGCGGATCCGCGCCCGGAACGAGAAGATCCACGAGCAGCAGGAACGGGCGAAGCACGGCGGCGGCGCGGATTCAACGTCGCACGACTAGCGTCGGCGGCCGGCGGGCGCGGACTCCCCCGGCCGGGTTCAGCGGGCGGTCGGCTCCCCGATGCTCGATGGCGCCGCCGCCGGCTCGGCTTCCATGAACGGGCGGAACACGCCGCAGACCACGCCGAGGATCGCGAAGTCGTCACCCGGCCCGACCTCGATGGGTGGTGTGCCGGCCACCGACGCTTCGAGCACGATCACCGCGCCGCGATGGGTCAGCGTGCGCACCACGGCCTGCCCACCCACCCGAGCCGCCACCAGGTCGCCGTCCTTGGCGCGGGTGGACGGCGACACCATCACGTAGTCGCCGCTCAGAATGCCGCGCCCGTTCATCGCGTCGTCGGCGGCCCGCAGGTACAGCACGTCGTCGCTCGGCAGGAACCGGCGATCCACCGTGATGTATCGCTCGGCCTGGCGCGCCGTGGCGTCGGCGCCGGCGCCCGGCGTGATCACGGGAACCGGCTGCGTCATGCCGGCGGCCTGGAATCCGAAGATGTGGACGCCGCGTGACCGGGATTCGTCCCGCTGGATGAACCCCTTGGCCTCGAGCGAGTGCAACAGGTCGGATACCGTCTTCGTCGACTTGATGCGGAACTGCTTCGCGATCTCGCGAATGCTCGGCTGGTAGGTCTTTTCGGCCAGGAAGTCTATCAGGTACTGATAGACGCGCCGTTCCAACTGGGTCAGTGGCTCTGTCATCAGTCCGGCCTCGTCCGCGGCAGAGGCGCCGAACGCATGGGGGAAACGTCGACGTGCTCCGCGTTCGGCAAGAATGTACGCGAGAGCGCGCGGAGGGGTCAACACATGTTTTCGCGGCAGCGATGTGAGGGATCGCCTGACGAGGGCTCCGGCGGCGCTACTCGCTCAGGTGCCGCACCGCCGCCCGGATCCGGGCCAGCGAGCGGTCGCGGCCGAGCAGCCCGAGCACGTCGAAGATGCCGGGGCTGACGGTCAGTCCGGTGAGGGCCAGTCGCAACGGCTGGAACACCTTACCGCCTCCCACGCCGCGGGCGTCGGCGAGCGCGCGCAGGGCTTCCTCCATCGCCGCTGGCTCCCACGCCGGCAGCGCCTCGAGGGCGTCGCCCACCTCGCGCAACAGTTCCGCCGATACCCGCCCGGTCCTTCCACTGCTTGGCCTCGGCGGCGGGGTCGTACGCGATCTCGTCGCTGAGATACGGCTGCGCCTGGCGCACGATGTCGTCGATGGTGCGGGCGCGCACCTTGAGTTGGTCGAGCAGGGTCAGATACCAGTCGCGCCGGGCGGCCAGCTCGTCGGGCGTGGCCAGCCCCGCAGTCACGATGGCCGGGGTCACGCGCGGCTCGATGTCGGCGCTCGACATCAGGCTCAGGTGCTGCCCGTTCATCCACTCCAGCTTGGCGGTGTCGAACACCGAGGCTTTTCGCAGCAGGCCTTCGACGCTGAACAGTTCGATCATCTGAGGCAGCGTCATCACCTCGATGTCGTGGCCGGGCGACCAGCCGAGCAGGGCCAGGAAGTTGAGCATCGCCTGCGGCAGGATGCCCATGTGCTGGTAGTCGGCCACCGCGGTGGCGCCGTGTCGCTTGCTCAGCTTCTTCCCGTCCAGCCCGTGGATCATGGGCAGATGGGCGAAGGTGGGCAGCTCGGCGCCGAGCGCGCGGTAGAGCATGATCTGCTTGGGCGTGTTCGAGATGTGGTCGTCGCCTCGCATGACCACGGTGATGCCCATCGCGATGTCGTCCGATACGACGGCCAGGTTGTAGATCGGCGTGCCGTCCGAACGCAGGATGACGAAGTCCTCGATGTCCTTGTTCGGAAAGCTGATCGTCTCGTGCACCAGGTCGTCCCAGCTCGTGGTCCCCTCGCTCACGCGGAAGCGGAGGGCGAACGGCATCCCCGCCGCCACTCGCCGGTCGACCTCCTCGCGGGGGAGCGCGCTGCACCGCCGGTCGTACTTGAAGGGTTCCTTGCGGGCGTCGGCTTCGCGTCGCCGCTCGTCCAGCTCCTCGCGGGTGCAGAAGCACCGGTAGGCGGCGCCCGAGTCGAGCAGGCGGCGGGCGTCGGCCTGGTGGCGGGGCAGGTTGGCGCCCTGGTAGACCACCGCTTCGTCCCACTGGAGACCGAGCCACTCCAGCCCGTCGAAGATCGCCCGGGTGCTCTCGTCGGTACTGCGGGCCTTGTCGGTGTCCTCGATGCGGAGCAGGAACTGGCCGCCGTACTTCCGGGCGTAGAGCCAGTTGAAGAGGGCGGTGCGTGCGCCGCCCACGTGGAGGTAGCCGGTGGGGCTGGGCGCAAATCGAAGTCGCGGAACCATGGTGAACAGTAGGCCGGTGGAACGGTCGGTCGGTAGGCCGGGACAAAACGAAGGCGGCAGGACGGACGACCACTCACGTGGTCACCGACCTACCGTCTTGCCGGGTCTCCGGGGCGGGGCGGGCGGGCGGGCGGGGGGGCGCATCGAACCCTGTCGGTGCTCACCCGCTCCCCCGGCCGAAGCGTTCGGCGGGGGAGAACGGAGACGGAGGGATTCGAACCCTCGATAGAGCTTTTAGGCCCTATAACGGTTTAGCAAACCGCCGCCTTCAGCCTCTCGGCCACGTCTCCAGCGGTGCGAGGGTCGCAATCTAGACATCGGGTGGCGGGGGTTCAACCAAGAATGTCGGGCCAGGCCGCACGGACGAGCGCGCATGACGGATGGGGCACTGGAAGACAGCTTCGTGACAGGTACTGGGGCCGTCTGACACTTGATCACTTGGCAAAATCGCCGCAAGCTATTGCCATATCAGTGGTTGCCGTCGTAGAATGAACCTGTCACGAAAATGACAACAATTCTCGATTCGAATGCGTATCACTGCCGGAAGCACCGAATGAGCGACCGGCCGAACCCGGGGTGCACCTCGGGGCCGTGTCGCACCGGGCCGGACCACCACCAACCCGTCTTCTCATGAAAAAGCTGCTGACCGCTCTCCTCTTCCTGTTCCTGCCCGCGGCGATGAGCGCGCAGGTCTCCCTTCGCGGTACGGTGGTCGACCAGCAGACGGGCGCGCCCGTGGCGGGCGCCATGGTGTTCATTCCCGGCACGTCCACCGCGTCGACCACGAACGATGCGGGGGCGTTCTCGCTCACCTCGCAGACGGCGGTCTCGCGCATCAGCGTCACACGCACGGGCTACGTGTCGAAGGACGTGGCCGTGAACGGCAGCGAAGCGGCGCTGGTGATCAAGCTGACGCCGACGGCCACCGAGCTGCCGGGCGTGCAGGTGGTGGCGAACAAGCCCACGCCGTCCACGGCCGTGCTCACCAGGCCCGACCTCGAGCGCGGCAACGGGATCAATCTCGAGACGTCGGTGAACGCGGTGCCGGGGCTGTTCATGCAGTCGCGCACCGACTTCGGCGGGGCGCGGATCACGATTCGCGGCTACTACCCGAGCACCAGCGGCAACAGCCCGAACTCCAACGGGCTCGGCTACCAGGTATTCCTCAACGACATTCCGGTCACCGATGCCACGGGGCTCACCGTGCTCGACGACATCGATTATTCCACGCTCGGCAAGATCGAGGTCATCAAGGGCCCGGCGTCGAGCGAGTGGGGCAGCTTCATCGGCGGGGCGATCCGGTTCAGCACCGAGCGCCCGCCGCTCAACCAGACGAGCCTCTCGCAGCAGGTGCTGAGCGGCACCGACGGGCTGCTGCGGACGACCACCAGCTTCCAGACCGCCGGTCAGACGTCGGCGCTGTCGGTGGACTACGGGCATCAGGAGTACAACTCCTTCCGTCCGCACAGCGCCTCGCTCAAGGACTACTGGCGGGCGAACGGCGATTTCCAGGTGGGCGACAACCAGAGCATCGGCACCTACTTCGGCTACAGCCGCTCCTACGAGGAGCTGGCCGGCGAGATCGACAGTACGGACTTTTACAACCGGAATCCGTTGAGCAACGCCGCCTACCTGGCCAACGATTCGCACGTGGCCCTGACGAGCGTGATCACGGGGGCCACCGACCACTTCCGCATCAACGACCACTTCACCAACGCCACCACCGTGTTCGGCGGCGGCAAGGCGGCGGGGCAGCCGTTCGCGCACGGGTTCACGGACGTGAATCAGTTCAACGTCGGCTTCCGCTCGGCGTTCGGGTTCGCGGCGCAGCTCGACAACGGCGTCGGGGTCAGCGGATCGCTCGGGGCGACGATGCAGCACTCGCAGCTCACGCAGAACGGGGTATTCATCATTCCCGCGCCGCCGTACGTCGAGCGCCCGACCGACCAGGAGAACTACGCCACCAACAGCTCGATCTTCTCGGAGTGGAACTTCGCGATGCCGCGCGATTTCACGGTGACGGTGGGCGCGAGCCTCAACCGGAACGAATTCGGCATTCGCAACATGCTCCGCAACAACCAGCTCTACGACACGACGACGACGATGGTCCGGAAGTTCGACTGGGTGCTCACGCCGCGCCTGTCGGTGAGCAAGGGCATCACCCGTTCGGCGTCGGTGTATGCCAGCGTCAGCACCGGTTACACGCCGCCGCTGCTCAGCAACACCGTGGCCAACGACGGCACGGTGGATCTCTCCCTCAAGCCGGAGCGGGCGGTGCAGTACGAGGTCGGCACGCAGGGGAGCTTCTTCGAGAACCGGCTGTCGGCCTCGGTGGCGCTGTTCGACATCGAGAACACGGACAAGCTGGTGAGCGAGACGTCGAACTCGGTGACCTTCACCACGAACGCCGGCAAGCAGCGCAATCAGGGGGCCGAACTGTCGTTGAGCGTGGCCGCGATCGACGACAAGGGGCGCACGCTGTCGTCACTGCGGCCCTGGCTCTCGTACAGCTACATGAAGGCCACCTATGTGGACTTCAAGAGCGACAACAACAACACCGCGGGCACGGTGGACTACTCGGGCAACCGCGTGCCGCGCGTGCCGCGCAACTCGATCACCGCCGGCGTGGACGGCGCGACGAACAACGGGTTCTCGTTCAACACGACGTACGAGTTCGTGGACCGGGTGCCGGTCACCTTCGACAACTCCACGTTCGTGAAGGGCTACGGCCTGCTCGGCGCGCGCGTCGGGTACGCGTACAAGGTCGACCGCAACTGGCGGCTCGATGTCTACGCGGGCGGCACGAACCTGACCGGCGCCACGTCGTACGCGTTCCTGTTCGTGGGGCCGAACTACGCCGGCCTCGCCACGCCCGCGGCCGGCGGCAACGGCGACGGCTACATCATCCCGGCGCCCTACAACGCGAACTACTACGGCAACGTGACGCTGAAGTACGTGTTCTAGCGTCGGACCTGTCGACGAAGCGGGGGTGGGGCCGTCCGGCCCCACCCCCGCTTCGCCTTCCGGCCGCCCGGCGCCGGCGGGTCAGTGGCCCAGTCGCGGATTGACGATGTTGTTGAAGATCGATCCGAAGGTGTAGCTGAAGCCCAGCCGTCCCGAGAGGCGGTAGCTGGTGGCCAGTTGGCGGAGTTCGAGCAGCACGTCCTGCTCGGTAGCCTCGCCCAGCGGCAGGTAGAGCTGGTTGTTCACCCGCGAGGCGTCCGCCGACAGGTTGAGCGAGAAGCCGCGGAACAGCCGGAAGTTCCCATCCATCGACGCCGTGATCGAGTACTTCGAGAGGTCGTGGAGGTACTGGTTGCCGGCGACGCCGAGGCTGTAGTTGCCCCACGGCTGGGTGAGGTCCCAGCTGATGCGCAGCGATTGGTCGAACAGCGTTTCCTTGGTCTTGCCGTACAGCGTGCGTTCGTAGTAGCTCACGTCGGTGACGCCCAGGGTGTAGGTGGCGGTGAGCTGGCGCCGCTGAAATTCGCTGTACGGGAACAGGCTGAACTCCACCGCCGGGGCCAGACGCAGGGCATCGCGCTGGTTCTGGGTGGTGGAGGAGTGCAGCGACGCGGTGCCGCCCATCGACCAATGCGGGCCGCGGCTCCGGACGATGAACGCCGATGCATCGTAGGAGTTGGTGTAGCTGGTGAGCTTGGTGCCGTCGGAGAAGTTGTACCGGCGCTCGGAATAGTCGCTGCGGCCGTAGAACCGGAGGTGCCACTGCTGCGTGGTGCGATCGGCGGTGAACGAACCGTTGGTGGAGATGCGTTTTGACGACGCCTCGCTGGACCCAGAGCCGTTCACGTTGGCGCGGAACACCCAGAAGTTCCACGGATCGGCGGCGGGGGCGGTGCTGCCGCCGGCGCCGCCGGCGGGCGGCGTGTAGGTCACGTCCAACTGATTGACGGCGCGCGTCTCGTTGAGAAAGGGCACGAGGCCGAGCTTCAGGTAGCGGACGAGCGTTGCGCGGCGCTCGTCGTCGGTGGCGTCCTGGGCGGTGGCGAGTTGCATGGTGTCCACGCGTCCCTCGAACCGACCGTGCCCGATGAACTCGAGGGTGTACGAGCGGCCCCCGCTGCCTGTGCGCTGCTGCGTGAACAGCACGTGGACCTGGGCCTCCGTGCGGTCGCGCACGTAGTCCACGTACGGGATCTCGGTGCGCACGTAATCCATGCGGCAGGGGCAGTTGTCCACGAACACGCGCAGCGTGGAACTGTCGGCGACGGCCGAGCCGTCGGGCGCGATCGTTGCCGCCCGGGGTCCCTGGGCGCGGAGGCTATGCGGGGCGAGGGCGAGGGCGAGGGCGGCGGCGAACATGGGCGCGGCCAAGCGCGCGAGCGTGGAGGGCATCTCGGCGGATCGACTCCGGTTTGCGGATGAGTGGGGCGGCGCGATTCGGGGCGCGCGCGCGCGGACAACGGAGGGCACAGGATTCGAACCTGTAAGCCGCTTTCGCGGCGCCGGTTTTCAAGACCGGTGCAATAGCCGTTCTGCCAGCCCTCCCTACGGGGACCAATCTAATGACGGGGACGCGGAGTGGTGGGCAACCACTGGTCGGGGGTGGCTGCGGGGCGGGGATCGCCGTGGCAGCCATCGGCTCCGGCGCCGGTTGGCGATCCGTGTGGCGCCCGCTCCTCTCCGGCCGGCGGAGTTGCTACGAAGGGATACGGACCGAACGGAGCGAACGGACCTGAACGGAAGATCCCAAAGTGTTGTGGTTTCCGTGCGGTCTTCCGTCCAGTCCGTTGCCGTCCGTCTCCCGCTCGTAGAAATTCGGGACGGTCTGAGTTGCGGGGGCGCGAATGCGATGCCGGCCCCGGGCCCTGCCGCATTGAGCGACGCCCAGGTGTGCGCCGTCGCGGAATCCGTCCATTCACTCGGCCGTCACTGATTCCGACGCCGCCCGTCGCAGCCCCCACTCCTTCCACCACGAATACAGCGCCGGGATCACGACGAGGGTGAGCAGGGTGCTCGACACCATGCCGCCCACCATTGGCGCGGCAACGCGCTTCATGACGCTGGCGCCCGTGCCGTTTCCCCAGAGGATCGGGAACAGTCCGGCCATGATCGCGACCACGGTCATCATCTTCGGGCGGACGCGATCCACCGCCCCCTCGATCACTGCACCGTACAGGTCGCGCGCGGTCGGGGTTCCCCCGCGCGCCAGCCTCTCCTCCCACGCCTGATTCAGATAGATGAGCATCACCACCCCCGTCTCGGCGGCGACGCCGGCCAGGGCGATGAATCCGATGGCCACCGCCACGGACCAGTTGTAGCCGAGTGCCGCAGAGCACGCAGAGCCCCCACGCAGACAACTGCAACGACAGCAAGCAACTGTCTGGCCGAGGGCCGAAGGAGAAAGAGCAGGAGGAAGATGATGGCCAGCGTGGCCGGCACGACGACCGCCATCCGCGCCCGCGCCCGCTGCATGTACTCGTACTCGCCGCTCCATTCGAGCCGGTATCCCGTGGGGAGCGTGACGTCGCGCGCGACCGCCCGTTGGGCGTCGGTCACGTAGCCGCCGATGTCCCGTCCGGCAACATCGATGTACACCCAGGCCGTGGGTGTCGCGTTCTCGGTGCGGACCACCATCGGGCCGGTCTCCTGGCGGATGGTGGCGACCTCACCCAGCGGGACCTGGCCCACGCGGCCGGCCATCGTCGGCAGAGGGCCCTCACTGGTCGAGTTCGATGACAGGCGCATCGACGTCGCGGTCGTGCCCGGAGGCTGGCTGGATTGGTGGGCCATCGGCACGAGGATCTGTGCCAGGCGCTGCGGGGTGTCGCGCAGCTCCTGCGGGTAGCGCACGCGCACGGCGTAGCGCTCCCGCCCCTGCACGGTCTGCGTGACGGCCATGCCGCCGATGGCGGCGGCGATCACGGTTTGCACGTCGCCGATGTTGAGGCCGTGGCGGGCCGCGGCGGCGCGATCGATGCTGATGTCCACGTAGTAGCCCGACACGGCGCGCTCGGCAAAGGCGCTGCGCGTGCCCGGGACCGCCTGGGCCGCCCGCTCGACGTCGTGCCCGATGCGCTGCAGCGTGTCGAGGTCGGGGCCGAAGATCTTCACCCCCACCGGGGTGCGAATGCCCGTCGCCAGCATGTCCATGCGGCCCTTGATCGGCATCGTCCATGAATTGATGATGCCGGGAGTCCGCACGGCGGAATCCATGGCCGTCACGAGGCGGTCGAGCGTCATCCCGGCCGGCCAACCGGACTCCGGCTTGAGCGTGATCGTGGTCTCGCTCATATCGAGCCCGGCCGGATCGGTGGCCGTGTTGGCGCGTCCGGCTTTGCCGAACACGTGCTCCACCTCGGGGAAACTCTTGAAGATCGAATCCTGGATCCGGAGCATCTCGCGCGCCCGTGCCACGCTGATGCCGGGCGTGGTGGTGGGCATGAACAGCAACGAACCCTCGGAGAGCGGCGGCATGAACTCGCTGCCCATGCGCGACCAGGGGACCCACGTGAGCACGAGGACGGCGACGGCACCGGTCACCACCGCCAGCCGGTGCCGAAGCACGCCGTCGATCACCGGCCGGTAGATCGCGATCAACCACCGGTTGATCGGGTTGGCGCGTTCGCGGAGCAGCCGTCCGCGCACGAACACGCCCATGGCGACGGGCACGAGGGTGACCGAGAGCAGGCTCGCCGATGCCATCGCAAACGTTTTGGTGAACGCCAGCGGCCGGAAGAGCCGCCCCTCCTCGCCCTGGAGCGCGAACACGGGAAGGAAGGAGACCGTGATGACGAGCAGCGAGAAGAAGAGCGACGGTCCCACCTCGCGCGCCGCCTCCAGCGCGACCTGCCACCGCCGTCCGGCGCTCAGCACGCGGGTGTCGAACGTCCGGCCGTCCGCTCCGCCCGCTTCGGTGGCGGCCCGCTCGAGATGCTTGTGCATATTCTCGATCATCACGATGGCGGCATCGATCATCGCCCCGATGGCGATGGCGATACCACCCAGGCTCATGATGTCGGCGCCCACGCCGGCCAGGCGCATGGCGATGAAGCCCAGGAGAATGCCCACCGGAAGCGTGAGGATGGCCACGAACGCCGAACGCAGGTGGACCAGGAACAGCACGCACACGAGGGCCACGATCAGCGATTCCTCGAACAGCTTGCCACGGAGCGTATCGATGGCCCGCTCGATGAGCCCGCTCCGGTCGTACACCGGCACCACCACCACGCCGTGCGGCAGCGACCTAGCCACTTCGGCAAGCCGCTGCTTCACGGCGTGGATGGTGGTCAGTGCGTTCTGCCCGAACCGCATGATCACGATGCCGCCCACGGCGTCGCCGCGCCCGTCCAGATCGGCGATGCCCCGGCGGACCGCGGGCCCGACGGTCACATTCGCCACATCGCGCACCGTGATCGGCGTGCCGGTCGCCGTGGCCCCCACGTCCACGTTCTCGATGTCGGCGACGGATTTCAGGTAGCCCAACCCGCGGACCATGTTCTCGCGCTCGGAGAGTTCCATCACCATCGCGCCCACGTCGCTATTGGCGTTGCGGATGGCGTTCATGACGCGGGTGATCGGAATGCCGTAGGCGAGCAGCTTCGCGGGGTCCACGTCCACCTGATACTGCTGCTCGAAGCCGCCCACCGACGCCACCTCCGACACGCCCGGCACCCCCGTCAGCGCGTACCGGATGTTCCAGTCCTGCAGACTGCGGAGGTCGGCGATCGACATCCGATTGCTCGTATCCTCGAGCGCGTACTGGTACACCCACCCCAGCCCCGTGGCGTCGGGTCCGAGCACGGGGGTGACGGTGGCCGGCAGTTTGGCCTTGATCCCGCTCAGATATTCGAGCACGCGCGAGCGCGCCCAGTACAGATCGGTGCCGTCGTCGAAGATGACGTAGACGAACGACACGCCGAAGAACGAATACCCGCGCACGGTCTTGGCGCCCGGCACCTTGAGCATCTCGGCGGCCACCGGATAGGTGACCTGGTCCTCGACGATCCGCGGCGCCTGTCCCTCATAGTCGGCCTGGACGATCACCTGCACGTCGCTGAGGTCGGGGAGTGCATCCAGGGGCGTGCGTTGCAGCGCCCAGAGCCCGGTTCCCACCGCCGCCACCGTGCCCAGGAACACGAGCAGCGGATTGCGCACCGACCATCCGATCACGCGATTCAACATGGTCGTCTCCTAGCGGCCGCCGCCGGTGTTGGGTTTGGAGGAGCGCATGCCCGGCATTCCGGACGACGTGTCGGGGCGGACCGGCGCGGGCATCTTCATGCCCGGCATGGCTCCGGCGCTGTCGGGTCCGGCGGTCGCCTTGACCGGCATCGACATGTCCATTCCCGGCATGCCGCCCATGCCGCCCATCGCTTCGGCGAGGTTCGACTCGGCATCGACGAGGAAGGTGGCGGAGGCGACGACGGTGTCCCCAAGGGCGAGCCCCCGAAGCACGGTCACCCGGTGTTCGCCGGCCATTCCGATGACGATTTCTCGGGGCTCGAGCATGCCGTCCGGCCGCTTCACGAACACGACGTTTCGCTCGCCCGTGGAGAGCACGGCATTGCGCGGAACGCTGAGCGCGTGTTCGGCTTCGTGCGCCTGCGCCGTGAGCGTCGCGTACATCCCCGGTTTGAGGGACAGGTCGCCATTGGCCAGCGCCACCCGCACGCGCGCCGTCCGCGTGTCGGGGTTGATGACCGGGTCGATGAACGTGATACGTCCGTTGCGCACCGCGCCCGGGAGCGCCTCGAACGTCGCGCGCACGGGCTGGCCGACGCGCACCGCGGGCAGATCGCGCTCGAACACCTCGCCCTGGACCCAGACGCTGCGCAAGTCGACGATCTGGTAGAGGGCCTGGCCGGCCAGGATGCGCTGTCCCGCCACCACCGATTTCTGCACGACGACTCCGGTGGCCGGCGACCGGAGCGTGAGCGTCTTCCGGACCACGCCGGTGGACTCGACCTGCGCGATGTCGGCGGCCGGAATGTCCCAGTACCCCAGCCGGCGCCGCGCCCCCGCGAGCAGGTCGTCGGCGTCGGTCCGCGCGGCGGCCGTGCCCTGCGCCACGCGGTCGCGCAGGCGGCGGGCAAGCACCAATTCCTCCTCGGCCGCCACTGCCATCGGCGCGTAGATGGTGAGCAATGGCTCGCCGCGCTTCACCGTCTGCCCGGTGTAGTTCACGAACAGGGAATCCACCCACCCGTCCAGTTTTGGCGCGATCGTCGTCACCGTCCGTTCGTCGTACGACACCTGGCCCACGGTCCGCACCTCGCGCACCACCGGCCCCATCGTCACCGGCGCGTAGGTGACGCCAATGCGGTGGGCCTCGGCGGGCGAGAGCATGACGGTTTGCCGGCCGGCGAAGTCGCACGAATCGGAGACACGGACGTCGGTGCGGCCTCGGGCTGTGGCTTCCGGCCGAGCAGGAACGCCGCGACGGCCGCGGCCGCGACGATGGCGATGCTGACCCCCCATCGGAGTATCGTTCCGCGACGCAGTTCGTGGGGTTGGAGAAGTTCGCTCACTGGGCACCTCCGGACGCGACGGCGGCCGTGGAATTGGCATTGATGAGGGTCCGCGCGACGAGCGCCTCGAGCTGCGCCCATGCCTTCCCCTCGTCCGACTCGAGTTGATGCAGGTCCTGTTCGTATCGGTTCACGGTCATCCGGTCGTCGAGCACCGTCATGAAATCCACGTGCCCCACGCGGTAGCTGGCCAGCGCCGACGCGGCGGCGGCTTCGGCCTGCGGAAGCACGGTGTGGCGGTACAGCGCGGTGAGCCGGCGCGCGCGGAGCAGGTCGGCGTACGCCGTGAGCACCGCGGCGCGCGTATCGGCTTCGGAAGCCCGCAGGTCGGCGCGGCTCATCTCCGCCAAGGCGGCGGCCGCGTCCCGCGCGCCGGCCTGCCGGGCGTTCATGAACACGGGAATCGACGCGCCGAGCATCAGACTTCCCATCAGGTTTCCCACCCCGCCGGGTCGGCGTCCGAGTTGGACGCCGACGGCGATATCCGGCCAGACGTCGCGCGCTGCCAGGTCGCGCCTGCGCTCGGCGGCCGCCACGTCGGCCCGGCCGGCCTGCACCATCGGGCGATCGTGCATCGCGAGCACGAGCAGGGAGTCCTGCGGCGGGGTCGTGTCGGGGAACGCCGGCAGGACCGGCGCGCCAAGCGTGCTGTCGGCGGGGAGATCGAGTTGGGCGTTGAACCGCGCCGCCGCGGCACTGCGCATGGCGACCATGCGCAGAGTGTCTTCGGTCATGCGCGCGATCTCCACCTGCGCGCGCAGGACGTCGGATTGGGTGGCCTGACCCACGCGATACATCGCCTGCGCGGTCCGTTCCACGTCGCCGAGCAGCGCGATGGTGCGCCGCGCCACGCCGAGCTGGGCGTCGATGCGGTACAGATCGTAGAACGCGTCGGTGACTGCCACGCGTGCCGTCCAGTACGTGCCGTCGGCGCGGTCGTGCGCGGCGTCGCCCTGCGCGCGGGCGGCCTTGCCTGCCAACCGGAGCTTTCCGGGCAGGGGAATCATCTGCATGATCTGGAGTTGCATCATGCCGAGCGGGGCCATCGGGCGCAGGTCGGGCAGGGCGTAGTTCATGATCCCCAACTGGACCTGCGGATCGGGTGGCAGGGAGGCCGACCGCACGGTGGCCTCGGTGGCGGACGCGAGCGCTCTGGCGGCGGCGACCCGCGGATTGGAATTCGCGAGTTCGCCGTAGGCGTCCCCCAGGCGAAGCGGGCGGGTCGCCGTGCTGTCCTGCGCGCGTGCGGTGCCCGGAGCGCCGGCGACGAGTGCCGTGAGCGTCCCTCCGAACGGACCGAACGCCCGGAGAGCGGTGCGGGCGCGGCGCGCGAGGCGCCGCGGTATTGCGTGCATGGTAGTCTCCCGATGGCGCCCGATCGACGGATCGAGGCACGTTTCCGTGGACCGCCGGCGCGACATGCGCAGCGGCGGGGCCTGTCAGATGGGGAGGACTAGGCCCGCGGAGGGGGAGGTTCGGGTGCGCGGCTCACGGCGCCCGGGGCCGCGGCGATCATCACCAATTTCGCGACCGACAGCGGGGTGGTCTGAAGCGGCGGTACCGAGGCGACCGCCATCACCGGGGTCGCGCAGGCGGTCGCGTTCGCGCACTCGTGCTGCGACATCGGGTGGGAGCAGGGCGCCCGGTGGTGCGTTCCGGTTGGGGCATGAGCGGGGGCGGGGGCGCGTTGATGCGACGCGATGGCCGGCATCCCATCCATCAGCCCCGTGTCCGGCGTCCCACACAGGCACGCGCCGGCGCCCGTCGCCGCCCCAATCTGGACGAAGACGAGCGCGATGCCGAGCGCGCTGGCGCGGAAGAACCGTGGACGCATGAGCAAAAATAATGGGCGGCCGGGGGCGGGTCGCAGTCGGGATGGTTCCGGATGCATGATCGGGGTTTCCCCGACGGCGCATGCCGACGGGGGAGGACAGTTCCCTTCCTATGGAACCGTGGTTCGCCGCTGTCGACGACGCGCGGAGCTACTCCGCCCGCAACACCTTCACCGGATCGGTCCTCGTGGATCGGCGGGCCGGCACGAACGCCGCCAGCAGGCCGACGGCCACCAGCACCAGCGGCGCGGCGGCGAACGCCAACGGATCGGCGCCCGTCACTCCCGAGAGCAGCGCGCCGAGGGCGCGCCCCGCCGCCACCGCCAGCACCAACCCCACCGCCGCGCCCGTGACCACGAGTCCCACGCCCTCGCGCATCAGCAGGCGCACGATCGCCCGCGGCTCGGCGCCCAGCGCCATGCGGATGCCCACCTCGCGCGCCCGCCGGGCGACGGCGTAGCTCACCACGCCGTACACACCGATCGTCGCCAGCAGCAGCGCCACCACAGCGAACAGCGCGAACGCCATCGCGCCCAACTGGGTGGGCAGTACGAGCGTCGCCAGGCGCCGTTCCATCGTCGTCGTCTGCATGACCATCAGCCGCGGGTTCGCCGCCCGCATCGCGCCCAGCATCCCCGCCGCCGTGGCCTCCGCGTTCCCGCGCGACCGCGCCACGAGGTACAGATACGACGAGGGGCGCTGGCGCAGCGACGCGTAGTACGTCATGCGCGGCGATTCCGTGAGTGAGCGTACCTTCGTCGTGCGCGCCACGCCCACCACGGTGTACACCGTCGAGTCGACGTGAAAGGTCTGGCCCACCGCGTCCCGGCCGGGCCAGAACCGCGCCGCCATCGCCTCGTTGATCACGGCCACGGGTGGTGCGTCGGGGCCGTCACTGGGACGGACGTTGCGGCCGCGCACGAGCGGAATGCCGGCCGCGCCCAGGAAGCCCGAATCGATCGAGGCGTAGTCGATCTCGAACCCCGGCTCGCCCGGCGGCGATGGCACGCCGTCCACAGTCACGTAGTCCGCCTGCGTGTTGGTGAGCGAGAGCGGCAGGTTGTCGATCATGCCCACCGCGCGCACGCCGTCCAGCCGCGCCGTGCGGGCTTCGATGTCGTCGAGGAGCTGCTGCTGCCGCGCTCCCGTATCGGTGCCCGGCGGCAGGCCGAACCACGCCACGCCCGCCGGCGCGGCGCCGAACCCCGGATCGATGTGCCCGCGCGCCTGCAGACTGCGCAGGAAGAGCGCCGCGGTCACGAGCAGCACCAGCGACACCGCCACCTGGCCCACGACGAGCCCGCTGCGCAGCGTGACCCGCCGGCGCGGCCCGCCGCCGGTGTTGGCGTGCTTGATCACCTCCACCACGTCGGGACGGGTGGCCTGCAGCGCCGGGAGCATGCCGATGAGCAGCGCCGCCACGCCCGCCACCACCGCCGTGAACGCCAGGACGCGACCGTCTAAGGGCACGTCCAGACGGATGGGAAGGGGAAAGGGGAGGTTGGAATTCAACAGCGTGCTGAGCGCCACCCGCGACAGCAGCAGTCCCGCGCCGGCGCCCAGCACGGCCAGGAGCAACGACTCCACGAGCAGCTGCCGCACCAGCAGCCAGCGGCGCGCGCCCAGCGCGATGCGGATGGCGATCTCACGCCGCCGGTCGCTGGCCTGGGCGAGCAGGAAGCTGGCCAGGTTGGCGCAGGCCACGAGCAGCACCAGGGCCACCACCACGCTCAGCGTCGCCGCCGCCGGCACCACCACCGCGTCGATCATCGGGTTGGCCGCGACCCGGGTTTCGGGCACCACGTCGGCATACGTGCCGGCAGGCCAGCTGGCCGGGTAGCGCCGCGCCATATCGCGCGTGAACGAGGCCGCCAACGTGCGCAGCTGCGCCATCGTCACGCCCGGCGCCAACCGCACCTTGGTGAACATCGACTGCCCGTTGCGCACCGTGAGCTGGTCGGTGCTGCTGGCCTGGAGCTGGTTGATCATCGTGACCGGCGCATAGAGGGCGGGCACGATTCCCGGCATCGTACCGTGGTACGCCGAAGGCGCGACGCCGACGATGGTGTAGTCACGCCCCGACAGGCGGATCTTCCGGCCCACTACCTCCGGGTCGGCCCCGTACGCTCGGCGCCAGTAGTCCGTGGACAGCACGACCACGGCGTGCGCGCCCTCCCCCACATCGTCGTCCGGGCCCAGCAGCCGCCCGACGGTCGGCGGCAGTTCGAGCAGCGGGAAGTAGTCGCCGCTCACGAGCTCGGTGAACAGCGTCTCGGTGCGGTCGCCCATGTCGTGCGAGACGGCGGCGTAGGCGGCCACCGACATCCGGGTGTACAGGCCCCGGGCCGCCACCCGGAAATCCTGGTAGTCCGGGTACGAGAACGGCGCATACGGGAACGACGGCTGGTGCTGATACAGCTCGGCGATCTGCTCGCGATGCGGCACCGGCAGCCGGCGCAGGAGAATCGCATCCACGAGACTGAACACCGCCGTGTTCGCGCCCACGCCGATGGCCAGCGACAGCACCGCGATCGTGGTGAACCCCGATACGACGCCGCGCGCGGCGGAGCGCCAGCCGCACGTCGGCGGCAATGCGGTGGACCGGGGCGCCGGCGTGGAAGCGCGCCCGCGACTCGCGGTGCCGGTCGCCCGCCTGACGGCGCGCCCGGGCCAGCGCGCGCAACGCACCGGACTCCAGCCGTTCGCGGAGCACGCGCTCGGCCTCCACCGCGCCAACGCGCGGCGACAGCTCGTCGAATTCCTCGTCCAGGTGCTGGGCCAGCTCCTCGATCAGTTCGTGCTCGTCTTCGGGAGCGAGCCCCAGCTCCGCCGAGCGATCGCGCAGTTCCTTCCGCCAGTCGGGCATGTCAGGCCTCCGCAATGCTGGTCACGGCGGCCACGAATTCCTTCCAGCTCGCGCGCTGCTGTCTGAGCGCACGCTGGCCGGTGGCCGTCAGCCGGTAGAACCGGCGCCGCCGTTCGCCGGCCTTCTCCACCCAGCGGCCGGCGATCCATCCCCGTGCCTCCATCCGGTAGAGCAGGGGGTAGAGCGAGGCGACGTGAAAGGTGAGCACTCCATTGGAGCGCGACCCGATGAGCTTGCTCAGTTCGTAGCCGTGCCGCGGCTGGTGTTCGAGCAGCGACAGAATGAGGAACTCGGCGCTTCCCTTCTTCAGTTCGGACGTGCGCATGGGGCGGAAGTCCAATAGGTGGGAGTCACATATATGTGGGCTCCCGGCGGGCGAGTCAAGAGCCACCGGGACCACGCGGTCGGCGCCCGTGGCCACCCGGCCGGACCGGTCCCGGGCGGGCCATGGCCGATGCCCACGCCCCACCCCAGATTCCCTCCGATGAATTTGCCCCCCCCCGCCCCCGTCCCCGTCCACGGTCGCGCAAGGCGCGCCGCCGCCGGCGCGCGTGATCCCGCGCCGCGCCGTGCTCAGCTGGATGCTCTACGATCTCGCCAACGTCATCTTCTCGATGGGCGTGATCTCGCTCTACTTCTCCCTGTACGTCCGCGCGCAGGTGGGCTCCGAACGCGCCGACAGCCTGCTGGGCGGGATCAGTGCGCTGTCCATGGGCATCATGTTCTGCCTGTCGCCGCTGCTCGGGGCGATGACCGACCGCGCCCGGCGCCGCATGCCCTTTCTGATCTGGGCCACGCTCATCTGCTGCGCGTGCACGGCGCTCATCGCGCGGGGGCCCTTCGCGTTGAGCGCGGTGCTGTTCGTGGTCGCCAACGGGGCCTACCAGGCCGGCGTGCAGTTCTACGACTCGCTGCTTCCCGACGTGACCACGGAGGAGAACCGCGGGCGCATCAACGGCATGGCCATCGGCCTCGGCTACTTCGGGTCGTACATCGCCGTCGGCGGCGGACTGCTGATGTCGCGAGGGCACGCCGACTTTCCCTTCCCGGCCTACTTCCTGTTCGTGGCCCTCGCCTTCCTCACCCTCGCGCTCCCCTGCTTTCTGTTCGTGGGCGAGCAGATCAACCCGGCGCCGCGGCCGATCTTCACCTGGTCGGCGGTCTCCGAGTCGGCGCGGCAGACGCTCCGCACCCTGAAGTCGGGCCACAAGTACCCCGGCCTGCTGCGCTTCCTCGTGGGGCGCGCGTTCTACACCGATGCCATCAACACCGTCATCCTGTTCATGTCGCTCTACACGGTGAACGTCGCCATCGCCACCGGGCTCACGCGGGAGGACGGGCAGCAGAAGGCGCAGCTCGTGTTGATGTCGGCCATCACCGCGGCCATCCTCGGCGGGATCATCTGGGGCTTCGTCGTCGACCGGATCGGTTCCAAGCGCACGCTGATCGTCGTGCTCTCCGGATGGATGGGCACCTTCGTCCTGGCCGCGCTCATCGGCTTCATGCGACTCCACATCGGGTGGCTGTTCGTGGTCGCATGCGCGGCCGGGATCTGCCTCGGCGGCACCTGGGCGTCCGACCGTCCGCTCATGCTGCGCCTCACGCCGCCCGACCGGGTGGGAGAGTTCTACGGACTATATGGTATGGTCGGGCGCTTCTCGGCCGTCACCGGCCCGCTCGTATGGGGTGCGACCACCTGGCTCACCGTCGAGCGGGGACACCTGCCGGTCACCACCGGCGAGGCGATCGCGATCCTGTCGCTGCTCGTGATGATGCTCGTCGCGTTCTCCATCGTGCACCGGGTGTCCGACGCGCCGCGTGACTGGCAGGCGTTGAGCGCGCTCGAAGACCGATAGGCGCCGGCCCGGCGCGCGGCGCCGCGGGCGGTTCAGCCCAGAAACGGGTTCGCGTATTTCACGGGCGGTCCGAATGCGTCGAGCCCGTCCTGCCGTGCGCGGGCCAACGCCGCAAGCAACCGCTCGCGCAGCCCGGCGAGCAGGACCGCATGATCGCATCCGGGTTGGACGGCGAGCGGGTCGGCGACGCGCAGAAACACGTCGCGCTGCGCCGCCGCCCTGGGGACGAAGCGCGTCACGTTGTCGCGCCACGTGCCGCGGAGCCAGTCGAGCCGCAGGCGCTTGATGCGCTCGGCCACCTGTTCCTGCGTGACCGTCGGTTCGTGGATCGCCGCCGGCACCAGTCGCAGCATCCGGTCGAGCACGGTCATCTGGCGCCGAAACTCGGGCGGCGCGCCGACCACCTTCCGGGCCGCCGAGCGCCAGGCGCGGGCCGCGCTCTCCGGGGCGTCGGGCAGGCCGTCGGGGCGATAGCCGGGCCACGCGTCGGCCAACCGGTGGAGCGCCTGGCGCAGGCCGCGGTCGAACCGCCGCGCGAAGCCGTCGTCGCGCGGTCCGATGTCGAGTCCGAAGTCGGCGGCCTGGCGGTCGATGAGCGTGTCGTACAGGAGGCCGAGGCGCTGTGCCGGACCCGCCAGTCGGGGTGCGCGCGCGCCGAGGCGCGATTCCACGTAGTCCAGCTCGCGCTGCAGGCCGGGCGTGGCGTCCTCGCGGAAGCGGATGAACCAGACGACGGGAACCAGATGCGCCGCCCGGCCGGCGAGCTCGGCGCCGCGTTCGGCGATGCGCACGGCGCCGGCCCGCAGCACGCCGAGCGCTTCGTTGTCCCAGTTCACCTCGCCCTCGGGGTGGATGAGCGCGCCGTCGCCGCGGGCCAGGCAGTGCGCGGAATAGTTGAGCGCCTTCTCGAGTTCGTCGCCGCGCACGGCGGCGACGAGTCCGTTGGCGAGCCAGAGCCAGCGCATGGCGCGCCCCATGCCGTTCACGATCTGCGGATCGGCCCAGCAGGCGGCGATGGGTGCGAAGCGAATCGTGAGCCACTTGTCGAGCATCCAGTCGGTGAAGAACTCGGGGTGGTTGGGGCAGATGACGAATGGCGCGGTGAGGGCGGCGCGGAGCCGGGCCGCGTCGTCGTCCGGTAGATGGATGTGCTGGATGCGCGCCACGCGCGGCAGTACCACGCGGTCCGTGACCCGGCCGAGCACGCGCATCAGGGCGGGGCGTGGGTGCGGAGTGCGAAAGCGGTCGGTGGACACGCGCGCTCGACGTTTGGGGATGGGGTGGGTCGCCGCCGGCCCCACGTGCGCGAATCCGGGTGCGCCGCGCGGCCGGGGCCGGCCCTGCCTACGGCGCCAATAATACCGGCCCGCCCGTCGGCCGCGCCATGGCGCGGCGGTGTCAGCGCGGGATTCGAATCTCCACGTCGGCCGGCCCCACGCGGAGCGCGCCGCCGTGCGCGGCCAGCACCCGCGCAGCCCAGGTCGTGTCGATCTCGTTGACGTCGATGGACACTCCCTCGATTGCCACCACCAGGTCCCGGCCGCGGACGTCGGCGGCGATGGCGAGCTGGTGCTGGTTGGGGGTGGCGGCGAGGC
>CAVSJE010000023.1:0-32633 GCA_963728115.1 uncultured Gemmatimonadaceae bacterium
GCACCGTGGTCCGGATCGAGGCGGGGGATGACGGCCGCCCGCGCCAGTGGGTGGTGCAGGCCCGGGTGGACGGCACGTGGCACACGGCGATCATCGCCGGGAGCGCCACCACGTACACCCTCGACGGGGCGCTCGGGAACGCGGATGCCGTGAGCGTGATTGCCGTGGATCGGGTCGGCAACGCGAGCGTTCCCGCCGTGGTCGTGCGCGGGCCGCCCGGCACTCGATGACCTTCGGTACACCAACGCTCTCCGCTTCCCCTTCACCCCTCGTATGGAGACCCCCGGCATGACCGCCATTCAGCGCCCCACCGCCGACGAATTCGCGCCGTTCTACGCCAACTACGTGAGCGGTGTGCCGGACGGCGACATCGTTCACGTGCTCCGGACCCAGGGCCGGGCGCTGCACGAGATGCTGAGCGGGTTGACCGGCGAGCGCGCCGGATACCGGTATGCGCCGGGAAAGTGGAGCGTGAAGGAGGTGCTCGGGCACGTCACCGACTCCGAGCGGATCTTCGCCTACCGGGCGCTCCGCATCTCGCGGGGAGACGCGACGCCGCTGGCGAGCTTCGACCAGGACACCTACGTGGCCAACGCGCAGTTCGGACGCCGCGAATTGGCCGGGCTGCTCGCCGAGTTCCAGACCGTTCGGGCCGCCACCGTATCGCTGTTCGAGGCGATGACGGAGGAGGAGTCCCGGCGGGCCGGCACCGCCAGCTCGGCGCCCGTCACCGCCCGCGCTCTGGCCTACATCGCGGCCGGTCACGAACGGCACCATACCCGCATCCTGAGCGAGCGCTACCTCACGGCATGACAACGAGATAGGGACTCTTCCGCCGGCGCGGGAAACGCTTCGTCAAAGGTTCACGAAACCCGTACTTGCTGCTGCTCGTTGGGGAGCGATAGAGTAGGGTCGAGGCGGTGTAACGCCGCGGCAATGGCGCGGGAGGGCCTATGATGCGCTTGTGGAAGACATCGTACGTCGAACGCCCGGCAATCGGGTCGAGCGCGGTGCTGAGCACGGTTGCGCACGTGCTCGTCATCGCGGCCGCCATCGCCGCGACGGCCAACGCACCGCGCCGCCTGAAAGAGGCCATCGAACAGCGGATCCAGTTTCTGCCGCCTCCCGATCACGTCCCCGAGCCCCCGGGGCCGTCGGAGACGCTGCACTTCGTGGCGCTGCCGCCCACCGGGAAGATGGGGTTCGATCCCACGCCGCTGAACCGGCATTCGCAACCGGCGGCCGTGGTCCCCAAGCAGGGAGAGGGCGATCGACCGATCGCCGTCCCGGTGAAGAACGTCGTGACCGGCGGCGACTCCGTACTCTCGGTCCTGCAGGTCGACTCGGTCGCCATGCGGTATTTCGACAGCGCCGCCCCCGCCTATCCGCCGGACCTGCTCGAGAAGAACGTCGAGGGTTCCGTGTACACCGAGTACATTGTGGATACCACGGGCTTTGCCGACACCGCGTCGCTGGTGATCGTCCGGTCGAGCCATCCCGAATTCACGCAGGCCGTACGCGAAGCGCTGCCGTACATGCGGTTCCGCCCGGCCAAGGTGGGTGATCGCAAGGTGCGCCAACTGGTGGAGCAGCAGTTCACGTTCAAGATCCGCCGGCCGGTGACCGACACCACGTCGGCCAGCCGATCGGGCGAAGGGTGACGCCGGGCCGCGAACCCGAGCCGGGCCCGCGCACGCGCCACGTGGTCCGGCTGGCGGGGATCGTGATCGGCTATTCCGACCTCGAGGAAACCTGGCCCCAGGAAGGACGCGCCCGCGGGGCCTTCCGCCCGGGCGTCGGCTACGAACTGGTGGAGCCGGTGTTTCGCCTCTACTCCGAGGCCGTGCCGGATCCGGCGGCCGGCGTGCGCGACGAGGGCAAGCTGGCGCGCTACCACCAATCGCGCGACGCACTGGGGCTCACCCTCGAAGCGCCCGACGGTGCGGCGGTGAAGACGTCGGGCATCCACATTGCCGACTACGCGCACGACGGTGACGACGATGCCCGTGTGCTCGAGGTGCTGATCGCCGACGGCGGCTACTGGGAGCGCAGGGCGGCGCGCGCGGGCGCGTAGCCCGGCAGACTCACGCGGCCGCCGCCGGCCGGTGTCTCTCGGCGGTCGTCCTCTCCGTCGCCGTACGACAGCCCATAGCGTGCGCACAGCGCCCGGACGCGGCGCTTGAGGCCGTCGCGATAGCGCCGGCCGGGGGTGTGCGTGCCGCGGAAGGTGGCCTGATACCGCGGCAGCAACTCCGGAAATTCCTGCGCGATGAACGGGAGGTATCGCTGGCGGGCCGTGGAGCGCAGCGACAGGGAACCGGCCACCAGGGCGTCGGCCCCGGCCGCCGCCACACGCTGCACGAGCGCTTCCAACTGCTCCGGTCCGTCGGTAATTCCGGGGAGCACCGGCATGGCGTTCACGCGCACGCGTACGCCGGCGTCGTGCAGCCGGCCCACCGCACGCAGGCGCGCCTCGGGGGTCGGCGCGCGCGGCTCCAGCCGCCGCGCCAACTCCCGGTCCACGGTGATCAGGGAGACGTGCACCTGCACGCTCGAGTGTCGCGCCAGGCGGGCGAGCAGGTCGATGTCGCGGGTGACGAGTGGACTCTTGGTGATGATCACCACTTTCAGATCCAGGTGCTGCGCCAGCACTTCGAGTATGCCTCTCGTGATGCGGAACCGCCGTTCCGCCGGCTGGTACGGGTCGGTGGCCGTGCCGATCACGATCTGGTGACCCCGCGCGAGATCGCGGAACCGGTCGGGCCCGTTGCGCAGCGTGCGGGCGAGCACGTCCGGCGCGTTGCGCTTGACGACGATGGCCCGCTCGAACGCCAGCCATGGCGGCAGATCGCGCGAGATCTGCTGCAGGCCGGCGTGGTTCGGGTCGGTGGCCAGTGCCCGCTCTAGCGCGTAGCGGTGCGCGTAGCGTGCGTAGCAGTAGGCGCAGCCGAAGGCGCATCCGACGTACGGGTTGATCGACCAGAAGCCATCGAGTCCCGTGGTCCCCGGGTCGTTGAGCACGCCGCGGGCGCGAGTGGCGAAATACCGGATGTCGCGTTGCTCCCCGATCACGGGGAGCACGCGCTCCCGGGTCAGCGCGTCCGGGAAGAGCGAGAGCTGGCGTTGGTTCGTCGGCATGAGGCGGCAGAATGAATACCGAATAAAGACCGAAACTACAAGGAAAACATTCGGCGTTCCACCGTCTTCATCGTATCTTCTTGCCTGTGAAATTCTTCTTCGGCATGCATCCCGAAGCCACCCGGGTGTGGCGCAGCTCGCTGTTCACCGTCCGCATGGTGTCTCTGGTGATGGGGAGCATCGCCTTCTCGGGCGTGCTGTGGGTGACCGAACCTGCCGGCCCGGGCCTGCAACGCATTTCGGCGGCGTATCTCGGGGCGGCCCAGTCGCTGGCGCTCGGGCAGGGGCTCCGCGTGCAGGAGGCGCCCTGGGACGCACCCGACAGCACATCGCCCCTCGCCCGTCACGCGCCGGGGTTCCCGACCGCCGTTGCGCTCCCGATCGCACTGGGCTTTCCCCCCGTGCAGAGCGCGCGATTGGTGGAGGCCCTGTCGGCCTTCGTGACGATGGCCGTGTTGGTGGCGATGGCCGGCGACGCCGTCGGCATGGCCGCCGCCGCGCTGCTCGGCTTCGCCCTCCTGCTCATGCCGGTGATGGTGGACGTGCACCTGATGGTGCTCGGAGAACCGCTGCTGCTGGCCCTGTTCGCCCTCACGCTGGCGACGATGGTGGCCGCGCCGGATACGCCGTTCGCGGCGGGCTTGTGTGCGGCGGGCGCGCTCGCGGTGCACTACGTGGGGTTCGGCGCCGTGGTCGGGGTCGCGGCGTGGGCACTGCTCTCGAACCGTCCCTGGTCGACGCGTCTGCGGCGGGCGGGTCTGGCCCTGCTCCCGACGGCGGTTCTCGGTGTGGGATGGCTCGTGGTGGCCGGGCCGTCGGCCGGCGCGGTCTTCCACCGGCTGGGAGTGTACGGTGGCCTGCCCGACGCCCTGGCCGACGGGGGGGCGACCGTGGCCCGCTGGCTGGTACCGACCGCGACTCAGGTGGGATGGGTCTGGTGGCCGGCGATCCCGGTCGCGGCGGCGGTGGCGGCGGTGATGGCAATCGGGGGGAAGCGGGCGCACCGGCTCTGGCAGCTGCTTCCCCGTGATCTGCCCACCCAGAGTTCGACCAACGTGCCGCAACTGTTCGCCGCCCGCGTGCTCGGGGCCGGCGCCGTGCTCGGCGGGTCGTACGCGGCGGTGCTCGTCGGCGCGCGACTGTTCGCCGACGGCGCGTTCACCTTCGACGCGCGATTGCTGTCGCCGCTGTTGATGCTGGCGTCGCTGAGTTTCGCCGTGGCGGCGGCTACCTGGTGGCGGTCGGCCGGCCGACTGCCGCGGATGGCGCTCGCGCTGCTGCTGGTGTCGTGGGGTGGGGCCTCGTGGATGGCATCGCGGGACCACGTCCACGAGTCGCTGACCTACGGGCTCGATCTGGCCAGCGACGGCTGGCGCCGGTCGCCGCTGCTCGAATGGGTCCGCGCCGACGGCAGCCGCCGGCCGCTGTATTCCAACTGGCCGTCACTCCCGTACCTCTACCTGAACCGGGCGACGCGCGGCGTTCCCGCGTCCGGCGATGCTGCGACGCTGCGAGCGTTCGGCGACAGCGTCACCGCGCACGACGGCGTGGTGCTGGCGTTCGCGGCGGACAATCCCGCCTACGTGTCGGGCGATTCGCTCGCGGCGGGCTCGGGGCTCCGCGTGCTCGCCGAGTTTCCGGGCGGGCGCGTGCTGGGGGCGGCGGCGGCGCGGGGACCCTGAGGGTCAGCGCAGGCGGACGCCCACGCGCAACCCGGCGCGGGCGTCGGGGTGGACGAAGAAGTCCGCGAACCGCCCGTCGCGCCGTATTCGAATGACGTGCATGAGGGCGACCCCACCGTAGATGAGCGCGATCTGGGCGGAGGTGAGGCCAGACGTGCGCCGCATGAACGCCACGTCGCTCACGCGGCCGGTGCGGCCGAGCGTGAGGTAGAACGCCGTGGTCGCGATGCCCCCGGCGAGGACGCCGCGGCGGAAGGGGCCGCCGCCGTGCTCGCGGTCGTCCAGAATCGCTTCGTCCACCATCGCCTGCGCGTCGAGGCCGGCGCTCGAGAACATGAACTGCCGGTGCGGGTGCTGGTCGGGATCGATGCCGGAGAAGATGGTGGGGCGGGCGTGGTCGAGGCCGAAGCTCGGGCGGGCGCCCTGGAGGAGCGAGGCGGCCACGTGCCCGCCCTCGTGGGCGAGAATGCTGGCGGCGAAGCCGGCCCAGAACCGCGTCCAGGATCCCCGCGAACGCGCCGGTGACTGCGCTGCGAGGACGGACGGCCACAGGAGGGCGATCGCGATCGCGACGCGGAAGTGGCGAGGCATTACTTCGTGGACGCGAAGCGCATAGAATGCGGGTGAATCAGAGCGCTCGGCCCTGTGAGGATCACCGTCGCGCCGGAAGGAGGAGGCCAATGCCAGCAAAGCTGTCGGATGTCGAGATCCAGCGCTCCCTGGGCGCGCTGCCGGGGTGGTCGAGGCGTGGTGACGCGCTGGCCAAGACGTTCACCTTTCCACGGTTCGGCGACGGCATCGCGTTCGTGGCCAAGGTCGCGGGGATGGCCGATGCCATGGACCATCATCCCGACATCGATATTCGCCACACCCGGGTGACGTTCAGCCTGTCCACGCACTCGGCCGGTGGCATCACCCAGCTCGACCTCGATCTCGCAACGCGGATCGAGCGGGGGTTTGCGGGCCCGGGCTAGCAGCGCCGGCCGTCCGGCGCCACCGGTCAGCGGCGGTCGCCCCCGCTCACGAGGCTGAGGATGAACAGGAACAGGTTGAGCAGATCGAGGAAGATCGTCACGGCGGCGAACACGTAGTCCTGGTCGCCGAGTTGACCGGACCGGGTGATGCGCCAGGTGTCGAACACGAGCAGCCCCGAGAAGACGAAGACGCCGGCCGCCGAGATCCACATCGACGCCCCGACGCTCGGGAAGAACATGCCGACGAGCATCGTGAGGAACAGCACCACGAGCCCGACCATGAAGAAGCCGCCCCAGGCGCTGAAGTCGCGCCGGCTGAACGTCGCGTACAGCGTCAGGGCGCCGAACGTGGCGAAGGTGAGGAGTCCCGCTTCCGCCAGGGCAGCCGGCTGGTACTTCAGGTAGAACGTCAGGATCGGCGCCAGGTAGACGCCGGTGACGAACGTGAACAGCAGCGTGAGGATGATGTTCCGCGGAAAGTTTCGGGCCTGCGACTGGGCCACGAACAGCGGGGCGAACCAGCAGATCATCATGATGATCGGGTGGGCCGCGACGGCGTTCAGGAGCGCCGGCTGCGAGGCCGTGAACGCCGCGCCGAGGATGGTGGCGATGACGCCGACGAAGACGAGGCCGTAGGTGCGGCGCACGAGCGCGGCCCGCTGCACGCCCGACAGCACACGGGGGGCCGCACCGACCGAGTAACGCGAGAAACCCATGAGGCGAACGAACTCCTGAGAGAGAAAAACCCTGCCTCCAATTGTACCCGGCCGAGGGGGCCAAGTGCCAGTGGAGGCAGGGTGCGCGGGGGATCGACCCGCCCGATTTCTCAGTGTTTTCGCAACTCCACGTTGCCGTTCACGGTGCGCATGGTGATGCGCGGCCCGCCCTTGCCGAGCGTGGCCCGCAGGTGGCGCGGATCGATGCGGCCGCTGAGGGTCACCGGAAAGTCGGTGGTGAACCGGCCGTTCACGGTGCTGAGTTCGACGTCGGCATCCACGTCGTTGGGGAGTTCCACCACCACCGAGCCGTTCACGGTGCCGAACCGCATGTCCTCGGTGGGGTGGTAGCGCAGCATGCTGGCGTGCACCGATCCATTCACGCTGCTCGCCGATACCGGGCCGCCGTCGGTCTGGACGTCGACGCGGCCGTTCACGGTGCTCGCGCGCACTTCGGACGTCACGCCGGAGACGGTGACCTCGGAGTTGACCGTGTGGGCGCTCACCTTCACGCCCTCGGGCACGCCGATGTCGAAGTCGACGGCGATCTGATTGCGGCGCCGGTCGGTGTCGTTGCTGTGCGAGTCGTAGTCGGTCGGCGAGCAGCTCGCGTCGTTGCCCCAGAGCGCACAGACGAGCACGCTCTGGTGGTCGTCGCCGAACCGCTGCACGTCGTACCGCACGTACGCGGCATCGCCGCGCCGTACGTGCTTGGTGGCAGTGACCGTCACGCTGTCGCCGGCCGCGCGATGGGCCGTGACCCGCCCGTTGAGGCTGCGGAGGGTGATCCAGTCGCCCGCGGGAACCTTCCACGCCCAATGCATGGTGGTCGCGGCGGAATCCTGGGCGCCCGCCACGGCGCCGGGAATCCCGGCGGCGAGCAGGGCGGCAATCGCAATCAATCGGCGCATGATAGAAATCCTACTCGAAGGTCGTCGTGCTGTCACTTCAGGGCACGAAGTCGTACGTCGCCGCTGACCGTGGAGATGGAGAGCTCGCGACCGCCCTTGCCGATGCGGGCGTTGATGTTACGGCGTCCCATGCGCCCGTTCAGGGTCATGGGAAAATCGGTGTCGAGGTCGCCGCTCACGGTGGACAGCGAGAAGTCGGCGTCGAGCCCCGTCGGGACGCCGAGGGTCACGTCGCCGCTCACGCTGCGGAAGGTCAACGGGCCGTCGCCCGAGAGTTCCACGACGTCCACGTCCACGTCGCCGCTCACCGACGTGGCCCGGACCGAGGTGGCGTGCAGGTCGCGGAGGCGGACGTCGCCGCTCACCGTCGTGGCGCGCACCTCGCCGCGGGCGCCGTCGATCCGGATGTCGCCGCTCACGCTGCTCGCCTGGGCGATCATCGACGCCGGGAGGGTGACGGTCACGTCCATGCTGCCGCGGTCACCCCAGTGCCGATCGTGGGAGTGCATGTGCGATCCATCCTCGTCGCACGATTCGTCGGAATCGCGCCACAGCACGCAGACCACCACCTGATGCGAATACTCCTTGACCACGGTGTACACGTCGCCGTCCGATCCGTGGCGTGTGGCGCTGACGTCCACCGTGGTGCCGGACCCCGGCTGGAAGGTGACGTCGCCGTTGATGTTGTGCACGGAAACGACCGTGCCGGCCGCCTCCGACTTGGACCAGTGAAAGTCGCTGCGCTGGGCGCTGGCGGTGGCGGCGGTGAGGGCGATGGCGGTGAGTCCGAGAAGTACGCGCATGGCAGTGGGGAGCAGAGGGAAACGGAAGGGGCGGTGGGGGAACTCAGCGTCCGCCGCGGCGGTGAATGACGATGTCGCCGTTGAACGACTCGGCGCGGATGCGGGCCTCGCCGCCGCCGATCGTGAACGTGAAGCGCTTGCTGGTGCCGACGCCGATGTCGTGCTCGCCGGGCTGCAGGGTGATCGGGAAATCGCTGTCGATCGATCCGCTCCACGTCGAGACGGTGAGCTGGGCGCTGGCGCGCGCCGGAATGTCGAGGGAGATATCGCCGGAGTGTGCTGTGAACGTGTAGCGGCCGGCCGGGTCGATCACGCCATCGAAGCCGAGATCACCGCTCGTGGTGCTGGCGTCCACGGACTGCGAGGTCACCCGTTCGAGAATCACGTCGCCGCTCACGGAACTGCCGCTCACGTTGCCCGACACGTCGCTGAGGCGGATGTCGCCGCTGATGCTGCTCGCCGAGACGGTGCCCTTGAGCCCGGCGGCGGTGATGTCGCCGGACAGCGTATTGAAGTCCACGTGGCCCGACGCGTTCTCCACCGAGACATCGCCGTTCTGGGTGTGCACCGAGACGTCGGCGCCCGTGCCGCGCACCTGGATGTCGCCGTTCCGCGACTGCGCCGAGATGCGCACGCCGGCGGGAACCGTCACCTCGATGCGCGAATCGCCGACGTCGGAGGCGTCCACCGAGATCCGGTTGGTGCCGGCGTCGAAGCGGATCCGCCCGCGGTCGGCGTTGGCGTGAATCACGACGACGTTTCCCGACCCGGTGTGGACGGTGATGTCGCCGCGGTTCGAGGAGAGGGCGACGAGGCCACCGGCGTGGAAGGCGATGGTGGTGTCCACGCGGTCGGCGCGCAGGCGGTCGAAGGTCCGGCCGTCGTCGCGGCGGTTCTGGGCCGCGAGCGGCGCCGCGGCGGCGACCAGGAGGAGAACGGACAGGTATCGGAATCGCATCGGATGGTCCTAGGTGGCGGACGGCAGTCCCGCTGTGAGCCGCAACAACTGCACTTTGGTGTCCAGCGACTGGTTGAGCGACTGAATGAGGAACTGGCTGTGCGGATCCTTGGTCAGCGCCGTCTTGCACTGCGCGATGGCCGAGTCGATGACCGCCAGGTTGTGTTCGAGCACGGCCACGGTGGCCGTATCCAGCTGATCGTGCCGGTTGGCGATGATCGTGCGCAGGCCGGCGATCTCGGTGTCGTACGTCTGCTCCACCGCGGCCGGCGTGGCGTTGGCGGCGCGGTTGGCGGCGAGCTGCGCGCGGCCGGGGGCGGTTCCGCGGTCCGGCGCGGGCGCGGCGGTCTGCCCACCGGGAGCGGCCGGCGACGCCGGGGTGGCGGCCGGGAGCGCCGGTTGCGTGGCCACTCGCGTGGGCGCCGCGGTGGCGGGCGCGGCCGTTCCCGGCACGGCGCGGTGGGCGGCGACCTCGTATCCCAGGCCGGCGGCGAGCACGATCGCGGCGGCGGCCGCGAAGCCGAGCACGCGGGGCGACGTCCAGATCCGCCGGCGATCGGCGAGCGGCACCACCGGGGCGGCGATGCGTTCGGCAACGCCGTTCCACAGGTCGTGCGACGGCGTGAGCACGGGCAGGCGGGCCGCGTCGTGTTGCACGCGGCGCAGGTCGGCCAGCAGGGCGCCGCAGGCGTCGCACCGGCGGGCGTGGGCCTCGAGCGCGGCGCGGGTCGCGTCGTCCAGATCGCCCTCCAGCAGGTCCATCAGCCGGCCGGCGAAGTCCTCGCAGGTGATGGGGAACCCGGATTCGCTCATCGTGTCAGTTCCTTCCTCAAGAGGAGCCGGGCCCGGTGCAGCTGGGCCTTGGTGGCTCCGGTGGTCACGCCGAGCATCTCGGCGATCTCTTCGTGCTTGTACCCTTCCACGTCGTGCAGCGTGAACACGCGCCGCGCGCCGGGCGGGAGTCGCGTCATCGCTTCCTCGAGGTCGAGCAGGTCGCCCGGCTGGAGCGTGGAGCCCACCGTTCCGGCGTGCGCGTCCATGCCCCGCTCCTCGTCCTCCTCCTCGAACCGTGCCTGTCGCCGGGAATCCGTCTTCCGGGCGTTGAGCACGACGTTCACGGCCAACCGGTGCAGCCAGGTGGAGAACGAACTGTCTCCACGAAACAGATGCAGCTTGTCCCATGCGCGGACGAACACGTCCTGCGTGAGTTCCTCGGCCCGCGCGCGGTCGGCGACCATGCGCGCGCAGAGGGAAAACACCCGGTCGACGTGGTGCCGGTACAGCCGCTCGAACGCCGCCCGATCACCCGCCGCGGCGCGTGCCGCGTCGGCGTCGGACGGTCGGGGTGTCGGCGATTCGAGTATGGCCACAGCGGTCATGCGTCGTCGGTCTCCGTCCGTACACTGGATCAGATACCGGGCGCGGGCAAAGGGTTGGAACGCCGGGCGGGGGCGGCCCCGGCCGGCTGGAGGGTGTGACGGGGCCTACGCCCGGTGCTCGCGACCGGTTTCGGGAGCCTCGGGCCGGAGCCGGTCGACGAGCGCCGGCAGGTCCGTCACGCGGTCCAGGTAGTACTGCGGGGCGCTGGGCGCGAGGTCGTCGCGCGTGAACGGCCCCCAGAGGGCGGCCACGGTCATCACCCCGGCGGCGTTGCCGGCGTGCATGTCGTGCACCGAGTCGCCCACGAACATGGCGCGGTCGGCGGTGGCGCCCAGGCGGTCGAGGGCGACCCGCACGGGCTCCGGGTCCGGCTTGTGACGTTCGGTGGAGTCGGCGCCCACGATCGTATCGACGAATTCGAGGAGGCCCAGGTGCGACAGCCCGCGCTCGGAGAGTTCGACCGACTTGCTGGTGACGATGCCGATGGGATGGCCCGTGTCACGGAGTGCCGCGAGTGTCTCGGCGGTTCCGGCGTAGGGGCGCAGCAGGCGATCGTGGTTGGCGAATTGGTATTCCCGGTAGGCGGCGATGAAGCGCTCGACTTCGACGGGGTCGCCGGTGAACCGCTGGAACGTGGTGCGCAGCGGCGTGCCGAGCCAGCGAAGCCATTCGGCGTCGCTCGGCGCCGTGAGGCCACGCGATTCGAAGGCGTAGGTCTTGGACGTGAGGATCAACTCGACGGAGTCGATGAGGGTGCCGTCGAGGTCGAAGAGGAGCGTGAGAGGCGCCATGCGTCGGGGTGCGGGTTCGGGCGAAGACTAGCCGGGCCCGTGCCGCGATGCGAGCCGCCGGCGGTCAGCGACCGGGCACGGAGTCGATCGGATACGATCCCCGCTTGGGATCGAACGCGTACCCGTCCTTGAGGGTGACGAAGATGGCGTTCCGGGCGCCGCTGCCCGGGAAGGACGTGTCCCAGCAGTTGTGGTACACGATCATCGCGATGTGCTCGGACTTGATCATGGCGAGCAGATCCGTGGGGGCGGCGTGCGGCGGGGGCAGCGCCGTGCTGCCGCCGGCAGGGGCGCTGGCCCAGGCGTTGGTGGGCGCTGCCGCGGCGGCCGGGCTGAGGTTCTGCGACTGGTGGATCGGCAGGTCGTAGCTCGGTGTGGGACTGTACTCCTCGCGCCGCCCGTTCACCCAGATGTTGCGGGCGCGCCGGCATTCCCGCCCGCCATCGCCGAGCATGCCCGGGTTGATGTCGCGCATGGCGTCGTAGGCGTCCTTCACGTACCGATGCTTGCTCTCGGAGACGATCATCCGCGCGTCGATGACGTAATCGTCGGAGCGCGCCCGCGCGTTCACGCGCACGGTGTCGAGCTGCGGGGGAATCCGGGCGAGCGAGATCGAGACGTTCACCGTGTCGCCCGAACGCGCCGGGAGCAGGCGCGTGGTCTGGACGTAGCCGATCTTCTTCGCGACCACGCGGTACGACCCGCTGTCCGGGGTGAAGACGAAGGTGTATCGCCCGTCGTTCGCGGTCGTGCCGAGGAGGGCGCCCTCTTCGTGGGCGCGAATCACCACCAGCGTGACGCCGGGCAACGGGGCCTGCGCGGCGTCGACGACCCGCACGTGCGCGACCGCCGGGGGCGCGCCCTGGCCGGCTGCCGGCGCCGGTGCGGCGGACGCCACGGCGAGCAGTCCGAGCATCGAGCGGAATCGCATACGGTCGAGTATGCAGCGCTCCCGGACGGCCGGCAACACCCGCCCGGGGTTACGAGAAAGCGAAACGGCCGGCCCGGGTTTCCCCGAGCCGGCCGCCTTCGTGTGCCCCCGAAGGGGCGGTTGGCCTTAGCGGCCGAGCTTGGTGACGTTCTCCGCCGCGGGGCCCTTCTGCCCCTGAACGACGTCAAACTCGACCCGCTCACCCTCGGCCAGCGACTTGAAGCCGCTACCCTGGATGGCGGAGTGGTGGACGAAGCAATCCTTCTGTCCGTCCTCCGGCGTGATAAAGCCGAAGCCCTTCGCGTCGTTGAACCACTTCACTGTGCCGGTCGTACGCATGCGGTACTCCTCTGTGTTGTTGTGGTCGGAGTCCGGTATGGCCGTACGTGCCGACGACAATGTTCGTGACCATAGCCCTCACGATGGGCGTTGTTCCCACTCCGCCGGACACTCGCCGGACGTCGCGCGCGACATCGAACAAAAAAAGACCCAGCGATTGCCAGGCCCCATCCCGTTCGTGGAACGTGTCGTACCGAGGTACGATTTCGCTGGGCATAACCTAGGTGGGCCGCGGGGGCCGCGCAACGGGGAAAAACGGGGTCGAAACTGTCCGCGTTCCCCCCACGCAGATGTCGTGACATGGAGGATGGCGGCGGGGGGTGGTCGGCACGCATACTATGAATACCTGTGTCCATCCGGGCCGCCGCCCCGTCGTGGCGGCCGGGCGGCACGGGTTCGGCGCGCCATGCGCTGCACCGGAGGCAGGGATGATCGATCACAAGCCGGCGCTCGACGCCAACGAGTTCGGCGGATTCGCGCCCGCCCACGAACCGAAGGGGTTCGCCGCGTCGGCGTCGCGCACCATCGGCGCCGAGGTGGAGCGTGTGTTCGCGGCCTGGACCGACGAGCGCAAACGCCGACAGTGGCTGCGGAACGACGAACTGGAAGTCTCGGAGTCCACGCCGTCGATCTCGATTCACGGCACCTGGGGGGCCACGCCGCTGCGTGTGTTCTTCATGCCGCGCGGCCCCTCCCGCACGCACGTCACCGTGGATCAGGAGGAGCTTTCCACGGGACGCAAGGCGGAGCAGATGAAGAAGTTCTGGCAGGCGCGGCTGGGGCGCCTGGCGGCGGCGCTGGAGCGCGCGCGGCCGTGAGCCGGGTCGCGCCCCCGCCCCCGCGGCGCGGGTGAACACCTTCCGTCCCCGCACCGACGTCGATCGGGCCCGGACCCTGGTGCTCCGGCACGGCTGGAACGCCACGGCATACCAGATCCTGAATCCCGGCATCGCCCACTGGTTCTCGGCCGCCGGCGATGCCGTACTCGGCTATGCCCGCTTCCACGGTGTCCATGTGGTGGCGGGCGCCCCGATCTGCGCCGCCGCCCGGCTCGCCGGCGTCGTCGACGAATTCGAGCGCGAGGTGCGCGGGGTCGGACACCACGTCTGCTACTTCGGCGCCGAGGGGCGCCTGGAGCGGTTGCTGCGCCGCCGGCCGGAACGCGCCTTCGTGATCCTCGGCGGGCAGCCGGCGTGGCACCCCGCGTCCTGGAACCCCATCGTGGCCCGGCATGCCTCGCTGCGCGCCCAGATCCACCGCCCGCAGCACAAGGGGGTGTCGGTGAGCGAGTGGAGCGCCGCCCGGGCGCGCGGGCGCGCCGACCTCTGGCGGTGCCTGCGCGAATGGGGCGCCACGCGGGGGCTGCCGCCCATGCACTTCCTCGTGGAACCGCGCACCCTGGACCGGCTGGAAGACCGCCGCGTGTTCGTGGCCGAGCGGGCCGGCTACGGCGTGGTGGGGTTCCTGCTTGCGTCGCCGGTGCCGGTGCGCCGCGGATGGCTGGTGGAGCAGATCATCCGCGGGCGCGGGGCGCCCAACGGGTGCAACGAGTATCTGATCGACACCGCGATGCGCGTGTTCCAGGCGGAGGGGGCGGAATACGTGACGTTGGGGCTGTCCCCGCTCTCGCGGCGGGCCCACCTGGACGAGACGGTGAACCCGCGGTGGCTGCGGTACGCGCTGGCGTGGATGCGCGCCCACGGGCGGCGGTTCTACAACTTCGACGGGCTGGACGCGTTCAAGGCGAAGCTCGATCCGGAGCGGTGGGAGCCGGTGTACGCGATCGCCGACAACCGGCGGGTGCTGCCCCGCACGCTGCTCGCGATCGCCGCCGCGTTCAGCGGGGGATCGCCGATTGCCTTCGTGGCCCGGGCGGTGCTCGGCGCGGCGCGGATGGAGGCGGTGTGGGCCCTGGAGAGCGCGCGGAGTACCATCAGAGGGTGATGCGGTGACCCGGGGGCCGTGGCGCTGGACGCCGCCGCCCCCGCGCTGTTGATTTGCCCCGTTCGCCCCGCCATCCCGCGTCTTCCCTCCCCGCCTCTCCCGCATGCATTTCACGAGACTCGACTGGATCATCATCACGGCGTCGATCGTCGTGTCGTTCCTGCCGGCGCTGTTCTTCATCAAGCGCGCGGGCTCCAGCACGGCGGAGTTCTTCACGTCGGGACGGGCGGCCCCCTGGTGGCTCGTGGGCGTCTCGATGGTGGCGACCACGTTCAGCACCGACACGCCGAACCTGGTGACCAACATGGTCCGCCAGAATGGCGTGGCCGACAACTGGCTGTGGTGGGCGTTCCTGCTCACGGGCATGATGACGGTGTTCTTCTTCGCCCGCATGTGGCGCCGGTCGCGGGTGATGACCGACCTCGAGTTCTACGAACTGCGCTACTCAGGCAAGGCGGCGAGCTTCGTGCGCGGGTTCCGCGCCGTCTACCTGGGTCTCTTCTTCAACTGCGTCATCATGGCCACGGTGAACCTGGCGGCGGTGAAGATCGCCGGCATCGTACTCGGGTGGCCGTCGTGGAAGACGCTCACCATCGCCGCGATCATCACGGTCTTCTTCGCCTCGGTGTCGGGCCTGTGGGGCGTGCTCGTCACCGACTTCATTCAGTTCGGCATCATGATGACGGGCACGTTTGCCGTGGCGTACTTCGCGGTGAAGCAGCCGGAGGTCGGCGGCATGGCGGGGCTGATCTCCAAGATCGATCCCAAGACGCTGAATCTGCTCCCCGACTTCGGGAACTGGTCGGTGGCGCTGGCGGTGTTCATCATCCCGGTCACCATCCAGTGGTGGTCGGTGTGGTATCCCGGCGCCGAGCCGGGCGGCGGGAGCTACATGGCGCAGCGCATGCTCGCCTCGCGCAGCGAGAAGGACGCGCTCACCGGCACGTTCCTGTTCAACGTGATGCACTACGCCCTGCGCCCCTGGCCGTGGATCATCGTCGCCCTCGCCAGCACGATCATCTATCCCAACCTGGCCTCGATCCAGCACGCCTTCCCGGCGCTCGATCCCAAGCTGCTGGGCGACGACATCGCCTACCCGGCCATGCTGCGCTTCCTGCCGGCCGGATTCCTGGGCCTCATGGTGGCCGGGATGCTCGCCGCTTACTGCTCGACGATCGAGACGCACCTCAACTGGGGCACGTCGTATCTGGTACACGATTTCTACCGGCGGTTCATCAGCCGGGAGCGGTCTGAGAAGCACTACGTGTTCATCGGGCGCGTGGTCACGGCGCTGCTGATGGTCTGCGCGGCGCTGCTCACCTTCGAGCTGACCACGGCGAAGGCGGCGTTCGACCTCATCCTCTCCATCGGCGCCGGCACGGGGCTGATCTACCTCCTCCGCTGGTTCTGGTGGCGCGTCAATGCGTGGAGCGAGGTGTCGGCGATGGTGAGTTCGTTCGTCGTCGCCGTCGGGTTCTTCGTGGGTGGAAAGATGGGCCACCCGGTGGACGCCAACGTGTCGCTGGTGATCACCGTGGCCGTGACCACCGTCGTGTGGGTGGCGGTCACCTATCTCACCGAGCCGCACGACCACGCCACACTGCTGGCCTTCTATAAGCTGGTGCGTCCCGCCGGCCCCGGGTGGACGGCCATCCGCGCCGAGTCGGGTCTCGGCGCGTCGCCCGACAGCCTGCCGCAGGCGATGCTGGGGTGGACGCTGGGGTGTCTGTTCGTCTACTCGGCGCTGTTCGGCACGGGGAGCATCCTGTACGGACGAACGCCGCAGGCGATCATGTGGATCGTGCTGTTCGTGGGGAGTGGCATCGGACTGCTGATGGTGGTGCCGCGGCTGTGGACCGGCGCCGGCTCGGAGGCGGCGAACGGCGCATGACCCGTCGCTGGCCCGCGGTGTCGAAGGCCGTCGTGCTGGCGCGGGGCCTTGGCACGCGGATGCGCCGCGAGGACGCGGGCGCGGCGCTGGACGACGCGCAGGCCGCGGTGGCGGCGCGTGGCGTGAAGGCGATGATCCCCATCGGCCGGCCGTTTCTCGATTATGCGCTGAGCGCCCTGGCCGACGCCGGATGCCGTGACGTCTGTCTGGTGATCGGCCCCGAGCACGCCGAGATCCGCGACTACTTCACCCGCACGTCGCCGCCCGAGCGGGTGCGCGTCGCGTTCGCCGTCCAGCACGAGCCGCACGGTACCGCCGACGCCCTGCTCGCCGCCGAGCCGTTCGCCGCCGGCGACCGGGTGCTGATGGTCAACTCCGACAACTACTACCCGGCCGCCGTGCTGGCGGCGTTGCGCGAGGTGCCCGGCGCCGGCGTGCTCGGCTTCGAGCGCGAGGCGCTGCTTCGCGACAGCAACATCGAGGAGGGCCGGCTGCTCAAGTACGCACTGCTGGCGCGGCGTCCCGACGGCGCGTTGGCGCGCATCGTCGAGAAGCCGGACGCGGCCACGGCCCGTGCCTTCGGCGCCGATGCGCTGGTGAGCATGAATGCGTGGCTGTTCACGCCGGCCATCTTCGAGGCCTGCCGGCGGGTGACGCCGTCGGCGCGCGGCGAACTCGAGCTACAGGATGCAGTGCGCATCGCCATGGACGAGATGAGCGAGCGCTTCGACGTGGTGCGGGTGGCGGCCGGCGTACTGGACCTGTCGAGCCGCGGAGACATTGCCAGTGTGCGCGAGCGGCTGCGCGGCGTGGAGGCCCGGCCGTGAGCGGCACGTTCGCGCGTTCGCTGGTGACCGCGGGCATGTCGAGTGCCGCGGCGTTGGCCAAGGACGAGCTGTTCACCGCCGCCGTGGACGCCCTGCGCGCCCACGACGTGTCGGGGCAGTCGCTGGCCGCCTGGTTCTCGCCCGGGCGCATCGAGGTGTTGGGCAAGCACACCGACTACGCGGGCGGACGCAGCCTGCTGTGCGCCGTGGAACGCGGCGTCTGCCTGGCGGCCTCGCCGCGCGCCGACGGGATGGTGCGCGTGATCGACACCCGCCTGGACGATTCCACCACGTTCCCGTTCGGTCCCGACATCGAACCGCCCATGGGGCGCTGGTCCAACTATCCGATGACCGTGGTGCGCCGTGTGGCGCGCAACTTTCCCACCGCCCGCCGCGGGCTCGACATCGCGCTGGCCAGCGATCTGCCGCTCAGCGCCGGCGTGAGCAGCTCGAGCGCCCTGATCGTGGCCATCTTCCTTGCCATCTCGTACGTCAACGACCTCGAGCATGAGGAGGCGTACCGGCGGGAGATCACCGATCGCGAGGCGCTCGCCTCGTACCTCGGCTGCGTGGAGAACGGGCAGAGCTTCGGCTCGCTGACCGGCGACCGCGGAGTCGGGATCTTCGGCGGCAGCGAGGATCAGACGGCGATTCTCTGCTGTGCGCCGCAGACGCTGAGCCAGTATGCGTTCTGTCCGGTGCGGGCCGAGGGCACGGTACGCCTTCCGGACGGATACACGTTCGTCGTTGCCAACAGCGGGGTGCTGGCCGAAAAGGCGGGCGCGGCCCGCGACGCCTACAACCGGGCGTCGGTAGCCACCCGCGTGATCGTGCAACTGTGGAACGACGCCACGGGGCGGGGGGACGACTCCCTGGCGGCGGCGGTGGCGTCGTCGGCCGACGCGAGCGATCGGATTCGCGACCTGATCCGCGGGGCCGGGCACGCCGAGTATGCATCGGGGGTGCTGATGGACCGGTTCGACCAGTTCGTGTCGGAGAGCACACGGTTGATTCCCGCGGCGCGGCGGGCGCTCGACGCCGGCGACCTGGAACGGTTCGGCGCGCTGGTGGACGAGTCGCAGTACAACGTGGAACGATGGCTCGGCAATCAGGTTCCGGAAACGGTCGCGCTGCAGCGGCAGGCGCGGGCGCTGGGCGCGAAGGCGGCGTCGGCATTCGGCGCCGGGTTCGGCGGCAGCGTCTGGGCGCTGGTGCCGGCGGGGGGCGCGGAGGAGTTCGCGCGCGCCTGGGAATCCAGGTATCGTCTAGCGTTCCCCAACGCGGGGTCGGCTGCGGAGGTGTTCGTCACCGGAGCCGGCCCTGCCGCACTCCAGTTGGCCCACCCACAACGATGAGGTGCGTATGTGGAAGGAATTCAAGTCGTTCCTGATCAAGCAGAATGCCATCGGATTGGCGGTGGCGGTGGTGATCGGCGTGGCGCTCAACGACGTGGTGAAGGCGATCGTGAGCGACTTCATCATGCCCATCGTCGCCGTGGCGCAGCCCAGCGGCGAGTGGGCGACGTACGTGCTGCATCTATGGAAGTTCAACTTCGCGGTTGGCCATCTCGTGAATGCCGTCATCAACTTCTTCATCATCGGATTCGTGGCCTGGCGCATCAGCAAGATCTTCGTCAAGGCGCCGACCAAGGGTGAGCCGACGACGAAGAACTGCGAGTACTGCAAGATGACCATCGACATCCACGCTACACGCTGCCCCCATTGCACCAGCCAGCTCGCCGCCGCGTAGGATCGGGCATTGGCCGGTGCCGGGAAGCGGGGAGGCGCAACTCGCGCGTCGCCGTCGGGGACGTACGCCCGCATCTACGCCGTGGTGCGGAAGATCCCGCGTGGCCGCGTGGCCACCTACGGGCAGGTGGCCCGCCTTGCCGGGTTGCCCGGGCACGCCCGGCAGGTGGGGTACGCGATGGCAGCGCTCAAGCCGGGCGTGCGCGTGCCCTGGCACCGGGTGATCAACGCCCAGGGCGCGGTGAGTCCCCGGCGCGCGGGTCCCGGCGCCGGGGTGCGCCAACGCCAATTGCTGGAGCGCGAGGGAGTCGAGTTCAATCTGCGCGGGCGCGTGTCGCTGATCCGTTTCGGGTGGGAGCCGCGCGCCCGCGCCCGGTGAGCTAGTTCGCGGCCGTCAGCCGCACGTGGGTCGCCGGAGGGGAAAGGGGAACGATGCGAGAGTATTTCAAGCGCCTGATCGCACACCTGCAGTGGGCGGATGCCCGCACGCTGCGGTCCATCGTGGATAGCGAGCACCTGCCGGCCCGTGCGCTGGAACTGTTCGCGCACGTGGTGGCGGCCGAGCATGTGTGGCTGAGCCGGATCCGGGGCGACCCGCCGCACCTGCCGGTGTGGCCGACGCTCTCGATCGCCGAATGCGACGCCCTCATGCACGAGAACCACGAGGCGTACGCGCAGTACATGGACGAGATCACCGACGAGCGCCTCGCGCAATCCGTACCCTATCGCAATTCGGCGGGGCGAGAGTTCACGTCGACGGTGGAGGAGATGCTGACGCAGGTGGCGACGCACGGATGCTACCACCGGGGGCAGATCGCGGCGCTGGTGCGCGCGGCGGGGGACGAACCGCAACCCACCGACTTCATCGCCTTCGCGCGCGGCGCGCCGGCGGCGACGCGCGGGAATCCGTGAGCACGGAACCCTCGTGAATCCGGGCGCGAAGGACGATCCGGCGCCGCCGCCGCACCGCCGCCGCCGGTACAAGCCGCTCTGGCCGCGCGCGGTCTACTACCGGCACGTCCTGCGCAATGCGCTCATCGGCGCGTCCATGGTGTTCACGGCGCTCATGGTGGGCGTGGTGGGCTACCACGTCACGGCCGGGCTCGGGTGGCTCGACGCGTTGGTGAACGCGAGCATGATCCTGGGGGGCATGGGCCCGGTCGATCCGGTCCGGTCGGACGCCGGCAAGTGGTTCGAGAGCTTCTACGCGCTGTTCAGCGGCGTGGTGTTCATCAGCTCGGTGGGGGTGCTGCTGGCGCCGCCGGCCCGGCGCTTTCTGCACCGCTTTCACCTGGACATCGAAGCGGACGACTAGCGGGGGTCCCCGAGGCCCCCACTTGGCCCACGGCCACGGCGTTCCCGGCAGGGGATACCAAACCTTTACTTGACTCTCGCGCCTCGGGCGACCAGAATTCCGGCCATGACGCCGCGCACCTGCTGGTATTACTCCTACTGGTATTCGACCTCGCAAACGGGCCGAAGCTGGAGGCGTGCGCACCGGTAGTCAGGCGCAGCGGCAATTCCACAGGCGGTCCGTGATGCTCACGGACCGCCTTTTTCGTTTTCACCACCATCGAGGTCGCCATGCTGGACGTCACGCCGAATCTCCGGGTTGAAGATCCGCAGTTCATCGAGCAGCGGTGGAGCGAGTACACCGACGAGAACCACGCGGTCTGGGCGCTGCTGTACGAGCGCCGCATGCGCGACCTGGCCACGAACGGCAGCGAGGTGTATCTCCGCGGCGCGGAGCGGATCGGGCTCTGCCCGGATTGCGTGCCCGATCTCGAGGTGGTGAACGAGAAGCTGCGCGTGATCACCGGATGGAGGGCGATGCCGGTGAGCGGATTCCTGCCCGCCCCGGAATTCTTCCGGTGCCTTTCGCGGCGGATGTTCCCGACCACCGTCACCATTCGGCCGCGGGAGCAGCTCGACTACCTGCCGGAGCCCGACATCTTCCACGACGTGTTCGGCCACGTCCCCCTGCATGCGAGCCCGGCGTTCGCGGACTACCTGCAGCGCTTCGGCCAGATCGCCTGCCGCGCCGAACGCGAGGAACAGATCGCCGGCATGGCGCGGTTGTTCTGGTTCACCGTGGAGTTCGGGCTCGTGAAGGAGGAGGGACGGGTGAAGGCCTACGGGAGCGGGCTCATCTCGTCGCACGAGGATTGCGCGCACGCGCTCGGGCCCGACTGCGAGCGCCGTCCGTTCGCCGTGGACGCCGTGCTCGCCCAGCCGTTCGAGATCGACCGCGTGCAGGACGTGCTGTACGTGATCGATACCTTCGGGCTGCTCTTCCACGCCGCGCAGGAGGCGGCCGACAAGCTGGGGATTCCGCGTGCGATGTGAGCGTGGCATCTTGGGCGGGTGACGAACCGACCAGGCGGGAGACGGCGAATCGTTGCGGCGATGCTGGCGGTGGTGGGCCTGACGACCGTGTGCAGGCAGGGGCCCACCCCGCAGCAGGTGGCGCAGCGGCAGGCGCAACGGGCGCAGGACGTGGCGAACTCCCCCTGCCCGTCCGACGGGAAGTGGAAGGAGTGCAGCGTGACCGAGCGGTTGCTCCGCGCCGGCATGGGGGTGCGGCTCGACTCGGCGCCGGCCCGCGACAGCGCGATCGAGACCCCGGGCCTGCTGTACCACATCGGACGATCCACGCTGCAGGTGTACCTGTTCGCGGATTCCGACGCGCGCCGGGCCGCCGCCGCCAAACTCGACACGAGCGGGTTCATCGGCTACATGGCGACGCAGGTGTACCCGCCGAAGACGTCGATGCTGCAGTCGGCCAACCTGTTGGCCCTGCTCGTGAGCCAGAGCGAGACGCAGCGCCAGCGGATCGGAGACGCGCTCACGGCCGGGGCGCCGCCCCCGCCGAAGCCGTAGGAACCAGCAGGAGCAGGGCGCGCACCGCCGGCGCCCCGCTCGAGGCCGGCCGGGCGTGGAGCCGCGCGAAGGTGCGGACCGCGTTGAGCCATGCCTCGTCCGGCAGGTGCGCGTCGGCCAGCGCCGCGAGCACCTGCTCGGCGCCGGCCCCGACGGTGAGCGACGCGGCGCGCCTCGCTTCGCGCGCCAGCGGCAGGTAGCGGCCGCGCAGATGCCGGGGGCTGCGCGACGCGATCGCCTCGATGCGGCGGATAAGCCGGCGCCGGGCGACGGCGGGGCCCGTCACCGACAGGTCCAGCGGTTCGAGCGATGCGCAGGCGTCGGTCCAGTCGAGCAGCCGCGCCAGGGCGGCGTCGACGCAGGCGGGATCCGGCGGCAGCTCGGCGCCCACGGCCGATTCGACGGCGGCCCGCACGATCGCCGGCGCGTCGTCGATCGACGTGCCGTCGGCGGCCACGATCCGGTCGCGTCCGCGATCGCGAACGGACGCCAGAAACCCTGCCGTCCGGGCGCGCACGGCGGCCACGACCACCCGTCCATCGTCCGTGCGCGCACCGGGCGCATCGCGCAGCCAGCGCTCGAGGCCGGAAGTCACGGCGGCATCATCCCGAACGCCCGGCGGGGCGTCCACGGGCGGCGCCGGGAACAGCTGCGGGAGGATCGTTCCGCGCACGCCCACCGCGCGGGCGGCGGCGGCGATCTTGCGCCGCAGGCGCCGCTCCAGACGGAGCAACCGGTCGGCGGACGCCGGCGGGCGCAGCGCGTACACGTACACCGATTCGTGCGGCGACGAGAGACGCCTCACGCGGCCGACCCGCTGCTCGAATCGCGCCGGACTCCAGGGCAGATCGGCGTGCACCACCACGTTGGCCTGCTGGAGGTTCACCCCCTCGCTGAGCAAGTCCGTGGCGATGAGCATCGTCACGCGCTGCGCCGGCGCCACCGCCGCGCCTGCGTCGGGCGCGAACTGCGTGAGCAGTTCGCGACGGGAAACGCGCCCGCCCGCGACCTGCCCGCCCCGGTGGGTGAGCATGGCCACGCCGCCGCATCGGGCGAGTCGCGCGTACAACATCCGCACCGTGGCGGCGAACTCGGCGAATACGACGATGCGCGCGGCGGCGTGGCGGCGGCGAATCCGCAGCAGGGCTGCGGCGCGCGCCTCGTCGGGGTCGGGGCCGCGGGCCAGCCGCTCGCGCAGCGCCCGCACCGCCTGCACGTGGAGGTTCGACTGGTCGATGAGCGCGGCGGCGTCGGTGGACACGGCATCGGCGGCCAGTTCGGGAAAGGCGAGTTGGAGCGCCCCGTCGGCAAAGCACCAGGCCCGCAGTTGCCCCCGCGTCGGATATCGATCGGACCCCAGGGCGTGCAGCAACGACTCGGCCTGCGCCAGCCTCCGCCGCAGGGCGGTGTCGAGCGCGGCGCGGCTCGACCCCCACTGGCGAACCAGCGACAGCGCGATGAGCGCGCCGCCATCGCCGCCGTCCCCGGGGGGTACGGGTGGAGGCAGGTGCACGATGTCCCGCAGTACGCCGTCGTCGTCTCCGACGTCCAGCCACCGTACGCCGGCCACCCGGGGCAGTGCGGGAGCGCCGGGCTCGCCATGGTCGCCCATCGATTCACGCTTGACGATGTGCCGGCCGAGTTCGGGTTCGCGCATCGCCCATGCCCGGCGCCCGAGAAAGAGCGCGAGTTGGGCGCGGAGATCGTCGGGACGGTTGTGCACCGGAGTCGCGCTGAGCAGCAGGAGGCGGGCCCGCGCGCTCAGTCGTGCCAGCGCCGCGTAGCGGCGGGTGGCGGGGTTCCGCACGTGGTGCGACTCGTCGGCGATCACGATGTCGGGGTCCACCGGCGGCGCACCGCCGCGACTGAGCGCCTGGTAGGAGACGATGCGGCCGGGAACGCCGGACGCGGCAAGGACGTCCGTCCACATGCTGCGCAGGGCGGCCGGCGCGACGACGAGCAGGCGCCGGGCGTCCCGCGCGGCCGCGAGCGCCGTGTACGTCTTGCCCAACCCCACGGGGTCGGCGAGGAGCGCGCCACGATCGGTATCGAGCATCGTGCGCAGGCGGGCCGCGGCGGCGCGCTGGTGCGGCCGGAGCGCGATCGTCCCGAGCGTGGCGACCCCGCGGGCGCCGAGCCACGCCCGCGCGATCGCCGAGCGAACCTGGGCCGCGGAACCGGCGGTCCAGTTCACGGGGCGCTCCAGGCCAGCAACGGCGCAACGTCTCCGTGGCGCAGTCGATAGGCGTCGAGAACGGCGTCGGCGAGCAGCGCCGCCGGCAGGCTGTCGAGGGCGTGACGCCGCGCGAACCGGCCCACGAGCGGAGCCAGGGTGCGGCGGGCGCGCGACCAGGGCGCCGGCAGTGGAAGCCGGACCACCGTCCAGGCGAGGTAGCGGCGGAACCCGCCGCGCGCCGGCTCGGCGATCACGTTCAGCCAGGCGGAGGCGACCGTCGAGTTCAGGATCGCCGCCAGGGCGCGGGCGTCGGTGGTGTCGGCGCAGCGGGCCACGTAGCAGGTGTTGAGCGGCACGCCCGGCGATCCGGCCGGCAGCATCAGCGCCCGGGGGCTGCGCCCGAAGTCGGCCCAGACCACGCGGGGACGGTCGGCCGCCGCGCCTTCGGTGCGAAACAGCGACCACCAGCACCTGGTGTTGCGTGCATCGGCTCGGGCCATGAGCCGCCGCCGGTAGCGGGCGAGCCAGCGCGCCGCTTGTGGGGGCAACGACGCCAACGGCGCGCCGCCGGCGTCGCAGGTCCACACGATCCATTCGCTGCCCCGCCCGGCGTGCCAGCGGTGCGTCGTCTCTCCGCGGATCACGGGGCGGAGCATCGAGCGCTCGATCTCGCCGGTCGTGCCGTCGGCGCCGCGGACACGGGCCAGGTCGCCGTGTGCCTCCAGGAGTTCGACGACGAACGCATCGTTGAACCCGCACTTCACGCCGAGCAGCGGACGGCCCACCGGCCCGTCGGCCAGCGGCGGCCCGGCCGCCGACAGCCGGTCGAAGGCGCGGCGCACCGGGGGCGGAAGGAGCAGCCACGGACTTCCGGGAGAGTCGTCGAGGCCGAGCGCCGGTTGCGTGATCTCCCATTCCAGGCGTCGCGTGCCCCGCTGCACGGCAACGTCGACGCAGGCGCCTACACCGGCGTCGGCTGCCGGGTCCCGGGCGCGCGCCGCAATCACCGACGGATAGACCGCGGCGTCGAACGCCGCCGGCGCGTCCGACAGGTCCTCCACGCGCACGATCTCCGTTCGGGTGGCGAGCAGCCGCCGGACGCCTCCACCGGCCAGCGATCGCCACAGCTTGGTGGGCACGAGCAGGGCGACGATGCCTCCGGGCCGGAGAAGCGCGAGGCTGCGCTCGACGAACAGCGCCGAGAGGTCCGCCTGGCCGGCGAACCCCGACGACGCGCGCGCCGCCTCGGCGCCCGGCGCCCACTGGGCGCGGCGCAGCACCTCGTAGCCCCGCCGCAGCCAGGCGCGGTCCGCCGGCGGGATGCGGTGCAGCCGGATCCAGGGCGGATTGCCGACCACGACGTCGAAACCGCCGGCCGCCGCGACGTCGGCAAACTGCACGGAGAATGAGAACGGCAGGGAGCCTCCGTCCGCCACGCGGCGGTGCTCGCGGCGGAGGGCGGATATCCGCCGGCGATGCACGGCCAGCTCCTCGCGGTCGGCGGCCGAGATCCGGCGCCGCTCGCCGAACAGGTCGCGCGCCCGGCGGGCGAGCAGAAGCTCTCGCCTGGCGTGTTGCGCCCCCGCGAGCGCGCGATCGAGAGCGACGAGGGCCCGCCGGCGCTCACCGGCATCGAGCGCCCGGCCGAGGGTGGCCTTCCGCCGGCCGGTAGCACGCGTGTAACGCTGGCGGAGCCGGGTGAGGCCGAGCGACCCGCCGCCGCCCCCATCGCCGGCCGCCGCCTCGAAACCGGCGCCCGCCAACGAGTCGCCCACGCGGATGTTGCGATCGAGATTGGGCAGCGGCGCCACCCGCATCGGGTCGTCGACGTCGCACTCGATCACCACCGAAAGCCAGAGCCTGAGTTCACAGAGCCAGACGGCCATCGGGTTGCAGTCGACGCCGAACAGGCTTCGGGTCACGACGTCGCGCTTCACCTCCGTCACCGGCCGTTGGTCGCCGAGCCGCAAGTGGATACGCGACAGGCGCTCGAGGGCGAACACGAGAAAGGCACCGGAACCGCAGGCGGCGTCGAGTAGCGTGACGCCGCCCAGCCGCCGGCGCAGCGCGGGGTCGCACGCGGTGGATGGCGCTCCGTCCTGCAGCAGCGCGGCCGCCGCCCCGGCGTCGGCGCCGAGTCGGCCAAGCAGGTCGCCGAGCGCGAGGTCGGTGACGTGCGCGACGAGTCGCTGGGGCGTGAAGAAGGCACCGGAATCGCGGCGGTCGCGGGACGCCATCAACGATTCGAATGCGCGCCCCAGCATTTCCGGGTCCACGGCGGCGTCGCTCCACGTGGCCGCATCCTCGCGTGCCGTGAAGCGGTAGCGGCCGAACAGTTCCCCGATGAGAGCGCCGAACGCGGCATCGTCGAACTGGAGCTGGCGATGGCGCCGCTCGAGCGCCGTGGGAGCGAACAGCCCACCGTTGAGAAACGGGACGCGGCCGAGCGCGCGCGCTCGCGGCGCGCGGCGGCGGAGGGGCGTGTTGAGGGTGCCGAAGAACAGGGGGCGCAGGACGCGTCGGTGAAAGCCGCCCCCTTCGGTCATGCAGCGGTCGAAGGCGTCGGCGAGAAACGACCGCCGGCCGTCGAGCCATCCCTTGGCCTCGAGAAAGGCGAGGAAGAGCAGCCGCGACGTATGGAGCGTGGCCAGCGTGCGGCGATCCTGGTCGGGAGCCGGCGCCGACGCGCTCTCGGCGAGGGCGGCGACGCGCCGTTCGAGGTCCCGATAGAAGCGGCGGGTCAGGGCGTCGCGGCCGAGGATCTCCGTCCAGCGCAGATGCAGCAGCAGGTCGTCGTCGCACGCGGCGGCGGCCAGCGCGCAGACGGTTTCGGCGTCGCTGTCGACCACGCGCGTGCGATCGACGAGCAGGGAGCGGACGCGCGGTGTTCGCCGCTCGCCGTTCCAGGCGGCCAACGCGAGTTCGGAGCTCCGACGGTCGGCCAGGGCCACGAGCCAGAGCACGTGGGGCGCACGGGACTGCAGCCGCGCTGCCAGCCGCGGCAGCCGGTGGGGCAGGGGCGGGCCGGCGGACAGTTCCGCGATCAGGACGCGGACGCTGCCCGGTCCGGCAACGACGTGCGCGGCACGCAGATCGCGCGGCAGCCCGATGGCAGTGCGTTGGTCGGGGGCGAGGGGACGGAGCGCGCCCGCGATGCCCGCCGCTTCTATGAGCGCGGCGATGGACGGCGGCGCATCGGCGCCGGCGAGCCGTGCGGCGGCCGTTCGGATGGTGAGCACGGCGGCACGTTGCGCCGCCGGCGGGTGGCCGTCGTCACCCGATCACTGCCGACGGTGCCGGAATGCAGCGCGCCGCGGCGCGCGCTACGTGGCCCGGTACTGCCTCCCCTTCCATTCCACCCGCCGGCCGCGCACCAACGCCGCACTCCCGATGTAGAGCACCACCAGCAGGCCGAGCGGATAGGCGAGGGCGTACCAGACCGGCAGGCGGAGAAACGCGTACGCGGCCGCCCAGTAGAGCACCGTGCACCCCACAATCACGGCGGCCCAGAGCATCACCGCCGGCGACGTCAGTCCGGCCAGCGCCGCCGCCAGGACGGCGGGCGGTGCGAGTCCGAAGAGCGGCGCCGCCAGCAGCGCCACCGGGAAGAGCGCCTGCGAGATCCGGTCGTCGGGCATCGCCTCCCGTCCGCCGACGTACACGTTCTTCTGCCACCCACGCACGATCTCCCCCAGCGACGTGTACATGCGCGTCCGCAACTGGTCCAGCCCCGCCACCAGCGCAAGCGCCCGGTGCTGCCGCACGAACCGTTGGGCCAGCGCCAGATCCTCCGCCACCTTGTCGCGCACCGCCGCGTGCCCGCCGCTCGCGTCGTACGCGGCGCGTGTCACGAAGAGACACTGGCCATTGGCGATGGCGTCGCTCGGACGCCGCGCGCTGCTCACCCGTTCGGTGCCGCCGTAGCGCGCGACGAGCAGGCCGAACATCTGCGGCTGCACCACGCGCTCCCAGAACGTGCCCAGCTCCTGTGTGCCCGCCACGCTCAACAGTTCGGCGCCCCGGGCGCGCATCGCGTTGAGGCTGCGCGCGATCAGGTCGGGGGCGTGCACCGTGTCGGCGTCCGCGAACAGCAGCACGTCGCCGGTGGCCACCGCGGCGCCGGCAGCGCAGGCCCATTGCTTGCCGAACCAGCCTTCGGGCAACGGGTCGGGGGTGAGTACGCGCACCCGCGCGTCGCTCAGGGCGACGGCGCGGGCGATGCCGCCGGTGCCGTCGGTCGAATGGTCGTCCACCACCACGACCTCGAGATCGGGGTGCGTGGAGGCGAGCACGGAGAGGACGCAGCGCTCGATGTTGCGCGCCTCGTCGCGCGCCGGGATCACCACCGACACCCGCGGCACCGGCGGCGGGACGACGTCGGACCATTCGTCGAGGGACCGGGACCGGCGGGCGCGCAGGGCGACGACGAGCGGCGCCAGCAGCCAGGGCAGGGTGGCGGCGAGCGCGACGGCGACGGTCACGGTGGGGAGAGCGGCGAGGAATCACGCACGCCCCAAACCTCGACCGTCGACCATCCGCAGGGAAGGGGCGCGCTCCGTTGACCGCGCGCGCGGCACCGTCTACGTTCGACCGCCATGCACGCGTCCGCCGCCCCGTCTCCGTGAAACGCCCGCCCATGCTGGCCGCCGGCGCGCGCGTGGCGCTGGTCTGCCCCGCCGGCCCGCTGGCCGGCCCCGAGGATCTGGCCCGCGCCGAGCAGAACTGCCGCGCCATGGGGTGGGAGCCGGTGCCCGGCCGGTGCGTGCTCGCCCGCGACGGATATCTCGCCGGCACCGATCAGCAGCGGCTCGACGATTTCAACGCCGCGCTGCGCGACGATTCGATTGCCGGCATCTGGTGCGTGCGGGGCGGCTACGGGGCCATGCGGCTGCTGGAGGGCATCCAGTACGACGTGCTGCGCCGCCATCCCAAGACGCTGATGGGCTATTCCGACATCACGGCGTTGCACGCCGCCATCGGCTCGCGCTGCGGGCTGGTGACGTACCACGCGCCGGTGGCCCGCGCCGAGCTGACGCCGTTCACGCGCGACTCGTTGGAGCGTGCCGTGGTGCGTGGCACCGACCCGTGCGGCGTGGCGGCGGCGGCGCGCGCGCTGCGCGGCGGCCGGGCGCAGGGCCGGCTCGTGGGCGGTAACCTGGCGTTGCTGGCGGCGTTGGCGGGCACGGCCTTCGCGCCGGACTACGACCGGGCGATCGTCGTCGTCGAGGACGTGAACGAGGACGTGTACCGGCTGGAGCGCATGCTGCTCACGCTGCGGCTGGGCGACGCCTTCGCCACCTGCACCGGCCTCGTCTTCGGCGCCTTCACCAACACGCCCGAGCAGCGGCCGGACCATGGCGGCGCCCGGCCGCTGGCTGCCGTGCTGCAGGAGCTCGCCGACCTGCTGCGCGTGCCGTGCGTGGCCGGCGTGCCGGTGGGGCACATCGACGACCAGTGGACGATACCGCTCGGCGCGCAGGCGCGGCTCGATGCCGACGCCTGCACCCTGACCGTCGCGTAGTCTTACCGGCCGCACGGGCGGCGATTAGGTTGCGAGCATCTCTCCACGTTTGCTCATGAAGACCGGTCAAGCGCTCCTCGAAGAGACGAAATCGCGCATCCAGGAAACGTCGGTGGCCAGCGCGCTGGACAGCTTCCGGCGCCGCGAGCACATCGTGTTCCTCGACGTGCGAGATCCCAACGAGACCGCGCTCGGACGCATTCCGGGGGCCCTCGTGATCTCGCGCGGCAACCTCGAGTCGAAGGTGGAAGCGGTGCTCCCCCGCGACGCGATGGTGATCGTCTACTGCGCCAACGGCAATCGCTCCGCGTTCGCTGCCGAGACGCTGGAGCTGATGGGCTATCGGAACGTCACCTCGCTCCGCGAAGGGTTCCGCGGCTGGGTGGACGCCGGTGGCGGCGTGGAGGACTGAGGTCCGGGCGGCGGTGACATGACCCCGCTCGACGCCTTCCTCGGCCATCCCGAAATCGCGCGCGTCGCGCGGGCGCTGGCGGCCCACCCGGGGCGCATCGTGCACCCCGACGTCCCGGTACGCTACGCCGCGATCGCCGCCACGCTGCGTCCCGGCGACGCGGGCCCCGAGCTGCTGCTGATCCGGCGCGCCGAGGTGGAGCGCGACCCGTGGAGCGGGCACGTCGCCTGTCCCGGAGGGCGCATGGAACCGGGGGATTCGGATCTGATGGCCACCGCGGTGCGCGAGACGCGCGAGGAAACCGGCGTCGACCTGGCGGCGCAGGGGCGGATGCTGGGCACGCTCGACGATATCCATCCGCGCACCCCGGTGCTGCCGCCGATCGTCGTCCGGCCGTTCGTGGCCGCCGTTGCCGGCGAGACGACGATCACGCCGAGCCGGGAAGTGGCCGACTACACGTGGGTGCCCTTCCGGGCGCTGCTCGACGAGAGGAACTGGGGCACCGCGCCGATCGCGGTGCGCACCCTCGGCGTGCAGGAGCGGCCGGTGTTCCGCTATGCCGACTACCAGGTATGGGGCATGACCGAGTATCTGCTGCGCCAGCTCGTGACCCGGTATCGGCAGACCGATTGAGCGACCGGCCGGCTACGGGCGCGGCTTCACCGCCATGATCGCCATCGTGTTGTCGTCGAGATCCCGGAAGAAGCAGATCCAGAGATCGCCGTTCGGCATCGGTGCCACGAGGTGCGGCTCGTCGATGAACTCGACCCCGCGCTCCTTCAACTCCCGGTACGCCGTCTCCACGTCGGGCACGTCGAAGTAGAGGATCGAGCCCGGGTGGTCGAAATCGGGCTCCGACGGGCGGTCGAGCATGAGCCGGACGCCGCCGGCGTCGAAGAACGCGAGGTTGGGCGGGGCGGCGAACAGGAACTTCATGCCGAGGGCGTCGCGGTAGAAGGCGGTGGCGCGATCGACGTCGTGCACGACGACGGCGATCTGGCCGATGCGCGAGAGGGAGAGCATGGGGAGGCGGGCGGTGGGAGGGTGGAACCGGGCGCTGGCGAAACTTGGCGGTATCGGCCCGTTGCAGGACCGGCCGGTGCGGCATATTGTTAGCTAACCTAACTAACTATTCATCGTGCCCTCGAAACGCGCAAGCCCCGGGTCCCGCCGGGCGGCCGGGGCCGCCCCCGCCGCCGGCACCGCCGAACTCGCCACCCGGCTGCACTCGGCCGCCATCCACCTGCTGCGCCTCCTCCGCCGCGAGGACGACGCGGCCGGCGTCTCGGCGCCCCTCCTCTCGGCCCTCAGCGTGCTCGTGTTCGGGGGCGATCGCACGCTGGGCGAGCTGGCCGCGGCCGAGCAGGTGCGCCCGGCCACGATGAGCCGCGTCGTGGACGCGCTGGCCGCCGCCGGCCTCGCCCGACGGGTGGCCGACGCCCGTGACCGGCGCCGCTCCCGTATCCGGGCCACCGCCGCGGGCCGGCGGATGCTCGAGGCGGGGCGCCGGCGCCGGGTGGAGACCCTGACCGCGCGGCTGGACGGTCTCGCGGCCCCGGAACGGCGGACGCTCGCGTCTGCGGTGGGTGTGCTCGAACGGGTGCTGGACGAGGCACGAGGCTGACCGGCGACCGGGTCCCGACCTCGGAAGGGGCGGGGAGCGGGGGGCGGCTGAAAGTTAGGCTTGCCTAATTGTCGAGTTAGGTTAGCATACACTTCGCCCATGGTCATCCCCGGCTTTCCCCGCCGTTCGCACCGGCACGACATCACCACGTCGGCCGCCACTCCGCCTCCGCCGGAGGGCGGCGGTTGGCGGCGCGCGCGCGTCACGCCCACGCTCGCCGAAGCCTATCGCACGATCCCCGTGCACCCGACGTCGTGGTGGCGCAAGGTGCTCGCCTTTGCCGGCCCCGGGTATCTGGTGGCGGTGGGCTACATGGACCCGGGCAACTGGGCCACCGATCTGGCCGGCGGTGCCCGGTTCGGCTATACGCTGCTCAGCGTCATCCTGATCTCGAATCTGATGGCGGTGGTGCTGCAGGGAATGGCCGCCAAGCTCGGCATCGCGACGGGGCGCGACCTGGCCCAGGCCTGCCGCGACCACTACAGCAGGCCGGTGGCGATCATGCACTGGATCCTCGCCGAGATCGCGATCGCGGCGTGCGACCTGGCGGAGGTGATCGGGTCGGCGATCGCGCTCCAGCTGCTGTTCCACATCCCGCTGCCGTTCGGCGTGGCGCTCACGGCGTTCGACGTGCTCGTGCTCCTGTTCCTGCAGCATCGGGGGTTCCGCACGCTCGAGGCGCTGGTCGTGGCGCTGATCGTGACGATCGGCATCTGCTTCGGCTTCGAGATCATGCTGTCGCGGCCCGATCTGGCCGCGGTGATGGCGGGGTTCGTGCCGCAGCGCGAAATCGTGGTCAATCCGGCGATGCTCTACATCGCCATCGGCATTCTCGGCGCCACGGTAATGCCCCACAATCTCTACCTGCACTCTTCCATCGTGCAGACTCGGCGGTACGAGGAGAACGCCGCGGGCAAGCGGGAGGCCGTCCACTTCGCGTTCATCGATTCGACGATCGCGCTGACCATGGCGCTGTTCGTGAACGCC
>CAVSJE010000024.1:0-9553 GCA_963728115.1 uncultured Gemmatimonadaceae bacterium
ATCGAATCCCAGATAGCCGCGGTACCAGCCGTCGCCGAGCATCGCGCCCACGGCGTTGGGGCCGTCGCGCAGCAGGCCGGTCACGTCGTAGGTGGCGTACTGCAGCCGGTGGTGGTACGACGTCCAGCCGGGGGTGAACTCGTCCTCGCTCACCCGGCGGCCGTTGAGGTACACCCGGTTCAGTCCGAGGCTGGTGACGTAGAGGCGCGCAAACTGCACGGAGCCGTGGAGCTGGAACTCGCGCCGCAGCAGCGGCGAGGGCGTGGCCGCGCTGTCGGCGGGCACGGGCGCGGTGCCGATCCACCGTGCCGTCCAGTCGCCGGGGTGCAGGAGCCCCGTTTCCCAGTAGGCCGGGGCGCTCCAGGGCGTCGCATTGCCGGCGGCGGTCCAGGCCCGCACGCGCCAGTAGTAGCGGGTGGCGGACTGCCCCGGCGGACCACCATACGGCACGAACGCCGATGCCGCGGAGGTGACGCGCCTGGAGTCCCACAGCAGGTGCGCGCCGCGCGCGAGGTCCGCCTGGCTCGTGGCAACCTGGATCTCGTACGCGGCCTGCATGGTGTTGCGGGTGCCGGTCTCGATCTGCCAGCTCAGCCGCGGGCGGGCAACGTCGATGCCCACGGGGTTGGCGAGGTATTCGGCGCGGAGGGCGGTGACCGTGAGGCGGTCAGCCGGCGTCGATGCGGCAACGCGCGCCGCGTGCTGCACGGAACCGAGCGACGCGATGGCGAGCGCGGAAAGCAGGAGACGGGGGTGAGTCACGACGAAGGGTCCGGTTGGACGGAGCGAGGACGTGCCGGCGTCCATCCCGGTTAGCCACATTTTCGCCGAGCGTCAAGCCCGCGGCTACCCGGATCGAGCAAGCCCCGGAGCGTCGATGGCCCGACGGCGCTTCCGTGGTCAGAACCGCACGCCGCCGCCCACGGTGATCACCTGCCCCGAGATGTAATTGCTCTCCGGAATGCAGAACAGGTAGACGCCTCCGGCGGCCTCTTCCGGTGTTCCCATCCGACCGAGCGGAATCATCTGCGTCTCGAGCGCTTCGATGAGTTGTGGCTGCACGCCCATCGAAACACCGCGGCCACCCACCTCGACCTTCGCATCACCGGTGCCGAGCGGCTGCGTCATCCGCGTGCGAATGAATCCGAAGGCCACGCAATTCACGTTGACCCGATACCGCCCCCACTCCTTGGCGAGCGTCTTCGTCATCCCCACCAGCGCCGCCTTGGCGGCGGCATAGTTGATCTGCCCGGCATTGCCGCCCAACCCGGAAACCGAAGAGATGTTCACCACCTTCCGGAACACCTCCCGGCCCGCGGCCGCTTCGGCCTTCGCGAACCGGCGAATGGGCTCCGCCGCCGCGCGCAGGATCCGAAACGCGCCCATGACGTGCACATCCAGCATGGCCTGAAACTGCTCGTCCGTCATCTTCTGGATCACGCTGTCCCACGTATATCCGGCGCTGTTCACGATGATGTCGAGCGTGGCGAATCGGTCGAGCGCGCTGGCCACGAAGCGCTCGCCGAAATCGGGATCGCTCACGCTCCCCACGCACACCGCGGCCTCGCCGCCCATGGCGCGAATCGTCCCGGCGGTTTCCGCCACCGGCGCCTCGTCCAGGTCGTTGATCACCAGACGCGCTCCTTCCGACGCCAGCTTCAGCGCGATGGCCCGCCCGATACCGCGTCCAGCCCCGGTGACCAGGGCGACGCGTCCGTCGAGCTTCCGGGGGGCCGGTCCCGATTCAGCGTTGGGCATCTGCCACTTCCGTCAGAAAAGGATCGAGCACCTGGTTCAGCGCCGCCGGATCTTCGATGGGCACGGCGTGGTGCGCGTTGGGGATCTCCACCAGCCGGGCGCCGTGGATACGCTGCAGGTAGGCGGCCTTGGCGCTGGTGGGCGTGTAGTCGAACTCCGAGGCCACGATGAGCACCGGACACCGGATCTCTCCGAGCCGCGCCGTCACGCTCCACCCCACCATGGCGTGGAGGGCGCGCAGGTAGGCTCGGCCGTCGTTGCGCGCCCAGCGCTCCACGAACCGGTGCCGGAGTCCGGCGTGCGCCTCGCCGGGCAGCAGGCGGGGGGCCAGCACCTCGCCCATCTTCTGCATCCCGGACACGCGAACGATGACGTCCCGCATCCGGATGGCCCATCGCTCCCGCCAGGTGCGCAGGACCATCTCGGGACCGCTGTTCACGATCACCAGCGAGCGCACGAGGTCGGGGCGATCGAGGGCGAGCTGGAAGGCAATGCAGCCGCCCATCGAGAGGCCCACGACATGGGCCGGGCCGCAGTCGAGGAATTCCAGCAGGGCCGCCGCGTCGGCTGCGAGTTGGTGAATCGTATAACGTGCCCGCGGCTTCGACGTGCGCCCATGTCCCCGCACATCGCAGGTGATCACCCGCCAGCGGCCGGCAAGATGGTCCACCTGTGGCGCCCAGTCTTCGGTGCTCGAGCCGAGCCCGTGGAGCAACAGCACCGGCTCGCCGGTTCCGTGCACCTCGTGATAGACGTCGATGTCGCGGATCTTGATTGTCGGCATTGCGTACGGGCTACTCCCAGGCCAGCGACCATTCGCAGAACAGATCTCCCTCGTTCACACAGCGCGGATGGCGCACCGAGACGTTGCGCCCGCCGGTGATCTCGAGCGCCGCGCGCCAGCCGCCGGTGAGGCGGCGGCAGAAGAGCGCGTCCGACGACGCGAAGCCGAGTAGCCGCGTCGAGGCCCAGCCACTGCCCTGTTCCATGAGGAGCATGTCCCCCGGGCGATAATACCGCTGGAAGAGCGAGATCTGCTGGGTGAGAAATTCGAGGGGTGACGACTTCCGAAGGAGCCCGCGGTAGAGGCGCTGCCCCGCCCGCTCGATGGCAAACGCGCCGGCTCGCTCCACCCACTCCGGATCGCGATCACGCAACTGCCGGTCGGTGCTGCGCCAGAGCTCCAGCGCCACGCGGTACGGGACCTCGTCGGTGGCGGTGGCGGCGTCCACGGTCCTGCGGGCGGTGGGGCTCAGGCGTCCGAGGATCTCGGCGATCTCGGCGGCGGAATATTCGGCGGCGAGGAAGTCCATGGTCATGCAGAGCGTGGAGCCGCGCGCCATCGTGGGGCCGCGGCGTGCCGGGGCGCTCCCCGGTCCGCTCGCGCGGGGCGCGCCCCGCTTCGTGCCCGACCGCGCGGAATCAGCTGCCATGGCGCCGCCGGCGTTGGGGCGGTGGCGCGGTGGTGCCCCGCACCACCAGGGCCACGTCCAATGCCTTGGGCCGCGTCGGCGCCGCGCGGCCGGCGATGCGCTGGAGGAGCATGCGCGCGGCCCGGGCGCCGAGCTCGCGCGGACGCACGGCCACCGTGGTCAGCTCCGGCGTCACCAGTTGGGCCTCCTCGATGTCGTCGCACCCGACGATGGACATCTGGTCGGGCACGCGCAGCCCCGCGCGCGCGCAAACCTTGAGGGCGCCGAACGCCATCAGATCATTCGCGCAGAACACGGCCGTGGGACGCCGCTTCAGCTTCAACAGGTCTCCCATGCCGGCGCGCCCCCCGGCCACGGTGGCCGGCACGCGCCGCACCCAGTCGGAGGTCGGCGTGGCGCCGGCGGCCCGCAGCGTCTGCGCGAAGCCGCGCTCGCGCAGCCGGAAGGCGTGCGCTTCGGTGAGCGGGCCGAGAAAGGCACAGTGCCGGTGCCCGAGGTCGAGCAGGTGGCGCGCGGCCAGGCGGCCGGCGCCCTCGGCGTCGCTCATCACCCCAGGCCACGGGCCCGAGGCGTCGTCGATGGAGACCATGGTGAGCCCGTCGAGCGCCCGCGTGCCGACGAGCGCCGTGCCCACGGCATCGATGAGCACGCCGTCGATCTGCCGCCCGCGGAGCATGGCCACGGTGCTCTCCACGGCCGTCTCGCTCGCTTCGGCCAGGATCACGGCATAGCCCTCCTCCCGGGCCACGCGCTGGGCGCCGCTGATGGCGTCGGCGAAGAAGGGATCGCGAAGCGAGGGGACGATGACGCCGATGGCGAACGACCGCCCCTGCACGAGCGAGCGGGCGACCACGTTGGGCTCGTAGCCCAACTCGCGAGCGGCCCGCAGCACCCGTTCGCGCGCCGCCGCCCCGATCCGGCCCTGCGGCGCCCCGGTGAGCACCAGCGACACCGTCGCCTGCGATACCCCCGCCCGCGCGGCGACATCGCGCGACGTAACGCGTCGGGATGGGAGGGGGGACATGCGCGGAAGATACAGGGCAAGGGAATGGGCAGAAAGCATGGCCGCCAACTCACGCGCCGGCGGCGGCGGGGGTGGCTTCGAGGAAAGCCTGGATCGCGCGCGCCACCTCGTGCGCGTTCGACCCGAACAACATCGTGAGGTGGTTACCCGGCACGCGGACGTACCGGCCGTGGTGCAACGCCTGCGCCGTCTCGCGCGCATTCTCCTCCGGTACCAGGGCCGGAGTACCGGGCGGGCCGTAGGCGCCGGGCGCGTTCACCAGGAGGGCGGGCTGCGCGGCGCGGGCGACGATGGCGGGCCAGAGCTCGGAGACCACGCCTTCGAGCGCCTGCGCCACCGCCGCGGCGCTGGTGGCCGATCGGGCCGTGCCGTCCCCCTGCTCGACGATCTCGGCGCGGAAGTAGCCCTCCAGCGCCCAGTCCCAGCAGCCCGCGACGTGCGGAGCGCGCCGCATCTCGTCGAGGTAGGCGGCGCTCGACGGGTAGGTGGCCCCCAGCCGGTCGAGCGACGGCCTGATCAACTCGCGCACCTGCGGATTCATGCGCATCGCCGCGTCCAGGAGCACCAGGCGATCCACGCGCCCGGGGAAGTTCGCCGCGATGTACAGCGCCAGATAGGCGCCGAAGGAGTGGCCACCGAGTATCACGCGATCGAGCCCCAGGGCATCGAGCAGCCCGATGACGTCCGCGGCGTGGTCGGCCATGCGGTATCCGTGCGGCGGCGCGTCGCTGCGTCCACGACCGCGCAGATCCGGGGCGATGACGCGGAATCGCGGAGCCAGGCCGGCGGCGGCGAGGCCCACGAAGGAATTGGCGTTCGCCGAGAGCCCGTGCAGCAATACGAGTGGCGGCGCCCCACCGGGCCAGTCCAGGTAGCGCACGCGAATGCCGTTGGCCTCGACGAACCGGTCCGCCGGGGTGCGCGGTTCTGCGGAAACGGCGCCGGTCACGGGGATGGGTCCGGCTGCTCGAGGATGGAGGCGCACTGTTCGCGGAGCACGCGCTTCAGCGTCTTGCCCGCGGTGCTGCGCGGGAAGTCGTCGAGGATCGCCACCGCCTGAACCCGCTGGTAGCGGGCCGCCACCCGTTCGTTGATCCAGCGCTGCAACGACTTCGCCTCGATCGAACCCGGCTTCCGCAGGAGCACCGCGGCCACCGCCGCCTCCCCCCACTTCTCGTGCGCCACCCCGAACACCGCCACCTCGCGCACCGCGGGGTGCGTGGCCGCCACCTCCTCGATGTCGCGGGGATACACGTTCACGCCCCCGGAGATGATCATGTCCTTCTTCCGGTCCACGAGGTGCAGGAAGCCACCGGCGTCCACGAATCCGAGGTCCCCGGTGAACAGCCACCCGTCGCGAATCGCGTCCGCCGTGAGATCGGGGCGGCGGTAGTAGCCGGGCATGAGGAGGGGCGACCGTCCGACGATCTCTCCCACCTCGCCCACGGGCAGGTCGCGGCCGTCGGGACCGACGATGCGCATGTCGCTGAACGGGATTGGCGGCCCCACCGACTCCATATGGTCCGGGAAATCGGTGGCGTCGAGCACCGTCACGAACCCCTCGGTGAGCCCGTACAGCTCGTACAGCGCGCCGGGGATGATCGCCTGCAGTCGTTCCTTGTGCTCGCGCAGCAGCGGCGCCCCCACCGAGCAGAACATCTGCAGCGATCGCAGCGTCCGCGCCGTGAAGTTCGGAGAGTTGAGCAGCGCCACGATCTGCGAGGGCACGAGCATCACGTGCGTCACGGCTTCGCGTTCCACAGCGGCCAGGTACGCCTCCGCGTCGAAGCGCTCCTGGAGGACGTACGTGCAGCCGAGCGCCCAGGCCGGCATGAGGGTGACGAATGCCCCGTTGAACACCAGCGACCCGGCGTGCATCACCACGCTCTCGCGCGTGAACCGGAACACGTTGCCGAACAGCGAGCCGTACAGGGCGCGGATGTAGTGGGTGTGAACGATCCCCTTCGGCTGTCCCGTCGTGCCGCTGCTGTACACGATGTTGTACGGATCGGCATCGTCGATTTCCGGCGCCGGCGAGTGGTCGTCGGGCTGCGCGGCGACCAGCGCCGGCAGACTCGCGTAGCCGGGCACCGCGCCGGCACCGGCGTCCACCAGCAGGTAGCGGCCGGCGGCGATGGCCGGCAGCCCGCCGCGCACGTCGTTCAGGGCGTCCACCAGCGCCCGGTTGGTGATCACCGCACGCGTTTCCGAGTCGCGGAGCAGCGACAGCAGGCCGGGGCCGCGCAGCAGCGGACTGAGCGGCACGGCCACGAGGCCCAGCTGCGCGGCGACTCGATAGGCATCGAGCAGCTCCAGACAGTTGGGGAGAATGAGCGCCAGCTTGTCACCCTTCCGCAGCCCGAGCGCGTGCAGCGCGTTGGCCAGCCGGTGCGCGCGCGCCTCGACCTCGAGGAACGACAGCCGCCGGTCGCCGCACACCACCGCCGGGTGTTGCGGACGCACGCGCGTCCAGTACGGGAGCAGAGATCCGACGTTCATTGGGGGGCTCAGCCGGTCGCGGTCACCGGTCCCACCGCACGCCGAGGAAGATCACCGTGCTCAGCGGCGGCGTGTTGAGCATTTCGACGTGCGACTCGCCGAAGCCGCACTTGTGGCCGGCCGCGTAGGTGGACGGATGATCGGCGGCGATCCACCCGTTGATGGACGACGTCCCGCTGCGGCAAGCGAAGACGTTCTGCAGGTTCAGGTAGACCCGCGAGTGCATGGACGGGAGCGCGTAACCCATCGACAGATCCATGGCGGTGAAACCGGGCACGGTGCCGACGTTCACGCCGGAGCGGAAGTCGTACTCCGTGACGTGGCGCAGCACGAGCCCGCCGCTGACATTCCTGTTGCCCAACTCGGAGACGTTGATCCCGAGGCTGAATTTGGCCGTGGGCGAGTTGAAGGCGGTGGCTTCCGCCGGGTCCGTCGGCTTCCGCTCGATGTGATCGAGGCGCTGGATGCTCGTGGTGCCGTTGAACTCCACGGTCGGGGTCACCACCCACTTCACGCCCAGATCCATGCCGTGCAGGGTGGCCCTGCCCACGTTGAAGTACGTGAGCGGGATCTGCGGTCCCCCCGTGGCGCCCACGATGGCCGCGCCAGTCTTCGCGTCGAATGCGTAAGTGGGACCACCGGCCGCCGGGGGCGTCAGGAAGTTGGCGATCACCACCAGCGGGCTCATGAAGTGGTTGAACTGCGAGTAGTACCCGGTCACGTCGACGAACAACCGGTTCCGGATCACCCCTTTGTAGCCCAGCTCCCAGGTGTTGTTGGTCTCCGGCTCGATGGGGTCGATGGTGCGCACCACCGTCCCCGCGCCGTCCTTGATCAGGAAGCCGTCGCGGTCGCCGAACACGCCGACGTACGGCTGGAAGTCGGGGAAGAAGAAGTTCGTCTGCAGCACACTGGGCGACTTGAACGCCCGATTGAAGGTGAGGCGGAAGGTCTGGTCGGTGGCCGGGGTGACGAGGATGCCCGCCTTGGGCGAGAACTGCGTGTTGTAATTGCTGTGATCGTCGTAGCGCGCGGCGACCACGAACCGCAGCCACGAGGACACGGGAGCGTCGAGCTGTCCGTAGACACCCCGCTGATCGCTCGTCACGTCGTGCCCCGTCTGCCGGTCGGAGAGCCAGCGCCGGTCGGAGGTCACGTCGTCGTGCCGGTACTGGAAGCCCCAGGTGACGCGCGCGTCGTTGAGGGCGCCCACGTGGAAGCTGTTCTGGACCTCGGCGGCGGTGAGCTGCCCCTGCCCCGGGAAGGCCGACAGCGCACGCACGGAGTCGTCGCTGATGGTCGGTTGCGCCAGCCGGTTCTGCGCGTAGCCGTTGAGCTGGTAGGTCTCGCCGCTGCCGGAAATGGTGTGATAGACCTGCGTGAACCAGTGCGCGTTCGAGTACCTGGCCTGCATCGTCTTGTAGTCGTAATCCTTGAGCTGGTTGCGGCCCACGTTGGTGAGCCCGAGGCCGTTGAAGCGGCTCATGCCGGCGTTCGCCTCGAGGCGTCCGCCGCCGTCGAAGTAGTAGACCAGGGCGCCCCCGCCGCGGGCCACGTTCGTATTGAAGTCGGCGCCGATCTCCGGCGACGGCGACGTGGACCCCGAGATCGGCGCGTAGATGTTGTGGTTGCTGAAGTCCCTGGCCGACTGGTACTCGCCCGTCACCTTGAACCCGATGTGGCCGGAGAGCATCGCGGCGGTGCGGAACTGCGCGTCGTAGAAGCTGCGCGAGCCCCCGGAGACGTCCACCGACGTACCCTGGTAGTCACGCGGATCCTTGGTGTCGAGCGTGATCACGCCGTTCGAGGCATCGGGTCCGTACAGTGCCGATCCGGGGCCCACCAGCACCTCCACCTTCGCCAGATCGAGCTTGGTCATGGTGGTGAGCGGACCCACGGGCAGCCCGCTCTCGACGAGCGCCGCGATGCGGTTGTCCTCGAGCATCAACATCCGGTTGTTGAACGCAGAGTTGAACCCTCGCGCATTGACGGCCACGGCGGTGATGCCGGTCTGGACGTAGTCGAGTCCCTTCACCTGCTTGAGCGCGCCGGCGAACGAGTTGCCTTCCGTGTTCTCGATGGCCGAGGCGTCGATGCTGGTGATCGTGGCCGGCGCGTCGGTGATTTTCTCCGGGGCGCGGGAGCCCGAGGTGACGATGGGCTCGAGGGCGAAGGCCGTGCGCTCGAGCGTCACGTCGACGCGGGTGTCCTGGCCGGCGCGCACCACCACGCCGGGAACGAGGCGGGGGGCGGAGCCGAGGCGTTGCACCCGCAGCTCGTACGTACCGGGAGCGACGCCGTCGAGCACATAGACGCCCTGGTCGTTACAGGTGGCGGCGAAACGCGTGCCGGTGAGCTGGACGCGGGCCCCGGCCATGGGGGCGGCGGCGGCATCGGACACGGTGCCGGTCACGCGCCCGGTCTGCGCGAGAAGCGCGACCGGAACGAGGATCAGGAGCGCAAACGCCGTGGTGAGCGGCCGAGCGATCGCACTGCGCATCGACATACCGGGACTCCTGTGGCGGGTGAACGGCGACAGCGGGAGAACGCCTTCGCAGACGGGGCGGCCGGCGCCGGGTGGGGCGAGGCGCGGCCGGCCGGCGGAAAGAGGCGCCCGCCAGCGAGTGCTAATACGTATAACTAGTCCCGGTTCTGTCAAGAGCCGATATCGATTGGACCACGCGCAAACGCCCGGCGCCAAGCCCCGTCCGCCCCAACGCACAACTATAGAGAGTGCGCCCCGGAGCGGTCGTCCCCGCGCAGGAAGTACACGCCGCCGAGCCGGCTCAGCGCGCCGATGATGCGCCGTGCGATGCGCAGCTCGTTAGGGCACCTTCTC
>CAVSJE010000025.1:0-13151 GCA_963728115.1 uncultured Gemmatimonadaceae bacterium
GCCCCTGGCGCCAGATCCACCGGCGCAGGGCGGCCCGCCAGCCCCTGGCGCGGCGCGTGGGCGCCTCGACGATGGCCTGGTTCATGAGCAACCCGCCGGGACGGAGCAGGCGGTGCATGGCCGCGAAGTACGCCCCCGCCTGTTGCCGCCCCACGTGCTCGAACATGCCCACGCTGACGATCTTGTCGAAGGGTTCGTCGGGGGCGAGGTCGCGGTAGTCGCGCACTTCGATGGCAGCCCGGCCGGCGAGCCCCGCGTCCCGGATGCGTGCCGAGGCGAGGGCGGCCTGGGCGGGGCTGAGGGTGATGCCGGTGGCGCGCACGTCGTAGTGCTCGGCAGCATGGCGCACGAGGGCGCCCCATCCGCATCCCACGTCCAGCAGGCGGTCGCCGCTGTGCAGCCGCAGCTTGCGGCACAGGTGGTCGAGCTTGTCGCGCTGGGCGTCGTCGAGCGTGGCGTCGTCGCCGGTGAAATAGGCGCACGAATACAGCATTCGCCGATCGAGCCAGAGCGCGTAGAAGTCGTTGCCGACGTCGTAGTGCGACCGAATGGCGGCGCGATCCCGGGAGCGCGAGTGCCGGCGGCCGAACGGAACCGGGCGGGTGCGTCCGGCACCCGCCGCGCGTGGTGCGGGTAGCGCCAGCACGTGGTACAGCAGTCGCACCAGGACGCCTGGATTACAAAGCCTGTCGCGGAGTGCGGGCGCGATGGCCGTCGCCGCCTCCAGGTCGCCCTCGATGTCGTAGGCCCCGGCGATGAACGCCTCGGCCACCCGGGGTTCGGTGGGCGGCCAGAACATCGCCCGCAGCGCCGACGGGTGTCGCAGGTGGATCGTGAATCGGGCCGGGGAACGGCCGGCGGATTCGACGGCGGCGTCCCAGTAGCGAACGTCGAAGGTCCGCGCTGCCGGCGGCCCGAAGGCCAGGGTGGCGACGGCGCGGGCGTGCGCCAGCCCGGCATCGCGGATGGAAGTACGTGCATGGACACTGGCCGGCGGCTCGATCGTGCGGGAGGCACGCGACTCCGGGTCACCGGCGAGACGATGGCTGGAGTGCATGGGCATCGGTTCGCGGGTGAAGGTCGACTCCCTTCCTGTTGTCACTTCGAGGATTAGCGTCCCCGCGCTGTGGGTCAAGGGTCGGGTGTGGCGGGCCGGTTCCGAATGCTACATTGGAGGGATGCGCCGCCGTCTGTACCGCATCGTCGCCCTCCCCCTCGCCCTCTGGTTCGTGGCTCTGGCCACGGACGTGGGCGGCGTGGACGCGTGCCCGATGCACGATGCGATGGCGCACGGCATGGCCGCGGCCATGGCCACGATGCCGATGGGCGGCATGCCGGGCATGGGGCGGGGCCCCGCAACGCCGGCTGCGCCGGAACAGCACGGGCCCGTTCACTGCACCTGCATGGGCCTGTGCTGCGGATGCGCGATGGCCACGCTGCCATCGACCCCGACGGCCGCGCTGGCGGCGCCGCTGGCGGTCCACCGCGCCATCCGCATCGAGCGCGCGCAGGCGCCGCTTCCGGCAGCGGCGGCGTTCGTACTCCCGCCGGCCATCGGGCCTCCCGCCGTCTCCGCATGAACGACTGACGCCGTCCGCGGCGTCGCCGCCCCCGGACCCGCCGGGCGCGGAATCGATTCTTCATGTGTGGAGACTGCATGCGCCGCATCGCCTGCGTGCTCGCCCTCGTGGCGTGCCCAACCGTCGTATTTGCTCAACAGAAGACTCCGCCCGATTCGGCCGCGAGGGCCGACTCGGCCACCGCCGCCGTGCGCAGCCTGAACGCGGTGAACATCGTCGCCGCGCCTGTCGACCGGCGCCAGCCGATCACCGTGACGCACGTCTCGGCGTCCGCCATCAACACCACGCCGTCGAACAGCACCTGGGACCTGCTCCGCCAGACGGCGGGGATCGAGGTGCACCAGCAGGGGCAGGGACCCGGCTTCGCCAGCGACGCGTCGCTGCGCGGATTCAGTTCCGACCATTCCACCGACCTCGCCCTCTGGATCGACGGCGTGCCGGTGAACGAGCCCGTGAACGGACACGCCGAGGGCTACAACGACTTCAGCGAGCTGTTCACGCAGGCCGTGCAGAGCATCGACGTGATCAAGGGGCCCACGAGCCCCCTGTTCGGCAACTTCGCCATGGGCGGCGTGGTGAACGTGCATACCATCGACCGGATGCAGGGATCCATGGCCACGGCTCAGGCGGGCTCGTTCGGCACCGCCAACGCGACCGTGATGACGGGATTCGACCATGGGGCGCGCGGCGGCGGCGTGTTCGGCGTTCACTATCAGCATGACGACGGCTTCCGGCCGAACGGCCAGTCGAACGTGGGCCAGGCACACGCGCGCGTGGTGCACGAACTCGGCCCGGGGTGGTCCATCGACGCCGGGACCGAGCTGTATGCCGCGGGCTGGAATTCCTCGGGATTCCTGAGCGACAGCGAATTCGCGGTCCACCAGTACGACATCGTGTCGAATCCCTCCGACGGCGGCTACAAGCGGCGGGCGCAGGAGCGGGTGAGTCTGCGGTACATCGCCGGCTCGCTGTTCTGGCGCACGACGCTGTACGGCACCCAGGGGCGGTGGCAGCTGTTCCTGACCATTCCGCCGGCCGGCGGCAGGTTCGAGGGCAGCGGCAGCCAGACCGAGGAGGAGGACGCGCGCTACGGCACCGGACTCACCAGCGCGCTCACCTGGGAGTTGCCGCGCGGCGAGATCACGATCGGCACCGTGGGCCGGTGGGATCACGCGCGCTACGAGAACTATTTCACCACCGCCCGGGCACGGGACTCGGTGAACGCGCTGATCACCGCGCGGCAACTTTCCGGCGCGGTGTTCCTGGCGTCGCACGCCGACCTCACCGACCGGCTGCGCGTCGACATCGGCGGCCGGGCCGACGCATTCGGCACGACCTCGATGCAGGACCTGGAAGGCGACTTCCGCGGCAGCACCGGCGTGTTCTCTCCCAAGATCGGGGCCAGCTACCGGTTGGGGGGCGGCCTGTCGGCCTACGCCGACTGGGCGCGGGGGTTCCGGTCCACCGACGGCGTGATCGAGGATCCCTCGTTGCCGGTGATCACCGAGTGGGACTACGAGGGTGGTCTGAAATTCGCGCGGCGCGGCACCGACGTGTCGGCGACGCTGTTCCGGATGAACGTCAGCAACGAGCAGACCTTCAATCCCCTCACCGGGGACGCCAGCAACGGCGGGTCGAGCCGGCGCCAGGGGCTCGAACTCGGGTGGTCGTCGCTGGTCGGCACCACCACCCTGCTGTCGGGCGACTGGACGTTCAACGACGCCCGGTACACCGACCTGACGATCGTGTCGGAAGACGGCGGGGATCCGCCGGCCGACGTGAGCGGTCTGCGCGTGTACAACACGGCGAAGTACCTGGGTACGGCGTCGGCGGAGGTCCATCCGTCGGGGCAGTCGTGGAGCGTGACGGTGAGCGGCAACTGGGTGGGGCCGTACTCGCCGTTCGACGAGCCGGGAACGGTGCTCGGGTCGTACGGACTCATGCACGTGAACCTCTCGCTCCCGGTGGCGGGTTCGACGGTGAACGTCGGGGTTCGCAATCTGCTCGACCGTCCCTATCCTGAACTGGTGGCGGGCGGCCTCGTGGCCCCCGGACAGCCGCGGGCGGTGTTCGTGCAGCTGCAGCGTCGATTCTGACGGAGGGTATGATGGACAGGTGGTCCCGATTCCTGCTGCCGGCGATCGCCGGCATGGTGTTGGTGGCGGGGTGCGACTCGTGGCACGACACCATGGACCGGATGCGCGGGAAGCCGCTCATCCGGGGGGCCACCATCAACCCGCCGGTGCCGAGGCCGGACCTCACGATGACGAGCACCGGCGACACGGCGTATGATTTCGCGGCCAGGACCCGTGGCCGGGTCACCTTCATCACGTTCGGCTACACGCACTGTCCGGACGTCTGCCCGGTGCACATGGCGAACCTGGCCGGCGCCCTGCGGCAGCTGTCGCCCGCCCAGCGGGCACGCGTCACGGTCGTCTTCGTGACCACCGATCCGTCGCGCGACTCGCTGCCCCAGCTCCGGCAGTGGCTCGACTCGTTCGATTCCACGTTCGTGGGACTCCGCGGGACGGACCGGCAGCTGGCCGCGATGGAACAGGCGTTCCATATTCCGCCGGCGGCGCGCGAGGAAATCCCCGGCGGCGGCTACGGGGTGAGCCACTCGGCGGAGGTGTTCGCGTTCACCCCCGACGACAGCGCGCACGTGATCTATCTGCCGGGAATGACGAGTGCGGACTATGCCCACGATATTCCGCGCCTGCTGCGCGGTGTGTACTGAGATGCGCCGCGTGACGGTGGTGGCGGCCCTGGCGCTGGCCGCGGCGGGATGCCGGGTGGTGCCGGTGGATCAGGGCGGCTCGGTGGGCTGGTCGCACGGCTATCTGGTGAAGCCCGCGGCGGGGTCTCCAGCCGTGCTTTATCTGTGGCTCGCGAACCCGACGGCGCAGGCCGACAGCGCGATCGGCATCCGCATGGCGGTGGCCGACAGTGCCCGGGTGCACCGCACGATGGCGATGGGGAACGGCATGGAGGGGATGGCGCCGGTGACCGTGTTCCCGCTCGGCCCCCACGACACCGCGCGGTTCGCCCCGGGACAGTTTCACGTCATGGTGTTCGGGCTCGATACGACCCTGGCACGTGGCGATTCGGTGGCCGTGACCGTGACTTTCGCGCGGGCCGGCGACGTGACCGGATGGGCCCACGTCGTCACCTATGCCGACGTGGACTCGCTGATCCTGCGCTCAGCCGCGAGGTAGGGCCGGGGCCGCCTGGGGTCAGGGCTGACCGTTCGGGTTCCAGTGCGGGCGCGGTCCGTTGGCCAGCAGCTCCACCGCCTGCACGGCGGCGTTGATCACGCCGGCCATGTGCACGAAGTCCACCTTCGAGACCTCGTCGCTGGGCCGGTGGTAGTCGTCGTGCAGATTGAACGTCGACAGCGTATGCGCCGGAATGCCCATGCGGGCGAACGCGATGTTGTCGCTGCGCTGGAAGAACTGCTGCTCGGGCCGGCGATCGGGAACGATCGGGAGGCCCGCCTTGGCGAACATCTCCCCCATCGTCGAGCGCTCGAACCCGGTGAGCCAGGCCCGCCCCGGCCCGCCGGCCAGCGAGTCGGGCCGGCCGATCATCTCGATTTCCAGATTGGCCACCATGGCCGACAGCGGGCGTACGGGGTGCCCGATGTACCAGTTGGTGCCAAGCAGGCCGACCTCCTCGCCGGTGGTGGTGACGAAGACGATGGTCCGCTTGGGCGCCGGGCCGGCCTTGATGATGCGCGCGATCTCGAGCACCGCCGTGGACCCGGACCCGTCGTCGTCGGCGCCGTTGTAGATCGAGTCGGCGCCGGGAGTGGCCGGTGTGCGGACGCCCAGATGGTCGTAATGCGCATCCACGAGCACCACGTCGTCGCGGAGCGCCGGGTCGACGCCGGGAATGATCCCCACCACGTTGCCCCCCGGGGCCGGGGTATCGGTGAACGCCGCGCCCCCGTGCACGGTCTGCCCGATCGTCCCCTTGGCGGCGCTGGCCACCGGCACTCCGAGCAGCCGGTCGGCGGCGCCGGCGGTGATGGTCAGCGCCTGCGGGGAAGGCGGGCCGGCGGGTGCGGCCGGATCCTTGACGAGAATCGCGCCCGGTCGCGCCGTGGCGCTTCGCACCGCCGCTTCGGAAAGCGCCGGCCCGGCGATGGTCGCGATCCCCGCCGCACCGGCGAGGGCGTTGCCGCCGGCTGGCCGGCGCCCGCGTCCACGGCCGCGCGCTCCACCGGACGGCGCCGACAGGATCACCAGCCGTCCGCGCACCTGCTCTGCGGTGAGCGGGTTGGCGGTGTCACCGGCCACGCCGCCATAGATGGCGGTGGCGCCATCGATCGACGCCGGCATCTCCCCGCGCGGGGGCGAGGCCACGAAGTCGCTCAGCGCGTGGAGCACCGTTCCGTTCACGGTGATCGTGGAGGTCGTGTCGAAGGTGCGGTGGACCATCGGCACGTGTTGGAAGTAGCCGCTGTCGCCGGCCGGCACGAGGCCCGCCTCGCGCATCCGGGCGGCGATGAATCGCGCCGCGCGCATCGACCCCGGCATTCCCGTGCCGCGTCCCTCCATCGAATCGTCGGCGAGCGCCGAGAGGATGCCGCGCACGTGGGCGGGCGTGACGGTGGGCAGGGCCGGCTGCTGCGCGCGGACGGACGGCGCGTGCAGGGCGAGCGCGGCGAGCGCCAGAGCGGCGGTGGCGCGCGGGATGCGGAAGACGGGGAACGAGGCGGTCATGGCGAGAGGGGATCGAGTCGAATTGCGCCGCAGGCGGGCCGAACGGAAGATACTACGCGGCGGGGCGCTGGCCATGCCGCGCGCCCTTGACCGTGGTGAACCGATGGCGCTAGGCTTCGATCAGCAACGATTGGCAGGGGCGATGGAGCTCGCCCGAAACCGCCGGCCCGGCCGGCTGATGGCTCCTACGCAACCACCGCGCAGGAGCCATTATTGTGCCCATGACCGACCCGCACCCGGTCCTCAACCAGAATCAGCGGCGTCATTTCTCGGTGCTGTTGGTGAGCCTCGATGAGGCGCTCGCCCGCATCGAGCAGTTTGCCGACCGGAAGCGGCGCGTGTCGGGGACGCTCACCGACTACGCGGACGATCTTCCCGACCGGTTCACGGCCGAGGCCGAGCCGCTGATCGCCGATCTCCGCCGTCGCATCGTTCATCTGAGCGGGCTGCTCGGCACGGAACCGCGCTCCCTGTCCCGCGCCCGCAGCATTCGCGCCATGGTCACCTCGGCCACGATCCGGTTGGAGGACAGTCGCGCTCGCGGGCTGCGTGGCTACGGCGAGGTCGATCCCAGCGTCCACGCCCAGCTCGATCCGGTGCTCGACGACCTGATCGAACGGTTCCGGGCGATCTCCCGACTCGCGGCCTGGGAAGCGGCGGGTCCCAACCAGCCGGAGCGGCGATGAGACTGGTGATCAACGTGGGGTACGTGGCCGTGGGTGCCGCGATCGGCGGGGTGCTGCGCTATCTGGCCACGGTGCTCATCCAGCATCGCGCCGGCCCGGGGTTCCCGGTGGCGACGATGGTCGTCAACATCAGCGGCTCGCTGCTGCTGGGATTCCTGATGGCGTATCTGGCGGAGACGGCGTTCGTCGGCCCCGAGTTCCGGCTGCTGCTCACGTCGGGATTCTGCGGCGGCTACACCACCTTCTCGACGTTCAGCTACGAGACGTTCGCGCTGCTGCGCGACGGCGAGTACAATCGAGCGGGCGTGTACATCGTGCTGAGCGTCGGGATCTCGCTCGTCGGCGTGTTCGCCGGATTCGCCGCCGCCCGCGGCGCCATTCACCTGCAGCGGGGAGGGGCATGACATGGCAGACGCACATGCCGGCATCAGCCACGGGTTCAAGGGCGAGCGGATGCTCATGCGCATCCACATCGGCGAGAGCGACAAGTTCGAGGGCAAGCCGCTCTACCAGCAGATCGTCGAGCTGCTGCGGAAGCGGCACTATGCGGGCTGCACGGTCTTCCGGGGCATCATGGGGTTCGGCGCGACGGCGCACCTCCACACCGACCGATTCGTGGAGCTGTCCAGCGACCTGCCGATCGTGGTCGAGTGCGTGGACACGCCGGAGCGGATCGAGACGATCCTCCCCGAGCTGGATGCGATGATCGGCGGCGGGCTGATCACGCTCGAACGGGTCCGCGTGATCATGTATCGCGCCGACCTTCCGGCCGACCGGCGCACGGGCAGCTGGTCGATCGACGTCAACGGGGAGTAACGACGGGGCGCGGATGGCGTCGCGTGCGGGCGCGGCGGCTTGCGCAACGCGCCGGCCTCCGCTAATCATTCGGGCACAACCGCTGCGCCGTGGTCATTTGCCGCCTATTGCCGCCACGTAAAACACCGAGCTAAAACGCGAATCCCGGGCGGAGGTCGTCCGGGCTTTTTGTTGCGCGGAACCTTTCGCGCCACGGGCGGCTCCTTATTGTACGATACGAACTGCGAGGGAGACACGCACCATGACGACCATCACCGCCGACGAATCCATCCGCACCAGGGGATATGCGCATCCCGAATCCCTGGTCAGCACCGCCTGGCTCGCCGATCACCTGGACGATCCCGATCTGCGCATCATCGAGAGCGACGAGGACGTGCTGCTCTACGACACGGGGCACATCCCCGGCGCCCAGAAGGTGGACTGGCACCTCGATCTCAACGATCCGGTGGTCCGCGACTATATCGACCGCGAACGCTTCCAGGCGCTGGTGCGCCGGCTGGGCATCGACGAGACGACGCCGGTGATTTTCTACGGCGACAAGAACAACTGGTGGGCCTGCTACGCCCTCTGGGTGTTCCAGCTGTTCGGCTTCACGAACGCGCGCGTGCTCGACGGCGGGCGCATCAAGTGGGAGGCCGAAGGGCGTCCGCTCGTCGCCGAGGTGCCGAGCCACGCCGCCAGCAAGTATGTCGCGCCCGACCGCAGCGATTCGAGGATCCGCGCCTTCATCGACGACGTGAAGCGCCACATCTCGGCGCACGGCAAGCTCATCGACGTGCGCTCGCCCGACGAGTTCACGGGCAAGAAGCTGCACATGGCCGACTATCCGCAGGAAGGCGCGCTGCGCGGCGGCCACATTCCCGGCGCGCGGAGCGTGCCGTGGGCGCGGGCGGCCAACGCCGACGGCACCTTCAAGAGCGCCGACGAACTGCGGGCGATCTACGAGCGCGAGCAGGGCCTGATTCCCACCGACGACGTGGTGGCCTACTGCCGCATCGGCGAGCGCTCCTCGCACACCTGGTTCGTGCTCACCTACCTGCTGGGATACCAGAAGGTGCGCAACTACGACGGCAGTTGGACGGAGTGGGGCAACGCCGTCCGGGCGCCGATCGAGAAGGGCGAGCCGGTGAAGGCGTAGCGCCGTTCGCCCGCGCCGCCCGCCCGCTCGCCGCGCCTCACGGCCTCAACGGCGGTGTCGTGGCCGGCGGCCGGCGCCAGTGGGTGGCCTGCTCGTATCCGGAGGCTAAACGGATCAGCGTCCGCTCATCCCAGGCCCGGCCGAAGAACTGCAGCCCCGCCGGCAGCACGCCACCGCGCGCGTAGCCCATCGGTACCGTGATCGCGGGGAATCCCGTGTACGGCGAGAACAGCTGATTGTTGTCGCCGGCCGGTGTGTTGAGGTCGCCGATGCGTCGCGGGACGTTGCTCCAGGTGGGATAGACCATCGCGTCGAGGTGCATGGAATCCATCAGCTGCGTCACCGCCGCGCGCAGCCGGGCCCGCATCGCCGCCTGTCGCTGGCAGCCGGGGTTGCCGGCGGACGTGTCCTCCACCGCCTCGGCGTCCCGGAGGCGCGTCTCGATGGAGGGATGGTACTTTCGCGACTGGATCAGCGCCGCCAGGTCCTTCACCGGCGGCGCGGGACGCAGCGACCGCAGATAGCCGTCGAAATCCCGCTTGAAGGTGTTGCACCCGCCGCTACCGCGGCCCGAACGCAGAATTTCCGTCAGGTCGGGCACCGCTACCGGATCGATGACGGTGGCGCCCTGCTGCCGCAGGAGGTCGAGCGCCCGGTCGAAGATCTCGCGGATCTCGGGGTCCGTGGTCCGCGTGTCGTAGGCCTGGTGGAGCACGCCGATGCGCGCCCCGCGCAGTCCGTCGCGCGCCATCGCCGAGGCATAGTCCGCGCTCACGTGGCCGCGGCTGGCGAGGGTGGCCGGATCGTCGGGGTCGGGACCGGCAATCGCCTGCAGCACCGCGACGGCGTCGGCCACCGTGCGGGCCATCGGCCCGGTGACGTCGGCGCCGAGGAAGAGCGGCACCACCCCCGCGCGGCTGGTGAGCCCCATCGTGGGCCGGATGCCGACCAGCGCCTGATGCGACGACGGGCCGCGAATGGAATTGCCGGTGTCGGTGCCGAGCCCCACGGCGCCCATGCTGGCCGCCACGGCGGCGGCGGGGCCGCCGCTCGAGCCCGCGGTCACGCGGTCCAGTTCGTAGGGGTTGCGCGTGTATCCCGGCAGAATCGAACTCACGGTCTCGTACGGACTGAACGCCAGCTCGGCCATGTTGGCCTTGGCGAGCACGATGGCGCCGGCGGCGCGAATGCGCGCGACGACGAACGCGTCGCGGTCCGGCACGAACCCCTGAAAGGCGAGCGAGCCGGCCGTGGTCTGCAGTCCCGCGGTCTGATAGTTGTCCTTCACGATCATCGGGATGCAATGCAGCGGGCCCATGGTGCCGCCGCGCTTCGCCACGGTGTCGAGGCTGTCGGCGACCGCGAGCGCGTCGGGATTCATGAGGATGATGGCGTTGATCGCCGGCCCGTTCTTGTCGTACGCCGATATCCGCGCCAGGTAGTCCTCCACCAGCGCGTGGCAGGTGACGCGGCCCGAGGCGAGCGCCGCGTGGATGTCGGCGATGCTGGCTTCCACCACGTGGAAGGGGGGCAGTGCCGCGGCCGGCGTGGCCTGTTGCGCGCGCAGTGGGTGCGCGGCGAACAGGAATCCGGCGGCGCAGAGGGCGGCGATGCGTCGGGTATGGCTGGCGGATGGTGCCATCGGGATCTCGTGGGGAGCGATGTTTCCGGCGTGGGTGGAAGCGGGGGCGGGGTGGCGCGCCTCGGTGGCGCGCCCGCCCCGGAGGATTTACCACAATTTCGGGCGCTTCGCCGCATGGGCGGCGGCAGGCTAGCCGACCGGCGGGCCGCGGTCCATAATCCCCCATCGGCCTCGACCGTCTTCGTCCCTCCCACCAATCCCGGCCATGAGCGAGACCCGGCTGCGCACCCGAACGGTGTCGGAAATCGTCGACACGGCGTTCCAACTCTACCGGCAGGACCCCGCGCAGTACATCGCGGTGACGGCGGTCGCATATGCGCCGTGGCTGCTGATCCAGTTCTTCGTGCTGCCCAAGCCGGCGGTGTTCACCGACGCCGCCGACGCGATGTCGGCTGCGGTGCTGAATCTCGTCACGGCGTTCGGCACGTGGGTCAGTCTGGTGCTGATGAGCGGCATCATCGTCCGGTTGGGCTCCGAGTCGTACCTCGGCGAACCGGGTCCCCGGGACGTGGCGCGGACGATCCGCGAGGTGCTGCCCCGCGTGCCCACGCTCATGCTCGGCGGCTTCTACAAGTTCCTCCTCTCCATGCTCGGGATCCTCTGTTTCCTCGTCGGGTTGTTCTATGTGGCGGCCCGCTACTTCGCCGTCGCCACGGCGATCGTGCTCGAGGACAAGACCGCGGCGGGTGCGCTCGCCCGGTCGTCGGCGCTGTCGAAGGGGAACAAGCGGCACATTCTCAACGCGCTGGGCCTCGTGGCGCTCATCTACTTCGTGGCGAGCATCGCTGCCGGGGTGCTGGCCGGGCTCACCCGCAGCGACGTGATCGTCGGGGTCGTCTCGACCGGATTCACGATCGTCGCGTATCCGGTGATCGGCCTGTCCGAGATGGTGCTGTATTACGATACGCGCATTCGCAACGAGGGCTTCGACATCGAGATGATGGCGCAGGGGTTGGAGACCGACCCCACGGGGGTCTGACGCCGCCGGGCGTGCTCGGACAGGTGGCGTCGGTCGATTCGCTCCGCTGGGCGCCGCGGGCCGTCCACGACACGGTGGCGGCGATCGCCCGCCAGGCGGCCTATCACCGCTCGTACACCTCGTCGGTGTACGGCCGCCTCAGCCAATGGCTGGCCGATCTCTGGACCCGCGTCCTGTCGCCGCTGTATCACCTGCCGCGGCTCCGGACCATCGTGCTCCTCCTGGCGGGCCTGTTCGTCGTCGTGCTCGTGGTGCGCATGGTCCTCGCGGCGCGGGCCGCCGGTGCGGACGAGCGTGGCGCCCGCGGCGCGGCGGCGGGCGAGGCGCTGCCGGATCCCTGGCGGCAGGCCGACGGCCTGGCCTCGGCGGGCCAGTTCACGGCGGCGGCCCACGCCCTGTACGGGGCTCTGCTGGCGCGGCTCTCGGCGCGCGGCGTGGTGCGCCTGCATCCCTCGAAGACCGCCGGCGACTATGCGCGCGAACTGGGGCGCCGCCGGGCCGCCGAGCATTCGACCTTCGAGCTGTTCCGGCGCCGTTATGACCGGCTGATCTACGGCACCGGCGCCTGCAGCGCCGAGGACTATGCGGCGCTGCTCCACGACGCCCGCCCGCTGCTGGAGCGCGCCGCATGACCGGCCCCGCGAACGCCAGCACCGCGACCGGCTCGCCGGCGCTCCGCTGGTTCATGCGGCCACCGGTGATGATCGCGTCCGCGCTCGTGCTTCTGGTGGTCGTCACCCTGTTCGCTCCCGACGTGACCAACGGGCGCTCCGGCGATCCCCGGCTCACCACGTACTCCACGCAACCGCAGGGCGCGGGAATCTTCTACCAGTTGGCCGGACGGTTGGGGTGGGTGGCGTCGCGCCGCCTCACACCGGACGTGGTGCCCGATTCGACCGCCATCCAGGCCGTGCTCGCGCCGGCGGTCGCGCTGCGGGTCACGGAGGTCCACGCCCTGCTCGATGCCGCGCGGCAGGGCGGCGCGCTGCTGTTGGTGCTCCCCCCGCGCGCCAGCGCGCTCAGCGACTCGCTGCACCTCACGCTCGGGACGGGCGCCGAATATCTGCCTCCGGATTCGCTCGGGGGGGCTGACTGCCCGAAACCCGGGGGCGGCATCCTGCCGCTCTGGCCCAACGATCAAGTGCTGCTCTACGCGTTGCGCTGGACGGGGCCGGCCCCTGCGGGGCTGGTGGAATTCGCGCGGGTCACGACGCGGGGGCCGGACGCCGCGAGCCGGCCCGCGGTGGTCGGCTTTCCGCTGGGGCGTGGTCGCGTGGTCGTGGCCTCCGATCCCGACCTGCTGCGCAACGACGCCATTCGCTTCTGCGAGAACGGGCTGAGCGTGGTCGCCGTGCAGGCGCTCGAGTACCTGCGCGATGGTGGCGCGTCGCCGCGCACGCATCTCGTCTTCGATGAATACCATCAGGGCTTCGGCGCCCAGCCCGGCACGGTGACGGCGATTGCCGCCTATCTCGGCCGCACGCCGTCGGGGCACGTGCTGTTCCAGCTCCTGGGGGCGGGCCTGGTGCTCCTCCTGGCGGCGGCCCCCCGGGCGCTCGCCCCGCGCGATGTCACGCGCGTGGAAC
>CAVSJE010000026.1:0-20976 GCA_963728115.1 uncultured Gemmatimonadaceae bacterium
CCCCCCCCCGCCGGCACGACCAGGCCGCGCGTCCGAAGCGTCTTCATGGCCCGCGACACCGACTCCCGCGCCGTCCCGAGTTCCATGGCCAGTTCCTCCTGGGTCCGCCGCAACCGGATCACCACCGGCTCGTTGGGCGTGGCGCCCTCGCCGTCGGCGTAGTCCGCCAGAAGATGCGCCAGCCGGGCCGCGACGTCCCGAAAGGCGAGCGTCTCGGTGACCCCCACCAGATGGCGCAGCCGCCGGCCGAGCGCGCGCATCACCGCCATCGCGAAGTCGGGGTCCGACCGAATGAGCCCCTCGAACTCGTCGCGGGGCACGAACAGCAGGCGCGACGGCTCGGTGGTGACGGCCGACGCCGGGTAGACGCCGCCGTCGAAGAGCGGAAGCTCGGCGATCGCGGCCCCCGGGAGCTCGACGCGCAGCGCCTGCTCCTTGCCGTCCGGACTCACCCGGTAGATCCGGACCCGCCCGCTGGCGAGCACGTACAGGCCCCGGCAGGCCTCCCCGGTGGTGAACAACACCTTGCCCGGCGCGAAGTCGCGGGAGACGCAGCGCGCCAGGAGTTGGCGGAGAGCCCCGTCCTCCAGCGTCTGGAAGATCGAGACGCTGCGCAGCAGCGCGACGTCGCTCATGGCCGCAAGCGCCCGCGTGCACCGGCCGGCACGGCGGCCGTGACAACAGTCACGCACGCGGCCGTCCGGTGGCGCGAGGTTTCGGGTGAACGCGGGGCGCGGGGCTGCGCACCGGTTCCGGCGGGTTGGCAAATCCGCAGCATGCGAGACGCTCCTCCCAGAGGACGTAAGGTAATGCCCGACACGATCGTGGGGAGCCGCCAGACCAAGGTTCCACCATCCGCCGACACCGGACCAGCAGGGCGCTCCCTAGACTGCCGCCCGACAGGAACGACCGCATTCGCTCCCATCATGGAATTTGAATCATGTCCAAGAATCGCCCACTGATCATCGTCGCCTCGGTCGCCGTCGTCGCGATGACGGCCATCGCCATGGCGCCATCCTGGCGCGCTCCCGAAGTGGACCGCGTGGATTTCGGCAAGACCGTCACCGCCACCACGCCGGCCTACGACGCCGCGCTGGCGCCGGCCTCGGCGGCGCCCATCAAGGAATTCCGCATTCCCATCGAGGACGAGCAGCTCACGATCTCCGATGGCGTCACGTACAACGGATGGACCTTCGGGGGCACGGTCCCCGGACCCGTGCTGCACGTCCGCCAGGGCGACCTGGTGCGGATCAAGGTCGTGAACGACGCCTCGATCCCGCACTCCATCGACCTCCACGCGGCGCGCATCCCGTGGAACGTCGCCTACCAATCGATCAATCCGCACGACTCGATCTCCTTCGAATTCCATGCCAACGACGCCGGCGCGTTTCTGGTGCACTGCGGAACGCCCCCGGTCACCATGCACATCATGCAGGGCATGTACATGGCGATCATCGTCGATCCGAAGGGCGGTTGGGGCACCAAGGCCGACAAGGAGTTCGTGATCCTGCAGAGTGAATTCTACGCCAAGGACGGAACGGCGCCCGGAATGGCCGAGCAGGCGGATTGGCAGGCGGCGATGGCCAAGAACGCGACGTTCGTCGTGTTCAACGGCCGCGCGTTCCAGTACAAGGCCCACCCGCTGCAGGTCAACGAGGGCGACCGCGTACGCCTGTTCGTCGTGAACGCGGGCCCCAGCTACAACAGCGACTTCCACATCGTCGGCGCCATCTTCAACCGCGTGTTGCCCGACGGCGACCCCGACCACGCGCTGCGCGACGTCCAGACCTATGTCGTGCCCGCCGGCGGCGGGGCGGTGTTCGAGACGGTGTTCCAGAAGGGGGGAAGTGGCGAGGGGCTGTATCCGTTCGTCACGCACAGCTTTGCCGACGCCGAGAAGGGCGCGATGGGGTTGATTCAGGTTCGCGGCACCGCGACGGTGGCCGCCAGGCAGTAGCGGAAGGGGGTGGACCCGCGCCCCTGGCGGTGCCAACGCGGGTGATGGGATACAATGGGGTGAAGCACACGGCGGTCGTCCCGCGGTTGCGGGGCGGCCGTCGTCGCGTTCAGTTCAGGCGCACCGTTCCCCGCGCACCCACCGGAGCCCCTCGACATGACGAAAGCCGCCGCCGCAGCCGTTCTGCTCCTCATCTTCGGATCGCCGGCGGGACCGCCGTCGCACCGCCGGGCCCGCCCGGCGGTGCCGCCGAGCAGCTATCAGGACCTGCACTGGCGATTCGTGGGGCCCTTCCGCGCCGGGTGGGCCACCGTGGCCTCGGGAGTTCCGGGCCGTCCCAACACCTTCTATTTCGGCGCCGCGGGCGGCGGCGTGTGGAAGACCACCGACGCCGGCCGCACCTGGCAGGGACTGATGCAGCACGAGACGGCCTCGGCGGTGGGCGCGCTCGCCGTCGCCCCGTCCAATCCCGACATCCTCTACGTCGGCACCGGTCAGGTGGCTGCGCGGTACGACGCCGCCGCTGGTAACGGCGTCTACCGGTCGAGCGACGCCGGCAAGACGTGGACCAACGTCGGACTCGGGGCCACGCACCACATTGGCCGCATCCTCGTCGATCCCCACGATCCCGACCGCGTGCTCGTGGCCGCCCTCGGCCACATGTTCGGGCCCAATCCCGAGCGCGGCGTCTATCTGACCAGCGACGGCGGCGCGCACTGGCAGCAGGTGCTCCACGTGGACGACGCCACCGGCGCCGTAGACCTCGCCTGGGATCCGGCCAACCCGACCGTGGTGTACGCCGCCATGTGGCAGATGCGCATGCATCCCTGGCTCGACTACTTCATGCCGCAGTCCGGACCGGGGTCGGGCATCTACAAGAGCGCCGACGGCGGCATCCACTGGGACCGGCTTGCCGGCGGCCTGCCGTCGGCCAACCTGGGGCGTATCGGACTCGCGGTGGCGCCCGGCAGCCGTGGCTCGGTGGTGTACGCGTCGATCGCGATCGAAGGCTCGGCGCTGACCACCGCGGCGGCGGTGCAGGACGCCAGCGGGCTGTACCGCACCGATGACGGCGGCGTCCACTGGACGCTGGCCAACGGCGACCCCGCGCTCGCGAGCAGCTACTTCGGACGGCTCGCGGTGGATCCCAACGATCCGCAGACGGTGTACGTGACCGGCCAATCCATCCGCCGCTCCACGGACGGCGGCAAGACCTTCGGCTTCTTCAAGGGCGCGCCGGGCGGCGACGACTACCACTTCCTGTGGATCGACCCGGACGATGCCACGCACATGATCGAGGGCGCCGACCAGGGCGCCGCGGTGACCGTGAACGGCGGTGCGAGTTGGTCCAGTTGGTACAACCAGCCCACCGGCCAGCTCTACCACCTGGCAGTGGACGATCGCTTTCCGTACCGCATCTACAGCGGCCAGCAGGACAACGGGACGGTGGAGTTATGGAGTCGCGGCCCCTACGGCGTGATCGACGAACGCGACTGGCACCCGGTGGGCGGCGACGAACGCGACTACATGGTGCCCAAACCGGGCGCCCCCGACACGGTGTTCGGCACCGGCCTGGGCGGCAACACGACGCGCTTCGACGAGGTGACGCGGCAATCGGCCGAGGTGTCGCCGTGGCCCGTGTCCACCTACGGCGCGTATCCGCCAGACGCGAAGTACCGGTATACCTGGATCACGCCGATGGCATTCTCGCCGCTGCCCCCGCACACCATGTACATGGGCGCGCAGGTGCTGTTCTCCTCGAACGACGACGGCGATCACTGGCGGGTGATCAGTCCCGACCTGAGTGGAAAGAAGGCCGGCACCACGGGATGCCACGACGCCGACCTGGCGAAGGCCCGCGACTGCGGGTTCGGCGTGATCTTCTCCATCGCCCCGTCACCGGTGTCGGGGAACGTCATCTGGGTCGGCACCGACGACGGGCTGATCCACCGCACGGGCGACGGCGGGGCGCACTGGACCAACGTCACCCCGCCCGACGTCCCCGCCTGGGCGCGGATCGACAACATCGACGCGTCGGCGTTCGACGCGAACACGGCCTACGCGTCGGTGGACATGCACCGCATGGACCGCGATGCGCCGATGATCCTCAAGACCACCGACGGCGGGAAACACTGGCAGACGATCGTCAACGGCATTCCGTCCGACGAGTTCGTGATGTCGGTGCGCGCCGATCCGGTGAAGCGCGGGCTGTTGTACGCCGGCACGAGCCGCAGCGTGTACGTGTCGTTCGACGACGGCGCCGACTGGCAGCCGCTGGGGCTCAACCTGCCCACCACCTGGTACCGCGATCTGCTGCTGCACGACGGCGACCTGATCACGGCCACCCAGGGGCGCGGCATCTGGATCCTGGACGACGTGGAGCCGCTGCGCGAGGCCGTGGCGGCGAGCGCCACCGCCGCCCACCTCTACACCCCGCTCGTCGCCACCCGCCTGCGCGCCGACGAGAACCGCGACACGCCCTGGCCGCCGTCCACGCCGGTGGCGCAGAACCCGCCCACCGGAGCGGTGATCGACTACTGGCTGGCATCCGCCGCGTCGGGACCGGTGACGCTCGCCGTGCGCGATGCGGGCGGACAGGTGATCCGCACCTTCTCGAACGCCGACCAACCGGAGCAGCTCCCGGCCACGCAGTACTTCGAGAACGGGTGGCTGGGCGAGGCGCCGCGCGTCGAGTCGACGGCCGGCATGCACCGCTTCGTCTGGGATCTGCGCTACCCGCGGCCCGATGCGCTGTCGTACGACTACTCGATCGCCGGGGTGTGGCACGACGGCACGCCGATCGATCCGCGCGGGCCGTTGGCACTGCCCGGCCGGTACACCGTGTCACTCACCGTGAACGGCAAGACGTACACGCGCCCGCTCACGGTGCGCATGGATCCGCGCGTGCACGTGAGCACCGCGGCGCTGCGTGCACAACTCGCGCTCGCGCAGTCGGTGGGCGCCGCACTCGGCCGGGCGACGGCGGCGCATCGCGCCGTGACCGCCTACCGCGATGGGCACAAGGGAGCGTTGCCGCCGGCCGGGTTGGATTCGGCGAACGCGCTTGCGGGCGAGCTCGCAACGGTGGACGGTGTGCTGACCAGCCTGGCCACGCAGGTGGTTGCCGCCGACGCGGCGCCCAACCAGGGCGAGCGCGGCGTGCTGACGGAGTACACACGCCGGCTCGACGCGCTGATCGCGCGGTGGAAGCGGCTCGAGGCCAGCGGCCGGTGAGATCCCAAACGCGCCGTCGAGTTCCGCGGCGCGTTTGGATTGATGGCTCACCGGTGGGGGTCGGCGGTTGACGGCGCCGACTCCCGGCAGCGGTCAGCGCGTCCTGACGCGGATGTCCGCGAGCTGCAACCGGAGTTCGGGATTGGCCTTGAGAATGTCGGCGAGCAGATCGGCCGCCGGCGGATCGTCGAACACCGTGGGCTCGGGCCCGAAGCGCTTGTTCACGCCCATGTGGCGATCGGGATCGATGCGCACTTCGTGCGGCAGGATGAGGTCGGCCTTCGTGTCCATGACGCGCACGGCATAGAACTTCTTGCCTTCCTTTTCCATATAGCCGAAGTGGACGCCGGTGGCTTCCTTGGGCCAGGGCGGCAACGGATGCGATTTGCCGTCGGTTCCAATGAACGAGGTGGCGCCCGGCTTGAGGTCCTTGAAGTTGGTCTCGAAGGCACCGTGGTACATGAGCGCGTGTTTCATGCGGGGTCTCGGGTTGGGGATACGGGGGATGAAATCGGGCGCTAGGGCCGGCCTTCCGTGTCACGCAGGTGGGTGAGGCGCTTCTTCACCTCCGCCACCTGCGGCTGCAGATCGGGATCGGCGTTCTTCCACAGTTCGACGAATTTGGAATAATACGTCGCGGCATTCCCGCGGTCACCCTTGTCCTCGTACAGGCGGCCCAGGCTCTTGTAGGTCAGGGCCAGGTAGTTGCCGTTGCGGTCGGCGGTGTTTCCCCCGCCCTCGGTGAGGAATCGATGATACTCGGCGATCGCGGAGTCGGTCTGATTGGCGCGATCGTAGGCAAGAGCAACCACGAACGCCGTACAGGCGCCGCAGTCGTTGGCCGGACCGTCGGGCAGAGAGTCGGAGGCCCAGAAGCTCTTCAGGGCCTCCTTTGGATTGTTCTCGGCCAGATGCACCCACCCCATGGCCGCGTCGACGGAGGGCTTCATGGCGACGCGGAGCGAGGCGTCGCGGGCATACGCGGCGTTGGCTTCGGCCAGCACGGCCCGCGCCCGGTCGGGGCGTCCGGCCACGGCGTAGAGCTGCGCCACCAGGGTGTAGGGGCTCTGGTCGGCCGGGAAGCTCTTGAGCGGCGTGGCGGCCAACGCGGCATCCAGGGTGCGCGCCGCCTGGGCGTTCTTGCCCCGGAACCAGGCGTTGAGCCAGGCCGTCCGCATCGAGTCGTAGAGGACAGGAGAAAACGCACCGCGATCACGGTCCAACCGCTGGGCGCGGAGGAACCCGGACAGCGCCAGCTTGAGCTTGCCCCGCTGTTGGTCGATATCCGGGACGAAGTAGGCAAACTGGGCGCGGTCGTCCGGGTTCGACGCGGTGTCCAGACTGACGGCGATGGCGCGCGCCGAGTCGACATTGCCGCGAAGGTAGGTCGTGATCGCCTTCACGTACTGCATGGCAGCGCGCCCACCTTGGGACTGCTGATATGCGTCGGCCACCGAATCGGCCGCGTCGTACTGACCCATCATCGCCATTCCGTAGGCCAACTGTTGATAGGTGGTCATCAGGGGCACGGGGTCGTGGCGGATCTCGAGCTCATACGCCGAGTCGGCCGCCGCGAACTGGCGCCTGGACTCGAGGATGACGGCCAGGTTGTGGGACGCGACGTTGTAGTCGCCGGCCGCAATGCCCTGCCGGTAGGCTTCTTCCGCCCGCCCGCGATCGTTGCCGGGGCCGGTAGGCCCGAAGTACGACCCGATCGTCGCGTAGCGTTCGCGGTCCGTCAGATGGTCGCGGAACTTGTACGCCTGTTCCAGCGCGGCGAACGACAGGTCCGACGAGGCCCCGATGTTGCTGTACGCCACTCCGAGTTTGCGCCACGCCTCGGCAAAGGTGGAGTCGAGACCCACGGCGCGTTTGAGCGGCGCCAACGCATGCTGATAGTCGCCCTGATCGAAGAAGCGCACGCCTTCGGTGTAGGCCTTGAGCGCGTCGAGTGAGCCCGTGGTGACGTCGGCCAGCGGCGCCGAGTTCTGGACCGACTTGAGCGACTCGCCGATCTTGCCGCGCAGGTCGCGGGTCAGCTTGCCGACGGTCGGAATGAGCTGCGTAGGGTCAGCGGCCGTTCCCTGGAACGACGCGAGGTCATTGCCCGACTGCGCGCCCACCAGTCGCAGGGTGACGATGAACCCGGTGCCGACGGGGGTGAGATCGCCGGTGATGACGGCCTTGGACCCGGACCGGAGCGCCACCTGCTGCGCCAGCGCAGCATCGAGCCGGGTGTTCGCCGCCCGCTGCATGTGCACGAGGTAGCTCCGAATGGCGCTGGTCGGCATCACCGTCACCGCGTTCGACTGCCCGAGATCGGTGCGCACCGCCTCGGCCACCGCGCTGCCGATGGAACTGTCCGCGCCGCCCTTGGTGGCGAAGTCCGCCACGATCAGAGGCTGACTGGCATCGAGCCGCCCCGATGCGAGCAGCGAACCGAAGGGCCCGATGCCGAAGCCGCGCAGCAGCATGAAGGCGCCGATGAGCAGCACGAAGCCGCCCAGCGAGTAGGCCCCGCCCATGGCGGTACGCCGCCAGCTCATGTGCGGACTGGCCTTCATGGCGATCGTGGCCATCGTGCCCTGCCCGGCCGTCGAACCGCCCGGGGTGTACGTCGGCGTCATCGTGATCAGCCGCCGCGTGGCGCGTTGCACGTACGCGGTGAACAGGATCACCGGCAGTCCCAGCGCCATCACGGTCAACGCGCCGGGGAACACCCAGTCGGGCAGCCCGATGCCGACGATCGCGGCCTTGGCCAGGACGGCCACGCCCACGAACGCCACGGCATAGATGGCCAGCGCCTTCCAGACCGCGCGCCTGCCGCCGAGGAGAATCGGCGGCATCGCGGCGTGCCCGCCGCCGCTGGTCACCGTGTCGAGCACGCGCACCACGTCGGTGGCCGCCTGCGGCCGATCGTCGGCGTCCTTGGCCAGGCAGCGCATCACCACGTCGGCCAGCTCCGCGGGTGCATCGGGACGCAGTTCGAGAATCGGCTGCGGGGCCTCGCTCATCTGGGCGGCGAGCAGACGCTGTGGCGTCTTGCCCACGAACGGCGGGCGGCCGACCAGGAGTTCGTACGCCATGCACCCGAAGGCGTACAGGTCGGCCCGATGGTCGGTGGCCGGGTCGCCGGCCGCCTGCTCCGGGGCCATGTACGCCGGCGTACCCAGCGACGTGCCCACCTGCGTGAGCGTGGCGTTGGACGCCTGGGTGCGCGAGGCGCTGATGGCCTTGGCGATTCCGAAGTCGGTGACCACCGCCGAGCCACCGGCCAGCAGCACGTTCTCGGGCTTGATGTCGCGGTGTACGACGCCGCGGGCGTGGGCGTAGGCCAGCGCGCGGGCGACGTCGCGGAGAATGCTGATCGCGTCGGTGATGGACATCGGGCCCTTCTGGCCCAGGGCCACGCGCAGCGATTCGCCCTCCACGAACGGCATCGTGTAGTACGGCAGGCCGTTCGTCTCGCCCGCGGCCAGCACCGGCACGATGTGCGCGTGCTGGAGCTGGGCCGCGAGCAGGATCTCGCGGTTGAACCGTTCCACATTCACGCCGGCCGTGAGTTCCGGCGGCAGGACCTTCACCACCACCTTGCGGTGGAGCGCGGTCTCTTCGGCCACGAACACGCGCGACATCCCGCCGCCGCCGAGTTCACGCTCGAGGGTGTAGGCGTTGCCGAGGGTTTGCTGCAGCTGTTCGCGGATGTCCGTCACGGTCGCTTCTCCGTGTCACGCAGGTGATTGAGCCGCTTCTTCACGTCCGCCACCTGCGGTTGCAGCTCCGGATCTGCGTTCTTCCACAGGTCCACGAACTTCTGATAATACGTCGCGGCGTCCCCGCGGTCGCCCCGGGCCTCGTACAACTCGCCCAGGCGGCGATCCACGTAGGCCAGATGGTACGCCTGTTCGCCGAGCGCGCTCCAGTACGGCGTTTCGAGATACCGGCGGAACGCGGCGATGGCCGAATCGGGCTCGTTCGCCTGATCGAACCCCATCCCGATATAGAAGTCGATGCAGGCGACGCACTCGGACAACGGGACCTGCGGCAGGTACTGAACGCCCGGGCCGTCGGCGAGATTGAGGGAATCGGCCAGCCGGAACTCCCGAATCGCGTCCATCGGCTTCTTCTCGGCGAGGGCGATGACGCCGAGCGCCTGATGCCGCCCCGGTTCCAACGGGCGCCGGCTCAGCGTATCACGGACATCGTGCTCCATGGCCTGCAGGATCGCGCGCGCGCGATCGGGGCGATTGGCGAACGCGAAATCCATGGCAATCGCGGCGTACGGGCGTGCGACACTGGGCAAGCTCGTGATCGGGGTGGCCTTCAGGGCCGCGTCGAGAGTTGGCACGGCGGACGCGGTATGACCGCCCACGGACTCGTCGGCGTATACCAGGATCGCGGCGTCGGCCAATGGGGAGGTGAGCACGCCACCGCGGCGCGCGTCCGCACCTGCCGCGGCATAGCCTCGGCGCCAGGCCGCGAGCCGCCCGGCCCGCAGGTCCAGCTGCGCTTGCCCACCCAGAATCATCGAGCGGATGCCCGGATCCGGATTCGACTTCCAGCGATTCAGGATGGCCTGGACCGAGTCCATCGATCCGCCCTGGTACCAGGCGGCCAGCCGCTGGACGTCGTCCTGCACGTTCACCCCGAGTCGCGCATTGCCGGCACTCGCCGCCGAATCCGCATCGCGCCACCTGCCCTGATTGAGTTCCGCCTGGGCGAGGTGCTGATATGTCAACGGCGAAAGGGCTGGATCGCGCTGCAGGTCGAGCCTCGCCACGGACTCGGCAGCGGCGAACTGGCGGGTGAAGAGCAGCTCATTTCCCAGGTTCCCGGGCGCCACCGTATAGTCGCCAAGACTTATCGCCGTGCGATAGGCCGTAATGGCCTTGGTGCGGTCCGGATACGGCCCTACGTCGAAGTAGGTTCCCTCCATGATCGCGCGTTCACGCGCCGTCAGGTGATCGCGAAACCGGTAGCCCATGGTGAGCGCGGAATCGGCCAGTGCGGGCGACATGCCCGCGTTGACGTACGCGATCCCGAGCTTGCGCCAGGCCATGGCGAAGGTGGAGTCGTCGGCCAGCGCCTGCTTGAGCGCCGCGATCGCCTTCGGGTATTCGCCGGCATCACTGGCGTGCGCGCCTTCGGTGTACGCCTTCAGCGCGTCGAGCGACCCGGTGGTCACATAGTCGAGCGCCGGGGAATTCTGCACCGACTTGAGCGATTCCCCGATCTTGCCGCGCAACTCCTTGCTCAACTCTCCGACCGTCGGAATGAGCTGCGACGGGGTGTCGGCGGTGCCCTGGAAGGAGGCCAGTTCGTTGCCCGACTGTGCGCCCACGATGCGCATCGTCACCAGGAATCCGGCGCCGAGGGGCGTGAGGTTGCCCGTCACCACCCCCTTCAACCCCTGACGCTGGGCGATCTGGCGGGCCAGCGTCGCATCCACGCGACTGTCCGGGGCGCGTTGCATGAGCTGCAGCGCCTCGCGGATGGCGCTCGCCGGCATCACGGTAATGGCGCTCGATTCGCGAAGGTCGGTGCGCACCGCCTCCGCCACCGCGGTGCCCAGCGCGCTGTCGGCGCCGCCCCGCACCGAGAAATCGGCCACGACGAGCGGCTGGTGGGCATCGAGTGTCCCCGCCGCCAGCAGCGACCCGAAGGGGCCGATCCCGAACGCGCGCAGCAGCATGAAGGCCCCGATGAGCAGCACGAATGCGCCCAGCGCATACGCCCCACCCACCGCCGTCCGCCGCCAGCTCATGTGCGGACTCGCCTTCATGGCGATCGTCGCCATGGTGCCCTGCGGCGCCGCCGTGCCGCCCGGCGTATAGGTGGGCGTCATGGTGAGCATGCGCCGCGTCTGCCGGTGCACGTAGCCCGTGAACAGAATGGCCGGGAGCCCAAGCGCCATCACGATCAGCGCACCGGGGAACACCCAACTCGGCAGGCCGATGCCGACGATGGCGGCTTTCGCGAGAATGGCCACCGCGATGAAGGCCACCGCGTAGAGCGCCAGAGCCCGCCACAACGCGTGCTTGCCACCGAGCAGAATCGGCGGCATCGCGTTGTGCCCGGTGCCGCTGGTCACGCTGTCCAGCACCCGCACCACGTCGGTCGCCTTCTGGGGACGGTCATCGGCGTCCTTGGCCAGGCAGCGCATGACCATGTCGGCCAGCTCCGCCGGCGCGTCGGGACGCAGTTCGAGAAGCGGCTGCGGCGTGTCGCTCATCTGCGCGGCGAGCAGCCGCTGGGGTGTCTTGGCCACGAAGGGCGGCCGCCCCGCCAGCAGCTCGTACGCCATGCACCCAAAGGCGTAAAGGTCCGCCCGGTGGTCGGTAGACGGATCGGCCGCCGCCTGCTCGGGCGCCATGTAGGCCGGCGTGCCGAGCGAGGTGCCCACCTGCGTGAGCGTAGCTCCGGTGGGCCCCGTGCGCGAGGCGCTCAGGGCCTTCGCGATGCCGAAGTCGGCCACCGTGGCCGACCCGCCGGTGAGCAGCACGTTTTCCGGCTTGATGTCGCGGTGCACGATGCCGCGCTCGTGCGCGTAGGCCAGCGCGCGCGCCACGTCGCGGAGGATGCCGATGGCATCGGTCACCGAGAGCGCACCGTCGCGCGCCAGCCGCATCCGCAGCGACTCTCCCTCGACGAAGGGCATCGTGTAGTACGGCAGCCCGTTGGTCTCACCGGCCGTGAGCACGGGCACCACGTGGGGATGCTGCAGCTTGGCGGCGAGCAGTATTTCGCGCTTGAACCGATCCACGTTCACGCCGGCGGTCAACTCCGGCGGCAGCACCTTGACGACCACCTTCCGCTCCAGCGCGGTCTCCTCGGCCACGAACACCCGCGACATCCCGCCACCGCCCAACTCGCGCTCGAGGGTATAGGCCGTGCCCAGCGTGGTCTGGAGTTGGTCGCGAAGGTCCATCGTCACCGTCGACTGGACAGAATGCAGGCGCGCGGATGGCGGGCGCATCGAGGCGGGTGCCCCGAACCGCGGCGGAGGAAGTCGCAAGTTACGGCCCGGCGCTCCTAGCGGCTAGGACCCGCAGATGCGACGAAGCCGGAACAATCGGCATCCGGCGGCGATATGCTTCAACGCGTGCACCCATTCTTCCAGTTCCGACGATGACGGCATCCCACACGGCTCGCCGTGTGCTCCGGACGGTATGCCCACGGTCCGTGGCGCTCCTGTTGGCGAGCCTCGCGGCGTTCGGCGGCGCCGCGCGAGCCGCCGCCGCACAAACCACGGTCGTGCCGTCGAGCCGTTCGTTCTGGATCGGTGGCGCCGTGGCCATCGCCGCCGGCATCGCCCTCGACCGCCCGATGCGGGACCTCGCCCTGCGCAATCATACGCCGGGGCTGGACAAGTTGGCCGGCGGACTCGACCCCTTCGGCCGCGCCGGCTACATCGTGCCGGCGTTGCTGGCGTCGTACGCCGTGCCGCTGGTGCTGCGCAAGCACCGCTGGGCCGATGCCGTCATGCGCGTGGGGCTGTCCTACGCCGCCTCCGACGCCATCGAGAGCGTGCTCAAGCCGCTCGTCGGCCGGCACCGCCCCACAGCCACCAACAACGCCTGGACCTTCCACCCCCTCGCCACCACCGATAGCTGGCATTCCTTCCCGTCGGCGCACACCGTGCACGCCTTCTCGCTCGCCGCCGCGATCTCCGACGAAGCGCAGAACCGGTGGGTGAGCGTGGCCGCCTACGGCACGGCCGGCCTCGTGGCTTCGCAACGCGTCTACCGCCAGGCGCACTGGACCAGCGACGTGCTCGCCAGCGCCGTGCTGGCCATCGCGTCGAGCCGCACGACCCGGCACTGGCTGGCCGAACACGGCCTCGGGCGCCTGCTCGGCCCACTCGCGCCGGCGCCCTGGGGTCCGACCGACACCCACGAAAGCTCAGGACTCCCCCGACGCCATCGCGGCCCGCACACACCCAGTTTTCCCGCGGACGGAGCGCCGGAGGCGCCCACCAACTCGAACGGAGCAACGATGCCCGAACAGACGACACCCTACGGATTCTCGGTGACCGTCCCGCTCGCCCACGCGGCGGCGCTCGAGAAAACGCGCACCGCGCTCGCCGGCGAGGGATTCGGCGTCCTCACCGAAATCGACGTCACGAACACGCTGAAGCAGAAGCTCGATGCCGATTTCCGGCCCTACGTAATCCTCGGTGCCTGCAATCCCCCGCTCGCCCACCGGGCGCTTTCCGCGGAGCTGGACATCGGCCTGCTCCTGCCCTGCAATGTGATCGTCTACGCCGCCGACGAGCCCGGCCAGTCGGTGGTCGCCGCCATGGATCCCGTGGCCGCGCTGGGCCTCACCAACCGGCCGGAGATCGCACCGCTCGCGCGCGAGGTGCGCCAGCGCCTCGACCGCGTGCTGGCTGCCGTCGCCGCCGGGTAGCCGCTCCGATACGACGAGGGCCGCCGTCCCGCATCCAGCGGGACGGCGGCCCTCCGCACGCTCCCACGCTCAGGCGCCGCCCTTCGACCCGGTGGACCAACCGAAAATGCTGTACAACGGGCAGAACGACATCGACGCCGTGGCCAGCGGGATGATGCCGATGAGTCCCCACCACGTCTTGGGCCCGACGAACACCAGCGACAGCAGCGCCAACCCCAGCACTACGCGGATCACGCGATCCGCCGATCCGACGTTCTTCATGGACGCCTCCCCCACGAGAAAAGAACCGTTGCCTGTGGGAAGCTTGAGGACTCGGGGCCCGCGCCGCCGTCAGGGACGTGCCCCCGCCGTGTCGGGGACATCCCGACATGGCGATCGGTTGCGCTCGCGCGGCGCCCGCTCACCCCGGCGCTACGCGCGCGCCGCGGAGAGTCCCGCCCCCACCCGGCCCACGCGGCTGGGAAACCGAAGCGTCGCGGCAATCCCTCCGCCCTCGGCATCCAGGCGCGTCGCCGCCTCGCCGCCGACCTCACTCAGGCGCGCCCCGTGCGAGAGCAGATCGAGCGCCACCGACTCGGCCTCGTCGACGTGCGTCTCGAAGAATGCCGGCGTGATCAACACGTCACGGGCCGCGCCCGAGCGAATGGCGCCCCGCACGCCCGCGAGGCCGATCACGGCCCGCGCCCGGCCGACGGAACGGTCGAGCAGATCCGCCACGCGCGCCACCTCCCGCTCCGACGACAGTCGGCGGCGGCCCTCGGCGGCCGCCGCCGCGATCTCCGCCTCGCTCGCGTCCGCGCTCAGCCCGGGCATATACGTGGCCCGCTTCTGTGCCGCACGGCCCAACCGCTTGATGGCGTCGTGGGCATTGGTGCGCGTCCCGGCCACGACGATCCAGCCGCTGGGGCGGGCCAGTCCTTCGAGTTCCTGGGCCACCTCGTGGAGCATGCGCTCACGGCCGACCTCCAGCGCCCGCTGCGCCGCATCGGCCAGTGTCGTTCCGCGCGTCCCGGAGTGGAACCCCTCCCGGGCCGAGTCGCCCATGTGCGCTGCCCGGCCCACGTGCGCGTGCGCATTGATGCGGCCCACGCGATCCACAGCACTCCCGCGCAGCCGATAGAGATCGGCCGTGCGAGCGTCGATGAGGGCCAGAATCACGTCCGCCGGCCCCTGCAGCACCCGGAGGTAGGGCGCGGTGGCAATCCCCATCCGCCACCCGACATACGCCTCCGGCGCGCGCAGCGTCGGGCCGGCCTGCAACACGCCGTCGGCCGTGACGAGCGCCGCCCAGCCCGGGGCTCCCTCCAGATCGTCGGGGAGTTGCCGCGTCACGTCGGCGAGCCGTCCGGCCGCCTTCTCGAATTCCGTGCGCTCGGCATGGGGTGCCGACGCGACCAGCTTGCGGGTGGCCGCGATCCCGGCCGCCAGCGTCTTCCGCCAGGCCCGGCGGGCCACCGCATCGAGCTCACCCGCATTGACGAAGGCGTGGAGCACATGACGATCTCGAGTGGACCGCTCGAGGTTGGCGAACTGCGAATAGGTAAGCATCCCCCCCTCCCCGGAAGCGAGAACCGGCCCGCGGTACGCGGGCGTCGACCTCCTGTTCGGAGGGTAGTCCGGCGCCGCCCCGCGGGCAGTCGGCACATCGCCCACGCCCGGTCGGGGAATCGGCACGGCGGGCCGGGAGGGCCTCTGGCCAAGGGCGGCCGGATTGCGCAGGATTAACTCTTCCCGCCACTCCCGCAGAGGAGTCCCCCATGCACAGCACTCCGCTCTCCCCCCTCGTCGCGCGCCGTCGTTCCCTCGTGCGGCTGGCCTGCACCCTGCTGCTGGTCGGCGCCCCCACCGGCGCGCTCCCCCTGGCCGCGCAACAGGTGGCGCCCGACCGGGTCCAACTCACCCAGTATCTCGACTGGCAGGAGGTTCAGACGCCGCAGATCGCACCCGACGGCTCCCAGATCGTGTACGGCCGCCGGTGGGTGGACAAGATGAACGATCGTTGGCGTACCTCGCTCTGGATCATGAACGCCGACGGCACGCACGACCGGTTCCTGGCCGACGGCTCCGACGCCCGGTGGTCGCCGGACGGCAAGCGCATCGCCTACGTGGCGCAGGGAAACCCGTCCGGCGCCCAGATCTTCGTGCGCTGGGTGGACGTCGAGGGGCCCGGCTCCCAGATCTCGAACCTCACCGAGTCGCCGTCCAATCTCGAGTGGTCGCCCGACGGCAAGACGATCGCCTTCAACATGAACGTGCCGGAGCGGCCCGACCCGGCATGGCGGATCGCGATGCCGGCGCCGCCCAAGGGCGCCAAGTGGGTGGAGCCGCCGAAGATCGTCACGCGGCTCAACTTCCGCTCCGACCGCGTGGGGTACACCGACACGTATTACCGGCAGATCTTCGCGATCTCGCCCGACGGTGGCGAGGCGCGGCAGGTGACCTCCGGCGACTGGAACGCCTCGGCCCCGGCGTTCTCCGGCGACGGGCAGTGGGTGGCCTTCTCGTCGCTGCGGGTGCCGGACGCCGAGCATGCCTTCCGCCATTCCGAAATCTACGTGGCGAACATCCGCACCGGCGAGGTGCGCCAACTCACGCACCAGTCGGGGACCAGCGGTGGCGCCGTCTACTCGCCCGACGGCCGGCTGGTGGCGTACACGCACGCCGACTCCGTGGATCACTCGGCGTGGTCGCAGGGACGGATCTGGGTGATGAACGCCGACGGCTCGAATGCGCACGCCGTCTCGACGAGCCTCGACCGCCCGGTGTCCGGAATCCTCTGGGCCGCCAACGGCGCCGGCGTGTACTTCAACGCGCAGAGCGAGGGCTCGCAGAACCTCTATTACGCGTCGACCGGCGGGCAGGTGCGCGCCGTGACGACGGGCACGCAGGTGCTCGACGTCACCGACCTCAGCCGCAGCGGCCTCGCCGTGGGCGTCCGCAGCACACCGACGATGCCCAACAACGTGGTGACGTTCACCGTTCCGGCGTCGGGAACGACCTCGACCTTCGCCCAGCGCACCGACGTCAACGCCTCGTTGCTCGCCGGCAAGAAGCTCGCCTCCACGGAGGGCTTCTGGTACACGTCCAAGGACGGCCTCAAGGTGCAGGGGTGGATCGTGAAGCCCCCCGACTTCGACCCCACCAAGAAATATCCGCTCATCCTGCAGATCCACGGCGGTCCGCAGTCGATGTACAACGTGGCATTCAACTTCGCCCGCCAGGACGAGGCCGCGCATGACTACGTGGTGGTCTACACGAACCCGCGCGGCAGCACGGGATACGGCGAGAAGTTCACGAACATGATCGACAACGACTATCCGGACCACGACTTCGAGGACCTGATGGCCGGCGTCGACACGGTCATCGGCCGCGGGTACATCGATACGAAGAACCTGTTCGTGTACGGATGCTCGGGGGGCGGCGTGCTCACGGCCTGGACGGTGGGACACACCAACCGGTTCGCGGCAGCCGTCGTGCAGTGCCCGGTCATCGACTGGATCAGCTTCGTGGGCGAGACGGACGGCGCCGGATGGTACGAGAACTTCGCCAAGCCGTTCTGGGAAGATCCCAGCGAGCATCTGCGGCGCTCGCCCCTCATGTACGTGGGAAACGTGACCACACCCACGATGCTGATGACGGGCGTGCTCGATCTGCGCACGCCGATTCCGCAAACGGAGGAGTTCTACCGCGCGCTGAAACTGCGCGGGATTCCAACGGCGATGTTGCGGATGAACAACGAATACCACGGCACGTCGAGCACCCCCTCCAACTTCCTGCGTACGCAGTTGTACGTGGAGGGGTGGTTCATGCGCTACGGGCACATGGCGGCCGACAAGGCCGCCACGCAGTCCATGCAGCGCTAGCGCCTCCGGCGCTTCACCGAGTGGTCGCGCGCCGCCGCTCCGGAAGTCCCGGGGCGGCGGCGTGTCGTCGTGGAGCCACCGCTGGGCGTAAATGACCCGGCCCGGTGGCGGGCGGTCGGGTCCCGGCCCAGGATTGGAAGGCGGCGCGTGCGCCGCCGCCCTTCGTATCCCGAACCGAGGTTTGCATGTCGTGTCCCCGCCGTTCCCGCCACTTCCCCCACCTCTCCCGATCCTCCACCTCACCGCTGCGGCAGCGTTTCTGCAGGCATCGCAGGCCGGCGCCCAGCGCCCGGTGCGCAGTTCCGCCACCGACAGCGCGCGCGCCGCCGCGCTCTACGTGAGCCGGGACTTCGCGGATCTGCCCCAGGGCAACTTCGCCAGGGAACGCGCCGCCCGCCTGGCCGCCGAGAGCATCTACGTGGCCCGCAGCAAGGGCGTCATGAACTTCCGGGTCGTGCATTACCGGAGTCGGGCCGACGGCCTCGACATCCCCGCCTTCTTGTTCACCCCGCTCGCCAGGCGCGGCCGGCACGGCTACGCGGCCATGGTCTGGGTGCATGGCGGCGTGCATTCGTTCTGGGATCAGAAGATGCTCCCCTTCGTGATCGACGCGATCCGGCACGACTACGTCATCATCTGTCCGCAGTACCGTGGCAGTTCCGGCTACGGCAAGGACTTCTACGACGCCATCGACTACGGCGGCCGTGAGGTGGCGGATGTCGCCTCGGCAGCCGACTACCTGACCGCGATGCCCGAGGTCGATCCCGCCCGCATCGGCATCATGGGCTGGAGCCACGGCGCCTACATCACCACGCTCGCCCTGTTCCGGCACCAGACGGACTTCAAGGCGGGGGCTGCCATCGTCCCGGTCACCAATCTGCTGTTCCGCCTCTCGCTCAAGGGCCCCAAGTACCAGAAGAGCTTCGCGGCCGAGTCGACGATCGCCGGCCTGCCGTTCGAGAAGCCCCAGGAGTACCTCGAGCGCTCGCCATTCTTTCACGTGGACGAACTCGAGACGCCGATCATGGTGCACGTGGCGACCAACGACAGCACGGTGAACTTCGTGGAGGACGAACAACTCATCGACGCCCTGCGCGCGCGAAAACCGCACCTCGCCGAAACGCGCGTCTACCGGAATCCGCCGCCGGGATACACCGGGTTCGGGCACACCTTCAGCCGGCGGGTGAATCTCACCACGCTGGAGCGGGAGGACAGCCCGGAGCAGCGTGACAGCTGGAACCGGACGTGGACCTTCTTCGACTGGTACCTGCGCCCGTACGAGGACCCGTCCCGCGGCAAGATGACGCCGTGAACCGGGGCTGAAACCGGCCGGGGGTGGGGGCCGTATGATCATTCCGATCATATCAACCCACGTCCCCGGCCATGCCCCCAGACCTCCGCTCCCACCTCCCGCTCAAACCCGTGGATTTCGTGCTCCTGCTCGCGCTCAGCGAGGGGGAGGCCCATGGGTACGGCCTCGTGCGGGAGATCACCGAACGCACGGACGGCGCCATTCGCCTCGAACCGGGCAATCTGTACCGCGTCATTCGCCGGCTGCTCGACGACGGGCTGGTGGCCGAAGCGGACCGCCGCCGGGCCGCCGACCTCGATGACGAACGCCGGCGGTACTACCGGCTGACGCCGTTGGGAGCCCGTGTGGCCCGCCTCGAAGCCCACCGCCTGCGCGCGCTGCTCGCCACGCCGGCCGCGCGGGCACTGGCCGGAGAGGCCCCGTGAACCGCCCCACGCCATCGGTGGGCGAGCGCATCTATACGGTGCTGCTGCTCGCGTATCCGCGCGCGTACCGCCGGCGCTTTGCCGACGACCAGCGCGAACTGTTTCGCGACCTGCACCGCCGCGCCTGCCGCGGCGGCGCGGGCGCGCGCACGGCGTTCTGGATCCGCCAGCTCCTCGACCTGGGGCGCACCGCCCCGCCGGCCCGACTGGCCGAGCTGCGACATCGGGCGTCGACGCTGCTCGTGCCGGACACCCCGCGCCCCATTTCACGTTCCGCCACCTCGGGAGACGGCATGTTCGCCAGACTCATGCAGGATCTGTCCTACTCCGTCCGCATGTTGCGGAAGAGCCCGCTCTTCGCCGCCACCGCGGTCGTCGTCATCGCGCTGGGCGCCGGTGCGGTCACCACCATCTACAGCGCGGCCAACGCTATTCTGCTGCGGCCCATTCCCGGCGTACGCGATCCCGGATCGCTGGTCCAGATCCAGCGCACGGAGGGCGACGGGCACGGGACGCTGTCGGCGTCGTATCCGTACACCCAGCAGCTTCGCGACAACGTGCATTTGCTGAGCGGTGTGGTGGGGTGGACGCAGACGCAGTTGAGCGTGGGCGTCGGGGATACGCACCTGGCGGCGGCCGGGAATCTGGTCACGGCCAACTACTTCGACGTGCTGGGCGTGTCGCCCGAGTTGGGACGTTTCTTCGTCCCCGCCGAAGACAGCGGCGCCGGGGCACATCCCGTGATGGTCATCAGTCACGGATTCTGGCAGCGTGCCCTGGGCGGCGATTCGGACGTGGTGGGGCGCGTACTCACGGTGAATGGCACGCCGCTCACGGTCATCGGCGTCGCGCCGCCGGCGTTCGACGGAACGATGCCGGTGCTCCGCATGGATGCCTGGGTTCCGCTCATGATGCAGCCGCAGCTCCGCCCCGGCTCGACTCGGCTCACGTCGCCGAACGCCGGATGGCTCGAACTGTTCGGGCGCCTGCGTCCCGGAGCGTCGCGCCAGGCGGCGGAGGCCGAGGTGGCGGCGGTGACCCGGAACGCGGCCAACAGCGGCACGGAATCGACGACGTTCAGTCGGTTCAGCGGGGCGCGAGTGTACCGTCTGTCGATCGTCCCGCCGGAGGTGTACAGCGGCGTGTTGGGCTTCTTTGCGCTGTTGTTCGCCATCGCCTCCCTGGTATTGCTGATCGCGAGCGTGAACGTGGCCGGCATGCTGCTGGCGCGCGGGATGGGACGGCGGCGCGAGTTGGCCGTTCGCGCGGCGCTGGGTGCGGGGCGGCGGCGGTTGGTCGTGCAACTGCTCACCGAGACCCTGGTGCTCTACGGCCTGGGCGCCGCCGGCGGTGTAGCGATCGCGTACGGTGGGGCTCGGCTGTTGGAGCAGGTCCCGCTGCCGGCCGACGTCCCCCTCGTATTGCACCTGGCGCCGGACGGACGCGTGCTGGCGTTCGCGCTCGGCGTCGCGTTGGTCGCCGGTCTGGTCTTCGGCCTGGCGCCGGCGCTGCGCGCCACACGCACCGACCTCGTTACCGGGCTGCGCGGCGACACGGCGGGTTCGGGAAGCAACCGCTCGCGGGCGCGGAGCGCCTTGGTGATCGGCCAGATGGCGCTCTCCCTCCTGCTCCTCGTTTCGGCGGGCCTGTTCATGCGGGCGCTGCAGCGCGGCCAGCAGGTGGATCCCGGCATGGACGTGAACGGCGTGGCGGTCGCGGAAATCAACGCCAACATCGCCGGCTACGATTCGGTGACGGGCGCCGTTGGCTTCGAGC
>CAVSJE010000027.1:0-10019 GCA_963728115.1 uncultured Gemmatimonadaceae bacterium
CCGGCTCCGAAATCTGGTAGGCTTCGACTCCCAGAATGGCGTGCGGATCTACCTGGTCCACGTTCGTGGCCAGCACGCCGTTGACGTAGAACGCCGGGATGCAGGGATGTGGTTCACCCCTGGTGTCGACGGACGGGAAGCCGTAGTTGCCGTGCGTGGTCACGATGAGCGGCGTACCGGAACCGATGATCTTGAGCGTGAAGCCCTTCGTGTACCGGAACAGGTCGGACGTTCTGGACGGATCGAGCCTGGCGATCGAGTCCGCCGTGAGGAAATCCCCGAACCCCTCCCGCTGGCGCTGCAGAAATCCCGGCACGATCAACGCGAGCTGTGCGTTCGCCGCGGCGCGAGTGGCCCGGGTGACCACGGAATTGAGCTCGACCGCCGCCTCCTGCAGCCGCACGTGCACGGGCTCGGCGCCGGTTTCGACGTTCACCGCCGCCTGGATTGGCGCGTACCCGAGGGCGGTAACCTGAACGGGCTGCGTGCCGCGGGGAATTCCGGTCAGGCGGAATCGCCCGGCGCTGTCGGTGGTGACCGACCCGGCGATGCCGGGCAGTGCCACGCGGGCCCCTGGCACCGGCGCCTCGTGACCGGCGGTGACCAGGCCCGACAGCGTGCCCGCCCCGGGCCGCTCCGCGCCCGCCTGCGCCAGATCGATCCACAGCGGCTGTACGAGCACCCCCGCGGGGGGCACCTCCACGGCGATCACGCCGGAGTAGTGCGCGGAGTCGGTCTGCACCTGCATGGCAAGCTGTTGCGCGACCGGCAGCCGGCACATCCGGTAGGCACCCGCGGAGTCGGTCTGAATGACCTCGCCCCGCCGCTGGCTGCCCACCGACCGGGCGGAGTCCAGTGTGAGGTCATTCCAGAAGGCGAGCACGCGCGCCGCGACGGCGTGCGACCCCGGGCCCGCCGAGCGAACCCGCCCGAGCGCGAGCCCGCCGTTCACGGTGTCATCCGGACGCCCGGGGCACAGCAGAGCGCGCAGGGTTCTGGCGGACGGCGTTCCGAGCGCCACCGTGGCCACGCGACGCTCGGCCACGACCACCCGGACGGGCAGCCCGGAAATGCCGGCGGAGTCGAGCCACGACGAGGCGATCTCGAGCGTGTAGTCCCCCGCCCTCACCCGGGAGAACCGGAACCGCCCCACGGCGTCCGTCACGCTCGTCCGCACCGAGTCGGCGGCGGCGCCTTCACGCACGAGCGACACCGTGGCCCCGGTCAGCGGCGCGTGGCGAATGCTGTCCATGGCGACGCCCCGAACGCCTCCCCCTGGTCCTGCCGTCTGTCCGCCGACCACCGTCGGCGGACAGCAGACGACCAGAAGGGCCACAAGGGACCGCCGCAGACGCCCGCGGATCACTTCGTCCAGATCAGAATTTCTCCGCACTGGTTCGGATACCCCGGCGGGCCCCGATCGCCCGGCCGGTAGATCTCCACTCCATAGAGGTCACTCGTTGCAATCAGGTTGAGCCCGTACTGCGTGGTCTGCCCAATTCCGTCGATGTAGATCTCGGGACAGCCGAACCCCATCGGGGAGCCGGAAGCCACCCGACCCACGCGCAACGTGATCCGGGCGTCCAACCCGCGTCCCGTCACCTTGAACGCCCACACACGTTTGATGATGTCCGTGAGTTCGAACGGAATGAGGCTGTCGATCCTGCCCGCTGTGAACATCACGCCGTCGATCCGCTGGTGCGTACGCGCGTCGAAGTCGCGCAACCGCGGGGGAACCCAGAGGCGCTGGGCAAACGATCGCACCGAGTCGAGCATCACGGGAAGGGGCGCCAGGGTCACGGAAACCGCCGGCGACGAGGGGCCCACGTCGGTAGTCACCTGGGTCGGCGCGAATCCGATGGCCTGCACCCGAAACGCCATCGTCCCCGCGTACAGTCCGGTGAGCCGGAACCGGCCGTCGGGCCCGCCGGTCGCGGACCGGTCCCCGCCCACCAGGTGCACCCGAGAATTCGGAACCGGGTGGCCGTCGTCATCGCGAACCGTGCCCGTTACCGCGTATGCGCCGACGGTGTCGGCGGGCCGTGCCAACGCCACCCGGAGTGGACGGAGCAGCAGCGCGGTGGAATCGATGCCCACCTCCACCACGCCGCTGGCGCCGCCGGAGTCGACGCGCGCCTGCATGAAGATGCGGGTCCCGATCGGCAGCCCGCAGGCGCGGTATGCGCCTCCGGAATCGGTCAGCACGAACCCGCCGCGCTCGTAACTCTTCACCGACTTCGCGTGCAGGTCCACGTCGAAATCCACCCACAGGAAACTCACCTTCGCACCCTGAACGGGCGCCCCGCTTTCGGCGCCGCGTACGAAGCCGACCGCCAACCCGTGCGACGAGTCGGGGGCGGCGTGGCACGACTGGGTGTAGATGGTGGCCGGCGACGGAACTCCCAGATCGACGCGTAGGTCGCTGCCCGGCCCCACGCGCACCGTATCGGAGGGGACGGCGAGTTCGGTCGAGTCCAACCAGGGGTGCCGTACGTCGATGCGGTAAAGGCCCGGCGGAATGGCCGCCAACCGGTAGCGGCCGGAGGAGTCCACCCGTGCCGCCGCCGGCGGCGCGCCCCCGGAATCGAGCGCGGTAGCCGTGACCTGCGCGCCCACGAGGGCCCCGCCGCGAATGCTGTCGACCACTGCGCCGTGCACCGAACCGGGACGTTGCGCCCCGAGGCTGGCGGCCATCACGAGGAACAGGACCGGAACCGGGTAGCGGGGGAACCGCGTCATCCGAGATCTCCTGGAGTCGGAGGCCGGGAATCCGGGACGTGGCCATGGGATTCCGGGCGTGGGCGCGACGGGGGACGCCGCGCCACCGGGCATTTTGTATACAAACGAGTAGATATATTTGGATCGGGGCCGCCATTGCGCAACCCCCAACCCCGCCCGGATCTTACCCGACTTCCCACACCCTCCTGCAATCCATGCGCGTTCGCTACGTCACCGCCGACGTCTTCACCGACCGCCGCTTCGGGGGAAACCAGTTGGCCGTCTTCCCCGACGCAGCCAAGATCCCCGACGAGTTGATGCTCCCGATCACCCGGGAGTTCAACTATTCCGAGACGACCTTCGTCCTGCCCCCGGCGGATCCCGCACACACGCGACGGGTCCGGATCTTCACGCCGGAACGCGAAATGCCCTTTGCCGGGCACCCGACCGTCGGCACCGCCCACGTGCTCGCGCACCTGAAGGAAATTCCGCTCACCGGCCCCTCCACGCAGATCGTCTTCGAGGAAGGAGTGGGTCCGGTTCCGGTGGCGATTCGCGCCGAGGGAGGCATGCCGAGTTTTGCCCAACTCTCGGTGGCCAGGCTGCCGGAATTCGGCGCGCCACCCCCGTCGCGCCAGGCGCTGGCCGAGATGCTGTCGCTGGGGCCGGACGACCTGCTGGACGACGCATTCGCGCCGCAGTCGGTCTCGTGCGGACTCCCCTTCCTGTTCGTGCCGTTGCGCGACCGGGCCGCCGTGGGGCGAGCCCGCATCAGGATGGACGTCTGGGAACGCGTGCTCCGCGACTACTGGACCCGCGAGGTGTTCGTCTTCTCGCTGGATCCCGAGCGGCCCGGCTCCCACGCGCGGGCCCGCATGTTCGCCCCCGGGCTCAACGTGTTCGAGGACCCGGCCACGGGGAGCGCCTGTGCGGCATTCGGCGGCTACCTCGCCGCCCGCGCCACCGAGGCATCGGGCACGCTGCGTTGGGTCGTGGAGCAGGGGTTCGAGATGGGCCGGCCGAGCATCCTCGAGGTCGAGGCCGACAAGAACGACGGCGCAATCACCGGCGTTCGCGTCGGCGGCTCCAGTGTCGTGGTCTGCGAAGGGACGATGGAGATCTGACGGCCGGCGCCGGCCGCTACATCTTGTGCCCGAGCGTCCACACGTAGGCCGCCAGATTCCGGACCTGCTCGTCCGTGTAGTCGTGGCCGCCGCGCGGGCGCATCGGGAAGCGGTGCTCCGGATGCTTGATGGCTTCCTTCGGAATGCCATCGGTCACGATCGTCACGATCGAGGCATAGCTGCCGTTGATGTGCTCGTACTGGCCCGTGGTGAGGTCGGGCCCGTTGCGGCCGTTGGTTCCACCCTTGCCGTGGCACCCATTGCAGCTGCGGGGGGCATTGAACAGCGAGTCACCGGCCGCCACCATCTGCGCCGTCACCCCGGCCGGCAGTCCCGACGACGCCATGTTCATCGAGCCGGACGCGGGCGCCGGGCCCTGGCCGGCGGGCATGCTCTTCGACCCCCCGCAGGCGTACAGCGCAAGCGCGGCAGCGGGCAGGGCAACGATTCGGGTGAGTGAGCGGAGTGTCATGGCGGGTGATGGCTGAGGATGGATGCGCGCCGGCCGGTCCGGCGGTCGTCGAGTAATCCGGCGGAACCGGAACTCGATCCCGAAGCGACCCGGAATTTCCCGCAATGCACCCCGCGCGGCAATACCCACGGCGGGCGACGCGCCGGGGCGGGCGCCGGATCGGCCGGCCCTCACGACAGCCGGCGGTCGAGTTCGATCACCGCGTTGAGCAGGACGTCGGCCCCGTTCCGGACGGCGTCCGGCGTCGAGTATTCCTCGGGGGAGTGGCTCACGCCGCCCACGCTCGGAATGAAGATCATGCCGATCGGCCCCAGCGGCGCCATGCTCTGCGCGTCGTGCCCGGCGCCACTGGGCAATTCGAGCGTCGAACAACCGACCGATTGCGCGGCAGTCGCGATTGCCGCGCGGACGCGGGGGTCGCTCGGCGCCGGCGTGGTGGCGATCCGCCCCGAGAAGGCGAAGGCCGTTCCCGTGGCCGCTCCGATCCGCGCGGTCTCCTCCTCGATGCGTGCGAACAGGCGCTCGATGACGCCGGTGTCGAGGTCTCGCAGTTCGAGAGAGCAGTCGACACGCCCCGCAATGGCGTTCGGCGCCCCGGGCGTCGCCGCGAGGCGGCCCACGGTCCCCACCTGCATGCCCGGTTCGCTCGTCACCACCCGGTGCACCGCCTCGACGAATCGAGCCGCGGCCAGCAGCGCATCCTGGCGCCGGGCCATCGGCGTGGTGCCCGAATGGTTGGTGACGCCGGTGATCGTCACGTCCCATTGATGGATGGCCACGATGCCGAGGACGACCCCGATGTCGATGCCGGCGCTCTCGAGCACCTGCCCCTGCTCGATGTGTACTTCGAGATAGGCGGCGATACTCCCCGGCCCACGCCGCACCTCGGCGAGCCGTGCCGGGTCGCCGCCGATGAACCGGATGCCATCGGCCACGATCTTCCCGCTCGCCGACGGGTTCGCCAGCTCGGCCTCCGGCAGCTGTCCGCCCACGGCGCGGCTGCCGTAGAGCCCTCCCTCCTCGTTCGACCAGACCACGACCTCGAGCGGATGGCGGGTGGTGACGGCGTGGTCGGCCAGGGTGTGCGCCACCTCGATCGCCGCGAGTGTGCCGAGCGGTCCGTCGAAGTCGCCGCCGTTGGGCACCGAGTCCACGTGCGACCCGAACATCAACGGCGCCAGCGACGCCTCGGAGCCCGGCCGCCGGCCGATGATGTTGCCCGCCGCGTCGACGCCCGCCTCGAGCGCGGCCTCGCGCATCCACGCGGTGACCTGTGCGCGGGCCTCGCGGTCGGCGTCGCTGTACGCCAACCGCGAGACGCCGCCCCGCGGGTCGCGGCCGATCTGCGCCAACGCCGCCAGCCGGTGTTGCAGCCGGCGGTCGTCGACGCGCATTACCGGGCGCCGGGGTTCAGCGTGTCGTACAGCGGATGCGCGGGCGCGAACGCCGGCTGCTGATTGGCCACCGTGACGGCGAGAATGCGCACGTGGGGATCGTCGGGCAGGGTGAGCGTCGTGGCACCCGCCGGCACGTCCAACTGGTACGCGAACAGGTACGAGTAGGCGTACGCCTCGTTCTTGCCGTCGGGCGTGTGCTTGTGCGACGCATACCACGCCACGGGCGCGCGCTTGATGAAGCCCGGCGTCAGCCCGTCCATCACCTCCAGCATCCGCTGGCGGAATCCGCGCCCGCGCCGCGCCTGCTGGGCTTCGTAGGCCTGGATCACCGCAAGGGTGTCGCCCCCGGCCATGCGTGTGGAATCGAGCCGGATGTGGAACGCCGAGTCCGCCCGGGCCCGGAACTGCGCCAGGCGCCGCTCCTGCGCCGCCTGCTCCTCCGGCGTCGGCGGCGGCGCCGGCACCTGCCGGAAGGTGCGGTCGTACCACTGGCCGATGAAGCCGTCCCAGGCCTGGACGTCGAGCGTCGCGCGCGCCGGTCCAACCCGGAAGGTGTCGGTGCGATCGCCGCTGTCCGACGCGGCCAGCAGGTATACGCGATCGTACGAGCCGGCCGGCAGGGCGATGCGCTGCCCGTGCGCCGTGACCGCGTTGCGGAGACCGCTCGCCGCCGGCGCCAGTTCGAACCGGATGCCATCGTATTCGACGGTCTTCGGCAGCATCTCGGCCGGCAGCGCCTCGCCGGCGGCGTTGAACCCGCCCACGGCGTGCGTGTCGTTGTTGCTCGCCACGGCGCGATCGTAGTCCAGCGCGACGGCCTGGGACGTGGGCGTGGCCCGCGGCCCCGCCGGCGGCGCGAGCTTCACGGCAAAGCTCCGGATCGTGTACGGGCTGAGAGACGTGACCAGTGATCCGTCCTCGATCGTCGCCGGGCCCAGCGGCTGCTCCTGGCCGTTGACCTCGCGCGCCGCGCTCACCGGCGCCGCGAACGTCAGCCGCACGTCGGGCTGCGGCTTGCCGCTCATCTCGGTGATGCGGACGACGTACTCGTCACTCCCCTCGGCGCGCTTGAGCGCCATCACCCGTACCCGGCTGTCGTTGAGGCGCAGCAGCGACCAGCGGCGTCCGAGCGTCCCGCCATGCTTCGCCGTGGCGAAGACGCGCAGCGGGTCGTTGAGTTCGTAGCCCGTCCAGTCGGTCTGGGCCGTTCGCCAGTCCCCGGCGTGGCCGGCGAGCCCGAAGGTGAACTCGTGGTGGCCGAAATCCTGCGACGCCTGGTCGGAGTACGAATACCCCTGGGTACTCAGTCCGGGCGTGCGGAGCAGCGTCAGGCGGATCGTGTTGTCGTCGGGCTTATCGGAGCCGTTCTTGTCGTCGGTGAGCACGGTGACACCGTAGGCGCCGGTGTGGTCGGTGAGGTCGATCCACTGGTGCGACGGCACTTCGAACTTCCGCGGATAGGCGTTGCCGCGCGCGATCGTGCCCACGTCCCAATTGTACGTGGCCACGCTGTCCGAGGCCGTGAACGGGAAGGTCGCCTTGAGCATGGTGGCCGGCATGTGCCAGTCGATGGCATTGTGGAACTCGAGCCGGTTGCCTGCGTCGCCCGCCGAGAGGCTGATCGTCTGCACGAACTTCGAACTGTCCACGGTGCGCGTCACGGTGAGGGCGACCCGGACCGGCCCCCGTTCGCTGATGCGAATCTCGGCCCCGCCCTGCGCGCCCACGTAGGTGCGCGGGGCCGCCTGTTCGTCGTCGAAGTCCATGTTCCACGCCGGCCACTGCGTCGGCGTGTCCTCGAGCAGCGCCAGGCGGATGGGCGCCGAGAGGAGTTCCCGGTTCAGCCGCTTGTCGAAGATGCTCGACACGTCGCCGGCGTCGTTCAGCGTCACGCGATACTCGGCGTTCTCGAGCGTACGCGCCGTGACCGCAAGCGCCGTCGACGCAGCCGGCCGCGTCGTGGATCGCACGTCGTACACGGCGTAGCCCACCGAGGGGGCGCTCGCGACGAAGAGGACGCGCGCCTCCCCATGGTCCCAGGCTTCCAGTTGTGCGGGCACCGCCTTTCCGTCCGGACCGATCACCGTCACACCGCGCGGTGCCCGCGCGAACGGCACCGTCGCCGCCACCACCTCCTGTCGCGGCACGTTGAGGGCGTTGTACACCACCAGCGGCGTGCCCTCGGTCTGCGTGTTCATCGCCGCCGCCACGGCCTGGCTGGCGCCGGTGAGCACGCTCGCGAACTGGTTCATGCCGAGCACGTCGTCGTTCCACGCGAACTCGTAGGCGCGCGGGGTGGCGGTGCCCGCCGCGAGATCGTGGAAGTGGGCCGCCATCGCCAGGGTCCACGCATCGTTGAGCCGGTCCATCGGATAGTCGCGGGCGCCCAGCCAGGCCGCGGCCACCGACGCCTTCTCGGCGCCGTCGGCCAGCAGCTCCTCCTGGCGGATCCACCGCTTCTGGTACGCCTGCGAGGTCAGGGAGCCCGCCGAGTGATTCTGGAGCTCCATCTCCCCGTCGTAGCTCGGCAGTCCGGCCGCCTCCGCCGGCGTGATGTCCTTGAACATCTGATCGGCGGTCGCCGAAATGACGTCCAGCGGTCCGTGCGTGGTCACGCTCTGCTCCACTTCGGCCACCGAACCCTCGCGCGGCGCGCCCCCGGTGTCGCCGGTGCCATAGTAGTGGTAGTCGGCGTAGACGCCGTACTTCTGCCCGTCCCGGTTCACGCGGTCGATCCAGGTGGTATCGGTGGCGAGATTGTCGCTCACCCCACCGCTGTAGCTGCCCGGGTTGAGGGCGGCGATGACGCCCTTGCCGTCGGGGCCGATCCAGCGACCGACGTTGAACGGCACCCCCTTGCCCTCCATGCCCACCGGCGTGCTCGGCTGATCCGGCACCGAGGAGCCCCAGGTGAGCTTCTGCGTCGAGAACCCTTTGATGCCGGCGTGCGCCAGAATGGTCGGCAGCGACCAGGGGAACCCGAAGCAGTCGGGGAGCATGTACTCCTCGCTCGCCACGTGGAATTCCTTCCGGAAGAACTCGTTGCCGTAGAGCACCTGGCGCAGGATGGCTTCGGCGGACGGCGCGTTCACGTCGCCCTCCTCCATCGAGGAGCCCGCCGGGAACCACTGGCCCGTGGCGACGAACCGCTTCATGCGGGCGTAGTCGAGCGGCCAGTATTCCTTCATCAACCGGTACCGGTTGGCGCCGCTGAAATTGAAGATGTAGTGCGGATACTTCGCGAACAGGTCGAAGTTGTCGTGCATGGTCTTCGGCAGGTATTCGTCGATCACCTGCGGATACTCCCAGCGCCACTCGGTATCGAGGTGCGCGTACCCCACCACATAGAGCGTGGGATCCTTGGCCAGATTCGGCCCCATCCTCAGGGCATCGCGCGGGGCCACGGTGCCGAATCGGGGCAGGGTCAGATCCGGGGGCGCGGTGGAGGCCGGCGCAGCGGCATGCTGCGCGCCCGCGGACGTGGCGAGGAGGCCGAGCGCAGCGAAGAGCGCGGCCGGAAGGCGGCGAGAGATGGAAACGGACATGGCGACTCGGCAGGGTTCTGCGTTGCTGTGCGAATCGGGCCGCCCGGGGGTGGCGGCCGTGGGCGGGGCGCCCGCGGATACTGCGAAGCTAGATCGCGCGTCGATAGGCGTCCAGCGCGTCCTGGCTGAAACAGGCGAATATCACCCGCCGGAGCGTGGAATATTCGCTCGTCGCGTCGCGGACGGCATCCACGGCCACTTCCGTGGCCGCCTGGAGAGGATATCCGAAGATGCCGGTGCTGATGGCCGGGAAGGCAATGCTTGCCAGCTCGTGCTCCTCGGCCAGACGAATCGCGCTCCGGTAGGCCGACGCGAGAAGGTCCGCCTCGTTCTCCGAACCGCCCTGCCAGATGGGGCCGACGGCATGGATCACGTAGCGGGCCTTCAGCCGGAATCCGGGCGTGATGCGGGCCTCGCCGGTTGGGCAGCCGTCCAGTTCCGCGCACGCACGCGCGAGTTCGGGGCCGGCGGCGCGGTGGATGGCGCCGCACACGCCGCCGCCTGGAATCAACGCTTCGTTGGCGGCGTTCACGATGGCGTCGACGTCGAGTGTGGTGATGTCGACGAGTTCGGCGGTGAGATTGGGTGGAGGATTGCGAAGCGACACGAGCAACTCAGACCATTGAAGTGGCTACGAAAGGATACGGACTGAACGGAGGGAACGGACGAAACGGAATTACTGAACGGGGAATCCCCGGCAAATCGTCGTGCCGGATGAAGATCCCCGCGGTGCGGGGGTCTCACCATGAAACCCCAACGTGTT
>CAVSJE010000028.1:0-5809 GCA_963728115.1 uncultured Gemmatimonadaceae bacterium
GCTCTATGAGAAGGGCGGATTGATTCCGGCCGTCGCCGATTCGTTGACGGCGATGGGGTACACGCTGACGTCGGTAGGCCACCTGGCGAATTCGAACGCCGTCATGCGCGTGGGCACCGGATGGGAAGGGATGGTGGAACCGCGGTCGACGGGAGGGGCGCGGGGGTATTAGCGCGCCACGGTTGCACGACGCAGAAATCTCGAACGGCCGCCCGGACTACCGGGCGGCCGTTCGCGTGCCGGGCGTGTTCCAGATCACGCTCCGTCATGCGGAGTCTGCATCCCGACTGCACATCCCGCAGTGCGGCCGCACACCCGTTCGAGGCCGGGCCACCCTTTGCAACCAAAGGCATCGGACGTCCGTATTAACAGCACGGAGGGTCGCCCCGTCCACCGGGCAAACCCATTGAGGCACTCCGGTGTCTCAGGATGAGAGCAAGCGAGTTTACTGATGACCGAACAACTGACCGCATATCCCGACGCGCTGATTGCCGCCGACTCCGATCTGGAGCGGCGTCAGTTGGAAGCGGGGGTCAACGGCCAGTATCAGGTGGTCCGCGAGCTGGGGCGTGGCGGCATGGGGGTCGTGTTCCTGGCCCGCGACGTCGCCCTGCACCGCGCGGTGGCGATCAAGGTGCTGCGCCACGAGTACGTGGCGTCCGAAGACCATCGCGAGCGGTTCCGCCGGGAAGCCCGCCTCACGGCGCGGCTCAACCATCCCGGCGTGGTCCCGGTCTACACGTTCGGCGAGCGCGGCGATCTGGTGTACATCGTCATGCAGTACGTCCATGGCGAATCGCTCGCCGAGCGGCTGCGCACGGGAGGCCGGTTGCCCGCGGACGAGGCGGCGCAGGTGCTGTACGATCTGGCCGAGACGCTGGACTATGCGCACCGCGAAGGGATGATCCACCAGGACCTGAAAGCCGAGAACGTGCTCATCGAACGCGGCACCGGACGGGCGCGCCTCACCGACTTCGGGGTGGCCAAACTGCGCGATTCGGGTCCCGACGAATGGGGGCGCGCGCACGCCTTCGGCACGCCGCACTACATGTCGCCCGAGCAGGCGGTGGGAGAGGCCGATATCGACGGACGGAGCGATCTCTACTCGCTCGGCGTGCTGGGCTACCTGATGCTCGCCGGAACCCTGCCCTTCCACGGCAACAGCTTTGCCGTGCTGGCCGCGCAGCACGTGGTTCACGCGCCGCCCGCGCTGGCCGACCTGGCCCCCGATGCGCCGGCCGGCATGGTGCAAGCAATCGAGCGTTGCCTGGCCAAGGAACGGGACGACCGGTGGAAGACGGCGTCGGACTTCGCCGGCCAGCTAACCGGCGAGCGGACGGCAAAAGGGTTGCGTGGGGCCATCGGACCCCGCGGCTGGATGAAGGTCGTGGCCGGACTGGCAACCGCAGCGGCGCTGTTCGGACGCTAAAGTTCACGAGTAACCTGTAAAACAACTTTAATCGGGTATCCGGACCGTCCGGGTACCCGATTTCTGCGTTTGGAAGGGCACCGCCCATGGCGTCCTGCCGTTGATGCACGGTCAGGCGCCGCCGGACCGGCGCCGGCCGCATGCCGAGATCGGCTAGTTGACTCGAGCCTCCGAAGGGGTAAATATACCCCCATGGGGTATACATTCGGAGCCAGGGGGTAGCGACATGGCGAGCACGGTGCCGATCGAGAATACCGCGGCGGAGCAGACGAAGCTCGTGATTCCGGTAACGGGGATGACCTGCGCGGCCTGTCAGGCTCGCGTCCAGCGGACGTTGGCCCGCACACCGGGGGTCTCGGACGCCACGGTGAATCTGATGCTGAACAACGCCACCGTGTCGTTCGATCCCGGCACCGTGACGGCGGACCGGCTGGTGGAAGCGATTCGCGACTCGGGGTACGGGGCGGAGCTGCCCGCGAACACACAGCGCGCGTTCGAGGAACAGGAAGAAGCGGAGCGGGCGCACGCGCAGGAAATCCGGACGATGACGAGAAAGCTGGTGGTCGCACTGGCCGCCGCCGTCGTCGCCATGGGGCTCTCCATGGGCGAGGCGGGAGCGGGGAACACGCTCATCCGGTGGACGCTGCTGGTGCTGACGAGCTTCGTGATGGTGTGGGCGGGGCGCCACTTCTACACGCGAGCCTGGAGCGCCCTCAAGCACGGCGGCTCCGACATGAACACCCTCATCTCGGTGGGCACCGGCGCCGCGTATCTGTTTTCGGTGGCGGCCACGATCGCGCCCGACGCATTCCTGGCGCGCGGCGTGCAGCCGCACATCTACTTCGAAGCCGTCGACGGCATCATCGCCCTCATCCTGCTGGGGAATCTGTTCGAGGCGCGCGCCAAGCAGCGCACCTCGGCGGCGCTGCGCTCACTGGCCGACCTGCAACCGAAGACCGCGCGCGTGGTGCGCCAGGGGCTGGAGGTCGACGTCCCGGTGGAGGAGGTCCGGCACGGCGAGCTGGTGCTCGTGCGTCCCGGCGAGCGGGTGCCGGTGGATGGCGACGTGACGACCGGCGCCAGCGCCGTGGACGAATCGATGCTCACCGGCGAATCGATGCCGGTGGCGAAGACGACGGGAGACCGGGTCTACGGCGGCACGATGAACCGCACCGGCGCCCTGCACATCACGGCGACCACGCTCGGCGCCCAGAGCGCGCTGGCGCGCATCGTCCAACTGATGCGCGACGCGCAGGGCACGCGGGCGCCGATCCAGAACCTGGCCGACCGCGTGAGTTCGATCTTCGTGCCGACGGTGATCGGGCTGTCGGTGCTGACGTTCATCCTGTGGATCGTGCTGCCGCAGCGGGCACCGGGCGGGATGCTGGTGGTGCATGCGGTGACGGCGGCGGTGGCGGTGCTGATCATCGCCTGTCCGTGCGCCATGGGGCTGGCGGTTCCCACGGCGATGATGGTGGCCACGGGCAAGGGCGCGAGCCTCGGCGTGCTGTTCAAGGGCGGGGAGGCCCTGCAGCGGGCCAGCGCCATCGACGTCGTGGTGCTGGACAAGACGGGCACGGTGACGGAGGGCCGGCCGGCGGTGACGGACATCCAGCCGGTGGGCGCCGGACGGACCGCCGACGACATCCTGCGTCTCGTGGCCAGCGCCGAGCGACAGAGCGAGCACCCGCTGGCCGATGCGATCGTGGAGAGCGCGCGCTCGCGCGGCCTGGCACTGTCCGACGCGGAGGGTTTCCAGGCGATCGCCGGGCATGGGGTGACGGCCGTGGTGGACGGCGCGGCGCTGGCCGTGGGCAATGCGGCACTCATGCAGCAATACGCCATCGACGTCGCCCCCCTGGCACGCGCGGCTGAACGGCTGGCGGACGAGGGCAAGACACCGGCGTACGTGGCCGTGGACGGCGCGCTCGCGGGGCTGATTGCGGTGGCGGATCCCATCAAGGCGACCACCGTGTCCGCGGTGCAGGCGCTGGGCCGGATGGGCATCGAAACCGTGCTGCTCACCGGCGACACGCCGCGCACGGCGGAGGCGATCGCCAGGCAGGCGGGCATCCGGCGGGTGATCGCGGGCGTGCTTCCCGAAGGAAAGGTCTCGGCGGTGCGTGAGCTGCAGCACGCGGGGCATGTGGTGGGCATGGTGGGGGACGGCATCAACGATGCGCCGGCGCTGGCGCAGGCCGACGTCGGCTTCGCGCTGGGCACGGGCACCGACGTGGCGATCGAGGCAGGAGACGTCACGCTGATGCGCGGCGATCCGCGCAGCGTGGGCCAGGCCATCGAACTGTCGCGGCGCACGATGGGCACGATGAAGCAGAATCTGTTCTGGGCGTTCGTCTACAACGTGATCGGGATTCCGATAGCAGCCGGCGCGCTGTATCCGGCGTTCGGCATCCAGTTGAGTCCGGTGATCGCGAGCGGCGCGATGGCATTCAGCTCGGTGAGCGTGGTGACGAACAGTCTGCGCCTGCGGCGCGTGAGGATCGAATCATGACAGCGGGGCAGGAGCCAGTGGACGCGAACGACGGCGAAGTGGCGGCGTGCGCCTGCGGCGCCAACCACGGCGATTCACCGGAGCGGCATGCGGTGGGCGTCGACCCGGAGATCAAGGCCGGCAACCTGCGCCGCCTGAAACGCATCGAGGGGCAAGTGCGGGGGCTGCAGCGGATGGTGGAGGAGGAACGCTACTGCGCGGACATCCTGACGCAGCTATCATCGGTGCAGGAGGCGCTGCGGGCGGTGGGGCGTGAGTTGATGCGCAACCACCTGCGGCACTGCGCGGCAACGGCCATCCGGGCGGGCGATGAAAGGGCCGAGGGGATGTATGATGAGTTGGTGGACCTGATGTACAAACACATTCGATAGCCGGAACGACCGACAACCGGCGGGTTGCTTCATCGCCTTCCCGCCCCATCCCACGTTTTGCCCACACGCGTCTCACTCTCCGAAGTGCTCTCCGCGCTCTCGCACGCCCTCGATCTCACGGAGGGCGCGCCGATGGGACACACGATGCGTTCGTGTCTCATCGGCATGCGGCTGGGCAAGGAGGTGGGGCTCGGCGCCGAGGATCTCTCGGCGCTGTACTACGCGCTGTTGCTCAAGGATGCCGGCTGTTCGGGCAACGCGTCGCGCATGGCGGCGTTGTTCGCGTCGGACGACAACGAGACCAAAGCGCGCATGAAGCTGGTGGACTGGCACCAGCGCGTGCGGCTGGCCTACCACACCGCGCGGAACGTGGCACGGGGACAACCGCTGCTGCGACGGATCCGCCAGTTCTTCGTGATCGCGGGAACGGAGAACATGACGCGCGAGCTGATCTCGCTTCGCTGCGAGCGCGGAGCGTCGATCGCCGGGCGCCTGGGGTTTCCCGCCGCGACCGCGGGCGCAATCCGTTCGCTGGACGAACACTGGTCGGGGCTGGGGTACGCCGAGGGGCTTGCCGGCGAGGATATTCCGCTGCTGGCGCGGATCGCCAATCTCGCGCAGACGGCGGAGGCGTTCCACGACGCCGGAGACGTCGACCGCGCGCTCGAGGTCGTACAGGCGCGGGGCGGGCGGTGGTTCGATCCGGCGCTGGTGCGAATCATGGTCCGTTGGCGCCACGATCGTGCGTGGTGGGAGGCGCTGGAGGGGGACGATGTGACGGCGCTCGTGGTGGCCGAGGAGCCGGCGGACCGGGTCCGGTTTGTGGACGACGAGGGCCTGAACGAAGTGGCGCGGGCGTTCGCCGACATCATCGATGCGAAGTCCCCGTTCACCTTCGAGCATTCGCGGCGGGTGGCGGACTATGCGGTGGCGATGGGGCGGGCCCTCGGCTTCGACGACGACGAGATTCGCCGGCTGTATCGTGCCGGCCTCCTGCACGACATCGGGAAGCTCGGGGTGTCCAACCGGATTCTGGACAAGGCGGGGCCGCTCACGGAGGAGGAGCGGACGACGATGGAGCGCCATCCGGCCAACAGCTATTCGATTCTCGAGCGGGTGAGCGCGTTCCGCGATTTCGCGTGGACGGCGGCGCTGCACCACGAGAAGCTCGACGGCACCGGCTATCCGTACGGGCTTACCGGCGAACGTCTCGATACGGCGTCGCGCTGCCTGACCGTGGCCGATATCTACGACGCGCTGACCACCGACCGGCCGTATCGGGCGGGGATGACACCAGAGCGCGCCTTCGAACTGATCGATGCCGACGCCGGGGCGAAGTTGTGCGAAACGGCGGTTGGGGCGCTGCGCCGGAGCCTGGGGCAGTAGGCGCGGGGGCACGCGCAACGGCCGTCGGGAAGAGCGGCGGTGGGGAGCACAAAATCCACTTCCGGGTACGACCAGGCCTACGTTAGGTTACCGGCCATCATGAAAATTCGA
>CAVSJE010000029.1:0-18681 GCA_963728115.1 uncultured Gemmatimonadaceae bacterium
CCCGGGGAGGACGGGTCGCTCATGGGACCAGAAGGTAATGCGGTCCGCTGCCGGCCGCCCGGTCGCCTCGCCGCGCAACGGCCGAGCGTCTAGAGATACTTCAACCACCAGTCGTCGCGCCGCGCCTTCAGGCGTTCGTACCACCGACAGGCAAAGGTGAGTATCACGATCGCCACCGCCCACACGAGATACAGCAGCGGCAGGCTCCAGGTGTAGCCGGTCGGTGGCTCCGGGTTGCCCATGGGATGGTTCGTGAACAGCCACGGATCCACCGCACCCGTGCGTGCCAGCGACACACCGAGCGCCAGCGCGTGAATGAGCGGGATGTGGATCATGTAGTAGAAGAACGGCACCCGTCCGAACATGCTCACCCAGTTGGCCACCGCGCCCCGCGCGCGCTCGGCCAGCGGCACCAGCGCAATGACCGGCCCCAGCGTCATGAGCAGGAAATCGAGGGACGCCGGATACTTGTTGGTGTTGAGAAAGGCCAGCAGCGCCGGGTAGGCCGGCGGCCCATCGGGACGCGACACCGTTGCCGCGCGCCACGATCCCGGATTTCCGTACACGTCCAACCAGCGCAGCAGCACGAACAGCACGATTGCGCCCACGCCGAGTCGAACGCAGATCCGGTTGCGCCGCCCTGGCTCCATGGCAAACACGGCCCCGAAGGCGTAGCCCGCCGCGATCACCCCCACCCAGGGCACGATGGAGAACAGCACGATCAGATTCGGACCGTCCGCGCCGAACCTGATGGGGCCGGCAAAGAAGCCCAGGTAGGCAATCTTCCAGACGGCCGCCCCCACCCCGCCGTGCAAACCCTGGATGATCGCCCCGATGTGCGGATCGAGCAGGTTGTGTCCGGCCACGATGGCCACGCCGATGGCCGCGGTCGCCTTGAGCGGGAGCTTGGTCATCGCCGCCAACAGAATCATGCACCAGCCGATGCACCAGAGAATCCCCGCCATCTCGTAGTGCCGGAAGTCGAGGTTGAAGGTCCACGCCAGCCGCAGCACCGTGAGCTCCAGAACGATCAACCACACGCCCCGCGTTACCAGAAACCGGGCCGTGTCGGCGTGGCGGCGGGCGTAGAACCAGGCGCTGCTGCCGGCGAGGAACAGAAAGGCAGGAGCGCAGAAGTGCGTGATCCAGCGCGTGAAGAAGATGCCGGCGGTGGGTCCTCCCGCCGGCTGGCCGGAGTACACGCGCACATGATCGATGGCCATGATCAGCATCACGGCGCCGCGAATCAGGTCGATCGACGCGATGCGCCGGGGCGCTTCGGTGCGCAGCGTTGCGGGGCTCGTCATGGCGCGCCAACCTGGGTTCACATCGCCGATCGGTCAACGCCGGCCGGCCAACGGCCCGATGGGGACGGCGAACGGTATCCGGCGCGCGCCGGGCGGCGAACGGTACGCCTTCAGCTTCCCCGGCCGTGCGCCCGCAGCGACGCACGCAGCGCGGCCATTCGCCGCCGGCTCACCGGCACCACCGTGCCGTCGCCCAGCACCACCTCGCCGTCGCGGTGCCCGGCTTCGGAGCGCGCTTCGCGCACCGCGCCCAGGCGCACCAGCGCGCCGCGGTGCGCGCGGGCGAATCGCGCCGGGTCGAGTGCCCGCTCCAGTTGGGTCAGCGATTCGCTCACATGGTAGGGACGGCCCGCGGCCCAGACGCGCGCCCCGTCACCCTCCACTTCGATCCAGTCGATGCCGTCCGCGTCGAGCACCAGATGGCCCGCCGTGGTACGCACCGTCAGGCGTTCGAGCACGCCGCCCGGTCTTCCCCCGAGCGGCGACGATTCAGGCGCCGGCCCGGCGTCGCCGCCCAGCAGCGCCGACAGCCGGCGAGCCATCGCCACGGCGTCGCGCATCCGCAGCCGCTCGCGCACCCGTGTCATCGTCTCCGCAAACCGCGCCGCCGACAGCGGCTTCACCAGGTAGTCCAGCGCCTGCGACTCGAACGCTTTCACGGCGAAGGCGTCGAACGCCGTTACGAACACCGTCAGCGGCATGCGCTCGGCGCCGAACAACCGCACCACGCCCAGCCCGTCCAGCCCCGGCATCTGGATGTCCAGGAACACGAGGTCGGGCTTGAGCGACGCCATGGAGCGCACCGCCTCGCGTCCGTCTCGGCACTCGCCCACCACCACCACGTCGGCGTGCTCGGCGAGCAGCTGGCGGATGCCGCGCCGCGCCAGCGGTTCGTCGTCCACGATCAGAGCGCGAATCTCAGCCATCGCCGGGCGCCGGTTCGTGATCGGGAATGCGCACGGTGGCCGTCACACCGCCCCCGGGCGTCTCGCTCAGCGTCAGCGACGCGCGGTCCCCGTACATCGTCTCGAGCCGCTGGCGCGTATTGCGCAACCCGATGCCGTCGCCGGCCGATTCCGATTCTCGCGCGAGCCCAGGCCCGTCGTCCGCCACGGTGAGCACGAGCGTGCCGCCCTCGCGCCGGCCACCGATGTGCAGCGACATCTCGCCCACCGTGTGCGCCAGTCCGTGGCGCAGCGCGTTCTCGACCAACGGCTGCAGGACGAACTCGGGCACCGCGGCCGGCAGCGCCGCCTCGTCCACATCGATCGTCACGCGCAGCCGGTCGGAGAAGCGCACCTGTTCGATGGCCAGATAGTTACGTACGAAGTCCAGTTCGTCGGCCAGCCGCACTTCCTGGCGGCGGTCGCTGCGCATGACGCGGCGCAGCATTTCGCCCAACTGTTCCAGCATCCGCGTGGCCGTGGCCGTGTCCCGGTCGCGCACGATCACCGTGATGGCGTTCAGGCTGTTGAGCAAAAAGTGCGGCTGCAACTGCATCTTGAGCGCGCCCAGCCGCGCGTCGGCCAACTGGGCCGACAGTTCGGCGGCCTGCGCCTCGCGCTGCCGGGCTTCCACGAAGTAGTGCGTGGCGTGCTCCACCCCCAGCACCGAGAAGTACACGGCGAGTCCAAACGGGAGCGTGGTGAAGATCCAACCCGGGATGCCGCCGCCGTAGGGGGTGGTGCCGGCACCGTACAATGCCCGGTAGAGCAGCACGCCGCCCAGCGCCCACGCCACCGACAGCACCCAGGCCCCGAGCACGTGCACCGGAAGCCGCTGCCACACCCGCCCGCGTTCCAGTGGAAACCGGCGCGCCATCCAGAACACGCCGGGCGTGAGCAGCCCGTAGAGCAACCAGTCGCCGCCCTGGAACACCACCGAGCGCAGCGGCGCCCCATGGCCGGTTTCCATGCGGGTCTGCAGCATCTGCACGCCCGCGGCCATGATCGCCGGCCCCAGCCAGGCGGCGGACACGAACAGCCAGAGTGGGGCACGGCGCCCGCGGGAGGTGGCCATAGCGCAGACTATTTACACCACCACCGCCTCGCGCGCGAGCGCCGCTCCCTTCGGGCGCAACGCCACGTGCGTCGCGCCCGGTCCGGCCTGTCCTACCCCACCATCACCCCACCCGCCCATCCTTGTCCAGATCCACGCCTACGTGCTGCTCCAGCCGCTGGATCACGTCCCGCAGCAGGCGGCGCATGTCCTGCACGTCGCGCTCCACGAACTCCATGCGCTGTTCCATGGTGGCAGCGCGTTCGCCCTGCCGGTTGATCTGACTCTGTTGGTAGAGATCCCAGAACAGGCCCATTTCGATACGTTCCTCGGTTGGGGGTCGGTGGCCGCTGTGAGCGCCCGGATCATGGCGTCGCGCGCCACCGGTCGCAATCCGGCTCCACGTCCGGTGAACTTTTCCGGCGCCGCGAGCCTGGCCGAAACCCAGCTGCGCCTGGCCGCGCGGGAAGACCAGTTGCAGGAGCGGAACCCGGCGCGGTAACCGCCTATTCCCCAAAAGTGGCATGTCCAACGCTTGACACCCGAGGTATGATCACGGGGATGGGGCCGGTCCGCGGCCGGCCCCCGTCGCCGGCACCGAACACTCAACGCCAAGGGAGATGCCCCCTCGATGACCGCACCGCAGTCCGGCGTCCCCTTCACGTTGGCCTCCCACGCTGACCAGGTCTTCCCCACGCTGAACGCCGCCCAGATTGCCCGCGTGGCTCCGCACGGCCATTGCCGCATCACCACGCGCGGAGAATTGCTGTCGCGGCCGGGCATTCGCACCAACGCCTTCTTCGTCGTCGTCAGCGGGCGCATCGAGGTCTTCCGGCAGACGGACGCCGGCGACCAGCTCATCGTCCGCTTCGGACCCGGCCAGTTCAACGGCGAGGTCGGCATCCTCTCCGGCCTCCCGGGGTTCACGGGCGTGCGCGTGATCGAAGACGGCGAGGTGCTCGAAGTGGATCGCGAACGCCTGCTCGGCATCATCCAGACCGACGGCGAACTCAGCGAACTGCTCATGCGCGCCTTCATCCTGCGCCGTGTCGAGATGGTCCGCCAGGGCGTCGGCGACGTGGTGGTGCTCGGGTCGCGACACTCGGCGGGCACCCTCCGCGTCCGCGAGTTCCTCACCCGCAACGGCCACCCGTACGTCTCCATCGACCTCGAGCGCGACGCGGGCGCCCAGGATCTCCTCGACCGGTTCCACGTGAGCGCCGACGACATTCCGGTGGTGATCTGCCGCGGCGAGCTGGTCCTCCGCAACCCCACCAACCAGGCGATCGCCGACTGCCTCGGCTACAACGACGCCATCGACCGCACGAAGCTGCGCGACCTCGTGGTGGTGGGCGCCGGCCCCGCGGGGCTGGCCGCGGCGGTGTACGCCGCGTCCGAGGGGCTCGACGTCCTCGTCATCGAGAACATGGCGCCAGGGGGCCAGGCCGGGTCGAGTTCGCGCATCGAGAACTACCTCGGATTCCCGTCCGGAATTTCGGGCGAGGAACTCGCCGCCCGGGCTCACACGCAGGCGCAGAAGTTCGGCGCCGAGGTGCTCATCGCCCGCCGCGCCGTGCGCCTCGACTGCGAGCGGACGCCGTACCGCGTCGAGATCGACGACGGCCAGCGCATCGAGGCTCACGCCCTCGTCATCGCGAGCGGGGCCGAGTACCGGCGCCTGGCGATCCCCGACCTGCCGCGCTTCGAGGGGAACGGCGTGTACTACGCGGCCAGCTTCATCGAGTCGCAGCTCTGCGCCGGCGAGGAGGTGATCGTCGTGGGCGGAGGCAACTCGGCCGGCCAGGCCGCCGTCTTCCTCGCCCAGACGGCCCACAGGGTGCACGTCCTGGTGCGGGCGCACGGGCTCGCCGCCAGCATGTCGCGTTATCTCATCCGCCGGATCGAGGAACACCCCGCCATCGAACTGCGCACCTGCACCGAGGTCGTGGGACTCGAGGGAAACGGGCGACTGGAGCGCGTCACGCTGCGCGACAACAACACCGGGGCGCTGGACACCCGGCCCATCCGCCACGTGTTCTCGATGACCGGCGCCATTCCGAAAACCGGATGGCTGAACGGCTGCGTGGTGCTCGACGACCTCGGGTTCATCAAGACGGGCGCCGATCTCTCCCGCGACGACCTCACCGCGGCGCGATGGACGTCGCGCCGGCGGCCCCATCCGCTCGAGACGAGCCTCCGGGGCATCTTTGCCGTGGGCGACGTCCGATCGGGAAGCATCAAGCGCGTCGCGTCGGCCGTGGGCGAAGGTTCCGTCTCGATTTCTTCCGTTCACCAGGTACTCGCAGAGTAAGGAGCAGTCCAATGAAGACCGACGGCGGGTGCGCCCACATGGACGCACTGGTTAGTTTGAAGGTGGCCCGGGAGCGCGTCTGCGCCGAATGCGTCAAGATCGGCGCCCGGTGGGTGCATCTGCGTACCTGTCAGGAATGCGGCGTCACGCTCTGCTGCGACGACTCCCCGAACCGCCACGCCACCAAGCACGCGCACGCCACCGGACACCCGGTGATCGCGTCGGCCGAACCCGGTGAGCGATGGCTCTACTGCTACCCGGACGACGCGTTCGCCGAGTACTGACCGGGCCGTCCGCCGGTGGCGTCGGGGAACCGCCGCGCCGGAATCGGGCCCACGACGACTTGTGCCAGGCGCGCGAAAGCATTCAGCTCAACAGAGGAGGAACCGACCATGACCACAGCCACCAAACCCGCCGCCACCCGCGGCAAGAACGGCGCCCGCGCCGACCATCACGTCATTCAGGCCTTCGGACAGGAGCGCAAGCTCCCCCTGGCCCTCTCGGCCGGCGCCTGCAAGAAGTCGGTGGAGAATCTCAACCAGCTGCTCGCCGACACGATGACCCTGCGCGACATGTACAAGAAGCATCACTGGCAGGTGTCCGGGCCCACCTTCTATCCCCTGCACCTGCTCTTCGACAAGCACTTCGGCGAACAGGTGGAACTCGTGGACGGCATCGCCGAGCGCGTGATGATGCTGGGCGGCATCAGCATCGCGATGGCGCAGGATGTGGCGGAGACGTCGATCATTCCCCGCCCGCCCCGCGGCCGCGAAACGGCCGAGGCGCAGATCGACCGCCTGCTCCAGGCCCACGAAGCGGTGCTCGAGGAGGCCCGCGCCATGGCCCGCGACGCCACCAAGGTGGGCGATGACGGCACGAACGATCTGATCGTGAGCGACGTGATCCGGACCAACGAGATGCAGGTGTGGTTCCTGGCCGAGCACGTGGCCGACGCGCACCGCTGACCGGAGGGTCTCGCGCGGCCGGGCCACGGTCGACCGCCGCCTCGACGATCTGAACGACGCGGTCGGGGGCCTGATTGCTGAACGCATCATTCATTATGTGGGGCCTGACCCGGCTTCCCCTGTCAACCGGTGGGCCGGCCGGGGGCCGGGGATCACGGGCTCCCAAGTTGTTGCTCCGGCGCCGCATCGCCGTCCGTAATATGAGTCCCGGCATACCCGCCGGGACTCCGGTCCCCCCAACTACGGGAGTGATGCCATGCGCACACGAGTTGCGTCGTTGCTCACGATGGTCGCGTTGGCCCTGCCGGCGTCGGCCCACGCTCAGATGCCCCTGCCGCACCCTTCGTTCGGTCTCGTGGGTGCCCTCAACCTGTCGACGGCTGCCGGCAGCGACGTCTCGGGCGCCGAGAATCGCGTCGGCTTCTCGATCGGTGGATTCGTCCGCATTCCGATGTCGCCGATGTGGTCGTTCCAGCCCGAACTGGAATACGCCGCCAAGGGCGTCAAGGAGAGCGACAACTCCGGCGGCACGCCGGCCACGGCGACGATCGACCTGAGCTACGTCGAGATGCCGCTTCTGTTCCGCGTGTCGGCCCCGAGCACACCGGCCGGGCAGTTGTTCGGCGAGTTCGGACCGGCCGTCGCGGTCAAGGTCGACTGCTCGCTGTCCGCGTCGTCGGGCGGCGTGTCGGCCTCCACGTCGTGCTCCAACTTCGGCCTGGACATCAAGTCCCTCGATTTCGGCGCCATGGTCGGGGCGGGCTACGAGTTCCCGATGGCCGGGCACGCCCTGTCCCTCGGCGTGCGGTACAACTACGGCCTCGCCGAAATCACGAGCGGCAGCAACGCCAAGAATCGCAATCTCCAGTTCGTGGCCGGACTGCGCTTCTGATCGCGCCGGCGGCCGGCGCCAGGCGCCGGCCGCCCGGGTTCCTGCCCGGATGCGCTACACTGACGGCGCCCCGACGATGGGGCGCCGTTTGCGTTCAGTGGGCTGCGTAGCGCACGGTCCACGTGACCGTACCGTTGCGTGCGGCGCGTAGATGGACGAGCCGCATCCCGCCGTCCATCGAGGTTCCGCCGTAGGCCGCGCCGCCCGCCGTTACGCCCGCAAACCGGTAGCCCGGCGGCTCGGTCAGGTAGAGCACGTAGTCGTCGTTCCCCACCAGCTGGCTCACCCCCGTGAGGGTCGCGTCGCTGCCGCTCCACGACACGCGCTGCAGATCCGGTCCGCCGCAACTCACGTGGCGATTGGTCGCGATCACCTGCGGATGCGCCGCCTGCGACCGAATGCACCACACCTGCACCTTGAACGTCGAGTCGATGGGCCCGGGCACGAACCCGCCGCGGAAGGTGCCGAGCAGCCGCTTGGACCAGAACTCGAACACGAGGCGGGGCGGGGCCGGATCGAGCCCGAGATCGGCGAAGCGGATGCGCGCCGTATCGGCTCCCCCGGTGCGCGCCAGCACCGTCCATCGCTCGAAGGGGCGGTTCACGTCCAGCAGATACAGCGGGACGACGAGCCGCTTGTCGGCGTCGAAGGCCCGCGGCCCTGATCCACTCACGGCCGTCGCCGCGCGAGCGATGAGGGCCGATCGCGACGGATCCACGTCGTAGACCTGTTCCGGCTGCGTGAACAGCACCGGCGCCGTACGCCTGGCGATCTCGGCGCGCGCCGTGCGGTAGACCGCCGGCTGGTCGGTGAGCATCAGCAGCGATCCGGTGAGCGACGCGAGCGTCGCGGCACGATAGGCGTCGGGCGCTGTCAGCTGGATGTGGTCCGGATCGTTTCGCCAGACGACGTTGTTGAAGGAGTTGTACTCGGAGAACCCACCGTAGCCGAAGCCGTCGGTACCCACCCGCACCGCGTCCACCAGGCCTACGAGTTCGGGACGGATTCCCCAGCAGGCGAGCAGGAACGCATCGTCCCCGATCGCGTCGCGCACGGCCTGCACGAATCCGCGGTACACGCGCTCGCGGTCCAGGCCGCGCGCCGCAAAGTAGCCGGCGTGGCTGTTGTAGCCCTCGTAGCGAAGATGCCGCAGCGCATCGAGCTTGAAGTACTGCCAGCCCATCCCCGCCAGCGAGTCGTACACGGGGCGGACCAGATCGCGCATCGTCGCCGGATTCGACCCGTCCATCACGTACCCGATCCAGTTGCCGGATGCCGGCGTCCCGTTGGCGTTGGCCACGAATTCCGACCGGTGGGCGAAGGCATACGCGCTGTCGGCAAAGCTCACATTCGTCCAGATGCCGGGACGCAGGCCGCGGCCGGCGATGTAGCGCTCGAGCGCGGGGAGGCCGGAAGGGAATTTGGCGTTCGGGTGCAGCCAGTGGGCGGGCACGCCGATCGGCGACCGTTCGTATCCGTCGTCGATCTGCAGGTAGTCGTAGCCGAAGGGCGCGAGCACATCGTGCATCACGTCGGCGGCGTCCCGGACGTTCTGTTCGGTCACCGTGTCGAGAAAGGCGTACCAGGACGTCCAGCCCGCCACCGAGGGCCGCCAGACGTCGTAGGTCCAGGGGCGGTACTCGCCGAGACCGCGGTGCTGCTGATAGAAGCGCGGCCGGAAGCGCAGGATGATTTCGGACCCCGTGGCCTGCAGCGCGAACGTCGTGCCGGCTCCGGCAGGGGGCCGGGCGTCGACCGTCACCGCCGTCGGCTCGTCGAACGACAGCAGCCAGTCCGATCGCCGGTCGTACACGGCCCGGTTGAGGCGGCTGCCGCTCGGCCCCACGCTGTTGCGCACCATCGGCGCCGCATCCGTGCGCCGCTCCGTGGTGGCCGCGAACGCCTCGGCGCCGGCGTGCACCGCGCCCGTGAGGGTGAGCCCTGCCCCGCGGGTCGCCGTCCACTTGATCACCTGGGTCACCACGTCGCCGCTCGTCTCGACCAGTGTGCGGACCTCGGGAACCTCGCCGCTGCTCGTCAGCGTCGCCGACAGAATCACCCGGCCCCCATAGGCCAGGGTCAATCGGGAATTCTGGAATTCGACGGTGGCGGGGCCGTTCGGCGGTGCCGCCGGCTGCTGCGCCGGCAGAACCACCGGCAGCAGCGACAGCACGATGGCGGGGAGACGGCGCAGTCCACGAAGCATTGGCTGGAACGGTGAGGGAGTTCGGGCCCGCGACGGCGGGCGGCCGGCGCGTCGCGGGTTTTGAAACGACGCCCGCCGGGCCCCCCTGCTACCGCGTCGTCTGGGTATCGGGCACCACGCCGGCCGGCGGGTTGTTCAGCATCGGCGAGTCGACCACGATCTTGCCGCCCAGATAGGCCGTGCGCGTGACCACCGCCAAGGTGATCGCCGCGGCGACGACGAGCGTGGTACGGAGCCACTTGGGCGGCAGCCCCTCGCGGTCACGCCGCAGCATGTACCACCAGGCGTAGGCGCTGACCACGCCGGTGATGAGGAGCGTGGTCAGCGCGTACCCGGCCGACTCGTCGTGGGCGTTGACCGCCGAGCGCACGATGTACCAGGTGCCCCGCAGGGCATCGGACGCCTGGTCACCGGTGAAGAACGCCGGATAGGCGCTGAGCCCGGCGAGCGTCAGCGTGGCGACGGCGTACAGCCACACGCCGCGGCTCTTGTTGAAGAACGCGAACACCAGCACGGCCAACCCGACCACGCTGAGAATGATCGGGAAGTGATTGATCACGGTGTGAAGGTATGGCCAATCCATTTGAGTTTCTCCGTCCCGCACGAGAGGCGACCGCGTAATACGATCTCAAAGGCGCGCTTACGGAACATGCTGTAGGCGGACGCAGTATGCGAGCCGGGACGGCTCGGGTTACGCGATCCCGTCGAAGGTCACCACCTTCTGCAGATTCTCGAGCGGCGTCCGCGGCACCTCCGCGCTCGTGGGGGCGACGGCGGTGCCGACGGCGAAGAACTCGATCGCGTTGGCGCCCCACCCCCAATTCGACTCCTCCACGCGGGCCCCCACGATGCCCACCCCGCCCCGCTCCACCGCCTCGGCCTGCATCCGCTCCAGGGCGAGCTCGCGGGCCGCGTAGGTCGCCTCGGTATAGACCACCATTTCCTGATTGCGGCCCACCTGCTTGAGCGCCTGCATGAAGCTCAGGTGCGCGATGTGATAGACGCAGGCACCCATGGCGAGGCTCACCGGGCGATAGCCGCCCTGCAGCAGCTTCCACAGATCCTGGCCGCTCAGGTCCGACGTGAACGGGCGGTTGTCTTTCGTCCGCAGCGAGCCGCCGCGTTCGCGGTGCCGGATGGCCGTGCCGATGGCCTGGAACTCCAGCACCCCCTCGTCCATGGCGTACTGCTTGAAGATCAGGCGCACGCCCACCACGCCGTCGGCACCCAGCAGGTCCGCCTCCTCTTCCATGCGCGTCATCGCCAGTTCGCGCGCGTGGTACATGGCGTGCGTGAGCACGGGGAGTTCCTGGCTCACGCTCCACCGCTGCCACTGGAATCCGACGTGGTAGATGGAGGAGCCGAGCACGAGGCCCAGTGCTTCGAAGCCGGCCTGTTCCACGAGCAGGAATTCGTCGATGGAGAGGTCGCTCGTGAAGAACGTGGGCGACTCTCCCGTGCCGCGCATGCGGCGCAGGCGTTCGGCTGCGCCCGCGGGGAGGTTGGCGGTGGACCCGGGTGTGTAATCGTTCGGCATCAGGACTCCTGGCAAGGGCAATGGCGATCGGGTCGTCCCTGATGACGACGCCGCGTACCTCGTGCTGCCGGCCGGCTTCCAATCGCCCACCGGTGTCGTGCGGGGGGCTCCAATTATCGGGATTGGATGCCCACCCTGGCAATCACTGATTCAGTCGACTTCGGGTCGGTTCACGCCTCCGGTTGAAGGCGCACGAAACGGCGGTACCCGAGCGCCAGGATCGCGGGACAGTACCCGAGAAGCATGACGGCGGACAGGCGGAAGAACAGGTATCGAAATTCCGGGCGCCGGAAGAACTCTTCAAAGGCAGCGCCGCTGGCGATCTGTCCGCCCCGGGCCCGAACGGCTCGCTCCATGATCCGGAACGCTACCGAGGCGCCGCAGATCCAGAGCGCCTGAAATGCGCCGATGCTCAGAACGACGCCCCCCAGGGCCGTGCGTGCGACCAACGTGAAATACGGGACGGTGGCGAGTGAAATGAAGAGTGCCGCGTCGAGAAGCCAGACCGCCGGGTCATTGCCCACGCCACGCCGCTCGAGGAGCGGGACGACGGCAAAGGGCAACAACGCGTACGCGGCAAATCGCATCTTGTGGCGCCACAGTTCGGCGCCAGCCCGGGCCGGCGGTCGCAATGGGTGTTCGGGGAGCCGGGCGTCGTCCATCGTGAACACCAGCGCCACCGTTGTGGCCGAACCGAACCAGAGGGCGACGAAGACCATGGGGACGCGGCCGCCGATCGTGGCGAGTTGGTGCGCCCAGAGGATCAGGGCGAGCGTGATCAGCCCTGAGATGGCGATGCGTTTCACAGGATGGGCAGGCTAGGACCCATCCATCGAGGCGAGCCAGCTGTTCAGCGCCTGGCGCCCGCGCTCGCTGCGTTTGAGTTCGGCGTCGATGGCGGGCCCCAGCTCGGCGAGAAAGGCGTCGATTTCCAGCGGGTCGTTCCGGATGACGACGCCGCGCACCGCATGCTGGCGGCTGGCGTCGTACCGGCCGCCCGCCCCGCGGCGGAGCACGTACACGGCGCCCGTGAGCGGGATTCGCACTTCGGTGATCTGGCGCCGGAGGAGAGAGCGTTGCACCTCGGCGCCGGGCACGACGTCCGACAGGAGACTCACGAGTTCGCCGAGCAGCTCGGTGAGGTCCTCGCGGCTGCGCCGGGCAAGGACGGCGGCGACGCTGGTGGATTCCCAGGAAGCGGGTTGTTCGGTCATAGCGGAAGATTGTGCACCGGATTTCGGCGCGGCGCTACTGGGAGGGGTTACGCGGGCGCCCCGCAGGGCTGGGTGGCACCGTCAGTGCAGGACGTACACCAGCTCCGTGACGTCCCCGGCGCGGTCTTCGTGGTCGAAGGTGAAGCCGCACTTCTCGAGCACGCGGATGGAGCCGGCGTTGTGCGCGGCCACCTGCGCGTGGAGTGGGCGTTCGGTTACGACGCTGACGAACTCGGCGAGTGCGCAGGTGGCGACACCCCTGCCCCAGTACTCGTTGCCGATCCAGTAGCCCACCAGCCGGACGCCGCCCTGCGGCCAGCTGCCGATGTTGCCGGCCACCCGGCCGTCCACGACGATCGTCCGCGCGACGTTGGCCGGATTGCCGATGACGTTTGTGGCCCAGTGCGCGTCGAAGGCGGCGCGGTCGCGGGAGTGGAAGGCCGCCATGCGCGCGGCCTCGGTGTCGCGCTGGTGCTCGTAGAAGATGGGGAGGTCCGCAGGCTCAACGTCGCGGAGCCGGACGTCGCTAGTCATCCGCGGGCATGGCGGGGTTGAAGATGATCTCCCAGAGGTGCCCGTCGGGATCGGCGAAGTACCCGGAATAGATCCCCCACCCCCGCTTCCGCGGCGCTTCGGTGACCCGGGCGCCCGCCGCTGCGGCGTGTCGCAGGATCTCGTCCACGTCCGCCTCGGTCTTCGTCAGGTATCCCAGACTGAATTCCGTCTGACTGGGCGGCGAGTCGGGCACGGCGGCGTCCTTGACCAGATCGACGCGCGGGTAGAGGGCGAGGATCAGCCCGCCCTGCAGCTCGATGAACCCGACGGCGCCGGACGCGCCGCTCACCTCGTCGGTGTATTCGGTGCCGATGATCTTCCCCGACAGGCCGAGTCCGTCCCGATAGAACGAGAGCGAGGCGTCCAGGTCGCGGACCGCGAGCGTGACGACGTTCAGGCGAGGTTTCATGTCGACTCCATTATGCAGCGTCACCGGCCCTGAGATCCTCGGCGAGCCCCACGAGAATGCCTTCGGGGCCGCGGATGTAGCAGAGCCGGTACACGTCCTGGTATTGGACCACTTCGCCCACGAGCTGGGCACCGTGCTTCTGGAGCCGGGCGAGCGTGTCGTCCAGGTCGTCCACCGCGAACATCACGCGCAGGTAGCCGAGCGCATTCACCGGGGCGGTTCGGTGGTCGGAAACGACAGGCGGGGTGATGAACCGCGACAGTTCGAGGCGGCTGTGGCCGTCGGGCGTGGCCATCATGGCGATCTCGACGTGCTGGTTCCCCAGCCCGGTGACGCGCCCCGCCCACTCGCCTTCGATGGTGGCTCGCCCTTCGAGTTTCAGACCGAGCTCGACGAAGAACGGGATGACGGCGTCGAGGGATTCAACCACGATGCCGACGTTGTCCATGCGCTTGACGGTCATGTTGGGAAGGGTGGAGGGAGTTTGACGATCGTCCTCTTCGGATTGCCTCGCTCGCGCCCTAGCCAAGCCTCAAGCTAGTCGCATAGAAGCGGCGGCGAAGCCGCAGCAACTCCATGAACCGCGTGTCAGGTTCCGAGCTCGTTGAGTTGACGGACTGCAAAACGGATGAGGCGTTGGGCGCTGCACGCGGTGTACTCTCGCGAGCCCCGTAACCGCCGTCTTCCGGACCGTTACGACGTCCCCAAAAGATCCGGCCCACCGCAACTCCCGCGACGCCCGCAATCATGAGAGCCATGTGGGCACCAAACCCATGGATCGACGGTGCTCCAGAAAAGAGGTCCATGACGAATTCCGCGCCCTGCGACACCGCGAGCCCGCCAAGCAGGACGGTCGCCGTGCGAGCGCGTAAGCGGGCCGCGACCAGCGCTCCGATGGCCATGCCAGCGGGATCAGTGAGCTTGTGAACCAACCAGGGTGCACCCACAAGCTGTTGGGCGACCGCCAGTGCAGTGACGGTCGACCAGCCCACAACCACTGCAGCGACGTTGCGCAGGACCGTTTCAGGCCAACGTCGTGGTGTCGCGGGCGGAGCCGGGTGAGCCAAGTCCGCCCGCCATTCTGCGACCGCGGCGTCGAAGGCCGCGGTCGAGATCCCCGCCTCCGCGGCAGCGACCCGAAGTTGAGCGAGCGTGGGACCTTCGCTCTCCAGGGCTGTGGCGCGCTCAAGCAGTCGTCGCGCGGTATCCTCGGCAACGCGTTCGGGATCGAGTGGAGGTTGATTCATTGTTCCGTCCTGAGGAGCGTGTGTTTGGGCTAGTGCTGCTGCGGGATGCCGGGACGCGTCAAAATAATGGCGGCTGGCGCCAGCCGCCCCGCCATCTTCCGTGCACAGCCCAAACGGATCCGTGTTGTTGACGCCGCGGCCCACACGGACATCGACTGTTGATCAGGTCGAGGCATCCCTCACTCGCCGTGCGCACTCGGCAATCACGAGGTTTACCGCATCATCGTTGTAGATGATCGGAACGCCCTTGGTTGCACCCCGGGCCTCCTGTGTCTTGTTGCGCCAGTTGTAAGTGGAGTACTTCGGATCACTCTTGATCCCGCAGTCCTTAAACACTTGGAAGACGAGGCTTTGCTGCACATCGGGTACGGCCGCCTTGACCATACTCCACAGCTCGGTGAACGAACGCGGGTATGCGTCGACAGGCCGTACTCGCTTCTCAACAATGACCGCCGCCTTCGCGGCAGGATCGACAGCGGCCGTCAGGTCTGGCGGCCCAGTAATTTTCTTTGCCGAAACGAGCCTAGTACTGATCTCAAAGGCAAGATAGAAACCCTCGGACTCGTCCCTGCCATCCTGTTGAGCCTTGCCTACCTGTTTCAGGATCGCGGCAACGTCTCGCGGCTCCTTTCTTAGGGCCGCTGGAGTCACTGCGCGGAACGGATATTTGAAGCCGAGCGGTAGGATAAATAGGTCGAACTCATCCAACGTCAGTCCGAACCAGGATTGGAGCAGCCTGGTGTAGTTCCGCAGAGATGCTAAGCCGAGGGAATAGACCAGGTACGGCAAAGACGGGGAATCCGCTGTAAGATGAATCGCCGCGTCACGCACGTCGACCAGTCGCTCCAAGTTCTCGAGCGCCACGGGGTTTAGCCCACACGACCTGGCAGCGCCCATTAGCTCAACGGTCAGATGTCGGCCGGTGCGCGACCTCTTGTAGCGCTTCCCCTTTCGAACGTAGATCGCAGTGAGGCGGTTCTGATTGTCCTTGAGGATCTTTGCCTTGAGCAATGCCTCCCAAGCGATCGTCAACAGGACGGCGAATGCCTGTTCGCGCTCCTTGAAGAGTGGCTTGTTATACACCTCTATCGATGCGAGAGCACATGCCACGGAGTGATCGAGGAGATGTCGGGAGCGAGATTTCATGATCCTAGCTGCGCCACTTATGGTTCAGGATGATGGCAGGATATGCAATCGCACGGGCTCTTCTCAGACCTGCGAGACGCGGGGCAGAGACCTCGGTGCCCGGATGGACTATGTTAGCAGCGGGGGTACCGCTAGGTATCCCGCGCAAGTGCGATGAACGCCGCGTGCGCCGGGCCTAGCCTACCGTGGTACAAGTCAATTGAACCCTCGTGTTCGAGTATGGCACACACATATGCCTTGTAGGAATCGTGCCAGCTCCAGCCCGCAGACGGGTCCGGTACCGCGCTCGTTAGCAGTTCGTAGAGGCTCTGGTTCGGAGGCTGGGCGAATGGCGCGTTGCCAGTTAGTCGAAACGACTCCTGGGGCGCACTGGCAATGGTCGTTAGAATCGCCGTCCATTCAGCGTGGGTAAAGCTGATGATACGACTTGGCAGTCTTGCGGCACCAATCGAGGTATCAATGGTGACTCCTGTTGCCGTTCGCTTGTACTGAAAGACTCCTTCCTGATCGCCACCGTGACGCCCGAGCGTTTGCATGACTTTCATTGTATCGCGGACCTCAATGCGTCGACCCAACGCCGCGGCGCTCCGCTGCGACGATTCATACCAGTGGCGGCACGCGCCCACAGGGTGCCAGCCGCCTCCTTCACGATGGCAAACGGCAGCGGCGCCCTGTAGTCTGCGGCGGCGCGATGATAGTCATTCCATTTAGGGCGCACGTTTCAGAAGAGCCTCGCCAGGGTTCTTGAGAGCCGACACGATGTTCTCGGAAACTTTGGCAATGAGTTTCTCACCCCAAAACGGATCGCGCATATCGTAGTAGATTACACGGATATGCTGTAGATCAAAAGGCACGTCTGCTTGGTTCGATGATACAAGAACAACCGGCTTGTTCAGGGCGTGTGCGAGACCCAGTTCATAAAAGACGTTAGGGTTTCTACCTGTTAGCTCCGCGACCAGTACCTTCGCCGCCGTGATCCCCGACCATACCTGATCGATGATCTTGCCGGTGGCGAAGATATCGTCGTCTGCGCGTATCGGCCTTAGTCCCGACTTACTGATTGCCGGCTCATAAACCGTCTTGTAGTAGCCGCCAATTGGTTCGGCAAACGGCATCATCACGAAGCAACTGTCCCCATGCTCGATCTTGACACCTTTGCTGATCTTCTTGAGCGTATCATCTGCTGTGGCACCGATTTCCGCATTTCGCGCAACGTCTAGAATTCGCTTCTTGCCGTCGACGTCCTCGACGAGTTGCGCGTCCGTTAGATCCTCAGCGAATACGGCCTTGAACTCGTCGACCTTGTCGGCCGCGAGACCGAATGTATCGACCAGGGCGTTCTTGAAGAATTCATCGTCCGGGACGTTCTCACCGCGGTAGTGCTTGTACACATCTGACACTGTTGGCGCGTTGAGCACCGCTTGCCGCAGGCCGTCCAGTTCATCGTTCGGGCTTTGTGGCCTAAGAACTCGCTTAGCGAGGTCAGTGACGGCCACGTTGCCGGCCGTCGGGCGATCAAGGAAGCCGTACTTGATGGCGGAACTGATCTCGACCCGCGACGGACCGTGAAAGGCAATACCGGCAAACTTGACGGCTTCTCGGTCTGTACAGGCCCGGCCCGCATTTTGGTCCAGAATGGCCTTCGGAATTCGAAGTGCCTTCTTGACAGCGTGGCGTGGAAATGCAGCGCCACCACCACCTGCAGGCGCCCCGGAGCGCTTCTTACCCGCCGTCTTGCGCCCCTTCTTCCTTGGCTTAGGCTTGACCTGCATCGCCTTCGCCGGCGTCTCTCCCTTTGAGTTGCCCCTGGCCGCCATTGCGACTCCCTTCGGTGGAGTATCTACGCCAGAATGTGTAAGACTGCATCGACCGGCTAACGTCGCGGCGGTCTGCTGCGGCGTTTCCCAACAATGGCGGCAGGCGACCCTAGGCGGCCCGCCGCTACCTTAGCCCCCGCCGCCCACAGCGGCGCCTCGTTAACCAGCCCGCGGCGCGCGAGCCAACTGCTTCTACTCGACGCGAATGAGTGCGTAGCCGAAATGAATCGGATCTCGTCCGGGGAGTCGAATCACAATGGAGCGGACGAACTTTTCATCGAGTCCGAGATGACACCCCTTCAGACTACCCTTTCTGCGGCGGCAGCTGTTGATGCGCGCCCAAGGAGCTGCCGCATGATAGTCTCGGAACAACGCGAGAAACCAATTCGTACCGTTCCTGTTGAGCCGCCGCATCTTCTTCGCATCATTCTTCACCTTGCCGGGAGAGAAATCGCCAGCCTCAATGACGACGGCACGCCCCCCGGTCGGCGCGCGAATCCAAAGATCGACCTGCTCAGGTTTCGTCGTGGCCCGGTATGGGTTCTCGTGCCTAATTTCCAGGTGGGCCAAGGCTGGTGTCATCAATAGGAACTCGAAGAGCGCTACTACGATACCCGTCTCGAAGAAACTAGAGATGTCGATTTGTGCCTTCTTCGACCCCTGCCTCCCCGCGGTAAGCACGAAGAGTCGATCGGACAGGCTTCGGATCGAGGGCTCTACCGAATCCAGGACTGTGCGGGGAATTAGCGATAGGCGCATCGGGCAGTCGTGCTCCTATGACTCGGTGGTCTGGCTAACAGTTGATCATCTATTCACAATGGCACGCTTCGACGATCGTCTCCTTGCATGCCCTCGCGCCATACTACCTTCGCTAATATGCAGCTGTTACTCCAAATTGGCCATGAGAGAAGGCGTTACGACCCACCCCACCGTCCGGCCATGCTTCGCGCACTACCCGCCGCTGCACCGTAAGAACCGGAGTTTTCGCCGGAGCAATAGAGCATGTCCGAATGCTTCGTCGGCCTCCGGGCCTACCGTGTACCACGTCATCTCAAATTCCAGCCCCCCACCCCCCAA